>PCCY01000020.1 GCA_002731875.1 Roseobacter sp. | reverse complement strand
TCCAAAAGTGCTTCGAAGTCTTCCATTGAGTTCATAGCCATGTAGCTTGATTTTCCTTTAGCATTTGGTTTCTGGCCGCGCGGTTGTCTCCGCCGGTCTATGGTTGAAGATGTCGTCCGTGATGGTGTTCGGCACAAAAAGCAAAGAGGGCCGGACAAAACCGACCCTGCCTGATATATCGTGTCCGAAGCTGTAGCCGCCCCTTAGACATTCGCGCATATAAAGGAAAAATAGATGGGTGGCAAGCGCAAGCACAACCAGACTTGTCGGTGTAGTCCGCTATCAGAGTGCACCGGGCTGGCCTGACGCGCGGGCCCTCACAAAGCCTTGCCGACGGGCTCTGCGAGGGTGGTTGGACGGTTAGGCTTCGGTCGGGCCGCCTGCGTCTTTCCAGCCGGGGAAACCACCAATATTCGTTACATTGGTATATCCCATGTCGTGCAGAGTCTTGCCCGACAGGGCAGCCTGGCCCCCTGCACCACAAATCAGATAGATTTCGGCATCCTTCTTGAAGACGGGATCATACAGAGCCTCGGCTTTGGGATCGGCCCGAAATTCGATCATGCCCCGAGGAACCCGGTGCGCGCCCTTGATAGTACCAGTTTCGGCGATAGCCGCAGAATCGCGCACATCGATGAAAATGCCGTTACCCTCCGCATGTTTGGCTATCGCATCCTTAACGTCCATTTTCGGGACCACAGCATTCGCGTCGTCGAGATACTCTTGCGCGGTTTTCATGGTAAATTTCCTTTCCATTTAAGACTGATGGTGCACGCCGAACGGCCCGCACACATCAGACTCAAACGCCGGGCGGGGACTGTACGTTCCCGATGCAAAAGAGTTTTTCCACCAGATATCATGAACACGTTTGTGAATCCAAACGCCGGGACAGCCCAAGGGCACATTCCGCCAGAACCGCTGCCTATTCCCCGCGACGCGCGTTCACCAATGCAATCGCACGGGCCACGGCGGCCTCGATATCCATGGTGGACGTATCCATAAGCTCCGCGTCCTCGGCGGGTCGCAGGGGGGCTTCCGCGCGGCTGCTATCGCGTGCGTCACGGGCCTGAACATCCGCCAGTACGCCTTCAAGGGTGACTGTCGGATCCACCCGGCTCAGCTCGGCAAAACGTCGGGCAGCACGTACTTCGGGGGTGGCCGTGATAAACAGCTTAACCTGGGCATCGGGGCATATCACCGTACCGATATCGCGACCGTCCAGCACGGCACCGCCGGCCCGCATTGCAAAGCTGCGTTGGAAATCGACCAGTGCACTGCGTACGGCGGGGATCGCTGCGGCCCGGCTTGCCGCCTCGGCAACCGCACTGGAACGCAATTGGTCACTCTCCAGATCCCGCGCCTTCAGCGTTTCGGCAGCTTCTTCGGCGGTAACGCCATTCAGCACCTTTGCCCCGACAGCGCGGTATAACAAGCCGGTATCAAGATGCGCAAAACCAAAATGCGCTGCGACGGCGCGCCCGACTGTACCTTTGCCGGCTGCAGCGGGGCCATCAATGGCTACGGTAAAACCCAACATCACAGCACTCCTTTTGTGACTTTGGCCCCAAGCTGCTTCATCAACGTCTCAAATATCGGGAAGGACGTGGTGATCGGTGATCCGTCATCGACACCTACAGGCGCGTTCGACGCCATGCCCAGGATCATGAACGACATGGCGATGCGGTGATCAAGCTGGCTGGCGCAGGTCGCGCCACCCGGGACGTTGCCGTGTCCCAACCCGTGCACGGCCCACCAATCGGGGCCTTCGTCAACGTCGATACCGTTGGCGCGCAACCCCTTGGCCATGGCGTCGATCCGGTCGCTTTCCTTGACACGAAGCTCTTTCACGCCCCGCATCATCGTCTGCCCCTCGGCAAAGGCGGCGACAACGGACAAGACCGGATATTCGTCGATCATAGACGCGGCACGCGTCGGCGGCACGTCGATGCCTTTCATCCGAGGCGAGAATTTCGCCCGCAGATCCGCCACGGGTTCACCGCCTTCAATCCGTTCATTTTCATAGGTCAGGTCCGCCCCCATTTCGCGCAAGGTGGTAAACAGCCCTGCCCGCGTCGGATTCAGCCCGATACCGGGCACCAGAACGTCTGACCCCGGCACGATCAACGCCGCACAGACCGGAAACGCCGCCGAAGAAGGATCGCGCGGCACCTCTACGTGTTGGGCGCGCAATTCGGGCTGGCCGGTCAAGGTAATCACCCGGCCCTCGTCGGTGTCTTCGACAGTGATCTCGGCACCAAACCCCGCCAGCATCCGTTCGGTATGGTCACGTGTGGCTTCGGCCTCGATCACCACGGTTTTACCAGGTACGTTAAGCCCGGCCAACAGCACCGCCGACTTTACCTGTGCAGAGGGCACGGGCACGACATAGCGCACCGGCACCGGGTCAACCGCGCCCACGATCGTCATCGGAAGACGCCCGCCTTTGCGCCCAACAGATTGCGCTCCGAACAACGCCAAAGGATCAGTTACCCGTGCCATGGGCCGCCCGTTCAAGCTCGCGTCGCCGGTAAAGGTGGCGGTGATCGGACAGGTCGCCATCGATCCCATGATCAGACGCACACCTGTGCCGGAATTTCCGCAGTCGATCACTCCGTCGGGTTCGGCAAAGCCGCCGACACCGACCCCATGTACCGACCAGTTGCCACCACCGTGATTACTGACCTCGGCACCGAATGCCTGCATCGCTTTGGCGGTATCCAGCACATCATCACCTTCAAGCAATCCGGTGATCGTTGTCTCACCGACGCACATGGCGCCCAGAATCAACGAACGATGCGAGATTGACTTGTCGCCCGGCACCTCGGCTGTGCCTGTTAGCGGACCGCAAGCAGAAGACGTCATCGGAACGGGTGTGGCGTGGCTGGACATGAAAAACCCCTAAGGTAAAATTTGAACGCTGTCATAAACCAGCACGCAGGTGCCGTCCATCGTCACGTCTACGCCAGCCTGCGCGATCGCACGTACAACTGACAACGCTATGGCGACGACCAGTCAGAGGCAGCGGCTTGCGCCACGCAACCGCAAAGAGCCGCGAACCGGTTATAGCTTCCTGAATGTCAGATAATGCGGCACACGTCCCTCGCGCAGTGCCTTTTGTTCGTAGCGTGTCGAAATCCAGTCGTCCCACGGTTCTTTCCAGTCCTCGGGACGTTCCGCCAGCCATTCGAACCCATGGCGCGGGATTTGCTCAAGGGTCTGACGGACGTAGTCTTCGATGTCAGTGGCCACTCGGAAAGCGGCACCGGGTTTCAAGACTTTCGCCAAGGGCTCCAGATGTTCGGGGGTCACGAAACGGCGACGATGATGTCGGGTTTTTGGCCAAGGATCAGGATAAAGCAGGAAGGCGCGGTCAATCGACCCCTGAGGCAGCACGTCAAAGATATCACGCGCATCGCCGGGGTGGATCGCCACATTTTCAACGGCAGCGCGACGTATCTTGCCCAACAGCATGGCAACGCCGTTGATGTAAGGCTCGCACCCGATGATCCCGACGTCGGGATTCCGGGCCGCTTGATGTACCATGTGTTCGCCGCCGCCAAAGCCGATTTCAAGCCACACCGGCTTGCCCGCGAACAGGCCCTGCAAATCCAGCGGTTCACGAGATGGATTAGCGTCCCAGTCGACAGGGCCTGGTGAAAGTGCATCAAGGTCTTCCTCAATATAGCCCTTCTGGCTTTGCTTGAGGGATTTGCCTTTGAGGCGTCCATAAAAATTTCGGCGGGGGCGTTCTGAATGTGTCATGGCGCTGCCTTTAGCCTGCACAAAGGGTGGGCGCAACGGTCTGCCGATCAGTCCCTGCGGCCAAAACGGAGGCGGCCTTGGCAAAGGTCGCCCCCCCCTGTGATGCAGTCCGGCTTAAAGCGCAGATTTGAGGGCATCGACCAGATCGGTCTTTTCCCAGCTGAAGCCGCCATCCGCTTCGGGTGCGCGGCCAAAATGACCATAGGCCGCTGTGCGTTCATAGATCGGTTTGTTCAGTTGCAAATGCTCGCGGATACCGCGCGGGGTCAGGTCGATAATCTGGCCGATTGCCTTTTCAATCGCCGCGTCAGCAACATCGGCGTCGCCGCCGAACGTGTCACAATAGATCGACAGCGGCTTGGACACGCCGATCGCATAGCTCAACTGGATCGTGCATTTCTCGGCCAGCCCCGCCGCGACCACATTCTTGGCCAGATAACGGGCAACGTAGGCGGCCGAACGATCGACCTTTGTCGGGTCTTTACCCGAGAACGCGCCGCCCCCGTGCGGGGCTGCGCCGCCATAGGTATCGACGATGATCTTGCGCCCGGTGAGCCCGGCGTCGCCGTCAGGGCCGCCAATCACGAAAGTCCCGGTCGGGTTCACCCACCATTCGGTGTCGGCGGTGATCCAGCCTTCGGGCAGGACTTCGGTGATATAGGGTTCGACGATATCGCGGATGTCGGCGCTGGTCTGGCTTTCATGCGCGTGCTGCGTCGACAGCACGATCGAAGACACACCGACCGGTTTGCCGTTCTCATAGCGCACGGAAAGCTGGCTTTTCGCGTCGGGGCGCAATGTGGGTTCAGTGCCGTCCTTGCGGGCTTGGGCCAGTCGGCGTAGGATCGCATGGGCATAATGGATCGGCGCGGGCATGAGTTCGGGTGTTTCGGTGGTGGCAAATCCGAACATGATGCCCTGATCGCCGGCACCCTCTTCCTTGTCGCCCGACGCATCCACACCCTGCGCAATATGCGCGGACTGCGGGTGCAGCAGATTGGTAATCTCGCATGTGGCGTGGTGGAACTCGTCCTGCTCATAGCCGATGTCTTTGATGCAAGCACGGGCGATGCTTTCAATCCGGCCCATATATTCACTCAGCTTGTCTTTATCCGACAGGCCGACTTCGCCGCCGATGACCACGCGATTGGTGGTGGCAAAGGTTTCCGCGGCGACCCGCGCTTCGGGTTCTTCAGTCAGAAAGGCATCGAGAACGGCATCAGAAATCCGGTCGCAGACCTTGTCTGGGTGGCCCTCGGAAACGGATTCCGAGGTGAAGGTATAATTCATGCGGGACATTTAGTGCTCCAATAGGTTTCGTAGCCACGTCAGGAAGCCGTTGTGGCCGATACATAGGGCTTAACTTTGACGAGCAGGCGGGTCAAACTCTAACTTTCTCCGACCTTCTGGAGCGACTGATGACCAGCACCCCGAACCCGGCGAATAAAACCGCAAGAAATGGCCACTCCCCCAACTTGCTATAGATCGTTGCCGCACGGGGGGCAGGCAGGCGCGCATCAAGGAAACCGGCTTGGTTCAGTGCAAGGCTTGCGGTGACCTGCCCCCAGGGGTCAATCATCGCCGACACGCCGGTATTGGCGACACGCGCCATCGGCAGGCCCTGTTCGATTGCGCGCATCCGCGCCTGCGCAAGGTGTTGCAACGGCCCCTGCCCCTTGCCGAACCACGCATCATTCGTCAGTTGCATCAAGAACGCGGGTCTCTCGGGGGCCGCGTTGACGTCGCGTGCGAACACCGCTTCGTAGCAGATCAGTGGCAGGGCCTGACCCAAGGGCCCCAGATCCATCAGCTCTGCGCCGGGACCGGCAGAAAACCCGGAATTGAACTGTGACGCGATACCGCGAATGCCCCAACGGTTCACCACGTCGGCAAAGGGAACATATTCGCCAAATGGCACCAGGTGGTGCTTGTCATAGGTCTGCGTCACGTTCGCTGAAGCCCCAAGCAGGATCGCGGAGTTATAGAACTGTGTCTCGGTGCGACGCTGCACCCCGAGCACCACAGGCTTGCCCTCAGCA
Source organism: Roseobacter sp. (assembly GCA_002731875.1). GTDB lineage: Bacteria > Pseudomonadota > Alphaproteobacteria > Rhodobacterales > Rhodobacteraceae > Sulfitobacter. The sequence continues at coordinate 202,142 of PCCY01000020.1, read as the reverse complement.
GCAACGCTGATGTAGTCAAGCGCGCCCTGTGCCAGGTCAAGCGGCCAGGCAATGGCGGTTTCCGACCAAAGGATCAGATCCGGTTGCCGGCTGCCCGGCGCGGGCGGAGCGCTGGTGAAGGCAAGCTGGCGATCAAAGAATTCGGGAATTTTCGTGGGGTCCCACTTGTCTTTTTGTGCGGCATTAGGCTGCACCATCCGAATGGTGAAATCGGTCAAGGCGGCCTCGGACCGGCTGAACGGTACGATCAGCAACACGGCTGCGACACCCCACAGCGCGTACATCCCCGCGCGACGCACGAACAAGCCACTTGCTGGACGCGCGCAGGCAACGGCAAGGCCGACAAACAACAGGGTCATACCATACGGCCCGATTACAGCCAGCCCCTGACCGGGCCAGAGATTCACCAGGCCCTGACTGAACATGCCCCATGGAAAACCTGTAAAGAGATAGCCGCGCAGCAATTCCGCGGTCGGCAGCAAAATGATCAACGGCCAGGATCGGGGCGACAGCCAGCGCGCTATTCCGAACGCCAGCCCCCAGTACAGGGCAAGCCCACCGCATAGCAAAACCAGGGCGAAAGGGGCCATCCAGGCGTAGCGTTCGGCATCGACCATGAACGGAGAGAGCAGCCAGGTCCAACCATGCATGAAGTAACCCGCTGCGAAGCCCCAGCCGACGGCGGCAGCCTGCATGGGTCGAGGGCTGTACCGAAACAGAAACACCAGCGCCACGACGCTGAGGAACATGACAGCCGGCATATCATAAGGAGCTTGACCAAACGCCCCCACGGCACCCGCGCCAAGAGCACCGGCAAACCGCAGCCACGTACGCCTTACGGTTGGCATCATGATTTGCCTGGCATCCGTACCCGCAGACGTTTGATCCGGCGTGGGTCAGCGTCGATCACCTCGAACTCCGGCCCATCGGGGTGCACGACGACTTCACCACGTGCGGGAACGCGCCCCGACAGCATGAAGACCAGCCCCCCGAGGGTGTCGATTTCCTCTTCGTCCACGTCGTCATGGTCGGTAAGGGAGTGGCCGATCTCGGATTCGAAATCATCGAGGGGGGTCTTGGCAAGCGCGAGATAACAGCCCGGTTTCTCCACGGTCCAGTATTTGCCTTCGTCGACGTCGTGTTCGTCCTCAATTTCCCCGATGACCTGTTCGATCAGATCTTCGATGGTAACCAGCCCGTCAACGCCACCATATTCATCGATGACCAGTGCCATATGCCGCCGCTCTGCCTGCATCTTGGTGAGCAGAACCCCGATCGTCATCGACGGCGGCACGTAAACGAGCGGGCGCAGCATCGCGGCCAGATCGAAGTCTTCGGTGTTGCCATTGAAGCCATGGGTCAAGGCCAGATCCTTGAGGTGGGCCATGCCCACCGGCGTATCGAGCGTGCCGTCATAGACCGGCAGGCGTGTCAGGCCGCTTTCCTTGAAAACGCTTACCAGTTCTTCCAGACTGGTGGTAATCGGTACCGCGGTGATATCTGCCTTGGGAACGGCGACGTCGTCGACCCTCATCCGACGCAAGTTCATCATGCCACGCGCCGATAACCTGTCGGCCTGCGCGGCCGTAGTCTCTTCTTCGTCGAGGGCATCAGATGTGCTGAGGGCCCCCATCATCCGTGAGAAGAACCCCCCCGTTTTTGGGGCGTCCTCTAAATCTTCAGTGTCAACCGCTATCAATGTGTCTTCGGGCTGCGCGCTGTGCGCCGCCTCAGATGATCCGTCTGTCTCGCCCATCAGGTCCTGTCTTCATGTGTTGATGCAGGAAGTGTTCCCGCGTTCTCCTTATATGGGTCATCCAACCCCAGTTTGCCAAGTACTTCCACTTCGATCTGCTCCATTAACGCCGCATCCGCGTCGCGTTCATGGTCGTACCCCAGCAGATGCAGAACGCCGTGCACAAGCAGATGCGTCACATGATCGGCCATGGATTTGCCCATCGCTTGGGCTTCGGTCGAACAGGTATCGTAAGAGATAGCGATATCACCCAATTCCAGAACATCGTCAAAATCCGGCTTTGCCGGAAGCGGAATACCGCCGTCGTCCGGGGCCCCGCGTTCCTGGGACGGCCAGCTTAGCACGTTGGTCGGCGCAGGCTTGCCACGATAATCAGCGTTCAGTGCCGAAATGCGATCGTCATTGCACGCGAGTATCGACACCTCGGCGGCGGAGGGATCGACGTCGAGATGCCGCAAGGTCGCGGTGACGGCCCGCTGGCCCAAGGCAGCCAGATCAAGCGCGGACCAGCGCCGGTCTTCTTCGACGATGTGGAGATCATCCATCATTGGCAGACCGGGGGCCAGCCCCCGGACCCCCGGAGTTTACGAGGCAAAATGAAAGGACCAGAGATCATGCGTGACCTGTATCTGCTTCGTATGCTTCGATGATCGCGGCAACAAGAGGATGGCGCACCACGTCCTTGGATGTGAAGTAGTTGAAGCTGATTTTGGGGATGGACTTGAGCAGCCGTTCGGCGTCTTGAAGCCCCGAGGCGACACCGCGCGGCAGGTCGATCTGGGTCCGGTCACCAGTGATAACCATACGTGACCCTTCGCCCAGACGTGTCAGGAACATTTTCATCTGCATGGAGGTGGCATTCTGCGCCTCGTCCAGTACCACGAAGGCATTCGACAGGGTACGCCCCCGCATGAAGGCCAATGGGGCGATCTCGATTTTTTTATCCTCGAGCAGTTTGGCAAGTTGCTTGCCCGGTAAAAAATCATTCAGCGCATCATATAGCGGCTGCATATACGGATCGACCTTGTCCTTCATGTCACCTGGAAGATAACCGAGTTTCTCCCCTGCTTCGACAGCGGGGCGCGACAGGATAATCTTGTCGACATGTCCGCCGATGAACATCGACACGCCCACTGCGACGGCCAGATAGGTTTTACCGGTCCCCGCCGGCCCGATACCAAAGGCCAGTTCATTGGCGAATAGCGAATGCACATATGCTTTTTGTGCCGCTGTACGCGGTTCGACGCGCTTTTTCCGGGTCTGGATTTCGATGCCACCCAGAATTGGCATTTCTAGCTGGTCACCTGCGCGCACCCCTGTTCCAACAGCGGAATCGCCCATTCGCAGCAGACTATCGACATCGGCAGGTTCTATGCCCCGGCCGCCTTCCAGGCGGGCATAAAGCGTATCCAGAACCGATGCGGTTCGTACGATCGCGTCGTCTTCGCCCATCACCGAAAGCTGATTGCCCCGCCTGACAATCTGTACGCCAAAAGCTTTCTCAATGGCGGCAAGATGCGCATCGTAGGCACCGCACAGGTCGATCAACAGCCTGTTATCGGGGTATTCCAATAGTTGTGACGTGGTGCCTGAAGGCGGGATAATTTCACTGGAGCTCAAAGCCTGTTCCTATTCGAGAGTGTACATTTAACGATATGGGGCATTCGCAGCAAATGAGAACCCTCGATATCAGACAAAAAAGGCCGAGGCGCAAAACGCCCCGGCCCGAGAACGATGGGATCGCCCAGCAAGATCAGTTGGGGTCGGGGATCCGGGATCCGCCCTTGAAATCACCCACGGTATAGGTCGGCTGGGCCACACCCGAACAGACCGGCTTGCCATATTTATCCAGACGCTGGCTGAGGTAACCCTCCAGACCGTCGTCGATGATCCAGTGATCGCACCCGTTGGGATCAACCCAGATGCCAGCTTGCAATTGGCTAAGGTGTTTGGTGTCGATGCCGCGGTCGATGCTTTTGTCTGCGGGATACCCGCGGCCTTCGAAATCCGCACATGCCCCGAGGCCCAAGGCGCTGGCGACGACCAATATAACTTTTGTTTTTATCACGTTCTTATCCCCCTAGCGGATGCAGATAATTTCGACACGGCGATTCTTCGCCATGCCAGCCGCCGTGCCGTTCGGTGCCGCCGGTAGACGTTCGCCGTAACCCCGGACATCCGCGATACGTGCCCCGGTTTGCTTGGCAATGACCGCAACCGAATTCGCCCGGTTCAACGACAGCCTCATGTTGTATTCGTCAGAGGCGCGGCTATCGGTATGGCCGTTGATGATATACGAAACCGCGCCGGTAGTTTTAAAAAACTCGGCCAGACGCGCCTTGCCTTGCTGATTGATACGGTAGCTGTCAGTCGCAAAAAACTGATCGGTATTCATGACGCCGCAGACATTGCCCCGGCGGCAGACCGGAATGCCCTGGCGGCTGACGTTAGGGGTCATGTACCCTTCTGCGCCGTCATCCATCACCCAGTGCTCACACCCATCCGGGTCAACCCAGATCGTAGGGATATACTGCCCCTTGTCGCGCCCACCTTGCGATCTGGTTTGAGCATCGACAACCGATGCCTGGAATACGAATGTCGCGGCGATCATCGTACCAGCGAACAGCCGAAGCCCTTTGGAAAATGTGTCTAACACAGCCTTCGTCCTTTTTCTTATGTCCCCCGCTGAAAAGACCGCAAAGACACCGAAGCACCGCAGCTTTCCGCAATAATATCGAGAGATTAAGAGGTATTAACGGTTCTGTGAAGTAAGAATGCAGCGGTATTTATTATATTATGGCAACACTTAGGCCAATACGCGACAATTGTGGACCAATTGCATGACAATCAGCCGGGCCGACGTCTTGGCTTTTTCGTCTCAAAGTTGATGCGCGGTCAATGAATTGGTTTTTGCGTCTACGATTCTTACCTTTACGACCTCACCTATCGCGGCCCGGGCGTTGTCGATATGAACGGAATGAAGATATTCGGATTTGCCCACCATCTGCCCGTCGTCACGCCCGGTTTTTTCGACCAGAACCGAAAGGTCTCGCCCCACCATCGCGTCTTGAATGGCCCGTTGCTGATCGGTGATAAGCCCTTGCAAACGTTGAAGGCGCGCATCGGCCACCGCCGCATCCACCTGGGGTCGCTCTGCTGCCGGGGTGCCGGGACGGGTCGAATACTTGAATGAATAGGCATAGCCATAGTTCACTGTCCGGACCAGATCCATCGTCGCCTCGAAATCGGCGTCGGTCTCCTCAGGAAAGCCAACGATGAAATCGCCCGACATGACGATGTCGGGACGGGCGGCGCGGATACGTTCGATCAGCCTGAGATAGCTTTCGGCGGTGTGGCTGCGGTTCATCCGCTTGAGGATACGATCTGACCCCGACTGCACAGGAAGGTGAAGATAGGGCATCAGCTTTTCAACCTCGCCATGGGCGGCGATCAGTTCATCATCCATATCGTTGGGGTGGCTGGTGGTATAACGAATACGCTCCAGCCCGTCGATTTTCGCGAGTTCACGAATAAGACGCGCAAGCGTGTAATCGGCACCTTGGGGGCCGGCTCCATGATAGGCATTCACGTTCTGGCCCAGCAATGTCACCTCGCGAACCCCGCGTTCGACCAATTCGCGCGCTTCGTTCAGGACCCGGCTTGCCGGGCGCGACACTTCGGCACCGCGTGTATAGGGCACCACGCAAAAGGCGCAGAATTTGTCGCATCCTTCCTGCACTGTCAGAAACGCGGAAGGTGCGCGCCGGGCTTTGCCCCTGCCCTTCATCTTGTCGAACTTGTCCTCTTCGGGGAAATCCGTATCAAGCGCAGTTTTTCCGGAACGCACCCGGGCCTCCATTGCAGGCAGACGGTGATACGATTGCGGCCCCACCACCAGATCGACGGCGGGCTGTCGGCGCATAATTTCAGCCCCTTCAGCCTGGGCAACGCACCCTGCGACACCGATCTTCAGATCGGGGTTCTGGGTCTTCAGTGGTTTCAGGCGACCGAGTTCGGAATATATCTTTTCCGCCGCTTTTTCACGGATGTGGCAGGTGTTCAGCAAGATCATGTCGGCGTCAGCGGCCGTCTTGGTTTCGACATAGGTATCGCCCAAGGCTTCGGCCATGCGTTCACTATCGTAAACATTCATCTGGCAGCCATAGGTCTTGATGAACAGCTTTTTGGGCGCGGTCATGATAAGGTCCGTTGATACGAAGTGCAAAAACGCGGTCTAACAGCGCCAGCGTTGTCTTGCAATGCGTCCCGATTTAGCCGATCTAGAAAGGGTATCCACTGACGTCGGGGTTTCATGCAATATCGCAGTCTTGATCACTTTTTAAGCGAAGGGCAAGCCGCGTTGGCAAAGGGTCCGATCGCCCTGATCCTTGTGGAAGATGACGTTGAGATCGACACCACCGTAAGGCATCACCAGCAATACAGGTTTTCCCAGGTGATCGTGTTGATGCCGCCCAGCTTTGAACTGGCGCGCGATGTGGCCGGGACCGTCATTCGCATTGACTATGACCCCGACAGGGACCTAGCGCTGGAGACTGCCGTCAACCGGATGATTGACGCCGCACCCGGGCAGTGGCTGTATTTCTGCTACAATGCTGAATATCTGTTCTACCCGTTTTGTGAAACGCGCAGCATCGGCGAAATGCTGGGCTTTCACACCGAAGAGCGACGGGATGCGATGCTTACGTATGTCGTTGACCTTTATGCAGAAGATCTGGACAGGTATCCCAACGCGGTATCGCTGGATCAGGCGCATATGGACCGCTCGGGCTATTACGCGCTTGCCCGCCCCGGCGACACTATTGAGGCACCTCCCAAAGACCGCCAGTTGGATTTTTACGGCGGACTGCGTTGGCGGTTCGAGGAGCACGTCCCCGCGTCCCGGCGCAGGATCGACAGGATATCTCTGTTCAAGGCCAAACCGGGCCTGCGCCTGCAGACGAATTTTACTTTCAACGACGAAGAATATAATACCTACGCCTGCCCCTGGCACCATAACCTCACAGCGGCGGTATGTTCATTCCGCACGGCCAAGGCCTTGAAAAGAAATCCAGGTAGCACGTTCGATATCCATACGTTCAAGTGGCACAACTCCGCGCCGTTCGAATGGCACTCACGCCAGCTCTTGGATTTGGGCCTGATGGAGCCGGGACAATGGTTTTAAAATTTCTTTTCGCGTCAAAACCCGGCCGATGAAACGCCAGGTCCGGGGGTGTCCCTACGGCCACGCCAATGGGCGCGATCGGTCTAACGCGGTGAGGATTTGCGGCGCAGACGGATAACCACATCGACCGATGCGATTTCGGCCCCGTCCGGTGCTTCGGGGAGCTTCGCTATCACCAGCTGATCCGAAGGCGCGTCGGTCAGGCAACCCTCGTCCTCCCAGAAAAAATGCGGGTGGTCATGGGTGTTGGTGTCGAAATAGCTTTTCGACCCGTCCACGGTAACCTCTTGCATCAATCCGGCGTCACAAAAGGCGCGCAAGGTATTGTAGACCGTGGCCAGTGAGACCGCATCGCCCTGCCCCTTGGCCGCGTCAAACAGGCTTTCGGCCGTCACGTGTCGATGTTGACCATCGCCCACCAAAAGCTGCGCAAGTGTCATTCGTTGCCGGGTTGGCCGCAGGCCGGCCTTCGATAACCAATCGGAACTGATCTTCTGCATCACTTGGGTCATTACACACTCTTGGGCCATTCGGGATATATATAGAGGACAAAGTGCATGGTTTTCAAATAAAAACCCTGAATGACCTTGGCACCTGCACCCTTGCGGGCACCATCTGCGCAATGCTAGACCGCTATGAACTTGAAATTCTGACCGCAGGAGCCGCGACAATATGGCCGATTACCCCACCAGTTTCGACAAAGAAGGTCTGCTTAAATGTGCCCGTGGTGAACTTTTCGGTCCGGGAAATGCGCAACTGCCTGCCCCGCCGATGCTGATGATGGACCGGATTACAGATGTATCCGCCGACGGGGGCGCGCACGGCAAGGGTCATATTACCGCAGAATTCGACATCACGCCCGACCTGTGGTTCTTTGACTGCCACTTCCCCGGCAACCCGATCATGCCGGGCTGCCTTGGCCTTGACGGTCTGTGGCAGCTTACCGGTTTCAACCTGGGCTGGCGCGGCTGGCAGGGGCGCGGTTATGCGCTTGGCGTGGGCGAAGTGAAGCTGACCGGCATGGTACGCCCCGACCGCAAGATGCTGACCTACAAGATCGACTTTACCAAAGCCATCCAGACGCGCCGCCTTACCATGGGTGTGGCCGACGGCATCGTCGAAGCCGACGGCGAAGTCATCTATATGGTCAAGGACATGAAGGTCGCCCTGTCGGAAAGCTGAGCCGACAGATGACTTGATTTGTCGCCCTAATGGCGGCAAACGGGGATTGAACGCGCGGCAAGTACCCATGAGGATGCCAAGCGTGCGACAAACTGGGCCGAGGCCCGAAAGATCAAGGAGAGCGCCATGCGCCGCGTCGTCGTCACAGGGTTAGGGATTGTCTCATCCATCGGGAATAACGCTGAGGAAGTGCGTGCATCTCTCATGTCCGGGACCAGCGGCATTGTCGCGAGCCCGGAAATGGCCGAGCACGGGTTTCGCAGCCGGGTCGCCGGCACACTCAAGATCAATCTTGCCGATCATATCGACAAACGCACGTTACGCTTCATGGGTGACGGTGCAGGATATGCTTACCTTGCCATGGGTCAGGCCATCGCCGACGCAGGGCTGACCGAGGATCAGATCAGCAACCCGCGCACCGGTCTGGTCGCCGGGTCCGGTGGTCCTTCGACTTCGGCGATATTCACCGCGCATAACATCGTGAAAGACACCGGTGCGACCAAGCGGATCGGGCCTTTCGCGGTTCCGAAATCCATGTCATCGACAGTCAGCGCAAACCTCTCGACCGCCTTCAAGATCAAAGGCATCAACTATTCCATCACCTCCGCTTGCTCAACATCGCTGCACTGTATCGGCAACGCGGCAGAGCAGATCATGATGGGCAAGCAAGACATCATGTTTGCAGGCGGCGGAGAAGAGCTCGACTGGACCCTGTCGTGCCTGTTTGACGCGATGGGTGCCATGAGCAGCAAATACAACGATGCCCCCGAAACTGCGAGCCGGGCATTTGACGCCAATCGCGACGGGTTCGTGATATCTGGTGGCGGCGGTATGGTGGTGCTCGAAGAGCTTGAGCACGCCAAAGCGCGCGGGGCAACGATCTATGCCGAAGTAACCGGTTATGCAGCCACATCGGATGGTCATGACATGGTGGCACCGTCGGGCGAAGGCGGCGAGCGCGCCATGCGGTTGGCCTTGCAAACCCTGCCCGAGGGGCGGAAAGTCGACTATATCAATGCGCATGGAACATCGACGCCGGTGGGCGACGTCGGCGAGATCGAAGCGGTCCGCCGGGTTTTCGGGCAAGGCAATACCCCGCCGGTGAGTTCGACCAAATCCATGACCGGTCATGCCCAAGGGGCCGCCGGAGCGTTGGAAGCGATTTTTTGCCTGCTGATGCTCAAGGACGATTTCATCGCAAAATCGATCAATGTCTTCGATCTCGACCCGAAGCTGGACCCGTCGGAAATCGCGCTGGAACGAGTTGACAACGCACAGCTGGATTCGGTGATGACCAACTCGTTCGGGTTTGGTGGCACCAACGGGTCGATGATCCTTTCCAAATTCAAAGAATAAGGGCCGCAGATGTCTGGTATGCTTAAGGGAAAACGCGGCCTGATCATGGGTGTCGCGAATGAGAGGTCGATCGCTTGGGGTATCGCGCGCGCCATGGCCGAAGCCGGAGCGGAAGTGGCGTTTACCTATCAGGGCGATGCGTTCGGGACCCGGCTTAAACCATTGGCGCAGAGCGTTGGTTCGGATTTCATGGTAGATGTCGATGTGACCGATGACGCATCACTTGACCGGGCATTTGACCAGCTTGGGGCACGTTGGCCTACGATAGATTTTGTGGTGCACGCCATTGCGTTTTCGGACAAGTCCGAACTGACGGGGCGCTTCATGGATACGTCACGTGAGAATTTCAAACACTCGCTGGACATCTCGGCGTATTCCTTCATCGAAATTGCCCGCCGAGCGCATCCCTTGATGAAAGAAAACGGCGGCACGCTGCTGACGCTGACATATCAGGGGTCGAACCGGGTTGTCCCAAATTACAACGTGATGGGTGTCGCCAAGGCGGCCCTTGAATCCGCTACGCGTTATCTGGCCAATGACCTTGGACCCGAGGGCATTCGCGTCAATGCAATCAGCCCCGGACCGATGAAGACGCTTGCCGGTGCCGCGATTGGCGGGGCGCGAAAAACCTATAAACATACCGATCAGAACGCCCCGTTGCGTGCGAATGCGACATTGGAAGCTGTCGGCGGAACCGCCGTCTATCTGGTATCGGATGCCGGGGCCTGCACGACCGGCGAAACCATTCGGGTAGACGGTGGGTTTCATATCCTGGGCATGCCGCAGGCGGAAAATCTCTAAACGTTGTTTGACGTGTCGCTGACGGACCGGGGCGCTGCCCCGGACCCCGGGATTTCATGCCATTTGGAAGGCCCGTGGCCCTATTGCAACGGTGGGGTCTGATAGAACCACACCTTCATGCCGCCGTGGGCGATGGCGGCACCCTGCGGCTTCCAGGGCAGGCCTGTGGCCTTGGCCAGCGGCGGTTCGGAGGTCACCAGACCGACACGCCAGCCCTTGAACCGATCCAGCAATGTTTGACCTAAAGTTGCGTATAGCGGGTAGAGCAATTTCTTGTTGCCGATGCGGCCGCCATAGGGTGGGTTTACCATAACCAACCCCGGCCCCCCTGGCGGGGGTTGCAACTGACCCGCTGCGTGGTTTTCGAAATTGGTCAGATCCGACACGCCTGCACGTTCGGCATTGGCGCGGCTCATACGGATGGCACCTGCGTCACGGTCCGATCCGAAGAAACGCAGGTTGGTTGATTTCGGGGCAGTGTTGCGCAGTGCGGCAAAGGCGTCAGCGTCGAAAGAGGCCAGGGATTCGAAGGCAAATTGGCGGCTGCGGCCTGGGTTCAACCCCAAAGCGATCTCTGCGGCTTCGATCACGAATGTACCCGAACCGCACATGGGGTCGACGACTGTTTCCGTGCCGCGGTAGCCGGCCTTGCCCAGCAAGAGCGCAGCGAGGGTTTCGCGCATCGGGGCTTTGCCGACGGCTTCCTTGTGGCCACGTTTGTGCAGAGATTCACCGGAGGTATCGAGGCTGATCGTCACCACATTATCGTCGATCCGTACCTTCAGCACCAGGGCTGCTTCTGGTGAGATCGTGGCACCCAGGCTCTCGTGCAGGGCCGTTTCGATCCGCTGGGTCGCGGCACCGGCATGGTAGATCCGTGAAGCCTTGGTTGTGACCTGGACGCGCACCGGCACGTCGGGGCGCAATATCTGTGCCCAGGGGAATTTCCGGGCCCGCTTATCGAGCTGTGCCAGATGGAACGCCATGAACGAGCCAATTCGCGCCAACACCCGCGTGGCCCCGCGGAGTTCCAGGTTTGCCCGCCAGACATCGGACCAGCCGCCCTGGATGGTGATACCTCCGGGTGATACCAACGGATTGGCGAAGCCTTTTTCGATAACTTCGTTCAGCAGGATATCTTCGAGACCCGGCGACGCGACAATGAAAATATCAAAAGTGTGTTGTGTATCCATGGTCGCTGCTTACTGCGGGCAGCGCCGGGTTTCGAGCATAATCTTCGGCAGGCCGCCCCAGCGTTGCGCGTTGTACCGCGCAATCGCCTGCACCGGGGGGGGCGGGCCGCGGTGCGGGCAGTCCCCGCACCGACGTCTTGGTCAGGCGGTATCAGGCGATTTTCACCAGCTTGATGTCAAATTGCAGATCTTTGCCCGCCAATGGGTGGTTTGCATCCAGGGTCACGGTTGCATCATCTACTTCGACGACCGTCACCGGCATGGCCTGACCATCCGGGGTTTGCATTTGTAGCTGGGTACCCACCTCGAGAGGGATATCCGCCGGAATCCCTTCGCGTGGCACAGCCTGGCGCATTTCCGGGTTCAGCGGCCCGTAGGCATCGTCACTGCCGATCTTGACGATCTTGTTGTCGCCGACTTCCATACCGGGAAGCGCAACATCAAGGCCGGGAATGATTTGGCCGGACCCGACCACGAACTCCAACGGCTCGCGACCTTCCGAGCTGTCAAACGTGCTGCCGTCAAGTAACGTGCCAGTATAGTGGATAGCGACCGTATCGCCGGCTTTAACCTGCGTCATAAAATATTCCTATCATTGATGATTAAATACAGGAGGCCGCGTATCTGCGCGGGTGCTCCGGGTTCGGTGCTTAGTGTTTCAAGCCTGCGCGCCGCCGTAAACCCCCTTGGCTCCGGTTTTTCGGCCTTTTCTGTCCCTGCGGGCCGTGGCACTGTGCTGCGTGAACAATCCGAAAGGACAATACATGCCGATCACGACCTGCGTTTTTGACGCATATGGTACACTTTTCGATGTCACCGCCGCCGCACGGCAAGCTGCATCCGAACCGGATTTCGCCGCATTGCGGAACGATTGGCCGCAGGTGGCGGAGCATTGGCGCCAAAAGCAGCTGAATTATTCCTGGCTGCGTGCCGTGACCGGGGCGCATGACGATTTTTGGCAAGTCACCCAGGATGGGCTGGACTGGGCTCTGGAAAAGACCGGGCATGATGGCAACGCTCCGCTAAGAGAGCGGTTGTTGGCCCTGTATTGGGAGTTGCAGGCGTATCCCGAGGTGCCAGAAATGCTGCAAACCCTGAAAGACGCGGGGTTGAACACGGCGATCCTGTCGAACGGATCGCCTGCGATGCTGCAAGGGGCCGTCGACTCAGCCGGTATCGGCGGCACGTTGGATGTTCTGCTATCGGTCGAAACGGTCGGGGTCTTCAAACCCGATTCCCGGGTCTATGACCTGGTGGGCCAGCAATTCGGGTGCAGCAAGGACGAGGTTTTGTTCGTGTCCTCAAACGGTTGGGACGCAGGGGCCGCGACAGGCTATGGATTTACCACCGCCTGGGTAAACAGAAATAGCGATCCGGTAGACCGATTACCGTGGACACCGGTGCATGTTCTGAAACAACTGGACGGCATTCCCAAACTGGCTGGTGTATAATGCCAACGTTCAACAGTTCAGACGGGCTGAGCCTGTTTTACACGGATGAAGGTGGCCAGGGCCTGCCGATACTGTGCCTGGCGGGGCTTACACGATCTACGGCGGATTTCGACTACGTGACCCCGCATCTATCCGGTAACCGGTTGATCAAGATGGATTATCGTGGACGCGGGCGGTCCGATTTCGACCCGGACTGGTCCCACTATTCGCCCCCTGTGGAATGCCGAGACGCTCTTGAGCTTTTGGACCATCTCGGCATCGACAAAGTGGCCATCCTGGGAACCTCGCGCGGCGGGCTGAACGCAATGGGGTTGGCCGTGGGTGCCAAGGACCGTTTGCTGGGCGTCGCGTTCAATGATGTGGGACCGCATATCGACCCGCAGGGGCTGGACTTCATCATGCAGTACATCGGCCGTGATCCCGCTGCCAAGACCCATGTCGAAGCGGCCGAGGCGATGCCGCGAGTATTTCCCGAATTCGAAGGTGTGCCCGAAAGCCGCTGGATGGAGGAAGCGGTCAAGCACTACACCCAGACCGATACCGGCCTTACCATCACCTATGACAAGCATTTGCGCGACGCCGTTGCCAAGGCGTTTGCCAAGCCCTCGCCCGATTTATGGCCATTTTTCGATGCGCTGGAGGGCTTGCCGCTGGCCTGCATCCGCGGGATGAATTCCAACCTGCTTAGCGAAGACACGCTGGCGGAAATGGAAAGAAGACGCCCCGATATGGTGGTTGCACGGGTTCCAGGCCGCGGGCATATACCGTTTCTGGATGAACCCGAAGCGGTGGCGGCCTTGCGCAAATGGATCGGGAAAATGCAATGAACATCGACATGATCCGTGCTGCTGCCAGACGCCTGGAGGGGCACGTGCGGCGCACGCCTTTGCTGAATTCGCCGTTTCTGGATGACATCGCGGGGCGGCGTGTCTGGGTAAAGCCCGAATGTTTGCAGCACACCGGCAGCTTCAAGTTTCGCGGCGGTTGGTCGGCGGTTTCGGCGTTGGATCCAGAAGTTCGGGCCAAAGGTGTCATCGCCTTTTCCAGCGGCAATCACGCCCAAGGCGTCGCCTATGCGGCCAAGCTGCACGGGGTGCCTGCGGTGATCATCATGCCCGCCGACGCACCGCGCCTGAAGGTCGCCAATACCCGAGCGCTTGGGGCCGAAGTCGTGCTTTACGACCGCATGAGCGAGGATCGCGATGCCATCGGCGCGCGGTTTTCCGAAGACCGAGATCTGACGTTGATCAAACCTTTCGACAATCCGCAGGTGATTGCGGGCCAAGGCACCACGGGGCTCGAGATTGCGCAACAGGCGGCTGAGGCAGGGATTGAAAACGCCGATGTGATTGTGTGCTGTGGCGGTGGGGGGCTGACATCCGGTATCGCGCTCGCGCTTGAGGTCGACGCCCCTACCCTGCGGGTGCGCCCCGCCGAACCCGAGGCGTTCGACGACGTGGCCCGTTCGCTGCACACAGGACAGATACAGCGCAATGCCAACAGCGGCGGGTCAATTTGCGATGCAATTGTTACGCCGCAACCCGGCAACCTGACCTTTCCGATCATGCAACGACTGTGCGGTCCCGGTCTTGCGGTCAGCGACGACGAAGCTCTGCAAGCGGTTGCCCACGCGTTCAACCGTCTGAAACTCGTTGCCGAACCCGGTGGGGCTGTGGCGCTCGCCGCCGCTCTTTTCCGCACGGATCAGATAAACGGCAGCGATGTGATTGTAACCATTTCGGGGGGGAACGTGGATAGCGATATGTTCGCCCGCGCCCTTGCCACTCTTGATTGATCCAGCAAAGGAGCCACAGATATGAAGCTTTTTGATACGGGCGAAGTGCGCCTGCATTATCGCGTCGACGGCCCTGACGACGGCGCGCCGGTGGTCTTTGCCAATTCGCTTGGCACCGACATGCGCCTGTGGGACCCTATTTTGCCGTTCCTGCCCAAGGGGTTGCGGATCATCCGATTTGACAAGCGGGGCCATGGACTGTCGACCTGCCCGCCTGCACCATATAAAATGGGGTCCTTGATCAGCGACACCGAAAAGCTGATGGATTTTCTGGAAGTAAAGGAAAGCGTCTTTGTCGGCCTATCCATTGGCGGCATGATCGCACAGGGCTTGGCAACCAAGCGTCTGGATCTGATCCGGGCGCTGGTCCTGTCAAACACCGCCGCCAAGATCGGTACGCCAGACATGTGGGCCGAGCGGATCAAGGCAGTAGAGGAGAACGGCATCGAAAGCCTGGCCGACGCGATTATGGAGCGTTGGTTTGCCGCTGATTTTCGAGGCACCCCAGAGCTGGAACTGTGGCGCAACATGGTCGTGCGTCAGCCGGACGCAGGCTATGCGGGGTGTTCCGCCGCGATCTCGGGAACAGATTTTTATACGCCCACCGCCGCGCTGCGCTTGCCCTGTCTGGGCATCGCAGGTGCTGAAGACGGGTCGACCCCGCCCGATCTGGTTCGCGAAACGGTCGACCTGATACCCGGTTCAAAGTTTCATGTCATCCGCAAGGCCGGGCATCTGCCTTGCGTGGAACATCCTCGGGAATACGCCCGCGTGTTGACTAATTTTCTAAGAAGCGTCGGCCATGTCTGACATTTTACTGGTACACGGCTCGTGTCACGGCGCGTGGTGCTGGCGTGATCTGTTACCCGAATTGCGCGCTTTGGGGCATGCGCCCCGTGCCATAGACCTTCCAGGACACGGGGATGACCTGACACCCGTCAACGATGTTACCCTCGACAGCTATGCCGACGCGGTGCTCGCGGCGTCGACCCCCCAGACCGTGGTGGTGGGCCATTCGATGGGCGGGTTCGCGATCAGCGCCGCCGCGCAAAAAAACCCTGCTGCGATGGCGCGGCTGATCTATTTATGCGCCTATGTGCCGGCCGCCGGAATGACCCTTGCCGACATGCGCAAGCAGGCCCCCAGCCAGCCCCTGATGCCTGCGGTGCGCATGGCCGACGACGGCAAGAGCTTTACCCTTGACCCCACGATGACCGAGGCTTTGTTTTACAACGATTGCCCGCCCGGTGCGGCAGAATTCGCAATACCGCGCCTGTGTGCGCAAGCGATTGCCCCCACGACTGTTGCCCTGCCTGACACACGCCGCGCCGAGTCGCTGCCGCGCAGCTATATCCGCTGCATGGATGATCGCACGATCCCTCCTGCCTATCAGGTCACCATGACACAGGACTGGCCGGACAAGGATGTCTATGAAATGGCTACCGGCCATTCACCCTTCTTAACAGATCCCGCCCGTTTGGCGCGGATCATCAAAACGATCTTATCGAGGTAACCGATGGCCGCCAGCGTTTTTGACAGCCCCCTGTATGCGCATCTTTTCCAGACCGGCGATGCCGGCCGACTGTTTTCGGACAGTGCGGCGATCCGGGCCATGCTGCTGGTCGAAGGCGCGCTAGCCAAAGTACAGGGAGGCCTGGGCGTAATCCCCGAAATCAGCGCTGCCGCTATCCATCGCGCGTCGTTGGAAATTCAGGTTGATCCGGGTGCCGTCGCGGCGTCGACCGGCGAAAACGGCGTGTGTGTACCGGGCCTGCTGACCCAGTTCCGGTCGGAAATGCAGGCACCTGAGTTCGCGCAGCACGTTCATTGGGGCGCGACCAGCCAGGATATCATCGACACCGCTTTGATGCTGCGCCTGCGTCAGGCATTGCTGCTGGCGGAAACCGATCTGCGCGAGATCATCGGCCATCTTGCCGATGCGGCGCAGGCGCATGCAGCGGTGCCGCTTCCTGCCCGGACCTATGGACAGCACGCCACGCCAACAAGCTGGGGCGCGGTGTTGGCGGAATGGGGGATGCCGCTGTGCAGCGCCATCGAGGAGCTTGAAAGCGTGCGCAAATCCTCGTTGTTCGTGTCGCTGTCAGGTGCCGCCGGCACCGGGTCCGCTTTGGGGCCGAAAGCGGCTGAAACCCGCGCGGGGCTGGCCAAGGCACTGGGGCTGAATGATCCCAAGCGCAGTTGGCATGTCGATCGCGGTCCGATCTTGCGCATCGCCGATTGGCAAGGTCGCGTGATGGCGGCGCTGACGCATATCGCGCAAAGCACCCTTGGCTTGACGATGACAGGTATCACCGAAGTCGCACTGGGAGCTTCGGGTGCGTCGTCGACGATGCCCCAAAAGCAAAACCCGGTGGGACCTTCCGCAATCATCGCACTTGGTCACCAGTTTACCGGGCAACGCGTAACCTTGCAGGCTGCTGCCGCGCACCAGCATCAACGCGATGGCGGTGCTTGGTTCTCGGAATGGATGGCGGTGCCACAACTGACGTTGTGCCTGGCCTCTGCGCTGTCACATGCCAAGCGGCTGGCGTCAGGCATATCGCCGCACCCGGTAAAAATGCACAGCGCCCTGCACGCAGAGCTGGGGTTGATCCACGCCGAAGCCCTGAGTTTTGCGTTGGCCGAGTTCATGCCCCGCCCCGAAGCACAAAGAATTACCAAGCAACTCTGCCTTGATGCTTTGGAAAAACAGGTCCCGCTGGCGGACCTGGTACACGCGGATTACCCCAGCGTGCCGGGGTCATTGTTTGACCCTGCGGCACAGTTGGGCCAGGCACCGCACGATGCAGCTGCGTTTGTCTCGCGGGCCCGGGCAATGTCAAACAGCTAGCGTGTGCAGCCAAGCATATAGAACCAAATCACATCAAATTACATCGAACCCAAGCAAGTCAGAGCACACCAAAGGCGATATTTGCGCCGTCGTCAGGTCAACACCGTGGCCGATTCCCGCGCACCGCAGGAATTGACTGACAAGATCACAAAGAGGCTTGCACCTGAAACGGGCAGGCGTCACCTTGGCTGAAATTCACGCGCTCGAAAGGACCTGCGATGCCACTGATCAAAGCCGCTGTTTGCCACGAGTTTGGTGCCCCCCTTGTTGTTGAAGATGTCGAATTGCGGGCTCCCGAGGGCCGCGAAGTCGAGGTGACGCTTGACGCTGTAGCGATCTGTCACTCCGACATTTCCTATGCAGGAGGCGGCTGGGGCGGTTCGTTACCTGCAGTCTATGGTCACGAAGCTGCGGGTCGTATCAGCGCAACAGGTGATCAGGTCAGCGGCCTGGCCCCTGGCGATAGCGTCATCGTCACGCTTATCCGGGCATGTGGGTCCTGCCCCAGTTGCGCCAGTGGCCGGCCGGTGATTTGCGAAACACCCTATGACGGTGATACCGGACCGCTAAAGACCAAGGAAGGCGGCAAGTTGCATCAGGCGATGGCGTCGGGTGCGTTTGCCGAAAAAGTGGTCGTCGATCAGGCA
This sequence comes from Roseobacter sp., assembly GCA_002731875.1. Lineage (GTDB taxonomy): Bacteria > Pseudomonadota > Alphaproteobacteria > Rhodobacterales > Rhodobacteraceae > Sulfitobacter. The sequence goes on along the minus strand of PCCY01000020.1, from coordinate 183,928 downwards.
CAGGTGGTGAAAATCAGCCGGGACATCCCGAAAGACGCGGCCTGCCTGATTGCATGCGGCGTAATCACGGGCGTCGGCGCGGTGGTGAATGCAGCCGCATTGCGCCCCGGTCAGGATGTCGTGGTGATCGGCGCGGGTGGCGTCGGACTGAACGCCATTCAAGGGGCGCGGATTGCCGGGGCCAGGCGCATCGTTGCAGTAGACATGAGCGAAGAGAAGCTGGAGATCGCCCGAGAATTCGGAGCGACGGACGGGGTGCTGGCCACGGATGACAAGCCTTGGCGCAAGGTCGCCGGTTTGGTGGGGCGCGCGGGTGTTGACGCGGTGATTGTTACGGTAGGTGCTATTCCCGCCTATGACGATGCGCCTAAATATCTGGCGGCCGGGGGGCGTGTGGTCATGGTCGGGATGCCACATTCGGGCGACGTATCGACCTATGAGCCGGTAATGCTGGCCGCGATGGGGCAAGGTATGGTTGGGTCGAAAATGGGTGATGTGGTGATCCAGCGTGACATCCCATGGATGGTCGATCTTTATACCCAAGGACGGTTGAAGCTGGACCAACTGATTTCGGGGCGGTGGTCGCTTGCGCAGATCAACGAGGCTATTGACGATACCAAGACAGGGGCCGCACGGCGCAATGTCATTCTGTTTGATCGATAACGACGCGGGGGCCAGCCCCCGCACCCCCGGGATTTCGAACCATTTGGAAGAGAGGGTCGCGCGATGAAGTTGCAGGATCTGGATGTGATTGTGACGGCCCCTCCGGCACCAGGATGGGGGGGGCGATACTGGATATTGGTGAAGGTCACAACGGATACCGGCATCGTCGGTTGGGGTGAATGCTATGCGTCGACGGTGGGGCCGGCCGCGATGCGGGCAGTTATCCAGGACGTTTTCGAGCGCCACATGCACGCCGAGAACCCAGAAAATATCGAACTGATGTATCGGCGGGTGTATTCTTCGGGGTTTACACAGCGTCCCGACCCGACGGTAATGGGCGCTTTTTCGGGGCTGGAGATTGCCTGTTGGGATATCCTGGGCAAGCACCGTGAGCGGCCGGTTCATGCCCTGATCGGCGGGCGGATGAATGAGCGGGTTCGCGGCTATACGTATCTGTACCCGCTTGCGCATCATGACATGACGGGTTTCTGGACCTCGCCCCAGATGGCGGCAGAATCCGCGTTGGATTGCATTGCGCGTGGCTATACAGCGGTCAAGTTTGACCCTGCGGGGCCCTATACCCTGCGCGGCGGGCATATGCCGGCGATGTCGGATATCACGCGGTCCGTCGCGTTTTGCAAAGCTATCCGGGACGCGGTTGGCGAAAAGGCGGATCTATTGTTTGGAACCCACGGGCAGTTCACCACTGCCGGCGCAATCCGGTTGGGGCAAGCGATCGCACCCTATGACCCGCTTTGGTATGAGGAGCCGATCCCGCCCGATGCAGTCGAGCAGATGGCGGCCGTGGCCCGTGCTGTGCCGATCCCCGTAGCCACCGGAGAGCGTTTGACCACCAAGGCCGAGTTTGCCCCGGTGTTGCGAGCGGGGGCGGCGGCGATATTACAACCTGCGTTGGGGCGCGCCGGGGGCATATGGGAAGCGAAGAAGATCGCGGCCATGGCAGAGGTTTATAACGCACAGGTCGCCCCGCATCTTTATGCGGGTCCCATCGAATGGGCGGCGAACATTCAACTTGCGGTATCTATCCCCAACATCCTGATGTGCGAATGTATCGAAACCCCGTTCCATGACAAGTTGATCAAAAGCTGTATCCGTGTCGAAGGCGGGTACATCGAGGCACCGACCGCCCCCGGGTTGGGCATTGACGTGGACGAAGCATTGGCCCGGGCGCATCCTTACCATGGTCAGGACCTGCATTTGCAGATGCAGGAGGACCCGTGTGATTATGTCAACGGGAACGCATTCGAGGGCGGGGCCCCGTCGATAAAGACTTAGCGGCCCACCAAGGCACAAGCCGACGCCACGATGCTTTCGCGCGATGGAAGTGTCGCGGCATAGGCCGGGCCCGTGGCGATGAAACTGTCCTGGGCCGTGAGCCGGGCGTAGCCGTCGATACCGCGTTCTTGCAGGAGCGCCATCAGTGCTTCGGCCTGCCCACCGGTACGGCGGCATTCGTCGACAATCAGTACGGGCCGCGCACCGATCGCTGCAATGATCGCATCTTGGGCCAATGGCGCGATCCAGCGCATGTCGATGACGCGCGACTGTACGCCCCGGGCGGCAAGGTCGACCTGGGCCTGGCGGCTTAGGTAATGGCCATTGCCATAGGTCAGGATCGCCAGATCGGAACCGTCCCCGTGCACGCCGATATCTTGCAGCCCGATACGCTGGTCCGGGTCGGGATAGAAGGTCATCCACGCGCCGTCGCCCGGCTCCAGCAGATCGCGCATCGGGTAAAGCGCTATGGGTTCGACAAATACCACCACGCGCTGTTCTTCGCGGGCCAGCCTGTGTGCTTCACGTAGCATCAATACAGCATCTGCCCCGCTGGACGGGCACGCGATGATGATGCCGGGAATGTCGCGAAGCACCGCCAGCGAGTTGTCATTGTGAAAATGGCCGCCAAAGCCTTTTTGATACCCCAACCCCGCGATCCGCAGCACCATCGGGTTGGACCATTGACCATTGCTGAAGAACGGGAGCGTCGCAGCTTCGCCGCGCAGTTGATCTTCGGCGTTGTGGAGGTAGGCAAGGAACTGGATCTCGGGCATCGGAATGAAGCCGTTATGCGCAGCACCGATGGCAAATCCCAAAATGCTTTGCTCGTCGAGCAGGGTGTCGATCACGCGGGCCGGTCCAAAGCGTTGGTGCAGCTTTTGCGTGACGCCATAGACGCCGCCCTTGCGACCGACATCTTCGCCCATCAACAGCGTTTCGGGATGTGCGAGCATCAGATCGTGCAGCGCCCAGTTGATCAGCCTGGAGAGCGGCTGCGGGCTGTCCATCTGGGCAAGGTCGCTGCCGAATACATCGGCGCGGTGTTCGACGCTGGGACCATTGGTCGGGGCGCAGAACCGTTTCGGAGGCACAATGCTTGCCATCACGTCAGCGGCCGTCGTCAGGTGTGGGCGAGTGACGACATCGCTGGCGACCTCGGCCACGCGATCAAGTGTTTGGGTATAGAGCGTCAAGGCATCCGTTGGGTCCATCACCCCAGCCGCGCTCAGCAAGCGCACGGTATGCAACAGCGGATCATTCGCCTCGTCTGCTTCGACCTCGGCACGGGGCAGGTATGATGTCGCGACATCGGCCCCGGCGTGGCCGTAAAGCCGAACCGTGCGCAGGTGCAAAAACGCAGGCTTGCGGTGTTTGCGGACGTAATCAGCGGCTCGTTTGGCCAACGCATAGGCCGCGTAGAGGTCCAGTCCATCGGTCTCGAAGTAGCGCAACCCCGGCCGCGCTGACATGGAAGCCTTGATCCAGCCGGTTGGCGTTTTCGTCGATATGCCGATGCCGTTGTCCTCGCAGACAAACAGCAGCGGCAGAGGAACCCCCTGAACCGCGGTCCAACTGGCGGCATTGATAGCGCCCTGCGCGGTAGAGTGGTTCGCGGAGGCGTCGCCGAAGCTGCACATCGCGATCCCGTCACGCGGCAGCATTTGGTGTTCGGGGGGATTGCGCCGGGCAAGCCCGAGCGCATGTGCAGCACCGACGGCTTTTGGCAGGTGACTGGCGATCGTCGAGGTCTGCGGCGGAATCATCAACGCTCGGCTACCCAACACCTTGTGGCGGCCACCGCTGGTGGGATCATCAGCCGAACACGCAAACGACAGCAACATGTCGCGCATCATATCCTGACCCTCGACCTGATCTGCGCGGGCAATCTGGAATGCAGCGTCGCGGTAGTGCAGGAACGCGATATCATCGGGGCGCAGGGCATGCGCGACAGCCGCCATCCCTTCGTGGCCGCTGGAGCCGATGGTGTAAAACCCCTGCCCCTGTTTCTGCATGACCCGGCTTTGTAGATCGAGCGCCCGCGACAGAACCTGAGCGCGATAAAGCCTGATCGCCTCAGCGTCCGACAAACCGGGCGTGACGCCGCCGCCAACGGGAAAATCCCGCGCCGAAACGCGACGCAGGAAATTGTCATGGACGATCTGAACACGGTCCATCTTACACCTTATGACTATGCGTATCTTGCCAGATCAGTGGCAAGAATGGTGGTCCCAAAGGGGCATGGAGCCCCTTTTCCAATGCTTTAGAAGAACGCCTGCAGGCCGGTCTGGGCGCGGCCCAGGATCAGCGCGTGCACGTCGTGCGTGCCTTCATAGGTGTTCACCGTCTCGAGGTTCATCATGTGGCGGATCACCTGGAATTCGCCGCTGATGCCGTTGCCGCCGTGCATGTCGCGGGACATGCGGGCGATGTCCAGCGCCTTGCCGCAGTTGTTGCGCTTGACGATAGAGATCATTTCCGGCGCGGCGTTGGCATTGTCCATCAGACGACCCACTTGCAACGAGGCTTGCAGTCCAAGCGCGATTTCGGTCTGCATGTCGGCCAGCTTTTTCTGGAACAGCTGTGTCTGCGCCAGCGGCTTGTTGAACTGTTTGCGATCCAGACCGTATTGACGCGAGGCGTGCCAGCAGAATTCAGCGGCCCCCAGTGCGCCCCAGCTGATGCCATATCGGGCGCGGTTCAAACAGCCGAATGGGCCTTTCAGACCTTCGACATGGGGCAGCAACGCATCTTCGTCGACTTCGACGTTGTCCATCACGATCTCGCCTGTGATCGAGGCGCGCAGCGACAGCTTATTGCCGATCTTGGGTGCGGACAGACCCTTCATGCCTTTTTCAAGGATGAAGCCGCGGATCTTGCCGCCGTGCTCTTCGGACTTGGCCCAGACCACGAAAACATCCGCGATCGGCGCGTTCGAGATCCACATCTTGGAGCCGGTCAGCTTGTAGCCATTGGCGGTTTTCACCGCACGGGTCTTCATGCCCGCAGGGTCAGAGCCCGCATCCGGTTCTGTCAGGCCAAAGCAGCCGATGAATTCGCCACTGGACAGTTTCGGCAGATACTTCATGCGCTGCTCTTCCGAGCCATAGGCGTAGATCGGATACATCACCAAGCTGGATTGCACCGACATCATCGACCGATAGCCACTGTCCACACGTTCAACTTCACGTGCGACCAGACCGTAGGAAACATAGCTCCCCCCCAGCCCGCCATATGCTCGGGCACCGTGACGCCCAGAAGCCCCATGTCGCCCATTTCGCGAAATATCGAAGGGTCGGTGGTTTCGTTGGCAAAGGCGTCGATCACGCGGGGCTGCAGCTTTTCCTGCGCATACGCGCGGGCACTTTGCTGGATCATGCGCTCGTCTTCGGTCAACTGATCGACAAGGCGGAACGGGTCTGCCCAATCAAAGCTCCCCATGTCCGGTGCGTCCTTTGCTTTCAATACTGGCAATTCAGTGCTCATCGGTGTTCTCCTCGGGGTGCGAATTTGGGGCAGTATTGCAAAGCAAACGGCAAATGACTATCGCTGCTTTGTCCTGAACCTATGAGTAAAAGTCATATGATAGCGCCGCGTCGCTTCCTGCCTTCGGTCAATGCATTGCTCGCCTTCGAAGCGGTTGCCCGGCTTGGCAGTGCCACGCAGGCGGCACGCGAGTTATCGCTGACCCAAAGCGCCATCAGCCGGCAACTCAAGACGTTGGAAGATCAGTTGGGCGTTGCCCTGCTTGGGCGGCAGGGCCGTCAGTTGGTGTTGACCGACGCGGGGAAAAGTTATGTCGTGCAGGTGCGCGACATACTTAACAAGCTGGCACAGGCGTCGATATCAGCCCGGACCAACCCGACGGCCGGTGCGCTGAACCTTGCTATACTGCCGGGGTTCGGCATGCATTGGCTGGCCCCCAGATTGCGCGATTTCGCCCAGACCCACCCCGAAGTCACGGTGAACCTCAGCACCCGACTCCACCCGTTTTCATTTCAGAACAGCCCTTTCGACGCCGCAATTCACTTTGGCAAGGAGGACTGGCCCGGCGTCGGTTATCTGCATCTTATGCCAGAAACCGTCGTGCCGGTCTGTGCGCCCGAGCTTTTGGGTGCTCCTTTGGAAAACGCCGCTGAAATCCTCACCTATCCGCTATTGCATCTTGACACCCGCCCACGCGGTTGGTCGCGATGGCTGCGTGCGCTCGGCGTCACACAGGACCCCCCTGCCGGTATGGTCTTTGATCAGTTTTCCACCATGGCGCAGGCAGCGGTACACGGGCTGGGAGTAGCCCTGTTGCCGACGTTTTCCGCAGCCCCCTATCTGCGCGATGGACAACTGGTATTGGCATCGACCCAAACCACCCACAGTATCGGCAATTATTACCTTGTCTGGCCCGAGGATCGCGTCGAAACAGCGGCGTTGAAATCTTTCAAAGGATGGTTGGCGGCCCAAACGGATAGGCATTTATAACCAATTTGCCCTAATTACGCCTTAATAGTTCATTAAATGAAGCTCAACTTGCTCGGATGGAGACCACCGACTCTGCCCGAATGATGGTAAGGAGCGGTACAATGTATAATTCTGTTCGCAAAACGGCGATGGTATCCGTGACAGTCGGCTTGGTGCTCAGCGCTGGCAGCGCAGTCGCCCAGACCCATTATGTCTTGATACACGACCGGGGGTTCTTCCCGGCGGTAACCTATCTGCAACCCGGTGACAAAGTTCAGTTTACCAACGAGGCATCAGACGTCCGCTCAATCCTGGGCGACAGAAAAAGTTGGAAATCAGGTAACATGAGCCGGGGCCAAACCTTTACGTATCCTGTCGACAGCAAAACTCCGCTACAGTTCGTTGCCACCGGTGAAACCCGGTACGGCGAAGTAAGCTATACCGGCGAGATCAGCTTCGCCGCGCCCCCGCTCAGCGAATAACGATGACCCGCTAGGGGACGCGGGTTTCAGCCCTCATCCGTTATTGCGCCGACTGTGACCAGACCGTGGCCGCACGAAATACCATGTCTTGCTGCCCTTGCGTTTGCATCAGCGGCCCAGTTGAAAATTGACGTCCCCGTTATCGGACCAGCAGATGTTCCCGCCGGCATTCTCTTTCTGCCTTCGACGTCATGCGCAATTTTGATACCTCAAATCCCAACCGATGAATACCACGCCGTCCCGCACAGTGATATCGCCGCATAGGTTACCGACATTCGGTTTTACTTAACCGGGGCAAGGTCTATGTTGCAGACAGATATGCAAATCACTAAACCGCCCTATGCTTGTGCAGCCAAAGGCAAGGATGGATAGACCATCGTGACCGGCGCGATGACCGTCACGTAGAACCGTATCATGACCCGCCGTCGCAGGCATGACAGATTAAAGGCCCCCCTTATGCTTCGCCAATTCCTGCCTGTCAGTACCTTGTTGCTTGGCTCCGCATTTCTGCTTTTCGCTGGCGGGATAAATGGGCTGATTTTACCTCTGCGAGGTCAATACGAGGGGTTCTCGGCGCTGTCGTTGGGTTTATTGGGAACCGGCTGGGCTATCGGCTATGTGTCGGGCTGCATCTTCACCGCCCGGCTGGTCGGGCGCGTTGGTCACATCAGGGCATTCGGTGCGATGGCCGCGATCGCGGCAATTTCCATATTGCTGAGCGCGTTGCTGGTGACTCCGATCGCCTGGATCATTCTGCGGGCCCTGTGCGGTTTCTGCTTTGCCGGGGCGGCAATGATTGTGGAAAGCTGGCTGTCCGAACAGACCGAACCTTCCAGCCGAGGAAAGGTGTTTGGAGTCTACACGATGGTTAACTTGGGCGCGACCACTGCGGGCCAAATGCTGTTGACGGTGGGGGACCCGAACGGATTTACCTTTTTCGCGATTGCCGCGATCTTTTATTGCTTGGCACTGGTTCCGACCGCTGTCAGTTCCAGTGCGACCCCTGCCCCGCTGGTTAGCGTCAATCTTGATCTCAAGGCACTTTGGCGCAACTCCCCTGTGGCCGTCATCGCGGTGCTATTCGTCGGGGTTTCCAATTCGGCCTTCGGCACGCTTGCTGCGGTTTACGCCGAACGTGTCGGGCTTGTTCTCGCGACAATTGCGCTTTTCACATCCATTCCGATCTTGGCCGGAGCACTGGCGCAGATTCCCGTCGGCTGGCTGTCAGATAAGACTGACCGACGTCACGTCTTGATCGGGTTGGCGGTGCTCGCCCTTGCCGCCGATGCCGCATTTCTTGTTTTCGCGCCTGACAGCAGAGCCCTTAATCTGGTGCTGGCGGGGGTTTTAGGCGGGTCCATTTTCGCCATGTATCCGGTCATTGTCGCCCACGCCAATGACCACGCTGCCCCTGGAACCTCGATCCAAATTTCCGGCGGCTTGCTGTTGCTTTATGGTATCGGTGGAATTGTCGGCCCATTGATCGCCGGTTGGGCGATGGCCGGCTTTGCAGATCGCGCGCTGTTTGTCATCACGGCGGGCAGTCACGTCGTGATCATCTTCTACACCATGTTCCGCATCATGAAACGCGAAGCAGTTCCCGTGGAAGACAAGATCGATTTCCGTCCGGTTCCGGGCGGGCGCATTTCAACACCGCAAACGGCGGCCTTTGCCAAGGCAGACAGTGTCGCTGGCAACGCGTGAAAAGCCATGCGAAGCACGGTGCCCACGCATTGAAAGGCACAGTGCCACGCAGAATTGTGCGCGCTACTTTATCTTTATTCGACCATCGATATACGGGGTATAATCGCCATTCTTGGCAATGAATTCGGCGGTTACATCGGCCAGATCGGGGCCATAGTCATACGCATTCTGTGCGGTTTTAAACGTCGCATAGCCATCCCCGCCATTGCGTACATAATTGTTCGATACCATTCCATACGTCTTTTCCGGGTCAATGGGCATGCCCGATACCGTCACATCGCTTATGCGACGCCCCACGTCGGCCTTGGGATCCACGGTAAATGTCATCCCCGCGACCTGAGGAAACCGACCCGCCGCCTTGTCGATCTGGCTAACCCCGTTTTCAAGTGCTTCGATCAGCTCTGCCCCGGAAACCTGAAAAGTCGACAGCGTGTTTTGGAAAGGCAGCACCGCCAGCACCTCACCCATGGTGACTTCTCCGGCATCAATCGAGGCGCGCAACCCGCCACTGTTCTGGATCGCGACCTCGATACCTTGATCGGCGACTCTGTCCAACATCGCATCGGCCACAAGATTGCCCATCTGGCATTCCTTGATCCGGCAAACCGCCTGATCCCCGTCGATCGGGTCATTGGTATTGGCGACAACCTTGTTGCGTATTTCCTCAAGCGGGGCGGCAAGCTCGGCGATCCGCGCGAGCGTGGCTTCGTCCTCGGGCGTGCGTCCATCAATCAGAACCGGTTCTCCCGAGGCTTGCTTGACGTTACCTTCATCATCAAAGGTCACGTTAAGTTCACCGAGGTATTTACCATAGGCATAGGCCTGCACGATGGCTGTCTGGTTGACCATAGTGGGATAAGGTCCATCGGCGCGATCATTTGTGTTGCTGAGCAGTGAATTGCTGTGGCCACCCACGATCACATCAACGCCCGTGGTGTTTTTCGCAACCATCTGATCCACGCCATAGCCGGAATGGCTGAGCACGATAATCTTGTTTACACCCCGCGCCGTCAGCAAATCGACTTCGCCTTGAACCGCCGCGACCGAGTCGAGAAAAACCACCGTTTCACCGGGGCTGGCAAGTTCGGGCGTGTCTTCGGTGGTAAGCCCGATCAACCCAATGGGCTCGCCTGCGCGTTCGATCACCGCCGACCTAGCCAACTTGCCCGCAAGCAACGGTTCTGCGGAAACGTCAGCATTCGACATCAGGATCGGAAAATTGATCTCGTTCATGAACCCGGCAAGCACCTCCGGTCCGTCGTCAAATTCGTGGTTTCCGACTGTCATCCCGTCATAGCCAAGCATATTCATCATCTCGGCTGCCATCTTACCCTTGTAGCGCGTGTAAAACAGCGATCCTTGAAACTGGTCCCCCCCGTCGACGAGCACGAAGTTGGAGCTTCGCGATTTCGCGTCCTTGATTGCGTTCACCAGACGGGCGGTGCCTCCAAAGCAGTCACCCGCCGCGTTATCCTCGGCAGGGCACGGACCGTCGTATTTGCTGATCGGTTCGAACCGCGAGTGGAAATCATTGGTGTGCAAAATTGTCAGGTTAAAGTCAGCCGCTGCCGCGCCGGACGTCAGCGCAAGAACCGCGGTGGCCGAAAGGAATCGTTTCATGGTCATCTCCCCAGGTTGAAGGTTTGACGTATCGTGACCGTATCGCGTTTGTTTTCAAAGATGTTTCATCGGCCCGAATGACAAAGCCAAACGAATTGGCGTGGCACGGCGGTCGCCCCTTGACCCATCGATTATACCGAGGCATCACAAGGTCATGCTGATATACAAAATATTCCGCGCCGACGAATGGCAAACCCTGCGCCAGAACGGGTCCACCCGCGGTGCGCCCATCGACGTCACCGACGGTTATGTGCATTTCTCCACCGCAAGCCAAGCGGCCGAAACCGCGGCAAAGCATTTTGCCGATGAAACCGATTTGTTTCTGCTCGCCATCGAGACGGAACGCCTGGGCGATGCCTTGAGATGGGAAATATCGCGCGGCAACGCCAAGTTTCCGCATCTTTATCGCGAGTTGACAATGCCGGATGTCGTATGGGCCCAGCCCTTGCCGCTGGTGAACGGTGCCCATGAATTTCCGGCCGGCTTTGAAAGTGAAAAAGGATGACCAACTATATCGACCCGGACCGGGACCAGTTTGACAGCTTCAAAGCGCTGGACCGCGAGACCCCGATAAACATGCTGAATCTCGTGCGTCTGCGCGAAAAGGCCTGTTATCCAGATGATCATGCCTTGGCATCAAAGGCCCTGACCGGTGCACAGGCCTACAAGAACTACGGGGCCGAAAGTGGGCCAGTTTTGGCTGACGTGGGCGGGTCGATCCTTTGGCGCGGTCAATTCGAAGCAACCTTGATCGGCCCCGGTGACGAAGCCTGGGATCTGATGTTCATCGCGCAATATCCCAACGCCCATGCGTTTTTGCGGATGATATCCGATCCGCGCTACAAGCTGGCGGTGGTACATCGGCAAGCGGCGGTAGCGACCTCAAGGTTAATACGCAGCGCCCCGTTGCCCTTGACCGATCAATTTGCATGAGGCGAGTCGCCGAACAGCTGGGCCTGCGCGCCTTGCACCGCATCGACCCGGAGGCAGCCCACGGCGTCGCCATAGCGGCACTGCGCGCAGGATTGGCACCATCGCCAGGCCCGGTCACATCGTCCAGATTGAAAACGATCGTCGCCGGCATGTCTTTGCCTAACCCGGTCGGGCTGGCAGCGGGGTTTGACAAGAATGCCACGGCCGTTGCGCCTCTCTCCAATGCTGGGTTCGGCTTTATCGAAGTGGGTGCCGCGACCCCCTTGCCCCAGCCCGGCAATGAAAAACCCCGGCTGTTTCGACTGACCGAAGACCGGGCGGCGATCAACCGCTTTGGGTTCAACAATGACGGGATGCAGGTGATCTGCACCCGCCTTGCGCGACGTGGTGCCGGTGTGCCGGTCGGATTGAACCTTGGGGCTAATAAGAACAGCCAGGATCGCGCCGCTGACTTTGCCAGAGTTATGGAAGTGGCGCGGGATCATGTGGATTTTGCGACGGTCAACGTGTCATCCCCCAACACCGAAAAGCTTCGCGATCTACAAGGTAAGGCTGCACTGGCGGGCCTGCTGGCTGGCGTGATGGCCGTGCGCGGCGATACGCCTGTGTTTCTGAAAATTGCCCCGGATTTGACCGAAGCCGAAACTGCCGACGTCGCAGACGTTGCCAACGACGCGGGCGTTGCAGCCATTATCGCGACAAACACAACACTGGATCGCAACGGCCTGCAAAGCCACCACCGCAGCGAGATGGGCGGATTATCCGGTGCCCCCCTATTTGAAAAGTCGACGCGCGTTCTCGCCCGGCTTTCGACGCTAACCGATATTCCGCTGATCGGCGTCGGCGGCATCAGTTCAGCCGAGGAAGCGTATGCCAAGATCTGTGCGGGTGCGAGCGCAGTACAGCTATATACCGCGTTGGTGTATGGCGGGTTGTCACTGGCGGCAGATATTGCGCGCGGATTGGACAAATTGTTAAAACATGATGGGTTCGACACTGTTGCCGACGCTGTCGGCAGCAGGCGGAAAAAATGGCTATGATCACCCTGTGGCATAATCCGCGTTGTTCAAAGTCGCGTCAAACCTTGGGCTTGATCGAACAGGCAAAGGTTGATGTCACGATCAGACGTTACATGGATGACGCCCCCACCAAAGCAGAGCTTTCGGCCGCTTCAAAAGCTCTCGGCCTGCGCCCGATCGATATGATGCGCACGGGAGAAGCCAAGTTCAAGGAATTGAACTTGTCCAAGACATCCAGCAATGACGATCTGCTGCGGGCAATGGCCGAATTTCCGGTTCTTATCGAACGGCCAATCGCGTTCAAAGGCACCGCAGCGATCATTGGCCGGCCACCCGAGGCGATCAAACCACTGTTGGCAGGCGGAGCGTCGCGTTAGAATTACCCACGGGTTTCGCTGGACCGTCTAGGCAACGGACCGTTCAAGCGCCGGATATCGCAGCCCCAGGCTGACACCGCGCGCGACGAATGAAATCAGCAACGATATCCACAATCCATGATTGCCCAGCCAGGGCAACAGGATGATAACGCTTGCCGCGTAGATCGCAAAGGATACGGCCATCATGTTTCGCATGTCTCGCGATCTCGTCGCTCCGATGAAAACGCCGTCCAGCATCCACGACGCGCACCCCAGCAAAGGTGCCGCGGTCATGTAAGGTAAAAACACGCGCGCCTCTGCACGTACAGAAACGGCGGTGGTCATCAGGTCGATGATAGCCCCGCCACCCCATGCAAAGACAACGGCCATCAACACGCAGATGACAAACCCCCAGCCGCTGGTAAGCACGGCGCTGCGACGCACGATATCGCGTTGTCTGGCCCCCATGGCGCGACCGACCAAAGCTTCGGCAGCAAACGCAAAGCCATCCAACGCGAAAGCCGTAATCATCAGAAATTGCAGCAGGACTTGATTGGCGGCCAACGTGACATCACCAAGGCCCGACCCCAGAAACAGGAACGATACGAAGATCGCCTGGAGCAATAATGACCGGATCAGGATATCGCTGTTGACGCGGGCCATGTTGATCCATCGAGGCCCGTCGAACACCTGCACCCAGTCGCGCCATGCCGGACCAGCAAACGCCGCCCGGCAAAGCCACAGACCGAGCGCCGCACCCGTCCATTCGGCAAGGAACGTGGCAAAGGCAACTCCTTCTACCCCCCAATCCAGACCCAGCACGAACCAAAGGTCGAGCAAGATGTTCATGCCGTTCATCCAGAGTTGAATGACCAGTACGGCGCGGGTACGCTCTTGGGCGATCAACCAACCGGTGATCGCATAAATCGAAATCGCCGCCGGGGCCGACCATATGCGAATTCGCATATATGCTCGTGCCGGCCCTTCCACATCAGAGCTTGCCGGAGACACCTGAAAGGACGCCCAAAACAACGGCAGTTGCAACAGGATCAACGCCATGCCGGCGAGGCTCCCGATCAACAATCCCCGGGTCAAAAGCGCAGCCACTTCGGCGTCGTCCTGATTGCCCGCTGCCTGCGCAGTCAACCCGACGGTGCCCATCCGCAAAAAGCCAAATACCCAATACAGCGCCGAGAGGATGATTGCCCCGATCCCGACCGCGCCGATCGGGGCAGCCAGACCCAACTGACCGACCACGCCGGTGTCCACCGCCCCCAATATCGGGACTGTGGCATTCGAAACGACGATGGGAATAGCGATATTCAGTACCCGGCGATGAGTTACAACGTCACGCGCCGCCACCTTGCCGCGCGCAAACGCCGTTATCTCATCCTTAGGGATCGTTTCAGTCACGTCGCTGCGGCATCAAGAAATGACCGGTGGCCTGGGCAAACAGTTTATCGCGGTTATCCTGCCATGCATCGACCTGCACCGAAGCATACCGTCGCCCCAACCGGTTGATGCGTGCCCGTGCATAGGCATCGCGCGGCAAACCGGAACGCAGGTAGTCGAGTGTGAAATCTATCGTCTTTGGCAAGCGCGGCAGATTCGGTTCGCCCTCTGCGTCTACCTTGATGATACCCGCTTCGAGGTCGTCCCAAAGATAAGCCCAGCTTAGGGTAATGATCGACGTGACCTCAAGAAACGAAGCAGTCACACCCCCATGCAATGCCGAAAGCATCGGGTTCCCGATGAACTTTTCGGAGAACGGCAAAATCCCCGTCAGTTCATCGCCACGGCGGTCAAATTCGATACCGAGAAACTTGATATAGGGCACCCCATCAACCAAGGCCCGCAACGCAGAGTCGCGGCGTTTCTTCACAACCTGAACCGCTTCCGGCTTGCCACGTACGCTCATCTGCGACCCTCTACGGTGAAACTGCCGGTCGCGGTTGCGACAGGGTTGTCATCTTCTTCGTCGTGGGCCGTGGCACGAACAAACGCAACCGAGCGTGTCACATGATAGCATTCGGCTCGCGCTGTTATCCGCTGTCCCGGCTTGGCGATACGCAGATATTCGATGCGCAAGTCTATTGTCGCGGTACCGCCGGGGTTGCTGCGGTGGCTCATTACCGCCGCCCCACAACACGTATCCATAAGCGCCGATACCGCCCCGCCGTGAATTACCCCGGTGCGCGGGTCCCCGACAAATCTTTCATCATAGGGCATGGAAATCACCGATACCCCGTCATTGAGTTCTTCGAGCTTCATTCCCAACGCTGCACTGTAAGGTAGGGCAGCAATGAACTGTTCGGCCATCCGCAGCTTGTCTAACATGAATTGCCCTTGATTGTTGTTCACCGTTCCATATCAACCAAGCTGGCCACCTAGAGCAACCCCGAGTGTTGCGCTTGCAGAATGTTACGCATAGGTTTCTTTTCTGAGGAGAGAACAATGACTGAAAAACGCCTGAGCTTCAAAGAGATGTGTGCAGAGTTTGACGTCACGCCGCGCACACTGCGTTACTACGAATATATTGAGCTTCTTCATCCCGATCGCGAAGGCCGGTCGCGCAGCTATGGGCCCCGTGAGATCGCCCGAATGAAGCTGATCATGCGGGGGCGTAAATTTGGATATACCCTTGAAGGCATACGCCAATGGCTGCTTATCTATGAAAAGGAAGGAACCCACGCCCAGATGCGCGCGTGGGTGGTCAGTGCAGACCACCAGCTTGAAGAATTGAAAGATCAGCGCGTACAATTAGACGAAGCAATCGCAGAACTTCAACGGCTCCGTGATGATACGGCTCAATCACTTCTCAAGCTGGATTCCGCGACCTAGCGGACTTGCGCCGCGCGTCGTGAAACAATATCGGCGATCCGGGTGAGCTCGGCCGCGAGAACAATCATTTCCGAGACCAGATCACTGTTTACGTCAGCAGCAAGTTCGTAAGCTGCATCTTCCACTTTGCTGGCTGCAACACGCAGCGCATCTACTCCAACGACATCTGGCATAACCAACTAAGCCACCTTTACTCTATACCCAAGTTTACGCACACTCGGTAATGGTTAACAAAAACAAAATTTAATGTCTAATCGTTAAAGTTGAAGTTACCATGTTAACTGTTTTCTACCAAGCGATCATGTCACGCAGTTACGCTACACGTTGATCGCTATGCCAGGTAGTCCGAAGATTGGTGGATCAGGCCGAATGCCAGCCCCCTGACCGCCGCGCGAGTCCTGTCTGTCACGTCCAACTTACCGAACATGCGGCGAGTGATCGTATCCACTGTGTGGCGTGAAAGCCCCATGATTTCAGCGATCACGGTATTGCTTTTGCCACGGGCTATCCAGCGCAGCACTTCAAGCTCTTGCGGTGATAAACGGGAATGTTGTCCATCGGTCGGTTTGGACATGCTGCAAAAATGTAAATGAACGGACTGAGCGGCCCATTGCATTTCCGTAACCTCTTGGGGTGAAAGTCTAGGTCTTCCCTTCTGAAAGCCGATACTCACCAACGCATTTCGCGCCTGCGGCCCAAAGACCTGCATTATCATCCCATCTGCAAAGCCCGCCTTACTTGCTTTTTCGATATAGGTCGACTGCCTGGCGGTAAGCTGCACAGAACCTGTAATGTCTGACCAATAGAAAGGCTCGGTCCGCGTCGCCGCGATCGCTGGAAACGGATCATCCAGATATAGATGCTCTTCCAGATATACACGCCGGAAATCGGCTGGAATTCCAAATTCCACAGCCCCGAAATTCTCTGCCCCCAAAGACTGCACATCAATGCTGTGGTAAGTGACGCTGCGAAAATCGTTGTCTCTCGCATATCGTTGAATCAACAACCACAAGGACGCATAAGACGTTGTCTTTCTAACGCGCCCGATGAATGCGTGCAGTTCCAACCTTTCCGTCATATCCGCTCCTTGTTTGTTCACTGAATTGTGTGTGTCTCGCGCTGCTTTGTTCCTACCCTTTCATTGAATAAGGCAAAATTCGGGCTTACGTAACGTTCCCTAACGTCAAACCCGCATGTGACGTGACGTCTGGCTTACGTCAACCTCATGTTCCATAGTATTGCCGGGGCAGTAAACGCAGATACCTATTGTACGAAGCAAAATAACTTAGCGAGTACCGTAAATGTCGAACACAACAATGACCATTCGCGAGATGTGTACCGCATTCGATGTGACACCGCGCACCTTGCGTTTTTACGAAGCCAAAGAGTTGCTTTTCCCCGAACGCCATGGGCAAAAGCGGTTGTTTACCAAACGCGACCGCGCTCGGCTCAAGCTGATCCTCCGCGGGAAACGATTTGGCTTTAGCCTGGAAGAGATCCGCCAGCTTCTGGACCTGTATCATATGGGCGATCAGCAGCAGACCCAACTTGCGCGCACCTATGATATCGCTCGCGAGCGCCTGGCCGAGCTTGAGGCACAGCGTGACGACCTTACCAATGCTATAGATGATCTGAAAAACCAGTTGAAATGGGGTGAAAAAATGATCGCCTCGATCAACAGCACGCGCAACGCCGCCGAATAAATCACACGAAACATAATCGACGACCGCCTGGCCAAGGGAGAAGACCACATGCCTAGCTACACCGCCCCAATCAAAGACATGCAGTTCGTTTTGCATAACGTGTTGAACGTCACTGAGTCTTCCATCCCCGGTTATGAGGAACTAGAAGCAGATTTCACCTCCGCGATCCTCGAAGAAGCTGGAAAGTTGACCTCCGAAGTTCTTGCCCCCCTGAATGCGGTTGGCGACAAGGAAGGCTGCCGGCTTGAAAACGGCGTGGTTTACACCCCGAAAGGTTTCAAGGAAGCCTTCGCCAAGGTCAAGGAAGGCGGCTGGACCGGTCTGGACATGCCCGAGCAATATGGCGGGCAGAACATGCCTTATATCCTCGGTTCTGCGGTAGGAGAAATGTTCTCGGCCTCTAACCAGGCATTCACCATGTACCAGGGTCTGACCCATGGTGCCGCATCCGCAATCCTCGCCCATGGATCGGACGCGCAAAAAGAAACCTACCTGCCGAACATGGTTTCGTGCGAATGGACCGGCACCATGAACCTGACAGAACCGCATTGCGGCACTGATCTTGGCTTGATGCGGACCAAGGCCGCACCTCAGGGCGACGGCAGCTACAAGATTACCGGACAGAAAATCTTCATTTCCTCCGGCGAACACGACATGGCTGACAACATCATTCACCTGGTGCTGGCGAAAATTGAAGGCGGCCCCGAAGGCATCAAGGGCGTGTCGCTGTTCATTGTCCCGAAATTCATGGTCAATGACGATGGGTCTCTCGGCGATCGAAACGCCGTATCCGTCGGTTCCATCGAAGAAAAAATGGGGATACACGGCAACTCAACCTGTGTCATGAACTATGATGGTGCCGTCGGATATCTGCTGGGCGAAGAACACAAAGGCATGCGTGCCATGTTCACCATGATGAACGAAGCCCGGATCGGGGTGGGCATGCAAGGGTTGGCACAAGCCGACGTCGCCTATCAAAACGCGTTGGCCTACGCCAAGGACCGTTTGCAGGGCCGCGCCGTCACCGGGGCCGAAAACCCCGACGGCCCCGCCGATCCATTGATTGTGCATCCGGATATCCGCCGAAGCCTGATGGAACAGAAATCCTTCATCGAGGGGGCGCGGGCATTCATTTTATGGGGGGCAAATCTGATCGACGCCGCACACCGTTCGAGTGACAGCGCTGCCGACGGGTTGATCTCGCTGATGACCCCCGTCATCAAAGGCTTCTTGACCGATGTTGGCTATGACATGACAATCAAGGCGCAACAGATTTATGGCGGCCATGGCTATATCGAGGAATGGGGAATGTCCCAATTCACGCGCGATGCCCGGATTGCCATGATTTACGAAGGTGCCAACGGTGTTCAAGCGTTAGATTTGGTAGGACGCAAATTGGCGCAAGATGGTGGCAAGCATGTCATGGCGTTCTTCGACATGATCAAAACCTTTATCAAGGACAATGCAGGCCAGGACGCCGAGTTCGACAAGAATTTCCTGGAACCGCTGAAAGCAGCAAGCAAGGATCTGCAATCAGCGGGGATGTATTTCATGCAAAATGGCATGAAGAATCCTAACAACGCCTTAGCAGGATCAAATGATTTCATGCATATGTTCGGGCACGTCTGCTTGGGCTACATGTGGGCAAGAATGGCGATCGCCGCCAGGCAAGCCCTCGCGGACAAGGGAGGCGACCCCGCCTTCTTCGAATCCAAACTGGCTACCGGAAGGTTTTACATGGCCCGCCAATTGCCCGCGACAGCTTTGCACCTTACCCGAATTGAAACAGGCGCACAGACAGTAATGGCGCTGGATTCGGCAAACTTCTAAGTTGCGGGGAGTGGGAGAAACCCCGCTCCTCACGCCCAGAGAAAGGACCGCTATGCCTAAACGTTTTCGCCTGACCCGCCGCTTTCCCGTGGCAATGACAGAAGACGGGTATCGTCGCCTCAAAAAGTTTTCTTCCGAAGCAGGTTTGGACGAAGGTGAAGCGCTGTCATTTATATTCGAAAATTTTAACAGCGTTACGAACCAAGAAAATCTCACTGCGCGCCTTCGGCTTTTCAACGCCGAATTGGATGATCGGAAAAAATGATAGGAACCTTCGAAGATACGCCTGTACGATACCGACCCTTCGGGGAGAGTTTTTTTGGCAAAATGAAACCCTGTCGCCCTGCTCTGGCCCTATTACAGCTTAAGACCAAAGCAGGGTTTCACTTTGCACGCGGCTCGGCTCTCCAGCCTGCCACGCCGAGTGTTGATATCCCAGAACACTTAGCATTTGCTTAACAAGAATAACGTCATTTTCATTTTGCCGAAAAAACTCCACGGGGGTGTGGGGGTGTGATACCCCCACCGCAACGATTAACTCTACTACCGCCTATGGGAGGCATATATGACCATCAAACTTTACTGTTTTGGCGAAAGTGGCAACGCTTACAAAGCTGCTCTCGCACTTCAACTGTCCGGCCTCGATTGGGAACCGGTAAAGGTCGACTTTTTCGGCGGTGAGACCCGTACTCCTGATTATCGTACGAGTATCAACAATATGGGTGAAGCCCCGGTTATGGTCGACGGTAACGTCCGACTCACCCAGTCCGGTGTCATACAAGATTACGTTTCGGAAAAGTCTGGCAAGTTTGGCGGGAAAAACGCCGACGAACGCCGCGAGATCTTGCGATGGGTGCTGTGGGATAACCACAAGCTGAGCTCCAACGCGGGGATGACGCGCTTTCTCGCGAATTTTTTGCCTGAAGACAAGCGCCCCAAGGAAGTCATCGCCTTTATGCAAGGTCGTTTAGCGGCGGCGTATGCCGTGCTCAATGATCATCTTGATGGCCGTCAGTGGATTGTCGGAGACCAGATAACGAACGCCGATCTGAGCTGTTGTGGCTATCTATATTACCCGGAACCTTTCGGATTTGACCGGACGGATTGGCCTCATATCGACGCGTGGCTTTCGCGCCTGAGCGAAACACCAGGTTGGAAAGCCCCTTATGATTTAATGCCCGGCAGCCCAGCTGACCGCGCCTGACAGAAACGGAGAGATCACATGACCGAAGCATACATTTATGACGCATTACGCACGCCGCGCGGCAAGGGTCGTAAAGACGGGTCGCTGCACGAGGTAACCTCGCTGCGCCTGTCCGCATTGACGCTGAACGCGCTCAAGGAGCGTAACAACCTGGAAGGACACGCCGTCGAGGACGTAATCTGGGGCAACGTGACACAAGTGATGGAGCAAGGAGGCTGTCTGGCCCGCTCAGCGGTGTTGGCCTCAGATTTGGACGAGCGCATCCCCGGGCTTGCGATCAACCGCTTTTGTGCATCCGGGATGGAGGCGGTGAACCTTGCCGCCAACCAGGTGCGCGGCGGCGCTGGCATGGCTTATATCGCCGGCGGCGTTGAAATGATGGGCCGTGTGGCGATGGGAAGCGACGGTGCTGCCATTGCCGTTGACCCTACGATCGCGATGGAAAAATACTTTGTCCCGCAGGGAATTTCGGCCGATATTATCGCTACCGAATATGGCTTTACCCGTGACGAGGCCGACCAGCTTGCCGTCAAGTCGCAACAACGAGCGAAGCGAGCCTGGGACGAAGGCCGGTTCGCAAAATCGGTGATCGATGTTAAAGACCAGAACGGCTTGTCTATCCTCAGCCATGACGAATACATGCGCCCCCAGACCGACATGCAGTCGCTCGGGTCGCTGAACCCTGCGTTCCAGCAGATGGGCGAGGTCATGCCGGGCTTTGATAAGGTCGCGCTGATGAAGTATCCGCACCTCGAAAAGATCAACCACATCCACCACGCGGGGAACTCCTCGGGCATTGTGGACGGTGCGGCGGCTGTGCTGATCGGGAACAAGGAATTCGGCGAGAAATACGGTCTCAAGCCACGCGCGCGTATTCGTGCGACTGCCAAGATCGGGACCGACCCGACCATCATGCTGACCGGCCCTGTTCCCGTGACCGAAAAGATCCTTGCGGATAATGGCATGAACATCAACGACATCGATCTGTTCGAGGTCAACGAAGCCTTTGCTGCTGTGGTCATGCGATTCATGCAGGCGTTCGACGTTGATGAAAGCAAGGTCAATGTGAACGGCGGGTCGATCGCCATGGGTCACCCCTTGGGGGCCACCGGCGCGATGATCATCGGCACGCTGCTGGACGAGCTTGAGCGTTCGGACAAGGAAGTCGGCATGGCCACGCTTTGTATCGCCTCAGGCATGGGTGCCGCAACCATCATCGAGCGCGTTTGATGGGCGACCAGCCGCATCCTTTCCACGCCGTGGCCGATCTGGCAACGCGGCGTGGGCTGAGGGACCTTCACCTCGCAGAGGAACGAGGGGGGAAATATGTGCGCCTGTATCAGGCCACGCCGCCGCTGTTCTTCAAGCATCGCAACGATCCAAGCGACAGCTATGACCGCGAGCGGTTCAAGGACTTCAAACGGATACTGCTAAGCGCGGATGACTGCGACAAAGGCCCCGAAGCCACCATCGCCTTGATCCGCTCACTGCTTGAAAAATTCGCTGACTATACGCCTCAGCGCTCGTAACACACTCCAAATCAGGGAGAGATTTGAATGACCGATTTCACCATGAAGACAGACGCCGATGGCGTCGCCATCATCACCTGGGACGTGCCCGGAAAATCCATGAACGTCATGTCGATCGAGGGCCTGTCCGAGCTAGACAGCATCATCGACAAAGTCCTGTCCGACGACGCCATCAAGGGGGCCGTGATCACCTCTGGCAAAGACGGGTCCTTTGCCGGTGGTATGGACTTGAACCTGCTCGCCAAGATGCGCGAAGACGCAGGGGACGACCCCGCACAGGGGCTGTTTGACGGCACGATGAAAATGCATGCCCTACTGCGCAAGATCGAACGCGCTGGCATGGACCTCAAGACCAACAAGGGCGGCAAGCCGATTGCCTCTGCCCTGCCCGGCACTGCCGCGGGCATCGGGCTTGAACTCCCGCTTGCCACGCACCGCATCTTTGTCGCCGATAACCCCAAGGCGCGCATCGGCCTGCCCGAGATCATGGTCGGTATCTTCCCCGGCGCGGGCGGCACCACCCGTCTGGCGCGCAAACTGGGCGCGATGGCCGCATCGCCCTTCTTGCTGGAAGGCAAGATGGTAGCCCCTGCTGCCGCGAAATCTGCCGGTCTGATCGACGAAGTTGTCGCTGATCCGGTAGCCGCTGCAAAGGAATGGGTGCTGAATGCAAAGGATGCGGACATTCTGAAACCCTGGGACGCCAAAGGCTACAAGATGCCCGGTGGTGCCCCCTATCACCCTGCGGGCTTCATGACGTTTGTCGGGGCCAATGCGATGGTCAACGGCAAGACCCAAGGTGCCTTCCCTGCGGCCAAGGCGTTGCTGAGCGCCGTTTACGAAGGTTCGCTTGTGCCGTTTGATACCGCGCTGAAGATCGAGGCGCGCTGGTTCACCAACATCCTGCTGAACCCGTCCTCCTCTGCCATGATCCGGTCGCTGTTCCTGAACAAGGAAGCGCTGGAGAAAGGCGCGGTGCGTCCCGAAGGCGTCGCCGACCAGCGCGTCAAGAAGCTGGGCGTTCTGGGGGCTGGCATGATGGGTGCGGGCATCGCGCTTGTCTCCGTGCAAGCCGGGATCGAAGTCGTGTTGATCGACCAGACGCAGGAAGCCGCCGACAAGGGCAAAGCCTATTCCGCCGGCTTCTTTGACAAGGGCATCTCGCGCAAGAAATCCACCGAGGAAAAGAAAGCCGCCGCCCTGGATTTGATCACCGCAACCACCGATCTGGACGCGCTGAAAGGATGTGACCTGATCATCGAAGCCGTCTTTGAAGACCCTGCCGTCAAGGCCGAGATGACCAAGAAGGTCGAAGCCGTGATCCCCGAGGATTGCATCTTTGCCTCCAACACCTCGACCCTGCCGATCACCGAACTGGCCAAAGCCTCCAGCCGGGCAGATCAGTTCATCGGCATCCACTTTTTCTCTCCCGTCGAAAAAATGGCGCTGGTGGAGATCATCAAGGGGGCCGAAACCGGTGACCGTGCGGTGGCCAAATCGCTCGACTATGTGCGTCAGATCCGCAAGACGCCGATCGTGGTCAACGACGCGCGGTTCTTCTATGCCAATCGCTGCATCATCCCCTATGCCAACGAAGGCGCGCGGATGATCACCGAAGGCACAGCGCCACAACTGGTCGATCACGCGGCACAGCTTTTGGGCTTCCCCGTGGGGCCGGTGCAGCTGACCGATGAGACCTCGATCGATCTGGGGGCCAAGATTGCCCGCGCGACCAAGGCGGCCATGGGCAATGCATATCCTGCCAGCCAAGCGGATGATCTGATCTTCTGGATGGAAGATCTGGGTCGTCTGGGCCGCAAGGCGAACGCGGGCTTCTTTGACTATGACGAAAAGGGCAAGCGTCAGGGCTATTGGAAGGGGATGCACGACAAGTTCCCGCTGGCCGAGGAACAGCCAGACCTGCGCGATGTGCAGGACCGTCTGATGTTCGTGCAAGTGCTCGAAGCGGTACGTGCGCTGGAAGAAGGCGTGCTGGAAGACATCCGCGAAGGCGACGTGGGCGCGATCCTTGGCTGGGGCTTTGCGCCCTGGTCCGGCGGCCCGTTCAGCTGGCTCGACATCATCGGCACGCCCTATGCCGCGGAACGTTGTGACCAGTTGGAAGCGCAGTTCGGCGAGCGGTTCAAATGCCCTGACCTGCTGCGTGAAATGGCCGAGAAGAACCAGACCTTCTATGGTCGCTTCGGGCCGGACGCCAAGGCCGCTTAAAACTTAAACCGGTATTGGCCCAGGCATGAATACTTTTGAAGCGGCCAGCATCCCCTGCTGGCCGTTTTCACCTTCAGGTGTCGAAACGGTACCCGAAACGCGCGATGTCCTCGGCGCAAAGCCCGGCTACCAGATCACGTGTCTGCGCAGTGTAATACCCTCGATAGTCCCGCTCGCGGTTCGATGTGTTTTTATGTGCGAGGATCAGGTCGAACCCCAGATGATCAAACAGCGGCGCGGCATCCTGGGCGAAATGTTCAACCCGAATGAACAGCTTGCACTGCTCTTGTTTCAGGCTGTCGCGCATATAATGGCCGTATGGTGCGGCTTGCAGGCTTGCCTGTACAAACGGCGTGTTTACAAAAGTGCCAAAGTCTACCCGCCCGGCCAACACCACCGCCGGATGGTCAAATGTCTGCTCTCGCAACCAGTGGAAATAGCTGACAATCCGGTCCCAGGGGTTGCGCACCATGGTAAAGGCAAACATTCGCGCGATCTCATCCCGTGGCACCAAGCCCTCGATATCTGCCAATGTAGAATGTTTCCAAAGACGCCCCGCAGCGTTGGCACCGTCCAACCGTTTGCGGCGCTTCACCGCCTTGGGCGTATCACCCATCATCATGTCGTCTTTCATGGCGCGGCTTTCCAATGCCAGCGCCAATGATGTTCCGCCGGTTTTTGGAATGTGAACAAAGATATAACCCCGACCCTTGCTGATGATCACATCACGTCCCCCGTTGGGCTGCGCGGGTCAATAAAGCCCAATGCGCGGGTGCGCTCCAAATTCAGCATTGTGCACAAAATGCGTCAGTCTCCGAATGGCTATGCGGTTTCACTCTTTTCAAAAACCCTGCTCCCACGCAATACTTATGCCGATAATGTTCTAAACGGCAGGAAATACCATGGGTTGGATGACAAACGAAGACGGCTTGGACAAATGTCGCGCCAATTACGTCGCACTTACCCCCCTGTCGCATCTGCAACGCGCGGCAACGGTATTCCACGATGTGACGGCTGTTTCATATGGCGCGATGTCCCTGACTTACGCGCAGTATCATGCCCGGTGTAGCAGGCTGGCCTCGGGCTTGGTCAAACTTGGAGTGAGCCCCGGGCAGGTCGTGGCGACCCTGCTGCCGAACGTACCGGCGCAAGCCGAAGCGCACTTTGGCGTTCCGGCATGCGGCGCGGTGTTGAACACAATCAATACAAGGCTGGATGTGGATACCGTCGCCTATGTCCTTGATCACGGCGAAGCCCGTGTTCTGTTGGCCGATACGCAATTCATCGAATTGGCAGAAGCGGCCTGTGCGCAGGCAGGAGAGCAGGCGCCGATGATCATCGAGGTGCCCGACCCCAGTGCCGGCTACCCCGCGTCAGGCAGGCACCGCGAATACGAGGATCTGATCGCCGAAGCTGACCCTCAGTTTACATGGGTGATGCCGGAGGACGAATGGGAAAGCCTCGCGCTGAATTACACATCGGGCACCACCGGGCGGCCCAAGGGCGTGGTCTATCATCACCGTGGGGCCTATTTGATGACAATGGGCACAGTGATCAGCTGGCGCATGGTCATGCGCCCCGTATTCATGCAGATCGTGCCGCTTTTCCATTGCAACGGATGGAACCACACCTGGATGATGCCATTGTTGGGGGGGACACTGGTGTGCTGCCGCGATGTGACCGCCGCCGCGATCTACGATGCGATTGCGGACCTGGGTGTGACCCATTTCGGCGGGGCTCCTATCGTGCTGAACATGCTGGTCAACGCACAGCAAAACGAACGGCGCGCCTTTGATCACACGGTCGAAGTGTTTACCGCCGGTGCGCCCCCTGCCCCTGCCACCCTGTCCAAGATCGAAGCTTTGGGGTTCAACGTCACGCAGGTCTACGGGCTAACCGAGACCTACGGCCATGTCACTGAATGTCTGTGGGACCCCGCATGGGACAGCGTGCAAGGGGCCGAGCGCGCCGCGATCAAGGCCCGTCAGGGTGTGGCCATGCCAATGATGGAGGAGATCACCGTGCTGGATGACCAGATGGCGCAGGTCGCACGCGATGGTACGACACAAGGCGAAATCATGATCCGCGGCAATGCGGTGATGAAAGGGTATTTTAAAAATCCGTCCGCCACGCGCGAAGCCTTTGAAGGGGGGTACTTCCATTCAGGAGATTTGGCAGTGCAGCACCCGAATGGTCACATCCAGATCGCGGATCGCGCCAAAGACATCATCATCTCAGGCGGAGAAAACATTTCATCGGTAGAGGTCGAAGGCGTCTTGATGGGACACCCTGACGTTAATCTGGCCGCCGTCGTCGCCAAACCGGACGAAAAATGGGGCGAAGTGCCCTGCGCTTTCGTCGAACTCAAAGCTGGCGCTGTCGGTGACGAGGCTGCGATGATCGCCTTTGCACGCGAAACGTTGGCCGGTTTCAAGACACCAAAAAAGATTGTGTTTCAGGAGCTTCCAAAAACCTCGACCGGGAAGATCCAGAAATTTGAACTGCGCAAATCCGCGGCGGCGCTTTAAGCGAAGCGTCCCGCTTTACGCCCGCTCGCGCGCC
This sequence comes from Roseobacter sp., assembly GCA_002731875.1. Taxonomy (GTDB): domain Bacteria; phylum Pseudomonadota; class Alphaproteobacteria; order Rhodobacterales; family Rhodobacteraceae; genus Sulfitobacter. The sequence continues at coordinate 157,502 of PCCY01000020.1, read as the reverse complement.
ATTCCAGCCAAGGGGTGCAAGTTGGGAAAGGCACCTGTGCTTTCAAGCTATGCTCAGTCGTTTTTCGTACCGCCAGACATCGACCACCAACGGGCCCTCTCCGGTCTCGACCTCGTAAGGGATCGCCCCAGCCTGCGTCCATCCGCATTTTTCATAAAATGCGGCGGCACGCTCATTACCGACTGAACAGGCCAGCCACTTCAGCCCGTCGCCCAATGCTTGTTCCGCCGCGTGCATAAGCCTTGTCGCAATGCCGGTGCCCTGATACGGGTGGTTCACGTAGAACTGATATATCTCGTCCTGGTCGAGCATGAAAAATCCGACAATCTGATCATCCTGCCACGCCACATGCGTCTGTCCCAGATGTGCATCCATGCGCGCGGCAAACTCTGCCGGCGTACGTAGGTTGAGAAGCGCGCGCGGTACTATTTTCGCATGAGCCTGGTACCAGCCCTTATACCACATGTCAGCGAGAACCGCTGTATCGGCAACTTGAGCGGGTTTTATCTTCATATGCATATCTCCTCCAGAATTGTCACATGCTGGCCCAACTGCCCCCATTGCTCAACCCGTAACAGATGGTAGACTAGCGAAAACGATATGGCAGTATACTACAGGTTATGACGGCGCTCTCAAAATATGCCCGGTTAGAAGCAACGGGCCTTTGGCGTGCTGGTCCAGATGAACAGCGGCGCGAGGTAATCGTATCCATCGGGGATGCGACCCTGGTGATATCAAACCTGAAAGATCAAGCACTGGCCCACTGGTCGCTGGCTGCGGTAGACCGCAAGAATCCCGGTTTGCGACCAGCTATCTACCACCCCGACGGGGACCCCTCCGAGACGCTGGAAATTCCGGATTCCGAAGCCGAGATGATCGCTGCGATCGAAACATTGCGCAAGGTGGTGGACCGTGGTCGCCCGCGTCCCGGCAGGCTTCGGCTCTATGGTGTCCTGGCGTCGTTTCTTGTTGTGGCAGCCCTGGCCATTTTTTGGCTGCCAGGTGCGGTGCAAGACCATACACTGCGTGTCGTACCAAAGGTAAAAACTGCTACCATCGGTGCGGCGCTGCTCAAGCAAATCGAACGTGTATCCGGTGTGGCCTGCACCCTTCCTCGCGGTCGCTTAGCCCTTGCCAAACTCGGCGCGCGCCTCTCAGCAGGACCGCTGGTCGTGCTGCCGGCGATGACACGACCCAGCCTGCTGTTACCGGGTGGCTTGATCGTATTGGACAAGTCCCTGTTTGAAAATTACGATTCACCCGACGTGGCCGGCGGCTTCATTCTGTCAGAGCTGGCCAACCGCGATGTCAGTGACCCGTTGGCCGATATGCTTTCCTCTATCGGATTGCGCGAAAACTTCCGGCTTTTGACGACGGGTGATGTCTCCGACGCGGCCCTCGAAAGCTATGCCGAACGACTGATGAGCCAGAAAGGCCACCCACCGCCGACAGACGCCTTGCTGTCCCGGTTTGCCGCGGAAAGGCTCCACAGTACACCATTCGCTCAGGCACGCGACAAAACTGACGCAACGGTTCGCGCATTGATTGAACGTGACCCGATGAACGGCCAGGAAACGGCACCGCTTCTGAACGACGCTGATTGGCTGAGATTGCAAGACATCTGCGTTGGATAGGCACCGCTGATGTTCGATATCAGTCTTCGCGTTTTGATGCTCCCCATTCTTTTGGCACAAGGCTTTAGGGTACGGGCGCGTGCGCTGCGCCTTCCCGAAGCCGACGGCCCGCGGTTTGGCCAGGTTGGCGATGGCCCGCCGCTTTCGATCCTCATCCTGGGCGATTCATCGGCGGCAGGGGTCGGTGTCGGTCAACAGTCACAAGCGCTGTCAGGTCAGCTTATCCGGTTGCTTGCCAGCCAATTCACGATTGACTGGCGGTTGGTGGCACGAACCGGCGCAACCACGCGCAGCACGCTGGATACGCTGAACGGCCTGGACCCCGCGCCGTTCGACATCATCGTCACCGCGCTTGGCGTCAACGACGTGACACATGCCGTTCCAAGGTCTCTCTGGCTGCGGCAGCAACAAAGGTTGATCGAAAGGCTCGATACATTGTTTGCGCCGCGACTGATTTATCTTTCCGGCGTTCCCCCATTGGGAGACTTTCCCATTCTACCGCAGCCCCTGCGGTGGTCGCTTGGCCGCGAGGCTCACCGCTTTAACGCGGCGCTGGCGCGGCTGGCACATCCGGATCCCCATGTCCGCCATGTCCCCTTCAGCGTCGCGCTTGACCACACCCAACTGGCGGAAGACGGGTATCACCCTGGTCCCGAAATCTATGCGCTATGGGGAAACGAAATAGCCAGCCGGATTATCTCCGACTGGCCAGACGTAGATGCAGATGCGCGCGGCTTAGCGGATATAGGCGTCGCTAAAGCCGACCCGCCGCAGCGAACTCAACGCTGACGGGGCCGAAGCCTTCCCAAACGGTCCTGCCTGAACGGTCAGCAGGGTCTTGCCGCCACGGGTCGTTTTGCCGATACGTGCGCCCATCCCCATATTTGCAATCTGCCGTGCGGTCTTTTGCGCGTTGGAGCTGTGACTGTACACACCGACCTGCACATAGCTATTCCCTGTTGCTTCAATCCGGCGAGCGGCGGCGCCGGCGACAGGTTTGGCCGCAGATCTGCTGGACACGACCGGCTTGTGGCCGACCCTTGCGGTATGCGAGTTACGTACAATCCGCTTGACCAGCTGGCCGTCACGCGTCGCAAATGTAACCTCGCCCAGTTCGCGGCGCTGCTGTTCGATCGACGTATAAGGGTAAACAAGCGGGATTTGCGCCGTCATGTCTCTGCCTGTGGCTTGATTGATCAACCGACGCGGGACCGAATTCGTCCAGATCAGAAGCATACGGGCACGTCCTTCCAGGTTCTGCTCGGCCCGATTGGGGTTCAGACGGCCATCGGTCCAGACCTGCTTGTACCCATGGGGAACAGCGACATTGGCCGAGGTGTTCAACCGGTTCCGTGCTACGTGTTTGGGCACGATACGGGTCGTGGCCGTTATACCTGCAACACTGCGGTCATAGGGAACAGTGGTGACCACACCTGCATGCTGACGCTGTGTCCCGGGTACCGTCGCCACGCGCCCGGCCTGCGGTGCGACCATGATGGGTGCGGGCTGCGATGCCACAATAGGTGCAGACTGCGGACCACAACGCACCGCCAAGCCTCGGCGGTTCGAACCGGAGTAACGCTGGCTCAGGGCCGAGCGGCCTGGGCACGCGCCCCCCGCTGGCACGGCTGACGCCGGCACCCTGACAGATGGTACGACAACGGGGGCCGGTGCCTTGGCAACCACAACGGGACGCGGCGCGGTTTGGCGTACAACCTTTGGGGCTGCCTTGCGCACTACTGCCGGTGCGCTACGCCGCACTGGCACGGCGCGCGGAGTGACTTGCGCTGTCGCAACACGCGCTGCGGGTTGCGCGACACTGCCGTTGTCGGGCGTGATCTGGATCGCTGTGTCGGTGTTCGTCGACGGGTTCGCCGCGGCGGTTCCAACGTTCGACGGCTTGAAACCACATACCCCCTGACGCTTGCGCGACACTCTTGGCACCCATGTGACGTTCCCGTCTATGCCGGCGCGAATGAAAACACAGCCCTTGCTGTCTACATACTGCTTGCCCTTATAGGACATTGGTGGAAATTCGGCGGGCTGATCGCGAAACGATTGCGCCTGCAACATCCCGCCGCTGAACGCCCCCAACACGACAGCCATCGCCATAATTTTAGTTATCTTCATCTGCGCCCCCACATGATATAGTAGGTGAACCATGCGCCATCACTGGATCAGAGTAAAGAGTCGCTTACCGATGCGCACCAATTTACAGGCATTATTTGGTGCCGAACATCCTGTCGCCGGCGTCACCGAGGCCCGGCACGATATACCCGGCTTCATTCAGCTTTTCGTCCACCGCCGCAGTCACAATCGGAACGTCAGGATGCGCCTGCTTCATGCGTGCGATCCCCTCCGGGGCGGCAAGCAGGCACAAAAAGCGGATATTCGTCGCCCCGGCTTCCTTCAGCATATCAATCGCCGCCACCGATGAATTCCCGGTCGCCAACATGGGATCAACCGCAATCACCAACCGGTCGTCCATTCCTTCGGGCACCTTGAAATAGTACTTTACCGGCTCCAGCGTTTTCTCATCACGGTAAAGTCCGACAAAACCAACCCGCGCCGAAGGGATCAACTCCAGCACACCGTCCAACAGCCCATTGCCCGCCCGCAGGATCGAAATCAGCGCCAGCTTTTTGCCATCCAGCGTCGGTGCATCCATCGGCTGCATCGGCGTATCGATCCGCTTGGTTGTCATCGGCAGGCCGCGTGTCACCTCATAGGCCAACAACTGACTGATTTCACGCAACAACTGTCGAAACACTGCCGTCGGTGTCTCTTTGTCGCGCATGATCGTCAGCTTGTGCTGAACCAACGGGTGATTGACAACTGTCAGATGCTCATCGGACTGGGACATTACGGGCACTCTCCATATTACGTGTTGAACTCTTGCCCCGAAAAGCCTCGCTTCGCAACCTTCCCCAAGTTCGCGCTGCTTCATTTTGCCAAATAAACTCCGGGGGGGTCGCGGCATGCCGCGATGGGGGCTGGCCCCCTGCCCGCTAACGACGGACCGGCACGCCTAGATGGCCTGCAATCAGCCCCGCCACGTCACGAAACCCGATCTGCCCCACGCTGCCTCTGCCCCGCCCCGACATCAGTACAGGCGCGCGCTCACGCGTGTGATCCGTGCCTACCCAGGTGGGATCGTTCCCGTGATCCGCCGTCAGGACAAGCAGGTCGTCGGCACGCAGCTTGCCGATCACCTTCCCGATCTCCATGTCAAACCACTCCAGGGCCCGCGCATATCCCGCGACATCACGCCGATGCCCATACACGCTATCGAATTCCACGAAATTCGCAAATGTCAGACTGCCGTCTTCGGCGGTTTCGACAAGATCATTCAGGTGGATCATCAATTCCGCATCCGTCCCCTTTCGCACCTCGTTGAACCCTGCCATTGAAAAGATGTCGCCAATCTTACCCACCGCATAGGTACGCCGCCCCGCATCCTGTACCCAGTTGCTCAGAACCGGTCCGGGCGGCGTAATGGCAAAGTCACGCCGGTTCGGCGTACGAACGAACCCCGCTTCGGCGCTCCCGCTGAAAGGACGCGCAATCACCCGGCCCACTTTCATCTCGTGAACAACCGGGGCGACCCGGGCGCACAGATCCAAAAGCCTGGCCAACCCAAAGCTTTGCTCGTGAGCTGCAATCTGCAACACGCTGTCCGCCGACGTGTAGCAAATCGGCAATCCGCTTGCGATGTGCTGGGCACCCAGTTCCTCGATAATCGCGGTGCCCGGCGCGTGACAATTTCCTAAAATACCCGTGGTACCGGCCAATGAAGCGAGTTGGTCCACCAGGTCGTCGGGAAACGAATTCGTAACGTCATCAAAGTAATGCCATGCCCAGGGCACAGGCAAACCGGCAAGTTCCCAATGCCCCGATGGCGTATCCTTGCCGCGCGAAATCTCCGTGGCCGCACCCCAGGCACCGGTCACCGGTCGATCCCATCCATGGATACGCACGCCACTTGCAAGTTCCACAGCCCGTCCCAGGCCCATTGCCATCATGTGCGGCACGTTTAAATGCCCATAACGGCCTTCGTCAGCTCGGCCTTCGGTACAGGCCTGAGCGATGTGCCCAATCGTGTTCGCCCCGCTATCGGGAACGGTACCGTTGAAAAAACCATGCGCATCAGGCGCGCCGCCAATGCCGACCGAATCCATGACAACGAGAAATGCGCGTGCCATCAGCCGACGCGCTCCACTATCAAATCAGGTGGCGTAACGGGCTCGGGCGAAATCGTGATCGCCGCACGGATTGCTTGTGCCGCCTTTTCAGCGTCAGCATTGCGCACGGCGTGCACCACCGCCAACGGGGCGCGCCGCGACACATGAGCCCCCAATCGCACCACGTCTGATATACCGACTGCGGTGTTGATCTGGTCGCCTTCGATCACGCGCCCGCCACCCAACGCGACCACGGCAAGCCCCAACGCCTCCCCGTCAATGGCGGTCACATATCCGTTTGCCGACGACCGCACCTCCCCGATGATCGTCGCCTCGGGCAAGAACCGGCTCCAGTTCTCGACAAATTGCGGGGGTCCGCCCATCTCGGCAACCATATGGCCGAATTTTTCGGCCGCGCGCCCGGACCGGATCGCACCGACAATGGCATCGGCACCCGTCTGGACATCTCCGGCCAGTCCCGCGTTGGCCAGCAACACCCCTCCCAAGGCGGCACAAACCGAAACCACCGGGCCAATTACCTGTCCCGTCAACACCCGCATCACCTCGGCGATCTCCAGCCCGTTTCCCAAACTCGGAACCAAAGGCTGGCTCATATCGCTGATGATCGCAGTGGTTCGGCAACTGCTGGCGTTCGCCGTCTTGGTCAGCGCGGTCGCCAAGGCCCGCGCCTGGCCAAGGTCCTTCATGAAGGCCCCGCTCCCCACCTTGACATCCAAAACCAACCCATCAAGGCCCGCCGCCAGCTTTTTCGACAGTATCGACGCCGTAATCAGATCAAGACTGTCCACAGTAGAAGACACATCCCGCACCGCGTAAAGCCGCTTGTCCGCCGGTGCAATGTCATCTGTCGCACCGACTATGGCACAGCCCACTTGCATGACAATCTGGCGAAACTTCGCTTCATCGACCTGAGAGTTCACCCCAGGGATCGCCTCGATCTTGTCCAGGGTGCCGCCCGTATGGCCCAAACCACGTCCCGAAATCATCGGTACATAGGCACCGCATGCCGCCAGTGCGGGGGCCAGAACAAGACTGACGCAATCGCCCACCCCACCGGTCGAATGCTTGTCCAGCACAGGTCCGTCCAGGTTCCACGAAAATACACGGCCACTGTCACGCATCGCCAAGGTCAGCGCGACACGCCCCACATCGCTCAGCCCAACCTGACACACCCCCATGGCAAAGGCACCGGCCTGCGCATCACTGACCCGTCCATCGGCCAACGCTGCCGCAAACCAGACAAGCTCCTCGCGGGTGGGTGACTGCCGATGCCGCAATTTTGCAAGAATGACGCGGGCACTCACTGCTCAATGCTCCAGATGTGCGCGGCCAAACGCCCCGGGCAACAGCTCCAAAAGCGTCATCGTCTCCTCGCCTCCTGCCGTTGTACCCATCGTAACCCTTGCGCCTGCCTTGCCAAACTCCGCCAGTTTCTGACGACACCCGCCACAGGGCGTCACCGGCAAAGGGTTACCTGAAATCACGTAAACCTCGACGAATTCGGTTTCGCCCGCGGCAACCATCGCAGCGATGGCCCCGGCTTCGGCGCAGGTTCCTTCGGGATAAGCGACGTTTTCGACATTGCAGCCGACGTATATCCTGCCGGACACACCACGCAGCGCGGCTCCGACCTTGAAATCCGAATATGGCGCATAGGCGTTCGCCCGCACAGTAATGGCATTCTTACGTAGATCGTCTGTCATGCTTCCCCCGTTTGTAAAAACTATAAAAACCTTTACCCAAAGTTGCGATGCCAAAAGCGATAAAATCCCCAGCTTCATTTTGCCAATAAAACTCCGGGGGAATCGTGGCTTGCCACGATGGGGGCTGGCCCCCTCAACGCACGCAAGGAAGCGCCTGTGTCAAATGCCCGGTTGGCGCACTCTGAAAAATAGTTTAACGCTAAACCATTCTTTTCAAGGAACCACCTGCCATGACCGATGCGCCCAACCTGCGCCAAGCTGCGCTCGATTATCACGCCCTACCGAAACCTGGAAAACTGGAGGTACGCGCGACCAAGCCTCTGGCAAACGGGCGCGATCTTGCGCGCGCCTATTCACCAGGCGTCGCCGAAGCCTGCCTCGAGATCAAAGCCGACCCGTCAACGGCCGCTTTGTACACCACTCGTGCAAATCTTGTCGGTGTGGTCACAAACGGTACTGCGGTTTTGGGTCTGGGCAATATCGGGGCCTTGGCGTCGAAACCGGTGATGGAGGGCAAGGCTGTCCTGTTCAAAAAATTCGCAAACATCGATTGCTTCGATATCGAACTTGCCGAACCCGACCCTGAAAAGCTGGCTGACCTAGTCTGTGCACTTGAACCCACCTTCGGGGCCATCAACCTTGAAGACATCAAAGCTCCCGATTGTTTTACCGTCGAACGGATCTGCCGCGAACGCATGAATATACCCGTGTTTCACGATGACCAGCACGGCACGGCGATCGTGGTCGGGGCGGCGGTCAAAAACGCGCTTTTCGTTGCCAACAAGAAATTCGAGGATATCAAGATCGTTTCCACCGGCGGCGGGGCGGCCGGCATCGCTTGCCTGAACATGCTGCTGAAACTCGGGGTGAAACGTGAAAATGTCTGGCTCTGCGATATCCACGGCTTGGTCTATGAAGGTCGAGAGGTCGACATGAACCCGATCAAATCCGAATATGCCCAGAAATCCGACCTGCGCGACCTGGATGATGTGATCGATGATGCCGATCTTTTTCTCGGGCTGTCCGGTCCCGGCGTCCTTAGCCCGGAGATGGTTCAGAAAATGGCCACTCGCCCGATCATATTCGCACTTGCCAACCCCACGCCTGAAATCATGCCAGACCTGGCCCGCGCGGTTGCACCAGACGCGATAATCGCAACCGGGCGCTCTGATTTTCCCAATCAGGTCAATAACGTGCTATGTTTTCCGTTCATCTTTCGCGGTGCGCTTGACGTTGGTGCGACCACGATCAACGATGAAATGAAGATCGCCTGCATCGACGGGATTGCCGCCCTCGCCCGCGCGACCACCTCGGCCGAAGCAGCCGCAGCCTATCAAGGTGAACAGCTGACCTTTGGTGCCGACTATCTTATCCCAAAGCCCTTTGACCCGCGTTTGATCGGGGTCGTGTCCACTGCGGTTGCCACGGCCGCTATGGAGACAGGCGTCGCTACCCGCCCGATCGAAGATCTTGCCGCCTATCGCCACAAGCTGGACAGTTCGGTTTTCAAATCCTCGATGCTCATGCGCCCGGTCTTCGAAGCCGCGCGCGCCGCACCGCGCCGTATCGTATTTGCCGAAGGCGAAGACGAACGCGTCCTGCGGGCCGCTCAGGCGATGGTCGAAGAAACCAGCGAACGTCCGATCCTGATCGGTCGACCCGAGGTGATTGAGCGCCGCATCGAAAAAGCGGGACTCACGATACGGCTTGGCGAAACCGTCGATCTGGTGAACCCCGAAAACGATCCACGTTATCGCGACTACTGGGAGACGTATCACCAGCTCATGGCGCGCCGCGGCGTGTCGCCCGATATCGCCCGTGCGATCATGCGCACCAATACCACCGCTATCGGTGCCGTGATGGTGCACCGCGAAGAAGCCGACAGCCTGATTTGCGGCACCTTCGGCGAATTCCGGTGGCATATGAACTATGTGGAACAGGTACTGGGTCGTGATGGCCGTCGCCCGCACGGTGCATTGTCATTGATGATTCTCGAAGACGGTCCGCTTTTCATTGCCGATACCCAGGTACATTTGCATCCAACCCCCGAGCAGATCGCTGAAATTGCCATCGGTGCCGCCCGCCATGTGCGTCGCTTCGGCATTGAACCGAAAATTGCGCTGTGTTCCCAAAGCCAGTTCGGCAACCAGGGCGAAGGGACCGGAAAGCGCATGCGTGCCGCGCTCAAGATTCTGGACGAGGGGAACCATGATTTCTGCTACGAGGGCGAAATGAACATTGATGCGGCATTGGATCCGGAACTGCGCAGTCGTCTGCTTCCCTCCAACCGGATGGAAGGTGCCGCTAACGTGCTGATTTTTGCCCACGCCGATGCGGCATCAGGGGTGCGCAACATTCTGAAGATGAAAGGCGCAGGGCTGGAGGTCGGGCCGATTCTGATGGGAATGGGCAATCGAGCCCACATCGTGTCACCTTCGATAACCGCGCGCGGGTTGTTAAACGTCGGTGCCATTGCAGGCACCCCAGTGGCACATTACGGCTGAACCCTGCCGGAAGGTCGATGCACGGATAAACGCCGCCATTCCCGTGGCGGCGTCTCTCATTGATCAGACCGGGTCACTTGGCTGATTTACCGCCTTTCGCAGCGAATATCGGCTTGATGTCCGCCAAAACGCTTGGCACCGGCTTGGCTGGCCGCGCATCCGCTTTGGCCTTCTTCTTCTTGTTCGCGATCTTATCACCCATTGTCTTCATCCTTTGATCAAAGACTGAGAGGCCGCCGTGTGCCGCCTCTGCCCCAACCATGGCGCACGGTTTGAAAACTTCTGACAGGAAATCGACATTGCTGCACGTTTTCGACAATGACGAAGATCAAGTTTTTGCCAGCGGTGTGAAAATCACCCGCGAATAGATCCGACATGGCGCTAGCTCGGCGGCAAGATACGACACAGCTTTGCGTAACATCCTTGCCCTTCCCCACTTCGGTGACATACCACATTCCCATACGATCACGGGAGGGAGCATAAAATGGGCTATCACGAGACTTACAAAAGCTGGCAAGACGACCCCGAAGCCTATTGGCTGGAACAGGCGAAAGCCATCGACTGGGACGTGCCCCCAACCAGAGCGTTGTACGACAAAGGCGATGATCTGTACGAATGGTTTGCCGAGGCGAAGGTGAACGGTTGTTACAACGCCGTGGATCGGCATGTCGCCAGCGGGCGCGCCGATCAAGTCGCAATTATTCACGACAGCCCGATTACCGGCACCAAAACCAAGGTCACCTATGCCGAATTGCAAACCCGAGTTGCCGCAGCAGCAGGGGTTTTGCGCGCCAATGGAATCGGCAAGGGCGACCGCGTGATCATCTATATGCCGATGGTTCCCGAAGCTGTCGAAGAGATGTTGGCCTGTGCGCGCATCGGTGCCGTGCATTCGGTGGTGTTCGGTGGCTTCGCTGCAAACGAACTTGCCGTCCGTATCGATGACTGCACCCCAAAGGCAATCATCGCCGCCTCTTGCGGGCTCGAGCCGAACCGGATTGTCGCATATAAACCCCTTCTCGACAGCGCCATCGACCAGTCGCGGCACAAGCCCGACTTCTGCCTGATCTTGCAGCGCGAACAATCTCCATGCGACATGATAGAGGGGCGCGATCTAGATTGGCACGACGCGCAGGTCGGGGTCGCTCCTGCCGATTGTGTCCCCGTCCAAGGCAATCACCCGGCCTATATCCTGTACACCTCTGGTACCACAGGTGCCCCAAAGGGTGTCATCCGCCAAACGGCCGGGCACTTGGTTGCCTTGAACTGGACGATGAAAAACATCTATGACGTCGATCCGGGTGATGTCTTTTGGGCCGCGTCAGATGTGGGCTGGGTCGTCGGGCACAGCTATATCTGCTATGGCCCCTTGATCCACGGCAATACGACCGTGGTATTCGAGGGCAAACCCGTCGGAACCCCTGATGCCGGCACCTTCTGGCGTATCATATCCGAACATAACGTCCGCAGTTTCTTTACCGCCCCCACCGCGATCCGCGCCGTCAAACGCGAAGACCCCAAGGGCGAGGAGATCGCCAAATACGACATCTCGTGCTTGCGCGCTTTGTATCTTGCAGGTGAACGTGCCGATCCCGACACGGTGGTTTGGGCCCAGAACAAGCTGGGCAAGCCAGTGTATGATCATTGGTGGCAAACCGAGACCGGCTATACAATTGCCGGCAATCCCGCCGGGCTGGAGGCGATGCCGGTCAAGCTTGGGTCTCCCACAGTGCCGATGCCGGGCTATGACGTGCAGATCCTGGACGAAGCAGGCCACCGCCAGCCGACCGGTACCCTGGGATCGATCGCGATCAAATTACCGCTGCCCCCCGGTACCTTGCCGACCCTATGGAACGCCGAAGACCGGTTTCGCAAAAGCTACCTGACCACTTTCCCCGGTTACTACGAAACCGGCGATGCGGGAATGATCGACGAAGACGGATATCTCTATATCATGGCGCGGACCGATGACGTGATAAATGTCGCGGGCCACCGTCTGTCAACCGGCGCAATGGAGGAGGTTCTGGCCAACCATCCCGACGTCGCGGAATGTGCGGTGATCGGGGTCAGCGACGCTCTCAAGGGGCAAGTGCCTTTGGGTCTGGTCTGTCTTTCCAAAGGTGTGAACCGGCCTCACGCCGAAATAGGTGCCGAATGCGCCAAAATGGTACGCGATCAGATCGGCCCGGTGGCCGCCTATAAGCTGACCCTCGTCGTGGATCGTCTGCCCAAGACCCGGTCAGGCAAGATTCTTAGGGCAACGATCGTCAAGCTGGCCGATAGCGAGCCGTTCAAGCTGCCTGCTACCATCGATGACCCTGACGTGCTGGATGAAATCAAGCAGTCGCTTCAAACCGTCGGGTACGCAGCAGAGGCATGATCGGGGTGGCAGACGTAAAAAGGCGGCCATAGCGGCCGCCTTTTTCAGTAAGTCCAATGCTTAGCGATGCTTGGCTGCGAACGTGTCTACCTGACGTTCAGCCTCATCTTTGGCGACGCCATAGCGGGTCTGGATCTTGCCCACCAACTGATCACGCTCGCCAGCGGCTTCAGTGACATCATCGTCGGTCAGATCGCCCCATTCTTCCTTGACCTTACCGCTCATCTGTTTCCAGTTACCTTTAATTGTATCCCAATTCATAGCATAACTCCTTTTATCATTAAGCCAGTGAAAAAACCTCTCTGAGGCTTTCTACGCTTCGTATAATCAAACGTGGCAAGCGGTATTTGGTTCCACCACGCCAAGGGTTTCAGTTGAATTGCTCACTGATAAGACGCTCTTCCAACCCATGCCCGGGATCGAACAGAATTCGGTGTTCGATCAAAGGGTCCGAGGTGATTTCAACCGACACGACATTTCGATAAGAGTTGCCATCGGCATCCGCCATGACGGGGCGCTTGTCAGGCTCGAGCACGTCAAATCGTACCGTCGCGGTCTTGGGCAAAAGCGCGCCGCGCCAACGTCTGGGCCTGAATGCGGCCATGGCGGTCAGCGCCAGCACATCCGCGCCAATAGGCAGGATCGGCCCGTGCGCCGAATAGTTATATGCAGTTGACCCCGCTGGCGTGGCCACCAAGGCCCCGTCGCACACCAGTTCCTCCATCCGGACGCGGCCATCGACACTGATCCTGAGCTTGGCAGCCTGCGGCCCTTCACGTAGTAATGCAACCTCGTTCAGGGCCAAAGCCTTGGACGTGTTCCCGGTCGCGTGGGTGGCCACCATGACCAAAGGATTGATGACCGCTTCTTCTGCTGCATCCAAACGTTCAACCAGATCGTCTTCGGCATATTCGTTCATCAAAAAGCCGATGGTACCCCTGTTCATGCCATAGACCGGCACTCCCAGCGCCTGGGTCTCGTGCAAGGTCTGCAACATGAACCCATCGCCCCCCAATGCGACGATCACTTTTGCCCGGGCGGTATCTACGTTGCCATAACGTGCCGCTAGAGCTGTCAGTGCCTCCTGAGCAACTTCCGAGCGGCTGGCTGTAAAAGCGATCTTCATAGGTAACTATTTCCAATGAGGGATATTCTTGCCCAAAGGAACCACATTCTGCGGATGGCTACCAGCTTTGACGTATATAAAGCCGGTTGTGGCGCAATCGACCTTCACCCCCGTCGAGGATTCAGCTAGATAGCCCCAACCCTGGCCTCACTTCAAAGGAAAACGCGCATGTCCGGATTTTTCACAACGCCCCTGTCCGAAGCAGATCCCGAAATCTTCGGCTCCATCACGGATGAACTGGGCCGTCAGCGAAATGAAATTGAACTGATCGCTTCCGAAAACATCGTGTCGGCTGCGGTGATGGCTGCGCAGGGTTCGGTTCTGACCAACAAATACGCCGAAGGGTATCCCGGGCGTCGTTACTATGGTGGCTGTGAATTTGTCGACGTTGCTGAAAACCTGGCCATCGAACGCGCGTGCAAATTGTTCGACTGTAGCTTTGCCAATGTGCAGCCGAACTCGGGCTCGCAGGCCAACCAGGGGGTATTCATGGCCCTGCTACAACCCGGCGACACGATCCTGGGCATGAGCCTCGACGCCGGCGGCCACCTGACCCATGGTGCGGCCCCGAACCAGTCCGGCAAGTGGTTCAACGCGATCCAGTACGGCGTACGCAAACAAGACAACCTGCTGGATTATGATCAAGTCGAAGAACTGGCCAAAGAGCATAAGCCCAAGATGATCATCGCCGGGGGCTCCGCGATTCCGCGCCAGATTGATTTCAAGCGCATGCGCGAGATCGCAGACATGGTGGGCGCGTACCTGCATGTCGACATGGCGCATTTTGCTGGCCTCGTGGCGGCGGGCGAACACCCCTCGCCCTTCCCGCACGCCCATGTGGCCACCACAACGACGCATAAAACCCTGCGCGGCCCCCGCGGCGGGATGATCCTGACCAATGACGAAGCTCTGGCGAAAAAGTTCAACTCCGCGATCTTCCCCGGTATCCAGGGCGGCCCATTGATGCATGTGATCGCCGCCAAGGCCGTGGCCTTTGGCGAGGCCCTGCGTCCCGAATTCAAGACCTACATCAAACAGGTCATCGCCAATGCGCAGGCCCTGTCCGACCAATTGATCAAAGGCGGGCTCGATACAGTCACCCATGGGACCGACACCCATGTGGTGCTGGTCGACCTGCGGCCCAAAGGCGTCACTGGTAATATCGTCGACAAGGCTTTGGGCCGTGCCCATATCACCTGCAACAAAAACGGCGTGCCGTTCGACCCCGAAAAGCCAACCGTCACTTCCGGCATCCGCCTCGGTTCTCCTGCGGGTACCACGCGCGGGTTCGGAGAGGCCGAATTCCGCCAGATTGCCGACTGGATCATCGAAGTCGTCGATGGGCTGGCCGCCAACGGCGCGGAAGGCAATGCCGATATCGAAGCAAAGGTTAAAACCGAAGTCGAAGCCCTGTGCGCCCGGTTCCCGATCTATCCGAACCTGTAAAGTCAAAGATGGCCCCCCTTCCAAATGGATAAAAATCCCGGGGGGCCCAAAGGGCGGGGGCAGCGCCCCCCTCTTTTCTCAGACCGATGAAACGGCTCTGGCAACCTTTCGTTTGCCCCCTTAGACGGTTTTCCTGGTCTGCATCTTCTGGGTCATCTTCAGCACCATACGTCGAGGCAGCAGCGGGATCACCCAATTGACCGCAAAACTCAGCTTTCGCTCATTTACCGCAACCAGGTCGCCGGCAAGCATCGCATCATAGCCATATTGCGCCACACTCCGCGCCGTGGCACCGTTCTTGGCCAGCGGCGTGTCTTCCAGGTTGCTGCGCTTGGCAAATTCGGTTTCGACATAACCGGGTGTGAGTACGGTGCAGGTGACACCCTTGCCGCGAAGCTCTTGATCAATCGCCTGACTGAACGAATTCACGAACGCCTTGGTAGCGAAGTAGACAGCCTGCAATGCACCGGGCATGAAGCCGGCGGTCGATCCGACGTTCAGGATACGCCCGTGGCCCGCGGCGGCCATATCGTTCGCAAATCGATGTGTCAGCGTGACAAGCGCCTTGATATTCAGGTCAATCATCTCCAGCTCGTCGGCCAGAGGGCGCTCGATATGACGGCCCGCACCACCGAAACCCGCATTGTTGATCAGGATATCTACCCTCAGCCCGGCTGCTTTCACACGATCATACAGCTGTTCCGCTGCTCCGGGGTGGGCAAGGTCATAAGCCATCACATGCGCTGTGATACCTTCTTTCGCCTCAAGCTCGTCTTTCAGTTCAATCAAGCTGTCTTCGCGGCGGGCCACGAGAATAACGTCGCCCTTCATTTTCGCATGTATCCGCGCAAATTCCTTGCCGATGCCTGATGAAGCACCCGTAATCAAAGCCGTACTTGTCAATTCTGCACTCTTTTCCTGGTTGTTATCATTATGTGACATCTAGCCGCTCTGTGACATCTAGCCGCTTTACCGTTAAAGTCTAAGATCACTTGCCCTTGGCATCGGTTACATGATCCAGTGGCACGAACCAAAGTCTGCACACGGAGCTACCCATGGATATAAGACCCGCTGACGCCCGCCCGTCCGAGATCGGATCACCCGAGTATTTTACCGGGTCGGTTCGGCTAGAGCCAGTCGTGTCCGCTCCTGATCCCGCGCGCGTTCGCGCAGCGACGGTCACGTTTGAACCGGGCGCGCGCACGGCTTGGCACACCCACCCGCTCGGACAGACGCTCCTGATCCTGTCGGGTGCCGGTCTGGCCCAGACCGAAGGCGGGCCTGTACAAAAGCTACGGCCCGGAGACACGGTCTGGTTTGCGCCCGATGAAAAACACTGGCACGGGGCCGCGAGCGACTGCGCCATGAGCCACCTTGCGATACAAGAGGCGCTGGATGGCAAGGCAGTCAATTGGCTGGAGCATGTCACCGAAGCGCAGTACAGCGCCTAAACATACCCCTGCCACCACAGGAACACGATAAAAGCCACGACGATGACCAGAATGTTAAAGGCTATTGTACCGGCGACGCCCAAGAGACGGTCTACCCGTCGCTTGCCCACATCGATTTCATTCAAATGCGTTATCACCTTAACGAATGCGTTATGAACCGGGGCGACTTCGATCTGACGTGCCAGTTTCGGGTTGCTGGCCATAAACTCTGCCTGCGCGAGAATAGCGCCCTGCTTGCGTATCCGAGAAGGCAATTGACGCCCTGCTCTTCGCAGAGCCTGGGCCAGGTCGCGGCCTCTGACCCCAAGTTTGGCGTATAGCGCCCGTTCCACGGTTTCTATCTTGGTGGTGATGTCACTTTGATCTAACATGCCAGCACTGTAATCGTTCTAGCATGTCTCAAGCAATGTCTCTAAACCTTTCACCATGTTAAATTATTCCGAATTCGGCACCGCTACCGACTATCCTGCCCTGCTCATCGCTCACGGTCTTTTCGGGTCCGGGCGCAACTGGAACGTTATCGCCAAACGCCTTGCCGACCAGCGCCGTGTCGTCACCGTGGACATGCGCAATCACGGCGACAGCCCCCGTGCGGACACGCAAACCTATCACGACATGGCTGGTGATCTGGCTGAAGTCATCGAACGCCTGGGTGCCCCTATGGATGTGTGCGGTCACTCAATGGGGGGCAAGGCATCGATGATGCTCGCCCTGAAACACTCTGATTTAGTGCGCCGGCTGATCATAGCAGACATTGCCCCCGTGCCGTATAACCATAGTCAGCAAGAATTCATCGACGCCATGCGCAGCGTTGATCTGTCCCTGCTCACACGGCGTTCAGATGCACAGGATCAACTGGCTGCGGCTGGGGTTGAACCAGCCTTGCAAAGCTTTTTTACGCAGTCGCTGGACGTAGCCGCGAAATCGTGGAAGCTGAACCTTGACGTACTTGAGGCTGCGATGCCTGATATCGTCGGCTGGCCGGACGCGGTCACAGGTTCATTCAATGGTCCTGCTTTTTTTCTGTCTGGCGCGACGTCGCATTATGTTCTGTCTGATTACCGCCCAACGATCAAACGGCTGTTCCCAAAGGCTTACTTCGCGAAGATTCCCAAAGCGGGACACTGGCTCCACGCGGAAAACCCCCGTGCCTTCGAAGCAGCGGTTCGGGCATTTTTGAACTCGGATTGACATGCCTTGGCGGAGGGCCGTCCGCAAACATGTGAATGCATATCCAAACTTGGCCCCTGTTCACATCAGCGACTGCCGAAAAGCTGACACGATAAGCCGACATCCCCCCTTGCACCTCGCACTCCAAGGCCTATAACGCGGAGAATTTGCAAATTTCCGGGGGCCTGAACATGCCAAAAAGAACCGATATCAAATCGATCATGATCATTGGTGCGGGGCCTATCGTTATCGGCCAGGCTTGCGAATTTGATTATTCAGGCGCGCAGGCCTGCAAAGCGCTCAAGGAAGAAGGCTACCGCGTCATCCTGGTCAACTCCAACCCGGCGACGATCATGACCGACCCCGGCCTTGCGGACGCTACCTATATCGAACCGATCACACCCGAGATCGTGGCGAAGATCATCGAAAAGGAACGCCCCGACGCGTTGCTTCCCACCATGGGCGGCCAGACCGGCTTGAACACCTCGCTCGCGCTCGAGGAAATGGGTGTACTGGAAAAATTCGGCGTCGAGATGATCGGTGCCAAGCGCGAAGCCATCGAGATGGCCGAGGACCGCAAGCTGTTCCGCGAAGCGATGGATCGGTTGGGCATCGAAAATCCCAAGGCGACCATTGTGACTGCACCCAAAAACGCAGCCGGTAAGAAAGACCTTGCTGCGGGCGTTGCGATTGCATTGGAGGCACTGGAATATGTCGGTCTGCCCGCCATTATCCGCCCGGCCTTCACGATGGGTGGAACCGGCGGTGGCGTTGCGTATAACCGTGATGATTACGAATTTTTCTGCCGTTCGGGAATGGATGCGTCGCCCATGGGGCAAATCCTGATCGACGAATCTTTGCTCGGGTGGAAAGAGTTCGAAATGGAGGTGGTTCGCGACACCGCCGATAATGCGATCATCGTATGCTCAATTGAAAATGTTGATCCGATGGGGGTCCACACCGGCGATTCAATCACCGTGGCACCCGCGCTGACGCTGACCGACAAAGAATATCAGATCATGCGCAATCACTCTATCGCCGTACTGCGTGAAATCGGCGTGGAAACCGGTGGATCGAACGTCCAATGGGCGGTGAACCCTGCCGATGGCCGTATGGTCGTGATCGAAATGAACCCGCGTGTTTCGCGGTCTTCAGCGCTGGCATCAAAAGCGACAGGCTTTCCGATCGCCAAGATCGCGGCCAAGCTGGCTGTAGGTTTCACGCTCGATGAACTGGACAATGACATCACCGGTGTCACTCCGGCTAGCTTCGAGCCGACAATCGACTATGTCGTCACCAAAATACCGAAGTTCGCTTTCGAAAAATTCCCCGGGGCTGAGCCCTATCTGACCACCGCGATGAAGTCCGTGGGCGAAGCAATGGCAATTGGCCGCACGATCCACGAGTCACTGCAAAAGGCGCTGGCTTCGATGGAATCCGGCCTGACGGGATTTGACGAGGTCGTGATCCCCGGCCTGAATGCTGATTTGCCTGCCGATGCTCCCCAAAACGAAGCGGCACTGATAAACGCGATCAGCAAACAGACACCGGACCGGATGCGCACCATCGCGCAGGCCATGCGCCACGGCATGTCCGATATAGATATTCACGGTGTCACGATGTTTGACCCTTGGTTTCTTGCCCGCATCCGCGAAATCGTCGAAGCCGAGAATACAGTGCGTCAAGACGGCCTGCCGTTGACAGAGGACGGGATGCGCAAGCTCAAGATGATGGGCTTTACGGACGCGCGTCTTGGGACGCTGACCGGCCGTGACGAAGACAATGTACGCCGCGCCCGCCTTAACCTGGGCGTCAAGGCTGTGTTCAAGCGTATCGATACATGTGCGGCGGAATTCGAGGCTCAGACTCCTTATATGTACTCCACCTACGAGGTACCTGCCTTTGGCGAGGTCGAGTGCGAAGCGCGCCCGTCGGACCGCAGCAAGGTGGTGATACTGGGCGGCGGTCCGAACCGTATCGGGCAAGGGATCGAATTTGACTATTGTTGTTGTCACGCCTGCTATGCGCTGACCGATGCTGGTTACGAAACCATCATGGTGAACTGTAACCCCGAAACCGTATCGACCGACTATGACACATCGGACCGGCTGTACTTTGAACCGCTGACCTTTGAACATGTGATGGAGATCCTGCGGGTCGAACAGGAAAACGGCACCCTGCACGGTGTGATCGTGCAATTTGGGGGCCAGACCCCGCTCAAGATTGCCCAAGCCCTTCAAGACGCGGGCATCCCGATCCTGGGTACGACGCCCGATATGATTGATCTTGCCGAAGACCGCGAACGGTTCCAAAAGCTTGTGCAGTCGCTGGGACTGAAGCAACCCCACAATGGCATTGCCCATTCGGATGCCGAGGCTCTCGAAATCGCTGCCGATATCGGCTTTCCATTGGTTATCCGCCCTTCTTACGTTTTGGGGGGCCGGGCCATGGAAATCGTGCGCGACCAGGCCAGCCTGGAACGCTATATCCGCGAAGCTGTGGTCGTATCCGGCAAAAGCCCCGTCCTGCTTGACCACTACCTCTCGGGCGCGGTCGAACTTGACGTCGATGCGCTGAGCGACGGAACCGATGTTCATGTCGCCGGGATCATGCAACACATTGAAGAAGCAGGCGTACATTCGGGTGATAGCGCCTGTTCCCTGCCTCCGTATTCCCTAAGCCGCGAGATTATAGAAGAAGTCGAAAAGCAGACCAAAGCGCTGGCCTTGGCCCTGAACGTTGTGGGTCTGATGAACATTCAGTTCGCCATAAAAGACGGCGAAATCTATCTGATCGAAGTGAACCCGCGCGCCTCGCGGACGGTGCCTTTCGTGGCCAAGGCGACAGACAGCGCCATCGCCTCGATCGCCGCGCGGATTATGGCCGGTGAAAAGCTTTCAGCTTTCCCGTTGCGTGCACCTTACAATGCGGATGCCGCCTATGAGGACGTTCTGCCATTGGGCGACCCGATGACCTTGGCAGATCCGAATATGCCGTGGTTCTCTGTCAAGGAAGCCGTTTTGCCATTCGCCCGTTTCCCGGGGGTTGATACGCTACTGGGGCCGGAAATGCGGTCAACCGGCGAAGTCATGGGATGGGACCGCGATTTCCCCCGTGCATTCCTCAAGGCGCAGATGGGGGCGGGCAACCCCCTGCCCCGCAACGGGTGTGCGTTCATATCGATCAAGGACATGGACAAGACTGAAGACATGCTCTCGGCCGCGCGTATCCTGCTGGAACAAGGCTTTACCATTGTCGCCACCCGTGGCACCGCAGAGTGGCTGACCCAGCATGATATTGCATGCGAGATCGTCAACAAAGTCTATGAAGGCCGGCCTAACATAACCGACCTGATGAAGGATGGTGCAATCCATCTGGTCATGAACACCACCGAAGGTGCACAGGCCGTCGAAGACAGTAAATCCATTCGCTCCATCGCCTTGTACGACAAGATTCCGTATTTCACGACTGCCGCCGGCAGTTATGCGGCGGCATTGGCAATCAAAGCGCAAGCTGAAGACGAGATTGGTGTAAAGTCGCTACAGGGTTAAGGCACTGCTCAGCATTGTCTTGACCTTGCACCTGATCTTTGGCCTTATCGTGCAACGCTGAAAAAGGTTTATCCATGTACACACCCGCCATTACCGGCAGCGGCATTTTTACACCAACGCAGGTTATAACCAACGCAGAGCTGGTTAAATCCTTCAATGCGTATGCCGACCTGTACAACACCCAGCACGCAAAACAGATCGAAGCGGGCGAGTTGCCTGCCAAGGAACATTCGTCGGAAGAGTTCATCGTCAAGGCGTCCGGCATTGAACAGCGTTATGTGGTGGACAAGACCGGCATACTGGACCCCGAGGTGATGCACCCGCTGCTGCGCCAGCGTAGCGACGACGAACCCAGTCTCATGGCTGAAATGGCGCTGGACGCGGCCCGCAAGGCCCTTGCGGATGCAGGCAAGACAGCCGCCGATGTAGACGCGGTGATCTGTGCTGCGTCGAACCTGGAACGCGCTTATCCCGCCGTGGCCATCGAAATTCAGGATCTACTGGGGATAGACGGTTTTGCATTTGATATGAACGTTGCGTGTTCGTCGGCGACCTTCGGGATTCAGGCTGCTGCCGACATGGTGCGTTCAGGTTCGATCCGGTCGGCTCTCGTGGTCAACCCCGAGATCTGCTCCGCTCATCTTGAATGGCGCGACCGTGACTGCCATTTCATTTTCGGAGACGTCGCGACTGCGGTGTTGATAGAACGGGCAGAAGCCGCAAGCGGCCCCTATTTCGAGATCAAATCGACCCGATGCGCCACCCAGTTTTCGAACAATATCCGCAATAACAACGGGTTCTTGCGACGTTCCCGCCCTGACGGCGTGGCTGATCGGCGCGATATGCAGTTCATGCAAAACGGTCGCAAGGTCTTCAAGGAAGTGCTGCCCCTGGTCGCTGATCACATTGCTGGCCATATGGCCGAAGAAAACATCGATGCCACTGACCTCAAGCGGCTCTGGCTGCATCAGGCAAACAAGTCGATGAACGACTTTATCGGTCGTAAAGTCTTGGGCCGTATCCCCAAAGACGGTGAGCAGCCCAACATTCTGCAAGACTATGCCAATACATCGTCAGCCGGGTCGATGATCGCATTCTCCAAGTACTCCGCCGATCTTGCCGATGGTGATACAGGCCTGATCTGTTCGTTTGGTGCCGGATATTCTGTCGGATCCGTTCTGGTGACACGTCACGGCTGACATCACTCGCGGATTATTGCGACCTTGGTCCGACACCGTCTTGAACGCCGTGGCCGCCTGCCTGTAAAGGAAGCCATGGCAAAACTGTATTTTCACTACTCGACCATGAACGCCGGCAAATCCACGGTATTGCTGCAAGCCGCCCACAACTATGTAGAACGCGGCATGTCACCTTATTTGATGACGGCGCAATTTGATAACCGTGCTGGCGACGGGCGCATTGCATCGCGTATCGGTATTGGTCAGGCGGCGGACACTTTCAGCCAGACTGAAGACCTGTTCAAGAAAATAGCCGCACGACTTGATGCCGGTCCGTGCGCCTGCATCTTCATCGACGAAGCCCAGTTTCTGAGCGCCGATCAGGTCTGGCAATTGGCGCGCGCCGTCGATGATCTGGGCGTTCCGATCATGTGTTACGGGCTGCGCGTGGATTTCCAAGGGCAGCTGTTTCCTGGGTCTGCCACCCTGTTGGCGCTGGCCGACGAAATGCGCGAGGTTCGCACCATCTGCCACTGCGGCAAGAAAGCAACCATGGTTGTGCGACGCGACGCCGGTGGCAGGACCATCAAGGAAGGTGCTCAGGTGCAGATCGGCGGCAACGAAACATACGTGTCACTTTGCCGCCGTCATTGGCGCGAAGCCGTGGGTCGCTAAACCAGGTTTGGCGGCTCTTTGCCCTCTACCCCGGCTTTCAGGTTTTCAACAGCCATCATCCACATGTCCACGCGCACCTCTCTGGAGGACGTACCCAGATGGGGCAACAGAACCGCATTGTCCAACGCCCGCAGGGACTCTGGTACCTCCGGTTCAAATTCATAGACGTCCAGACCGGCACCGCCGATCGCTTTGTTCTGCAACGCCTCGATCAGTGCGGCTTCTTCAACGATATTTCCGCGCGCGATATTGACCAGCAGACCGTGGGGTTGCATCGCCGCAAGTATCGCGGCGTTGATCAGGTGGTGGGTGTCATCGCCGCCGGGTACCGCAACCACCAACACATCAACCGCCCCCGCCAAGGCCTTCAGATCACTGACATGCTCTGCCTTGAAGGGAAGCGACTTGGCGCTGCGGCTGAAATACTTCACGTCCATTTCAAAACCGAAATGGCAACGGCGTGCTACTGCTTGCCCGATACGGCCCATTCCAACGATGCCGACAGTCTTGCCAGTCAGATGCATGCCCAGCAGTTGCGACGGCTCCCATCCGGTCCAGTTCCCCGACCGGACCAGCCGTTCACCCTCACCCGCGCGACGCGCAGTCATTAGCATCAGGGTCATTGCAATATCCGCAGTGGCGTCGGTGACGGCGCCGGGTGTGTTGGACACCTGAACCCCGGCCTGTCGCGCTGCATCAACGTCGATGTGGTTATACCCAACCCCGAAATTCGCCAGTATCTTGCAGCGTGGCGCGTCTACACCGGAAAAAACGGCGGCTGAAAAGCGGTCACCCAATGTCGGCAACACGCCGTCGTAATCCTGTAGCGCGGCGAGCATCTCTGGCTCCGTGAGCGGTGTGGAAGCCTCGCGGTAGGTGACATCATAACCTTCCAGCGCCTCTTGAACTTCGGTTGGCGCCGGTCGCGCGATGAATAGCTTGGTCAATGCATCCGTCCTCCGTTTGGAGCAGGCTGCGTCGGTCGCGTCAGCACAATGGCTCCGTTTTCATCTGGCACCCCAAGCACCAAAACCTCGGACATGAACGGCCCTATTTGGCGGGGGGGAAAGTTTACCACGCCCATGACCTGAGTACCGACCAGTGCTTCTGGTGTATAATGCACCGTGATCTGCGCCGACGTCTTACGCTCTCCGATATCGGGGCCGAAGTCTATCCACATCTTGATCGCAGGCTTGCGTGCTTCGGGAAATGGTTCGGCGCGGGTCACGGTGCCCACGCGGATGTCGACCTTCAGGAAATCGTCAAAGCTGATCTCAGTCATTGGACAGCTCGCGTGAACGGTCTGCGGCAGCAGCGACTGCCCGCTTCAACAGCACCGGAAACCCGTCTTTCTCGTTCATCAACACCTCAAGCGCCGCCTGGGTCGTGCCGTTCGGGCTGGTCACATTGATACGAAGCTGGTCTGGACCCTCGACAGCGGATTTCGCCAAGGCCCCGGCTCCGGCAACTGTCGCCGTGGCCAGTTGCAGCGCCAATTCGGGGCTCAGGCCCTGTGCGACGCCCCCGGCCGCCATCGTTTCGATCATGTGGAACACATAAGCCGGTCCAGATCCGCTGACACCGGTGACGGCATCGATCTGGGCCTCTTCATCCAAGCGCACGACGTCGCCTACGGCAGACAACAGCTTTTCGGCCTCGTCCATGGCGGTTTCGCCCACGTGGTCGTTCCCCACTATCGCGGTGATGCCTTGGCCGATCGCAGCAGGCGTATTGGGCATGGCCCGCACGATCGGTGTTTGACCGCCGAGGGTCTTTTCAAACGTCGCAATCGTGGTGCCTGCGGCGACGCTGACGAACACCGTCTTGCCATTGCCCATTGCCTGCAAGGTGGGCAGAGCGTCGCCCATCATCTGAGGTTTGACAGCGACCAGCACAACAGCAGGCGTCTTGGGGAGTTCCTGGTTCAGGTTGACACCCTGATCCTTCAGCCAATCCGAAGGGTGAGGGTCAATCACCCAGACCGAAGACTTTGGCAAACCTCGTGCCAACCACCCGGCCAGCATGGCAGAACCCATTTTCCCACAGCCCAGCAGAACCAATCCATCTTTGGCGATGCGCGTATCTTGCATGATATCCCCCTAAGTTTTCACTTTAGGGGCAACACTTACGCGTGACCGTAAGCCTCTGCAATGGCTACTTGGATCGCCTGCTTCGGGGTCTGATCACCCCATAGAACCAGTTGAACCGCCGGGTAATATCGTTCTGCTTCAAGCACCGCCGCATTGATCATCGCATTGATTTGCTGTGCCGAGGCATCTTGCCCTCCGGCCAGGACCAGCCCATAGCGGTACACCATCATCTTTTGTTCGGGCCAGTAGGTGAAGGCCCCTGCCCAGCATTGGTCGTTCACATCGTTCAGCAACTGATAAAGCGCCGGCAGCTTTTCCTCCGGCGGGTCCATCTCGAATGAACAGACCAGTTTGAGCATTTCGTCATATGGGGACCACGCCAAGGTAATCGAGTAGGTACGCCACTGGCCTTCGACGGCCATCGCGATCTGTTCGTCGGAAATTCGGTCGAAATCCCAATCGTTGAAGGCTGCTAAATTTTCCACAATGTCGATGGGGTGAATGTCTTCTTCAAGATATCGCTCTGTCAGGGCCATTTCGTCACCTCGTTCTGTCGAGTACCTCTGCGCTGCAACGCATCAATACATGGGTGTATCCACTATAGGTCGCCGACGATCTTGACGACCCACACTAGATATGGTGCGCTCAAGAAAGCGTTGAGGCAAGCGTTTTTGTGTGAGCAAACACAAAAGATAGGGGATAACCGCAATATCTTGTGGATAAGAGCACAGGCCCGACCGAATGTGGTAAAACGTTGTGCAAAGCTGGACCCATTTTCGTTCATCCAGCATAAGTGGAGGCACCCATGCCACGGCGTGGGTGCCTCCTACCTGAGTATGTCGATACCCTAAGACCGTCGGTTTTCGGCGCTCAGGATTTTGTTTCCGTCGACGTCTTTGACTCCAGTTTGGCAAGACGTGCCTTCATTGCTTCATTTTCTTCACGGGCTTTCTGGGCCATCGCACGAACTGCGTCGAATTCTTCTCGCGTCACAAAATCGCGGTCGGACAGCCAACGGTCCAACATACCCTTCATCGCGGTTTCGGCTTCCGTTTTGGCACCCTGCGCTACTCCCATCGCGTTTGTCATCATCTGGGAAATGTCGTCGAATATCTTGTTGCGGGTCTGCATGGTATTATTCTCCTGTACAAAGCTTATTCACTATATGGTGTTCAATCAGCTGTCTCGCAAGGTTGACTTTCCGACGTTTGCGGGCTCAATCGGCATATG
Source organism: Roseobacter sp. (assembly GCA_002731875.1). Taxonomy (GTDB): domain Bacteria; phylum Pseudomonadota; class Alphaproteobacteria; order Rhodobacterales; family Rhodobacteraceae; genus Sulfitobacter. The sequence continues at coordinate 131,162 of PCCY01000020.1, read as the reverse complement.
ATTGCAATTCTCACATTCCCCGATTTATCGCCCGAGATTTTCTCGATTGACCTGTTTGGCATGACCCTTGCGCTGCGTTGGTACGCGCTTGCCTATATCGTGGGTATTCTTATTGGTTGGCGCATCGTGGTGCGCGCGATCAGCCGCCCCGAGCTATGGCGCAATGACACGCCGGTAATGACGCGCCAGCAGGTCGAAGATCTGTTGTTCTGGGTCATCCTGGGTGTCATTCTCGGCGGTCGTCTGGGCTATGTGCTGTTTTATCAACCCGCATATTACCTCCAGAATCCAGGGGAAATTCTGCGCGTCTGGGAGGGCGGAATGTCGTTTCACGGCGGTGCCATCGGCGTGATCTTGGCTGGGCTGATCTTTACCCTGCGCAAACGGATCAACACCATATCGACGGGTGACATGGTTTGCCTGGGCCTGGCACCCGGTCTGTTCCTGGGGCGGCTCGCCAATTTTATCAATGCCGAACTGTGGGGCCGGCCCACAGACCTTCCTTGGGGTGTCGCGTTTCCAACCGTTGCGGCGCAGAACTGCCCTGATGTGGCAGGCATATGCGCCCGCCATCCGTCGCAGCTTTACGAGGCATTGCTCGAAGGACTGATCCTGGGTGCGTTGCTGATTTACATGGCCTGGCGTCGTGGCGCGCTGAAATACGAAGGCCTGATCGGCGGGACATTTCTGACCGGGTACGGCCTCGCGCGGTTCGTTGTCGAATTCGTACGCCAGCCTGATGCGCAATTTGTCAGCCCTGGCAACCGTTTGGGATTGGCGTGGCACGTCGGCGGCTGGGGCCTGACGATGGGGCAATTGTTGAGCTTGCCGATGATCGCCATCGGAATCTATTTCATCGCTCGGGCCAATCGTAACGGATGACGACACTGCTGGACACCATCATAAGCCGCATCCGGGCAAATGGCCCGATGCGGCTAGACGACTATATGACGACCTGCATGCTGCATCCGACCTTGGGATATTACACGACCCGTGATCCCTTCGGTACTCACGGAGACTTTGTCACCGCCCCCGAGGTCAGCCAGATGTTCGGGGAGCTGATCGGCCTGTGTCTCGCTCAAACCTGGTTGTCTCAGGGTGCACCCGCACGGTTTACCCTTGCCGAACTTGGCCCCGGGCGCGGCACACTGATGGCGGACCTGTTGCGCGCGGTCCAAAAGGTGCCGGGCTTTGTCGAAGCTGCTGAGATCGTCTTGATCGAAGCATCTCCGACCTTGCGCGACATTCAGAGTGCCACCTTGAACGGACATAGCCCGCGATGGGTGGAAACGCCTGAAGACCTGGACGATCAGCCATTGTATCTTGTGGCGAACGAATTTTTCGACGCGCTCCCTATTCGCCAGTTTGTGCGCGATAAAGAAGGCTGGCGCGAACGGCTTATTTCCCACAGCAACGGGGCGCTGAGCTTTGGTCTCGGTCCGAGATTGCCGCAGTCTGCTCTTGATGATCGGCTGGATGATACCGCAGACGGCGATCTGATCGAAGATTGCCCGCCCCTGACAGGGTACATGCGCCCTATTTCGCACCGTATCGCCACATTTGGCGGCGCTGCACTGATCATCGACTATGGCGACTGGCGCAGCCTTGGCGACACATTGCAGGCGTTACAGGACCATAAACCCACAACCCCCCTGATCGCTCCCGGGCACTGTGATCTGACGGCCCATGTCGATTTCGAGAAACTTGCGTTGGCCGCTGCGCCGGCAAAGCATTCGCGTGTCACGCCGCAGGGGGTTTTCCTTGAACGACTGGGGATCACCCAGCGGGCACAGGCCCTCGCCAAAGCAATGAGCGGCACAGCGTTGGAAACGCACATCGCGGCACATCGACGCTTGACGCACCCGTCAGAAATGGGAAACCTGTTTAAAGTAATGGGGCTGTATCCACCAACCCAGCCCCCGCTGCCGGGATTGGAACCATGACGCTAGAAATCCTCACCTCTGACAGTCTGGGCCCGATCCGTCATGGCTTTTTCACCCGGCACGGCGGTGCGTCTTCGGGGGTGTTTGCCGGGCTTAATTGCGGCTCGGGAAGTTCGGACCAGCGCGAAATCGTTGCGATCAATCGCGCGCGTGTGGCGGAGGCCATGGGCGTGGCAAGCGATCACTTGATCGGCGTGCACCAAATCCATTCAGCGACTGTAGTCAAGGTGGACAAGCCGCTGGCCGAAAAGCCGCGCGCCGATGCGTTGGTCACCGCCACCCCTGGACTTGCACTGTCTGTGCTGACCGCCGATTGCCAACCCGTCTTGTTCTCTGACCCCGATGCCGGTGTAATCGGGGCCGCACATGCCGGTTGGCGCGGCGCGTTGGACGGCGTCTTGGACGCGACGGTTGACGCGATGGAAGAACTGGGGGCCGACCGCGAAAACATCACGGCAGTGATTGGCCCGTGTATCAGCCAACGCGCCTATGAGGTCGGCCCCGAGTTTCTGGATAGCTTTGTGGACCAGGACCCGGAATATGCGCGTTTCTTTGCGAATGGTGCAGGCGATAAGATGCAGTTTGATCTGGCCGGCTTTGGGCTGCACCGCCTGCGTGCAACCGGCGTAGGTCATGCTGAATGGACGCGGCACTGTACCTACAGCAACCCGGACCGATTCTATTCCTATCGGCGCAGCACCCATGCAAAGGAAGCGGATTACGGTCGGTTAATTGCTGCCATAACTCTGTAGCCGGGGGAATCTGGCATAATGGCGCCGATGCACCGCCATGATCTTGCCTTAAATCGTTCCTTAAATTCCTGCCGCTTTTTCCGCTACCCTTGTGCAAACCCCTTAAAACTTGGTTAATTTTTGACAGACCGGCGGTGCCATAATGACGCCAAACCACCGAGAAAGTTTTTGGCCCAAGCTGTTGGTTTGCCCAAACCTAGCCCGAAAGCGTCTGCATACTGCTTTCAAGGAAGGGCAAATCGCCCATAGACAGCAGGAGCAAGACCATGAGAACCAACACCCGTTTCATTAAGTCCATCATCAAGGCCGCAGCTCAGGACGATACAGCACTGCCATGGAAACGTGGGACAACCCGCGCGGCATTTATCGCCAAACGCACCGCTTCGCTGCCCGCACGTAAGACGGCCTGAACGAGCCTGCTCTGCCTGATGCAGTCGGATGTACCCTGGCCATTCCAGTCCAGCGAACGAGGCATGGTTCACCTTATACAAGGGCCGTAATCGACCGTAAATCACGGCTTTCGGCCTGCCCACGACCCAACACCATATTGCCAGTATTCGTCCAAAATCTAAGTGGGAAGTAGGAAGCGATAAACGCGAAAACGAAAGTGAATATACGATGTTCAATGTCTCCCCATCAGCTGAGCCCGATCGCGTTGACCGTTCAACGCCAATCAGCCCTGCGTCGTCGTATTTCGCTCAAACATCGCAAAAAGATCTCGGGCAGCTTTCTGTCCCGCAGCGCAGCTATGAATTCGTCGCCAAACGCCCCGACGGGACAATATTCATAGGCCAGTCGCGTGGGCCCGCCGTAGCTTTGTTCGAGAACGCTTTTTCCGCATTCGCTCGGGGCACGCTTGTGCAGACGACCAATGGTGAAGTCGCCGTCGAGGATTTGCAACCAGGTGACGACATCCTGGACGTCGACGGTCAGCCGTCGCCGGTTCTGTGGATCGGGTCAAGCAGTTTCATCCCCGCCGACACCGGCCGACGTACGCCGCTTGTTAGGGTGATGTCCGACAGCTTTGGCGAAGGCAGACCGGCAGGGTTTTCAACATTTGGCCCCGCTGCGCGGGTCCTGCATACACCAATGTCCATGCGCGGCGATCAATCGGCCAAGCCGGTCCTAACCTCGCTATATGACCTGGTGGACGGGACCAACATCATCGAGATTTCGCCACCAACGCCGGTACAGTTGTTCCACATCTGCTTAAAACGTCATTCGGTGGTTTGCGTTAACGGGCTAGAGGTGGAAACCTATCACCCCGGCCAGAATGTCCTGCGTAACATTCCGCTGCATACGCGTGACAAGTTATTGTCCCTGTTTCCGCATATCACAAAGCTGGAAGATTTCGGTCCGCTCAACTATCGTCGTGCGGCTCAAGCAAGAATGCCCGTTGCCTAGCTTTTGCGCTTCACGCAGACGCGCTTAGCCGGCTTTCCAACACATCAAACGGCACGCCCGGCTCGTCCTTGGCGGGGCGGATCACCAAACTGGTCTTCACGCTTGCGACATTCGGTGTCGTCAGCAATTGGCCCGTCAGAAAGCTTTGGAAGCTCGACAGATCCGGCGCAACGCATTTCAGCACGAAATCCACTTCGCCATTCAACATGTGGCATTCCCGGACCAAGGGCCAGCTGCGGCACTTTTCCTCGAATGCGGTTAGGTCGGATTCAGCTTGGCTGGCCAGGCCGACCATCGCGAATACCTGCACCTCAAACCCCAGCTCTCGGGCGTTCACATCAGCATGATAACCCCGAATGAACCCGCTCTCTTCAAGTGTGCGTACCCGACGCAAACATGGCGGAGCAGAGATTCCAACGCGTTTTGCAAGTTCGACGTTCGTCATACGTCCATCTGCCTGCAATTCGGCTAAGATTTTCCGATCAATCGGATCAAGCCGCGTCCCTGCCATATATCCCCCATGGTATTTTCGATTGTTATAGCACCCACAACTTCAGACGCAATATTCTTTCGTTACCGCGCAATTATCTGATGCGATTTATCAAATTATGCGATGATGCGCATATCGCGGGGTTTGCAAGGGCGATATGCAAACTTGGGCTTTAAGGCAACCCGACGGATCGCTATATCGGTGGGAACCTGACAACAGACATTCCAAGGGGGCTGACATTGGCCGATACGCGTAAAACAAAGCTACTGATCATCGGCTCCGGCCCCGCAGGATATACTGCCGGCGTGTATGCCAGCCGCGCGATGCTGGATCCGATATTGGTACAGGGTATTGAACCGGGCGGCCAGCTTACCACCACGACCGAAGTGGAAAACTGGCCCGGCGACAGCGAAGTACAAGGGCCTGACCTGATGGCCCGCATGCAAGATCACGCCAAAGCCATGGGTACCGAGATCATTGGCGACATCATAACCGATCTGGATTTATCCAGCCGCCCGTTTCACGCCAAGGGCGATAGCGGCACCACATATGTGGCAGATGCAGTCGTGTTGGCGACCGGTGCGCGCGCGAAATGGCTGGGACTGGAGTCGGAGGAGAAGTTCAAAGGCTTCGGCGTCTCTGCCTGCGCGACCTGCGACGGTTTTTTCTATCGCAACCAGGAAATCGTCGTCATCGGCGGCGGCAATACCGCGGTGGAGGAAGCGCTGTTTTTGACCAAATTCGCTTCCAAGGTGACGTTGATACATCGTCGCGATGAGCTGCGGGCCGAAAAAATACTGATCGATCGGCTGATGAAAAACCCCAAGATCGAACCGCTGTGGTTTCACCAGCTCAAAGAAGTCTATGGTACTGACGCGCCTCTTGGAGTGGAAGGCGTCAAGGTCAAGCACGTGCAAACCGGAGAGATCACCGACATCCCCTGTAAGGGTGTGTTCGTCGCCATCGGGCATGCCCCGGCAAGTGAGCTGGTCAAGGACGTGCTGGAAACCCACATGGGCGGCTATGTCGTGACCAAGCCCGACAGCACCGAAACCTCGATCCCGGGTGTTTTTGCGGCCGGTGATTTGACTGATCACAAATACCGGCAGGCTGTCACCAGTGCGGGCATGGGATGCATGGCAGCCTTGGAGGCCGAGCGATTCCTTGGTGAGGTCGGTGATGATGAAGGCAAGGACACCTCTTTACCGCTAGGCTATGGTGCCAAGGTAAATTCAGACGCATAATGTTCGTATTAAGCGGTATTTCTTGGGAGAAGATTACTTCGGCTCAGAAAAATTCACGCCTTTGTCCGTAAATTGCCCCAAACGCGCCGCAGAGGTTGCCTAGCGCAGGTAGGCCGGTCTATGTGCCGGCCTATTCCGATTTGAACTTATTAGATTGCGAGATATTCATGCAGACGCCTAACCTTGCCCCGATCCCCGAACTTTATGTCTCTTACGATTCGGCGCAAAAGCTGAAGGTGGAAGCAGGCCAGTTGGTCAGTCATGATCTGACGCCGCGCCAGATCTGCGATCTGGAGCTGTTGATGAACGGCGGGTTCAACCCGCTTAAGGGTTTCCTGACCGAAGAGGATTACAACGGCGTCGTCGAAAACATGCGTTTGGCGGACAGCACGCTGTGGCCGATGCCGATCAATCTGGATGTCTCGGAAAAGTTCGCCGAAGGCCTTGAGATCGGCCAGGATATCGCGCTGCGCGACCAGGAAGGCGTTATCCTTGCGATCATGACCGTCACCGACCGCTGGACGCCAAACAAGTCGAACGAAGCTGAAAAAGTCTTTGGGGCCGATGACAGCGCCCACCCAGCGGTGAATTATCTTCATAACACTGCCGGTAACGTCTATCTGGGGGGGCCGGTCACCGGCATCCAACAACCGGTACACTATGACTTCAAGGCGCGTCGCGACACGCCGAACGAGCTGCGCGCGTATTTCCGCAAGATGGGCTGGCGCAAGGTCGTGGCCTTCCAGACCCGCAACCCCCTGCACCGCGCACACCAGGAACTGACCTTCCGCGCCGCACGTGAGGCGCAGGCGAACCTGTTGATCCACCCCGTTGTCGGACTGACCAAGCCCGGCGATGTGGATCACTTTACCCGCGTACGCTGCTACGAGGCGGTGCTGAACAAATACCCCGCCGCCACCACCGCGATGAGCCTGCTGAACCTCGCCATGCGCATGGCCGGCCCCCGCGAGGCCGTGTGGCACGGTCTGATCCGCAAGAACCACGGCTGCACCCATTTCATCGTGGGCCGCGATCACGCGGGCCCCGGCAGCAACAGCCAGGGCGAAGATTTCTATGGCCCCTATGATGCCCAGGACCTGTTCCGCGAGCATCAAGAAGAAATGGGCATCGAAATGGTCGACTTCAAACATATGGTCTGGGTCGCCGAGCGCGCGCAATACGAGGCGATTGACGAGATCGAAGACAAGGATGACATCACCATCCTCAACATCTCGGGCACCGAGTTGCGTCGCCGTCTGCAGGAAGGGCTGGAAATCCCCGAATGGTTCTCCTTCCCCGAGGTGGTCGAAGAGCTGCGCCGCACCAAGCCGCCGCGCAACAAGCAGGGCTTCACCGTTTTCTTCACCGGTTTCTCGGGCTCGGGCAAATCGACCATCGCCAATGCTTTGATGGTCAAACTGATGGAAATGGGCGGCCGCCCGGTAACGTTGCTGGATGGTGATATCGTCCGTAAGAACCTGTCGTCGGAATTGGGCTTTAGCAAAGAGCACCGCGATCTGAACATCCGCCGCATCGGCTATGTCGCGTCCGAGATCACCAAGAACGGTGGCATCGCAATCTGCGCACCGATTGCGCCTTACGCCACCACCCGCCGCGCCGTGCGCGAAGATGTCGAAGCCTTTGGCGCCTTCGTCGAGATCCACGTGGGCACGTCGATTGAGGAATGCGAGCGTCGGGACCGTAAGGGGCTGTACAAGTTGGCCCGCGAAGGCAAGATCAAGGAATTCACCGGGATTTCTGACCCCTATGATGTTCCCCAAAACCCCGAGCTGCGTGTCGAAACCGAGAATGTCGATGTCGACAACTGCGCACATCAGGTGCTGCTGAAGCTGGAAAGCATGGGGCTGATCAAGGGCTGACGCCCCTTCCCCCTCAGATCAAATACCAAGGTCAGCCGTTACAGGCTGGCCTTTAATGTTTCCGCCGCCCGCAGTTCAAGATCAATGAAAGACACCGCCTGCGGTTTGGCGTCAAGCAGCGCCGGCACCAACGCATCGTACTGCGCAAGCGACGCCGCTGCGATGGCGCGCTGAACATCGTCTTGGGTGTCACAAATGACCATACCCTTGGTGTTGATAAAATCCGCGATATTGGGACAGCCCCAGTAAATCGGGACCGTTTCGCACAGAATGGCATCGACCAGCTTTTCGCTGAAATAATTCGGCTCTCGAACGTTCTCGATCACCACGGAAAAGCGGTACGGGGCCAGGCCTTCGCTTTTTCGGTCGAATGGCGCATAACCGCGCCCCAGTATGTCTACATCAAGTTGCGCCTGCTGGACGTGCTGAACCAGTCGATGACGAAGCTGATGCCCCTCGTGGTCGCGTTTTCCCGAAGCAATCAACGACATATGACGGGTTTTTTCCAGTGTGACCTCGTCGTAATCGGGCACCCAGGTTGTCCCGTACGGCAGGAAAAGCCCGTTGGGAATGTGGTCCAGCAAGGTTTGGTGATAGGTCATCACCCGGAAAAACCGCCGGTAGGTGAGGCGCAACCAGCGCAGATGCCGCGCGTGGATAACGGATGGTTCAACCACCATCGCAGTGATCTTGGCGCGGGTCCCGAGGTCTGGCAAAAAATGCATGTTGGTCTTCGGATATATGATCAGATGATCATCCGGCGTCAGATCCGCCACGCGACCGGATGACAATCGCGCCGGGCGTCCAAGGGGCCAGATCAAGTCATCCAGATCCCGACCAGACAGACGCCGCCCCAGTTTCCCCCCATAGGGCAGGACGGCGATAGCGGCTTCGGTCATAAGGGTGTCCATTCACATTTATCCCCAGTTTACATGAACGAGCAAAAATAGAAAAGGCCGCAACAATGTGCGGCCTGACCAACTTGCGTACTGAGGTCCGGAAAACCTTACAGTCAGTGCACCATTACGGGTGCGTAGTCATGATCGCGGGCCAAGCTAAAGGCCAGCTTGCGATCCTCGACAAGTGCAAGCTGCTGTCCGTCCGCATTGTGAACCGCATAAAGCTTTTTCAGACCTTCGACTTGCTCGCGCACCTCGAGGGGCAGATCAGAAACAGCGATAGTCTTGACGTACACTGTGCGGTCCTGAGCATGCGTATTTTCGTTTTGCATCTTATTCCCCTTTTCTGATCTTAATCGTTTGCACCACTTTTTCAGGCTTCGCGCGGGTCAGGTCCACGTGAAGAAGACCATTCTCCATCAATGCTTCGCCGACATCGACACCATCGGCCAAAACGAAAGACCGTTGGAATTGCCGCGCTGCGATGCCGCGATGCAGGAACACCCGATCCTCGCCACCTTCAGCCTGCCGTCCGCGAATGACAAGCTGTCTATCCTCAACGGTTATAGACAGATCTTGTTCCGCAAAACCTGCTACGGCCAGCGTTATTCGATAGCTGTAGTCTGATGTCTGTTCTATGTTGAACGGGGGATACCCTTCGTTTCCGGCCTTGGCCGTACGTTCCAGCACCCGTTCAAGTTGCTCAAACCCCAGCATATGAGGGTAAGAAGCCAGCGTTAACTTCGTCATAAGACACGTCCTTTAAATCAAGCGACAGTCAGTCGTTTTGGCCCCGCAATCGGCGACCGATAGACCAAATATGGGGAGACGACGGGCCAGAAGCAAGGGCTATGCCTTTCAAAGGTAAATGCGTATATTAGAGTGCCAATTAAAATAAGAATCGTGTCGTGTTATGAATGCTCCATCAGACCTGTCGATGAAAAACGACGATGTGCTGCGTGTCGAACTTGAGGTTTTCCGGCGCGAGCACCGTGATCTTGATGATGCAATCCACGCTTTGGCCGAAAAAGGGACCGGCGAACAATTGACGATGCAGCGCTTGAAAAAGCGTAAGCTGCGGTTGAAAGATCTGATTGCGCAGATTGAAGACCGCTTAACACCAGATATCACTGCATAACCTTTTTACTGCGGATTGCCACGCTCGGGCTGATGGCTATAGTGCGCGCTTCTGATGTGATCTTACAAAGGCCCCTTTCATGACAAATCCATCTGTCGGTATCATCATGGGTTCGCAATCCGACTGGGCAACCATGCGCGAAGCCGCCGTGCTGCTTGATGAGTTGGGCGTGACTTACGAGAAAAAAATCGTCTCTGCCCACCGGACCCCTGACCGCTTATGGACCTATGGAAAAACCGCCGTCGATCGTGGCTTGCAGGTGATTATCGCAGGGGCCGGCGGGGCCGCCCATCTGCCTGGTATGATGGCATCGAAGACCCGCGTCCCTGTCATCGGTGTACCCGTCCAGACCAAAGCCCTGTCGGGGGTGGATTCACTTTATTCGATTTTACAGATGCCGCGCGGGTTTCCGGTTGCGACCATGGCCATCGGCGCTGCGGGGGCAGCAAACGCGGCCTTGATGGCGGCAGGCATTTTGGCGCTACAAGACCAAGGTCTGGCCAAGCGGTTGGATGACTGGCGAGCAGAGCTGAGCGCATCCATCAAAGAGGAACCAACAGATGACTGACCCTTTGAAGACTGGCGCGACCATCGGTATCTTGGGTGGTGGGCAACTGGGCAGAATGCTTTCTGTTGCCGCGGCGCGCTTGGGGTTTCGCACCCATATATTCGAACCCGGTGCAAACCCGCCTGCGGCTGACGTTGCACATTCCATCACCACTGCAAGCTATGACAACGTTGAAGCACTGGCCGCCTTCGCCAAAGCCTGTGATGTAGTGACATTTGAATTTGAAAACATTCCAACAGACGCGCTGGACATGATCGAAGGCATCATGCCGATCCACCCCAACCGCGAGGCTTTACGGACAAGCCAGGATCGCCTGATCGAAAAGAACTTTCTGCAAGGTTTGGGCCTGAAAGTCGCGCCGTTCGCAGATATTGCCAGCGCCGACGACCTGGATGCCGCGCTGAAAACCATAGGTGCGCCATCAATCTTGAAGACCCGGCGCTTTGGTTACGATGGCAAAGGGCAATCACGTTTGCGCAGCGCCGACGATGCAGCATCCGCGTTCGCCGACATGGCCGGGAGCCCCGCGATACTTGAGGGTTTCGTGGAATTTACGGCAGAAGTATCGGTGATCGGGGCACGCAGTGCGGCGGGGGACGTCGCCTGTTACGATCCGGGTGAAAACGTCCATCGCGACGGTATCCTGCACACGACCACCGTTCCGGCCCACCTATCAGCATCACAGCGCATGGACGCTGTGTTGCTGACGGCAAATATTCTCAATTCACTGAATTACGTCGGTGTCATAGGGGTAGAGCTTTTCGTGACCCCACAAGGGTTTATCGTGAACGAGATCGCGCCGCGGGTTCATAATTCGGGACACTGGACCCAAAACGGCTGTAACGTCGACCAGTTTGAACAACATATTCGTGCCGTGGCCGGCTGGCCTTTGGGCGATGGCAGCCGCTATGCTGACGTCGTGATGGAGAACCTGATTGGCGAGGATATGGACCGGGTGCCTGAACTGGCCAAGCAGCGCGATACTGCATTACATCTTTATGGTAAGTCAGAGGTCAAACCGGGACGGAAGATGGGTCATTTCAACACGATCCGCAAACCATCCTAAGCCACAAGCCGCGCTGCAATTTCGCCAGACATATAGCTGACGCGCCCGCCCGCCATGGTCATCGCGACCCGGCGGGTAGCAGCATTCAAAACCAACACATCCGCTCGCTTTCCGATCTCCAGACTTCCTCGGTCTGTCAGCCCCAGCACCGACGCGGGGCCAGACGACACCAGGTGCCAAGCCTGAGACAGCGATATCACCCCGCTGTCCGCAAGCATGAACGCAGCGCGACGCGGCGACGGATAGTGATAATCGGACGCGAGCGCCCCGCCTACCCCCATCATGATCAGATCGATCGCCGACACATTGCCGTTATGCGATCCTCCGCGCACCACATTGGGCGACCCCAACACCACCTGATCACCTGCCTCTGCCGCAGCTTCGGCAGCCGGAAGTGTTTCAGGAAACTCCGCAACAAACACACCTCTTTTTCGCCATGCGGCGCGCCCCTGTGGCGTGGTGTCATCATGGCTTCCCATCTGGATACCCTGCGCCGCCAAAGTCGCGCACAAGGTGTCCAAAGCAGACGATACATCCGGACCATTGGCATGCAGGTCTTGCATCAGTTTCAAATGCGCCTCAGGATTACGACCCGCTTTCAGCGCTTGACCAACCATGCGTTTTGGCAGCTTGCCTTCAGCCAGGCGCCCGTGGGGCAGATGGTCGTTGAACACGATATAGGAAAGCCCCCAATCGGCCATGCGCTGTGGGATGGTTGGATAAAGATCCAGCATATGCGTTTCAAAACGTAGCTGACCGCGCAGATCGGTGACGAGCTCAGGAGAGACCTTGCGGATTGCGCGAAATACCTGGTCTGCAAACTCTATCCCCCGCAACCCGCCTTCCCAACTGACGAACTGCGCCAGAACGGCAGTGGTGATACCATTGGCGGCCAATTCAGCTTCGGCCGCGACCAGCCCCTCAGACAAGGTTTTCATCGCACCGCGACGGGGGGCCAGATGGCGTTCAAACCCATCACCATGTACGTCGATAATTCCTGGCAGGATCATGTACCCAGCCAGATCGATTGCCTTGCCCGGCACTTCATCAACTATAAATCCATCTGCGATAGCCAATGGCCGGCTTTCCAGACCTCCCTGCCCCAGCACCGTTGCGCCGGTAAACTCAACGTTCAGCATCACTGTCCCCGCTTACACCCAAACATTCGGCATCCGGGCAACCGAAGGTATCAAGAACCGCATCGACAAACCCCAGAGACCTGTCGAATTTGCCCGCGTTCAGGTATGCCATCGTCTGGGCAATTGCCGTCGGATTCATCATGATGAAAGTGTGCGTCACCGGCAGCGTGATGAAATCTCGCATGCCTTGCACCCGCGCCGATTTGACCGATACCTTGCCGTCGTCGCGACCAGGCAGCAGTGACGAAAAATACGGGTTCAGCGATTGTGTCCCCGCGATCACGCCCAGATCAAACGTAACCGGCGGCAACCGCAACGGTAGCGAATTTTTTCCGGTTCCCATCTGTGCCCCCGCTGGACCGTTCATCCAGTTGAAAGCAGCCAGGGCACCCAGGGCATCGACAACCTCACTGCCATGATTAGGCGGGGCCAGCATAACGGCGCGGCCCACGTGCCCATCACCGACATCGGCCACCCATTGCCGCAACAGGATACCGCCCATCGAATGGGTTACGAAATCCACCTTTTCGGTACCACAGCTTTTGACAGCGGCGGGTAAGGTTTGCCGGGCCAGCTCTTCTATCCGCGCGCTGGTGGACGGGTATCCAGGACGAACCACCTTATACCCTTCGGTTTTCAGCACCGCTTCCATAACCGCAAATGAAGTTTCCGTACGCGCCAGCCCGTGCAGCAGCACCACACAGCGCCCCGCCCCCGTGTCTTTAAGCGACGGTTGCGCTTGCACGCAGTTTGCCAGGATCAGCGGCAGTACAAGAAGGGTCTCAAAAGTTTTCATATCAACGATCAGATAGACTGAAATCTCGGTATGTGAAATGCTTCACATTGTGGTTGGCGGGGAAAGATACACAATGGCCGGAACAATCCCTCGACTCGCGGTGCGCGCCGTTCTGGTTCACCAAGACCGGTTGCTTTTGGTGAATGCCTATCCCGATGGGCAAAGTGACCTGATGTGTGCACCGGGGGGCGGTGTCGTGCCCGGTACATCGCTGATCGAAAACCTGAGCCGCGAAGTGTTCGAGGAAACCGGCCTGCATATCACCGTGATGGATCCGTGCCTGGTCAACGAATTCCATGATCCCTCCACCGGCTATCACCAAGTCGATATCTATTTTCGGTGTCAGGTCAAGGGTTCGGCATCAATCGACCCGGCCTGGACGGATGCCGAACACGTCGTCACCGACCGCCGCTGGGTTTCCGCTGAGGAGATGAAGCAGGTGCGTTTCAAACCTGACAGTCTGGCCGACGTCGCCTTTGCCACGAGTGGTGTCAGCTACGACCCGCTTGAGGTGATCGTGCGCTGACCGCCAGTCCGATTCCACCCAACACCAATACTGTGGCGACGATAATCTTTACCCCAAGCGGTTCAGCCAGCAACAACGTGCCTGCAAGTATCGCGATCACCGGTACCGATAGTTGCACGACTGCGGCGGTGGATTGTGCAAGCTTGGGTAAGACCCGATACCAAAGCGCATAGCCAAATCCCGATGTGACGGCACCGCAAATCACCGCCAAAGCCAGCCCTATCGGGGTAATGAACGTGTCTTGCACCCAGAAAAGCGACGCCACCAACGGAATGCATACCAGGAAATTTCCCGCTGTATCTGCCAGCGAATCGTCAGACTTTTTTCCGATGATCGTATATGCGGCCCACCCCATGCCGGCGGCGATCATCAACGCCGCGCCCACAGGATCAAGTCGCCCGCCGGAACCCGGCCACAGCACCACAACCAATCCCGAAAAAGCAATCGCCGCGCCGATGAATGTTCGCCGTGACGGAACGGCACCCACCAACACCCCATGGGCAAACATCGCGATCTGAACGACGCCAAACAATATCAGCGCCCCCAGGCCAGCGTCCAAGGTAGAATATGCAAGAGAAAATCCGATAATGTAGATCGCCAGCGTCGCCGCCCCGAGCATGTGGCGCTTGCCCGGCACGCGAAACCGCCCGCCGCGCACCATCAGCAACAGCCAAAGCGCCACCGCCCCGGAAACGACCCGAACGATGGCAAAACCTGCCGGATCGATATGTCCACCGACGATCGCCAAGCGGGTGAGAACCGAATTCGCCGCGAACGCAATCATCACGAGGGTGGTCAACAGAAAAATACGCATATGCCTGCTTAGGCCAGCAGCCCGCGACGTGCCAACGAAAAAGGGGCACATCATACGATGCACCCCCTTGTAATGTAGACGAAGGGTCAAAAAACCCTACGGCGTGATTTACATCATGCCGCCCATGCCGCCCATGCCACCCATATCGGGCATGCCGCCGCCACCGCCGCTGTCTTTCGACGGACGATCTGCGACCATTGCTTCTGTTGTGATCAAAAGGCCAGCAACGGATGCCGCATCTTGCAGAGCGGTGCGAACAACTTTGGCAGGGTCGATGACGCCGAACTTGAACATGTCGCCATATTCTTCGGTCTGAGCGTTGAAGCCGAACTTCAGGTCGTCACTTTCGCGGATCTTGCCGGCCACAACGGACCCGTCAACACCAGCGTTTTCAGCGATCTGACGCAGCGGTGCTTCAAGCGCTTTGCGCACGATAGCAATACCAACGTTCTGATCGGCGTTGTCGCCTGTCATACCTTCAAGCTTCTTGCCGGCCTGAACCAAAGCAACACCACCACCAACAACGATACCTTCCTGAACGGCGGCACGTGTCGCGTTCAATGCATCGTCAACGCGGTCCTTGCGCTCTTTCACTTCGATTTCGGACATGCCGCCAACGCGGATGACAGCAACACCGCCTGCCAGTTTGGCAACGCGCTCTTGCAGCTTTTCACGGTCGTAATCGGAAGTGGTTTCTTCGATCTGGTTGCGTATCTGGGCAACACGTGCTTCGATCTCGGCCTTTTCGCCAGCGCCATCAACGATTGTTGTTTCGTCTTTGGAAATGGTTACTTTCTTGGCGGAACCCAGCATGTCCATTGTAACGGACTCCAGCTTCATGCCCAGATCATCAGAGATCACTTGACCGCCGGTCAGGATTGCAAGGTCTTGCAGCATGGCTTTGCGGCGATCGCCGAAGCCAGGTGCTTTGACCGCAGCGATTTTCAGGCCGCCGCGCAGTTTGTTGACAACCAGAGTCGCCAGCGCTTCGCCTTCAACATCTTCCGAGATGATCAACAGTGGCTTTTGCGACTGGATGACCTGCTCGAGCAGCGGAACCATTGGCTGAAGCGAGGACAGTTTTTTCTCGTGCAGCAGGATGATGCAGTCTTCCAGTTCGACGGTCATCTTGTCGGAGTTGGTCACGAAGTAAGGGGACAGGTAACCGCGGTCGAACTGCATGCCTTCAACAACATCGGTCTCTGTTTCCAGACCTTTGTTTTCTTCGACGGTGATAACACCCTCGTTGCCGACCTTCTGCATCGCGTCTGCGATCTGACGGCCGATTTCTTTTTCGCCGTTTGCAGAGATGGTACCGACCTGGGCAACTTCGTCGCTGTCGTTGACAGGGCGCGCTGCCGCTTTGATCGCTTCGACGACAGTGGCGGTCGCCATGTCGATGCCGCGCTTCAGGTCCATCGGGTTCATGCCAGCGGCAACCGATTTCATGCCTTCTTTAACGATGGCTTGGGCCAGAACGGTTGCGGTTGTTGTACCGTCACCCGCTTCGTCGTTGGTCCGGGAAGCAACTTCCTTGACCATCTGTGCGCCCATGTTTTCGAACTTGTCTTCCAGTTCGATTTCCTTGGCTACGGATACACCGTCCTTGGTGATGCGAGGCGCGCCAAAGGATTTGTCGAGCACAACGTTACGACCTTTGGGGCCCAGTGTGACTTTGACGGCATCGGCAAGGATGTTCACACCCTTGAGCATCTTGTTACGGGCGTCGGTCCCGAATTTTACATCTTTAGCAGACATAGTGTCTTCTCCTAAAATCTTGTTTTGATGTCAGCGTGTCGTGGGTGGGGCAACGCGGCCCCGTCCGGCCTGAAATCAGGACAGGATCCCCATGATGTCGCTTTCTTTCATCATCAGCAGCTCTTCGCCATCGAGCGTGACTTCTGTACCGGACCACTTGCCGAACAAAACCTTGTCACCGGCTTTTACAGCCATCTCGATCAGTTCACCGCTGTCTTTGCGTGCGCCGTCACCGCAAGCAACGACTTCGCCTTCAGCTGGCTTTTCTTTTGCGGAATCAGGGATGATCAGACCACCCTTGGTTTTTTCTTCGCTTTCGGTGCGACGCACCAACACGCGGTCGTGAAGCGGTTTTAATGCCATCTTTCAGCTCCTTAAGGCTCAAAGTTATTCTCCTAAGCCGTTCTCTCCGGGTGGAAAGCTCCGGCCATTAGCACTCAGTATCACAGAGTGCTAACGACGCTTAACTAGGGAAGTCGCCTGTTCTAGTCAACCATTGAAGTCTGGAAATTTTTAACCATTCGCCTTGGTAAGCTGAACTTAGCCTGCCCCCAGGGCGCGGGCTGCGCCATTTACCGCTTCTGCTCCGGTCGGGGACAACCCGTAAACGCCTTTTTCGATTTTTTCAAACCAGCCATAGTAGTTGTCGCGCATCATCGCTGTCGCACGCTTTACGTCAGCTTCACGGGCAACATCCGAGCCTTTGCTGGCACCAGCCTCATAAAGGTACACGGCCAGCTTGAGAGCATCCTGCCGATAGGCAGTAACCAACCCTGCCCTTGTCTGTCCGCCATCATTTGGGTCCCCCTGACGCCGCGCGAATTCACGCAACAGCATTTTCTGGCGTTTGATGGATTTCCGCGGCACAAACGGCCCAGGGTCGCAATGGACCTCGACCAAACCGTCTTTCAGCCGCACCGTAATCAACCCCAGGCCCAGACGTCTTGCCAAGGTCGTGTTATCCTTGATCGCTTTCGCAAATCGCTTGCCCGGCTGCCGTGCCACGGCAAGGTAAACATCATCACTGACCGACAGCCGCGCGACGCACTGGTGAAACAGTGCCAAGCTGAAACCAAGCTTTAGCTCAATGACGACCGGTGGTTCTGCACCGCGGATAGCCACGACATCCGCCGCACCGACTTCGGATTTCACGACGTACCCCTGATCCTCCAGAAAGGATTTGATCGGCAGATACAGGTCGGTTTCACGCGCAGGGCTCATGCCCGCAGTGTTAACAGTTTTCACAATCGCCTGAGAAGCCCCCGACCAGAGTTAAATGGTCGGCTTTTGTTCAAACACGCGGATTAAATGCAGATGGTGACAAGCGCGCAGACCATCCATATAAGGCACACAATTCTTATCTCTCCAGCCCAGGATACATTATGACGACGCTTGTTTTTGGCCACAAATCCCCCGACACCGATAGCACCGGCAGCCCGATCATATGGTCATGGTACCTGAACGAAGTCATGGGGATAGACGCCTCGCCCGCCCTTTTGGGCGAACCCAACACCGAAGCGTTGTTCATGCTGGACCATTGGAAACTTGATAAGCCGCAGATCATCGATGGTGTCCAAGCGGGCCAGCCTGTTGTCATCGTTGATACTAACAACCCCGCTGAACTACCCGAAGACATCAATCAGGCAGAGATTAAGGCCATAATTGACCACCATCTTCTGGTTGGTGGCCTGGAAACCAAGACCCCCATCCATATCGTGATGGAGCCAGTGGCCTGCACTGCTACGATCATGCACAAACTGATCGGCGAAAACATGTCCCGTATGCCGGAAAATGTAAAAGGGGCGATGTTGACGTGCATTCTGTCGGACACGCTGGAATTCCGCAGCCCGACGACCACCCCAGAAGATCAGACCATCGCGCAGTCGCTCGCCAAAGAGCTTGGCGTGGAAATTTCCGATTACGCGGCGCAGATGTTTGCTGCGAAATCCGATGTATCGTCGTTCTCCGAAGCAGAGCTTCTGCGGATGGACAGTAAAGAATACGAAGTCGGCGGCATGCAATTTCGCGTGTCGGTTCTGGAAACCACATCACCCGCATCGGTACTGAACCGTAAGGATGCGCTGATGGCCGCAATGCCCGGTGTTGCAGCGCAGGATGGCGCTGATCAGGTGCTGTTGTTCGTTGTGGATATCCTTAACGAAGAAGCCACCATGCTTATCCCGAATGCACTCAGCAAATCCGTTGCCGAGAAAAGCTTTGGCGCGACGGTTGACGGCGACACCGTTGTGTTGCCCGGCATCATGAGCCGCAAAAAGCAGATAATTCCAAACCTCAAGGTCTGACCGACCAAAGGTTTTTTGACGATGCGAATGGAAGCTCCTGCACTGCGGGAGCTTCCTGAGTTTTCGGGCACCGTCGACCACGGCAGATAAAGCGGCGTCATATCGGTGTTGGAACGGCTGGCTTATTGCTCCGCACCGGGATGTATGCTTTCTGCGCGTATACCAATCGGAGCGGAGCACGACATGACCCAGATCATCAACAATTTTCACGAAATTTCCGACCGCTACGAAGCCTTGTTTGTAGACCTTTGGGGCTGTGTGCATGACGGAGTAAAAGCGTTACCCGATGCTGTCACCGCGCTTCAGGCTTATCGCAGGTCAGGAGGCAAGGTCATTCTGGTTACCAACTCTCCGCGCCCGCGCGACCAGGTGGTCAAACAATTGCGTCACTTTGGCGTGGCGGAAGACGCATGGGACGACATTGCCACGTCGGGCGATTCAGCGCGAACAGCGATGTACCGCGGAATGGTGGGTTCGGATATCTGGCATCTGGGCCCGCCCACGGACAAACATTTTTTCGACCCGATCGACATTTTGGATGACCCTGTAGAAATCAATCAAGTTGCATTGGAAGACGCAGAAGGCATCGTTTGCACCGGCCCCTTTGATCCGCTGGCCGACCCCGCGATCCTGCGCCCGCAGTTGCTGCTGGCCAAACAGAAAGGGCTAAAGCTTCTCTGTGCGAACCCTGACATCGTCGTGGACCGGGGCGACATTCGCGAATGGTGTGCCGGTGCTGTCGCAGCGCTTTACACCGAAATGGGTGGTGAAAGCCTCTATTTCGGCAAGCCGCACCCGCCGATCTATGACTTGGCGCGGCGCAAGTTATCGGCGTTGGGCGCGGAGGTCGCCAATAGCGACATTCTGGCGATCGGCGACGGAATTCATACGGATGTCAAAGGCGCAATCGGCGAAGATATCGATTCTCTGTTTATCACCGGAGGATTGGCCGCGCAGGAAACACACACGCGGACTCAGCCCGATGCAGAGGCTCTCGCGCAGTTTCTTGACCGGGAAATGTCGTCTCCAACCTACAGCATAGGGTTTCTAAGGTAAAATTTATCCTTGCTTTTCTGCGACTGCGAAGTAATAAAGTTTCATACCAGCCTCGACAAGAGTCACTTTATTACGGGAAAGGTGCAGTATGTTGGATAATTTACCCCGCGGCACAATCTGTATCGAAGATATTGAAATCGGCATGTCGCGCCACTTGCAAAAGGTGGTGACAGACGAAGACAT
Source organism: Roseobacter sp. (assembly GCA_002731875.1). Classification (GTDB taxonomy): domain Bacteria; phylum Pseudomonadota; class Alphaproteobacteria; order Rhodobacterales; family Rhodobacteraceae; genus Sulfitobacter. The sequence goes on along the minus strand of PCCY01000020.1, from coordinate 111,203 downwards.
CGAAATGTTTGCTCAGGTTTCAACGGACCGCAATCCGGTACACCTGGACGACGATTATGCCCGCGACACAATCTTTGAAGGCCGGATCGCGCACGGCATGCTGACCGCCGGGCTTATCTCGGCTGTAATTGGTGAACAATTACCCGGTCATGGTACCGTCTATATGGGGCAGTCGCTCAAGTTTCTGGCACCGGTACGGCCCGGTGACATGGTTTATGCAGAGGTCAAAGTAACCGACATCGACTTCTCCAAACGCCGGGTAAAGCTGGATTGCCACTGCGCGGTAGCTGGCAAGAAGGTATTGGTAGGGGAAGCGACGGTGTTAGCACCGTCACGCAAGTTCGACTGACCTCGCCCTTGGCAAAACGATCCCGGACGGCCACGAAACCCGTATTCGCATCACCACCACGCCGGTATCCACCTGCCCTGTGCGCGCCCGGTGCGTCGCGCGGCAATATTCACACCGGAACAGGCCGAGCTGCTTGTCAGCGAGGGCAGACGCGTCTACCACCTAGCCCATGGAAATCATTCGCGACTATCAATATGTAGCACCTGTGGATCGTGGCGCGTCAGCGGCGATCGGAAACTTCGACGGGGTCCATCTCGGACACCGATCCGTTATAGATCTGGCGCGGGACGCGGTGCCAAACGCCCCTCTCGGCGTCGTGACTTTTGAACCGCATCCACGAGAATATTTCGCCCCCGACGCGCCTCCTTTCCGATTGATGAGCGGCGAAGCGCGCGCACATCAGTTGGAAAAAATCGGCGTTGATAAGCTTTATGAATTGAACTTTGACGCGGCTCTGTCGAGCCTGAGCCCCCGATCATTCGCGCATGATGTGTTGCTTAACGGGTTGGGGTTGCGCCATGTCGTTATCGGCGAAGATTTCAAGTTCGGAAAAGCACGGGCTGGCACGGCTGCATTGTTGCAGGGTTTTGGTGCCGAGATGGGCTTTGGTGTAACGGTAGCCCCGTTGATGGCGCAGGGGTCGAATACAGTTTCATCGACGGCGATACGCAATGCACTTGGCAGTGGACGTCCCCGTGATGCCGCTGCGATGTTGGGTCATTGGCACCGCTTCGAAGGCCCGGTACTACACGGTGAAAAGCGTGGACGCGAATTGGGCTATCCGACCGCAAACATGTCCATCGACAGACTGCATCCGCCGAAATTCGGCGTCTATGCGGTGTTGGTGGATGTACTTGAGGGGGCCCAAGCCGGCCGCTATCACGGTGTTGCCAGCCTGGGGGTTCGCCCCATGTTCGGCCAAAACAAAGCCAACCTCGAAACGTTTCTCTTTGATTTCAAGGGGGATCTCTACGGCAAGCATGTCTCGGTCGCGCTTGTCGAATACCTTCGCACAGAACAAAAATTTGACAGCCTCGATGCGCTGGTCACCCAAATGGACGCGGACAGCGACCGCGCCCGAAGCATACTGGCAGCATTATGAATACACCTATCGCCGCCAATGGTCTGGCACCGGATTTCTGGAAGAAAAAAGCTCTTGCCGAGATGTCCCCGGAAGAATGGGAGGCTCTGTGTGACGGGTGCGGCAAATGTTGCCTGAACAAGCTTGAGGACGAAGACACGCAGGAAGTCGCCTTGACCAGCGTTGCCTGCCGCCTGCTGGATGACGCGACCTGCCGCTGTACCCACTATGTCAACCGTCACCAGTTTGTACCAGATTGCATCGTGCTGAAGCCCGAAAACCTTGACACCCACGCCTATTGGATGCCGCTGACCTGTGCGTATCGGCTGCTCTGGGAGGGCAAGCCCCTTTATGATTGGCATCCATTGGTCAGCGGTGACCCTGACAGCGTCCATACCGCCGGGGTCTCTATACAGTACGATACCGTATCTGAATTCGATACGCCCTTTGAAGAATGGGAAGACCATATAATTGAGGAGCCAACCTGATGTTTTTCGCTTCCGACAATGCGGGCCCCGTCCACCCGCAAATCATGAGCAGGTTGACCGACGCCAATAACGGTCACGCCATGCCTTATGGAAACGACGCCATAATGGACGAGGTGCGCGATGCGATACGCACCACCTTCGAGGCACCTGACGCCGTTGTGTATCTGGTGGCCACCGGTACCGCCGCGAACGTACTGGCGCTGGCGTGTTACACCCAGCCTTGGCAGACAATCTTCTGTTCTGTGACGTCCCATATCAACGAAGACGAATGCAACGCCCCTGAATTCTATGCCGGTGCGGCCAAACTGACTGTTGTCGAAACCGATGACAAGATGACGCCGGACGCATTGTCCCGCGCCATAGAAAAGCAGGCAGAGGGTAATGTGCACGGGGCACAGCGCGGCCCGGTGTCGATCACTCAGGTGACTGAACGCGGCACCGTCCACACGTTGAACGAACTCAAGGCCCTGACCGAGGTCGCCAAGAGTTACGATCTGCCCGTGCATCTGGACGGCGCGCGCTTTGCCAATGCCGTGGTCGCCCTGGGATGCACTCCGGCCGAAATGACGTGGAAGGCTGGCGTCGATGTTGTGAGTTTCGGCGGCACCAAGAATGGCTGCATGGGAGTAGAGGCAGTTGTGTTCTTCGACGCGGCCAAGGCGTGGGAATTTGAACTGCGACGCAAGAGAGGTGCGCATCTTTTTTCCAAGCACCGCTATCTGTCGGCGCAGATGGCCGGTTACATGCAGGACGGGTTGTGGCACCAGCTTGCCACGCAGGCAAATGACAACGCAAGCTATCTGGCTGAAGGTTTAAGGAAGGCCGGGGCTGAATTTCTGCACCAGCCCGACGCGAACATGATATTTGCCCGCTGGCCGCGCCGGATTCATCAAAAGCTGCATGACGCCGGCGCAAGGTATTACGTCTGGAATGGCAAGCTGGAAGGGTCCGCACCGGACGAAATGCTGGGCGCTCGTCTGGTCTGCGACTGGTCGATCGAAAAAGATGCGATCGACCGGTTTTTGGCGCATTTCCAGAACTAGCTTCGCGCCAGGAATGTCCGTATCTGCGCTGCTACGGCCTCTGGGTGGGTCAACGGGGCCATGTGCCCTGCCCCCTCGATCTCACTTCGGGTCACATCAGGCAGCCGCTTGGCAAGTGATGTGCTGATCGCATCGGTCATGTCGCCAGAGGTAGCGCCGTCCAGCAACAGCACCGGCATCGACGCACGTTCGAATTTCCCCGGTGCCAGCAACCCCGCACTGTCATCACGTAGAAAAGGCTGGCTCGCCGGCACGTAGTGGATGCGGTCCGCCATGTATTGGCGCAGCTTTTGCGGCGTCTGTTCCCATCCGTTACCGTCGCCCCATCCGGTATTGAAAATCCGCGCGGCCTCCATTCTGTCGCCGCGGTCGAAAGCTGCGTTGAATCCTGCGCTGTTGCGATCGGCGGCGGCAACCCGAGCGGGGTCATCAACCAATGCCGCAGCGAAATAGACCGGTTCGATCATCGTCAGGCTGCGTACCAATTCGGGGCTTTCGACCGCCAGCCGCAACCCGATCGTCGCCCCAAATGAATGCCCGATAATGTCCATCGGTTCTGTCAGCAGGCTACGTGCCATATCGGTAGCGACATCGTGCACGTTGCCCTGACCATCCCAATCACCCGATTTTCCGTGCGAAGGCAGATCAAAGCACAAAAGGCTCAGCTCGTCTGCCAATGCCTCTCCTACCCCACGCCACGCACCGGAATGCGCAAGCGTACAGTGTATGCCCAAGGCCCGGCGCGGGCCGTGCCCGAAACGCCGGGTAAATATCTCTGGCCTCACAATTTGCCTGCCATCACCAGATCCAGATCCTCAAGACGGTCTTGCCCCCAGAACTTCTGACCGTCGTCCAATATATAGAACGGCGCACCAAACACGCCCTTTTCAACAGCTTCTTCGAGGTTGCGCGCAAAGGTATCGGCACCTTGCAGCATGCCCTTTTCGGCGATGTCGGGATTGAATCCAGCTTTCTCAAGGCAGTCACGCACCACGTCGTCTTGTGCGATATCGCGGTTTTCGGCCCAAACCGCCGCCATGAAAAGCTGGCAAAGCTTGCCCACGTCCCCGCCTTCGTTCTGTGCGGCGATAATCGCATAGCACGAAGGGGCCGCGTTGGTCGGCCAATGTGCTGGTTTCAGATTGAAGGGCATGCCAAGCTTCTTGGATTGACGCGTGAGTTCAATGGCACGGTATTCCTGACGGCTAGGGTGGCGATCCTTCGGAGCCTGCCCCCCGGTGCGCCCGAAAGCGGTTATCAAATCGAAAGGTTTATAGGTAACAGTCGCCCCGTGTTTGGCAGCTACGGTTTCGAGCCTGTCCCCCGCCAGATAGGCATATGGTGAAAGTGTCGTAAAAAAACAGTCGATATGGGGCATTTGGTTCTCCGATGGGGGCTTGTGTCGCTTTGCCAGACCGTAAGGTCATGTTAAGCGGTGTCAACGTAACGATTCTGTCACATGTTATGCAACCGGAGACCCTTTGCACATGGCTCAAACCTCTGAACCCAAACTAATCTCTGGTAACGCGAACATGCCGCTGGCCAAGGCGATTGCAAGGCGAATGTCTTTGCATCGCGGTGTAAATGTCGGGTTGGTCGACGCGCGGGTTGAACGGTTCAACGATGGTGAAATCTTTGTCGAGGTGTACGAAAACGTACGCGGTGAGGACATGTTCATCATCCAACCAACGTCGAACCCGGCAAATGACAATTTGATGGAACTGCTGATCATGGCCGACGCACTGCGCCGGTCATCGGCGGCACGTGTGACTGCGGTGCTGCCCTATTTCGGGTATGCACGCCAAGATCGCCGCACCAAGGCCCGCACGCCGATTACGGCCAAGATGGTCGCAAACATGATGGTCGGAACCGGTATTGAACGCATTTTGACCATGGACCTGCACGCGGCACAAATTCAGGGGTTCTTTGATATCCCGGTCGATAACCTTTATGCGTCCCCGGTCTTCGCGCTGGACATCAAGAACGAATTCAAGGACCGCATGAGCGAACTGATGGTCGTTTCACCTGACGTTGGTGGTGTGGCCCGCGCCCGCGAGCTTGCAAAGCGCATCAACTCACCACTTGCCATCGTGGACAAGCGCCGCGAGAAACCGGGCGAGATTGCTGAGATGACCGTAATTGGTGACGTCACAGACAAGATATGCCTGATCGTGGATGACATCTGCGACACCGCCGGCACCTTGTGCAAAGCCGCCGAAGTTCTCATTGAGAATGGTGCGAAGGAAGTACATTCATATATCAGCCACGGCGTCATGTCGGGGCCAGCGGTTGAGCGGATCAGCAATTCCGTAATGAAATCGCTGGTTATCACCGATAGTATCGCGCCAACCGCTGCAGTTAAGCAGGCCACCAACATTCGGATCGTACCCACCGCGCCGATTTTTGCTCAAGCGATCCTGAATATCTGGAATGGCACCTCTGTGTCGTCCCTGTTCGATGCGGAATCGCTCGAACCCATTTATGATGGCATGTATAAATCCAACTGACGCCAGCCGCCGGGGGTTCAGTAAAGATCCCAATCATCTTTTTGCGACAGCGGCCCGATCGACATCCAGGCAGCGCGCACCCGAGCAATTCGGGTGTCGCCCCAGGTACGAAACACCAGATCGAACCCGTCTTCCGAGATATTTTCACAGCGAATATCTGCGCGCATCACCGTCGCATTGTCGACGTCCCATAAAGCGAGTGACGCTTGCACGGTGGGGATCTCTTTGTAGCGGGCTGAAAACTCAATCCTGTTGCGACGCTCGCGGGGGCCTGACCCCGTCCACATTTCACCACCGTTTTCAAAATCGGAAAACAGCACTTTCTCTCCGCTGTCGATACCGACGCTATTCCCATTTATTCTTTTCATTTCAACCGCTTACCCGACCAATTTTTCTTGACTTCCAGTGATCAAGCATAGAACGCGTTCTTAAAATAGAAAAGGCCCCGCATATGCAGGGCCCTTTGTATTTCGATTGTTTGGAACCTGTCAGAGACTAGGTTGCTTGCTCGACAGTCCGATTTCATCGCCCATGGCAACCATGTCAGACAACAGTTTGGCTGCTTCATCTACCGGGCCCGGCTCATTTTGGAAACCGTCCTTGGCCGTCTGATAGGTAGTCTTGGCTTCTTCCATCATCTCGTCCAAATGCGCTTGGGTCATATCACCCTTGGGCACGGCGCGTTCGGCCAATACCGAAACACCATTGGCCGAAATTTCAGCAAAACCGCCAGTTACCACGTATTCAGCAGTACCCTCCGGGCCGTCAACACGCAGCACACCGGGGCGCAGCGTGGTGATGGTGGGGGCATGGTCAGGCATCGCCGCCATGTCCCCATCCGCACCCGGAATCTGAACGACGGTCACCTGCATCGAGGCCAGCCGCCGCTCGGGCGAAACGAGGTCGAATTGCATTGTGTCTGCCATTGTCAGCGCTCCTTAAGCGGCGTCAGCCGCCATTTTTTCAGCTTTCGCTTTCACTTCTTCGATGCCGCCGACCATATAGAAGGCACCTTCGGGAAGGTGATCATATTCACCAGCAACAACCGCTTTGAACGATTGAATTGTTTCTTCCAGAGGAACCTGCTTACCGTCGGAGCCGGTAAAGACCTTGGCAACGTCGAAAGGCTGGCTCAGGAAGCGTTCGATCTTACGCGCACGGGCAACGGTCAGTTTGTCGTCTTCCGACAGTTCGTCCATGCCAAGGATCGCAATGATATCCTGAAGCGACTTATAGCGCTGCAGCACGCCCTGAACGTCACGCGCAACGTTGTAGTGCTCTTCGCCAACGATGGACGGGTCCATCAGACGCGAAGTGGAGCCGAGCGGATCAACAGCAGGGTAGATACCCTTTTCCGAGATCGAACGGTCCAGAACGGTTGTCGCGTCAAGGTGCGCAAACGATGTCGCAGGTGCAGGGTCGGTAAGGTCATCCGCAGGAACGTAAACGGCCTGAACCGATGTAATCGAACCGGATTTGGTCGATGTAATACGTTCTTGCATCGCACCCATGTCGGTCGCCAGTGTTGGCTGGTAGCCCACGGCCGAAGGGATACGACCCAGCAGAGCCGAAACTTCGGAACCGGCTTGGGTAAAGCGGAAGATGTTGTCGACGAAGAACAGAACGTCGGTACCGGACTGGTCGCGGAACTGTTCGGCCAGTGTCAGACCGGTCAGAGCAACACGCATACGCGCTCCGGGAGGTTCGTTCATCTGGCCATACACCAGCGCAACCTGCGATTTCTCAAGGTCATCAGGGTTGATAACGTTGGATTCGATCATTTCGTGGTACAGATCGTTCCCCTCACGGGTACGTTCACCAACGCCCGCGAAAACCGAATAACCCGAGTGCACTTTGGCGATGTTGTTGATCAATTCCATGATCAGAACGGTTTTACCAACACCGGCACCACCGAACAGGCCAATTTTACCACCCTTGGCGTAAGGGGCCAGCAGGTCGATCACCTTGATGCCGGTTTCCAGCACTTCGGATGAAGTTGACTGCTCAGCGAACTCAGGCGCGTCAGCGTGGATCGAGCGACGATCTGTCGACTGGATTTCGCCTTTTTCGTCAATCGCTTCGCCAACGACGTTCATGATACGACCCAAAGTGGCGTTGCCGACTGGGATCGAAATAGGGGCCCCGGTGTCCTCTACGCGTTGACCGCGCACAAGACCTTCGGTCGCGTCCATCGCGATGGTACGAACTGTGTTTTCGCCAAGGTGCTGAGCCACTTCGAGGATCAGCTTCTTGCCGTGATTTTCAGTCACAATAGCGTTCAGGATCTCCGGCAGGTGATCATCGAACTGCACATCGACGACGGCGCCGATGACTTGTGTAATTTTGCCGACTGCATTTGCCATGTCGTTTCTCCGATTTGTTCTACAGCGCTTCCGCGCCGGAAATGATTTCGATCAGCTCGTTGGTGATGACGGCTTGGCGCGAACGGTTATATTCGATGGTCAGATCTTCGATCATTTCACCGGCGTTCCGTGTCGCGTTATCCATTGCCGACATCCGCGCGCCCTGTTCCGAGGCCGCGTTTTCCAGCAGAGCCGAGAAGATCGCCGTTGCGACGCCGCGCGGCAGCAGATCGGCCAGAATGGCTTCTTCGCTGGGCTCGTAATCGAACAGTGTCGTCGCCTCGTTCGCGCCTTCTTCTGCATCGAAGGAAGCGGGGATGATCTGCTGTGCCGTGGGGATCTGACTGACGACGTTCACGAACTTCGAATAGAAGATCGTGGCGATGTCGTATTCACCCGCGTCGAACCGGCCAAGAATGTCCTTGGCAATGCCCTGCGCATCGACATAGCCGAGACGTTTGACATCGCTCAGGTCAACGTGACCGACGAGATTCTTGGCAAAGTCACGACGGATGCTGTCGCGGCCCTTCTTGCCAACGGTCAGGATCTTGACCTCCTTGCCCTCGCTGATCAAGCGACGGGCATGGGCTTTGGCAAGCTTTGCGATGTTGGCGTTGAAGCCACCGCACAAGCCGCGTTCAGCGGTCATGACAACCAACAGGTGCACCTTGTCCGACCCAGTACCGCTAAGCAGCTTGGGTGCAGAATCAGAGCCACCTACCGATGCAGCCAGCCGCGACATCACAGCGTTGAAACGCTCTGTGTAGGGGCGGGACTGTTCGGCAGCTTCCTGCGCGCGGCGAAGTTTCGCCGCGGCAACCATCTGCATGGCCTTGGTGATCTTGCGGGTCGATTTGACCGACGCGATCCGGTTTTTTAGGTCCTTGAGGTTTGGCATCTGCCCTCCCTCCCTTAAGCGAAGTCAGCGGCGAAAGAATCGATGGCAGCTTTGATCTTGTCTTCCAGCTCACCCTTCACCTTGCGGTCGTTGTTGGTGATGTCGGCCATCAGGTCAGCATTCTTGCTGCGCAGATGTGCCAGCAGGCCCGCTTCGAAACGACCAACATCCTTGACCGCGATCTTGTCGAGGTACCCGTTTGTGCCAGCATAGATCACGCAGACGATTTCTGCGTTGGTCAGTGGCGAATACTGCGGTTGCTTCATCAGCTCTGTCAGGCGCGCACCACGGTTCAGCAACTGCTGCGTGGAGGCATCAAGATCAGAACCGAACTGGGCAAAGGCCGCCATTTCGCGGTATTGCGCCAGCGACAGCTTGACCGGACCGGCAACCGAGGACATCGCCTTGGTCTGTGCGGATGAACCAACACGCGAAACCGACAAACCGGTGTTCACCGCAGGGCGGATACCCTGGTAGAACAGTTCGGTTTCAAGGAAGATCTGACCGTCGGTGATCGAAATCACGTTGGTTGGAATAAACGCCGAAACGTCGCCACCTTGAGTTTCGATGATCGGCAGAGCTGTGAGAGAGCCATTACCAGCGGCATCACCCAGCTTCGCCGAACGCTCTAGCAGACGGGAATGGAGATAGAAAACGTCACCAGGGTAGGCTTCACGTCCGGGTGGGCGACGCAGCAACAGCGACATCTGGCGATAGGACACGGCCTGCTTGGAAAGGTCATCATAGATGATCAACGCGTGACGGCCGTTATCGCGGAAGAACTCCGCCATGGCTGTCGCCGAATAAGGCGCGAGGTACTGCATCGGAGCAGGCTCGGATGCCGTGGCGGCCACAACGATCGAATAGGCAATCGCGCCTGTTTCCTCGAGCTTTTTCACCAACTGAGCAACGGTCGAACGCTTTTGGCCGATCGCAACGTACACGCAGTACATTTTCTTGCTCTCGTCGTCGCCGGCGGCGTCGTTGATCTGCTGCTGGTTCAGGATCGCATCCAGAGCAACGGCAGTCTTGCCGGTCTGACGGTCACCAATGATCAATTCGCGCTGGCCACGGCCAACGGGGATCATCGCGTCGACGGACTTCAGGCCGGTCGCCATCGGCTCGTGAACCGATTTCCGCGGGATGATGCCTGGTGCCTTGACGTCGGCAAGACCACGTTCAGTGGATTCGATGGGGCCTTTGCCGTCGATCGGGTTGCCCAGACCGTCAACAACGCGACCCAGCAGGCCGTTGCCGATTGGCACGTCCACGATCGAGTTGGTGCGCTTGACTGTGTCACCTTCTTTGATGTCACGGTCGGAACCGAAAATAACAACACCGACGTTGTCGGTTTCCAGGTTCAGGGCCATGCCCATGATGCCACCGGGGAATTCGACCATCTCACCGGCCTGGACATTGTCCAACCCGTAAACGCGAGCGATACCGTCACCGACGGACAGAACGCGGCCAACTTCGGCGACTTCTGCTTCTTGACCAAAGTTCTTGATCTGGTCTTTTAGAATCGCAGAAATCTCTGCTGCTTGGATACCCATTTATCCGACCTCTTTCATTACATTCTGGAGGGAATTGAGCTTCGCGCGGATCGACGTATCGATCATCTTGGAGCCCACTTTTACGATAAGACCGCCGATAAGAGTATCATCAACGGTCGCATTCAACGTTACTTTCTTGCCTGTGGTCGCGGCCAGCGATTTGGACAATTTGTCAGACTGCGCCTTTGTCAGCGCCTTGGCCGAGATCACATCTGCTGTGACTTCGCCCTTTTCCACCGCGATAATTTCGCGCAGATTCTGGATCAGTTGCGGCAACACGAATAGACGGCGCTTGTTTGCCATCAATTCCAATGTGCTTGCCATGGTCTGGGACAGGCCCATCTTGCGTGAAATCGCGCTGATCGATGCGGCTTGCTGTTCGCGCGTGTAAATCGGCGAATTGATCAGGTCGCGGAAGTCTTCGCTGTCAGCCAATGCGCCTTGCAACGCATCAATATCTTGTTCGATTTGTGGCAGGGTTTTGGCCTCTTGGGCCAACTCATACACGGCAGTCGCATATCGCTTTGCGATGCCTGTAGACATTGATGCTGTTTCGGACACGTCCATCCTCTCGTACGTCAGTGCCGGATATGCGAATACATCGCGTCACCGGGGTGTTGGCGCGGCTTGAATTTACCCAAGACGTCTAAATCAGGGCGGATGTAGCAGACAGACCCGCGTCCCGCAACACAGTATAGCGAGGTTGGCGCACGAAACCGCGCCTTATTCTTATCGCTTTGGGATGATGCGACGCTTTGACCAGTTTTTACCGGTGTAATTATTACGATCGTTCTTATTTCAACGACTGAAAACGATTCTTGTCGGATCGGATCGAAGTCACACCGGCCTCGGGACCCCGGCACCCGCCCCTTCAAGTACGCTTCCGGCTCGGCGTGCCGGTGTACGCGTCACTTTGCCCTTGGGGGGATAGACGAGCTTTGTCACCTCTACCATGAACACGCCTCCGGCCATCATCGTCGGCATATGGCGCCCGACTTTTTCGAACAACTGCCCCGAGCGGCGAAACACCCGTCGGGTAGAGGGCAATTGATACAACGCACCCAGTTGCCGCTCTGGCAAAAACTGATGCTTGCGAAGCTGCGTTTCCAGTTGACTAAGCGAATACGGCCGCCCAAATCCAAACGGCGTAATGTCGCTGCGCGCCCAGAATCCGGCACGGTTGGGCACAATAAAAAGCGCTCTGCCGCCCGGCCCCAGAACCCGCCAGCATTCCTCGAGCAAATCGCCCTGCCGATCCGATGTCTCAAGGCCGTGCATCAGTACAAGCCGGTCAACATGCCCTGTTTCGATTGGCCATAGCGTTTCTTCGGTAAGCACAGACGTGTTGGGCATGCCGGCGGGCCATGGCATCACCCCTTGCGGCCCGGGCATCAAACTCATCACCCGTCGTGCATCCCCGAGATAGGGCCGCAGCAGCGGCACCGCAAAGCCGAAGCCCACCACCGTCTGGCCCTTGGTCTCGGGCCACAGTTCCAGCATCCTGCTGCGTAACGACAATTGCGCGGCTCGACCCAGAGCGCTACGATAATAGAAGTTGCGCAGATCTTGAACGTCGAGATGCATGTGGCTGGGGCCTCTTATCGGGTTCTGATGGCTATGTTAGCCTAAACACAAGACGCGCAAAAGAGATCTCGGGGCGAAACCCGTTTGCAGCACCGCCGTCTCCGCGCTAGCGTTGCTGTCCACACACTTCTACATCTGACAGGAGCCATACCATGCATTTTGATCTTGTGACCATCCCGTGCCTGTCTGACAACTATGCTTTCTTGTTGCGAGATCAGGACAGCGGTTCGGTGGCGCTGATTGATGCGCCCGAGGCCGGACCAATAGCTGCGAGACTGCACGCGCTCGGCTGGACGCTGAACGAAATCTGGCTGACCCATCACCACCCTGACCATATTCAGGGTGTGCCTGAGCTATTGGCCAAATACCCCGCCCGGGTCATCGGGGCGACAGCCGATCAACACCGGCTGCCAGAACTAGACCTAGCGCTTTCGGATGGTGACACGTTCCAGTTCGGCGGACATGAGGTTCAGGTCATTGACGTCTCCGGACACACTCTCGGTCATGTTGCGTTTTATGTCAGCGCAGCCGAATGCGTCTTTACCGCTGACAGCCTGATGGCGCTTGGATGTGGACGCCTGTTCGAAGGAACGCCTGCCCAAATGTGGGAAAGCATGCAAAAGCTGATGCGACTGCCGCCAGCTACCACTGTCTGCTCGGGCCATGAATATACGCAATCAAATGCAAAATTCGCCCTAACGGTTGATCCCGAAAATGCGGCACTTATATCTCGTGCAAGAGAGATTGATCAGGCGCGCGCCGATGACGTGCCGACTGTCCCCTCGACGCTTTCACTGGAACTTGAAACCAATCCGTTCTTGCGCCCATTCGACCCGAACATCCGCGCGCTTCTCGGAATGGTCAACGCCACCGACACTGACGTGTTTGCCGAAATCCGCGCGCGAAAAGATCGGTTCTGATCGCCGCAATCATGGCCAAAAATCGACGATCACGATAAATGTGACATCGATATTGCAGAAAAACCTTGAAGCTTTGCCATGATCAACCAAACTCTAATACTATGAGGCCATGTTCGGCTGAGGTGCTCGCGTTAATGGGCTACTTGGTCGACACAGTTCGAAAAGGAGCACACCTGTGCCTTCATTCTCGTCTACCCTAGAACAAGCAATTCACGCAGCGCTTGCGCTTGCGAACGCGCGCAAACATGAATTTGCGACGCTCGAACACCTTTTGCTGGCCCTGATTGACGAACCCGACGCCGTTCAGGTCATGAAAGCCTGCTCCGTCGATATGACAGAGCTGCGCGAAACTCTCGTCGAATTCGTCGACGAAGATTTGAGCAACCTGATTACTGACGTGGACGGCTCCGAAGCGGTACCAACCGCTGCGTTCCAGCGCGTGATCCAGCGGGCCGCAATCCATGTGCAATCCTCTGGCCGGACCGAAGTGACCGGCGCGAACGTATTGGTCGCGATCTTTGCGGAACGCGAGAGCAATGCCGCCTATTTCCTGCAAGAACAGGACATGACCCGTTATGATGCGGTCAATTTCATCGCGCACGGCGTTGCAAAAGATCCTGCATTTGGTGAACCGCGGTCAGTCTCGGGCGCGCCCGAGCACGAGGAAGAAACCCCCGGTGTCACCGAGGGCGACAAAAAAGAATCCGCGTTGGCGAAATATTGCGTGGATCTGAACGCCAAATCACGCGAAGGCGATATCGACCCGCTGATCGGGCGCGAAGCCGAAGTGGAACGCTGCATTCAGGTCCTGTGCCGCCGCCGCAAGAATAACCCCTTGCTGGTGGGCGACCCCGGTGTGGGCAAGACAGCCATCGCGGAAGGGCTGGCACGTAAGATTGTAGCCGGTGAAACCCCGGAAGTGTTGGCTGAAACCACAATATATTCGCTCGATATGGGCGCGTTGCTGGCCGGCACCCGGTATCGCGGTGACTTTGAAGAACGGCTCAAGGCCGTCGTCACCGAGCTGGAACAACACGAGAATGCTGTGCTGTTCATTGATGAAATCCATACCGTGATCGGTGCCGGGGCAACCTCTGGCGGCGCGATGGATGCGTCGAACTTGCTAAAACCCGCCCTGGCGGGGGGCAAGTTGCGGACCATGGGCTCCACCACCTACAAAGAATTCCGCCAGCATTTTGAAAAAGACCGTGCCCTGGCGCGGCGCTTTCAGAAAATTGACGTGAACGAGCCCTCGGTGGAAGATGCGGTGAAAATCCTTAGAGGAATAAAGCCGTATTTCGAGGATCATCATTCGGTCAAATACACGGCGGACGCCATTCGTACCTCTGTCGAACTGGCACATCGGTACATCAATGATCGCAAATTGCCCGACTCCGCCATCGACGTGATTGACGAAGCAGGTGCAGCCCAGCACTTGGTTGCCGCGTCCAAACGACGCAAGACCATTGGCACAAAGGAAGTTGAAGCCGTCGTTGCAAAAATCGCGCGGATTCCGCCCAAGAACGTGTCGAAGGACGATGTGATCGTCTTGAAAGACCTCGAAGCGTCGCTGAAACGGGTCGTTTTTGGTCAGGATGCCGCGATCAGTGCGCTTTCTTCCGCGATCAAACTGGCTCGTGCGGGTCTGCGTGAACCTGAAAAACCCATCGGGAATTATCTGTTCGCGGGCCCGACCGGGGTGGGCAAGACCGAGGTGGCGAAACAGCTTGCCGATACGCTTGGCGTCGAGCTTCTGCGCTTTGATATGTCTGAATACATGGAGAAGCACGCGGTTTCACGGTTGATCGGTGCGCCTCCCGGCTATGTCGGTTTCGATCAGGGCGGCATGTTGACTGACGGTGTGGATCAGCACCCCCATTGCGTCCTGCTCTTGGACGAAATGGAAAAGGCCCACCCTGACGTGTACAACATTCTGTTGCAGGTCATGGATCACGGCAAGCTGACGGACCACAACGGCCGGACAGTTGATTTCCGCAATGTCGTGTTGATCATGACCTCGAACGCGGGCGCATCCGAGCAGGCAAAAGAGGCCATTGGCTTTGGCCGTGACCGTCGTACCGGCGAAGACACCGCAGCGATTGAACGGACGTTCACACCGGAATTCCGCAACCGTCTTGATGCGGTCATCAGCTTTGCGCCGCTTCCGAAAGAAGTGATCATGCGGGTGGTCGAAAAGTTCGTGCTTCAGCTTGAGGCGCAACTGATGGATAGGAATGTGACGATCGAACTTTCGACCAAGGCCGCCGAATGGTTGGGTGAAAAAGGGTATGATGCCAAAATGGGGGCACGTCCGCTTGGGCGCGTTATCCAGGAGCACATCAAGAAACCTTTGGCCGAAGAATTACTGTTCGGCAAACTCGCCAAGGGTGGCGTTGTCAAAGTCGGTGTCAAGAAAGGTGAACTGGATCTCACGATCCTGAGCGCCGAAAACCCCAAGCTGACGGGCAACAAGCCGCCCTTATTGACCGCCGAATGAAACCGATAGGCGCGGCTCTGGCCGTCGCCCTTCCCTTTGCCAACCCCGTGTTGGCAGAGGGGTTCACCGTTTCGCCCCCCATCGATTGTGACCTGACGTCTGACTGTTATATCCAGCAATACGTCGACAGTGACCCTTCCCCCAACGCATCAGACTTTACCTGCTCGTCCCTGAGTTATGATGGCCACAAAGGCACTGACTTTGCCTTGCCGAACCGCGCCAGAATAAACGACAATGTGGGCGTCTTGGCCAGTGCCGCCGGCAAGGTCAAAAGCCTGCGCGACGGAATGGTCGATGCGCCGTATTCCAATGCCAGAGCCACGGAAATCGCCGGTCGGGAATGCGGCAATGGCGTCGTGGTTGACCATGGTGACGGGTGGGAAACCCAATACTGTCACATGAAGCAAGGATCCATCAACGTGACCCGCGGGCAGGACGTGCAGCGGGGACAGATGCTTGGCTTTGTGGGGCAATCAGGCAAGGCTGCGTTTCCACATGTGCACCTTTCGGTGCGTAGGGCGGGCAAGGTGGTCGACCCCTTTGATCCGGATGGGATCACCCGGTGTGACAGCCCGGGTGACAGCAACTTGTGGACACAACGGCCCGCATATCAGCCCGGTGGATTGATCGAGATTGGGATCTCGTCAGCAGTGCCGGCCTATGATGACATAAAGGCTGGTTTGACGCCGAAATCCTCCTTGCCCGCTGCGTCCCCCGCGCTGGTTGTCTGGGGATTCCTCTATGGTACCCAGGCAGGTGACATAATCAACCTGTCAATCACCGGCCCGGAGGGTATGATCATCGCCGATGACGTGACCCTTACCAAGACCCAGGCACAGGCATTCAGGGCGATCGGGAAGAAGACCAGAACCGGCTGGTCGACAGGCGCTTACAGCGCCACGGTGACGATGATCAGGGGCCCGCAGGTCATCAGCCAACGCAGCACCGACATTGTGATTGAATAACCTTATTTTTCAGTCAACTTAAGCTCGATCCGGCGGTTCTGCGCACGCGCCGCTTCGGAATCGCCCAAAGCAACCGGTTGATATTGCCCAAATCCGTTGGCGGCGAGCCGTTCAGGAGGGATACCTAGAAAGTCGATCATATACTTGACCACAGACAGCGCCCGCGCTTGGCTCAACTCCCAATTGTCTGCAAACTGACCAAGCCCCGACAATGGTTGGTTGTCGGTGTGACCATCCACCCGGATCACCCAGTCAATTTCGGGCGGAATATCCGCCGCGATGTTGCGCAATATCGTGGCAACCTTGGCAATCTCACCGCGTCCATCCGGTGACAGGATCGCGGAACCAGGCGGAAACAACACCTCTGAAGAAAATACGAACCTGTCGCCTTCGATCCGGACACCGGCCTGTTTTCCCAAAAGCTCTCGCAGGCGTCCGAAAAATTCCGACCGGTATTGCTCAAGATCTTTGGCTTTGGCCTCCAGTCGCTTTCGTTCTGCGGCTTCCAATTCGGCGCGACGGCGCTCTTCTGTCGCAACTCTCGCAAGCGCCGTGTTCAAATCGGACCCCAGTGATTGCAACTGGACTTCCTTCGCCGCGTCACGGGCAACGGCATCATCCAACAAGGTGCGCAAGTCACCCAACTGCCCCCTCAATGCGGCCACCTGCTGGTTCAACAATTCGGTCTGTCGCTGCGCAGCGGCGCTGGTGTCTTCCTCTGCGGCCAATGATTTGCGCGCAGCAGCTAACAGCGCCTGCTGTTTCTCGGTCTCGGTGGTTTGGTCCGCCGCAATGGTCTCAGCCGCAAGCTTGGCAGCAAGAGCCTCTGCAAGCTTCGCCCTTAACTTTTCGCTGTCCGCCGCTAATTCTTCGCGCTCGGCCGCGAATTCGTCGCGTTCAGCCAAAGCTTGTCCTTCGCGATCGGCCAAAGCTTGTTCTGTGGCACTTACCTCGGTCTGCAATTGGTCGACGTCAAGCAACGCGGCCGCAAGCTTGGCATTTAAATCGCCTTCAGCGGTACGTGCGGCGGCAAGCAAGGTTAATGTATCCTCGGCATCTTTGCGCTGAGCTTCCAGGGCAAGCGTCATCGCAGTCAGTTCCGCATCCGCGTTCTTGAGCTTGTCGCGCAGCCGTTCAGCCGCCGCAGCCTCGGTCAACCTTGCTGCCTCGGCCTCTGACAATGCGACCTCCGACGCCTCTTTGACGGCGGCAAGCTGCTTTTGCGTATCCGCGTTTTTGGCGTTCAACTCCTCGATCATCGCCGCCAGCGCATCCCGTCGCGCCGCCGCTAGTCGGGCCGTTTCCGCCTGCGCGTCTGTCTCACGCCGGGCTTGTGACAATGCAAGGTTCAGGGCGACCTTTTCATCAACCAGCTCGGTGTTTTTCTGTTCCAGCAAGGCGGCCTTGTTCGTCACCTCATCGCGTTGCGAAAGCAGCGTGGCAACCTGCGCTTCGAAACTGGTGATCTGAGATTGCGCATCGTCAAGAGCGGCCGCCTGCGCGTCGCGCGTCGCCGTCAACGACGCAATCAGCGCTGCCTGCTGCGACGCTTGGTCGCGCGCAGCATCCAACGTCGAATTAAGCGTACCTAACCGTGCTTCAAGCCCCGCATTGTTTTGACGTTCAATTCCCAGTGCCTGCGCAAGGGCCGCCACCTCGCCCGACAAGGAATTCAGCTCGCTCTCCTGGCCGTTTATCCGTTGGGTCTGGACAGCTTGCAAAACCATGAAAATGGTAAGCACGAACATCAACACCAGCAACAGGCCTGTCATGGCATCGACGAAGCCTGGCCAGATCGACCCTTGGAACCTTGACCCTGTGCGTCGTGATAGCGCCATTATCAGGTATCCTCGGGGCCAAATCTATCCGGGGTTCGCATGCGGCGGGGTTCTGGGGAACGTGGGGGGGATAGCACCTTGGCTAGCAGCGAAATGTCTTTGCGCAGTTCGGCCATGGTTTCCTGGCGGCCTGCTGAAATTTCTTCGAGAATGCGCAGCAGTTGAACGTCAATCGACCGCAATCGCATCCGGCTTTCGGCATCAACCGGATCTTCACCACCTTGATCTTCCAGCGCGGCTATCATGCGTTCCTGCCCGTTTGCGATCCGTTCCAGGCTTTTTATCGTCAAGCTGTCGCGTTCGTTTGGTGCGTTCATCCCCTCAACAGAGCTGACAAGGGCCCCTAGCCGGGTGTTGAGCGTCGATTGGCTTTCTGTTGTTTGACCCATCAATCGGGTCAGAACGTCCATCTGTTCGGCCATGTGATCAAGTACACCGGCGACCGCATTTTGGTCCGCGCCGCCTTCTTCGCCCGACGAAAAGCCAACTCTCGTGATTGAGCTTAGCCAATCTTCAAGCTCTTGATAAAACCGGTTCTGGCCGTGCCCGGCAAACAGCTCGAGCAGGCCAACGACAAGCGATCCGGCCAGCCCAAGAAGCGAAGACCCAAACGCCACGCCCATTCCGCCCAACTGTGATTCCAGACCCGTCATAAGGCGTGCAAACATATCTGTACTGCCATCGCCTTGTTGGGGGGCGAGGCTGCGGATGGTTTCAACGACAGCCGGCACTGTCGTCGCCAAACCATAGAATGTCCCCAAAAGCCCCAGAAAAATCAACATATTAACGATGTACCGCGTGATTTCACGGGCTTCATCAATCCGGGTGGAAACTGAATCCAGGATCGACCGCGTCGACGATGCATTCACCTGCATGCGTGCGCCTCGTGTTCGCAACAAAGACGCCAGCGGTGCCAGAAGCTGTGGAGCGACCGTTTCCGGATCAGGGGCCGCAGAGGCAAAGTTTTCGATCCAGCGTACCGATCCTATCAGTTGAACGACCTGATAAAAGCAGGCGATTACGCCAATCACGAACACGAAGATGATCACGCCATTCAGATAGGGGTTCGCTTCGAAAATCGGCAATACACTTGGCAAAGCCAAGAATGCGCCGATACCGGACAACCCAAGAGCGATCAACATTAATGTGATCTGCCGCACGGGCTGTGAGAATTGCGGTTTAAACTCGCGGTCTGATTGCGCCATGCCTGGTGGCTCCTGACACTTTTTGTGCTTCTGTTGCCGCAGCTTACACCCAAGACACCGGATTATGCCATGGCTTTATGCGCAAAGCGTCTTAACGCGATTTTGCAGCCACTCCAGCGCCGGGTCGTGCAAGCCGATCTGGGTGAGGTGAGACGCGGTATTGAACAGGTATTCCTTGTTCGGGCCCATGCCACCTACCGCTCCGGCAATGATCTGGGCCTGCTCTTCCAACGGCAAGCCCCCGCAATATTGGTCGTGGTCGGCATCAATCACATAAACCAATGCGCGGACGGTCCGGTTATCCTGCAACGTCACCTCCAGGGTTTTCTCGACGTAGGCGGACGAAATCAGTTCACGTTCGCGCAGATAAGCCAGGGTCGCATCCTCGGCACCCGGTGCCACCCGCAACGCGATTCCATCGCAGGCGGTTCCCGCAAGCGCGTCCAGTGCGAGCACAAGCCCCGGCTTCTCGATCGACCCGCGGTGATGGATCGACCGCATGCAGAAAGATCGCGAGTATCCCGGCAGGCGGCCGATGACGCGTTCCGCCACTTCGAAACCCGGATTCCACAACAAACTGCCGTAGCCAAATACCCACATTGCCATCGCTGTCGTCCTTCACTATCCGCATGACCAAAGCGGCTTTTACGCAGGTGTTAAAAAGGTTTTCGGTGCAATGGGCAAGCTAGTGTTAATCGTGGTCGCCTTGGCAGTGGTTTGGAGCGGATGGTGGCTTATCGCATCAAGCGGGCTGGATCGACGCCTTACCAAGACGATGGCATCGTACAAGGCATCCGGGTGGCAGATCGGCGTTGAAGCGCGCGAAAGGCTGGGCTTTCCCACGATGCTGCACACCCGTCTGACAGGTGTGTCCATCGCTCCTGCGCCTGCGCAGGGGTCTCAGACGGGGTTGGCCGCCTCTGTTGCGGCGCCACGTATAGATATTTCGGCCCTGCCCTATTGGCCAAGCTATGCAACCGTGTCGTCACCGGTGATGCATTTCGATCTTGCGGCACCCGGCTTCCAAGCTGCCGTCAAGGTGAACGATGTCCAGGCTGATCTCCGCCTGCGCATTGGCTGGAACTCAGAGCTCGAAAGCCTTTCACTTACCAGCAACGAATGGGAGTTCACGAGCCCGGTCACCGGCAAGGTCGGCGGACAAGGCATTGAGGTAACGGCGGCTCAACAAGACCGGCAGCTTCCGATATATGATGTCAAGGCGACACTCGACGAGGTCACCCCGGACGCTGGCATTCCGGGCCTTCTGGGTCTGTCCCAAGATTGGTCGCAACCCTTGGACATCGCAACGGCAGACCTGACTCTCACATTTGACCGCCCGTGGGGGAATGATGCACCTGGAACCGTCCGCCCCCAGCCCCGTGTCATCGACCTGCATCGGGCCGAACTAGCGTGGCGGAGCGTCGCCGCACGGGCCAGCGGGACCATAGCCATCGCTGAAGACGGGGTCTTGACAGGCACTTTGTTACTTGAAGTGGACGATTGGCCGACCTTGTTGGACATGGCCAGCAACGCCGGATATCTGCCGGCCGATTTTCGCCCGCAGGCCGAACAGATGTTGAAAGGTCTTGCGCAGATGAGCGGCAAAACCACAGGGCTGGATCTTACGATCAGCATCACCGACGGTCAGATGGCGATGGGTTTCATCCCTCTGGGTCAAGCACCACGGATCATTCTGCGTTAGGTTACCGACAGTATGACCCACTGCGATGGCGGGCGGTGTCGAGATGGAAATGATCAAGGTGGTATCGATCTGCTTTCGGACCCAGTGTCGTCCCAAAGGGCCCACACGCACCTTTGTGAGCTCGCTGCACTGCCGTGCGACTGGCAGCAGCATCCCAACCCTTCAGGACGCTGATCTCTTGTCCCGTTTTAAGCTGAAAGGCAGAAACATCTATCGCCCGGCCCCGCCCATGTTCCGAGATTTTGCCCCCCGGTTCGTTGTTCCGCGTACGGCAGGTATAATGCGCAGCAATGCGCAGACCTCTTAGTCCGCCAATGTCGGCGAAGGCGGGTTTGGCTGCATTCTCGATCCAGCTTTTGAGCGCCTTGGCAGTCTTGCAATCCATCACCGATGCTTGGCTTAACCTTACTCCCGACACGGACTCGATTTGAACGGCGGCGTCGACGCCACACCCGTTCAACTCAGGCTTCACCCGACCGATGAACTTGCCTTGGATCGCGACATCGTCGCACACGGCACCCTGGGCCAAAAGCTTTCGTCGCTTTTGTGCGGCATCTTCAATGGCATGACTGCGCAATACAGGGCGTAGTGACGCAGCGATCCCCATGCTTTCTTGCGCAGCAGACGTAACCATTTTTGTCGGTGCAGTTAAGTGACCGCGATCCGATGGCAACGCGTCTACAGTCCCGGTTCTGGCCACCGGCCTCGGGGATTGATCAGGTCCCGCCCATACCGGGCTGCATAGCATCACCGCTATAAGCGCGGGACGGATCATTTCTTGCCGGATTGGCGCCCGAAATTCGGGGCGTCAGTGTCTTGTCCAGCCTCAATGATGCCTCGGCGGATCGCTCGAGTACGGGTGAAGTACGCATGCAAATGATCCCCGTCGCCGATGCGAATGGCACGCTGAAGCGCAAACAGTTCTTCGGTAAAGCGACCCAGAATTTCCAGGGTGGCCTCTTTGTTCGTCAGGAAAACATCGCGCCACATCGTCGGGTCGCTGGCGGCAATACGGGTAAAATCGCGAAACCCCGCCGCCGAGTATTTTATGACTTCGCTATCGGTCACGCGGCGCAAATCATCCGCTACACCTACCATTGTATACGCAATCAAATGCGGAGCGTGGCTAGTGACGGCAAGAACAAGATCGTGATGTTCCGCATCCATTTCCTCGACATTCGCGCCCAGCCCTTCCCACAGGTTGCGCAACCGCGAAATCGCGTCGGGATGGGTATCAGGCACTGGCACCAACAGACACCAGCGGTTGTCAAATAATTCGGCAAACCCACTGCGGGGACCAGAATGTTCGGTACCGGCCAAGGGGTGCGCGGGAATAAAATGAACATTATCGGGCAAGATCGGCCCGACCTGGGCGATGACATCGGCCTTGACGGATCCCACGTCGGTGACGGTGCAACCGGGCTTTAGGAAACCCGCCATTTCAGCAGCGACTGATCCCATCACACCAACCGGGACACATAGAACCACCAAATCAGCGCCTTCCACGGCCTTGGCGATCGTATCGCATACCTCGTCGCACAGGCCTATTTCGCGGGCGATGTCTCGTGTCTCTGCGCTTCGTGCAAAACCCGATACGGTGCCGGCCAAGCCTGCGCGTTTCATGCCCCAGAACATGGACGACGCAATCAGGCCCAAGCCGATCAAGGCTACTTTTTCATAAATTACCGGCATATCAATCGCCCTTGAATTGACGTATCGCGTGAACGACGCGGCGACACGCGCTTTCATCGCCCACGGTGATCCGCAAACAAGACGGCAGTTGATAGCCCGCAACCCGCCGAACGATTAAGCCTTGGGTCTTCAGGTAGTCGTCACACGCTTCGGCCTCGGCCTGCGACTTGAAACGCGCAAGGATGAAATTGGCGCATGACACATCCGACGGCACGCCGATCTCGGCTAAAGCATCGGCCATCCAACTCCGCCAGCGTGCGTTCTCCCTACGGCAATGCGTCGCATAGGTCGTGTCTTTGATCGCGGCTTCAGCAGCGTTCAACCCCGCTTGCGACACGTTGAACGGGCCGCGTACACGGTTCAAGACGTCGATGATATGTGCCGGTCCATAGCCCCAGCCCACCCGCAAACCACCCAAGCCATAAAGTTTGGAAAAGGTCCGCGTCATGATAATGTTATCATGCATGTCGACCAAAGCCGCCCCGCCGTCATACCCATCGACGTATTCGGCATAAGCGCCGTCCAGCACCAGAATAGCCTTCTCGGGGATCCCCACGGCCAGACGCTCAATCTCGCTCAGGCCAATCATGGTGCCGGTCGGGTTGTTTGGGTTAGCGATGAACACAAGCCGGGTTTTATCGGTGCATCCGGCCAGTAGGGCGTCCACATCCGTTACACGTTCATTTTCAGATACTTCCACAGGTGTAGCCCCGTTGGCGAGCGCCGAAATACGGTACATGCCAAACCCGTGAACAGTGTGCAAAACCTCGGTACCCGGACCGGAATATGCCTGGCACAAAAAGGCGATGATCTCATCCGACCCGGCCCCGCAAATAATCCGTTCAGGGTCCAGCCCGTGCACGGTCGCTATGGCCTGGCGCAATGCGCTATGATCAGAGGAGGGATAGCGATGCAAGTCATACGATGCACGACGGTATGCTTCTATCGCAGCCTCGGACGGCCCCAACGGGTTTTCGTTCGAGCTGAGCTTGATTACATTTTCAAGCCCCGCCACATGCGCCGCACCACCTTGGTAAAGGGCGATGTCCATGATGCCGGGCTGAGGCTGAATTGCGGTTGTCATCTATCAAATCTCCTGTCGGGCGGACCTTAGCCGCGTGGTACGACCAGCGCCACTATGATATTGCCCCCTGCGGCTCATCTGCGGGTCGAAACGCAAAAGGGCCGCGCCGGTATGTCCAGCGCGGCCCCTTCGGCATCTGATGTGCGAGGAACCTTAGTTCTTCGCGTAGAATTCGACCACGAGGTTCGGTTCCATCATGACAGGATATGGCACGTCGCCCAAAGCAGGGGTGCGCACGAATGTCGCTGTCATCTTGGAGTGATCCGCCTCGATATAGTCAGGCACGTCACGCTCGGCCAATTGCGTCGCTTCGAGCAGGGCAACCATTTGCTTGGACCGATCACGTACTTCGATCACGTCGCCTTCCTTGACGCGGTAGGAAGGAATGTTAACCTTCTTGCCGTTCACGCGGACGTGGCCGTGGTTTACGAACTGACGTGCGGCGAAAACGGTTGCGACGAACTTGGCGCGGTACACAACGGCGTCCAAGCGGCGCTCGAGCAGACCGATCAGGTTTTCACCTGTATCGCCTTTTACACGCTCGGCTTCACCGTAAATGCGGCGGAACTGCTTTTCGGTCAGATCGCCGTAGTAGCCCTTGAGCTTTTGCTTGGCGCGAAGCTGGATACCGAAGTCGGAAATCTTGCCCTTGCGGCGCTGGCCATGCTGGCCGGGGCCGTATTCGCGACGGTTTACCGGGGATTTAGGACGGCCCCAGATGTTTTCGCCCATACGGCGGTCAATTTTGTGCTTGGCAGCTGTGCGTTTTGTCACGGCTGTTCTCCTTTTTGTGGCCCCCGCAGAATTGCGACGGGCGGTAAAGGGCGTTGTCCTCTGGCCGAAGCCCGACAGGGTTCCCTTTGCAGGGTCCACCAACACCAATGAAGCCGCGCTTATATGAGCCATGGAAAGAGAGTCAACACGCAATCGCAGTATCTAGGTCTATACGGCGCAGTACCTGAGCGGTTTGGACAATCTGCGAAGCGTCTGGCCGCCCTTCTCGTCCGCGGGGGACAAAAACATATGTGCACAACGTTTGAAAGCCCCGGCTCATAGTCCGACACCCATTTATAAAGCGCGATTGAGAATCACGCGCGCCCCTGAAACCTATCCAAAAGATGCCCATACACTACGAAAGAGTTAATAAAACATTAAAAAACCCAATTGCGAGTTGAAAAGTTAACGAAACTGATTCAAGCTAAATTAAGCAGTCAAGGAAGAATAACTGAATTGTGATGAAAAATTTAGGTGCTTACCAGAAATAGCTTGGTCCGGATGCACACGCCATTTTTGTTATATGGGCAAAGCAATTCGAGAATGCGGGGTAACGAGTGATGAGAATTCTGGCCGTAGAGGATAACAAGGACTTACGTCATCTCCTTGGGGTTTATCTAGAAGCACAAGACCATGAATATGTTCGCACGGCTGCCTCGGGTGCAGATGCCTTGACGATTATCAAAGATACGCCAGTGCCCTTTGATTGTTTTCTTCTTGATATTCAAATGCCCGAAATGTCCGGGATCGAACTTATTACCTATATCCGACAGATCCCCGGATATGAATTTGTGCCAATCATCATGCTTACTGGTGTCAAAAACAGCGATAGCATCGCCAAAGCCTTTGTCGCGGGTGCGTGGGATTACATCGTTAAGCCTTTTGAATTTTTTGAACTGGAAACCCGTATTCATGGGGCAGAACTGCGCAATGCAGAGTTCATCCGGCACATCAAACGTCCGCACGAAAGTCCCAGCCGCGAGAAATACGAGGTCTTGCAGAAGATCGCCCTGGAGCGTCCCATGACACCGGCCGACCTTTCAAAAAGCGGTCTGGTTACCGAAGAAGCCTTTGAAAACTATATTATGCGGATGCAATCGGAATTTGGCGGCGACACAACAGTCGCGGTAATTGCAGTGCAGAATTTCACACAATTGATGGCATCGTTTTCGGAACCCCAACGCCATCAGTACACGGTCAAACTGGCCGTCGCCATTTCCGAGGCGCTGAAACCAATGGGTTTAATGCTGACCTATCGTTCAAATGGGATATTCGCGGCAGCGCTTCTTGACGCGGAAATGCAAACCAATTCAAGCATGGATAAGGCGGTGGCAAAAGCGGTCGCGTCCGTCGAGCTTGAGAATGCGAACCCTGAAATTCGGCCAATTTTTGACATTGGGTATTGCGTCACCAAAGACCGCTGGACCAGCAGTGATACCATGATCGCCGTCGACTCTGCAGCGCAAGAACTAGGCAGCTCCTCGCGCGCCATGATGTAAACTGGGCCCCGAACCCGCCACTTTTGCCCCGGCCCTGCCCTATCGGCGTGGACTGGCCGGTTTATCTGTCACTGACGCACTGCCATCTGTGCCACGGCATCGTGTCTGTGGCATGAGACAAGATGATCGTTAACCATGCCGACCGCCTCCATGAAGGCATAGACGATCGTGGGGCCGCAAAACTTGAATCCGTGCTTCTTGAGATCGTGGGAAATCTGCTTCGAGGTATCTGTCCACGTCGGCACGTCCCCGTGGGTGGCGTAGTGGTTCTGCACTGGCGCGCCCCCTACAAAATTCCAAAGATAGGTATCAAAACCTTCTCTTCGTTCAATGTCTTGCCAGACACGCGCGTTGGTGATGGTGGCTTCGATTTTACCGCGATGCCGGATAATGCCGGGGTTTTTAAATAACCTTTCGACATCTGCTTCGCCCCAGTCGGCGATAACGTTAGGGTCAAAGCCGGCAAAAGCTTCGCGGAAATTCTCTCTTTTCTTGAGGATGGTGATCCAGCTCAACCCGGCCTGAAAGCCGTCCAGTATCAATTTTTCCCACAGGGCACGGCTGTCATACTCTGGAACGCCCCAATCCGTATCGTGGTAATCTATGTAGATTTGCTCTGGGCCGGCCCAATCGCAGCGTTTCATTTCAGTTCCTTCCGCGGGAGATAGCGTTGATTGCACCGTTTAGTGTCAGACACGTCAAATTGAATGTTTAAGTCTTTGTTGTCAAAACCTGTGCCATCAAATTGTGAAATCCTATGAAGAGTGAGCACCCTTTGATAGAATCAACGATGCACCGTTTCGCAAATCTGCCCGAAGGGCATCATAACCCATTGGATTATGCCGTTTCTCAGCGTGATCGCTCCACGCTGGAAATGGTAAAAGAGGCGGTGAAACATAGGCAGACATTGCTGGCCTACCAGCCCATTCTTTACGGCAGTTCAACCGACAAAATCGCTTTTCACGAGGGACTTATACGCGTCTTGGATCCAACTGGGCGAGTTATTCCGGCACGCGAATTTATGCCTGTCATTCAAGACACGCAGTTGGGGCGTGAGGTTGATGTTCTTGCGCTGCGTGCAGGTCTGATCGCACTTAGAGAACATGCCGATCTACGGCTTTCAATAAACATGTCAGCCCGCTCAATCGGGTACAAACCCTGGACAACCATGCTGACCCACTGGCTTGACCGTGACGTTACCATTGGCGAACGCCTGATATTGGAGATCAGCGAACAATCGGCCATGCAAATGCCAGAGCTTGTCGCGAGCTTCATGGAACAATTGCAAAGCAAGAAAATCTGCTTTGCATTGGATAACTTCGGGGCTGGTTATACCGCCATTCGATATTTCAAAGATATGTATTTTGATATTCTCAAGATTGATGGTCAGTTCGTGCGTGACCTTGCAACCAACGGTGACAATCGTGCCGTTATCTCGACCATGTTGGCGATCGCGCATAACTTCAACATGATTACCGTGGCCGAACAGGTTGAAAACCGCGACGATGCCGAAGCACTGTCGGCCTTGGGTGTAGATTGCCAGCAAGGCTATTATTACGCGGCTCCCACCACCTCTCCTGAATGGGCCGATGAACCGGAATTTCGCAAAAGCAGTTAGCGTCCTACCTCATGATTGCCGCCTGTGTTGCGATGCGATATGCCTTTAATCAGAAGGCGGGGGATCGCGATCTTTTTCGCGAATGGAAAATACCCTTTGCCAGTAACCTAGGGGAAATTTAATGACTAATGTTGTCATCGCATCCGCCGCGCGTACGCCAGTCGGAAGCTTTAACGGTTCTTTCGCCAACACGCCCGCACACGATCTTGGTGCCGCCGTGTTGAAGGAAATTGTAGCACGTGCAGGCATTGATCCCTCTGAGGTCAGCGAAACCATCTTGGGTCAGGTGCTGACAGCCGCCCAGGGGCAAAACCCAGCACGACAGGCGCATGTGAATGCGGGACTGCCGATCGAATCTGCGGCCTGGTCCATCAACCAGGTGTGCGGGTCCGGGCTACGTGCCGTCGCTCTTGCTGCCCAACATATCCAGCTTGGCGATGCCGACATCGTAGCCGCAGGCGGCCAGGAAAACATGTCGATGAGCCCTCACGCCCAGAACTTGCGGGCGGGTCAAAAAATGGGTGATCTGCAATTTATCGACACCATGATTAAAGATGGATTGTGGGATGCATTTCACGGGTACCACATGGGGCAAACGGCCGAAAATGTCGCGGAAAAATGGCAAGTAAGCCGAGACACCCAAGACGAATTCGCTGTTGGTTCGCAAAACAAGGCCGAAGCCGCACAGAAGGCGGGAAAGTTCGCCGATGAGATCGTTGGATTTACGGTCAAGACGCGCAAGGGCGAGACGCTTGTCGATCAAGACGAATACATTCGTCACGGCGCAACGATAGAAGCGATGCAAAAACTTCGCCCGGCTTTCACCAAAGACGGGTCAGTCACCGCCGCCAATGCCTCGGGCCTAAACGACGGTGCGGCCGGTGCTCTGCTGATGTCGGCCCAGAACGCCGAAAAGCGGGGCATCACCCCACTGGCGCGCATCGCATCTTACGCAACCGTGGGTCTGGACCCGACCATTATGGGGGCCGGTCCGATCTATGCATCGCGCAAAGCGCTCGAGAAAGCTGGCTGGAAACCCGAAGATCTTGACCTTGTCGAAGCGAACGAAGCATTCGCGGCACAGGCATGCGCAGTGAACAAGGAAATGGGCTGGGACCCTGCCATTGTAAACGTCAACGGTGGAGCCATCGCAATTGGCCACCCTATCGGGGCTTCGGGTGCGCGTATTCTTAACACCCTCCTTTTTGAAATGCAGCGCAGGGGTGCTAAAAAGGGTCTGGCAACGCTGTGTATTGGCGGAGGTATGGGCGTCGCCATGTGCCTTGAGCGTCCCTGAAACGTTTAATATTGGCGGGGGTGTTCCGAACGCTCCCGCCAATAATAAAAAATA
Organism: Roseobacter sp.; assembly: GCA_002731875.1. Classification (GTDB taxonomy): domain Bacteria; phylum Pseudomonadota; class Alphaproteobacteria; order Rhodobacterales; family Rhodobacteraceae; genus Sulfitobacter. Next base: position 82,192 of record PCCY01000020.1, on the reverse strand, counting down.
TTATCCAGCGGTCTACCTAACTGTTGCAACCATACCGCGCGATGCTTACTGATTGTATACGTAATAAAATTGCGAATTGATAACTAGCAACGAAACAACGTTGCTGAAAGGGAGAATGATATGTCGCGTGTCGCACTTGTGACAGGGGGGAGCCGGGGTATCGGTGCCGCCATTTCAACAGCATTAAAAGACTCTGGATACACCGTGGCTGCCACCTATGCAGGCAATGATGACGCCGCCGCGCAGTTCACGGAAAACACAGGAATCAAGACATACAAATGGAATGTTGCAGATTACGAAGCATCCAAATCGGGGATTGAAAAGGTCGAAGCCGAACTTGGGCCCATCGACGTGGTCGTCGCCAATGCAGGCATTACCAGGGATGCACCTTTTCACAAGATGACACCCGATCAGTGGAACGAAGTCATTGGTACGAACCTTACCGGAGTTTTCAACACGATCCATCCAATATGGCCGGGGATGCGCGAACGAAAGTTTGGTCGTATTGTCGTCATCAGTTCAATCAACGGGCAAAAAGGGCAATTTGCTCAGGTTAACTATGCCGCAACCAAGGCTGGCGATCTGGGAATAGTCAAGTCATTGGCCCAGGAGGGCGCGCGCTCCAACATCACAGCGAACGCAATATGCCCCGGCTACATCGCGACGGATATGGTGATGGCCGTTCCTGAAAAAGTACGCGAGTCAATCATTTCACAGATTCCAACCGGTCGCCTTGGTGAGCCTGAAGAGATCGCACGCGCGGTGGTCTTTCTGGTGAATGACGAGGCAGGGTTTATCAACGGCTCCACCATCACCGCAAATGGCGCACAGCATTTAGTATAAGCGTCCCGGATTGTTTCAACCAAGGCCAGCGCTTGTCAGCGTTGGCCTTGGTCGCATGGACGGCTCATGATCGCTGCGCCAACTTCTTCCGATCATGATCGCGACCCCTTCATCTATTCCCAAAAGCATTGCCTGCCGCACGGCTTTGCCCCTGCCAGGTTAGTATACTCTTGCTCATATGGTGAAGGTCGGGCATCACAACGCTCGGAATTGCATCGGTCACAGGTTCAAAGCCTATTCCAAAGAGGTGAAGCCATGACGCAAACGCAAGCGACTTTAATCGGTTTCGGCGCAGTCATCTTGTGGTCCCTACTTGCGCTGTTTACGGTGAAAACCGCACCTACCCCACCGTTTTTGCTTACTTCGCTCAGCTTTGCCATCGGCGGGTTATTAGGGTTGGTCTGGTGCGCGATGACCGGCAAGCTAAGCGCCCTGCGTCAAGTGCCCTTGGCGGTATATGCCTTTGGGACGCTAGGGCTGTTCGGCTATCATGCGCTTTATTTTTCAGCCCTGCGTCTTGCACCCGCTGCCGAAGCGGGATTGATCGCATACCTCTGGCCGCTTCTTATCGTCGTATTCTCTGGCTTTTTGCCGCAAGAACGGCTGCGCAAGGGTCACCTGATTGGCGCGTTTCTAGGGTTTTCCGGGGCAGCGTTAATCATCGGAAATGGCACGGCAAGTATTCAGACGGCATACCTGCCAGGCTATGCGCTGGCACTGGCAGGCGCTCTCACTTGGTCAAGCTATTCCTTATTTTCGCGGCGGATGGGCTTTGCACCGACGGCCAGCGTTGTCGTTTTCTGTTTGGGAACAGCCGCGCTTTCTCTTCCTCTGCATTTCGCATTTGAAGAAACTGTCCTTCCATCGACAAGTCTGGGGTGGGCAAGCGTCGTTGGATTGGGTCTCGGCCCCGTCGGGCTGGCTTTTTATATTTGGGATATCGGGGTTAAGCGCGGTGACATCCAGCTTCTTGGTACCAGTTCGTATCTGGCCCCGTTACTATCGACACTTATTTTGGTGGTGTCAGGGGTAACACCAGCAACCCCAACTTTATTCTGGGCGGCATTTCTGATCACTGGCGGCGCTCTTTGTGCAGCGCGCGCCAGTTACCTTAACAAAAATGAAAATTTCTAGGTTGAGAGTCGGGTAATTTCTTCTTTAAGGCGAAGTTTTTCTTTTTTCATATTCGCAACTTTAAGGTCGTCAATTCCAGGTGATCGCTGCGCTTTCTCTACAGCGTCGCTCATCGCCGAATGCTTGCGTTTCAGAGCATCCAGATGTGCGTCAAAAGCCATATATCTCTCCTTCTGATGTGTTGCGTAGGATCAGTGAAGCACGAAATATTTTGCCTGTCACGCGGCACCGCAGCATATGTTTCGACAAATTGAGCGATCGGCCAGTTAATGCTTAAAACTCCAGTGCGGCCCCGTCACGCAACACTGCCCGCACTTTCGAGACAAAACTGTCTCCGTCAGAAACATGTACCGGGCCCTGATGCATCACAAGCGGCGGATTCAACCGGAATGCCGCCCGGCCATTTTTGCGGGCCCGCAAGATGACAAGTTCGGCCAAGCGGCCAACCCGCGGCGCGATGGGCAGTACTTCGATGCTCCCCATGTCCTTTGGCAAGGCACGGATCAGATCGGGCAAACGTTCGGCCCGATGTATGAAATGCGCCTGCCCCTTGGGCGCAAGTCGCCGCGCGGCCATCTTTACCCATGTCTCAAGCGGGGTCTGTTCACCCAATGCAGTCTCGCGGCCCCGGTTTTTCGCGGCCACTGATGCGTCCCGATCGAAATAGGGCGGGTTGGCCAACACATGGTCAAACTGCCGTTCTCGCAAAGCGAGTGGCATATCAGCCAAATCCGCGACGACCACTTCAAATTCCGGGCTATTGCGGCGCGCAAGGTCTGCGTAGGCTGGTTGAAGCTCAACCCCTGTCAGGCGCAGGCCCGCGATCCGCGTACCAAGGCAAAGCGATGCCGCACCAACCCCGCATCCCAGCTCAAGCACCCGCTGGCCCGGCGATGCCGGCACAGTTGCGGCCAATAAAACCGGGTCGACACCCGCGCGATACCCTTTTCGCGGCTGCCATAAGTACAGCTTGCCGCCCAAGAATGCGTCATGTGTCAAATCGTCCGGGGCAAATTGTTGCACGTAACTATTCGGGCAGGCCACTGGGAATATCATTATCGCGCAAAATTTCCGCCGCAGCACTGTGATCATCGTCGTGAACCATCAGTCGGCGGGGAAAAATACCGATGCCACCTTCAAGCACGCTCATGTTTACGTCCAGTGCAAAGCAGTCTATATCCTCGCCCTGAAGAAGGGCGCTGGCAAAGGCAATGATCGTCGGATCGGTCGTGCGTAAAAGTTCCTTCATAACAGAGATGTAAGGGCAATCCGGTTGGATTGTCGAGCCTTCTAATTAAGGTCATGTAGATGACGAACGAGAAAACAAGAAAACCGCATGACCGCATGGCCACTTATCTTAAAGATGATTTAACGGCCGTAAACGAACTGATCCGGCATCGCATGGCGTCGGAACACGCGCCCCGAATCCCCGAAGTCACGGCCCATCTGATCGAGGCGGGAGGCAAGCGTCTGCGCCCCATGCTCACGTTGGCTACTGCTCATCTGTGCGGATATCAGGGGCGGTATCACATCCACCTTGCTGCCACCGTAGAGTTCATCCACACCGCCACGCTTTTGCATGATGACGTGGTTGATGAAAGCGCGCAGCGAAGAGGCCGCCCAACGGCGAATCTTTTGTGGGATAACAAGTCTTCGGTGTTAGTGGGCGATTACCTGTTTGCGCGCAGTTTTCAGTTGATGACTGAAACCAACAACATAAAGGTACTGGCAATTCTGGCCAACGCCTCTGCGACGATCGCCGAAGGCGAAGTATTGCAGCTGACCGCGGCACAAAATCTTGGTACCGACGAAGACATCTACCTCAAGGTTGTTCGTGGCAAGACAGCGGCCCTGTTCTCAGCAGCGACCCAAGTTGGGGGCGTGATCGCCGGGGCCTCTGCCGAACAAGAACGCGCTTTGTACGACTACGGCGACGCTCTTGGTATCGCGTTCCAAATTGTCGATGATTTGTTGGATTTTCAAGGTGACAGCCAAACGATAGGCAAAAACATCGGCGATGATTTTCGTGAACGCAAGCTGACGTTGCCGTTGATAAAAGCGGTCGCCAAGGCAGACGCCGATGAACGCGAATTTTGGGTCCGCACGATCGAAAAAGGTCATCAAGATAACGGTGATCTGGAACACGCGTTGACCCTGCTCCACAAACACGGGGCACTGCGTGACACCAAGGCGCAGGCGCTGGAGTGGGCCGAATTGGCAAAAGGCGCGCTTGGCGCGCTGCCTGATCATGAGCTACGCGAGATGCTCTGTGATCTGGCCGATTACGTGGTTTCCCGGATCAACTGATCACGGGTGCCGCGGCAACCCACCACCCGGGATGGTTTTTTTCGATTCGCGCGGCTGCGTGACGGGCTGCCGCATCGGTTTCGTACAAGCCAAAGCACGTTGCCCCTGAACCGGACATCCGTGCAAGCAGCGCGTCCTGCAACGTGCGCAAACATATGGCGATTTCGGGCACTGCTTGGATGGCGGCCGGTTCAAGGTCGTTGCGTTGCGTCCCCAGCCATGCGGCGAAAGCAGCGGTAGATTCAAAGACCGGCAACACCTGGGGCATCGGCGGGTTGGCTCGGCTCTCTAATCCAGCGAAAATCTCGGGCGTCGAAACTGACACGTTTGGATTGACCAATACCAGCCAGCACTGCGGCAACGGACCTGCGGGTGATAGATCCTCCCCTACACCGCGCATCCTTTGGGGCAAGCTGTGCAAACAGACCGGAACATCCGCACCCAATCGGGACACATCCTGTGGAACTGGCACCCCCCAGTGGACTGACAGGGTTTGCAGTGCCGCGGCGGCATCGGCGGAACCGCCCCCAATTCCAGCAGCGGCAGGTAATCCCTTGGTCAAGTGCAGACGCGCGCCCCGGCCTTTGCCGCCGTCCAGCAGGCGCGCGGCACGAATGACCAGATTTCGATCATCAAGCGGCGCACCATCTGCAAAGGGCCCGTCGATATAAAGCTCTAGCTGCTCTGATGGCGCGACATTCAGCATATCGCCGACTTCGGCCCGTACGACGAGACTATCCAACAGATGATAGCCGTCAGGGCGTTGTCCGGTCACATGGAGCGTCAGGTTGACTTTAGCCCAAGCTGGCTGCGACGCGGCCAGACCTAACGCGGCACCGTTGGATTTCATTTACTGACGGATACCTTGATCAACGGTGACGCCCCCTCTTCTGCCAGCACGGCATCCAGTCCAACCTCCAGCTTGCGTCGGATCCGTTTGGGGTCAGCCTCGCTGTCGTTATCCTGGGGGTCAACAAATGACAGTGCCCGGCGCCACTGAAATTCAGCTTCGCGCTTGCGGCCGACCGCCCAGTATACATCGCCCAAGTGATCGTTGACCACGGCGTCTACCGCCACCAGTTCCGCCGCCCGTTCCATCTGCGCTACGGCTTCGTCATAGCGCCCTAACCGGTACAACACCCACCCGAGCGAATCCACGATATAGCCTGAGTTTGGGCTTCCGGCGACTGCACGCTCAATCATGTTCAATGCCTCGTCCAGGTTGCGCCCTTGCTCAACCAACGAATATCCCAGGAAGTTCAAGACCTGAGGCTGATCGGGGTTGATTTCCAACGCTGCTCTGAAATCACTTTCGGCGGCTTTGCCGTCACCGCTGCGTTCTTCGGCGATACCGCGTGCGTAAAGCAATACCCATCGCTGGGGATTGGTCTTCGGGGTAAGTTCAAGGGCGCGACCATAAGCCTTTATCGCGCCAGTAAAATCATCTTGTGCCCGCAGAGCATCGCCCAACGCAGAGTGAACCGAAGGCAGTTCTCCATAGCTTCGGGTGAGTTGCTTGAGGACTTCGATAGCCTGTTCGGGCTTATCTGAGCGTCGCAAAATGGCGGCACGCCCCAGTTCTGCCGCATGGTAAGCCGGATTGTCGGCAGGCACAGCCTGCAATTCCTGCATCGCCAAATCGTACTGGCCGATATTTTCCAGCAAATCGGCTGTCAAAAGCAAATCGTCAATGTGATCGGGCCGCAGATACCGTGCAATTCGGGAATACAGCAAGACATAGTGATCGCCTGCCGATTCATTGCGCAGAACCGAAGCAAAGGTAAAGAACACTTCAGCAATACCGGCTTTTGCATCGGGAACCTGCCCGAAACTTACCGGCTCATCCCCCTTCAGGACGTTCATCAACGTCTCAAGTTCGGGGTCCATGCTGTCGCCGAAACTGGCAGCCAGCAACGACAGCGCCTGATCCTTGCGGCCAAGTTGACCCAGTATTTCGGCCCGTGCAATGACGCCTCGTCGGGTTTGTCCCGCCGACCCCGCCATATTTGATCCGAATATTGCATCGGCACCCTCGAAATCACCGACCGAAGCGAGCGCCAGCGCCTTGTGATACAAGACAAACCCTTGCATCCCCGCCTCGGTGCTCAGCTCATCGAATTTTTCGATCGCGGCGGTCATGTCCCCGATGCCGACATATGCCCAAGCCTTGATCAATCCGTCCACCCAAGGGCCGATGCCCCCGGTGTCGGCGTTTTGATCCAACAGACCTTGGTAGTCTTCGGCTTGCGCCATGCCTGCCGTCGTCACCAGATATGCCACCTGACTGGACTGTTCCCCGCTGGTGATGACCCGCGCCAGGGGCAAAGCTTTGTCTATGTCGCCCAAGGAGAGATAAGCCAGAACCGTGCTTTCCTGGAATTCGACATTATTTGGCTCTTTGGCCAATGCTTCTCCGTAATATCGCGCGGCCTCGGCAAAATCGCTTCGCATCGATGCGTAACGTCCGGCCAAGTACGCCCCCGATACGGAATCTGCCGCAACAGGGACAGCCATGCTCAAGCTCAGAGCGAGAGCACTTACGAAGGAACGGTGTTTACGGAACATTGTGGCTCGCCTCATTTTGCTTTGGTCATAAAGCTATCAGTTTCGATGCCGAGCGCAATGGTACCTATCTGACTGCGCCGATTCTATATCCGCAATCGGCGAAAGGTCGCGAAAAAGGCGTGCCGTGACACGCCTTTTTTAACTTCTTGTTTGCAAGTTCTCTTACATGTTGGGGTAATTCGGTCCATCCCCACCCTGCGGGGTGGTCCAGACGATGTTTTGCGTGGGATCCTTGATATCACAGGTTTTGCAATGCACGCAGTTCTGGAAGTTGATCACAAAGCGCGGGTCCTTTCCCGCTTCCTCCACAAATTCGTAGACCCCGGCAGGGCAATATCGCGCTGATGGTCCGGCGTATTCCGGCAGGTTTACCCTGACAGGTACCGACGGATCCTTGAGCTTGAGATGCGCAGGCTGGTTTTCGTCATGGTTGGTAAACGAAAACGCCACGTTGGTCAGACGGTCAAAGCTCAGCTTTCCATCAGGCTTAGGATAGTCGATCTTTTTGTGCTTATTGGCTTTTTCGGTCGCTTCGGCATCGGTCTTGCCATGCTTTAGCGTACCCATCAGCGAAAAGCCGAAAGTGTTCGTCCACATGTCAAAACCACCCACGACAAGTGACGTCATAAGCCCGTATTTGCTCCATAACGGTTTGACGTTGCGAACCTTTTCCAGGTCCTTGCCAATTTTTCCATCCCGAACCTCAGCCTCATAGCTGGTCAGTTCGTCGCCACTGCGGCCAGACTTGATGGCCTCATGTGCGGCTTCTGCGGCTGCCTTGCCGGAAAGCATGGCGTTATGGTTACCCTTGATCCGGGGTACGTTGACCATCCCTACCGAACATCCCAGCAGTGCCACACCCGGAGCGACCATTTTGGGCATGGATTGGAAACCACCTTCGGTGATTGCCCGTGCGCCATAGGCCACCCGTTTGCCGCCCTTCAGCAGTTCCGCGACCATCGGGTGATGCTTGAAGCGCTGGAATTCCATATACGGGAATACGTGAGGATTTTTATATCCCAGATGGACGACGAACCCGACATAGACCTGATTGTTTTCGATGTGGTAAATGAACGATCCACCCCCGGCGTTGCTGTTCAAAGGCCAGCCCATGGTGTGGGTTACGGTACCCTCTTTATGCTTGGCCGGGTCGATTTCCCAGATTTCCTTCATGCCAAGACCGTATTTCTGCGGTTCTTTCCCCACATCCAGTTCATATTTCGCAATCACCTGCTTGGACAGGCTACCGCGCACCCCTTCAGACAGGAAAACATACTTGCCGTGCAATTCCATACCGGGTTCATAGCTGTCACCCTTGGTGCCGTCCGGGCTGATACCGAACTCACCTGCAACAACGCCCTTGATTTCACCGTTTTCCCCGTAAACCAGTTCGGAGCAGGCCATCCCAGGGAAAATCTCCACCCCCAGCTCTTCGGCCTGTTCTGCCATCCATCGGCAAACGTTGGCCATCGACACGATATAGTTGCCGTGGTTGCTCATCAGGGGCGGCATCGGGAAGTTCGGAACCCGTATCTTGCCTGCCTCGCCGAGCATATAGAAGTTGTCTTCCTTGACCTTCACCTTGACCGGTGCGCCTTTGTCCCGCCAGTCAGGCATCAGCGCGTCCAGGCCAATCGGGTCCAGCACCGCGCCGGACAAAATATGCGCCCCGACTTCAGACCCTTTTTCCAGCACGACCACATTACAGTCGGCATCCAATTGCTTTAGACGGATCGCGGCGGACAGCCCGGCAGGGCCCGCACCGACGATTACGACGTCATATTCCATTGTTTCGCGTTCAACTTCGGCCATTCGGGGCTCCTCTTCGGGCAGAAAACGGGTTTGGATTTGGCTAAACTAGCGCGATTGGCTTTGCAATCACGACACGGCGTAAAATTGGGTCGTTGCGACAGTTTGCATCCTAAATGTCGCGGATGCAGCAATAATGTTTCGCCATGCAAAATTGCTTAGCTGCGCGGGTCGCCCATAAGGTACCGCGGGCCCTGCCCCTTTTCGCCGGCCTTGTCATGTGGGTTATACAACGCGCAGGCCTTCAGGCTCAGGCAGCCACAGCCGATGCAACCGTCAAGATCATCGCGCAACCGCGTCAACATCTCGATACGCTGGTTCAACGTTGCGCGAAAAGATTTGCTGATCCTCGTCCAATCGCCCTTGGTCGGCGTGCGCCCGTCCGGCAGACGGTCGAGCTCTTGCCTGATCTGCGGGAGCGTGTAGCCGAATTGCTGCGCAATCATTACAAAGCTCAACCGTCGCAGATCGGCGCGGTTGAACCGCCGCTGCCCACCCCCATTGCGCCAAGGCTTGATCAGCCCCTGCGCCTCGTAATAGCGGATCGCCGAAACAGCCAACCCCGTGCGCCGCGCCAATGCACCGATCGACAGGCCCTCATTCAGCGCCATATATCACCTCAAAATTTTCCTTGACCTAAAGTTAGGTTTAGAAATTACAAACCTCAGGGTCAACGTAGCATAAACAGGAGACCGAGAATGTCTGCACAGCTAGAACACGCAAATTTCACCGTATCCGACCCCGAAGCCACTGCCGCATGGATGACCAGGGTCTTTGGCTGGCGTGTCCGCTGGCAAGGGCCGGCTATCGCCGGAGGACACACCATGCATATCGGCAATGATACACAGTACGTCGCGCTGTTTACGCCGCCTGAAGGGGCTAAATCCGGGGTAAGCAGCTATCATACGACCGGCGGGCTCAACCACATCGGTATCGTGGTCAATGACCTGGAAGCGGCCGAAGTTGTTGTAAAAGCTCAAGGGTTTACGCCAAAAAACCATGCCGATTATAATCCCGGCCGCAGGTTTTACTTTCATGATCACGATGGCATCGAGTATGAGCTTGTTCAATACGATGCCTGAACGCGGATTGCCGCAGACCCGCCGACTTCGCTCTTGCAATCGTCGTTCAGTTTAGGTCAGTTAAAGGTCAATTCAAATCGGTTACACCTTCGGACTCGGGTCCGGGGCTGTGACCCTCATTGCGTGGACGCACCCATGGAAAAAATCCCGATGACCCGAGCAGGTCATACCGCTTTGGAAGCAGAACTGAAGCATTTGAAGTCGGTGGAACGTCCGGCAATCATTCAGGCCATCGCCGAAGCACGCGAGCACGGCGACCTTTCCGAGAATGCTGAGTATCATTCAGCCAAGGAAAAGCAGTCATTCATCGAGGGCCGCGTCAAAGAGTTGGAAGGTGCCATATCTTTGGCCGAAGTGATCGACCCGACAAAGATGTCCGGCTCTATCAAGTTCGGGGCGACGGTGACCTTGGTCGACGAAGAGACTGACAACGAAAAGACCTATCAGATCGTAGGTGAATACGAAGCCAATATTGAAAAAGGCCTGCTGAACATCAAGTCACCTATTGCCCGCGCATTAATCGGGAAGGAAGAAGGCGATAGTGTTACTGTCCGTACGCCAGGGGGTGAAAAGTCTTATGAGGTTCTCAAGGTCCTTTTCGTCTAGGCTGGAATTTTTGTCATGACCGATACCCCTCCCGCCCAAAATCAGGTACCGCGCCAACCGGCGCGATCCACGCCGTTTGGGGTCTATACACGGCCAGAACACAACGCCATTTCAAGTATCGAAATCGTCGCAATTGCCCTAAGCGCCGTATGGCTGCTTGCCTCTGCGATCTTTTTTCTTATGCAGCCCCCCGCCGCACCTGCCGACACTAGCGATGGCGGGCTGCGTTTTCTGATGACGATGCTGGTGGTGTTTCTGCCCGTAGGCATGATCTGGGTCGCAGCCACAGCGGCACGTGCCAGCCGCGTAATGCGCGAGGAAAGCAGACGCTTGCAAGCCGCCATCGACGCGATCCGTCATGCGTATATCGCTCAGCAACAGGGGCAGTCGATTGATGGCGACTCGTCGGTCTCGCGCAAGCTTGACGAGATTGCAGCCGCCGCGCGCAAGACGGAAAGCACCTTGGCGATGTTCCAAACCCGTCGTGACGCGGCGGCGCGCCCGGCGATAGCGGCGAAGGCCCCCGTCACCGAGGACCAGCCTACGCTGGCGCTAGGGACGCAAGCGAGCGATTTGAGCCAACCGCTGTCGCACGATGATTTCATCCGCGCCCTGAACTTTCCCGAAACGGCCGAAGACGAAGAAGGCTTTGCCGCCCTGCGCAAAGCGCTCAAGGATCGTAATGCGTCGCAGCTGGTTCAGGCGGCTCAGGATATCCTGACACTGCTCAGCCAGGACGGGATTTATATGGACGATTTGATACCTGATCGTGCCCGCCCGGAAGTCTGGCGTGAATTTGCCCAAGGCGCACGCGGGCGCACAATAGCCGCGCTTGGCGGTATCCGCGACCGGTCTTCATTGGCCCTGACCAATGCCCGGATGAAGCAGGATCCGATCTTTCGCGATGCTGGCCACCATTTTCTGCGTCGCTTCGACCGCGCCTTTTCCGCTTTTGAAAAAGAAGCCTCGGACGCCGAGATTTCGGCATTGGCCGACACGCGCACTGTACGGGCCTTTATGCTGTTGGGACGGGTGGCCGGAACCTTCGACTGAAAATCTCTAGCCGCTGAATGATCCATAGGGGATATAGCGGACCAAGTCGCCCTCTTTGACGTCAATGGCCTCATCGGGCAGCTCGACCAATCCTTCGGCCCAGCTCAACCCGCTGATGCGTCCCGAGCCTTCGGATGCAAAAACCTCCGCCCGGCCATCGCGAATGCGGGCGCGCAAAAACTCGCGGCGTCCCGGCTTTTTACGTTTGGCAAAGGCCGCCGGTACGTCAAAGCCCTGTGGTTCCTTCCAGTCTTCGCCAGCCATCAGGCCCAAGGCGGGCCGGGCGAATACCAGCGTGCAGACCATCGCGGCCACCGGGTTTCCCGGCAAACCAAACACCGGCGTACCTTGCCACATCCCCAAGGCGAGTGGTCGACCGGGCTTGACCGCGATGCGCCACAGCGACAACGCCCCTGCTTCGGACAACAGGGCGGATACGTGGTCTTCGTCGCCCGCTGAGGCACCACCGCTGGTCAGGATCGCGTCGACGGTGCCGCCCGCCGCATCCAACCGCGCCCGCAGCGCGGCTCTGTTGTCGCCAACATGTCCAAGGTCGACCACCGTATATCCAAACTGAGCGATCAACCCCATCAACATCGGGCGATTGGCATCGTATATCTGACCATCGGCGGCGGCATGATCGGGCTGAACGATCTCATCCCCCGTCGAAATGACGCCCACTCGCAACGGTTTGCGCACAACAATCGACGCCGTACCAGTGGCCGCCAGCAACGCCAGGTCAGCCGGGACAAGCCTGCGGCCCGCCGAAACGATCCGGTCGCCCTTTTGTACGTCTTCGCCCGCCTTCCGGGTGTTCGCGCCCTGCTTGATCACGCCGTGAAACCGGACGGTACCCGCGACAATCTTCACGTCTTCCTGCAAGATCACGGTATCGACGCCTGCCGGCAATGCTGCCCCCGTCAGGACACGTATCGCCCGGCCTTCGGGCACTTTACCCGGCGCATCACCGGCGGCGGCGCGTCCCTGCATCAACGGCAGTTCGTGGTCACCTTCGCCCCGCCCCCCGGCAAAGCCATAGCCATCGACCGCAGTATTGGGCAGCGGCGGGTTGGCGCGGTTTGCCATCACATCCTGAGCTGCGATGCGGCCCAAAGCGGTATCCACAGACACTTGTTCGGTCGTGGTGACCGGTCTCAAGCGTTGCTTCAGGTTGGCCAGTGCCTCGTCTACCGGGGTCCAGTGGACACCGGGGGGCAAGGCGAAACAGTCGTTGCGCAACGGGCGCGTGCCCTGCAAAAGCGTTTCAAACCCCAGTCCGAATATCCAACCCTCTTCGGGGGCGGTCACATCCAAAATCCGCGCGAGCACATCCGCATCAAGCGCCGCAACCTGTCGCACGGTCTCTTGAACCTGCCAGGCATCCTTGATCATGTTTTCGGGCGCGGGCGTAACTGTCAGGGAAGGCCAGATTTCGACAAATGCAACGGGCTTGTCCAGCGCTTCGAACGGCCAGACGGCGACCCTCCCCGCAAATCGGTTACGCAGCCTGGACAAGACGGGTAGCCCCGTAAACACTTGCGACCCGACCGCACCGGCACCCGCCATCTGCCAGCAGGTAAAGCTCCCCTTGGCGCGGAGCTCAGCAGCGCGGCGATCCGGAAACGGGTTCACATACCCCGCTTTCGTCCGCGGCAGCCCGGCGATGTCTCGCTTGCGTAAACCGTTGGACCAGAACGGCCCCTGGCCCTGCCCCAAAGCCTGGTTAATCTGCCCTGCAAGATCGAAACGATTGTTAAGCGTGGGTGTATCTTGGATCTGCCGTTCAAACCATTCCCAAACCGCGAACGGGTCCGCCCGCCCGGTCAGCGCAGCGGCAAACCCCTTGGGGTAACCGAAGGGAAAGTCAAAGCCGATCAATACCCTGCGGCTTGCCTGCATTTCCGCATCGATAAGCCCGGCAAGCCATTTTTCCGCCTCGACCCTGTTGCGCAGATAAACCGGAGTCTCCAGTTGACCAAGCCGTGATACCGCCACCCAAATCGCGTCTTCGCGTGGATTGGTGCCGGTATCATTGCCGCCGGACCAGTCAACCATTGCGATGGTTTGAAATGCCGTCACAACCCGACCTCGGCCAGAATGAAGTCAGCGATCTCTTTGGTATTGTTAAGGTCGAATACCGGCTTGTCCAACGTCAAAGGCGTATCACTGGCTACGGCCCTGATCGACGCATCGTCGGGGGCGATCAATGGATTGCCGGTCACTGCACGGTGCGCTTCGACTTTGGCATGGGTGTCGCGTTTGTATCCTTCGATCAGCACCAGATCGACCGGCGAAAGCTTTGCCAGCAACATTTCGAGAGTCGGTTCATCTTCGTCGTGCAGCTCATGCATGAGCGCGAAACGGTTCCGCGACGCCAGCAGCACCTCTCGGGCACCGGCGACACGGTGGCGATGGCTGTCCTTTCCCGGGTGGTCTACATCAAAGCTGTGATGGGCATGCTTAACCGTGGATACAGAAAAACCGCGCCCGGTAATTTCAGTCACCAACCGCTCCATCAAGCCGGTTTTCCCGGCGTTTTTCCAGCCGACGACACCGTAAAGCCTCATAACATATCCTCTGCCCGGGTCAGGTCGTCGGGGGTATTGATGTTAAAAAATGCATCCGCATGCGGGAAAAGCGCCTCGCGCCCCGCGTGCTGTTCTGTCCACATCACCACTTTACGCAAACCACCCTCCAGGGCACTTCGCAAGTCGTCTCGCAACGCAACAGGCCACAACCCGAATGTGGGGTGGCGCGCCCTGCCGCGCGCGGCATCTGGCGTGGCAGCCAATACCAGCGGATTTTTCATGCCTTCGCCGGCAAGCAAGAGCCTCGGCACCAGATCACCGGGAAAAAACGGGGTGTCGGCGGCGGCCGTGACGATCGTTTGCCCACCCTGGGCAGCAGCCCAATCCAGCCCGGCCAGCACCCCGGCAAGCGGACCTGCAAACCCCTCGATACTGTCGGGAAGCACCGGCAGTCCGAGACCTGCGAAACGATCCGCATCGCCATTCGCGTTCAGCGCCATCCCGGCCACTTGCGGTGACAGCCGCTCAATGACATGCGTCAAAATGCTTTGCTCTCCAAGCTTTAGCAGCCCCTTGTCACCCCCGCCCATCCGCGTGGCCTGCCCACCAGCGAGTATCACTCCGAAAGGTTGCTTCATTCGCTTCCCTTTCGCCCGGAACGCTTGGGCTCATCCCGCACACTGTCGGGGTCGGCATCGCGGATCAAACGGTCTTCTCCGGCAAGGCAGATAAACCGCTTGCCTTTCATCCGGCCAATCAACGTCAACCCGACCTGTTGGGCAATTTCGACGCCCCATGCGGTAAACCCCGACCGTGAAGCCAGCACCGGAATACCCATCATAGCGGTTTTGATCACCATCTCGGATGTCAGTCGCCCCGTGGTGTACAAGATTTTGTCGTCGGCATTCGAGGATTCAGACAACATCCACCCCGCAATCTTGTCGACCGCATTGTGACGTCCGACGTCCTCCATATAGACCAGCGGCCTGCTGCCTTGACACAGGACCGTGCCGTGGATCGCTCCGGCTTCGAGGTACAGGCTGGGCGTCCGGTTGATCTGCGCGCTGAGGCTGTACAGCCACGATGTACGCACCGGTGTCTGGGGCAGAGTCACGTTCTCCAACCCTTCCATCATGTCACCAAAGACGGTACCGACAGCGCAGCCCGACGTCCGGGTTTTCTTGCGCATCTTCTCTTCGTAGTTGGTCTTGCGCGCCGTGCGGACTACGACAACCTCAAGGTCTTCGTCATAGTCGACGCTTGTGATGTCTTCGCCATCACGCAACATGCCCTGATTTCGCAAAAAACCCAACGCAAGATATTCCGGATAATCACCAATGGTCATGGCCGTAACGATTTCCTGAGAGTTCAGAAAAATCGTCAGCGGGCGTTCCTCTACAACACTGATGGTGGTGTCAGCCCCGGTATGATCGCGCCCTACCACAGATCGGGTCAGCCGCGCCAACCCCGGCTGTGGTGCGATCAAATACGCATCGGTATCAGTTTTGACGGACAATTGCATCCTCCCCGGGCCGCAGTTAAGCATGTGCCAGCAATCTAGGGGCAACGCATGGCCATCACCACCACCAAATCGGCCTTTCGCAAAGGTCTTAAAGACGCAGCGCCGTTTGTTCTAGTGATCATCCCGTTTTCATCACTTTTCGGCATTCTTGCGACCGAAGCGGGGTTAAGCGTCTTTGAAACCCTGGCCTTTTCCGTGGTGGTCATTGCCGGGGCCGCCCAGTTCACCGCGTTGCAACTCATGCAAGAACACGCCCCCACAGCTATCGTCCTTGCGTCGGCATTGGCGGTAAATCTGCGCATGGCGATGTATTCGGCGTCGTTGACACCCTATATCGGCGCGGCCCCTTTGTGGCAGCGGGCACTGGCCGCGTACATGACCGTTGATCAATCCTATGTCTGCGCGATGGCACAGTACGAAAAAGAACCCCAGATGACGATCCCGCAGCGCATGGCGTATTTCTTCGGTTGCGTGACCCCGGTGGTTCCGATGTGGTATCTGTTCACACTGATAGGGGCATTGCTTGGGGCGCAAATTCCACAAAGCTGGGCACTTGATTTCGCGCTGCCTATTACGTTTCTGGCGATGATTGCACCAATGTTCCGTACGCCCGCGCACGTGATCGCCGCTGTTGTCGCAACAGGAGCGGGGCTATTGACGGCTGGGGTCCCCTATTCGATGGGTCTTATCATTGCGGGGCTGGCGGGGATGTTGGCCGGAGCCCGTGCCGAACTGTGGCTGGACAGGCGGGCCGCGAAACAAAGCGAGGGTACGGCATGATCGAAAATATAGACAGAACAACGCTTTGGATCGTGATCCTCGGGCTTGGCATAGGCAGTTTCGGGCTGCGCTTCGTGTTTACCGGGCTGGTAGGCGACCGCGAAATGCCTGAATGGCTGCTGCGGCACCTGCGCTATACGGCTGTGGCGATTCTTCCCGCACTGGTTGCCCCTCAGGTCATCTGGCCGGCGGCTACCAACGGACAGCCGGATCTGCCGCGCATTTCAGCAGCGGCAGCGGCACTGGCGATCGGTGTTATGACGAAAAACGTGCTGCTCGCCATCATCAGCGGGGCAATCACGCTTTATACGTTACTATGGTTATTGGGTTAACATCGCTGCCTGAACCCCGTCCGTAATGCCACCTTCATCGTCTTCGTAATACTTGGTCGTCGTCACGCCCGGCAACGTCGCAAACTGCTGTTGCAGAGCTACCGGGAAGAACGTTGTCTTGATCTGTTCGAATCCCGACACCTTGGACAGCAATGATGATGTTGCGTTCGAGCAGAACGCGCCCGAAACCGCGCCGTTGGCCATCGCCAGATTAAGGGCCTGTTCGGCTTGCGCCTCGGTCACCGGAATTTGCTGTGTGACGATATGATACGTGCTGCGTGCATGGGCCGATTTATAGGCAGAGATCCACTTGGGCGACATACCGTACAAGACGTCACCTCTTTCGATAACGCGAGGGTCACGAAACGACCCGGCAGGGTCAAAGATAACCTGCTGCGACCCGTTAATCACAAGCGCAGAATGCCCGCCGCTGCCCGAACGGTTGTTCACGACTGTGATCAGCGATATGGATTTGGGTCCGGGGGCGACATAAGCTGCGGCAGCGACTTCGGCTGGCGTGTTGTCGATGCCTGTGTCATTTGCACAAGCTGCGAGCGCGCCAACAACGGCAAGCGCCAACCACATTCGCATAATCGTTACTTCCTATAACCTGAACTTTGCCGATATCACCGCGCGAAGATCGCCATAAAAACAAGTATGGCAATGATTGCGATGGTGGTCCATTTGACATAGTTCATAAAGCGGTCAAATGTCTTTTCCTGGGTCGTGATATCCATCGAACCGTGTTCATGCTTGGCCATATGCGTAATCCTTTATTTTGGCATCCGTGTGATTTGATCAGGTGGATACTGCATTCACAGGGCCGTGTCACGTTCTCATGAGACCCAAATCTCAGGTGTTTTTATCCCGCGCCGCCAGCCCTTCTGCCTCCAGTTCCTCCACAAGACGAAAACCGATCCGTTTTGCAGGTGCTGAATCCGCTGCCTTGGGAAGCGCACGCAGCACAACGTTCAACTGGCTCACGTGCTGAATCAGCTGCATGCGCGTATCATCGCTGTCGGCACCATAGAACGTCACCATGTCGGGGTCGAAATATCCCATGCCCTCGATCCGCAGGACACCGGCGTCGTTTCCCGCGAATCCCATGGCTACCTCGTGATCGCTATCAAGCTGTTCTTCAAAGTTTTTCAGGTATAGCACGACCCGTTCGTATGCCCATTGCGCTGGCGACTTTTGCACCGCGGGCTTGTCGGTCATGCCTCTGGGCACCTTTTGCTCCGACGCCTTCCGCTTATCGGGGTCAGCGTGAACTTCGTGCAAACGCGGCAACATGTCCGCCTCATAGGCTTCTGCGGCGGTTTTGATCTCGTTATCCATCTCCCTACGCCTTTGCTTGATACACCCAAGCCCCGTCTGTTTCGCGTAAACTTCTCGAGGCGAGGCCGGTCTGATATAGATGGCTCAGGTGGGCCACCGCTTCAACCAGCGCCAGCCCATATTCGCCTTCTCCAATGTTGCGCTTGAACAAGGTGGAAAAACATTCCGAAGCAGATTTAGGCGTCTGGATGGCCACAAGCAGCCGTTTCAAGGCACTGTGATGATTGTCGATCAACTGGCGCATGCGTGGCGGAAGCCCTGTGAAGGGAAGTTTATGCCCGCCCAGAACCAGATGATCATCGCGGCCCAGCAGCGCCAGCCGTTCGCAGGCTTCGATCCATTCCCCTATTGGATCGGCCATGGGTTCGGTCGCATACACCCCAACATTCGGGCTGATTGACGACAAAATCTGATCACCGGCAATCACCAGATTGTCGTCCATGCTCCAGAAGGTGGCGTGCTCGGGGGCATGACCGTTTCCGATGTGGACCTCGAACTCCCGGCCGCCGATGGTAATTCGGTCATCTTGCTTGACCCGTGTGAACCCCAGGGGCAGCGGATCAACGATATCGGCAAAGTTGAATGGCCGCTCTGACGCGCGTTTCCGATACAGATCGGAATCCATGCCGGACAGCCGGTAGAACGCCAGGGTTTCAGCGGGGGGAACCTCTTGCGGATCAAGGATAAGCATGCGCGCGGTCAGCCAGGCGGTACGGGTGGTGACCAGCTCGGACCCGTGTGCGGTCTGGAACCATCCCGCCAGCCCAATATGGTCCGGGTGGTGATGGGTCACGATCACGCGTGACACAGGTTTTCCCCGCAACGGGCCTGCGATCAGGTCAGTCCAGATTGCCTTGGTTTTCTTTGACGAGAAACCTGTGTCGATAACGGTCCAGCTATCCCCTTCGTCAAAAGCATACACATTGACGTGGTCGAGCTTCATCGGCAGCGGCAACCGAAACCACAACACCCCTGGGGCCACTTCGATCGCTTCGCCGGCGGCAGGGGGTGTTTCCCATGGATAGCGAAGCCCTGTAAGTGCTGTATCAGCCATCATGCGGCCAATTCATCTGGGGAAAGGGCGAACAGATCGGCTTCGCCGGCTTGCGCATGCGACAACAAACCAACGTGCTCAGGCAACAGCCGCAGGATATAGAACCGGGCCAGCTTTTCCCGTGCGCCACCCTTGTCCGCCAACGCCGCCTTGAGGTGGAGATGTGCACCCAGAACTCTGGCGAAGGCGCGCAGGTAAGGCACGGCACCGGCAAACCGCGTGTCCATGTTGGTCTGCTCGGTCAGCCAATCCGTCGCCTCGCGCAGCGTTTCAGAGGCCTGCCAAACCGCATCCGCCATATTCGGGAATACCTCACGGGCGGCTTCGGCGTTTGCTTCGATCTCGTCCAGCAACCGGTTCGCGGCCTCGCCGCCGTCCATCATCTTGCGTGCCACAAGGTCCATGGCCTGAATGCCGTTGGTCCCCTCATAAATCGCCGTTACCCGTACATCGCGGCTGAACTGAGCAGCACCGGTTTCTTCAATGAAACCCATTCCGCCATGCACCTGCACCCCCATTTCGGCGACAGCCATTCCCGTATCGGTACCGAACGCCTTGGCGATCGGTGTAAGAAATGCCGCGCGTGCCTTCCATTCTGCTTGACCCGTAGCGCTTGCCATGTCGATGGCCATCGCGCAGCTTAACCCGATTGCCCGCGCGGCAAATGTTTCGGCTTTCATCGTCATCAACATGCGTCGCACGTCAGCATGATCCACGATTGTACCGGTGCCATCGGGCCGCGCCGTTTTCCCCTGCTTGCGTTCCATCGCATAGGATAGCGCGTGTTGATAAGCAGCTTCGGCAACGCCGATGCCCTGCCCGCCGACACCAAGCCGCGCGTTGTTCATCATGGTGAACATCGCCGCCATGCCACCCTGTTCGGCCCCGATCAGCCAACCCGTTGCATCGTCGTATTGCATGACGCAGGTGGGTGAGCCATGAATGCCCAGCTTGTGCTCCAGGCTGACGACCTTCAGGCTGTTGCTTGCGCCCAGCGTACCGTCATCCTTGGGCAGGTACTTCGGGACCAGGAAGAGGCTTATCCCTTTGGTTCCGGCAGGTGCATCCGGCAGCCGCGCCAACACCAGGTGGCAAATATTGTCTGCAAAATCATTGTCGCCCCAGGTAATATAAATCTTCTGTCCGGATATCGCATAGGTGCCATCGCCGTTGGGTTTCGCCTTGGTCGAAAGCGCCCCCACGTCCGATCCGGCCTGCGGTTCGGTAAGGTTCATCGTTCCGGTCCATTCGCCGCTGATCAATTTGGGCAGGTACAGTTCCTTGATGGCAGCGCTGGCATGATGCTCCAGCGCTTCGATCTGGCCCTGGCTCATCAGCGGGGCCAGTTGCAGCGACAGGCAGGCACCGCTCATCATTTCGTTGACCGCAGTGGTCAGGGTCATCGGCAGACCCATGCCGCCAAATTCCGGGTCGGCGCTGATCCCGATCCATCCGCCTTCGGCAACGGCGGCATAGCCTTGCGCAAAGCCCGGCGATGTCCGCACCACGCCGTTTTCAAGTTTGGCGGGATGCTGATCGCCCGCACGCTGCAAAGGTGCCAACACGTTGTAACACAACTTGCCGGCTTCTTCGAGAATCGCTTGCGTGACATCCCTGGTTGCATCTTCGAACCGCTGGGTTTCACGCACGGCATTCAGTCCGACGACATGATCAAACAAAAAGGCAAAATCACCGACAGGGGCACGATATGGCATAGTTTTCCTCCGTTTGCGCGTTCGGCTGCTTGGCAAACCGAACGGCGACCTGATAAGCCCACCCAAAGGCGTGGGCTGTTACGGGCGAGAATGTCCCTCAAGGTTCCGCACCGCAACCCAAAACGCGGCGTCATAGGCGCGACAGAGAATCCGATGACCGAAATTTTGTGTCCAGACCCGGCAGGCAACGCCCGTGCCGCGCTGCTTTTGCAGCAAGGCGGGTTGGTCGCCTTGCCTACTGAAACCGTATATGGCCTGGGGGCCGACGCGCGCAACAGCGCCGCGGTCGCCCGGATCTATGAAGCCAAGGGAAGACCGAGTTTCAACCCCCTGATCATCCATGTGGCCGACGTCGCACAGGCCAGACGTTACGCGCGTTGGTCTGACCTAGCGCAGAACCTTGCAGACGGATTCTGGCCCGGCCCTCTGACACTGGTTTTACCCCTCACTTCACATCACGGCTTGTCGTCCCTGGTGACTGCGGGGTTGGACAGCGTTGCAATACGGGTACCGGCGCATCCTACTGCACGCGCGATCTTGGAGAGATTTGGTGGCCCCGTCGCGGCACCATCGGCCAACCCATCCGGCAAGATCAGCGCCACAACCGCAGCCCATGTACGCAACGGGCTTGACGGTCGGATTGATGCAATCGTTGATGACGGTCCATCTGCCGTGGGGTTGGAAAGTACCATCATCGGCCTGACGGCCCGCCACCCGCTGTTGCTGCGGGCTGGGGGGGTTTCGGTTGAGGCCATCGAAGCAAGGCTTGGCAGCGCCCTGGACAGCGCCAACGGGGCCGACATCATCGCCCCGGGGCAACTCGCATCCCATTACGCACCACATGCTTCTGTTCGGTTGAACGCCACCAAGGCCGAACCGGACGAAGTTATGCTCGGCTTCGCAGACATAGCGGGCGACATCAGCCTATCAACCACCGGCAACCTGACCGAAGCCGCCGCCTGCCTTTTTGACCGGCTTCATGAACTGGATGCCTTGCGCAAACCCATCGCCGTGGCACCCATCCCCAACCACGGACTGGGCCGTGCGATCAACGACCGGTTACGTCGCGCTGCGGCACCTCGGTAACTACGCCCTTCCGGGTGTCGCACTTAGAACCAGCGGGTCTATTCCCAGCGACTTTAGGGCGGCGGCCCATTTTGATGCGTCATCAAGGTCGAATACGATCTTGGCGCTGGCGTCACATGTTAACCACCCGTTTTGAGCGATCTCGGCTTCCAACTGCCTTGCACCCCATCCGGCATAGCCCAACGCCAGCAGTGCCCGTTCGGGCCCCTTGCCACGGGCGATATCTTCAAGAATATCTAGGGTGGCCGTCATGGCAAACCCTTCCGCGATATCAAGTGTCTGCATCACAGATCTGTATTCCGCACTGTGTAGAACAAATCCGCGCTCGGTCTCTACCGGGCCTCCCAGATGGACGCCCAGGCCCGATGTATCGTCGAGGTTCACATCACTGACACGGTCCAGCACGTCACCCAACTTCAGATTAAGCGCGGGTTTGTTGACGATCAAGCCCATCGCGCCGTCGGCGTTATGGGTGCAGATGAAAATCACCGAATGATCAAACCGCAAATCGCCCATGCCAGGCATCGCCACAAGCAGTTGCCCTGTCAGATCCAGCTTCATCATCAGTCCCTTATTGTACCTTATCGTAAGCATGGCGCGGCACCACACCGCTTTCAAGCCCCACCACTGCAATGTTTCGTAATGCAATCGTGATTTGGCAGGTTCCCGCGATTAACGCATGAAAGGCTCATGAACAAAAAAATACTCAGTTTGCTCGCCGGTTTGCTCGTCGCGCCCGTTTCCGCCGCCGCATTCGAAGTCATCCAGGGCGAAATACTCGCTGGCTGGGTGTTACCTGATGGCAACCGCGTCGCCGCGATCCGACTGACGCTCGAGCCGGGGTGGAAAACATATTGGCGTGCACCCGGCGATCTGGGGATCCCCCCGGACTTTAACTGGACCAAATCCGAGAACCTTGCCGATGTCGCCATCGAGTGGCCTGCGCCGACTGTATTTCGCGAAAAGAACCTGACGACCATCGGCTACAAAAACCAGGTGATTTTACCACTGCGGATTGACGTCGTCGAAAAGGACGTTCCGGTGACCGTGGCCGCTTCTGTCAGCTTGGGCGTGTGCAGTGACATCTGTGTGCCAGCCTCGCTTGATTTAAACGCCGTCATCGACACTGACACCACCCGGCCGGATCCGGAAATCGCCGCTGCACTTGCACAACGCCCTTATTCGGCCCAAGAGGCCCAGGTGGACAAGGCCACCTGCAATCTCGGCCTGAAGGACGGCAGTTTCGAACTGGTCGCGGCCATCACCCTGCCCGATACCGGCGGGCAGGAGTTCGTTGTTATCGAGCCGGGGCAATCCGACCTTTGGGTAAGCGAAACCGATACCAGTCGTGACGGCGGGGTTCTGCGGGCCCGGGCGGATATCGCCCATGTCAAAGACGAAACAGTGGCCTTGGACCGTTCGCAAATTCGGATCACTGTTTTGGGCAGCAACCAGGCCGTCGACATCCGTGGTTGCACGTCAGATTGATCAGCCGGGTTTCTTGCGTCGCGAGAGGCTGTAGGCGATGATCCCGGCCAGATAGCCCCCCAAGGCGATGACGGCGGCACCTGCAATAAATACCAGCAGCGCAGCGTTCAGCGGGGTCATCCGAGCCAGTTGGGGTGTTGCCGCAACCAGCCCCGCATACAACGACCCGTTCAGCGCGACCCATCCCAACGTGACTGCGGCCCACGCCAACATCAGCCCCCAAAGCGCGATCAAGCCAAGCTTTAGCCCCCGTGCCCGCGACCGGACACCGCGTCGCATAGCGCGGATTTGCCGCTGGATATCGTGCTGCGCCGCGATCAGCGCGGGCACGACAAGCAGCACAAGAAACATCCCGAAACCCAAACCGTAGACAAGCGTAATGACAGTGGGCTTCAGGAACTGGGCCTGCTGGCTTTGCTCATACAGCAGGGGTGCCATGCCCAGCACTGTGGTCATCGTGGTCAGCATGACCGGACGCAGCCGGTCGGACGCGCCGTCTATGATCGACGGGAACAACCCGCGCGTTGCGCCATATTCGTCTATAGTACCGACCAACACGATGGAATCGTTTATGATAATCCCGGTCATTCCCAGCAGACCCACAACCGTGAACATACTGAGCGGCACATCCCATATCGCATGGCCATAAATGGTACCGACCAGCCCGAATGGTATCACCGCCATGACCACCAGCGGTCTGACCCAACTGCTAAAGACCCATGCCAGCACCAGATAGATACCGGTGAGCACCAAAGTCAGCCCCGTCAGCGCATCCGACAGGAATGTGTCCTCTTGCTCGCTTAGCCCCCCGATACGGAATTCCACCTGGCGCTCGGACGCAATCCGCGGCAGGATTTCTTCCTGCATCGCCTTGGTGATCTCTGCCGCGCGCGCAGGGTCGTCCTCTGAAATATCGCCGGTTACTGAGATCAGCCGGATACCATTTTCGCGCCGCACCGTGCTAAAGCCTGTTCGCCGCTCAACGCTCACGATGTCTGCCAGGGGCACGTATTGGCCGGCGGGCGTGCGCATTTGGGTCCTGTCCAGAAAATCCGCAGTCAGCTCGCCTTGTGGCAGCTCGACCCGGATCGTGGCAGAACGCGGCCCATCGGGGTACGTCGCCGCTTCGATCCCGCCAAGCCGGCTGCGTAACACACGGCCCAGAGTATCGATGGTAAACCCCAAGGCTTGCCCCTGTGGTGTCAGATCCAGGATAAGCTCTTCCTTGTCGTAGGCCAGATTGTCCTGAACCGCGCTTACTTCGGGATACTGCCGCAAAGCGTTTTGCAGATCTTGCGATGCCGCCTTGAGCGCAGCCGTATCTGCGCCATAGAACTGCACGTCCAGAGCATCGCCCCCAGGGCCCGACCGCCATCCCCGAAAGCTGACGGTTTCAGCCAACGGATGGTTCACGACGGCATCTTGCAATTCGCCCACAAAGGCAAAGCTGGAATAGGGGCGCAAATCGGCATCGATCAATTCGATCGAAATACCTCCCAGCAAATCTTCATCCTTGCTGTCCGCGCCCTCAAGTCCGTAGCCTGCGTTGGCTCCGACCTGGGCGATCACATAATCAATCGGATTTCTACCATAGCGTTCGGCATATTCAGCCCCCAACGCTTCGGTGGCGCGCTGCATCTCGCGCATCATCGCCAGCGTATCTGCGCGGGTGGCGCCTTCGACCATGGCAAAATTGCCGGTGACCGACCCGCGTTCGGGGGCGTTGAAAAACCGCCACTGCACGTCGCCCTGAATGAACAAGGCAATTTGGGACGCAAGCACAGCGACGAGCCCGGCCAGAACAACGTAGCGCGCCCATATGACCCCCGCCATGAAAGGCCGGAACAGCTTTTCCCGGGCCCACAGGAAACCTCGATTAACAATGCGGCTTGGCCAATCATACCAGCGTTGTTTTGCCCCGACTGCCATCGCGTGCGCCATGTGGTTGGGCAGCACAAGAAAACATTCTACCAAAGACGCGGCCAATACGGCGATCACCGTCAAGGGGATATCACCGATCAAGCTGCCGAACCGTCCACCTACGGCCAACAACCCGAAAAAGGCGATGATCGTGGTCAAGGTTGCTGCAAATACCGGCATCGCCATGCGTCGGGCCGCGTTTTCCGCTGCAAGCATAGGTGGCTCGCCAAGTTCCTTGTGGCGATAATCGGCATGTTCACCGACAACGATCGCATCATCTACGACGATGCCCAATGTGATGATCAGACCAAAAAGCGAGATCATGTTGATCGTTATGCCCCCTGCGTACATCAACGCAATCGCAGCGGCCATCGAAACCGGAATACCCGCCGCCACCCAAAAGGCGGTTCGCGCGTTCAGGAACAGAAACAGCAGCCCGACGACCAGCGCCAACCCCATCAACCCGTTATCTATCAACAGATCCAGCCGGCCTGTGATCGCCTCGGCGCGCGTGCGGATAAGGTCGATACGCACCCCTTTGGGCAGCATCACAACCATGTCAGCGACAACGCGTTCAACGCTGTGCTGAATCCCGATCGCATCGCCGCCGTCGGACCGGTCGATTCGCACGGAAATCGCAGGATTGTCGCCAACAAAGAATCCGACTTCTCGGTCGGTACTCTTTTCGATGACACGAGCCACATCGCCCACGGTCAACGACGACCCGTCAGAGTTGGTGCGCAACACGACCCCTGCCAGCGCTGCGGCGCTTCTCTTGGCTGTGCCGGTCCGGACCCTTGCGTTGGCCCCTGTCACATCGCCAGCAGGGCTGGCGTCCACCTCGGCTGCGATGACTGCGGCGATTTCGGCCATGGTGATGTCATAGCTGATCAGCTTGGTTGAAGGCACCTCGATCAAAGTTTCCGGCGCCGCGATGCCCTGGATCGTGCTGCGCGTGACGCCAGCGGCAAACAACCGCGTGACCAGTTCGTCCGCGAAGCGCCCCAATTGTTCGGCGCTGATCGGCCCCGTAAGGACCACGTCCGTTACGCGGTCACGCCAAACACCACGCCGCACGACCGGATCTTCGGCATCTTCTGGTAACGTGGTCACAGCGTCCACGGCTGTTTGGACATCCGCCGCGGCCCGGGCCATATCCCAATCGGGTTCAAAATCAAGCGTAATGGTCGCGCGTCCCTCGCGCGATGCCGCGACCGACCCTTCTACCCCTTCTACAGTCAGCAAGACCGGTTCAAGCACCTGCACAATGGCACTGTCGACGTCTTCGGCACCTGCACCGTCCCATGCTGTGACAACCGACACCGTGTCGATCACAACGTCCGGAAAAAATTGCGCGCGCATATTGGGCGCAGCAGCGACACCGCACACCAGCAACACCACCAGCAATAAATTGGCCGCAGTCTCGTGCCGTGTGAAATACGACAGCAGCCCGCCTGTAGTCTGTGAAATGGGGCGTGTCATGGCCTAGCCTCCCATCCGGCTCTCG
This sequence comes from Roseobacter sp., assembly GCA_002731875.1. Lineage (GTDB taxonomy): Bacteria > Pseudomonadota > Alphaproteobacteria > Rhodobacterales > Rhodobacteraceae > Sulfitobacter. The sequence continues at coordinate 55,523 of PCCY01000020.1, read as the reverse complement.
ATCCGCTCAATCATCTTTGCAGGCACCTCGGGTTCCGCCAGCTTCGCCAATACCCGCGCTTTCGCTTCCTGAGGCATGCGGTCGTTGGCCTCGACGAAGGCGACCAGTTTGGCACGCCGTTCTTCGGTCAGCGCTATCATGCTTGCGCCGGTGCCGGCACCGTTGGCCTGCTCAGGATCGGCCCCCGACCGCAACGGTTTGACCGCAATTCCGGCACCCAGCAACGGCGACTGCGCTTCGACCACATCACGCCCCTCGATCTCGCCGCGCACCAGAACTTCGTCACCGACACGGCGCAAAACCTCTACGGTTAGCGCCTCAAGCCGGTTCTGCGCATCCAGAACCAGCACACGGCCCTGCGCATCCAATGCCGAGCTTGGCAGACGGATAACATCGTCTAGCGCAGGTTCGCGGACGCGAACTGTCACAAAATCTCCGGGTTTGAAACCAGCCGCATGAGTGAGAGAGGCGAATATCAACCGCCCGCTGGCACCTTCCCCTGCCGCTGCCCCGGCGCGGGTGATCTGGCCTTCGGCCTCAAGGTCAATGCCCGCCACATCCAGCGTCGCGGCTATCGGTGCCTTGATCAAAGCCCCGTGTTCATCGATCAACCGTGCGTACTGTGCGGTCGACACACGAAATGACACCTCCAGGTTATCAGGGTCGATTAGCTCAGCCAGCCGTTCGTTTGCAGAGACCAGCCGCCCTTCGACCACGCTGGTGTCGCTCAGCGCTCCGTCAAACGGCGCGGTGATGGTGGTCTCGTCCAGTCGCCGTTGCGCCTCATCCAGCGCGATCTTGGCATTTGATACCAAGCTTACCGCCTGTTCGACCCGCGCTTCGGATTGCGTGACTATCTGCCGCCGCGCCAACACCGCCTGACGTGCGCCGGAAGCGGCCAATTCAGCAGTTTCCGTCGCAGTTGCGGTCCCAACACCCCTGTCAGCCAGGTCGCTTTGACGCTCGAACGCACGTGTCCGAAGGGCGGCCTGTTCCTCAGCGGCTGTTTGCTCATCACGCGCCAGCTCCAGCGCCCGCGCGGCATCACGCCCTTCGGCTTCGGCATCATGAACGGCGCTTTTCGCCCGGGCCACCGTCGCAAGGGCATCGGCACGGTCGAGGCGGACCAACACCTGCCCCGCGGTCACTATGCCCCCTACTTCGAACCCCGGAGCAAGTTCGGTCACGCGCCCCCCTACGGCTGCGCGCAGTTCCAGCCGGCGGCGGCTCTGCACCGCGCCAAAGCTTTCCAACACGGGCGTTTCGGTTCCTGCCCTTGCCTGCACCACATTGACCGAAAACACCCGCTCTCGGGGGGTGCGAACCTCGGGGGCGTCGGCCAAACGCTTTTGCAGCGCGCCGCCGATCTTGTCAGCCGCAAAGAACAACAGCCCCATCGCAGTGGCGGCCAAAAACAGGCCGATCATGCTTTGCCTGAGAAATCGCATGTTTTTCCAATCCCGCTCGTCCGGCGAAACCACGCCCGGTACTCTGTGCCGCACCACCTTGCCACAGTTTTAATACGCATACATCATCGACTTCCGGCGGCGATAACGCATCAAATCAGATATTTATTTCCGGCGCTGGTGTTCGTCCAACCGGGGCATGATTTCAACGAAGTTGCAGGGCCGATGCCAATAATCAAGCTGCTTGACCAGAATTTCATCCCACGCATCTTTGCACGCACCCGGCGACCCGGGCAAAGCGAACAGATAGGTACCCTGCGCCACTCCCGCGGTTGCGCGGCTTTGCACGGCGGACGTCCCGATTTTTTGCATCGAAACGATAGTAAAGACCGTTCCGAACGCGTCGATCTCTTTCTCATATACGTCGCGGTGGGCCTCGACCGTCACATCCCGCCCGGTCAGACCAGTTCCGCCGGTGCTGATCACCACATCTATGCCGGGGTCCGCACACCAGACTCGCAACTGATCGGCGATTTGCTGCCTTTCATCCTGAATAATCGCACGTTGAACCAGGGTATGCCCACCGTCTGCAATCCGTCCGGCCAACACGTCCCCTGACCTGTCATCGGCCAGACCGCGCGTGTCCGATACAGTCAGAACGGCGATCCGCACCGGGATAAATTCAAGACTGTCATCGATCCTGCTCATGTGCGCTCCAATACTGCCAACCGCGCGGCCAGGGCCACGAAAATACCACTGCTGATCCAGCGCAGGGCCCGTCCGCCACGGGTCAACCTGCGCCCCAGACCGCTGGCGAACACCCCGACCAGGGCGTTGATCGAGAACCCGCCCAACGACAACACCAAACCCAGCACCATAAACTGAATCAAAACCGGCCCGGCCTCGGGCACCACGAACTGCGGAACGAACGCCAAGACAAACAAAATGACCTTGGGGTTCGTCAAATTTACGATCAACCCACTGCGGAACGCCGATTTTGGCGCAACCTTTGCCGTTTGGGCGGTCGCATCGCTGCGCCAAGTCTGAACCGCGAGCCACAACAAATATGTAACACCGATCCAGCGGATCACGTCAAAGGCCCATGGCAGCGCCGATACCACTGCCCCCAACCCCAATCCTGCCAGTGTAACATGCACCATGCCACCCAACGATATGCCTGCGCTGGCCGCAATCGCCGCCTTGGGGCCAAAGCGCATACCCTGACCCAAGCAAAACATCATATCGGCCCCCGGCGTCAGATTAAGCGCAAGCGCCGCGGGCACAAATGCCAGGATCGTGAGCGGGTCAACCATGTGCAAGCCTCGCCTTCAGCGTCAGCAGATCCACCCAAGTTTCCCGCTTGAACTCCGGACTGCGCAACAGATACGCCGGGTGAAACATCGGCAAAGCAGGGATCCCATCGGCTTTTGTCCATTGCCCTCGCAGCCGGGCGATTCCGCGCTTGCCCAGCAGGACCTGCAGCGCGCCATTGCCCGCAAGAACCAGAACCTCGGGCTTGGCCAGCGCGATGTGGCGCATCAGGAACGGCTTCATCATTGCAATCTCCTCAGGTCTTGGGTCGCGATCCTGTGGCGGGCGCCACGGCAGGACAGTGGCAAGGTAAACCGGGGCTTCCGGATGATCGCGTCCCATATTGATCGCCGCCAGCATCTTGTCCAGCAGCTGCCCGGCCTGACCCGCAAACGGCCTACCCTCGCGATCTTCATCGCGACCAGGAGCCTCACCGACGATCATCAGGCGTGCGCCCGGCGTCCCGTCCGCAAAGACCATCCTGCGTGCACCGCGCTTCAACTCGCAATGCTCAAAGGTTGATATTGCCTCCTGCAGCGCCTCCAGGGTCTGCGCCGCTGCCGCGATCCGAGAAGCTTCAGCCACCGCATCGCTTCCCCCCCTGTCAGAGCCGCCCGGTGTACTCTGGGCTGCAGCTGACTTGGGTTTTTCAAGGGACGCGGGAACCTCGTACCGATTAACTGGCACATCACCGATCGCCTCAGTCGCGCCCAGTTCAATCTGCCAGCGCAAAAGCGCAACCGCCTGATGATAGTCCACTGATTCCATGGCTCCAACTTACGCACTGGCGCTGGCAATATACATCCCAACTTCCAAATGGCCTTAAATCCATTCCGCCCCTTCGACAAGGTGCTCCGGCCCGACTGCTTGCCCACGTGGTCGTCGCCGCCTATAACGCCTCAACTAACTTGGGGTTCACCGTCATGGGTTTCGCACATCGCCATCTTCTGGGTATCGAACAACTATCCCAAGACGATATCGTCACATTGCTTGATCTGGCCGATACATACGCCGATCTGAACCGTCAGCCTTACAAACACAGCGACGCTTTGAAAGGCCTGACCCAGATCAATATGTTCTTCGAAAACTCGACCAGAACCCAGGCCAGCTTTGAAATCGCGGGCAAGCGGTTGGGCGCGGATGTGATGAATATGGCGATGCAGGCGTCTTCGATCAAAAAGGGCGAAACCCTGATCGACACGGCGATGACGCTGAACGCGATGCACCCCGATCTTCTGGTGGTACGTCACCCGCAATCGGGTGCCGTTGATCTGCTCGCCCAAAAGGTCAATTGCGCCGTGCTGAACGCCGGCGACGGCCGTCACGAACACCCCACCCAAGCCTTGCTCGACGCCCTTACCATTCGCCGCGCCAAAGGGCGCTTGCACCGACTGTCCATCGCGATTTGCGGCGACATCGCCCACAGCCGGGTGGCACGGTCCAATATCTTGCTTTTGGGCAAGATGGAAAACCGCATCAGATTGATCGCCCCCCCGACGCTGATGCCCTCGCAAATCGGCGAATTCGGTGTCGAGGTGTTTGACGATATGGAAAAGGGGCTGCGCGACGTCGATGTCGTGATGATGTTGCGATTGCAAAAAGAACGCATGGATGGCGGCTTTATCCCCAGCGAACGTGAATATTATCATAGATTTGGCCTTGATGCCCAAAAACTGTCCCACGCCGCACCTGATGCCATTGTCATGCATCCCGGACCGATGAACCGCGGCGTCGAAATTGACGGTACACTGGCGGATGATATCAACCGCAGCGTCATACAGGATCAGGTCGAGATGGGCGTGGCGGTGCGCATGGCGGCCATGGACCTTTTGGCGCGTAATTTGGCTGACAGTCGGGCGGAAGCACCGTGACCCTCTCCCACTCTGATGAGCAAGAGCTGCTGCGATGGCGCATATCGCCAACGGCCTTCTTTTGGAGATCCCTGACCCTGATGCTGCTCACAATGCTGGCGTGGGCACCCGCCCTGCCCTATTTCCCCGTAACGGTCTGGGCGCTGGCTTCGGTACTCTCTGCACTGTTTTACATGTGGATATTCGAGGAATTCCAGATTTGGTATGCCAACAGAAAAACCGTTTGGCGCCTGACAAACCGGGCTCTTTATATTGACGAACCCAACTCGATCGAGCCATTGCAGCTTGCGCTGACCGATATCGAGGCCATCGGCAAGCTATCGCTTTGGTCGATCGTCTTGCGCTTGCCGACCCATCAAAGCATAACCTTGCCTCTGGTTCCGAACGTCCGCAAGACCAAGGCACGGATCGCCCAAGCGATTGAGGCCGCACAATGACCGATCGGTTCTGGGCTGACCAGCTTGACCCCGGCGAACGTCTGCTGTGGACAGGACGCCCCAAACCGCGGGTGTCGATACGAAACTTCCAATTGATCGGCCCGTTCGTCGGTGCCGCGGGAACGGTGGTCGCGGGGGGCTTGCTTCTTACCTATAGCGATCTGCCGGTGTCACAATCGGTGATACTTGCGGTGATCATCGCTCTGGTGGTGATTTCGCTGGTACGCGGTTTGAACAAATGGTCCGGACTTACCCGTACCCGCTATGCGCTCACCACGCATCGGGCTTTGTTTTTCAAGCTGGAAAAGGATCAGACCCGCGTCAAGGCCTTCTCGCGCAGTGCGGAAACCAAGCCCGACATAAGGCCCACAAGCCCGCCCTCCGTTTTTTTTATCAGGCAGGAAAGCATGGACAAAGCGGCGCTCGTTGCGCATTTGGGATTTGAATATATCGAAGACAGCAACAGTTTAAGTGCATTGATGGCAACCAGCTATGAAGGTGCAGATAAATGACAACCATACGAATCCAGAACGCGGAAACCGGCAAGGTCAGGCTTTTCGCGGTAAACCGCTCCATTGACGCCGTTTCGCGCGCGGTGCGTGATGCTGACAAGGAAACGGTCATCACCGACCTGTTGGGAACCTCCGTTCCCTCCGGTAGCGCCGAGCTATTTCCCGTTACCGATCTGGCCGGCGTCGGCCTGACCGCTTATTTGACAGAGGGCTACGCCGTAAGCGACGATCAACTCGCACAAGACCGCAGTCGCCTTGGCGCGCTCGACGGGTATGTGCTGCTACTGTTTTCCTCGGCATTCGAAGGCCGGGAAACAATACTTGAAATAGGCCCCGATCTTACCCTCATCGGCACATATGACGAAGAGCAACCCGCCATAAGCGCTATCCCCCTGACAGCAGACGCCGCGCAGCCCTACACCGGCATACCAAACGTGAACCCGCGGACGCCCCCACGCGACCGTGCGAGCGGGGCGCTTATAGCGTTGGCAGTTCTTGTCGTGCTTGGCCTCATCCTGTGGTGGCTGATGTGAAAGAACCAAAACCGGATCCCAAAATGTCGGGGCGTGTCGCGATGATTGCATTGCTGGTTGCTTTTGGTGTCGCTGCGATGATGGTTTGGGTCGGCGCATGACCAACTGATGCCGTTTCAACCAGTATGAAAGACCCGCAATGACGCTGTATTTTACCAACGCGCAGATGATCGACCCCGAAGCCGGAACCGTGACCCGTGGCACCTTGCAGGTTGAGGGAACACGGATCGCGGCTATTTTGCCGGATAGTGCGCCTATCCCCGGCGATGCGGATAGTATCGACTGCCGTGGAAAATATCTGGCGCCCGGCATCGTGGATCTTGGTGTCAAGGTATGTGAACCGGGCGAAAGGCACAAAGAAAGCTTTCGGTCTGCGGGTCTTGCCGCAGCCGCTGGCGGGGTCACCACGATGGTCACTCGACCCGATACGACGCCGGCCATTGACAGCCCCGAGGTGCTTGAATTTGTCACCCGTCGCGCGAACGAGGCTGCTCCTGTCAACGTCGTTCCCATGGCAGCACTTACCAAGGGCCGTGAAGGTCGTGAAATGACCGAAATCAGCTTCCTTATGGACGCGGGTGCCGTCGCATTTACCGACTGCGACCGCGTGACCACCGACACCAAGGTATTCTCGCGTGCCCTTACCTATGCCAGCAGTCTGGGCGCACTGGTCATCGCACACCCTCAGGAACCGGTGCTGAGCCAAGGAGCCGCCGCGACCTCGGGCAAGTTCGCGTCGTTGCGCGGCCTGCCCGCCGTGTCCCCGATGGCCGAACGCATGGGGCTGGACCGCGATATCGCCTTGGTCGAGATGACCGGTGCCCGCTATCACGCCGACCAGATTACGACCGCGCGCGCTTTGCCCGCCCTTGCCCGCGCCAAGAAAAACGGCTTGGACATCACCGCGGGTGTCGGCATCCACCACCTGACGCTGAACGCTCTTGACGTGGCGGATTACCGGACCTTTTTCAAGCTCAAGCCGCCGCTGCGTGATGAAGAGGACCGTATTGCCGTGGTGGAAGCCGTCGCATCCGGACTGATCGACATCATTTGTTCGATGCATACGCCCCAAGACGAAGAATCAAAGAGACTTCCGTTCGAAGAAGCCGCATCGGGGGCGGTTGGCTTGGAAACGTTATTACCCGCGGCGCTACGGTTGGTTCATTCGGAAATGATGGATATCGCAACCCTGTGGCGCGCGCTTTCGTTTAACCCCGCCCAACGTCTGGGCCTGCCCGGTGGGCGTCTGTCAACAGGCGCACCTGCGGATCTGGTGTTGTTCGACAGCGACGCACCCTTTGTCATGGACCGCGAGACACTCAGGTCAAAATCGCGAAACACACCCTATGATGGTTCAAGGATGCAGGGTAAGGTCCTGGAAACCTATGTTTCCGGCACGTGTATCTACAAGGCGTCCTAACCATGCCCATCTTCGATTCCTCTTTCGCCGTCCTATCGCTTTGGGCAGTAATGGGTTACCTGATCGGCTCTATTGCGTTTGGCATGGTATTGGCTCGCGTCATGCATCTGGGCGATCTACGCACCATCGGTTCGGGTAACATCGGGGCGACGAATGTTTTGCGTACCGGAAACAAGAAAGCCGCCGCACTGACCGTGTTGCTGGATGGTGGCAAGGGCGCGGTGGCCGTTTTGCTTGCCCGATTTTTTGCTGGCGAAGATGCCGCACAGATCGCTGCGCTCGCCGCCTTGTTGGGTCACTGCTATCCTGTCTGGCTAGGCTTCAGGGGGGGCAAGGCAGTCGCGACCTTTCTAGGCGTGCTTCTTGCGTTGGCATGGCCTGTCGGCATAGCCAGCGCGCTGACTTGGCTGGTCGCCACATTTGCCACGCGAATTTCGTCCATGGGGGGGCTGGCTGCGGCAGCCTCGTCAACTTTTTTCATGGTATTGCTGGGCTATAGCGACGTGTTGATCCTGGGCATTCTGCTTACCCTTCTGGTGTTTTGGCGGCATCGCGGCAACATTCAACGTATCCGCGCCGGCCAGGAACCGAAAATTGGCGCAAAGAAAATCTAGATCAGCTCGTGACCAACAGGGTAAGATACCGTTCCGACCGGTCAAACTCGAATCTGGCAAAGCTCAACCGGTAAGAAGCGTCTAGGCGGGTCGCGAATAAAATAACCTAAGGCACGTACGCATCTGTGTACGCCAGATATAACGGGAACTCGACGCGACCCATCGCGATTGTTTACAGTTCGACCACCCCTGCAACGGCTCAGAGGCGGCCGACGACCTTAATCCGCGATGGCACCATTCCGGAATAATTGTCAATAGGAATAGTCTGCGTAGATCCGGCTCAGATTGCCGTTCCATTTACCGTGATAATCGTCCAGCAGCTCGTCGGCGGGGACCTTGCCGGTCTCGATGCTTTCCTTCAGTGCATTCAGAAAATGGGTCTCGTCCGGGACCAGGCCGCCGGCACCGGTACGGGCACGCGCCTTCAAGCCAAGCTCGGACAACCCGACCGCTTCTCGTGCGATATCATGCATTTTTATGGTACCCACCTGGGCTTGCAATCCGTCAACCGACGCAGCCACCCGCAAAGCCTCACGCGTTTCGGCGTCCCAATGCTTGACCATATCCCACGCACCGTCCAACGCTTGCTGGTCATACATCAACCCCACCCAGAACGCGGGCAAGGCACATAGGCGTCGCCACGGGCCGCCGTCGGCCCCCCGCATTTCGATGAATTTCTTGATCCGCGCCTCGGGAAATGCCGTGGTCAGATGATCTGCCCAATCGCTCAGCGTCGGGATTTCGCCCGGCAGCGCTGGTAATTTGCCATCCAGGAAATCACGGAACGACTGCCCCAACGCGTTGATATAGACACCGTCGCGATAGACAAAATACATTGGGACATCCAGCGCATAGTCCACCCAACGCTCGAACCCCATTCCATCTTCGAACACCCACGGCAACATGCCGGTACGCGCGTCATCCAGATCGCGCCACACGCGGCTACGCCAGGATTTATGACCATTGGGTTTGCCCTCGAAAAAAGGCGAATTCGCAAAAAGCGCAGTCGCTACCGGCTGCAAAGCCAAGGCGACCCGCAGCTTTTTCACCATGTCTGCCTCGGAACCGAAATCGAGATTCACCTGTACTGTACAGGTGCGGCGCATCATGGTCTGTCCCATGGTGCCGACCTTGGTCATATAGTCATTCATCAGCTTATAACGCCCCTTGGGCATCAAATCCATTTGCTGATGTGACCACTCGGGTGCCGCACCCAGACCGATGAATCCCGCTCCGATCCTGTCCGCCACATCCCGCACTTCCACCAGATGCGCGTTCACCTCGTCGCAGGTCTCGTGAATGGTCTCGACGGGGGCCCCCGATAGTTCCAGCTGTCCGCCTGGCTCCAACGACACGTTTGCCCCGTCCTTTACCAACCCGATCAGCTTGCCGTTCTCCTCAACCGGCGACCAGCCGTGGCGATCGCGTAATCCTTCCAGCATGGCTCGGATCGAACAATCACCCTCATAAGGCAAAGGCAGCAAGGTTTCCTTGTTGTACCCGAACTTCTCATGTTCAGTGCCAATGCGCCAATCCTGCACGGGCTTGCAACCATCGGCCAGATACTGCGCCAGCTGCTGGTGGTTTTCGATCGGGCCGCCGCCGGATTGAGGAATAGACATATGGGGGAGGCTCCGATGTAAATTTGCGTGACCTAAGGGATGGTGCGATTTTGGGGGGGTGTCAATGCAACAGGGCAGTTCTCGGTCGCAGAGGCTTACGTTCCCAAATCACCACCGATAGAGTCTTGTCATCGCTCAGCTCGGCCAACATCCGTTCGGTCCGAAGCCCGGGAAGCGCGGCAAACGCGTCGAACAACGCGTCAGCTCCTGCGGCATTCACGGGAATCATGACAGGCTGCTGCCCCGGTTGTTCCAACTTCCAATGGGCAGGATAGTTACCACGCTCAAGGCTCAGGCGCTCTATCTCGCGCAGTGCCACCACCCCACCTGTCAAGGGACCGAAATAGCTGATCTGCCCCTCGACAACCTGCACGGCACCCGCGCCCAGGCCGGTTTTGCGAAACCGGACCCTCTGCACACCGATCCAGATAAATGCCGCCCCCCCAACCATCAGCACATAGCCGGGAACGGCAAGCAACAACCCCGGCCCCAGCACCAACCACAGCCCGACCAGCGCAACCGCCAATCCGATCAACACCTCGCGCCACCGCCACAACGCTTCTTCCGCTTCGGGTCTCAAGAAACTCATCAATGCGCCCTACTTTCATTTTGCCCGGAAAACTCCACGGGGGCGTGGGGGTGTGAAACCCCCACCACAGCGACATCGCCGACAGGTGTTTGGTTCACACCCAGTCCCCCAACGCCTGCTGCCAAACCGTCATTGCCGCCACCGCTGCCGTATCCGCGCGCAATATCCGTGGTCCCAACGTCACCGATCGGGTGTATTCCTGTCTGCGCAAGCGTTCTCTCTCGCGCTCAGAAAATCCCCCCTCTGGGCCGATCAGGATCCCCCAGCCCCCGGTTGTTGCTGTCGCACGTTCCGGCGAACCGTCTTGCCCAACCAGCGCCTCGTCGCAGAACATCAAGGACCTCTGCGCATCCCACCGATCCAGAAGGCGGTCCAGCCGCTGCATCTCGGCCACCTCTGGTACGAAAGTCCCGCCACACTGTTCAGCCGCTTCAACGGCATGGGCCTGCAAACGGTCCCGCTGAACCCGACCGGAATTGGTGAACTCGGTCTGGACCGGCATGATCCGGCGTGCTCCCATTTCGGTTGCCTTTTCAACGATGAAGTCGGTCCGCGCCTTCTTGATCGGTGCGAAGATCAGCCAAAGATCCGGCGGCATCTGCACGGGTTTGGTTTGCTCGCCACAAACCAAGACGCCGCCACGCTTGCCGGCTTCAACGACCTCTGCACGCCATTCGCCGTCTGTACCATTGAACAGCAGCACCGACGCCCCGACACCCAACCGCATCACCCCAAAAAGATAGTGAGCCTGCGCCTTTTCCAAAGGAACGGATTGCTCCTGCCCCAGCGAATGTTCTACATAAAGTCTGATTTTTGCGTTCATAGGCACAGATATATGCAAGACCACCCCCCTGCACCAGATGCCAATGATACCATGCGTGTTGCGGACGCCCGCGTTGACAATTGGGTGGACCTTTACGCTCCCTCATTCCTGAGGCCCTATCTAAGGCTCAGCCGCGCCGACCGACCGATAGGAACCTGGCTGCTCCTGCTTCCGTCTTGGTGGGGGCTTGCACTGGCCATGCTGTACGACCAGCAAGCAAGCTGGTTCGACCTGTGGATCTTCATCGGGTGCGGCCTGGGGGCGTGGCTGATGCGGGGGGCGGGCTGTACCTGGAACGATATCACCGACCGCGATATAGATGCTCAGGTCGCGCGCACACGGTCGCGACCGATTCCTTCGGGCCAGGTCAGCGTCACCGGCGCTGTCATCTGGATGGTCGCACAGGCCCTGATCTCGTTGTTTATATTGCTAAGCTTCAATCATGCGGCAATTTCGCTTGGTGTTCTGGCACTCTTGCCCGTCGCCGTTTACCCCTTCGCCAAGCGTTTCACCTGGTGGCCACAGCTCTTTTTGGGCATCGCATTCAATTGGGGGGCCCTGTTGGCCTGGACAGCGCACACGGGGTCGCTCGGGGCTCCGGCGGTGGTGCTGTATTTTGCCGGGATCGGCTGGACCCTGTTTTACGACACCATCTACGCGCACCAAGATGCCGAGGACGACGCGTTGATCGGCGTGAAATCTACTGCCCGTCTGTTCGGAGAAAGCACCTCGCAGTGGTTGCGACGTTTCCTGATGGCAACCGTCGGGTTGATGGGCCTGGCGGTGATCTTCGCCTTGCGGGATCAAGCTTCGTTCCTGGCTATGGTTCTGGCACTGGGTGGACCCTGGGGGATGGGGTGGCATATGGCCTGGCAACTACGCGGTCTCGATATCAACAATAACAAAAAGCTCCTGCAACTGTTTCGTTCCAATCGCGATACCGGCATGATCCCGCTTGCGTTTTTTGCAATCGCGCTATTGGTGTGATTGCGCACCTGCGCTGTGGCACGTATCAACGGTCACGATATCAACGGCTTCAGAAACGAGCTTATGCGTCTATCTGCACTTCTAATCATTGCCTTTACTTTTTTCTTCGCGGCCGGCGCATCTCTCGTTGCGGCGAACTTTTCGGTCACCTTAATCGAGGAAAGCTCCGAAATCGGCGTACGCAATGTTTTGGATGACAAAGCCATGCCCTGGGCCGAGGTCGAAGCCGACGGGCTCAAGGTAACCTTGTCGGGCACCGCCCCAAACGAAGTCATGCGGTTCAATGCCCTGACCGCTGCCGGTTCGGTCGTCGACGCCGCGCGGATCATCGACCAAATGGAAGTCGTCGCTCAGGCAGCCATCGCCGCGCCCAAATTTTCGGCCGAAATTCTGCGCAACGACTCGGGCGTCTCGATCATCGGTCTGATTCCCACCACCACCGACCGTGATGCAGCCAACGCGCGCTTCAACGCACTGGTGGGCCCCGAAAATGTTGCCGATCTGCTGGAATCAGCCAATTATCCATCCCCTGACGGTTGGGAAGACGCCTTTGCTTTCGCCATATCCGCCATCGAGAAACTCCCCAGAGCCAAAATATCCGCCTCAGCCGGACGTGTTTCAATCACGGCGATTTCCGATAGTCCGGAAGCAAAGGCACGGTTGGAAACACTGTTGACCCGTTCCGCGCCTCCGGGCCTGAATGTGACGCTCGACATCGCGGCACCCCGCCCTGTCATAACGCCGTTTACCCTGCGGTTCCAAATTCGTGACGGAACTGGCGGGTTCGATGCCTGTAGCGCCGACACCGACAAAGCCAGCCTCAGAATTCTCAACGCCGCAAAAGCCGCCGGTGCCACAGAACCGCTGCGCTGTACCGTTGGCCTTGGTGTACCAAGCCCCCGTTGGGCCGAAGCGGTAGACAAAGCCATCGCGGCATTGGCGAAAATTGGCGGTGGCTCCGTTACCTTTGCCGATGCTGATATCAGCCTGGTTGCCGCCGAAGGTACGGACCAGGCGCTGTTTGATCGCGTCGTGGGTGAACTTGAAACCTCTTTGCCCGACGTATTTGTTCTGGATTCCCGCCTGCCCAAGGAAGTCGACCCCAACGCCGGCCCGCCCGAATTTGTCGCCACGCTCTCTCCTGAAGGTCAGGTGCAGCTGCGCGGGCGTCTCAGCGACGACGCGTTGCGCAACCTGGCGGATAGCTATGCCAAAGCCAGCTTCGGGTCTAAGAACGTCTACACTGCGGCCCGGGTCGTCGAGAATTTGCCCGCAGATTGGCCCACGCGGGTTCTGTCGGCGCTTGATGCGCTGTCGAAACTATCCAATGGGACGGTAATCGTGACGCCTGACAACGTCAGTGTAAGCGGCAATACAGGCAACCCCGATGCGGGTTCTCAAATAGCCACGTTGCTGGCTGGAAAGTTGGGCGAAGGTCAGGATTACGACATCGCGGTGGTTTATCAGGAAAAGCTCGACCCCGTGCTGGGGCTGCCCACCCCCGAAGAATGCGAAAGCCAGATAGGTGACATCGTCGCGGCGGGAAAGATCAACTTCGAACCTGGCAGTGCCACCATCGATGCCTCAGCGCTTGGAACTATGGACAGCATTGCGGAACTTCTCAAGACCTGCGGCGACGTCGCTCTTGAAATTCAAGGCTATACCGACAGTCAGGGCCGTGAAGAGATGAACCTCGCTCTCAGCCAGTCGCGTGCTGAATCCGTCCTGAACGAACTGCGCGCCCGCCGTGTGCTTACCGGCTCGTTCATCGCAAAAGGTTTCGGCGAAGAATCACCCGTGGCCGCAAATGACACCGAAGAAGGCCGCGAAGCGAACCGCCGGATCGAATTCAAGCTGATCCGCCCTGAACTCTCCGCGCAGGATAATGAAACAGGTCTGGAAAACGCCACGGAAACCAGCGATATAGACGGCTCATCTGAACCGACCCAAGAAGGCAATTGACATGAGCAGAACCGAATTTGTCATCGCAACAGCGATTATCCTATTCGTCGCATTCTGTCTGGGCTGGTTTGCGAACTGGCTTTTACATCGGTTCACCCGCGTCGCGGCGGATGATGTCGCCCAGCTCGACAGGATGAGCCAGGAACTGCACGAGGCTGAAGAAACCCGTGATCAGGCGATTACCTATCTTCAGCAACGCGAGGCCGAATTGACCAATCAACTAAGCCAGACAGAAGCAGAACTGCGCGCTGCGATGGATGGCCTGCGCGATGCTCGCCACGAAGCCGAGGAAATGCGTGCCTATATCGACGCCCATAAAGTCAGATAGGCTACCAGCGGCTCAACGCGTCCTCATCTTCATCCTTTGATGCGACCCACGACGCACCGCTGTCCGAAATTTCTCTTTTCCAGAATGGTGCACGCGATTTAAGATAGTCCATCAGGAACTCGGCCGCATCAAAAGCGTCCTTGCGGTGGCGTGCCGCCGTGGCCACCATCATAATCATCTCTCCGGGCACCAGCCTCCCGTAGCGATGAATGATCAAGGCATCACCCAAAGAGAAACGGCTGATCGCGTTCTCGGCCATCGCATTCAATGCAGCCTCCGTCATACCCGGGTAATGTTCGATTTCCATGGCCTCGAGCCGATCCTCGGCTCCTCCCCGGACAAGCCCGGTAAAGGTGACAATCGCGCCGGTGTTGGTGTGGCCTGAGGCAAATTCCGCCGACACCGTGCCCAGATCGAAAGGTTGGTCCTGAACAGATATGTACATCTCAGCCCCCCGTCATAGGCGGAAAGAACGCAACCTCGCGCGCCCCGGCCAACGAGGCGTCAAAGTCGGAAAGCTCCTGATCCACAGCGACACGCAGGCTGCTGAGGTCCGAAAACGCCAGCTGGTATCTTTCTTCACGTCCGCACAGTTCGGCAACCAGATCGGACACCGTCTTCGCCGAAGTCTCTATCCGCTCGCGTGGCACGCCGATGCGTTCCCGCACCCAGGCAAAATACAATATGTCCATCATCGCGTCTCCACCAAATGAGGCAAGGCCTTGCGCAAATAATCATAGCCTGTGATTGCAGTAAGTGCCGCTGCGATCCACAGCAATGTCAGTCCGACCTGGCCGGCCAGCACCATACCGTGGAACTTCCAGCTTAACCCTAACACGTCGGTTTCTTCACCGTTCAGGATTGCGCTGACCATGGCTGCGTCCATGCCGAAAATCGACATACCGAAATAATGTTCGAATAACCCCTGCCCGAACAATACGGCAATAGCCACCATTTGCGTTGTGGTTTTCCATTTCGCCAACCTGGTCACCTTCAATGTGCCCGAAACATCACCCAGATATTCGCGCAAGCCAGACACAAACACCTCGCGGAACAAAATGACCGTGGCGGGCAGAACAAGCCACGGAGACCAGCTCGAGAATGCGACAATCACCATAAGGGCGATCACAACCATCGCTTTGTCGGCAATGGGATCCAGCATCGCACCCAGTTTGGTTTCCTGGCCCCACGCCCTCGCAAGATATCCGTCAAACCAGTCCGTCACCGCCGCGGCGATAAACAAAACCATGGCCAGAGCGTCAGCGTAAGGCCGGGTAAAATACAAGAACATGACGGCCACACCAGGGGCTGCGATCAGACGCAGGAGCGTCAGGATATTCGGAATGTTCCACTTCATAACACCACCCTACAGCGCCAAACCTAAAGGGGAAAGTGCCAACACATCCTCTTCATTTTGCAAAATAAACTCCTCGCGGAGCGTCCCGTAACAACGTTATGCGCTGGAGATCGCGGCCCTTTCAACTACGCTCGTGGAAAAACGCATAAATACGTTCCGCCAAAGCGCCGGAAACACCTTGAACGGCTTTCAGATCGCTCAGGTTGGCGCGCGAAACTGCTTTCGCCGATCCAAAGTGAGCCAGCAAAGCGCGTTTTCTTGCCGCGCCCACACCGGCTATGTCATCCAGAGGCGTGGCACCAATGGCCTTGGCGCGCTTTGCGCGATGCGTACCGATGGCAAAGCGATGGGCTTCGTCGCGCAGTCTTTGGATGAAATACAAAACCGGGTCGTTATGACGCAACGCCATCGGTCGTTGGTTCACCCGGTAAAACTCCTCCTTGCCGGCATCGCGATCAACGCCTTTCGCGACGCCGACCATCGGAATATCTTCAACACCATATTCCTTCATGATCGAAGCGACCGCACTGACCTGCCCGGCCCCGCCGTCGATCAAAAGCAAATCGGGCCACATGCCGAGCTTGCGATCGGGGTCTTCTTTCAACAGACGCTTGAACCGCCGCATCAAAACCTCTTTCATCATCCCGAAATCATCCCCTGGGGTAAGATCATCGCCCCGGATATTGAATTTGCGATATTGGTTCTTCATCATTCCCTCGGGGCCCGCGACAATCATCGCTCCGACTGCGTTGGTGCCCTGAATATGCGAGTTATCGTAGACTTCGATACGCTGCGGCGGTGCCTCAAGATCAAACGCCTGCGCTATGCCTTTCAGCAAATTGGACTGACTGGCCGTTTCCGCCAATTTTCTTGCCAGCGACTCGCGCGCATTTCTCAATGCGCTCTCCACAAGCTCGGCCTTTTCGCCGCGTTGCGGCACGATCAGTTCAACTTTACGGCCAAGTTTACCCGAAAGCGCCTCCGTCATCAAATCCGGGCTTTCGATCTCATTGGATAGAATGAGCTGCCGAGGCGGTTCCCGTGTGTCGTAAAACTGGCCGATGAAAGCCTCCAAAACCTCAGCCGCATCCACGTCGGGCCCGACCCGTGGATAGTAATCATGGTTGCCCCAGTTTTGGTTCGCACGGATAAAGAACACCTGAACGCAAGCTTGGCCCTGATCCATATGAAGTGCTATGATATCGGCTTCGGACACAGTTTGCGGGTTGATCCCCTGAGCCGTCTGCACCTGCGTCAGCGCCTTGATGCGGTCACGCAGCGCCGCAGCGCGCTCGAACTCCATGTTCTCCGAGGCCAGCGCCATGTCAGACGCGAGCCGGCTTTGTATATCCGTTGATTTGCCATTCAGGAATTTTTGAGCATCCTGCACGGTCTTACCGTAGTCTTCGGGACTGATCTTGCCGACGCAAGGGGCTGAGCATCGCTTGATCTGGTGTTGCAGACACGGGCGAGTGCGACTTTCAAACATGGCGTCAGAACAGTCTCTTAGCAGAAATACCCGCTGCAACTGATTCAGCGTCCGGTTTACCGCTCCTGCACTGGCGAAAGGACCATAGTAATTTCCCTGTTCCTTCTTGGCACCACGATGCTTCTTGATCTGGGGATAGTCGTGTCCTGTAGTGACCAAGATGTTGGGAAAGCTTTTATCATCGCGCAAAAGCACGTTGAACTTGGGCTTGAGTTGCTTGATGAGGTTTTGCTCTAGCAGCAGCGCTTCGGTTTCGGTTTTTGTGGTCAAAAACATCATCGAAGCGGTGTTCGAGATCATCCGCGCTATACGTCCCGAATGCCCCGACGGGCGCGCGTAATTGCTGACCCGTGCGCGCAGGTTCCGTGCCTTGCCCACGTACAGCACCCGGCTTTCAGAATCGAGCATTCGGTATACGCCGGGAGACCCATCGAGGGTCTTGAGATACGATTGGATAACGTCAAATCCGGTTTTCATCGGGGTGTTTGGATTCGTCATTGATTCTCTCGGCTCTGCAATAGGTAGTGACAGGGAGCAAGGGTAAACATACCCACGGATACTGTGGATAACCCTGCGTATAACTTTCCGTGAACACGAGTTTCCCTATATTTTCGGAGGGCTTCTACGCATCGCCTATTTTTTAGGCAGTTGCACAAGCCGTTGAAATAAAAGAGAACAATTATCAACCCCTCACAAGTTACTGAAAACACAAAGCAATTTGTAACGAATTTGTTAACGTTTATCCTGACGTGCAAAACTTTTCAATTCGGGTTACTCAACACCTTGGATATCCCTTGTTTTCCATGTCAGATGTTGACCGCCGTCAGTACATAAAAGCTGGCCGGTGACCGATTTTGCATCCAGAAAATAACCCAGTGCCGCAGTAATATCATCGGGGTTTGCCCCGCGCCCCAGAGGAACCCGGGATCGCTGCCCGTCGAAATGGTCTTGTGACTGTCTGGCCCCTTTCAACGTCGGGCCCGGCCCTATCGCATTGACCCGGATGGCAGGGGCAAGCGCCTGCGCTGTGGTTCTGGTCATCGCCCATAGCCCCATCTTGGCGATCGTATAGGTCATGAATTCGGGTGTCAGTTTCTGCACCCGCTGGTCCAGCATATTTACAACCAAACCGGTTGCGACAGGCTCGCCCTGTTCATCAGTATCGGGTTCAAGCCCCTGGGCCGCCATAGCTTGCGTCAGCACAAACGGGGCCCGAAGATTGCTGCCCATGTGACGGTCCCAGCTATTTGCCGTAGCAGTGGTGATATTGTCATATTCAAACACCGAGGCGTTGTTGACGAGACAGGTGATCGCGCCTCCCAAAGCGTCTACCGCCCGCCCGAACAAGTCTTGGGTCGCGGCCTCGTCCAGAAGGTCAGCTTGCACGGCGACAGCGCGCCTGCCCCGGGCCTTCAGCGCGCCGACTACCTCGTCTGCGCCGTCTGACGAAGTGTTGTAATGCACGGCGACATCGAAACCACGATCACCCAGGTACAACGCCATAGCCCGCCCCAAACGGGCCCCGCCACCTGTTACCAGCGCATGCTGCGTCATTGTTGCACCCTTTCTAAACCAGGATAGCAGCCAGATAGGCAGCGTAAACCGCGCACAGCACCACGCCCCAGCGACGCGTTATGTCCCACCCGAGATACACGAAGGGGAAAAGCAGTAACGATACGCCTAGCATCACCCACAGATCGAAGCGAAGGAACTCTGGATCGACCTCTATCGGCCCGATCAGCGTCGCGATGCCGATAATACCAAGCAAGTTGAAGATGTTTGATCCGATGACATTGCCCAGTGCAACGTCGGCTTGGCGGCGCAACGCGGCCATCACTGTCGTTGCCAATTCCGGCAACGAAGTGCCGATCGCCACCAGGGTGAGCCCGATGACAGTGTCACTTACGCCGTATGCACGGGCGATGATCGACGCATTGTCGACCAGCAAACTTGCCCCCAATGGTAAGCCGACCAGCCCAAGCACCAGAAAAAATCCGATGCGCCAGCCCGGCATGCTGGGGTCCGCTCCTTCAAGATCTTCCGTATCATCAGGCAACGCTTCGGAATTACGCGCACGATGTTCCTTGGTATCGCGATAGGCGTCGTACAGTACATAAGACAGCCCGGACAACAGGATAAGACCCGACCAGACATCAAATACGCCCCTGAACGCCAGCACGATAAACAGCACTGATGCAGCTATCATCATGTTGAACGTTTTGCGCGTATTGCATTCCGAGCTATGCATCGTTGCCAACAAAGCCGGCACCCCAAGCACCAAGAGGATATTGGCGGTGTTCGATCCGACCACGTTTCCCAACGCGATCCCTGGCGCGTTGTCGATGATCGCCTTGACAGAAACCAGCAATTCAGGTGCCGATGTTCCAAACGCAACAATGGTCAAACTGACAACCAGTGCCGGCACGCCCAAACGCAACGAAAGGTTTACTGCACCTTTAACCAGCGCATCGCCTGCCAAAAGCAGTATCAGCAAACCCAAAACACTCAGTACCCATGGCATAATCATCAACTTTTACCCCCACAACCGCATGGGCCTTTGCCAATACGGTAGCGTCCACAACTATTACATTTTGCCTGCCGCAGCTTTGTACCGCCGAGCCAGTGCATTTTGCCGAACCATGCAAGCGTACCCATGGCGACCAGAAACAATAATACGATCTTGAAAACCATGTGCTACAGACCGAACTGAGCGTAGAGGGCACGGTCTTCGATACTGGCGACAGCATCACCGACAATCTGCGCGCCAAACCGCGAAAGCAGACCCCGCTTCGCACCATAGCGGTTGATCTTGACCTTGTCGCCGAAGCGGTCCTTCATGAACGGTCGCAAATGACCGATACCGTCGATCAATCCGAGATCCGTCGCGCGTTCGGCCAACCATACTTCGCCGGTAAACAGATCGACGTCGGACGCCAGCTTGCTGCCCCTGCGTTCTTTGACATGATTGATAAAATTGGCATGGATATCGTTCAACAAGGACTTCAACCTGTCGACATCTTCGGCCTTTTCCGGGCGAAACGGGTCCATCATGGATTTCGACTGCCCGGCGGTATATACGCGCCGTTCTATCCCGTGGCGATTGATCAGTTCGCTTGCGCCAAACGATGCCGCAATGACGCCAATCGACCCGACGACCGAATTTGGGTCTGCGTAAATCTCATCCGCCGCAGCGGCCAGCCAATAGCCACCGGATGCTGCAACATCTTCGACAAAGGCGATGACCGGGATGTTCTTTTCATCGGCCAACCCACGTATGCGCGCACCAATTAGCGAAGACTGAACGGGGCTGCCCCCCGGAGAGCTGATTTCAAGAACGACCGCAGACGGGTTGCCGCGCCGAAACGCCTTGTCGATCGCTGGGCCTATGCCACTGTCGTTCAACCCGCCGCGGGCACGCCCCCCGATAACACCGGAGAGACGTACAACCGAAACGGTCGGGCGGGACGGAAGGAAGGGGAGGAATTTTCTCATACCTTCCCATGTAGAGTGCGCCCGATGAGCAAACAAGGCAGGCAAGCAATACTTATTGTCTAATCCGCCAGCCGGTGCGAAAAATCCACCATATGACGGCCAGACCAAGCAACGTGAAACCTGCTATCGCAAACAGGCTGGTCACGATGGGCACATCGGCAGACCCGAAAAACGCCCAACGAAATCCGGATATCAGATACACCACCGGGTTGAAGTGCGAAACCACCTGCCATGCCGGCGGTAACATGGAAATCGAATAGAACGACCCACCAAGAAATACCAAGGGAGTGACAATCAGCAACGGCACCAGTTGCAACTGTTCGAAACTACCTGCCCAAATGCCGATGATAAAGCCGATCAACGCAAAACTTATGCAGGTTAATACTAGGAAAACGATCATCCACACCGGGTGCAGTATCGTAATATCCACGAAGAAAAAGGATGTGATGAGAATGATAAGCCCGATAAACATAGCCTTGGTGGCTGCGGCCCCCACATAGCCCAACACGATCTCGAAAAAATTTACCGGGGCGGAAAGAAGCTCGAACACGGTACCGATGAACTTGGGAAAGTAGATGCCGAAGGACGCGTTTGATATCGCCTGCGTGATCACGCTAAGCATGATCAAGCCGGGAACGATGAAGGCACCGTAGCTGATGCCTTCCACCTCTTGGATGCGGCTACCGATTGCCGCACCGAACACCACGAAATACAGCGACGTGGATAAAACAGGCGATATAAGGCTTTGGGTAATCGTCCGAAAGAAACGCGCCATCTCAAAGGTATATATCGACTTAACGGCGATCCAGTTCATGCTGCACCCTCCTTTATCAGCCCCACAAAAATATCCTCGAGGCTGCTTTGCTTGGTCTCGATATCCGCTAGGATCAAACCCGCATCGGAAACATCCGCCAAAAGTTTCGTGATCCCGGTCCGTTCGGCGCGGGTGTCATAGGTATAGATCAAAGCGGCACCGTCGTCAGAGAGCGCTAGACTGTCAGAGACCAACGACGTCGGCAGCGCATCAATCGGCTTGGTGAGCTGCACAACTAATTGCTTTTTCCCCATGCGCGTCATGAGCTTATCCTTATCCTCGACCAGCAGCAGCTCCCCTTCTGCGATGATTCCGATACGGTCGGCGATGGCTTCGGCCTCTTCGATGTAGTGGGTGGTCAAAATGATCGTCACCCCATCAGCCTTGAGGCCGGCCACGATCTCCCACATGTCGCGCCGCAGCTCGACATCTACGCCTGCCGTAGGTTCATCAAGAAACAACACCCGAGGCTCGTGGGCCAGTGCCTTTGCGATCAACACGCGACGTTTCATGCCGCCGGAAAGCTCTCGGATCTGGTTGTTTTTCTTGTCCCAAAGCGAAAGCTGCCGAAGGATTTTTTCTATCGCCGCATCGTTTGTGGGTTTACCGAACAGTCCTCGCGAAAACGCGACGGTATTGACCACTCTTTCGAACGGTTCAAGGTTTATTTCCTGCGGCACCAACCCAACCATGGACCGCGCCTGGCGATAGTCCGTAACCGTGTCGTGGCCACCCACGGTGACCGTCCCTTCAGTTGCCGTGGTAATGCCACATATCGTCGATATGAGCGTTGTCTTTCCGGCCCCATTGGGCCCAAGCAATGCCAGGATTTCACCCTGCTCTATCTTTAGGTTGACGCCCTTGAGCGCTTCGAAGCCTCCTGCATAGGCTTTGCGCAGGTTAGTGATCTCTACGATATCAGGCATAGGTGTCTCCGGCTGGTTTGGCCGGAAACTAGACCTATTGGGGCTGATTTAACAGAGGTGAAGCATTTCAGGTTTTTGATCGCCCGAACCACCCCTTTTTTTCGGCGGGCTCTTCGCCAGTGTCGGCTTCGCCGTCCGCTGGTCCTTCCAGGGTTTGCTGCAGGTTGCTGAAAAACTGGTCCGCCATCTTTTTCGCGAAGCCGTCGATGATGCGGCTGCCCAGCTGAGCCAGCTTGCCCCCGACCTTTGCTTCAACATCATACGACAATTCGGTACCACCGTCTTTGGCGACAAGTTTCACGTCAGCCTCACCTTTGGCGAAACCTGCCGCGCCGCCCTTGCCTTCGCCACTGATCTTGATCGACTGGTCCGGAACCATATCCGTCATCGTGACCTGGCCTTTGAAGGTCGCCTTGACCGGCCCGACCTTCTGAACAACCGTCGCTTCAAACCCGTCTTCAGGGGACCCAGTCACCTCGGTCGCGCCGGGGACGCATTTGATCAGCATATCGGGGTCGAGTAATGCCGCATAGACTTCAGCGGGGCTGGCGTTGATCTGGCGGGTGTCTGACATCTGCATGGCGTATCCTCCTCAGGGTATTATTTGGGCTAACCTAACGCAGTTCCTTATTGCAGGCCAAGGTGAAACGCGCTGGACAGATCATCCATAGGTGATAGGTCTCTGGCATGAATGCAACTGCACACAACAAGCCCGGCGCAGCCATTGCCTTCGTTCTTGCTGGCGTGTTTGCCATTTCGATTAATGACATGCTGATCAAGCAATTGTCGGATGGTTATCCCTTGCATGAAATCATTTTTGCACGTTCATCCATTGGCCTTTTGGCAGGTCTTGTTCTGGTGCAACTTGAAGGCGGTTGGCACATTTTGAAAACCTCGCAACCGGGATGGCATCTGTTGCGCGGTCTTATGGTTGTGATTGCCAATATGACCTTCTTTCTTGCGCTTGCCGCGATACCCTTGGCTGATGCGACGGCTATATTTTTCATCGCACCGTTGTTCATCACGTTGCTGTCAATTCCCGTCTTAGGTGAAAAAGTCGGAGTGATGCGACTTGGGGCCGTTGCAGTCGGGTTTATCGGGGTGATCATCATGCAACGCCCATGGGCCGACGCGCAGTCGCTTCAGGCGTCGCGCCTCGTGCTGTTATTGCCCGTCGTTTCTGCACTGACCTACGCGCTGAACCAACTGATGACCCGGAAACTGGGGATGCGCAGCAAGGCATCGGCCTTGTCGGTCTATCTTCAGTGCGTGTTCATCATTGTCTCTTTGGGTTTTTTTGTCGCTACCGGTGACGGGCGGTTTGTTACCACCGACAGCGCCGCATCGACCAAGTTCTTGCTCCGGGCCTGGGTCTGGCCGCAAAGCGACGATGTATGGGTTTTCCTTGCCCTTGGGTTGAACGTCGCCGCCATCGGCTATTGCCTGAGCCAGGCCTACAGGATCGCCGATGTCGCCACCGTCGCCCCTTTTGAATACGTCGGCCTGCCCATGGCGGTATTCTGGGGCGTCGTGATCTTCGGGGATATCCCGATGTGGGAGATCTGGCTAGGCATCGGCCTGATCCTGTCATCGGGATTGTTTGTATTCCTTCGCGAACGACAGAAAGCAAAACAGCGGATAACCTCCCCGATGGGACGGCGGGCCTAAGCCACCCGCACGATCACCTTGCCCGTGGCCTGGCGGGTGCGCAACAGGTCAAGTGCGGCGTTCGCCTGCTCCAATTCAAGCACATTGCTCACGTGCGGTTTCAACTTACCTGCGCGATACCAGTCAATCAGTACCTTGAAGCTATCGGTCAATACCGTGGGATTTGTTGTCTTATAGCCGCCCCAAAATACCCCTAACACGTTCAAATTCTTGACCATGATGATATTCGCGGGAATTTGCGGTACTTCCCCTGAGGCAAAGCCAAGTGGCAAGATGCGCGCTTCGGGGTTACATGCCCGCATGGCTGCGGTGAACTGCGCGCCACCGACGGGATCATATACGACGTCAGCCCCGCCCAGCGATTTGACGACGTCGCGGATGTCATCCGTATCGGAATCGATCAAATGATCGGCACCGGCATCGCGACAGATATCCAGCTTTGCCTTGCCACGGGCACAGGCAATCACTTCGGCCCCCATCAGTTTGCCCAACTCGACTGCCGTCAGGCCGACGCCCCCAGAGGCACCCAGCACCAACAACCGTTCTTTCGGCTGCATTCGTGCCCGGTGGTGCAGGGCCACATGGCTGGTTCCATAAGCAATCAAGAAAGCCGCCGCATCTTCGTTGGTCATCTGGTCCGGGATCGGCACGCAAATGTCAGCCGGAACGGCTGCATATTCTGCCAACCCACCCAACCCGGTATATGCAGCGACACGCTGACCGATACGGAAGCCCTGCACCCCGTGGCCAAGGCCCGTGATCGTACCCGCCAATTCCATCCCGAGGGTAAAGGGCAAATCCGGCTTTTGCTGATAGGTACCTTTGATCAAAAGCAAATCGCCGAAGTTCAGACCACAGGTCGCAATCTTGACCTGTACCTCACCTGCTTTTGGGGCGGGGCGGTCAAGATCACGCAGCGCCAACGGTTGATCATAGGCTGTAACTTGCATTGCACGCATCTGCGGCTCCTTAAGACTTAATCGCGCGGGTAGGTCACAAAGCACCAAGGGTCAGCATCGCAGTCAAGACAGAGCACCGAAT
Source organism: Roseobacter sp. (assembly GCA_002731875.1). Taxonomy (GTDB): domain Bacteria; phylum Pseudomonadota; class Alphaproteobacteria; order Rhodobacterales; family Rhodobacteraceae; genus Sulfitobacter. Next base: position 30,321 of record PCCY01000020.1, on the reverse strand, counting down.
TACCTTGCGGCAGGCCGCATTTCACAACGCCGATCAAGGGACGATGGCAAGCCGGATCGCATAGGCAACAACGCTTAACGCGAGCACGCTCAATACCCAGATCAGCACGAACCACCCGCTACGGGATATCCACTTTTGCAGCTTCAATGATATCCATCCTCGGGGTCAATTTTGCCACGGAACACCCAATAGGTATACGCTGTGTAAATCAGGATCATAGGCAATAGTACAAGGGTCCCGACGAGCGTGAACATGAGACTGCTGTCGGGTGCCGCCGCTTCCGCGATTGTCAGGGATGACGGTACGATAAATGGGTAAAAACTGATACCGATGCCGATGAATCCCAGAACGAACAACGCCTCGGCGCACAGGAACGGAATGATGTCCCAGTGCCGGCGTAGTCCCTGGAAAAGCCCGAATACCGCGGCCGCGACCAGTGCAGGCACCAGGAAGCTGAAGATTGCTGTCGGGAATGCGAACCAGCGATTAAAGTATTCGACATTCTGAAACGGGGACCACAGGCTGAACACCCCCATGAACACCACCGTGGCCACGGCGAAAGGCCACGCGAGGCGCCGCATATGGGCCTGAATGCGGCCTTGTAGCTTCATGTTGAGCCAGGTCGCCCCCAGCATCGCGTATCCGACTGTCAGGGCTGCTCCGGTCAGGATCGTAAACGGGGTTAGCCAGTCCCACCAGCCACCTGCATAGGTGCGATTCTCGATATGGATACCCTGCACCAAGGCACCCAAGGCAATGCCCTGACACATCGCGGCAACCAATGATCCGCCGAAGAACGAGACATCCCAAAGCGGCTTCCAGCGCGTGGTTCGCCACCGATATTCAAACGCCACGCCGCGAAAGATAAGCCCAAGCAACATCAGGATAATCGGCATATACAGCGCAGGCAGCACCGTCGCATAGGCCAGCGGGAAAACCGCAAGCAGCCCCCCGCCGCCCAAGACCAGCCAGGTTTCGTTTCCGTCCCAAATCGGTGCCACCGAGTTCATCATCACGTCGCGTTCGCTTTCGTCTTTAGACAAAGGGAACAGCAACCCAACGCCAAGGTCGAACCCATCCAGGATAACGTAAATCAACACGGAAAGGGCGATGATTCCCGCCCAAATAAAAGAAAGCTCAAGTCCAAACATATGATCTATCCTATCAGGCTGTGGTGCTCGGCGTAGACGAGCCATGAATGATCGGCTTGGCCGTGGCAGCACGGGTCGGCGCATCGGTAAGCTCGCCGACCGATCCAACTCTGGGCCGCTTGCTCATCAGCTTCATGATATAAAAGATTCCGGCACCAAAAACGAAAAAGTAGATGATGATAAATGAAATCAAAGATGCACCCACAGCCGGGGCGCTGACCGGGGCTAGGCTGTCGGATGTCCGCAAGAGACCGTAGATCGTGAACGGTTGCCGACCGACTTCGGTGGTGATCCAGCCGGCCAACACTGCAACAAAGCCTGCCGGACCCATGATCACCGATAACCAATGCAACATCGGCGCTTGATACAGCTTGCCGCGCCAGCGCGCGATGCCGCCCCACAAGCCCAGGCCCAGCATGGCAAAGCCCAGCCCGACCATCACGCGAAACGAAAAGAACACGATCGCCACCGGTGGTTCGTTTTCATCTGCCACGGTATCAAGCCCCGCCAGCGGTGCATTCAGGTCGTGCTTCAGGATCAGCGAAGAAAGCTTCGGGACTTCGACAGAATAATCCATACGCTTTTCAGCTTGGTTCGGAATGCCGAACAAGATCAGAGGGGCACCATCGGGATGACTTTCAAAATGACCCTCCATCGCCATCACCTTTACCGGCTGATGCTCGAGAGTGTTGAGACCGTGAAAGTCCCCCGCTGCGATCTGAAGCGGTGTCACCAGCAACAGCATCCACATCGCCATCGAAAACATACGGCGGGACGCCGGGCCGGTATGGTCCTTCAACAGGTGCCAGGCACCGACCCCGCCGACCACCAGCGCAGTCGTCAGGAAAGCCGCCAATACCATGTGGACAAGCCGATAAGGGAACGAAGGATTGAGAATGATCTTCCACCAATCCAGAGGAATATACTGGCCAACGTCGTTCATGCCATATCCTGCGGGCGTCTGCATCCAGCTGTTAACGGAAAGGATCCATGTCGCGGACAGCAAAGTCCCGAATGCAACCATCGCCGTCGCGAACATGTGCAAGCCCGGTCCGACACGTTTCAGCCCGAACAGCATAATCCCCAGGAACCCTGCCTCGAGAAAGAAGGCGGAAAGCACTTCGTAAGCCATAAGGGGACCAACGACCGGCCCCGCCTTGTCCGAGAACACCGACCAGTTTGTCCCGAATTGGTAAGACATCACAATTCCCGAAACGACCCCCATGCCGAAGGCCACGGCGAATATCTTTTTCCAATAGTTGAACAGCACCTGATAGGTTTCGTCTTTGGTCCATAACCAAAGCGCATTGGTGACCGCGAGAAAACTGGCCAACCCGATCGAAAACGCTGGAAAAATGATATGAAAAGACATCGTGAAAGCGAATTGAACTCGCGCCAGAGTCTCGGCCGAAAACCCATCGAGCATATCAAAACCTCTTATTTACTGCCGGACGCTAGAGTTTCATCCGATCGATGAACCCCATGGTAGCGTTCAACGCCAATAAGTCACACACTCAAATATGTCACATATTCAAATCGCCGCAGCCAATCAGGGCTTAGATGACGATTCTGACTTTCAGGCCGGGTGCGTTGTCCAACAACTGCAAGGTGCCACCGTGCAGTTTCACCACCCCTTCCACCAGGCTTAGACCCAGTCCGTTCCCGGGTGTATTCCGGCTTGCATCCAGCCGGTAAAGACGTCGCAGCACTTTTTCACGCTCCGCCTCGGGTATTCCGGCACCGTTATCAGCCACCTCGATCACCGCATGTTCGTCCTGCGTCTTAAGCGACAGCGAAATCCGGCTTCCTTCAGGGGTGTGCCGCAAAGCGTTTTCCACCAGGTTGGCAATCACCTGTCCCAACAGGTTTTTATCCCCCTTCACCTTTATAGGCTCAGGCGGCACCTCGGCAATCAAAGAGTGGTTGCTGGCCGTTGCCGCAGGTTCATAAACTTCACTGAAGGTCAGACACAACTGGTTAAGATCAACGGGTTGAAAATGTGATTTCGGCGACCCTGATTCCACCGAAGCGATTTGCAGTAGCGACTGAAAAACCGATGCGATCCCTGTTACCTCGTCCTGGGCTTTTTCCAGCAATATGCCGCCTTCGGTCTCGGGGGGGACCAGACGGGCCAAGTCATCCAGATGCACCGCCACCCTCTGGATCGGAGTTTTGAGATCGTGCGCGATATCTGAAGATACCTGCCGCACCATTTGCATCTGTGCCTCTTGTGCGCCAGCCATCTGGTTCACCTTGTTACCGATACGGATCATGTCATCAGCCCAATTAGGCGACACCGACACCCGGGCAGCCAGGTCCCCGTCGGTCAGGTCATCCAACGTGTGGCCTATCACTTCTACGTGTCGCTTGCTTCGCCGGGCCAGATACAGCCCGCCTGACAACGCGATCAACACCGTGGGTAGCAGACTGATCAGCAAAATGTTCAGAAACACAGTGCCAAGCGCCTCGATCTGGGCGCGGCTGCGCGCGACGGTCAGCTGGCCCCCATACAGCGGAATGGTAAGAGCGAGATAGGCACCATCATACTCGGCTCGGTCTTGGGTCAATGAAACGATGTGGTAACCCTCGTCATCCCGTGCAATCGCCCCGTTCCCGAAAAGCCGCCCATTGGGGGATATGTAACTTAATACGATCCGACTGGGATCTGTGTCGCGCGACTCGGCATCAACCAGCAACGCAACGGCACCCGCGTTCGGCGCGGCGCGAAATCCGGCGATGTCCTGTTCAAGGTCGGCGCGTATGGCGGCTTCGAAAGAATTCTGGGTCACCGCATAGCTGGCAGCCAGGCTCAGCAAGCTGACTGTCGAAAACAACAAAACCAACAGCAGCGCAAGCCGCACCGGCATGGACCGCCATAGCTGAGCGAGCCGTGCCTTCATCCGTCGATCCTGTAGCCGGCACCACGCACGGTCTGAATCAATTCGCGATCAAAGGGTTTATCCACCTTGGCGCGCAAGCGGCTAACGTGCGTTTCCACAACGTTGGTCATCGGATCAAAACTGATGTCCCACACTGCCTCAAGCAACATGGTGCGGGTCTGGACCCGCCCCTTGCGCCGCAGCAAGTGTTCGAGCAAGGCGAATTCACGTGGAAGCAAGTCGATCACCTGCCCGGCCCGCATCACCTTGCGCGTAATCAGGTGCATTTCAAGGTCGGCTGCGCGCAGGACTGTCTCCTGTTCCAGCGCCTGAGGACGCCGAGAAAGCGCCGCGACCCGCGCCGAAAGTTCGCCAAACGCGAAGGGCTTTACCAGATAGTCGTCGCCGCCAGCGTTAAGTCCACTGATACGGTCTTCGACGCTGCCCATGGCGGTGAGAAATAAAACCGGTGTGGTGTTGCCTGTGCCCCGAAGCGTTTTCACGAGGGTCAGCCCATCTACCTCCGGCAACATCCTGTCAACGATAAGCACGTCATAGCTGCCCGATGCAGCAAGAATCAGGCCTTCGCGCCCTTCGGATACCATATCGACAGTGTGCCCCTCTTCGCGCAGTCCTCGCGTGATATAGGTGGCGGTGGTGGCGTCGTCTTCGACTACAAGCAGCTTCATTTCGTCGGTTCCAATACGATTTGCCCTCGGAATACCCGATATAGGGCTGCTGAACAGCGGTGCCGCGCAAGTTTACAGATTTGTATACGCCGTTGAAACGCAGTGTAACAATGACCTGCCATTTGGGTGTCATCAGCGAAGATGTAAGGAAACAAGCATGACATCTCTTATCAAATTAAAAACTCCCAGCCGCGTGGCACCATTTGTTTTGGCCGCGGCTCTGGCGTCGACTTCAGTCGCAACATTGGCTCCGACCACGGCGCTGGCCATACCTGCGGGCGGCTATGCCGATCTGGTCGAAACCATTTCACCGTCGGTCGTTTTCATCGAAGTATCGGGAACCACGACCCAAGCCGCACCTCAGTTGGATATGCCCCAAGGCATGCCGGAAGAATTACGCAAGCGCTTTGAGCAGATGATGCCCCAGAGCCAGGCCCAGCCGCAGCCGGTTCAAGGCCTGGGGTCAGGTTTCATCATCTCCAAGGATGGCCAGATCGTCACCAATAACCACGTCGTCGAAGGCGCAGACAGCGTAAAGGTAAAGCTCTCGGACGGGCGCACGTTTGATGCCACCGTCGTGGGCAGTGACCGCATGACCGACATTGCGCTGCTCAAGATCGAAGCCGACGTAGATTTGCCCACTGTAAAGTTTGGCTCGTCTGACGCCATGCGCGTCGGTGACGAAGTTGTCGCGATGGGCAACCCCTTTGGTCTTGGCGGCACCGTGACAACCGGCATCATCTCGGCCAAGTCGCGCAACATCAATTCCGGCCCTTATGACGACTTCATTCAGACCGATGCAGCGATCAACCGCGGTAACTCGGGCGGTCCGCTGTTCAACAATGCCGGCGAAGTGATTGGTGTGAACACAGCGATCTTGTCGCCAGGTGGCGGCTCGGTAGGGATCGGGTTCTCGGTGCCGTCTGATCTGGTGCAAAAGATCGTTGCGGATCTGGCCGATGACGGCACAATCACCCGCGGCTGGCTTGGCGTTCAAATTCGTCCGATGACCGATGAAGTCGCGCAGGTCCTTGGGTATGGTACACCAAAAGGTGCGGTAATCGAAGCCGTTGGCGACGATAGCCCCGCCAAGAAGGCTGGTCTTGAGCAAGGTGACATCATCTTGTCCTTTGACGGCACCGATATCACCGAATTGCGTGACCTGACCCGTGCCGTTGCCGAAACAAAACCGGATGCCAAAGCGGATGTGGTTGTCTTGCATAAAGGCAAGGAAGTCACCCGCGCTGTCACAATCGGCACCTTGGCAGCCAAAGACGCTTAACGCCCCTTCCAGCGGGCTTACCCTCGACCCGACTGGATCAAACCCTGGCGCCCCCCCAGTTTCGCCAGGGTTAGCCCGCCGATACGCGGTGCGGCCCGCATGTCCCGGTGACGGGGAGTCTACCGGGACATGCCTGGTTTCAAACGTGTATCAAACCGTGGCTTCAAAGAGCTTGCGCAGGTTTTCCGTGGTCAAGGTCACAGGGTTGCCACCGCATGACGGATCCTCCAATGCCATGGCGACCATGTCATCTATTCGGTCTGCGGTTACGCCCATTTCAGACAGTTTGCGCGGTATCGCGAAGCTGTCGTTGAATTCCTGCACAAAGCTGCGGAACCCATCATAGCCGCCGTCAATTCCCAAGTACCCCGCAGCCCGGTCGAACCGTTCGCGGATCACGCTTTCGTTCAAGTCCAGCACAGCTGGCATGCACACGGCGTTGGTGGTGCCGTGGTGCGTGTTGAAAACAGCGCCGATCGGATGGCTCATCGCGTGAATCGCGCCCAGACCTTTCTGAAACGCCGTCGCCCCCATCGCCGCCGCCGACATCATCTGCGCGCGCGCTTCGATATCGTTGCCGTCTGCGTAAGCGCGCGGCAGATAGTCGATGACCAGCCGCATGCCCTCCAGCGCGATACCCTGCGACATGGGATGATAATGCGGGCTGCTAAACGCCTCGACGCAGTGTGCAAAGGCATCAAGGCCGGTGCCTGCGGTGATATGTTTGGGCATCCCCACCGTCAGCTCGGGGTCGCAGATCACGATGCTGGGCAGCACTCTGGGGTGGAAAATGATCTTTTTCACATGGGTTTCAGAGTTGGTCAGCACCGACGCGCGCCCCACTTCGGACCCGGTGCCCGCCGTGGTGGGCACGGCGATGATCGGCGCGATGGCGTCGGCATCGGCACGCGTCCACCAATCGCCGACATCCTCGTAATCCCAAACAGGCCGCGACTGTCCCGCCATGAAGGCGACCATCTTGCCCAGATCAAGGCCAGAGCCACCGCCAAAGGCGATCACACCATCATGCCCGCCCTCGCGGTAGACCTTCAGCCCCGCCTCGAGGTTCAGTTCGGTCGGGTTTGCGTCCACTTCCGAGAACATCGCACGGCCAAAGCCTGCGCCGTCCAGCAGGTCCAGCGTGCGGGTCGTGATCTCCATCGAGGCAAGGCCCTTGTCCGTCACCAGCAAGGGGTTTTTCATCCCCGTGGCCACGCAGGCCTCTCCGATTTCAGAAATACGGCCCGCGCCAAAGCGGATGGCGGTGGGGTAGGACCAGTTGTTTTGAAGTGCCATAAGGATCAAGCCTTTTTCAGGTGGTAAGATTTGGGGCGCGTCAGCGCCTGATAGCCAAGCTCGGACAGGCCCGCGCCCTGCCCTGTGTCCTTGCAGCCGGTCCAGCACAGGGCCGGATCAAGGTAATCGCAGCGGTTCATGAACACGGTGCCGGTTTCCAGCTGCGCGCCGATGGCATCGGCGGCATCCGCATCCTTGGTAAAGATCGCGGCGGTCAGCCCGAACTGGCAATCGTTCATCAGCGCAATCGCTTCCGCGTCGTCCTTGACGGGCATGATGCCCACGACGGGGCCAAAGCTTTCGTCGCGCATCACGCGCATGTCGTGGGTGACGTTGGTCAGGATCTGCGGCGTGAGATACGCACCGCCGTCATCCGCCTCAAAGGTATCGATCAGCGCGGTCGCACCGGCGGCGACGGCCTCGGAAATCTGGGCGCGGACCTCGGCGGCGAAACGAACGTTCGCCATGGGACCAATATCGGTATCCGTCTCAAGCGGATTGCCCAGTTTGAGCGCGTTGACCCAAGTCACGGCCTTTTCAACAAAGGCATCATACAGGCTTTCGTGCACATAAATCCGTTCGATCCCGCAGCAGCACTGACCCGCGTTGAACATCGCCCCATCCATCAGCCCGTCAACGGCGGCATCCACATCCGCGTCGGCGCGCACATAGCCGGGGTCTTTGCCCCCCAGTTCCGTCGCGACGGGGGTGAAGGTGCCTGCGGCGGCTACCTCCATCGCCTTGCCGCCCCCGACCGAGCCGGTGAAGTTCACGAAACCGAACTGCCGTTCAGCGATCAGTGCCGAGGTGGTGTCGTGATCAAGAAAAACGTTCTGGAACACATCGTCGGGGATGCCTGCGGCGTGGAAAGCTTCGGCCAGACGTTCACCCACTTGCAGGGTTTGGGTGGCGTGTTTCAGCACCACGGTATTACCCGCGATCAGCGCTGGCGCGACCGTGTTGATCGCCGTCATATAGGGATAGTTCCACGGGGCCACGACCAGTACAACGCCGCGCGCCTCGCGGGTGATCTTGCGGGTGGCCTTGTCGCTGTCTTCGACAATCGTCGGGGCCAGCGCCTTTTCGGCGATGTCGGCCATATAATTGCCGCGCTCGGCAAAGCCGTTGAATTCGCCGCCATAGCGCACCGGACGGCCCATCTGATGCGCCAGTTCCTGCGCCATACGATCGGTGGTTTTGCCCACCTCGACAATGGCATCGCGCACCAGCTGGACACGTTCGGCCAAGGGGCGCGCGGCCCATGCGCTTTGTGCTGTCTTGGCGCGGGCACAGACATCGCGTGCCGCATCCAGCGACAGAACCGGGCGTTCAAGGTAAACCGATCCGTCAATCGGTGAGATACATTTCAAAGTGTTTGTCATCGTTTATGCTCGCTCAAATCCGCGGTTGATTTCCCAGTCGGTCACGACTTTGTCGTATTCCTCCTGCTCCCATTCTGCTGCGCGGGTGTAGTGGTCAACCACGTCGTCGCCAAGGGCTTCTCGGAGCATGGCAGAGTTGCGCAAAGTTTCGATCGCGGCGCGCAAGGTACGGGGGATTTCGGTGACGTTGGCGTCTTCGTAGACATCGCCCATCGTCGGCTCTTGCAAGGGCAGCTTTTCCTCGATCCCCTTCAGCCCGGCCGCAAGCAGCACAGCCTGCGCCAGATAGGGGTTCAGGTCAGACCCGCCGATGCGACATTCAACACGAATACCCTTGGTCCCATCGCCACACAGCCGGAAGCCCGCGGTGCGGTTGTCGACAGACCAGACGGTTTTCGTGGGCGCGAAGGTGCCTTTGGCAAAGCGTTTGTAGCTATTGATGTAAGGCGCGAAGAAATAGGTGATATCGGGGGCATAGGCGATCAGACCGGCCATGAAATGCTGCATCATCTGCGACATGCCCAGCTTGGCGTCCTTGTCATAGAACCCGGGCGCGCCGTCTTTCCACAGCGACATATGCACGTGGCTGGACGACCCCACCTTATCCGCCGCCCACTTGGGCAGGAAGGATGCAGAGAACCCCTGCTGATAGGCGATCTCTTTCACCGCTTGTTTCGAAATCGTGTGGTGATCGGCACAGGCCAGCGCGTCGGCATAGCGGATGTTAAGCTCTTGCTGGCCGACTTCCGCCTCGCCCTTGGTACATTCGACCGGAATCCCCGCCCCGACCAGATGGTTGCGCAGTGGCTGAAGGAAGCTTTCCTCCTTGGTGGTCTGGAACAGGCAGTAATCTTCGTTGTGGCCGTTCAGGGGCACGAGGTTGGCATATTTCTCTTTTTGCAAGGTGCGGTAGTCGCCCTCGAACAGAAAGAACTCAAGCTCGGTCGCCATCATCGCGTCAAAGCCAAGCGCGTCCAGACGGGCGATTTGCTTTTTCAGCATGGCGCGCGGCGAATGGGAGACAGGTTCGCGGGTGTGGTGATCCAGCACGTCGCCAAGCACCAGGACGGTTTTATCCAGCCACGGCACATGGCGCATGGTCGACAGATCGGGGCGCAACACATAATCACCATAGCCGGTTTCCCAGCTGGTCGAGGCATAGCCCTCGGGCGTGGACATCACCAGATCGGTCGCCAGCAGATAGTTGCAGCAATGGGTTTCCGCGTGGGAATGGTCGATGAAATTCGTGACGTGAAAACGCTTGCCCATCAGGCGGCCCTGCATGTCCACCAGTGCCACCAGCACAGTGTCCACCTCGCCTTTGGCGGCCAGGTCCTTGAGCGTGTCGAAAGTAAGGTTGCCCATCTGCAAACGTCCCTTTTGATGTGAGGGGGCGGCACAGATGCGCCGCCCCGATGGTCATGATGTCAAAGCCGGATCAGCCGAAAGTATAGGGTGGGCCCGCTTTCGAGATGACGTCGTTATAGTCGCGGAAAATCTGCACGATCTTGGCGGCGGTTTCGCCTTCTTCGGCCATTTCGTCCCAGAACTTCACCGCCGCTTCCTCGACCACTTTCCATTCGTCTTGCGGTACGGATGTCAGCTCCAGCTTTTCACCGGACGCGCGCAGACGCGCCTCGCCGCCCCAGTACCATTGGTTGCGGTAGGTGTGGCTGGCCTCGACCGCAGAGTTCACGATCTGCTTGAGGTGATCCGGCAGCTCTGCCCATTTCTCGGCGTTGACGAAGAACGACCCGATCCACGCCCCCGAGATGTTGTTGGTGCAGAAGTAGTTGGTTACATCGGCCCAGCCCACGGTGTAGTCTTCGGTGATGCCCGACCACGCCATACCGTCCAGCTCGCCCGTCTGCACCGCGACTTCGGCGTCTTCATAGGGGATGTTGACCGGCACGACGCCGAATTGCGACAGGAAGCGACCCGCCGTCGGGAAGGTGTAAAGCTTGAGCCCATCCATATCGGCCAGCGATTTGATCGGCTTGACGGTGTTGAAGTTGCACGGATCCTGCCCCGCCGCAGACAGCCAATGCACGCCAACCTTGGCGTATTCCTCGCGCCAGATGTCGGCCAGACCGTATTGGTTGAACAGCACCGGCACGTCGAGCGCGTGTTTCGTCGCCAGCGGGAAATATCCGCCGAAGGACCGGACAGGCGTGGGCGACGCCATGGAGTCATCATCCGAATGCACCCCGTCGATGGTGCCGCGTTGAAGTGCTTGAAAAAGCTCGCCCGTCGGGACGATCTGGTCAGCATAAAACAGCTCGATCTCAAGCTCACCCTGGGCAGCAGCGTTGATCGCGTCGATCGCGGGTTTTGTCACCTCTTCGCCCAGCGCGGAACCTGCATAGGTCTGAAAGCGCCAACGGATCGGTTCTTGCGCGTGCAGGATCGACGGTGCGGCAAGGGTTGCCGGACCAGCGATTGCGGCCCCTTTTAAAAACTTACGTCTGGTGGTCATCTCAAATACTCCTTGTCGGGTTTCGGGTGAATGGGGCCGGTTGATCCGGCCGCCTGGTTGTTGATAATTTACTTTCCGTATACGTAATTTGGCAGCCAAAGCGCGATCTGAGGAAAGATCATGACGACTGCCAGGGCCAGCACCATTACCCCCACGAAAGGAACGATTGACCGATAGATATCACGAATCGTGATCTCGGGTGGGGCCATTGCGCGCATCAGAAACAGGTTATAGCCGAACGGCGGCGTCATATAGGCGATCTGACATGTGATGGTATAAAGCACACCATACCACACCAGATCGAACCCGAGCGCCCCTACCAGCGGCACGTAAAGCGGGGCCACGATGACCAGCATCGCCGTGTCGTCCAAAAATGTACCCATAACCAGGAAAGACAGCTGCATCAGGATCAGGATCACCCACGGGTTCAGACCCCACTTTTCGGTGAACAGGTTTTCGATGGCCTTGACCGCCCCAAGCCCGTCGAACACCGCACCAAAGGCCAGCGCTGCAAGGATGATCCACATGAACATGCAAGTGATCGCCAGGGTCTGGCGCACGGAAGTTTCAAACACCGCCCGGGTCATACGCCCCTTGAGCACGGCAGCGAGAAAGGCCGCGATGGCACCAATGGCGGAGCTTTCGACAAGCGATGTCCAACCATTCACAAAGGGTACCATCATCACGGCAAAGATCACCACAGGCAGCAGCCCCGCGCGCAACAGGCGCAGCTTTTCGGGCCAGCCGACATCTCTTTCTTCAGGTGACAATACCGGCCCTAGTTCGGGATTTATGCGGCACCGTATCGCGATGTAGATGATGAACATCGCGGCCATCATCAACCCGGGTATGGCCCCCGCCAACCACAATTGCCCCACCGGTTGGCGCGCGATCATCGCATAAAGCACAAGCACAACCGAAGGCGGCACGAGGATGCCCAAACTTGACCCCGCCTGAATCACACCGGTCACCATCAGCTTGTCATAGTTGCGCTTCAACAGCTCGGGCAGCGCGATCGTCGCACCGATTGCCATGCCCGCCACCGACAGGCCGTTCATCGCCGAGATCAGCACCATCAGCCCTATTGTCCCGATGGCCAGACCGCCCCGCAAGCCCCCCATCCAGACATGGAACATCTTATAGAGATCATCAGCGATCTTACTTTCCGACAACACGTATCCCATGAAGATGAACATCGGCAGGGTCAGCAGCGGATACCAGCGCATCAGCTTGATCGCGGCAGAGAACCCGATGTCATAGCCGCCGCGATCCCCCCATAACAACAGCGCGGCGATTACGGCGACAAAGCCGATGGCGCCGAACACCCGCTGGCCCGTCAGTAGCATCAGCATCATCGTCGAAAACATCAAGACAGCGATCAATTCATAGGGCATCGCGGGTGTCCTCACCGGATTTGAGGAAAAGGGTGTCCTTGAACAGTTCAGAGACAGCTTGCAGCAACATCAGAGAAATTCCGATGCACATGGTCACTTTGACCGGCCACATATAAGGGCGCCATGCAGTCGGACTTCGTTCGCCGCCGTATTTAAAGGAATACATCGTGGATTCGATCCCACCCCACAGCAGGATCACAAGATAGACTAGCAAGAACACGACGGTGATACAGTCCGTCCAGGCCTTTTTGCGCGGCGTTAGCTCAGCATAAAACAGATCCATGCGCACGTTGGCACCCATCTGCATCGCATAGGGACCACCAAGAATGTAGTAGCCCACCATCACGAACTGCGCCATCTCCAGCGTCCAAAGCTGGGGGGATGCAAAAGTTTTGTTGTATGAGGACCAGAGCAGTATGCCCATCAAGACGAAGATGCCGTACATCATGATGCGGCCCAACCCGTAATTGAACTTGTCCACTATGGCGATATATCTGCGCATCGCGTTCATACGGCGGCCTCTTTCTGGGGGGCGGAAAATGCCTGGGTCAGGGTCTGGCACAAATGCCACGCCATTTCCTGAGCTTTGACCGGCGTGTCGATCAGGTCGTTGCGAATTTCCAGCATGATTGCATGCAACCCCCGCGCCTCACCGTGTTTTGCCAAGGTATAGGTCACTCCGTCGCTTGCTGCATAGGGTTCGTTCAGTGCCACCCGGAAACGACCTTTGGCCTGTTCAACCTCCAGAACACGCTGCGCTGCGACTGGGTTTCGGTGGTATAGAAAACCCAGTTCGACGTCACGTTTCACACCGTTGTATACGGGCGTGAAACTATGGATTGTAACCAAAACAGGGGAATTCTGCCCGTCAAGAACCTGTTCTATCGCATCGTGAAACGGCGTGTGAACCAGATCGTAACGCTCGCTTTTCTGGGTATCGGTCAAACCAGCGTTGCCGGGAATATCATATACTTCACTGCGCACCGGAATACTGTCTGCTGCAGTCAGAGGACGGTTGCAGTCGTACACAAGGCGGGAAATACCACCCGCAACCAACGGGGCATCCAATATCTTGGACATCGCCTGCGCCACATCAAGCGCACCGATGTCCCAAGCAGCATGAGACAGGCGGGCCGCCTCTGATAGGCCAAGCCCGTAGAGATCGGTAGGTATCTGACGTGACGCATGTTCGCATACCAATGACCAAGCCCCCTGCCCCCTGGGGTTCACAACCTGCGCCGATGTCCAATCACGATGTATCACGGGGCTCCTGTCATCTTGCTCTACACCAATCACTACAGAATTTTCTAGCCTGTCAAGATTATTTCTGTAATATTCACTTCAAAGCGCGACCTTCTGTACTAAAAGGAACATTCCTTGCATAAAAAGACATTGGTTCGCGATTTATTAAAGGAGAAGCAGGCCGAACTTACGGCGGCTGAGCGTAAGGTGTCCGCTGTTCTTCTGGACGAACAGCTTCTTACGGGGTTACAATCCATTAACCGCCTTGCCGAATTCGCCGATGTGTCATCCCCCACAATCATCCGCCTGGCACGCAAGCTGGGCTTCGACGGATTTTCCGGCTTGCAGGACGCTATCCGGGACGAAATCGCAGCCCGGATGAAGCAACCTTTGGCCAAGTTGGACGCCAGCAAGCCGGTGGGCGGCAGTGACCATATCGTTTCACGCTTCATTGAAGCGGTCTCCAGTAACATCAACCGCACCCTGGAGCGACTGGACCTTGCCGAGTTTGATCAGGTTGCAGGGCTTTTGTCTGATCCGACGCGGCGGCTGTATTTGTTGGGGGGCAGGATAACGCGGTCAAACGCGCATTATTTCTTCAACCATTTACAGATCATCCGGCCTCAGGTCACGCTGCTTGATTCATCGCCAAGCGTCTGGCCGCAATCACTGCTGGATATGGACGCGGGTGCTGTGCTGATTGTCTTTGATATCAGGCGGTACGAGAAAGAACTGGAAAAACTGGCCGACCTCGCTCTGAAGCAGGGTGCGAACATCGTTTTGTTCACCGACGCCTGGGGTTCTCCGATCGAGAAATACGCGCAACACTGCTTTCGAGCCACAGTCGAAGTACCCTCGAGCTGGGATTCCACCCTCGCGATCAATTTTCTGATCGAAGCGTTGGTGGCTGAGGTTCAGTCGCGAAGCTCGGATCAAAGTGCCGAGCGCATCGCCACACTTGAACAGATGATCGGCGAATCCCGGATCTTTCGAACCAACTAGCGCAAACATCGACTTGATATAGGGCAACCGGGGCTATCTGTCTGACTGGCACCAGTGTTGATTGATGGTTTGCGTTGCGGGGTGACATCCCCTAATCGGGACCGGCATTTGCATGTGGTGTTCCTCGAAAGGATTTTGCCGTGAAAACTCCGTATTATCTCATCGATAAATCGCGCCTTCAGACCAATATGGAAAAGATCGCCTGGCTACGCGATACGTCGGGGGCCAAGTCGTTGCTGGCGTTGAAATGCTTTGCGACATGGACGGTCTTTGACTTCATGGCACAGTATATGGATGGCTCGACGTCTTCGTCACTGTATGAGGTCAAGCTGGGCCATGAGAAATTCGGCGGCGAAACCCATGCATATTCAGTGGCATATGACGATGACGAGATTGCAGAGGTTTTGGCGAACAGTGACAAGATCATTTTCAACTCCATCAGCCAACTCAACAGATTCGAGACCGCTGCGCAAAACCATGCGCGCGGCCTACGTGTAAACCCCGGAGTGTCGACATCGGAATTTGACCTCGCTGACCCGGCCCGGCCGTTCAGCCGATTGGGCGAACATGACCCGGCCGAGATCGCGACCATAGCGGACCGCATCAGCGGGCTGATGTTTCACAATAACTGTGAAAACGATGATTTCGACAGGTTCTCCGAGATGCTGACGCTGATCGAAAATCGGTTTGGCGACATAATCCACCGGATGAGCTGGATCAGCCTGGGCGGCGGTATTCACTTCACCGGACCGGACTACCCGTTGGACCGCTTGGCCACGCGCCTGAAGCGCTTTGCTGAAACATTTGACGTCCAGGTCTATCTTGAGCCCGGCGAAGCCGCCATCACAGGCGCGGCAACGCTTGAAGTCACCGTTCTGGACACGCTGCACAACGGCAAAAATCTGGCGATAGTGGACAGTTCGATCGAGGCACACATGCTGGATCTGTTGATCTATCGCGAGCCAGCCAAAGTTTACCCTGACAGGGGTGATCACCAGTGGATGATATGCGGGAAATCGTGCCTTGCAGGTGATATTTTCGGAGAGTTCCGCTTTGATGCACCGCTAAAGGCTGGCGACCGGATTTCTTTTCAAGACGCCGCAGGCTATACCATGGTCAAGAAAAACTGGTTCAACGGCGTGAAAATGCCCGGGATCGCCGTGCGTGAACTGGATGGTACGGTCGCAATGGTGCGCGACTTCGATTACGAAGATTTCAAATCCGCGCTCTCCTAAATTCCCCAAATAAACGAGGTCTTTTGAACAAATGAAACGCAATGTTCTCATCATCGGTGCCGGTGGCGTCGCTCAGGTCGTGGCGCATAAGACGGCGCAAAACAATGATGTACTGGGTGATTTGCATATCGCCAGCCGCACGGTTTCCAAGTGCGATAGCATTATCGCCAGCGTGCATGCGAAGGGCGCGATGAAGCAGAGCGGCGTGTTTGAGGCGCATCAGCTCGACGCTATGGACAGTGATGCCGTCGAGGCGCTTATCAGAAAGCTCGGCGTGCAAATCGTGATCAACGTGGGCTCCCCGTTCGTGAATATGACCGTGCTCGAGGCCTGTATCCGCACGGGTGCATCGTATATCGACACTGCCATTCACGAGGACCCGGCGAAAATTTGCGAAACGCCGCCTTGGTATGGCAATTACGAATGGAAACGCCGCGAGGATTGCGCCGCGGCAGGTGTCACCGCTATTCTCGGGGCAGGCTTTGATCCGGGTATGGTGAACGCTTTTGCGCGCTTTGCCATTGAAGAGTTTATGGACGAGGTAAAGTCGATTGATATCGTCGACATCAATGCTGGCGACCACGGCAAGTATTTCTCAACCAACTTCGATCCAGAGATCAACTTTCGCGAGTTTACCGGCACGGTATACAGCTGGCAGCAAGGCGCATGGCAAGAGAACGCGATGTTTGAAGTAGGTCGGGAATGGGACCTGCCCGTCGTTGGCAAGCAAACCGCCTATATGTCCGGGCATGACGAGGTGCATTCGCTGGCCGCCAATTATCCGCAGGCCGATGTCCGGTTCTGGATGGGCTTTGGCGACCACTATATCAATGTGTTCACGGTGCTGCAAAATCTGGGACTGCTCTCCGAGCAGCCGGTCACAACCGCGGAAGGCTTGGAAGTCGTACCGTTGAAAGTGGTCAAGGCCGTGCTGCCCGACCCTTCGACTCTTGCCCCGAACTATACCGGCAAAACCTGCATCGGTGACCTCGTCAAAGGTATCAAGGAAGGACAGGAAACCGAGGTATTTGTCTATAACATCTCTGATCACGCAGAGGCTTACCGTGAAGTCGGAAGCCAGGGCATATCCTATACCGCAGGCGTACCGCCGGTCGCTATGGCTATGCTGATCGCCAACGGCACCTATGATCTGGGCACCATGCTAAACGTCGAAGAGCTGGACCCGAAGCCATTGTTCGCCCTGCTTGACACCATCGGCCTGCCGACACGGGTGAAAATCAAAGATACTGACATGACGTGGGATCAATCTATCAGCTGACCCGCAATCGGAAGGCGGAAGATCCAGGGCCTGACACTGTCAGGCGCGCCGATCTCCGCCGTCCGCACCGCGACACTGCGCACAGGCCAACCGTGCAAACAACCGGCGACTTATCCATCCCTACGGGGCGGAAGTTCACGATCATTTCCAAGTATCATATCTGATGTATGTGAAGTGGCGGACCGAGGAGGATTCGAACCCCCGACCCCCTGATTCGTAGTCAGGTACTCTATCCAGCTGAGCTATCGGTCCGTTAGGGCGGGGTTTAGTTCTGGGCGAGAGGGTTTGCAACCCCTTCTTTAACAACAATTGCAATTTCCGTATTTCTTATGAATACGTCCCGTCGCCTTTGGGTAAGGTAACTGTGAAAATGGTGCCAGACGGGCCTGTGGTACCTAGTTCAAGCTTGCCTCCGTGACCGCGCACCAGTTCGGCAGCAATGGCCAGCCCCAATCCTGAGCCGCCCTTTCGCGCGCCGCCTCGGAACGCCGTGAACAGATGTTCGCGCGCCTTGGGCGGCAAACCTGGGCCGTCGTCGCAGACTTTGATCGTCCACGCGATGTCGTCAGAGATCGCGGTCACAGTGATTTTGCCCGGTCTTCCCGCCGCAACAATCGCCTGCCGTGCATTGCGCACCAGGTTGGCCAGAACCCGATAAAGCTGCTCCGGGTCAGCGCGAACCATCAGACCTTTGGGAATTTGCACATCAAACCTGATGTCCACCCCTTCCACCGCCAACCTTTCACCGTCAATCACATCGGCGATGATTTGGTCCAACGCAACCACCGTCAGCGTCGGGCTTGGTTCCTCTGCGCGGCCAAACGCCAACGTGGATTCGCATAGATGGACGGCTCGGGTAATCGAACTCACCAATTTGGGGGCCATTCGCTTGACCGTCGGGTCCTCGGACATCTCGATCCGGTCTGTGAATAGCTGTGCGGACGTCAGGATATTGCGCAAATCATGGCTGACCTTGCTGACAGCCTGACCCAGTTGGGCAAGCCGTTCCTTTTGTCGCAAAGCCTGCGTCAGTTCGGTTTCCAGTCGCATCAATGCTTCTTCGGCCTCGCGTATTTCGGTAACTCCGGCTGAGGGAGCGATAATCCGACGGGCGTCTTCGGGGGCCAGAGCATAGTTTTGCATGTGCCCGACCACCGATTTGATCGGCTTGAGCAAAAACGCCCGCATCGTCAGAAACAACAAGAATGCCGTAATCAGTGATATTGCCGCCGAAAGGGCCAGAATGCGAACGCCGTAATCTATCATTGCCATGCGCAACGCCGAGGTTTCCATCGTGATTTCAATCAACAATCCCGCATCCTGCACGGGGGCCCCGATCACGCGGATGACACCATCATCGGTGTCGGCCAGTTGAATAAAGGCATCGCGTATCAACATCATCGCAGATGCATCTCGAATATCATACGTTGCCTTGATCGCTTGCGGCATCGGCGACGACAAAACCAATTGTCGCATCTCGTCGCGACGCAACACAACGTTGAAGACTTCCGCGGTTCGCAACAGTTCAGCCTCAAGCGCCGGGTCGATCATTTCGCTGGCAAGCAAGGTCAGTGACGCGATTTGCGCCCGCTCAAGCCGGTTCATCATGTATTCCACCCGGAACCGGGCGATAGATGGCACAAAAATCAATATCTCGGCCAACATCACAAAGATGGTGGTCAGGATGAGTAGCCTGCCTGAAAGAGATCTGAACATCTTGCTGCTCTAGGGAATGAAACGCTGCACAGCCCGAACCACGGATTTCACGAGATCGCTCTCGAACAAACGCGGACTGAAGTAAGCGCCCGCCGCACGCTTGTTAATTTCGCCTATTGTGGGGTACGGAGCAACCATTCCCGCAATCTGGCTCATTTTCATGTTATTTGCCAGCGCCAATGCCCACAGGTTGATTAATTCACCTGCCTGATACCCTACAATGCCTGCCCCAACCGGTCGACCATTGACCACCATAACCTTTATCAGACCTTTGGTTTTGCGTTCTGCAATGGCGCGATCGTTATGATTATACTGAAACCGCACGACCTCCACCTTGTCGCCATGGGTTTTGCGCGCTTGTGCTTCAGTCAGTCCGACTTGGGACAGTTCAGGGTCGGTATAGGTCGCCCAAGGGATGTGGGACGTTTTTGCCTTGGACGGAATCGCAAACATCAACGCACGGATCACAACACCTGCGTGGTACCCAGCCACATGCGTGAATTGAAGCCCCCCCGCGACATCGCCGATAGCATAGACCTTGCGGTTACGCGTCCGTAATGACGCGTCAACCTTGATGCCATTCCTCTCGGTTTCCACGCCGGCTTTCTCCAGGTCCAGATTGGCTATATTGGCGGAGCGCCCGACAGCCACCAGTAGGTGCGAACCCTTGAATACCCGGCCATCCTTGACGCGAACTTCAATCGCGCCCGCTGTGCCGCTGATCTGCTCGGCCAATGCACCTTCGGCAATTTCAACGCCTTCATCCTTGTAGGATTGCAGCGCAATGCCAGCCAGTTCGGGGTCGTCCTTGGACAGCGCCTTGTCGCCCTCGATCACCGTTACCTTGCAGCCCATGCGCACATGTGCTTGCGCCATCTCCATACCCACGGGCCCACCACCGATAATCAACAGATGTTCGGGCTTGTCGCGCAGGTCGAACAGGGTTTCATTAGTTTCGTACGGGGTTTTGTCCAATCCCTGGATAGGCGGAATCAACGGGGATGACCCTGTGGCGATCACGATCCGGCGTGCCTTTATCACCGTGTCACCTGCCTGGACTTCGTTATTCGAAATGAATCGCCCGTAGGCCCGGATAACCTTGACGCCGAACCCTTCGAACCGTTCTTGACTATCGACCGGCGCAATCTGCGCGATCACGTCAGACACGAAATCCTTGGCTGCGGCGTAGTCCACCTCGCCCCGGGCGTTGGGCACGCCGTATTGCGCCGAGTGCCGCTGAGCATGTGCAGCCTTGCCAGACATGATTAACGCTTTTGAAGGGACGCAACCATAATTCAAACAGTCGCCACCCATTTTGTGGCCTTCCAGCAGCACGACATCAGCGCCCATTTGCGACGCACCCGCAGCAACAGACAAGCCCCCGGACCCTGCCCCAATAACAAGGACGTCGGTTTTGATGCGCTTCATTTCAACAGTTCCTTTTTACCGGTCATCGCCTTGAGCAAAACCGGAAGTAACGAAAGGATGCACAAGCCCAGGATCGGCAAAAGGATGTGCGGTTCGAAAATGATATCCAGGTCCGGAGTTTCGCCACGCGCGAACACAAGGCCAAGCCCCGCGCCCACCGACGTAAAGACGAATGAACCCGGGATAATCCCCAGAAACGTCGACACCACGAAACGGAGCAGAGAAACCCCCAACAAAGCAGGAATCAGGTTGGCGACGAAAAAGGGCACAGCGGGAACCAGGCGCAGGAAAAACAACATCGACCATTCGTTTTCATCGATACCGTTCTTGATGCTGCGTATCTTGCCCTCGGAGGCATCCATACGGGCTTTCAGTTTTTCGCCAAAGCCCATGCGCACGGCAAGAAAGATCATCACCGCGCCTAAGGTTGCACCCGTAACATTGATCAATACCCCCCAAGGGGTCCCGAACAGGAACCCGCCCGTAATCGTGGCGAGAGTAGCACCGGGCAGCGAAAATCCGACAATGAGTATATAAATTGTCATGAAACCGATAACGGTAATGCGAAAATTCTCGTCGCGGAATCCGATCAGAACCTTGTGGTTGTCACGCAATGTATCAAAATTCAGATAGTCACCCACCGTGAAGAACCCCACGACAGTTACCATAAAGATGGCGATGATCGGCAAATACCGAAACCAAGTAGGTTTATGGTTAGTCCCTGATGCCATATTCGCCGGTCGCCTTTATATAGAGGTATGTTATCCGTCAGCGTATAAATGGGCTATTTATGCCGATGCAGATAGGGGCCTCACATCTGCTTGATAAAAAAGGCGGTTTACATCCCGCAGGGCGCGGCCATTCTTGCATTATTGAAACATTCCGTTCGGATTCCGCGAAATTTGTTGCAGAGCTGTAAAAATCCAGCCCCTAGGGTTTGACTTGGGCGCATTGCAGCTTTAGAGGCAGGGCTTGAATTGACAGTGATGCGCCGAATCCGGTGCCAACTAAAATATTAAGTGGAGTCGGAGCGATGAAACGCACCTTTCAACCTTCAAACCTGGTACGCAAGCGGCGTCACGGTTTTCGTGCACGCATGGCAACAAAAGCGGGCCGCAAAATTATCAACGCTCGCCGCGCACAAGGCCGTAAGGAACTGAGCGCGTAATTCGCGACATTCGTTGTTGGTAGATATGACACCGTCGGAGGCACCTATGGATGGCACAAACGCCAACCACGGGGATAAGCCCCCGGCGGTTTCTGTGCGCGTGCAGACCCTTAAAAACAGACCTGACTTTCAAAGGGCAACCGGTGCGCCGCGTGTCGCAATGCCGGGCTTTATTCTACAGATGCGTCAGCGCGCCGAGAATGAGGCCGAAGGCATAAGAATAGGCTATACCTGCTCCAAAAAAGTCGGCAATGCGGTCGCCCGCAACCGCGCCAAAAGGCGGTTGCGCGAAATCGCCCGCCTCGCTTTGCCCCAATCCGGGCTGGTTGGCATGGACTATGTGCTTGTCGGCCGTAAAGACGCGACAGCAAACCTGCCGTTTGACCAACTGCAACGCGATTTTTCAAAGGCGCTTGGCATTCTGCATGGCAAGGTGCGATGACGCTGTTCGCGCGGATCCTTGCCGTTCCGGTCAAAGGGTACCGTTTGTTTTTCAGCCCGTGGGTGGGACATAATTGCAGATATCACCCCACTTGCAGCGCTTATGCACTTGAAGCGTTGCAGCGTCACGGCGGCCTAAAGGGCGGGTGGTTGGCACTTCGTCGCATTGCACGGTGTCACCCTTGGGGCGGCAGTGGCATCGACGATGTGCCTCGCTAAATTCAAGGTATCTGCATTAACCTCGGGATGCAGATATGACGCCACTGAAACCTGTGCTTGATCGCTCGGGGCGGTTCGACTAATCCAGCTTCATGCTTGATCAACCAGATGACATCCATCCCCTGTTTCACGGTGCCCCCCAAAGCACCGAATTCCGCAAGCTTCGCAAGCGGCTGGTGCGGCAAACCCGCGAAGCCATTGAACAATACGGGATGATCGAACCGGGCGGCAAATGGCTGGTTTGTCTGTCGGGAGGCAAGGACAGTTATACTCTGCTAGCGATTCTCCACGAGCTTAAATGGCGTGGCTTGCTGCCTGTCGAACTTCTTGCCTGCAACCTTGATCAGGGTCAGCCGAATTTCCCTGCTACGGTGCTGCCCGCCTTTCTTGAAAAGATGGGGGTAAAACATCGAATCGAATATCAGGACACATATTCGATCGTGATGGATAAAATCCCCGCCGGTCGCACGTTTTGCGCCTTATGCAGCAGGTTGCGCCGTGGGCACCTGTACCGGATCGCCCGCGAGGAATCGTGCACTGCCGTTGTTCTCGGGCATCATCGCGACGATATTCTGGAAACATTTTTCATGAATCTTTTCCACGGTGGGCGCCTGGCGACGATGCCCCCGAAACTGGTCAACGAGGAAGGTGATCTTTTCCTGTATCGCCCTCTTGCTCATGTCGCCGAAGCCGACTGCGAGAGATTCTCCAATGCGATGAATTATCCCATAATTCCTTGTGACTTATGTGGCTCTCAAGAGGGGTTACAACGACAGCAGGTCAAAGCCATCCTTGATGGGTGGGAAGCCAATAGCCCCGGCCGGCGCCAAGTCATGTTTCGGGCCTTGATGAATGCTCGGCCCTCACATTTGCTTGACCCAAAGCTGTTCGATTTCGCTGGTCTACTGAGAAACACCTAGACTTTTCGGTATTCAAAGGCGCTTGCATCGCCGCGATTAATATCTCCGACACCCGGCACCGTTTAACAATGCCCCCGTGACCCGACTGATGGAGTCAAAGGGGGATTTTCCGTGGTGTCAATGATCGAAACCAAGCTCTTGCAAGGGCGCCGACAGGTTGTTCATTGGGTGACCAGCCCGCCCGCGTTGGCGTTTATCCCTGCCTTGGGTCTTGCGATGATTTGGTTTGGCCTCAAGGGGGTAACGTTGGTGCTGTTCTCAATCATTCCGGCGCTGTATTTGTACCAAAGTCATTTAAGGCGCTCTGTTCATCGGCTTTTGACAGCACCTGATCCGGAACCTGTCATGCGTGGCTATGATATCTTCGAGGAAGGTATTGAACAGGTGATATCGCACGTCGCAAGCAAGGACCTGAAGTCTTCACTCTTTTGCGTTGAAATTGACAACTTTCAAGACCTCTGTGACCAGTACGGTCGCAGTACGATGCAAAAGACGGTCAAAAGCATCGGTGAGCGGCTGCTCGCCTCTGTGCGCGATATCGATTTGGTTTGCCAGCGCAACGACGCGCAATTCGCAGTTTGTATAGCCCCGGTACGTTATCTGAACACTGTTCTATGCAGAGATATGGCAGATCGATTTCAGCAAACTCTTCAAGAGACCATTCACATTGACGGCGAACGGGTGCCAATGTCTGTCTCCATCGGATTTTGCCTCATTTCCTCTGCCGCAGAAGTCACGGCCGCTGCGTGGCTTGAACGTTCAGTATCCGCACTTGCCAAGGCTCGCGAACAAGGGCCCTCCGCGATCGAACGGCTGCCTGTCAAGCCGCCTGCCGTGCCTCCCAGTTCGCCAGACCGACGTGAGGAAATCCGACAGGCTCTTCGGTCCGGCCAGATTCAACCCTGGTTTCAGCCTCAAATCTCGACACACACCGGGGAAATAAGCGGGTTTGAGGCGCTCGCGCGTTGGGTACACCCGACCAAGGGCATTATTCTCCCGTCGGATTTCCTTCCCTTGGTGGACCAAGCTGATCTTTTCGAACAGCTGGCAGAGACAATGATGCGCGGTGGTTTTGCGGCGCTGAAGGCCTGGGACAACGCCGGTTTCGACGTCCCGGCTATCGCGGTGAATTTTTCGGGCCCCGAGCTAAGCAACCCCGCGCTCATCGAAAAAATCAAATGGGAATTGGATCACTTTGACCTTAACCCTGACCGCCTGGTCATTGAGATTCTGGAAACGGTCGTGTCAAACGTCGATGACGACATTATCACAAAAAACATTCATCAGTTAGAGCAGCTCGGGTGCAGAATTGATCTTGATGATTTTGGAACTGGCCAAGCTTCGATCGGGGCGATCCATCAATTTGGCGTGACCCGCATTAAAATAGACCGTTCTTTTGTCGCAAGAGCCGACAGGTGTTCAAAACAAAAACAGGTCATAAATGCGATCCTGGCCATGGCGGAACACTTTGGGGTCGAAACTTTGGCAGAAGGTGTGGAAACTGTGGGAGAACACACCGCTCTGGCGCAACTGGGGTGCGACCATGTGCAAGGATTCGGAATTGCGAGTGCGATGCCCTTTGAACAAACGCTGCAATGGATACCACAAAACACCGCAAAAATTCAGCACCTGCCAAAGCTGGTAGGAGGAATTCGGTAGCTTCATCATGCTCACGTTGTCTTCGCCGCAGGCTGATCGGACCGAATCTGCTTGACCTTTGGTGCTGCACTCTGTTGAACCCACGCTGATATCACAGACATCAGGTGACGGCCCCATGGACGATCAAAACAAGAATCTTATTTTCGCTACGGTTCTAAGCTTCATAGTGATTCTAGGCTGGTTTGTCCTCTTTCCACCACCAGAAACCGACACCATAGCCGAACCACCTGTTGCCACCACCGTTCAAGCACCCGCGCCCGACGTGGTCGCGCCTTCGGGCACGGCCGCGCCTGCCACAAGTGCCGAACCCGCGGAAACGCAGACTGCGGCGCTTGATCAGGCACCGCGCGTACCCGTCGAAACCGCCCGGCTTTCCGGTTCAATCTCTCTGCTCGGTGGGCGAATTGATGACCTGATCCTAAGGGATTACCGCACCACTATTGAAAAAGCCGCGCCGAATGTAACACTCCTGGCACCTGCCGGCACCGATGACGCCTATTACGCGCTCTACGGTTGGGCCGCCGGTTCGGGAATTGCGCCCGAACAGGTGCCCGGGCCGAATACATTGTGGACATTGGCGCAAGGCGAACGCCTTTCTGTAGGTAGCCCGGTTACTCTGACGTGGGATAACAACGCCGGCCAGTTATACACGCGGACTATTTCGGTCGATGAAAACTTCATGTTCAAGATAGATCAGTCCGTCACAAATACCGCCGACACTTCTATATCCCTGGCCCCCTATGGCATCATTGCCCGTCATGGTGTGCCATCGGATGCCCAGAATTTCTTTATCCTTCACGAGGGGATGGTCGCCATGAACAATGGCGAGTTGATAGAAACCAAATGGGACAAAATTCCGGATCTGGACGCGGTGAACGGTGTCCCCTCTGAACGCATTGAAGGCGTCACCAACGGCTGGATAGGCTTTACCGGTCATTACTTCATGACCAATCTCATTCCCGATCCCGCCCAGCCTACGCGCCTGACTGTCAAATTTTTGCCCAAGACAGACATCTATCAAACAGAAGCTGTACTTCCTACGCAGACTGTGGCGACAGGCGAAACCGCAACGGTGTCAACCCAGTTGTTTGCCGGTGCCAAAGAGTGGGAAACCTTGCGTGAATACGAGGCTAAGGGCGTCTACAAGTTTATCGATTCCATCGATTGGGGCTGGTTCTTTTTCCTGACAAAACCGATCTTCTGGGTACTGCATCATTTGAATATCCTTATCGGTAACATGGGCATCGCGATCATCGGATTGACCCTGCTGATCAAGGCGTTGCTGTTCCCGCTGGCGTATAAATCCTATGTGTCCATGGCCAAGATGAAAGAGCTTCAGCCCCAGATGGAGCAGCTCAAGAAAGATGCAGGCGATGACCGTCAGAAGCTGCAACGCAACATGATGGAGCTTTACAAGCGAGAAAAAGTTAACCCCGCCGCTGGCTGCCTGCCGATCCTGATGCAAATTCCGATTTTCTTCTCTCTTTACAAGGTGATCTTTGTCACGCTCGAACTGCGACACGCACCATTCTTTGGTCCGTTCCAGGATTTGAGCGCACCCGATCCTACCTCACTTTATAACCTGTATGGCCTGTTGCCTTGGGCGGCACCCGAGCCGGGAACGGTGCTGGCACTGGTATTCATCGGCATTCTGCCTTTGTTGCTGGGCATCTCGATGTTCTTGCAGCAAAAGCTTAACCCCGCCCCCGCCGATCCTACCCAGCAGATGATTTTTGCGTGGATGCCTTGGGTGTTCATGTTCATGCTCGGTGGTTTCGCGTCGGGTCTGGTGGTGTACTGGATCGCCAACAACACGATCACCTTCACCCAGCAATACCTGATCATGCGCAGCCAGGGCTATAAGCCCGACGTCTTGGGCAACATTAAAGGCGGGCTAAGGTTTGGCCGGAAATCCGACCCTAAGAAATGACCTCGGTAACCCAGCTATTTCGCCACCCGCTCAAAAGTCACGGGCGCGAGGAGCTGGGGGAAGTTTTTCTCACGGCCGGGCAACCCGTGCCGTGGGATCGTGTTTGGGCAGTTGCCCACGACCGTTCAAAAGCGGACGGGTCAAAATGGGTGGCATGCGCCAACTTTAGCATTGGGTCCAAGGCACCTGCCTTGATGGCCATCAACGCCCGCTGGGATGACACAGCGCAGGTATTGACCCTGTCCCACCCCGAACGTCCGACGCTCGCGTTCAACCCGGACAGGGACCAGGATGCTTTTCTTGAATGGGTGCGCCCGCTGGTTCCGGAAAATCGGGCGCTCCCCGCGCGGATATTAAGGCTTGAGGGGCGCGGCTTTACCGACACCCCCTACCCGTCAGTAAGCCTGTGCAACATGGCCTCGCACCGGGATGTGTCAGCGAAAGCCGGCGCTTCGCTGTCAGTGCAAAGATGGCGCGGCAATATCTGGTTTGACGCCGAACACCCGTGGGCCGAATTCGATTGGCTGGGTAAAGACGTGGCGATTGGTGGAGCTGTGCTGCGGGTCAGGGAACGGATCGTCCGATGCCGTGCGACCATGGCCAGCCCCAAGACGGGAAAACGTGACATTGATACGCTCAAGATATTGAATACATGGGAGCATCAGGATTTCGGTGTATACGCCGAAGTTATTCAGTCGGGGCCCGTGGCAATCAATGATCCTGTAGAGGTACTGTAAACAATGCAAATTCAATTCAGCATCGCCGAAGAGCCTGACAAAGCAACCGCCGAAAAGGGTCGTATGCTTTTCGCTGGCGACACCGAATTCGTCAAAGGTGTCGTCGCAATGGATGGCCTGCCCCCTGCCGACCGTATGGAGGTCTGCTTTGCCGGACGCTCGAACGTCGGAAAATCGACGTTGATCAACGCATTGACCGGGATGAAGGCGCTGGCCCGTGCCTCAAACACCCCCGGCCGCACCCAGGAAATCAACTACTTCACCGCGGGAGCCGATCATTACCTGGTCGATCTGCCGGGCTATGGATACGCAAATGCGCCGCTGCCGGTTGTCGAAAAATGGCAAAAATTGCTGAAACAATATCTGTCGGGCCGCCAAACGCTCCGCCGCGCATTTGTGTTGATTGACGCGCGCCATGGGGTCAAGAAAGTCGACGATGAAATCATGGCACTGTTGGACAGTTCGGCCGTGACGTTTCAATGCGTGCTGACCAAATCGGACAAGGTAAAAGAGGTGGAACGATCCAGGGTTCTTGACCAAGTGCGCACAGCGTTAGCCAAGCATCCGGCAGCCTTCCCCGAAATTGTGGTGACATCGTCGGAAAAGGGCTGGGGCATTCCCACGCTCCGTGCCATTATCGCCACGCTGGAATAGACTTCTTCAGCGTTTCACCGAGGCAAAGAATGAGAAAACAAGACATGAACCGCGACTGGATCGCCACCGCCCGCACGTTAAGCCAGGCTTTACCTTATTTGCAGCGCTACGCTGACGCCACGGTTGTGATCAAGCTTGGTGGTCATGCGATGGGCAGCGATGACGCGATGGAAGAATTTGCCCGCGATGTCGCCTTGATGCGCCAGGTCGGTGTGAACCCCGTCATCGTTCACGGCGGCGGGCCGATGATCAACGACATGCTCAAGCGATTGAACATCCAGTCCGAGTTTGTAAATGGCAAACGCGTGACCGATCAGGCCACCATGGAAGTGGTCGAGATGGTTCTTTCCGGCTTGGTCAACGCACGCATAGTCCAAGCCATCACCGCGCAGGGCGGGCGCTGTGTGGGTGTTTCGGGCAAGGATAGCGGGCTGATCATCTGCGACCAAGAAGACCCTGAACTTGGCCTTGTCGGTGCACCTACCGAGGTGAACCCCAGATTGCTGCGCGATCTTGCGGACAAGGGCATCATCCCGGTGATCGCGCCTCTTGGCATGGGTCGGAACGGCGAAACTTTCAACATCAACGGGGACACGGCAGCCGGTGCCATTGCCGCCGCACTAAAGGCCGACCGGCTGCTGCTGCTGACCGATGTAGCGGGGGTGAAGAACGCCGAAGGCGAGGTATTGACCGAGCTGACCGCGGCTCAGATTCGCGAGATGGTGGCAAATGGAACCATTGCCGGCGGCATGATACCCAAGACCCAGACAGCGCTGGACGCGATCGACGGAGGCGTACGTGCCGCCGTTATTCTGGACGGGCGCGCCCCCAATGCCTGCCTGCTGGAGCTTTTCACCGAACATGGCGCGGGCAGTATCATCCGGGCCCAATGACCTGCATCAGCTACGATGATCTGCAATCCGCAGCATCCCAAAGAAGCCTGACTTTGCTGGGCGGATTTCATCCTGACAAGGATGAGGTCGGATTGGAAGACTGTCGAACACTGTTGATGGTGGGGCCGGACGAGCGTCATTTCTGGCCTCGATTCCTGCGTTCTGATGAATATCTTGATGGTCGTCCGGACCCGGTGGACCGTTGGTCGATCCGCGTCGTCGGCGATCTGGCGACCATCGCCGGCGCTCGGGCCTTGTACCCGTTTGGTGACGCCCCCTATCTACCATTTTACCAATGGGCATTACGTACGCAGAATATCCACATATCGCCCGTCAGGCTACTGGTCAGCGACGACCATGGTCTCTTTGTCTCGTTTCGGGGTGCGCTTTCCCTGCCCCACAGGATCGACCTGCCAGCCGCTGTTCCATCCCCCTGCATCTCATGCGCGACGAAGCCCTGCCTTGCAGCCTGTCCCGTAGACGCCATGGGCGACCACGAATACAGTGACGACGCCTGCCGTGCTCATATTCGCTCGAGTGACGGGCACGGTTGCCTTACGCAAGGGTGCGCAGTGCGGCGGGCATGCCCTGCCAGCTTGAACGCTGGCCGCCGCCCAGCACACTCCGCCTATCACATGAGCGAGTTTTTGAGGTCCGGACCATGAAGCGCCTTATCCTGATGCGGCACGCCAAATCTGATTGGTCCAGTGCGGGCACATCCGACCATGACCGGTTTCTGAACGATCGCGGTCGCCAAAACGCGGTGTCTTTGGGACAGTGGCTGGCCCAAAGGTCATTGATACCCGATGCCGCCTTGTGTTCTACCGCCACGCGGGCGCGACAAACCCTCGATCTGCTGGATCTGCCGCCATACACCAGCGTAACATTTCACCGTAACCTGTACCTCGCCAGTGCCGAGACCTTGTTGACCGCGCTGCGTGCGGCCAAGGGTGATACCATATTGATAGTCGCACACAACCCCGGCATCGGTGTGCTTGCCTCAGCGATACTGACGCCGGCGGCAGGTTCAAGCGACCTATGCCACTATCCTACGGGCGCGACGATGGTGGCGACGTTCAACATATCAACGTGGGAAACCGTCGCGTTGGGCTTGGGTCAGATGACAGAGTTTATCGTGCCACGTGAATTGCCCCAGTACGAATGAAAAGGCGATTGTATATTTGACAAACCCAACTGACACTCCTATATCGGAGTCAACAAGTTAGAGGTTTTCCGCCATGTCCGTTCT
>PCCY01000019.1 GCA_002731875.1 Roseobacter sp. | reverse complement strand
TCTTTACGGAATTCGTCGGTTCTTCCATGTCCCATAGTTCGTCTCCTTTGTTGCAGTAAATGCTATCAAAGGGGCGGCATCAAACCGCGACAGGTCCAGAATCCGTTTTCGTCCGGCCCAAGGGTGTCCATGCGCCCGCCATGCTCAGTGCCAGTCGAGAACTCTGACGCTAAGAACCGGAAACCGAGGAAGGTCTCCAGATTCTTCTCTATCAAAGTTTGAAGCGATTTCTCCAGCGCGAGACCTGTGCCGAGCACTTCGGTCGCCGAGTTGTTGGCAAGGGGAAACAATTTCAGGTCACTCATGCTCATATCCTTGGTCGTGTGAAGCAGGGCCGTAAAAATCTGGAGGTCACCAACGAATCACCGAAGTCGCTCGTAGCCAGACCTTTAGGTCACCCACATTAAGTCTTAGGCTATAAGAGGGACGGCCATTCAAATAAGGAGTATTGTCAGGTCAACAAAACTGTAACACACAAGTGCCACGCGTGTCACACATGCCGAGCTGTAAGTCGTTGATTATATTGTACTTGATGTGTTGGCTGGGATGGTAGGATTCGAACCTACGGTACACTGTACCAAAAACAGTTGCCTTACCACTTGGCTACATCCCAACGTGTCGCGCTAATTAGTCCGGGTTGAGGCGCGGTGCAATACCTTTATCAAGAAAAAGTGGTGGAAGAGGTGGAAAATTACTCCACTGTACCATTCCGGCTTAAAAGGTCTCTTTCGGTTTCTGCACGTTCCTGATCGACAAACTCTTCCAGCGCCTTGTCTGCGGTCGCCTTCACGTCTTGAACGGGCTTGGCAGCACGGGTGCTGAGAGACACTTTGTGCGGTTGCGTTTCGGCATCGGGGCGGGTGTCCTGCGGGGTGGTTTGGGGTGGGTAGATTATCCGATAGGTCGGTTCAGGCATGCGGTGGCCTGCCTTGTCGAACGCTGACATGACCAGGCGTATTGCCTCGCTGCGTGCAAGGCCGATGCTGGTGGCTTCCTGGTTGATCCATGCGGCCATCTGCAATGATACCGTACTGTCGCCGATGGTTTCGATCCAGACGCCCGGTTCAGGTGTCTCCAATGTAAACGGCAGATCACGCAAGATCTGAAGCGCAAGCGTGGCGGCGGCATCGAAATCGGTGTCGGGTCCCATCCCGAGTTCAAACGTGAAACGACGCTCTGGATTGCGTGAGAAGTTCACGATACGGCTTTTGAAGACGGTGGCATTGGGGATACGGATATGGTTTCCATCGAAGCTCAGTAAAATCGTGGCGCGGCTGGTTAGCCGGATGACCTTGCCGGTATCGCCTTCGATCTCGACCGTGTCATTGGGCCTGAAGGGCTGGCGCACCGAGAGCATGATCGAGGCGATAAAGTTCTCGACCGTGTCGCGCACGGCAAAACCGATGGCCAGCCCGACGATCCCCGCCGCCCCGAGAATGCCAGACAGCAAAGCCGTGGCACCAAGGATATCGAGCGCCACGACCAGTGCCGCGATGACAAACACCACCCTGATAATCTGGCGGTAGATGTCGGCGATAAAGCCGTTCGGGGCCAGCCGGTTCCACGGGCGACGCCACCGCGCGACAAAGAAACCGAGCGCGATAATCAGAGCAAACACTGCCAGCGCGATCAACAATAGCGGAAGGAATGACAATGCCTGCATGACACGCGACTTGAACCTGTCCACGACGGGATTGAGCCGTTCGCCGACATCCGTGGTCTCGGTCACGTTGTTTTCTACGGCGACGACCCCTTGGATGCGCCCTGCAAGTTCGGTCAACTGCTGGGTCTTTTTACTATCCAACGTTGTACCGGTCAGCGTGACGATGCCTGACGATACGGCGACGTTCACTTTGTCATAGCCATCCAGTTCCGCGAGGATCTCGCGAATTCGTCGGGTGATCGCCTGATCTTCCCCGATGGGTTCGTCCACGTTTATGGTGCCTGTCGGTTGACCCGCGTTCGCTTGGGGTTGGGTCTGCGCGTGGACGGTGAGCGGCAACAACAGGCAGAGAACAACGGCAAGAAATCGCATTTTAACACCTTGTACAGAGCTGACCAAACGGACGCAGTGCGGTACCGCACTGCGTACTGTTCATCTACTTAGCTGTACCGAGGCCAATGGAAAGTCGCGGCAGGTCAGTGTTACGTCTGACAGTCGATCAAGATGGCACCTTTACGCGCACCGGCCTCCACGGCTTCGTGGGCCTGGACGGTCTCGGACAACGCAAAGATAGTCTCGACAGGACAATCAAGAGCGTTTTGCCGCAGGGCGTCGTGCAGCTTTTCGATGGCCAAGCTGCGTTGTGCATCGGTCAGCAGGTACACCAGGATGATGTCGATGGTGACGGCTTTGAACAGGAGAGGTAGAAACGGCAGGGTGGGGTCCATCACCTTGGCTGACCCATAGGCCGCGATCCGTCCGTTGGGCTTGATGACCTCGGCGTCGAGCGCGATGTTCACACCAAATTCGACCTCGATGATCTGATCGACGGGACGGCCATCGTTCGCTGCCAGTATTTGCGCGGCCAGATCCGGGGCTGCGTAGTCCAGCACAACATCGGCCCCCGCGGATTTTGCGCGCTCCGCCCCGGCGGCACCGGTGGTGGCGATCACGCGGGCACCGCCCCACTTTGCCAGTTGCACAGCAATATAGCCCACGGTGCCTGCACCACCCTGAACCAGCAGAGTTTGCCCTTTTATGTCCGCTCCGTTGAAAACCGCATGCGTTGCGGTAAGCCCCGGAATGCCAAAGCTGGCCGCGGTTTCAAAGGTGACATCATCGGCCAGTGCAACAGCTTGATCCTGCGGCAACACGATATGGGTTGCGGCGGTGCCGAAGGGCCGCTGCCACTGACCGTTCCAGATCCAGACGCGTTGGCCGACACGATCGGCGTCGACGCCGTCACCGACCGATTCGATGATGCCGGCACCGTCGCTGTGCGGAATCACCCGGTCATAGGGTGGCCGGGTCATACCGGGGCGACCTCGCCGGGATTTCACATCAGATGGATTTACCCCCGAATATGCCAAACGTACCAGAACCTCGCCTTTTGCCGGGCTGGGGGTCGGCATTTCCGCCATGCTCAGCACGTCTTTGGCTTCGCCGAGGCTTGAATAGGTAATCGCGCGCATGGGGTATTCCTTGAATTTGGGGCGTTTGCCGCGACACCTAAACGCAATCCCGGTATCGATGCAATTCCCGGCGCTCAGGTGTCAGTGCATCGACCTGCGATGGGTCACCGGAATGCAAGGAAGCAGCGCACGGCCTGGCGGCGATTCACGGTCCGCGAATAGCTGGGGCGGGACACCTACCACGTCAATGCGAAGGGTTGATCAGTCGCGCAGCTCTTGCGCCCCTACGCCCCAAAGCCGCGCTTTCGGGGCCCAGCCTTTGTAACCGTCTGCCCGCAGATAGCACCATTCGAGGTTGCATTCTCCCAGGCGGGCAATGGCACCCAATTCAAACAACGCGACGACAGGGGCGTTTGGTTCGGGTCGGGCAAGCAGCGGCAGTCGGTCTTGTTCGATCAGAACGGTGCGCGTCCCCGACAAGAGCGAATAATGCATCCATCCCCCCATGCCATCGCGGTCTTCGACCCTGCGCCAGTTATCATATTCCGCGGTGATCCGCAGCGGCATGTCGCGTTGGCTGAACACCCAGTCGATACGGTGGGTCAGCGACGGGCCGCGGCGTACGTTTCCGTTGGCGGCTTTCAGCGACACGAACCGCGGAACCGGAAGGTTGGTGACTTGACCCAGTTCGGCAGCGACGGCGGCGGTGCTGTTCAGGTAAGCGGCTGCGAAAAAAACCAAAAGGAAGGATCGTAACATCGGTATCATGACTGCCTGTCTGGCGTGTTGCCGTTGATTTAATGCTCTTTTGCCTCGCGAGGTTCTTGTGCCTCGTCGTTGCTTGGGACACCATGCCACCAAGCAAAGCGCAATGCCAGATTTGGGAGATTCACAATGTCAAAGCAACCGCTAAGTGTTGTAGTCACGCGACGGTTGCCGGAGGTCGTGGAAAAGCGATTGACGGAATTGTTCAATGTCACTTTGCGTAATGACGATACGCCTATGACCCGCGCCGAGCTGAGCGAGGCCATGAAAACCACGGATATCCTGGTTCCTACCGTAACAGACGAGATTGACGCCGCCTTGATCGGCCAGGCTGGCGACCGGCTGAAACTCATCGCGAACTATGGCGCAGGCGTCGATCATATTGACGTGATGACAGCCCGACAGCGTGGGATCTTGGTGTCGAACACCCCCGGTGTGCTGACCGACGACACCGCCGACATGACGATGGCGTTGATTTTGGCGGTGACGCGGCGGATGTCCGAGGGCATGGCCAAGATGCAATCTGGTGATTGGAAGGGTTGGGCCCCAACTGCGTTATTGGGCGGGCGGGTCAGCGGCCGGCGCCTCGGTATCCTTGGGATGGGCCGCATTGGTCAGGCCGTCGCACGGCGCGCGGCTGCCTTTGGCATGCAGGTGCACTATCACAACCGCCGCCGCCTGCGCCCCGAGATCGAGGACGCGTTGGGTGCCACCTATTGGGAAAGTCTTGATCAGATGGTGGCCCGCATGGACGTGATGAGCATCAATTGCCCGCACACGCCCAGTACATTTCACCTGATGAACGCCCGTCGGTTGAAACTGATGAAGCCTGAAGCGGTTATCGTGAACACGTCGCGCGGCGAGGTGATTGACGAAAATGCCCTGACGCGGATGTTGCGGGCCGGCGAATTGCAGGGGGCCGGGTTGGATGTTTACGAGCACGGGACAGATATCAACCCTCGGCTGCGCGAACTGAACAATGTTGTGCTGCTGCCGCATATGGGGTCGGCCACCTTGGAAGGGCGCATTGAAATGGGTGAAAAGGTGATCATTAACATCAAGACCTTCGAAGACGGACACCGACCGCCGGATCAGGTCGTTCCGTCGATGTTGTAACCCTCTGCCGGAGAAGTCCCATGCGCATTCTACTTTCAGTGTTTACCCTGTTCCTGGCGAGCGGTGCGGGTGCCCAACAGGCCGCAGACAGCGTCGCACCGGAAGCCGCGGGGAACGGTACCTTCACCGGCATGTCCCCACGGGTTGTGGCTGCGTTTGACGCCAAAGCGGCAGGCAAACCGGTGATCGCGCAAAACTGGATGGTCGCCGCAGCCAACCCCTATGCGGTCGAGGTCGGTGCCGACGTTCTGGCCAAGGGCGGCACGGCGGCGGATGCGTTGGTTGCGGTGCAAGCCATGTTGGGGTTGGTGGAGCCGCAAAGCTCGGGTCTCGGCGGTGGGGCGTTTCTGGTTTGGTACGACGCGGCGAGCGGTGCGGTGACGACGCTGGACGGGCGCGAGACCGCGCCACTGGATGTGACCCCGCAACTGTTCCAGAACGAGCAGGGCGAACCGCTAGGGTTCTTTGACGCAGTCGTTGGGGGGCGATCTGTCGGGGCACCCGGCACGCCGGCATTGATGTCTGCTGCCCATGCAAGGTGGGGAAATCAGGATTGGGCCGATTTGCTGGCACCTGCGGTCGCCATGGCGGAAAAGGGCTTTGTCGTATCGCCGCGTTTGGCGGGGCTGGTGGCCGAGGACGCAGATCGTCTGGCCAGCTCTGCCACCGCCGCGGCCTATTTCATGCCGAATGGCACCCCGGTGCAGGCAGGGGACACCCTAAAGAACCCGGACTACGCACGTACCCTTTCGACGTTGGCACAACAGGGCACCGACGCTTTCTATACAGGCAAGATTGCTCAAGACATTGTTGCGACGGTTCAGGGGGCCAAGGGCAACCCCGGTGTGCTGTCCGAAGTTGATCTGTCGATCTATAGGGTCAAGGAACGCCCTGCGGTTTGTGCTGCTTATCGCGAATACGATGTATGCGGGATGGGCCCGCCATCATCGGGGGCGCTGGCGGTGGGACAGATTCTCGGGATGCTGAACGGCTCTGACCTGAGCGCAGGCCCCACGGATGAAAACGTCTTGCGGCTGATTGGCGATGCCTCGCGTCTCGCCTTTGCGGATCGAGGGCGATATGTCGCGGATAGCGATTACGTACCTGTGCCGGTCAAGGGGCTGCTTGACCCGGCCTATCTGTCCGAGCGGGCCAAGCTGCTGGCCGGTGACGACGCATTGCCCGAAGTCGCCCCGGGGGCCCCGGCGTTCGATCACGCCTTGAACTGGGCGGATGACATGGCGATAGAGCTGCCGTCGACCTCGCATATTTCGATCGTGGACAGTACGGGCAATGTTGCCAGCATGACCACGACCATCGAAAACGGGTTCGGCAGCCGCCTGATGGTCAATGGGTTCCTGCTCAACAATGAGCTGACGGATTTCTCTTTCAGCAGTCATGCCGACGGTGTGCCGATTGCCAATCGGGTCGAACCGGGCAAGCGCCCCCGGTCTTCGATGGCACCGACCATCGTGATGAAGGACGGCGCGCCGGTGCTGGCGGTGGGCAGTCCCGGCGGCAGCCGGATCATCGGCTATGTGGCGGGCGCGGTCATCGCCTATCTCGACTGGGGAATGAACGTGCAACAAGCGGTTGCTCTGCCCCATGCCGTTAACCGTTTCGGACCCTATGACCTTGAGGAAGGTACATCCGCCGCTGATATGGCCGCGGCGCTGACTGCGCTTGGATACGAGACCGGCATCCGGGCGCTTACCTCGGGGCTGCACATGATTGCAATCGGCCCAGACCTGCGCGGCGGGGCTGACCCACGGCGCGAAGGCATCGCTCTAGGTGAGTAAAGGATAACGTTATGGTTCAAGCCACCGATCTTCCCCGCAATGAAGCGGGTATCGCTGCTGTACTGGGTATTCTCAAGCAACAGTTTGGCGAACGGTTTCAAACCGGTCAGGCCCTGCGTGAACAGCATGGGCATACGACGACATGGATCAAGAACCAGGCTCCTGACGCCGTGGTGTTTGCGAAGTCGACGCAGGACGTGTCCGATATCGTCGGGGTCTGCGCGACACACAAGGTGCCTGTAATCGCATTTGGCACGGGCACCTCGCTTGAAGGGCACGTCAACGCGCCGGCGGGTGGCATTTCGGTTGATCTGTCGCAAATGGACAAGGTCGTCGAGGTCAACCCGGGCGATCTGGATTGCCGTGTGCAGCCGGGGGTGACCCGTGAGGCGTTGAACAGCCACCTGCGCGACCAGGGATTGTTTTTCCCGATTGACCCCGGGGCCAATGCCTCGCTCGGCGGTATGACGGCAACGCGTGCATCGGGAACCAACGCCGTGCGCTACGGCACGATGAAGGACAATGTGCTGGCGGTCGAAGCGGTAATGGCGGATGGCACCGTCATCCGAACCGGAGCACGGGCGCGCAAATCGTCGGCGGGCTATGACCTGACCCGGCTGCTGGTCGGTTCGGAAGGAACTCTGGGAATCATCACTGAGATCACGCTGAAATTACAAGGTATTCCCGAAGCGATCAGCTCTGCCCGCTGTTCGTTCCCGTCGGTGGAAGCGGCCTGCGAGACCGTGCAGAACGTCATTCAATACGGTCTGCCCGTCGCGCGGATTGAACTGTTGGATGCAATGGTGGTGCGGGCGGTCAACGGGTATGCGAAGCTGTCATTGCCCGAGACCCCGATGCTGCTGCTGGAGTTTCACGGCTCGGATGCGGGGGTCGTCGAACAGACCGGGACCTTCGCGACACTGGCAGAGGAAAACGGCGGCACCGACTATCAGGCCACCACGACGATGGAAGAGCGCAACAAATTATGGCAGGCGCGGCATGATGCATATTGGGCGATGCTGGCGCTGCGACCGGGCTGCAAAGCGGTCGCGACTGACGTGTGCGTGCCGATATCGCGCTTGGCCGAGGCGGTGGGGGCTGCGAATGCCAAAGCGGCGGAGCTGGGCCTGATCGCACCGATTGTCGGCCACGCGGGTGATGGAAATTTTCACGCCTCGCTGTTGCTGGATATGGACGATACAGGGGAAGTGGCGCGGGCCGAGCGATACGTGAGCTGGCTGAACGATCTCGCGATCTCGATGGAGGGCACATGCACCGGGGAGCACGGGATCGGGCAAGGCAAGCGCCCCTATATCGTGAAGGAATTAGGGGCTGCTGTGGGTATTATGGCTGTGATCAAACGCGCCTTGGACCCGAACAACATCATGAACCCCGGTAAGATATTCCCCGCCGACCAATAGTGACGCGCTGGCGCGCGGCATGATGTCAGCCCCTGCCTGTGGCAGGGGCGCAGGTGCCTCCGGCGGGGATTTGTTTCCATTTGGAAGAGCACGGCTTCAGGTTTTTGAAGGTTGGTCGCATTTGTGCCGTCATGGGTCGGCTGAGCCGTGCGTTTTATGCTGGGGCTGTTAAATGTCGCTGAAACTCATTCCGGCGGAGCATTGGATTCATGAAAACTCAAGTCAAAGCACTGGTTGTTGGTGGCGGCGCCGTAGGCACGTCGATAGCGTATCATCTTGCCCGCGCCGGGTGGGACGACGTGATGCTTTTGGAGCGCGACGAGTTGACCTCGGGGTCGACCTGGCATGCGGCGGGGTTGCTGCCGTATTTCAACATGTCCTTTGCGACGACGCATATCCACGATTATTCAATCCGTTTTTACAAGACGCTGGAGGAAGAGACCGGGCTCAACGCGGGTTTTGCGGTCGTCGGCAACCTGCGGATGGCGCAGACCGATGCGCGGATGGACGAGTATATGCTTTATGCGTCGACCGCGGAGACCTGCGGTGTGCCTTATCAATGGCTGACGCCTGATCAGATCAAGGCGAAGTGGCCGTTGATCCGCACCGACGATCTGAAGGGCGCGATATATCATCAGACCGATGGGTATATAAACCCTGCCGATGTGACGATGGCGATGGCGAAGGGGGCGCGGCAGCGCGGCGTCGCTATTGAACGCAAGTGGCAGGCAGACGCGTTTCATTGGAACGGTGAGGCGTGGGACGTCACCGTTACCAAGATGGTAGAGAAGGGCGGCAACCTTGTACCGTCGGATGAGCAGGTTGTGATTACTGCGGAACATGTCGTCACCGCCAGTGGCAACCACGCGCAGCGCACAGCGAAGATGCTGGGCATCAAGATGCCTGCCATTCCGGTCGAGCATCAGTTCATTGTGATGGATCAGGACCCAGAGCTGGTTGCGTTTCGCAAGGGGGAGGGCAATGTCGAGCACCCTGTCATCCGTGATGCCGATGCGCAATCCTATGTCCGCGAAGAGCGCGGCGGCTGGATATTGGGGGTGTATGAGAAGGATGCGCCGGCGCGGTTTGAATATGGCGTTCCCGATAGTTTCCGTGCCGATCTGTTCCAGCTTGATCTGGACCGGATTGAAGACCAATACATGGCGATGAACCACCGGATACCGTCGGCTGAAAACTGTGGGCTGAAGGATGATTTCAACGGGCCGATTTGTTACACGCCCGACGGTAACCCGTTGGTGGGCCCGGCACCCGGTTTGCGCAACATGTGGCTGGCTGAGGGTTTTTCCTTTGGGATCACCGCAGCCGGCGGGACGGGATTTTATCTGGCACAATTGATGGTCAATGGCGAGGCTGACATCGACATGGCGTCGCTTGACCCCAAACGTTTCGGCGACTGGATGACCACCGAATATGCCGCGCGCAAGAACGAAGAAGCGTATGAGCACGTCTATATTCTGCATCACCCAGACGAGGAACGCCCGGCCTGCCGGCCCCTGCGTACATCGCCGGCCTACGATCGTCAGGCCGCGCGTGGGGCGCAGTTTGGCCAGGTAAACGGCTGGGAGCGCCCGAACTATTTTGCGCCAATGGGTTTCAGCGATCACGACAGCCGGTCATTCCGGCGCGGCGGCTGGTGGCAATATGCCGTAGAGGAAGCCAAGGCGATCCGTGAGGGTGTCGGTCTGATCGACGCGACTGCCTTTACCAAGCATTTGGTCAAAGGTCCGGGTGCCACCGCATTCCTGAGTTGGTTTACCTGTAACAAATTACCATCCGTCGGGCGGATCAACCTGACTTATGCGTTGACGGTCAACGGCACCACGCGGACCGAATACACCATCGTGCGGCTGGCCGAAGATGAATACTACCTTGTATCTGCAGGGGCGTGGACAGCCTATGACAGTGATTTCCTGCGCAAGGCGATTGCCGATAAGACACCGGAGTTTGGCTATATCGAATGCCATGATGTCACTACGCAATGGGGCGTTTTTGCCATTGCAGGGCCGAAATCACGCGACGTATTGAAAGAGATCGTCAAGGATGCCGATCCCGATACCGTATTGAGCAACAAGCGTTTTCCGTGGCTGACCATGCGCAATATCGAACTGGGCATGGTACCCGTGCGCGCGATCCGCGTGGCGTACACCGGAGAGTTGGGCTGGGAGCTACACCATCCGATCGAGATGCAGAACCATCTGTTCGATCTGCTGGAAAAGGCAGGTGAAAAACACGGGATGAAACTGGTCGGCGCTCGGGCGCAGAACTGGCTGCGCCAGGAAAAATCCTATCGCGCCTTTGGTAACGAATTGGGGCGGGATGCCACGCCGCTTGAAGCTGACCTGCCACGATTTGTCGATCTGTCAAAAGAGTTTCACGGTAAAGAGGCAATGCAGGCCCATGGTATCCGCAGCAAATGTGTGACGCTGTTGATAGATGGTCCTGAGGATGCCGATCCGTGGGGCCGCGAAGTGTTGTATCACGGTGACAAACGCGTGGGGCGGTTGACCTCGGGCGGGTATTCGGTGGCTTTTGGCAAATCCATCGGCATGGGCTATGTGAAGCCCGAAAGTGCCGAGGTGGGTACCAAGCTGAAGGTCAAGATGTTCGATCAGCTATGGGACGCCGAGGTGGTTGAGGATAGCCCCTATGACCCAAAGAACGCGACGATCCGGGTCGATGGATAGAGCGAGAAACTAGCCGAGCGGTGGCGTGTTCTGCCGCTCGACCATGCGCTGCCGGTGGTGCATTAGAAAAGCAGGGCCGGGCAGGAACCGCTCGGGCAGTTGCAGGCGTTCCGAGGCCCCGGCTGTCAGCTTTCGTTTGGTTTCGGAAGGCAGGTCATCGGCAAGGATCATGCGGTAGTCATCGTCAAAACTGATCAAATGGCGGTCGAAGGCACGATCATGCAATGCGTTCAGACAGATGCCATTTTCGGGGTAGAGCCTGTGGGTGTCATCTTCTTGCCACCCGATGATGTGGCTTGCGGTCAGCAGGCGCGCGTCGTCAAGACCGGTCAGGGCGCAGCGCGACCGGTAGTTGTTGAGGATCATCTCGCGAAAGAAGCTTTGTCCGCGACGCTGCACCACAGCGCGTCGGGTGACCTCGGACTGCTTTGCGATCCAATCCGCTTGGCGTTGTTCCGAAAAACCGGGCATCTGGGGCCGTGAAGGCTGAAGTTGCGCTTCAAAGGCGACGAGCACGAAGGACGGGTCGCGACGAAACCTCGCCCACACCTGCCGGCCCATC
Source organism: Roseobacter sp. (assembly GCA_002731875.1). Taxonomy (GTDB): domain Bacteria; phylum Pseudomonadota; class Alphaproteobacteria; order Rhodobacterales; family Rhodobacteraceae; genus Sulfitobacter. The sequence continues at coordinate 257,809 of PCCY01000019.1, read as the reverse complement.
GCAGAAGCTTTGGCAAGTCCTTTTTGCGGCAAGGTTTCATCCAGTGCGGCGAGGTTGGACAGCTTCATCGCCACTGAGGATGGGGTGCGTTTGATCCGCTCTGCCATACGGATGATCTGCGGGGTGCGGGAATGGAACTTGCCAAAAGGCAGCCGCAAATAGAGCGACAAAGCTTCTGTTACTTCGTCTTCGGTCCAGTTTCGACGTTCTGCCATGTACCTGCCGTTTCCGCGTGGAAAACCGTGCCAGGTTCAACCCCCAATGGCAATGTAAAATATCGCGCACCGATAGATTGTTGCCGGTCTAGCGTACCCGACGCCGGGCCAGCCATGTGCTCCAGCTTGCAGCCGTTCCTTCGTACACATTGATATCGATATCACCGGTGGCACCGGGGACCTGGCCGGTGCTGGTATATTGCCAAAAGGTCCAACGCTCATTGGGGTATTTATCGGCTGGGTGGGCCGCGGTGGATCGAAGCCAGAATTCCACACCGCGCAGCCGGCCCATATCGTTGTGGGCATAAAACTCCGGCGTTGTATAGACTATGGGTTGTTGACCGTAGTGCGCCTTGAGGATGCTCAAGAAGCTCGCGGCGTGCTCGCGCACGATTTCGGCGGGCGGGCGCACGGTACAGGTGGGGGAATACGGGTTCCACTCCATATCGAGAACCGGGGGCAACATGCCGGCGGTTCTGGGTACGTTGGCGATGAACCAGCGGGCCTGCTTTTGAGGCGACGAGCAGAAGTAATAAAAGTGATATGCGCCACGGGCGACCCCCGCCTGTCCCGCACCGTTCCAATGATCCGAAAACATCGGGTCGAAGAAGTCGCCGCCCTCGGTCGCCTTGATGAACGCAAAGTTAACGCCGGATGCGCGTGCGGTGGTCCAGTTCAGCGGCTGTTGAAATCGTGCGACGTCAATACCGTGCACCGCATAGTGCTTTGGGGCCCGGTCAGTCCACTCGAAAGGTTTTCGGTCTCCGAATGTGGCTGTGGTGACGGTCCCGGGCGGCACGGTGGCTGTGGTTGATCCGCACGCTGATAATGTCAGCGCAATAAGCAGGGCAAGGGTGGGATATGGCGACATGATTATGGCTTTCGCGAAATGAATGCCAGATTGTTTGCTGGCATCGGGACAAGATCAATCGGGCTCAGCGTTGCATCGCTAAGCCACCGGGTCACGTCGGCTGTGTCTTTGTATCCAATGTCGGGGTCGGCCGCCCGAAGGTCAGCGTCGAACTTGACGTCGCCCTCTGACGTAAGCTGTCCGTCACGGATGAACGGGCCATACAGGATCAAGGTCCCGCCGGGCACCAGGGCGGATGCAGCTTGCGTGATCAAACATTCAACTGCGGGCGCAGAGACCAGGTGCAGTAGGTTGGCCAAAAAGATAAGGTCTTGGCCGGGCATGGTTTCATGCCAGCCTTCGACCGTCGCATCCAGAGCTTGGGCAGGGGCGATATTGGTCATACCGGTTTCAGCTACATAGGCATCGATACTGGCGCGGCGGGCGGGGTCAGGGTCAGTTGGGCACCACGACAAGCCGGGCAGGGCGTGGGCAAAGGCGATGACATGCTGGCCCGTTCCGCTCGCAATCTCGAGAGCCGTGCCTTGGCGTGGGGCGTGGGCAAGCAGCAGATCACAAAGCGCGTCCTTGTTGCGATCCGCGGCAGGTGCATAAAGCTTCTTGTGGCCAGCTGGTCGGGCAACGCTGGCATTGGGGGGCAGTTTTGCTGTCATTGGCGCAGCCGGTCCGGGCGTAGCGCTGAAACCACGCCTGACGGTAGCTCAGTAGGGCGACCAAAGGTCAGGTTGGCCACCAGACGCGACGCCGCGACGCAGGTTTGGAAACCATACCCGCCTTGGCCCGCACACCAGACAAAATCCGGCATGGAGGGATCAGGCCCCAGAACCAATGTACGATCAGGGGCGAAACTGCGCAGCCCCGCCCAGGTCGCGATGGGCTTGGTTAAAGGTGTCGCCACCATCGTCTGATAGCGGTCAAGCCCTTCGGCAAGCACCATGTCGTCGGGCCAGGCGTCATGCGGTTCAACGGGGTCCTCGTCGGCGGGGGAAACCAACAGCGCACCCGCGTCCGGTTTGGCGTACCATGTTTCGCCTACGCCAAAGAACATCGGCCAGCGGGCAGGGTCTTGCCCGCCCGGTGCCGCGATCCGTGCCATCGACCGGCGGTGCGGCACGATACCAAGCGGCGCAATTCCGGCAAGATCGGCGATTGTGTCGGCCCATGCTCCGGCTGCGTTTACCAAGGTTTTGGCTTCAAGGGTCTGGCTGGCGGTTTCAATCTGCCACTTATCGTTCATCCGTCGAATTGCCTGCACACGCTGCCCTGTCAAGACAGTGCCACCATTGCCCCGCAACTGTCTGGCGAAATCCTGCATCAGGCGGTCCGTGTCGATGTCATGCGCGTCCGCGTGATATCCTGCATATGCCAGCGTGTCGGGATCCAGCACCGGTACAAAATCCAGCGCTTCCTGCACGGTGATTTGCACGACACCCATTGCGGCCAGGTCAGAATCAAATGCAGCCTTTTCGTTCTGGCTCGCGACGATCATCAGACCGCGCGGCGACAGATATCCGCCCTCCTCAAGATGCGCGATACTGGCGCGATTCAACGCCTGCACCGAAGCGGCACCGTAGTTAACCTCGATCAGCGCCGCGGACCGGCCAGACGCGTGATATCCAAGTTGCCTTTCGGCTTCGATCAAGGTGACGTGGGCGTGTTCGGACAGGCGCGCTGCCGCGGAAATACCTGCAATACCACCGCCTATAACGATGATATCGGTGCTCATTTGGCCCCACCTTTTTCGGTGGCCCGGATATAGGCAGGACGGGCATGGATCATTTCGACGAACCCCTTCAAGGCGGGGTAGTCATTTGCGCGCCCTTGGTGGATCGCGATTTCCGCAGGAAAACTAAGCATGATATCCGCTGCGGATAAACGATCTTGCACGAAATGGCCCGAGGGGCGCACCAGGCTGTTCATGTAGCTATAGTGGTTGTCCAGTTCCGACGTGATGCGCGGGTGCAAGGGTGCGCCCGCGTCCCCCAATCGGCTGACATATAGGTTAAGCAGAATCGGCGTCATCGCGGACCCTTCGGCAAAATGCATCAGCTCAAGATGCTGAAAATAGGCGGCACTATCGCGGTCAGGAATCATTTCCGGGGCAAAGCGGTTACACAACACTTCGGTGATCGCGGCGCTTTCAGCGATCAACGTCCCGTCAATCTCAAGCATCGGTGACTTCCCCAAAGGGTGCACGAGCTTCAGCTCGGGCGGGGCGAGGTTGGTCTTTTCGTCGCGTGTGTAATGAACGATCTCATAGGGCTGCTCAATCTCTTCGAGAAGCCATAAAATCCGATGGGAGCGGGACCGGTTGAGGTGATGAACTTTGATCATGACACGATGATAACGGGCCGTCGGGGTAATGGATACAGCGATTGCGAAGCGCTGACCAGATTACGCTGCGTGCTGCGAAATCCCGCTGACTGGCCGTTAGGAACGGTGGCTATGTTCCGTTCGCTCAAAGGGCATACCCCCCCAAAAAAAAGGCCCCGCTGCGGCGGGGCCTTGGATCACGTCGCGCGGTGCGCGATTTATTTTGGGATGTCGCCTTTGATACCCTCAACATAGAAATTCATACCGGCCAACGTACCGTCATCCGCTGTTGCACCTTCTGCCAGAAAGTCCGACCCATCCTGCTTTTTCAGAGGACCTGTAAAGGGATGGTACGACCCATCAGCGATAGAGGCTTTCAACGCCAGCGCTTCTTCTTTGACATCGGCGGGCACCGCATCGGAAATCTCTCCGATACCGACCATGCCGGCACCGATACCGTCCCATGTATCTTTGCTTTCCCATGTGCCGTCCATGACGGCCTTGGTCCGGGCGATGTAGTAGGGAGCCCAGTTGTCGATGATCGATGACACACGGGGAGATGGTGCATACTGTGCCATGTCGGATGCCTGACCAAAGGTGATCACATTACCGGCTTCCTGAGCAGCCGCCTGCGGCGCGGTTGAGTCGGTATGCTGAAGGATCACGTCTGCCCCTTGTTCGATCAGCACTTTCGCCGCGTCGGCTTCCTTGGCCGGGTCAAACCATGTGTAGGCCCAGACAATCTTGAACTCGACATCGGGGTTCACCTTCTTGGCGTGGATGTAGGCCGAATTGATACCACGGATCACCTCGGGGATCGGGAAAGAACCGATATAGCCGATGATGTTCGACTTGGTCATCTTGCCAGCGATATGGCCCTGAATAGCGCGACCTTCATAGAAGCGCGCCGAATATGTCGACACGTTATCGGCGCGTTTATAGCCGGTGGCATGTTCGAATTTCACATCCGGAAATTTGGCGGCGATATTGATCGTCGGGTCCATATAGCCAAACGATGTGGTAAAGATCAGGTCGGCCCCATCCAGCGCCATCTGGGTCATGACGCGTTCGGAATCCGGGCCCTCGGCCACGTTTTCGACAAAGACGGTTTCCACAGCATCGCCAAATTCCTTTTCGACGGCCAGACGTCCCTGATTGTGTTCATAGGTCCAGCCTCCGTCGCCGACCGGGCCGACAAAGACAAATCCGACTTTGGTTTTTTCGTGAGCGTCGGCATAGGCCCCGCTCGCAACACCAAGTGCAAGGGCTGCACTGGTCAGAAGTGTGGATAGTTTCATAACATAGTCCCCTGAATAACGCGCCTTTTCGCAGGCGCTTGAAAAATAGAACCCCTAGTTTGACGCATGGAAGGTGCGACCAAGCGACGCCGGAGCAGCGTTTTTATCGGCTGAAAGAACCACCAGTACAAGTATGGTGATAACATAGGGTGACATTGCCAGATATTCTACCGGAATGGCAACGCCTGCACCCTGCAGATTCAGCTGAAGCTGGGTGATACCGCCAAAAAGATAGGCACCCAGCAAGAGCCGCCAGGGTTTCCAGCTGGCGAAAACCACCAGGGCCAATGCGATCCACCCCACGCCTGCGGTCATGCCTTCGGTCCATTGCGGCACGCGGATCAGGCTGATGTAAGCCCCGCCCAGCCCTGCACATGCCCCACCAAACATGATGGCAAGGGTGCGGATACGCACAACTTTGTAACCAAGCGCGTGGGCGGCATCGTGGCTTTCCCCGACTGCGCGCAGGACCAAACCGGCCCGGGTGAATTTCAGGCCAGCCCAGACAGCGACAACCAATGCCAAACCAAGATATAATATGATGTCATGGGAAAACAGGACCGGCCCCAACACCGGAATATCATGCAGCGGGCCAAAGTTCACTTCCGGCAGACGCGGTGGTTTTATGCCGACGTAACGCTGTCCCAACAGGGCGGAAAACCCAAGGCCGAACAATGTCAGTGCCAATCCCGATGCGACCTGGTTTGCCAACGTGATCTGGGTCAGAAACGCGAACAACAGGCTCAGGACCGCCCCCCCAACCGCCGCCGCGAAAAAGCCAAGAAGCGGCGACCCGGTCTCGACCGCGGCGGCAAAGCCGCAAATCGCGCCGATGATCATCATCCCCTCGACACCTAGGTTCAACACACCGGATCGTTCGACCACCAACTCTCCGAGCGCGGCAAAAATCAACGGGGTCGCCGCCACAAGAAAACCCGCGACAAACAGAACCGGGTTGATTGCCGACAGATCCATTATATGACCTCCGCTTGGCCGAAGCGCAGACGAAACTGCGTGAAAAGATCAAAGGCCAGGAGAAAAAACAGCAACATCCCCTGAAATACCTGTATCGCCGCGGCGGGCAGGCCCAGTTGGCTTTGCGCAATATCCCCGCCAATATAGGTCAACGCCAGCAATCCGCCGGCAAGAAGTATGCCAACCGGATGCAACCGGCCCAAAAATGCGACGATGATCGCGGTAAATCCATAGCCTACATTGAAATCAATGGTGATCTGCCCGGCAGGACCTGCAACTTCGAACAGCCCAGCCAAGCCGGCCAGCAGCCCCGAAACTCCCATGCAAAACAAAACCAGCCGCGTCGGGTTCACCCCTGAAAAACGTGCCGCCTTGGGCGCTTGGCCGGTGACGCGGATGGCAAAGCCCAGACGATGACGGGTCAACAGAACATAGGCGAATATCACCGCGATCAGGGCGGCGACCACCCCCCAATGCATGCCCGAACCGGCAATCAGCTCGCCATTGTGAGCCGACGCATACTGCTGCAGGTTGCGACTACCAGGAAAGCCAAAGCCTTCGGGGTTTTTCAGCAGGCCCAGACTGACAGAGGCAAGGAACTGTTCCGCGACATAGACAAGCATCAAAGACACCAAAATCTCGTTCGTACCGAACTTGACCCGCAGCACCGCAGGGATCATCGCCCATAACCAACCACCAAACGCGCCCGCCACCACCATCAGCGGAAAGATGAAAACGCTTTGCTCAGGATAGAAAGCCAATCCCGCCGCCGCCCCGAATATCGCCCCCATGATATACTGGCCTTCGGCACCGATATTCCAGATTCCCGCCTTGAAACCCAATGACAGGCCGATGGCGATCAACACCAGCGGCGCTCCCTTGATCAACAGCTGCGGGCGATAGTAAAAGGCGAAATCGCCGAACAAAGGCTCCCAAAAAATCGTCTCGATCGACGCAACCGGGTCTTTACCCAAGGCCGCAAACAACAATCCGCCAAAGATCATGGTCGCCACCACCGCCAGGACCGGCGCGGCCCAGGAAAACGCCCGGCTCGGCTGAGGCCGTTTTTCCAGCCTTACCATGCCGCACCGCCGTTTTCATTTTGCCGGTAAACTCCACGGGGGTGCGGGGGTGTGAAACCCCCGCGCGGCACTGGTTTATACATGTGCGACCTCCATGCCGTGGGCACCGCCCATCATCAACCCGATCTCCTCTACCGTAAGCCCCTGCGCGGGACGCGGCACTGACAAGCGGCCCTCGTTCAATGCGGCGAACAGATCCGAAATTTCCATCAACTCGTCCAGATCCTGGCTGACCACTATCACCGCGGCACCATTTTCGGCGAGATCCAGCAGCGCCTGCCGAATGGCAGCAGCCGCCGACGCGTCAACCCCCCATGTGGGCTGGTTGACCACCAACACGCGGGGGCGTTGCAAGACTTCGCGGCCGATCACGAATTTCTGCAAGTTGCCCCCCGACAGCGACCGTGCGACGTTTGCAGCTCCAGGGGTGCGCACATCGAATTTCGCGACGATGTTTTCGGCAAACCGTTTGGCAGCCTGCCAATCAAGCATCCCCCTGCGTTCCAGCTTTTCGCGTGCCGCACCGGTAAGCATCGCATTCTCCACCAGCGTCATATCGGGCACCGCAGCGTGCCCCAGGCGTTCTTCAGGCGCTGTAAGAATGCCCAACCTGCGCCGCGCGGTTGGCCCCAGCGGGCCGACATCTTGACCGTCAAAGACGATCATCCCGGCGGCGCATGGTGCCTCGCCCGACAGGGCGGCCAGCAATTCGTCCTGGCCGTTGCCGGCAACCCCGCCAATCCCCAGAACCTCTCCCGCGCGGACCTGCACGGTGATTTCGCGCAGCGGCATGCCAAACGCGCTCGGAGACTTCGCACTCAGCCGCTGGATATCCAGAACCACCTTCCCCGGCGTCTTGCCGGCCCGTGTCGGGGTTTTCAGCGTGCTGCCCACCATCATCTCGGCCATCTCGCGCGCGGTGGTGTGTGCGGGCGTGCAATGACCGACCACCCGACCCAATCGCAGGATCGTCGCACTGTCACAGAGGTTACGAATTTCCTCAAGCTTATGCGAAATATATAGTATCGCCGTGCCTTCGGCGCTGAGTTTGCGCAGTGTCTTGAAAAGAATCTCAACCTCTTGCGGCGTCAGGACCGACGTCGGTTCGTCCATGATCAACAGCTTGGGGTCTTGCAGCAGACATCTGATGATTTCGACCCGCTGGCGTTCCCCCGCGGATAGGTCTCCGACGATGCGATCCGGGGAAAGCGGCAGGCCATACGCCTCTGATACCTCGCGGATCTGGTGGCTCAACCGACGCAACTTCGGGGCATGTTCCATACCGAGCGCGATGTTCTCGGCGACGCTAAGCGCATCGAAAAGCGAAAAGTGCTGGAACACCATGCCGACACCGGCGGCGCGGGCGTCGCGTGGCTCTTGCGGGGTATAGGCGCTGCCGTTCATCTCCATCTTGCCGCTATCGGGCTTGACCAGCCCATAAATCATCTTGACCAGCGTGGACTTTCCGGCACCATTTTCACCCAACAGGGCGTGGACTTCGCCGGGGGCGATGCGCAGCGATACACCATCATTGGCAACGACACCGGGATAGGCCTTGGTCAAGCCGGAAAGCGCCAAAAGGGGCGTATCGGTCATGCGCTGCGTTCCTTTTCGTCCATGCCTGCGGTGTTATTCCTATGTACGGGCCTAAAGTGCAACAGTTGCGTGGCCACGCCAAGGGCAATCGCCTGCGGATGTTTCCCCAGGGTCCGGTCGCCGATCGGACAGAGGATCTTGTCTATCCGCTCCGTCGGGTGGCCCAGTGCGGCCAGACGGCTTCGGAACCGGGCCCATTTGGTACCAGACCCGATCAACCCGCCGAAGGCGAAGTCGCGGCTTAGCAACAGGTGGCAAAGCTCGAGGTCCTGGTCATGTGCAGGGGTCATGATAAAATGGGCGGCATCAGGTTCGGCCTGGGACATGGCGGTGGACCAGGGGCCAGCGGCGGCGGCGATTCCGACCGGGCAACTGTCCAGGTATCCGGGACGCGGGTCAGCAAGCACCGTGCGAAACTGCGGAAGCGGGGCAAGGACGCGCGCCAAGGCGCTGCCGACGTGACCCGCACCATAGATCACTACCTGTCTGCTCGGACGCCACATCGCTTCTGCCAGCCACCCGTTCTGAAGGGTGATGGAAAGCGGCGTATCGGCGATGTCGGCCCGCCGCAGCTTTGCAACAAGCGCGGCGGGCAGGGCCGGGGCGTCGGGGTCGACCTGTCGCAGATAGATGCGCGTGAAATCGCTGCGCAGTTGCTCCAGCGTTTGCCGGTCGAAAACCTCGGTCACCACTGTGACGGCCCCGCCGCAGCATTGGTTCAACGATGGGCCCAAGGCCCGACGCGATACCTTGGCCGCTGGTCCACCCATGAGCATCTCGGCTGCGGCCTTCATGGATTGTAGTTCCAGCTGCCCGCCGCCGATCGTGCCACTGCTGCCGTCCCGCCAAACCAGCATCGACGTACCGGCGGGGCGGGGGGCCGACCCCTTCACCTGGACCAGCACAATCCGGGCCACAACGCCGTGGACGGCGACAGCATCCGCAAGGGCTTCGCGGTCAAAGGGCATTGCGGGCCTTCCCGATGGCGGTCAACACGGCCTCGGCGGTTGCAGGTGCTTGGAGATCTCCGAACCCGTCACCGCAGGCGCTGACGGCATCCGATAACGCCATGAAAGCGGATATCCCCAGCATCAACGGCGGTTCACCAACCGCTTTGGACCGATATACCGTCTGCGCAGGGTTGGGTTGATCCCACAGGGCCACGTTGAACACATCCGGCGTGTCCGAGATGGCCGGTATCTTGTAGGTCGATGGCGCATGGGTCCGCAGCGCGCCCTTGGCATCCCAGACCAGCTCTTCGGTGGTCAGCCACCCTGCGCCCTGGACATAACCACCTTCGATCTGGCCGATATCGAGCGCCGGGTTCAGCGACGTGCCGGCGTCATGCAGAATGTCAGCGCGTAAAATGCGGTTTTCTCCGGTCAAGGTGTCGATCACCACTTCGGTGACAGCGGCACCATAGGCAAAGTAGAAAAACGGACGCCCGCGGCCAGCAATCCGGTCCCATTCGATTTCCGGCGTCTTGTAATACCCGGTCGATGACAGCGATACGCGGTTTTCATAGGCCGACGCGGCAGCCTGCGCAAAGCTCAGCTGTTCGCCACCGACGATGACCTTGCCATCTGCAAAATGCACGGCATCGGGCCGGGTCTGGTGCCGCTCGGCGAGATGTGCGGCGATGCGGTCACGGATCGTGTCACAGGCAGCCTGTACCGCCATGCCGTTCAGATCGGTACCGGAGGACGCTGCCGTCGCCGACGTATTGGGCACTTTGCCGGTGTCGGTCGCGGTAATCCTGACAGCCGAGATATCGACGCCAAATCGGCTGGCTGCGATTTGGGCGACTTTCTGAAACAGCCCCTGGCCCATTTCGGTACCGCCGTGATTCAGGTGAATCGAGCCGTCCTGATAGACGTGCACCAACGCGCCTGCCTGGTTAAGATGGGTCAGAGTGAAGGAGATGCCGAACTTCACCGGGGTGAGCGCGATACCGCGTTTCAAGACCGGCTGCGCCGCGTTCCATTCGGCAACGGCGGCGCGGCGGGCGGTGTAATTCGACGTTTCGGCCAGGCGATCCGTCAGCGCGTTGATAATGCAATCCTGGACGGGTTGGTGATAGGGCGTGGTCTGTACGTCGGTTCGGGTTTGCACCGGTCCGGTCTGTGACACCGCGGGCGCACCCCGAGAGGCAAGATCGGCCGAGGGGTCAGGCACGCCGCGATTGTCATGCGCGATACCGCTGTTGTCAGGTTGCATCACGTCGGCGTAGTAATTAGCCCGGCGCACCGCCAGCGGATCAATGGCCAAATGCTGCGCGATGTGGTCCATGACCCGTTCGATCCCGACGATCCCCTGGGGGCCGCCGAACCCACGAAATGCCGTCGCGCTTTGCATGTTGGTGCGCAAACGGTGCGACGTAATACGTATGTTGTCCAGATGATAGGCGTTGTCCGCGTGCAGCATCGCGCGGTCGGCCACGGGCAGCGACAGATCCATCGCCCAGCCACAACGGGTATAGTGGGTGACATCCAGCGCCGTAATGACCCCGTCTGCGCCGAAGCCGACGCTGTAGTCGATGCGAAAGTCGTGGCGTTTGCCCGTGACGATCATGTCATCGTCGCGGTCATACCGCATTTTGCAGGTGCCCCCCGTCCGCGCGGCGGCGACGGCGCAGGCAACGGCAAGCGCGTTGCCCTGACTTTCCTTGCCACCGAAGCCGCCCCCCATCCGGCGGGTCTCGACGCGCACGGCATGCATGGGTTTGCCCAAGGCTTCGGCCACTTTATGCTGGATCTCGGTGGGGTGCTGGGTTGAGGATTGCACGACCATGTCACCATTATCCTGGGGTTGGGCCAATGCCGCTTGCCCTTCGAGGTAAAAGTGCTCCTGTCCGCCGATATGAATGGTTCCGGTCAAGATATGTGGGGCGGTTTTCAGCGCGGCATCGGCGTCGCCTTTCCGGTAGATGCGCGGCCCATCTTCAAACCGGGAATTGGCGGCAAGCGCATCTTCGATGGTCAGGATAGGGGTCGTTTCGGTAATCTCAACATGCCCGAGCCGCGCAGCATACCGGGCCGCGAGGTGGCTGGTGGCCACCACCATGAAGATGGGTTGGCCCGCATAATGCACCGCCTCTTTGGCCAGCAACGGTTCGTCGTGGTTGGAAGGCGACACATCGTTTTCAAATGGCAGGTCCGCGGCGGTAAGTACCGCCACGACACCCGGGGCGGCGGCGACGTCGCGCAGGTCTACCGCGTTGATCGTACCCGCGGCGACCGGGCTGAGGCCAAAGGCAATGTGCAGCGCGCTGGCGGGCGCCGGGATGTCATCGACATAGCGGGCTGCCCCCGTCACATGCAATCTGGCGGCATCATGGGGCAGGGGTTTGGCGACGCTCATGCGGTCACCTCGTGCAGGTTGGTTGGCACGCCGTTCATTTCGTACAGATAGCGCAGCAGCAGGTTTTGTGCTGTCAGCAACCGGTATTGCGCCGAGGCGCGCATGTCGGTCAGCGGTTGGAAGTCCATCGGCAGGGCGATCATCGCACGGCGTATGCTGGTCTCGTCAAACGATTGATTGATCAGCGCCGCTTCGGTCTCCGCCGCACGTTTGGGGATGCCCGCCATGCCTCCGTATGCGATACGGGCATCGGTGATGACGCTGCCTTCGAGCGTGAGGTTGATGCAGCCGCACACTGCCGAGATGTCTTGATCAAACCGTTTGCTTAGCTTGTAACACCGCAGGGTGTCGGGCTGCTTGGGTACCGTGATCGCTTCGACGAATTCGCCCGGCTTCCGGTCCTGCTTGCCGTAGTCGAGAAAGAAATCCTCGAGCGGGAGCGCGCGGCGCGTGTCACGGTACCGCAGGTGTAGGGTTGCCCCCATCGCGATCAATGCAGGGGGGCCGTCGCCGATAGGAGAGCCATTGGCGATATTGCCACCGATGGTCGCGGCATTGCGCACCTGCGCCGAGCCGTAGCGCCGCAGCATCGCACCGAGGCTCGGGTGGAGGGGGGCAAAGTGGGCTTCGAGGTCGGCAATCGTGGTGGTTGCGCCGATGCGCCAGGCGCTGCCTTCGTCACTGATACCGCCCAGGTCCTGGAGTCGGTTCAGAAAAACCATCGGTCCAAGATCCCGGAATTGTTTGGTCACCCAGAGGCCCACGTCGGTAGCCCCAGCAACCAACGTCGCATCGGGATTGTCAGCGTACCAATGGGCCAGATCGTCGGTGGTTTCGGGTTGGCAGGGGCGAGGGGGCTGTCTGCCCCCGTCCGGCTGCGCCGGCCCCCCCGAGGATATTTTGCCATCTGGAATTTTCAGGTCCCTGAGATGGGGCGGTACCGGTGCGGTCTCGGCGGCCCGAGCGGCGCGTATGATAGGGGCGTAGCCGGTGCAGCGGCACAGGTTGCCGGCCAATTGCGTGGCGTGATCGGTTTTTCCGTTCAGGTGATCGGTGGCCATGGTCACGACAAACCCAGGTGTGCAGAAGCCGCATTGGCTGCCGTGATGGTCGATCATGGTTTGTTGCACGGGGTGCAGGGCCCCACCGGGGGCGCTGACGCCTTCGACGGTGGTGACGGATTTGCCATGGATCTGGGGCAGGAACAGGATGCAACCGTTAACGGCGCGGTGCCCCTGCGCATCACTGACCATCACGGAGCACGCCCCGCAGTCGCCTTCGTTACAGCCTTCCTTGGTGCCAGTCAGGCTTTGGGTATCGCGCAACCAGTTCAGCAAAGTGGTGGAAGGAGAGATGTCGGTCAGCGACACGACTTCTCCGTTGAGAAGAAAAGTGATGTCCATAGGGTTCGTTCCGCCGCGGTACCAGGGCCCCTGAGCTGCGCTGCGTTCGATGCGACGTAGAACGCGGTGCGGGCAGATGTCGAAAGAGGCTAGGCGGGTGCGGGGGGGCTTGGCAAGGGGTATTATGGGGCATCAGCACCAGCAGCCGGCCGTTTGGCGGAAAACCTGATCGGCTGCAACGTCGGGTCTGGTGGCGGGGAGCGCGCTTGGGTAAGCTTGACCAATGGCACAAGCACCCCGATTCATTCACCTGCGCTCGCATTCGGAATATTCGTTGTTGGAAGGCGCGTTGCGGCTGAAAAAGCTGCCCGACCTGTGCAAGGCCGCGGATATGCCGGCACTGGCGCTGACCGATACCAACAACATGTTTGCAGCACTGGAATTTTCTGTTGCGATGTCTGATGCTGGCGTGCAGCCGATCATCGGGTGTCAGGTCGATCTGGCCTATGTGAAGCTTCAGCCCGGGGAAAAGCCCCGCGCGCCCGCACCGGTGGTTTTGCTGGCTCAGTCAGAGGCCGGCTATGAAAACCTGATGAAACTGAATTCCTGCCTTTATATCGACAAGGGCGGGGAGCTGCCTCAGGTCACGTTGGCCGAGCTCGAGACATTGAGTGGTGGCTTGATTTGCCTGTCAGGAGGGGCCAATGGCCCGGTGGGGCATTTGTTGCAGGCTGGTCAAAGGACTGCCGCGGAAGAATTGGTGAAACGTCTGCACAGCGCCTTTGGCGACCGTCTGTATATCGAGCTGCAACGCCATCCCGGCGAGAGTGGCCTGCCCGAGGCGGAACGTTTGACCGAACGCGGGTTTGTTGAAATGGCGTATGATATGGCGTTGCCGCTGGTGGCAACCAACGACGTCTATTTCCCCAAATCGACGATGTACGAGGCGCATGACGCTTTGATATGCATTTCCGAAGGGGCCTATGTGGACCAGCAGCAGGATCGTCGCCGCTTGACGGATCAGCATTATTTCAAGTCTCAAACCGAAATGCTGGCGCTGTTCGCCGACCTTCCCGAAGCGATCGACAACACCGTCGAGATTGCAAGGCGCTGCGCATTCATGGCCTATCGCCGTGCCCCTATTCTGCCGAAGTTCGCGGATGACGAGATTGAAGAGCTGAAGCGGCAGGCGCATGAGGGGCTGAAAAACCGGCTCAAGGTGATCCCCCACGCGACCTCTGTAGACGAATATGAAAAGCGCCTGGATTTCGAACTGGGTATCATCGAAGGCATGGGGTTTCCCGGCTATTTCTTGATCGTTGCGGATTTCATCAAATGGGCAAAGGATCAGAACATACCCGTCGGGCCGGGGCGCGGGTCGGGAGCGGGATCGCTGGTGGCCTATGCGCTGACGATTACCGATCTGGACCCGCTGCGCTATCAACTGCTGTTTGAACGGTTCCTGAACCCCGAACGGGTATCGATGCCCGACTTTGACATCGACTTTTGCATGGATCGCAGGGAAGAGGTGATCCAATATGTGCAGCGCAAATACGGGCGCGACAAGGTGGGGCAGATCATCACCTTTGGGGCGCTTTTGTCCAAGGCGGCAGTGCGTGACATCGGACGGGTATTGCAGATGCCCTACGGGCAGGTGGATCGTCTGTCCAAGATGATCCCTGTCGAGGGCGTGAAACCTGTCAGCATCGAAAAGGCGCTGGCGGATGAACCACGCCTGCGCGAGGAGGCCAAGAACGAGGAAGTCGTCGCGCGGTTATTGAACTATGGCCAGCAGGTCGAGGGGCTGTTGCGCAACGCATCGACCCACGCGGCGGGGGTTGTGATCGGGGACCGGCCGCTGGACGCGCTGGTGCCGCTTTATCAAGACCCGCGGTCCGATATGCCCGCGACGCAGTTCAACATGAAATGGGTCGAACAGGCTGGTCTGGTCAAGTTCGACTTTCTGGGCCTCAAGACCCTGACCGTCATCCAGAACGCGGTAGACCAGATCAAATCCTCGGGCCGTCACCTGCATGTGGCCGCCGACGGGACAGAACTGTTCGAGCCGCCCGAGGGGCTGATCGACGATATCGCCACCATCCCGCTGGACGACGAGGCCTCTTACAAGCTTTATGCCAGCGCCAAGACGGTTGCGGTGTTCCAGGTGGAATCCAGCGGCATGATGGATGCCCTCAAGCGGATGAAGCCGACCTGTATCGAGGATATTGTGGCCCTTGTGGCGCTGTATCGGCCCGGCCCGATGGAGAATATTCCGGTCTATTGCGAGGTCAAGAACGGCCAGCGCGAGCGGGAATCCGTGCATCCGTCGATTGACCACATCCTGGAGGAAACGCAGGGGATTATTGTTTACCAGGAACAGGTTATGCAGATCGCGCAGGTCATGGCGGGCTATAGCCTTGGCGGCGCCGACCTGCTCCGTCGTGCGATGGGTAAAAAGATCGCCGAGGAAATGGCGAAGGAACGCCCCAAGTTCGAAAAAGGCGCGATGGCCAACGGGGTCGATAAGAAAAAGGCGTCTGAGGTTTTTGACCTTCTGGAAAAATTCGCCAACTACGGTTTTAACAAATCCCACGCCGCCGCCTATGCGGTGGTCAGCTATCAGACCGCATGGCTCAAGGCGAACCATCCGGTCGAATTCATGGCCGGCGTGATGAACTGCGATATCCATCTGACCGACAAGCTGGCGGTCTATTTCGAAGAGGTCCGCAAACGGCTGGAACTGCCTTGGGTGCCGCCTTGTGTGAACCGCAGTGATGCGACGTTCAAGGTGGTCGAGGGCGCGTTGGTCTATGCCTTGGGCGCGCTGAAAAACGTCGGGGTGGAAGCAATGAAGCTGATCACCGAAGGCCGCAAGGTGGACGGTGTGGACAAGCCCTTTGCCACGCTTTTTGATCTGGCGCGGCGGGTTGATCTGAAACGGGTGGGAAAACGTCCGCTTGAGATGCTGGCCCGGTCCGGTGCGTTCGACCAGCTGGACAACAACCGACGCCGCGTCTGGCAGTCGCTGGACGGGTTGGTCAGCTATTCCGCCGCGATCCACGAACAGAAGGCCTCTAATCAGGTGTCGCTGTTTGGCGAGGCGGGGGATGACTTGCCAGAGCCGCGCATCGTGCCCTGCGACGATTGGGAGGCCGCCGAACGCCTGACCGAAGAGTTCAAGGCCGTGGGCTTCTATCTGTCGGGCCACCCGCTGGACGATTACATGGGGCCGATGAAACGCAAATCCGCCACGGGCGGTGTGCCGTTCCTGACGCTGGACGAGTTGACCGAGAAAGTCTCGGTCAAAGGGGCGATGAATGCCCGTCTGGCAGGGATCGTCGCCGGTCGGCAGGAACGTAAATCGGCGCGCGGCAACCGCTTTGCTTTTGCGCAGTTGTCGGACCCGACGGGCGCTTACGAGGTGACGCTGTTTTCGGACACGCTGGAACTGGCGCGCGACCACCTTGAAACAGGGTCTAAGGTCGTGGTCATGGTCGAGGCGACGATGGAAAGCGACCAGTTGAAACTGCTGGGCCGGTCGGTGGTGCCGATCGACACGGTGGTCGAGGATGCGGGCAACATGGGGCTGCGGATCTTTGTGGATGATGCGGGGGCTATTCAGGCGGTCGCCGATGTGTTGGCCGGTGCCCGATCCGCGGCGCGCAGCGCGGGCAAGGGGCCGGTGCAACTGTGCTTGATGGACCCGACCCTGCCCGGCGAGGTGGAGGTCGATCTTTGCGCCGAATACCCTGTCACCCCCAAGATCAAGGGTGCCATCCGGTCCCTGACCGGCGTGATGGAGGTAGAGGAAATCTGACGCGGCCCACTGGGGCGACGGCAGCTTCCTGGACGAGGCTCCGATCAATAGTGCGGCGGGCGTTCGTTGCCGATGACAACCCCGTCGGAGCCCGCTGCCTCGCGTTCGCCCTCGCGCTGCATCAGCATATGAACCCGCCGTGTCAGGGTCGCGATCTCTGTCTCCTGACGGGCGACGACATCGGACAGGTCATCCACCGTACGGATCAGATGGGCCATTTGTTCTTCGAGCTTATCCATGAGGGCACCTTGCAGCTTGCGCGTTTGCCGTCCTCCTAACAGGTTGTATGGCGTTCGATAAGGGGGGATGCGTCCCGCAGCGGGGCCGCGTCGCTTGCCCTTGGCGGGGGGTTGGGCTAGACGCGAAGCGCGATATTCAGCCCACAGGATGTGATCCAATGGCCAAGCCAAAAAAGACCCCCCGCCCCAAGGCCGAAACGCCAAAGGGGTTTCGTGACTATTTCGGTGCAGAAGTAACACAGCGCGCCGAGATGCTGCATAAGATTGCGCAGGTCTATCATCGCTATGGCTTTGACGCGCTGGAAAGCTCTGGGGTCGAGACGGTGCAGGCTTTGGGCAAGTTCCTTCCCGATGTGGATCGCCCCAATGAGGGCGTCTTCGCGTGGCAAGAGGATGCAGAGGCGGACAAGCCCGGCGACTGGCTGGCCCTGCGCTATGACCTGACCGCACCGCTGGCACGCGTCTATGCACAACATCGCAACGATCTGCCCACGCCCTATCGGCGCTATGCGATGGGGCCGGTCTGGCGCAACGAAAAGCCGGGGCCGGGCCGCTTCCGCCAGTTCTATCAATGCGATGCCGATACGGTCGGCGCACCGTCGGTCGCGGCCGATGCAGAGATCTGCGCGATGCTGGCCGATTGTCTGGAAGAAGTCGGGATCGACCGCGGCGACTACATCGTGCGGGTGAACAACCGCAAGGTGCTCAACGGTGTGATGGAGGTCGCAGGCGTGCTCGACCCTGCCAACCCCGACAATTTCGCCCACGAGCGCGGCATCGTGCTGCGTGCGATTGACAAGCTCGACCGGCTGGGGCTGGACGGGGTGCGCGCATTGCTGGGCGCGGGCCGCAAGGATGACAGCGGCGACTTTACCGATGGGGCAGGGCTGAGCGATGCTCAGGCCGATGTGGTCATGGGCTTTATGCAAGCCAAACGCGACAGCGGTGCGGAAACCGTCGCGCGGCTGCGTGATCTGGTCGCCGGTTCCGAGACAGGCGCGCAGGGCGTGGACGAGTTGGAAACCATCGCCGATCTAATGGCGGTCGGCGGCTACGGCGCTGACCGCGTGGAGATCGACCCCTCTGTCGTGCGGGGTCTTGGCTATTACACCGGTCCGGTGTTCGAGGCGGAACTGACCTTCGAGATCCAGGACGAAAAAGGCCGACCACGCAACTTTGGCTCTGTCGCAGGGGGTGGGCGTTACGACGATCTGGTCAAGCGCTTCACCGGTCAGGAAGTCCCTGCAACCGGTGTCTCTATCGGCGTCGACCGGCTGCTTGCCGCGCTACAGGCCAAGGGCCGGATGTCGGCGCAGGCCGAAGGGCCCGTTGTGGTGACCGTCATGGATAAGGCGCGCATGTCCGACTATCAGGCGATGGTTGCCGAATTGCGTCAGGCAGGCATCCGGGCCGAGGTTTATCTGGGCAACCCCAAGAACTTTGGCAACCAGCTGAAATATGCAGACCGCCGCGCCAGCCCGGTGGCGGTGATCGCGGGCGAGGATGAATTCGACAAGGGTATGATCCAGATCAAGGACCTGATCCTTGGCGCGAAAATCGCCGAAAGCGCCACGCTCGAGGAATGGAAGGACCGCCCCAGCCAGTACGAAGTGGCGCGTGGGGATCTTGTCTCTAAAGTGCGCGAGATAATGGAGCTGAACCGCTGATGGCCACACGTTCGGAAATACTTGCCAAGGCCAGCGCCCTGCGCGCGCTGTTTGAGGCGCGAGGCGCGATGGTCGTCGACCCGCCGATCTTGCAGCCCGCAGAAACCCTGCTGGATTTGTATGGCGAAGATATTCGTGCCCGGGCGTATGTGACGTCGGATGCGCTGCGTGGCGAACAGATGCTGCGCCCAGACTATACGGTTCCAGTCGTACAAATGCACATGACGCATGGTGCAAAACCTGCGCGATATACCTATGCCGGAGAGGTGTTCCGCCGTCAGGAAAAAGACCCGACCCGCGCAAATGAATACATACAGGTCGGATACGAAGTGTTCGACGACGCCGACCCTGCCGCGGCGGATGCAGAGGTGTTCGCGTCAATTTCGCAAGGACTGAGCGGGCTGCCGGTGGCAGCTGTTACAGGCGACATAGGCATCTTGATGGCTGCGGTCAAAGGGCTGGATACCTCTGTGCCTCGCAAGTCCGCTCTGATGCGGCATATCTGGCGACCCCGCCGATTTCGGGCGTTGCTGGACCGGTATAGCGGCAAAACGCCTGTCCCTGCCGCTCGTTCTGCGCTGCTGGCGGGTGACGGGAAGATTGATGCGCCGCTGATCGGCTTACGCAGCGCCGCCGAAATTCAATCACGTATCCAGGCGCTCCGCGAAGATGCCGCTTGTGGGCCGCTTGGGGCGGGGCAGGTTGAATTGATCCAGGCTTTGCTGGATATTCGCGAAACCATGCACAACGCGATAAGTCAACTGCGTGACATCGCGGTGGACCTTCCGGCGATTTCCGACGCTGTCGATCGGCTGGCATTGCGGGAAAAAGCGTTGACCGAACGCGGTGTCGATACCGAAAATCTGATGTTCGAAGCAAGCTTTGGTCGGGTATCCATGGAATATTACGATGGTTTCGTTTTCGGGTTCCGCGCGGATGCGCGTCCCGATTGGCCAATGATAGCCAGTGGCGGTCGATATGACGCCTTGACCAAAAGGCTGGGCGAGGGGGGCGAGATTCCCGCAGTGGGCGGTGTGATGCGCCCTGGTCTCATGCTGGAACTGGAGGGTGCGAATGACCATTAAATTAGGGGTGCCATCCAAAGGCAGGCTAATGGAGAAGACGTTTGATTGGTTCGGTGCGCGCGGTGTTTCTTTGCAGCGCACCGGATCCGAGCGTGAATATGCCGGCACCGTCGATGGCATCGACGGCGTTTCGCTCATATTGTTGTCTGCGGGCGAGATCCCGCGCGAACTGGCCTCCGGCCGTATCCATCTTGGCGTCACCGGCACGGACCTCATCCAGGAAAAGCTCGCAAGGTGGGACCAGTTGGTCGCGCCCGTCGAGGAACTGGCCTTCGGGCAAGCCGATCTTATCATCGCGGTCCCTCAGGCTTGGGTGGACGTAGATACACTGGGCGATCTGGACGCAGCCGCCGCAGCATTTCGGGCGCACCATGGCTTTCGTCTGCGGATTGCCACCAAGTATCACCGCCTGGTACGAGACTATCTCCGGGTGGCCGGTGTCGCCGATTACGCGCTGATCGACAGCCAGGGTGCGACTGAAGGCACGGTTAAAAACGAGACAGCGGAAGCTATTGCCGATATCACGTCGAGCGGAGAAACCCTGCGCGCCAATCACCTCAAGATTTTGTCAGACGGGTTGATCCTGAAATCCCAGGCTACCTTGTGGCGTAGCCGCACCGCTGAGCTGGATGATAAACAACGCGAGACCCTGACGTCACTTCTGGAGCGGCTGACATGACCAAAAGGCCGCGCTGACGCGCGATCTTTCTCCAAGGGTGCCTCCGGCGGGAGTTTAAAGGCAAAATGAAAAGAGGGTTCTGCCCGTCGTCAATTTCATTTTGCAAAATAAACTCAAATCCCGAACCCTCGGATGTCAAACCAGTGGCTATAGCACGCCGATTTCCGCAAGGGCTCTGGTCAGGTCAACGGGCAAGGGGTCTTCGTGGTCACGATTTTCCGGCAGATCTCGTGGGGCATCCACGGGAGCGAGGTAGCGCCAGCCTTGGAAGGCATGTTTCAAGCTGCCCTGGACGCGGATCATCCCGGGGTCAAGAACAATGGCACAGCGGCGAATACCGTCCTGACCCGAAGTTTCATCGAGGCGGACTATTCTTTGGCGGCACTGGATTACGCCTTTGATTACCCAATAGATCGACCCGCCATTAAGGATTTCCGCCGTGCGCTTGGGCCACATTCGCGTGATGTGGCGCGGCAGGCCGTCTGAGGTTTGGCTCCGTTTGTTCTTCTGCCATTCGGCCAGATCATCCACAGTTTCAGTACCCACTGACAACTTTATGATATTTATAAACTTATCCACAGAATCCCTCCGGTTCGGCACGATATAAGGTAGTCGATCTCTGAGTTGCTTCAAGCTGTTGTGCTTGTCTTTGATTTTGAGTTAAGGTTGAGACCTTCCCGCAAAGCCTCCAAGGAATCGAATATGTCACGATTTGCTGCCCCCATTGCCGAACAGATATGGGATATGAAGTATCGCTTTAAAGATGCGGACGGCACGCCGCGCGATATGACTGTCGAGGATAGTTGGCGGCGGATCGCGCGCGATCTTGCGCAGGTGGAAAAAGCCCCCGAGGCTTGGGAGCAAACCTTTTTCGAAGCCTTGGAAGATTTCAAGTTTCTGCCCGCGGGTCGTATCACTGCCGGGGCGGGTACGGCTCGTCGCGTGACTTTGTTCAACTGTTTTGTCATGGGCACGGTACCTGACAGTATGGGCGGGATCTTTGATATGCTCAAAGAGGCCGCGTTGACCATGCAGCAGGGCGGCGGGATCGGGTATGATTTCTCGACAATCCGGCCCCGAGGAGCGGACGTGCTGGGGGTATCCGCAGATGCGTCCGGGCCGCTGAGCTTCATGGACGTATGGGACGCCATGTGTCGCACGATTATGTCTGCGGGATCTCGACGCGGTGCGATGATGGCGACGATGCGCTGTGACCATCCTGACGTTGAAGACTTTATTGCCGCGAAGTCTGATCCGGCTCGGTTGCGCATGTTCAATATGTCCGTCCTGATCACTGACCCTTTCATGGATGCCGTGAAATCTGACAGTGCTTGGGATTTGCAGTTCGGCGGTAAGGTGTACCGTACGGTGCAGGCGCGCGATCTATGGAACCGCATCATGAAGGCGACCTATGAATTTGCGGAACCCGGCGTGATTTTCATTGATCGTATCAATGCTGCCAACAACCTGAGCTATTGCGAGACCATTGCCGCGACCAACCCGTGCGGAGAGCAGCCCCTGCCACCCTACGGGGCCTGTTTGCTGGGATCAATCAACATGGCCCGTCTGGTCGCCGATCCGTTCGATGCAGCTGCCCATCTGGACGTCGACGCGTTGAACCATCTGGTCGCCACTGCGGTGCGCATGATGGATAACGTCGTAGATGTGTCGAAATTCCCGCTGGAAGCGCAACAGGCTGAGGCCAAGGCGAAACGTCGCATTGGCCTGGGCGTCACCGGTCTTGCTGATGCGTTGTTAATGGTCGGGTTGAAATACGGATCAGACGAAGCTGCGGCGCAGACCGAAAGTTGGCTCAAGGCTATTGCGCGCGCGGCATATCTGGCTTCGGTGGAACTGGCCAAGGAGAAGGGCGCTTTTCCGCTTTTTGACGCTGATGCCTATCTGGCGTCCGGTACGATGCAACAGATGGATGAGGAAGTACGCGCTGCGATCGCGGACAATGGTATCCGCAATGCCTTGCTGACCTCGATCGCGCCTACTGGCACGATAAGTCTTTATGCAGGTAACGTGAGCTCCGGGATCGAACCGGTGTTTGCCTATGCCTATACGCGAAAGGTGCTGCAGAAGGATGGAAGCAGGACCGAAGAGGAGGTCGTGGACTATGCGGTGCAACTGTGGCGCGACCTGAAAGGCGATGCTCCGTTGCCGGATTATTTCGTGAATGCCCAGACCCTAGCCCCGCTTGACCATGTGAAGATGCAGGCGGCTGCACAAAAATGGGTGGATTCCAGCATTTCCAAAACCATCAACTGTCCGGAAGACATCAGTTTTGACTCTTTCAAGGATGTATACATGGCCGCTTGGGATCAAGGGTGCAAAGGCTGTACAACGTACCGACCCAACGATGTCACCGGTTCGGTTCTGTCGGTATCCGAGGCGACGGACAGCGCTCCGGGTGAAACAGCGGCTCAACCGCTTGTTCAGGAGGGCGGGGAAGTGGTCTATATGTCGGACCCTCTTGATCGCCCGCAAGAGCTGGAGGGATCAACCTACAAGATCAAGTGGCCTGACAGTGAACACGCGCTGTACATTACTGTCAATGACGTGGTCATAAGTGGCCATCGCCGCCCGTTCGAAGTGTTTATTAACTCCAAGAACATGGAACACTTCGCCTGGACGGTAGCGTTGACCCGGATGATTTCAGCCGTATTCCGGCGCGGCGGCGACGTGTCCTTTGTTGTGGAAGAGTTGAAGGCCGTCTTTGATCCCCGGGGCGGGGCATGGATGGGAGGCAAATATATTCCATCGATGCTGGCGGCAATTGGAGGTGTCATCGAACAACACATGATTGCCACAGGATTCATCGCGGGTGAAGGAATGGGGTTGAAATCAGACCCTCAGGCCAAGGTCGTGGGCATTGACGCACCGCGCGGCAAGGCATGCAGCAGTTGTGGGCAATTCGACTTGCGCATGATCGAAGGATGCATGACGTGCGGCAGTTGCGGATACAGCAAGTGCAGTGGCTAACGTTGGTTTTGATATTTTGTTGAGATAACACGCTTACTTTGGCCATTTTGGCCGAAAAAACGGCTATTCGCACGCTAACGACGTCCATTGGGGAATTCCGCTGGGAAAGCGGGGTTCCCGTGCCTGTGCGGTCGATTTCGCGCTTTGTCGGCCTTGATTGGAATATGGGTCCGGTAGGCCGAGACGGAAAGCGAAAGTCGAAACTTTTTTCGAGCGGTAATCCTGATGGGAGTGATACCCGGCGCACACCATTCCAACGAAGAAGGCCGCAGGTCTCCCTGCGGCCTTCTTGGTGCGGTGGTGAGCTGACGACCTTGCAGGCCGAGGTCCGGCCTGGCGTCTGAGACGCAATCAGCTGATGACGCGAGCCCGCTTCACGCCGCTTTCAGCAGGGCCATCTGGCGGTGCGCATCGACCCGCGCCGAGAGCAGCGCCCGCATCGCGGCGATCATCCGCAAACCCTGGAGCATGCCTTCCAGAACGCATCCCTGTTCCGAAAGGATGGGGACTGCGCGGACTATGCCGACTGCGCCGTGATCCGGGTCGTTGTGGCCGTCGAATACCCCGCGAAAGCCGAGGGTTTCGCGGTCGACGGCTTCGACCAGCAGGGCCTCGATACGGCTGACATGATCCTCGGCACCGTCTGCCAGGGGGCCATCGTGGCGGAGCCTGGCAATGGATTGCAACAGCGTGTTCCGTTCGGTTGCCGATAGCTCTTCTTCGGTCCGCTCGGTCTGAGCGTGGAGGCGGTCTATTTCTTGGAGCGTCCGGGTCCAGAACTCTTCCAGGGACAGGTGTTCGAAGTGCTTCATCGCGGTATCCTCATGTCGTTTGAAGGTGGGCCGGGGGCGGGTTCAGGCTGCGTCCTGGTCGTGGACTGCCAGCGCGAAGACGTCCATTTTGTCGTCCAGTTTCCCGATTTCGACGAGCAGGGCGAAGAGTCCCTCCGCCAGCAGGCAGATATCCTCGACCTCCCGGCTGCCCGGATCGAGGAATTGCCAGGGGCCCGCATCTGTCTCCGGATCGCCGAACAGCGGGTCGAGAGAGATCATGCGGTGGAGATTGACCAGACGGCGCCGCGTGGCGAGCTTCAACTTGGTCGTCGTGCGGAGGTCGGACATGATCCGCAACACGCGGGCCTCGCCGGTCTGGCCGTGTAAGAGGTTGGCGGCATTGCGGAGCGCCTCGCCCTGCTGAGCAAGGTGCCCGCTGACAGCAGCGTGTTGAGGGTCAGTGGACTGGTTCGTTGATAGGGTGCGCAGCATGGTATTCCTCCTGTGAGCTGTGCTGAGCCATTCATGGCAGCTTCAAGCCTGTCCGCCGATGTCATCCTTTGCTGGTCGTTTCGTTGTCGCGCGCGCAGCGTATCTGCTGCCCTTGCATAGAAGAGATTGGCCGACTCTACCGATGACGAAGAAAAAAACAGGGACCGCGCTAAGTTTTCTCGGGGCAGTTGGAAAGTCGCTTCGACCAGAAGAAAACATGTCTGACGCGGCCAGGAAAAAGCCCCCGCAGCCGTCAATGACTGCGAGGGCTTAGATTGCACTCGAGGTGGCGTGTTAATTGTCCTCGATGGACCAGCCCACGTCGGAGTTGGTGAGGCCGTAGACGTCGACCGCGTCCGTGGCACCATGGATTGCGGTCGCGTCAGTTGCGGCAGCTTTAGAGCGCGCGGCGCGCTGGCGACCCGAGCGCGATTGGTTAGTGAGCAACTCCGCGCCGAGGCCATCGTCTCCGGACGGAGCAATGGGCTCGCGGGGCGTGTCCTCGACCTCGAAGCCGATCAGCTGTGTGTCTTCGAGCCGCTTGAGCCGTTCCTCGGAGAAATCCTCGACGAACAGTCCCTGGCGCGCCATCGCGTTGGCATTCATGGCCACGATGTGGTCCATGGTCTGGGCGATGATCTGCTCGCTAACCTTGGCCTCGGCAGCCCGCGCCGCACGGATTTCACGCACGGCCATCAGCCACGTCTGCGCACGCTGACCACAGAATCGCGTCAGAACCGCAGGGATCTCGACGAAAGCGCCGTTCAGTTCTACTGCGATGGCACCGATGTCCTCAGAATACCAGCGAACACGGACTTCCCTGTCCCGTGCATGCATGAACCACCGTGCAAATACCTTCGAGTGGTAGCGAACGCCCAAGATAGTAATGCCATCTTTCTGCGCGGTGTATTTTGTGCGCGTTCCCAGCGCCTTGCGGCGACGTTCCAGCGACGGCATTGGGGCGACCCCGAATTTCTCGACGAGGCGGTTCCAGCAATTCAGCGGCGTTTCCCCGCCAAGGCCCGCATGCGGGCGGCGGTGGTAGACGTCCACGACCCAACGCACGAGGGCTTCGCTGAGCTCTTCAGACGTCAGTGCCGCCCGCTTGTCGGAATCGTAGTCGCCCTTGACGACCGTGTTGCGGAATGTGCGGCCCGTGAAGCGCCCGATGAAACTGCTGGCCATGGTGCCAAACATCCTCTCTATCCTGGCGCGAAACTCGGGCATGCCGGCCGGCCCTGCATCGATGGCGATGCCCAAGTCGGTAGCCCCTGCGCGGGTGTCGAAATCGATGAAGCCCGAACCGGCATCGGTGACGATGAGTTCGGGCGTTCCAGACATGTTCCAAGGGGTTAGGGTGCCCACGGCATCAGCCCAGACCCCCTTGTCGCGCACGATCATATCGATCGTCTGGACCGCAGCCCGGCCGCTTTCGGCGCGGGCCAGCTTCATGGCGAGGATACACCGCGTTGTCGTGCACATGGCCGCGATCAAGAACCAGCGGGTCTTTTTGCCATCCTCCAGGCCGAAGGCAGCTTTCTCTTTGTCTTCGAGCTTCGACCAAATCCCAGCGGTCGCCATGATAGTCTTGAGATCGACCTTCCATGCGTCCATCTCGACCCGCTGGAGCGGCCGGGTCACGGTCAGCCCCATGCCAACTGGGGCAAATTTCTTGCGTGCCTTCTCGAGGCCTTCACGCGAAACGACGACTTCGAAAGGGTCGAGCTTGCCGATTTCTCGCCGAATGGTTTCGCGGGATGGCAATTCCAAGAGGGAAGTTTTTCGCCCCCGAACTTCGCCATTCCGTTCCTGTTCGATCAGTGCCTTTCGGCGTTCGTTTTCCGCAAGGAAGGCGCGATGGACGTCTTCGACAACGAAAGCAATCGTGGGCTGCTCTGGGGACAGGTAGTTGCGAATTGTCCTCGACAGCAGGCACAGTTCATCCGGACCGATGCGCCGCGCGCGGTTGTTCTGAATGTCCTGCCCGTACAGCGCCGTGAGACCATCCCGGGAGTATGCCGCAACGCGCTTCAGCAGCCTGCCTGCACTGACCTTGTTGGGTGACACTCGCGTGTTCCTTTTAACTTGTCCTTCATCGGAGTCGCTGGGCACCGAGTAGTATTTACCTGCTCGATATTTTATCTCTTCAAGGACGGTCTTGGTGGACGCTTCGGTACGTTTGACCTTGCCCTCCTTTTCCATTTTGAGGAACGCCAGAACGAGTGACTCGTGATACTTGGCCCTGCGTTGAGCCTTCGGCGAAAGGGTCGATAGTTCCCGGGTCGGCTGGCGAAGGCGCCGTTTTGCATTTTCCGGGAGGAACTCGTCACGCCGATGTTCGAGCGTCCCGTTTGCTACGCGCTGGGACAGGACGGCGTGGGGAAAGGACTCTGCAACGCCTCTGGCGTCGGTTCGGACGAACACGTAGCCGTCGACGGAGCAATCCGTCGCGCGGTACGAAACCCCGTCGATGAGCACCTCATCATATTCGCCAAAGGCAAAGCGCGGCATGTTCGGGCTGCATTGTAAATTGAGCATCAGGCAACACCCCGCATGACCAGGCTATCGTAATCCACGCGGACCCGTTCCTGGAGTGCGAGTTCGCGGGACCCGATGAGGCGCGCTATGGACCGAAAACCACGACCCTTCAGGCCGGTATGAGCGATTAGGTCACCAACCTTCGCGGCGCCATTCAGCCTGCGGATGGTTTGGCGCATGATGGCGTCGGCTTCATCGTCCGGGTGCCGGACGGAATTGAACAGGGTTGCATTGAACACGTCGATGGGATCGAGATGCTTCTCGGTCATCAGTGTTACGCGGTCCGCGAACTCCGGGGTGACCTGGGTTGCAATTTCGGCGATCTCGGCCCGGAACTCTTCCTGCTTGAGCTTCGCGTCGTACTTGACCATGATCGCCACACGGATGCCATCCACCATTGTCGCCCGGAAGTCGAAGAAGTGCGTGTGAGTCGACCCGTCGCGTGCCTCCCAGATGAAGCCTACCTGGTTTTCCAGCTTGACGACATCGGGTCGCGCCAGCAGCACGAGCGCGACACGTTTCTCGGTGAGGCTGTCCGTGTTCATAACAACACCCGCGCCAGGGCCGTACACGAAGGCACAGGAGAAGTGCTTCTTGGCACCCACCCCCGGTTTGCGGTCGGTGTCCGGACGCTCAGGCAGCGCATCATTGGCGGGCGCGTTGGCGGTGGCATCGTCGGCCCGATGGGGCATCATGCCCTCAGCCCTCTCGCTGGAAGTGCCAATCCGGTCTTGATCCATCTTTGTTCCCTTTTTGCTATGCTAATGGCCGGACAATGCCCGACCTAAGAAGGAGGTTGGTCGATATGAAAATGACGGAAGGAATCTTCGGCAGAAATCTCAGAAATCTGGCCGTTTGCAGCGTAATGCGATGATCTTAATAGATAAAAAATTTGGCTGTCCTGCGAATTGTAACCCCGTTCGCATAGGCTGGTGCATCGTCTATCCGCGGCGTGCAGGCATTTCTGGACGAAACCGTTTTGAGCTGACGGCATTCGTTCCATCTCATACCCAGGACTGTCATGCATATAGATGCCTGTCGAAGACCGTTCGACGAGCAAAACGAAATGAGGAAGTACCTATCCAGAGGGCATGCCGGGAGTGCCACGTGACCGACGCTTTTTTCAGAGTAGATACCTAAGTCGCGTCCGAGACCGACAGGCCGGCGCCCGACTGCCTCATAGAATGGACCCCGGTGTTCACGACTTGGAATGTCGATGAGCGCGATGGCCTTTATTGTGGCATCTGGCGTTCGACACTGGGCAAGTCGCGCATCCGAACGATGAATGGAAATAGTGCGGCATCCTGAACGGCCATTTCATCGTCACCAGCCACGACGGAACCGATTACGAGGTTCACGAAGGCCGCAGCTTCATCCTGCGGGCCGGGTTCACCAACTCTCTGCTGCAACTGAAAATTTCGGGAATGTGGGAAACGGTTCTCTGACGAGTTTTATCGCGCCACCTGACGCCGTCGAAATTTGGGTAGTTCGGAATTTTGTTCTCCCAAATTTGGCCCTGATGCGGTGCATTAAAGTTTTTCAACACAATAGGCGTATTTCGTTGAAAAACTCCGATATCGGACCTTCAGGGCAAATCTGGCAGAATACTATTTTGATTTTCTAAAGTTTTTCCGTATTTTCTGAGTGTGCTATGATTAACGGAGAACAGGTTTCTGATTTCTGAAAATTTGCAGACGCAGCGAAGAGTTTTTCAACAGAATGGGCGGAAAGCGGACCTCCGCTGCAAGTGCGAAGCGGCGACTTCGGTGATCTTAAAGCGGACATTTTTGGACTGCCGTCACCAACGTCGTGGCGGCCTTCGGGTTCCGAGTGAGCAGTGGCTGGCGGCGCTGGTGCGCCCCGCGCGTGCCAAGGTTTTGATCCGGGCGGATGACCGAAGCTTCAGACCGGGGCCCGCTCCGGTCCGAGAGGAACGATACCGGTGGGGTTCAGCGCCTTGATCGAGTAGTAGCCGCGCTTGATGTGGTCAATGCTGACCGTATCGCGCACCCCGGGGATGGCGAGGATACGGGCTTGATAGCGGCTCAGGGCGGGATAGTCCGCGATGCGGCGCAGGTTGCACTTGAAGAGACCGAAATAGGCCACATCGAAGCGCACCAACGTCACGAAGAGCCGCAGATCGGCCTCGGTGAAGCGATCTCCCAAAAGGAACTTGCGGCCGTCAGCGAGGCGCTCCTCAAGTTCATTGAGCATCGCGAAGACATCGTGGAATGCTTCCTCATAGGCGACCTGCGTCGTCGCGAAGCCCGTGCGGTAGACGCCGTTGTTCAAGCTTGGATAGATGCGGTCGTTCAGAGCGTCGATTTTCTCGCGAAGGTCCACCGGATAGAGATCAATGTTTTCGTCTGTTAGCTCTCCGAAGCCGGAGTTCAGCATCCGCAGGATGTCGGCGGACTCGTTGTTCACGATGGTCCCGCGCTTCTTGTCCCAAAGCACCGGTACCGTCGCCCGGCCCGAGATAGTCGGATCGGCCCGGGTGTAGATCTCGTGCATGTAGGAAGCACCCTCAGCCTCGGCCGGATCGCCGAACCGCCAACCCTGGTCGGAGAGCTCCGGTTCGACCACGGAGACCGAGATCGCATCTTCCAGCTCCTTCAGCCTGCGCCCGATAAGCGTCCGCGAGGCCCACGGGCAGATCAGTGCAACGTAGAGGTGGTAGCGCCCCGGCTCGGCCTTGAAGCCGCCCTTGCCGGTCGCCCCGGCGCTGCCGTCCGGCGTGATCCAGTTGCGGAAGCTGGAGGTCTGGCGGACAAAGCCGCCTTTTTCGTCCTTGGCCTGGACCGGCTGCCAGTCGGCAACCCATTTTCCGTTTTTCAGCATGGTCGTCTCTCCTCAGGTCCTGAGCGTGATGGCGGTGCCCCAGGGGTCGTGCAGGGTGAGGCCGTTCGTGTCCGTGATACTTGCATTGCCGGCGCTTTCGGCTCGTGCGGCAATGGCCGCGAGGTCGTTCGGGCTCCGGACAAGAATCTCTACAGCATCGAGACCGGCCATCCCCTCGGGGCGTTTGCCGACCCGCCGGCTGTTCCAGATATTGCCGGCAAGCTGATGGTGGTAACCGCCGCTGCCGTAGAAGCTGGCACCCGGATAGCGCGCCGCGATATCAAGGCCGAGCACGTCGCGGTAGAAAGCATCGGCCTCGGCCGTGCCGCCCACTTGCAGGTGGACATGGCCGATGCTGCCGTTGTTCGGAAATCCTGACCATTCGGTGCCTTCGGCACTTTGCAGCAAGCCTGGCAGATCTAACGGGTCAGTGCTCATCTGGATCTCGCCGGCCTCACCAAGCCATGCCGAGACCGGTCGGTCCGCATAGACCTCGATGCCATTGCCCTCTGGATCGGCAAGGTAGATTGCCTCGCTGACGATATGATCCGAGGCCCCCTGAAGCGGCACCCGCGCCTCGGCGACATGGGCGACCCAGCGGGCCAGGTCAGATCGGGTTGGCATAAGGAAGGCGGTGTGAAAAAGTCCGGCCTGGCGCGGATCAAGCGGGGAGAGACTCGAGTCGCCCTCAAGTACCAGAAGTGGAGAGCTGCCGACGCCAAGGGTGACGCGATGGTCGCTGGTCGCGACCGCGCTAAGCCCGAGTACACTCTGGTAGAAGGTGGAGACCGCATCGAGATCACGCACCTTGAGCCGGACAGTCCCAACGCGAAGCGGTGCTGCATGCGTGTCGAAAAAGTTATTGTTAATGGTCATGTCAGTTCTCCTTCGTAGAGAGCGCGGCCGCGGGCGGTGGCTCGCGGCCGCCAAGGGCGTTCAGGCGAACTGGCCGCGCCGACGGTCGAGTTCCGTGATGTGCAGCGCGAAGGCTCCGCGTCCCAGGACGGCAACAACACCTTGCACTACCGCCCAGAACAGCGGGTATTCCCAGCCGCCACCTTCGTTCGAGAAGCTCCAACCAAAGCCGGAATGGGCCCAAGTCGCGCCCAGGAGGACAGGGATCAGTGCGAGCGAGACGAGGCGGGTGCCGACGCCGAGGATCAGGGCGATGCCGCCCGCCAGCTCTGCGAAGATCGTGAAGTAGGCGAGCACGCCGGGCAGGCCGAGGCTTTCGAAGAAGGCTACCGTGCCGGGGATCGTGAAGACGCTTACCTTCATCCAGCCATGGGCGAGGAATAGGACACCGGTCGAGATGCGAAGGGCGGCGGCGGCATAGGCGGTATTAGTTTGCGTGGTCATGTGAAATACTCCGTGGGGGTAGGTTAAGAAAACTGCCAGCGCGGTGCGATCTCGGTGCCGTGACCGAAGACGTAGCCGAACTGGATATTGAGGAAGCCGATGGGTTCGAGATAGCGAGCGTTGACGAGCGGGCCGGCATCGACCGGCTCGAGGCCAATATCGGCTGCCAGGGTCTTGACCGTTCCGCGCGCGGCATCGTCATCGGCGGCGACGAAAGCCCGGATCGGTTGTCCGTTCACCTTGAGGCCCTTGCCGTAGTTCTTGGCGAAGATCGTGTTAAAAGCCTTCACCATCGTCGCGCCAGCCCGCAGGGATGCAATCTCCTCGGCGGCCGAGGTTTTGTGCCTGACTTGAAGACCTGAGAAATCCTCGGTTACCGAGTTCGAGACATCGATGACGGTCTTGCCGATGAAGTCGGCCTTGCCGGCAAGTTCCGCAAGGGCGCCGTATGGCGTGGCCAGAACCACCAGCTCCGCCGAAGAGACGGCGGCGGAGAGATCGTCGCTGCGGCCGATGGTGGTCACCTCGTGACCGGCCCGGCCCAGCGCCAAAGCAAGCCCGGAGCCGACGTTTCCGTTTCCTATTACAGCGATACGCATTGCACTCTCCTTCGCTTCGCCGCCCTCGGGGCAGCCTGTGTTCACTGGAGCGAAAGTAAGGCTTCCCAATCTTCCATCAAATGACGATGTTATGGAATGACTGTCGCGATTTTGTTCCTAAAAGGATGCCCATGGATATTGTCGACGAGCTCAAGGCCTTCGTGGCCACCGCGCGGACCGGCTCCTTCACCGCGGGCGCCGCACAACTGGGTGTATCGAACCGCCTGACCTCGAAATACGTGGCCGAATTGGAAGCGCGCCTCGGCACGCGGCTACTCCAGCGAACGACCCGGAAGGTCGGGCTAACGCCGGCCGGAGAGGATCTTCTCGCGAGGGCGCCAGCCGTCCTCGATGAACTCGACGCTCTTCTGGGCTCCGTGTCAGAGGGGTCGCGCGGTTTGACCGGGATCATCCGGGTCTCGGCGCCTGTAACTTTTGGTGAGGTCTACGTGGCTGGCATGCTGGCCCGCTTTGCCGAAGCACACCCGGATGTGACTTTTGACCTGAGGCTGGACGATCGCTACGTCGACTTGGCCGCCGACGGCATCGACCTCGCGTTCCGGATGGGCGTGTCGGAGACGCTGTCACTGAAGACGCGCAAGCTCGGCATGTTTCACACCTCACTGGTGGCACATCCGGACTACGTGAATAAATATGGTTGTCCGCAAATACCAGATGACCTCTCTCGACACGCCTGCATCGTCGACACCAACCGGCGCCAGCCACATCGGTGGAGGTTCAGAAAGGACGGTGCTGAGGTCATCGCCCAAGTGCGAGGCAGATTCCATGTCAACTCAGCCAGGGCAGCAATCGAGCTGGCCGCGGTCGGCATGGGAGTCGCCTATGCGCCGCGGTTTGCTATCTCGGACATGCTGGAGACCGGGCGCCTTGTTCCTTTGCTGGAGGATTTCGACATGGATGGGGGGCCGATTACTGCCGTTTATCTTGAGGGTCGGACCTTACCTCGAAAGATACGGACGCTCATCGACTTCGCTGCCGAAGATGTGCGCGCCTTGCCTTGAAGAGGCGCGAAAAGCCAATCCGAGTGGGGTCAATCGACGCAACAAGAATGACAGCTTCGGGTAGGTTGCGACGCAGCGATAATCTACCTGACGACGGTCCGGTCTGTGCCGGGAGCGACTATAGGTATAACGGGCGGAATGCGGTCGTTCGCAGCGGCTTAAAATACGATTTCTCGCGATTTCGAAAGTCGACATTCCTGAGACTGTGCATTTGGTTTGATGATAGCTACGCTTCATGAACAGAAATTAGAAAAAGAAAGGTTTACTCGGCCATTGGCTTATTCCAACTGACGGACCGCTGTACCCTATACTGTCAATCTCCATGCACAGCCAATTTGTGTCGCAAATGGAGCCGCGGCCTGAACGGCGGTTTTTTTTAGGTCCTATTCTATGTTTCGACCTGCAATCAGCCATGGTTTTGGTTGCCCGTGCAAGGCTCGATAATCGGCTGATGATCCAAGTCATGATGCGGCGCAGGCGCGGGCTCTCAAATGCAGCATTGCCGCGAAGGGTATCAACCAAGACCTGCCCGTGTATCGCCGACAACCACTCCTCCTGCGCATTCTGATCCTCGAAGCATCATTGCTACCAGAGGACGCCGCATGACCAAGATTGATCAGATTGAAACCGTCGTTGTCGATGTCCCGACCATTCGCGGCCATGTACTTTCGATGGCGACGATGCGCTCGCAAACGGCCGTTCTTGTGCGGATCAGGTTTTCGGATGGATCGACTGGAATCGGGGAAGGCACGACAATCGGCGGCCTCACATATTGTGTCGAGAGCCCCGAAAGTATTCAATCTGCCATCGCTACTTACATCGCACCTGCACTCAAGGGCAAAGGTGCGGACGATGTGAACACCTCAATCCAGCTGATGGACAAGCTTGTGCGCGGCAACCGGATTGCCAAAGCGGCAGTTGAGATCGCGCTATGGGACGGGCTGGGCAAGCGTCTTGGTGTGCCGGTTTCGCAGTTGTTTGGCGGGCAGGTGTATGCCCGCATGCCGGTGGCATGGACGCTGGCTTCCGGCTCCTCCGATACCGATATCGCTGAGGCGCTGGAGATGATCGAGACGCGCCGCCATAATATATTCAAGCTCAAGATCGGCAAACGCTCTGTTCGCGATGATGTAGCCCATGTGGCCGCCATCAAACGCGCTGTGGGCGATGCAGGTTCTGTGCGGGTGGACATCAATCAAGCGTGGTCGTTACACGATGCGCGCTGGGGTCTCAAAGGGTTGCAGGACGCTGGTTGTGAGCTGGTCGAGCAGCCAGTGCAGGGCCGCTATGTCGAGGCGCAGCGCGAACTGACAGCGAAATACGAGATTGCGGTCATGGCGGACGAGGTACTGAACGGCCCCGAGGACGCGCTTGAGATTGCTGCCAATGCGGCGGCGGATGTCTTCGCGGTGAAAGTCGCACAATCGGGCGGGATCAAGCGCGCCTCCGAGGTTGTGGCCATCGGGCAGGCAGCGGGCCTTGGCCTCTACGCAGGCACCATGCTGGAGACTGGGCTGGGCACGGCGGCGGCGCTGCAGCTTTTCTGCACCGTCGAGAAGCTGAGTTGGGGGACCGAGTTGTTCGGCCCGCTTCTGCTGACCGACGATATTCTGGCAGAGCCGATAAATTACAATGATTTCTGCGTTGAGGTCCCGCAAGGCGTCGGCATTGGCGTGGCGCTCGACGACGACAAGGTCGCCTATTTCGACCGTAACAAGAGCACCCCGCAAAAGCATCTCGCGGAAGTTTAACACCATCAAAACGCCGCCAGCCACAAAGGCGCGGCACCCAGAGGAGGACTGAATATGTTTACCCATTCAAATCTCGACGAGCTTGAAAGCCGCCTTGACGGCATCGTGCAAGACGACCCAGAAAAGGGAATTTTCCGCGCCCGCCGCGACATGTTTACAGACGAAGAGCTGTTCGAGCTGGAGATGAAGCACATCTATGAGGGCAATTGGATTTACATGGCCCACGAGAGCCAGATCCCGAACCCGGGCGATTATTTCACACTGCATATGGGCCGCACACCTGTGGTCATCACCCGAGACAAAGACGGCGAGCTGAACGCACTGGTCAATTCCTGCTCGCACCGCGGTGCCATGCTGTGCCGGTTCAAGCGCCGCAACCAAAAGACATTTACCTGCCCATTCCACGGGTGGACCTTTGCCAACACCGGTAAGCTCCTGAAGGTCAAAGACCCCAAAGGCGCGGGCTACCCCGAGCAGTTCAACAAAGACGGCAGCCACGACATGACAAAAGTGGCGAAGTTCCAGAACTATCGCGGGTTCCTGTTCGGCTCGCTTAATGCTGATGTTGCACCGCTCGAGGAATACCTCGGCGAGGCCTGCAAGATGATCGACATGATCGTTGACCAGTCCGAGGACGGCATGGAAGTGCTGCGCGGCTCCTCCACCTACACCTTCGATGGCAACTGGAAGCTTCAGGCCGAGAACGGCGCGGATGGCTACCACGTCTCGGCGGTTCACTGGAATTACGTTGCCACCACATCGCACCGCACCGTGGACGGTAAAGAGGACAATATCAAAGCGACTGATGCCTCCAAATGGGCCAAGCAGAAGGGTGGTTTTCATTCCTATGTGAACGGCCACCTGCTGCTCTGGACCACATGGGACAATCCGACCACACGCCCGAACTATGCCCGTCTGGACGAATGGACCGAGACCTACGGCAAGACCAAGGCCGAATGGATGGTCGGCGTGCTGCGCAACCTCTGCGTCTACCCCAACGTCTTCTTGATGGACCAGTTCAGCAGCCAGATCCGAGTGTTTCGCCCGATCAGTGTCGATAAGACCGAAGTCACGATCTATTGCATCGCGCCAAAGGGCGAAGATCAGGTGTCACGCTCCTTGCGCATCCGCCAATATGAGGATTTTTTCAACGCTTCCGGCATGGCGACGCCCGATGACACCGAAGAATTCCGTGCGACCCAGCGCGGGTATGCGGGCGCTGCACACGCCAAATGGAACGACATCTGCCGGGGTGCAACCCAGTGGATCGAGGGGCCGGACGAGGATGCAAAGGCATTGGGGATCAATCCGATCATGTCAGGTGCGCGCACCGAGGACGAGGGATTGTTCGTGATCCAGCACACTCAATGGGCCGAGCGTATGGCAGCAGCCGTTGCCAAGGAACGCGAAAACGCAGCCAGTGCCCAAGTTGCGGCTGAATGAGGAGATAAGATCATGACAACTGCAACACTCGAGAAGACATCATCGTTGGGTTTCGAAGACATCCAGTCGTTCCTTTATGCCGAAGCGCGTGCCCTTGATGATCGCGATTGGGATACATGGCTGGGGTTTTATCACGCTGACTGCCCGTTCTGGATGCCCGCATGGGACGATGAGGACATGCTGACGGAAGATCCACAAAACGAGATGTCCCTGATCTATTACCCGAACAAATCGGGGATCGAGGACCGCGTATTCCGCATCCAGACGGACCGTTCCTCGGCCACGTCTCTGCCAGAGCCGCGTACCCAGCACCACCTTGCCAACATTGAGGTACTGAGCCGCGAAGGGACGCAGATCAAATTGCGCTTTAACTGGCACACGCTGACCTACCGCTATGGCAATACGGACAGCCATTGGGGGATGTCGTTCTACACGCTGGATACGTCCGGCCCCAAGCCTCTGATCACGGACAAGAAAATCGTGCTCAAGAACGACCACATCCACCACGTGATTGACGTCTACCACATCTAAAGCAGGCCAATACTGCGGTTTTTGACACAGCGCGCGCCCACCGACGGGCGCGCGACCAAGGGAGGAGTATGCCATGACAACCTATAACGTAGCCCTGAATTTCGAGGATGGCGTCACCCGCGTCATTCAATGTGAAGACGACGAGATGGTGACCGAGGCCGCCTTTCGCCAGAAAATTAACATCCCCATGGATTGCCGTGATGGCGTTTGCGGGACGTGCAAGTGCTTTGCCGAAAAGGGCGAGTTCGAGCTGGAATTCTACCTTGACGAAGCGATGACGGAGGAGGAAGCCGCCGAAGGCTATGTCCTGACCTGTCAGATGTCACCGTTGAGCGATTGTGTCGTGCGGGTGCCTGCTACCTCTGCTGTCTGCAAAACAGCGCCTGAGCCTGTGGTCGGCGAAGTTCTGGGTGTGGACCGGCTGTCCGATACGTCGTTTGGCCTGCGCGTTAAGATGGCCAAGACTATGGGCTTTCTGCCCGGTCAATATGTGAACGTCAGCGTGCCGGGCACAGACAAACACCGCTCCTATTCATTCTCGTCCAAACCGGGCGCGGATGAAGGCCATTTTTTGATCCGCAACATCCCCGGTGGTGTGATGAGCAGCTATCTGGGCGAGCGCGCCAAGGGTGGTGATGCAATCACGCTGACCGGACCGATGGGCGCATTCTACTTGCGCCCGATGGAACGTCCCCAGCTTTGGCTGGCAGGTGGTACGGGTCTTGCCCCCTTCCTGTCGATGCTGGAGCATCTGGCGGAGCAGGGCAACGATCAGCCGATCACGCTCTATTATGCAGTAACCCGTGCTGCGGATCTGGTGGAACTGGACCGCGTGCAAGCGCTGGCCAAGCAGATCGGCAATGTCACAGTGATCACGGTTCTGGCGGCAGAAGAGGACGCGCACGAACGTAAGGGTTTTGTCACCGATCATCTCTCGGGGGATGATCTGAACGGGGGCAATGTCGATGTCTATCTGTGTGGCCCGCCGCCCATGGTGGATGCGGTGCGTGGCCATTTCGCTACACTTGGTGTGGAACCTGCCAATTTCTACTTCGAGAAGTTCAACCCGACAGAAACAGAGGCGGATGCCGCATGATCCGCCGCTTTGAAGATAAGGTGATGGTCGTGACCGGTGCCGCCCAGGGCATCGGCCGCTGCGTGGCCGAGCGTGCAGCGGGTGAGGGCGCAAAGGTGCTGATCGTAGACCGCTCGCCCGCGCGCGACAACGTGGTGGCAGCGATCCGCGCCAACGGTGGTGTAGCAGAGGCGATCAATGTCGATCTGGAGACATGGACCGGTTGCGACGAGGCGATGGAAAAGGCCCAGAGCCTCTGGGGCCGCATTGATATTCTGGTCAACAACGTGGGCGGGACCATCTGGGCCAAACCATATGAGCATTATGAGCCCGCGCAAATCGACGCCGAAGTGCGCCGCTCGCTGTTCCCGACGCTTTATTGTTGCCGCGCCGCGATCGAGCGGATGCTGCCTCAAGGGTCAGGCGTGATCGTCAATGTCAGCTCCATCGCGACACGCGGGTTGAACCGTGTGCCTTACGCAGCGGCGAAGGGCGGCGTGAATGCCATCACTGCCAGTCTGGCGTGGGAAATGGCTGAGCGCGGTATTCGCGTTGTAGCCACGGCACCGGGCGGCACTGAAGCCCCCGAACGTGTGACCCCGCGCAACCCGGACGCAGAGCAGGAACAACGCGCGGATTGGTACCAGACCATCGTCGACCAGACGATCCAGTCCTCGCCCATGAAACGATACGGAACACTCGACGAACAGGCAGGGCCAATCCTGTTTCTGGCGTCGGATGACGCCTCCTACATCACGGGCCTCACTGTGCCCGTGGGCGGCGGCGACCTTGGATAGGCCGACATAAGAACGGTCTGAAAATCAACTGGAGGAACCAAAATGAAAACGACAACACTGGCGGCCATCGGCCTTGCCACCACTATCGCGACCACAGCAACCGCCGAGGACATCAAGATCGGCCTGCTGCTGCCCTATTCCGGCGTTTATGCGGCCCTTGGCAACGAGATTGACGCAGGCTTTGCGCTGGGGCTTGAGCAATTCGGCGGCGAGACAGATGCTACTTTCGAGATTGTCCGCGAGGACACCGAAGTGAAACCACCGGTTGCCCTTGGCAAAGCCAAGAAGCTGATCTTGCAAGAAAATGTGGACGTGATTGCGGGTATCGTAAGCTCGGGCGTTCTGGGCGCTGTTCGCGATATGGTCCACGGTGCAGGCGTGCCGCTGATTGTGTCTAACGCGGGCAATGATGAGGCGACGGGCGCAGATTGCTCCCCATTCATCACACGTATGTCGTTTTCCAACGGTCAGGTAAATCGCCCCATGGGCACATGGATGTATGAGCAGGGTGTCCGCAAGGTGTATACCCTTGCCCCTGATTATGCGGCCGGTCGTCAGATGATCGAAGCATTCGAGGCCACATTCACTGCCGCAGGTGGCGAGATTGTCGGGCAAGACTTCACGCCCTTCCAGAAAACACAAGATTTTGGCCCCTACCTGACCCAAGCCAAATCCAGCGGTGCCGATGCGGTCTATGTGTTCTATGCAGGCGGTGAGGCGATCTCCTTCGTCAAACAATACGACAGCTTTGGTCTGAAGGCTGAACTGCCGCTCTATGGCTCGGGTTTTCTCACATCGTCGCTTTATGTGAACGCACAAGGTCCTGCGGCTGAGGGTGTGATCGCTGCGTCACATTACGTCCCAACAATCGAAAACGATGCGAATGTGGTCTTCGTGGACGGCTTTACGGCCAAAATCGGCCGCGCCCCGTCCGAGTTTGCGGTTCAGGGCTATGATGCCGCACGCGCGCTCATCGAGGCGACAAAAGCGGGTGCGACAGACCGCGCTTCGCTTGCTGCCGCCCTGCGTCAGGTCACGTTCGACGGACCACGCGGCACATTGTCGATTGATCCTGCGACCAACAACATCGTGCAGCCGATCTATGTCTACGAGACTGTCGCAGGTGCAGATGGCCTCACGCAAAAAGTTCTGGCCCAGCTGCCGTCCGAAGCTGATCCTGCCAATGGTTGCGTGATGGATCCGGTATCTAACTAAAACAACAACCCGGCTGCGTTTTGTGGCCGGGTTTTTCATGTGGGGGGAGGTCCTAAAATGACAACCGATCTTGGCTTCTGGACGCTACAGGCGCTCAACGCGCTACAGCTGTCGATGCTTTTGTTTCTTCTATCTGTCGGCCTGACTGTGATCTTCGGCCTGATGCATTTCGTTAACCTTGCCCATGGTGCGCTTTATGCCCTTGGTGCGTATTTCGCGGCCTCTTTTGCCGCGATCTGGGGCTACTGGGCGGCGTTTTTACTCGCGCCTGTGGCTGTCGCGGGAGTGGGGGTTCTGCTCTATTCTGGCTTCATCCAGCGGATGCGCAAATCGGGGCCGATGGCGCAAGTTCTGGTGACTTTTGGCCTTATTTTCGTGCTGTTAGACCTGACCCGCATCGTCTGGGGCGATCTGCCTCTTGCGATCGAAGTGCCAGCAATGCTGGGCGGACGGCTCGCGTTCCTCGGTGTCGAATATCCGACTTATCGTTTGTTTATCATTGTTCTTGGCCTCGTCGTTTTAGCCGGTCTCGCCTTCGTTCTGGGGCGGACTCAGATCGGTGCGATGATCCGGGCAGGTGTCGACAACGACGAGATGGCCGCCTGTCTGGGCATCAACGTGGAGCGTCTTTTCTTCTGCGTTTTCTGCGTCGGTTGCGCGCTGGCGGGTCTGGCCGGTGCAGTCGCTGCGCCGCTGCTCAGCGTCTCGCCCGATATGGGGCTGCAAATCCTGATCCCCACGCTGATCGTGATCGTGATCGGCGGTCTCGGGTCGCTCAAGGGCGCTGTCGCGGGATCGCTTATCTACGGCTTTGTGCAGACTTTCGGGGCCGTGTTGGCACCGCAACTCTCTTCTGTTCTCATTTACGCCCTGTTGGCCGCGGTCCTTGTGATCAAGCCGGTGGGCCTCTTTCCGGCGAAAGGATAGATCATGTTCCATCACACGCCTTTCCGATATGCGGCCTTGGTGCTCTTGGCATCGGGTGCGCTGTTTCAGGCCTTCACGGCACAATACTTCGGGCTGGAAATTCTGACCGAAATTCTCATCCTCGCCATGTTGGTGCTGGCGCTTGATATGGTAGCCGGATTTGGCGGCATGGTATCACTGTGCCACGGCGCGCTAATGGGGGTGGGGGCTTATGGCTATGCTGTGCTCTCCACCACGGCAGGTCTCACCCCGCCAGTAGCGATGGCGGCGGCCGTGGGTATCACCGCTGGCATCTCATGGGTCATCGGTGCGATCTGTTCGCGCAGCCATGGCATCTATTTCATCATGGCAACGCTCGCCTTTGGCCAGATGGCCTATTCCTATGTGTTCGAGGCTCCGATCTTTGGCGGTGATGACGGCTTGGGCGGGATCGAGCGTCTTGATCTGTCCATCATCGGCGTCGATCTGAATGACACGCGCACATTTGCACTGTTCTGCCTCGTCACACTGGCCGCCATGTACGGGCTTGCGGTTATGATCCTGCGCTCGGGGCTTGGCCGCTCCTTCTCAGGGGTGATGCACAATGAGCAGCGGATGCGCGCACTCGGCCTGACCGTGTGGCGGATAAAGGCCGATGTCTTCGGGCTTTCGGGCATGATTGCAGGCGTTGCCGGCGTTCTGGCAGCACAACACATCATGTATATCTCGCCCGGATTGATGGCCTGGACCGTCTCAGGCGAAGCCCTTGTTGTCGTGATCCTTGGCGGGCTTGGCACATTGGTTGGGCCGCTGGTGGGAGCTGCAGTCTTTGTGGTGCTCAAGCACGAGCTGAGCTCCCTCACGACCTACTGGCACCTGATCGTGGGCGTCATTCTGATCGGTGTCGTGATGAGCCGCGCCAATGGGATTTTCGGCTTCATCGAGAATTCCTTCGCAGCGCGCAGCAAGACGACAGAGATAAACCCGAAAGCCATGGAGGTGACAAAAGATGCTTGAGACACGCAACTTGAACAAAAGCTTCGGCGCGGTTCATGTCACCCGAGATGTCTCGCTCAAGCTTGAGCGCGGCGAGCGGCGGGTGATCCTCGGGCCGAATGGGGCGGGCAAGACTACGCTGTTTAACCAGCTGGTTGGCGAGCTGACGCCCGACAGTGGAACTGTGAATCTGGCGGGTGAGGATGTTACCGCACTGCCGGTGGCCAAGCGTGCGCGGCAAGGACTATCGCGCAGCTATCAGAAAAACACGTTGTTCGACGGACTGACCGTTGAAGAGAACCTTGGCCTTGCGGCTGCGATCCATACGGGCAATGCAACCACGTTATGGTCGGACAGCCTTGGCAAAGCGGAGGTGCGCGAGATCGTCAAGGATGTTGCCAATCAGGTGGACCTGATGCCGTTCCTGCATGCAAAAGTCTCGCAGATCAGCTATGGTGTGCGGCGTCAGCTGGAGGTCGGTGTGGCGCTGGCCACGCGTCCGCTGGTTCTGTTGATGGACGAGCCGACGAGCGGTGTGGGGCCGGAGATGGCCAAAGGTTTCCATGATCTGCTGAACAACCTGCCACGTGATTTGACCTTGTTGATCATCGAGCATGACATGGACCTCGCTTTTGACGTGGCCGATACGATCACCGTGCTGAACTATGGCGAGGTCGTCTTTGATGGGCTGCCGGATGCTGCACGCGGGTCTGATCTGCTCAAAGAAATCTATTTGGGGAGCTGGGAAGATGCTTGAACTGAATGCAGTGAATTCCGGCTACGGCGAAACACAGGTCCTGTACGGGATGAACGTCACCGCGCAACCTGGCCGCGTGCTGGCCATTCTGGGGCGCAACGGAGCGGGCAAATCTACTACCCTCAAGACGATCATGGGGTTGTTGCCGACGAAGTCTGGCACGATCACATTTGATGGCGCACCCATTGCCAAGCGGCCTTTTGACATCGCCAAATCCGGCATCGCCTATGTGCCTGAGACGCGCGATATCTTCCCCTCGCTCAGCGTGCGCGAAAACCTCGAGATCGCCTCGAAACGCTTTGGTGATGGTGCGTGGACGATCGAGCGGGTGATCGACCTGTTCCCGCGGCTGGGCGAGCGGTTGGACAATGGCGGCATGCAACTGTCGGGCGGAGAGCAGCAGATGCTTGCCATCGCACGTGCGCTACTGATGAATCCGCGCCTGCTGGTGCTGGATGAGCCGACAGAGGGGCTTGCTCCAATCATTGTGAAGCTGATCCATGACAAATTGCAGGATCTGCGCCGCGAAGGCCTGTCGATGGTGCTGGTCGAGCAGAACTTCGGGTTTGCCACATCTCTGGCCGACGATGTCGTCGTCGTGGGTAAAGGTCAGGTGGTCTGGAGCGGCAGCGCGGATGAAATCCG
Source organism: Roseobacter sp. (assembly GCA_002731875.1). Lineage (GTDB taxonomy): Bacteria > Pseudomonadota > Alphaproteobacteria > Rhodobacterales > Rhodobacteraceae > Sulfitobacter. Next base: position 214,541 of record PCCY01000019.1, on the reverse strand, counting down.
TGCCGACGTTGAAACACAGCATAAATGGCTGGGTGTCTGAACCCGGAGAGGTGCGGGTTTTACCGTGCCTCGCGTGCGACGCTTTGTGCCACCTTGATGAAGTTCTGCACATGCACACCCTGTTCGTCGACGCGGTAGTTGACGGATAGGGATGTCCGCGCAATCTCCGGCTCGATCCGCAGGAACTTGATCCCGTTGCGCGGGGCAGAACCTACAGAGCTGGGCACGACACAAACCCCTTCGCCAATCGCCACAAGGCTCAGCGCGGTTTGCAGGTCCATGGTGAATACTCGCTTTGGCACAGGAAACCCTGCTTCTGTGCAGGCGTTTATCACTGTATCGGCATAGCTGGGGCGGGGGTATTCAGGGTATAGGATCAGGTTGTGCGTCTCAAGGCGCCGAAGGTCGGCGACCTCGCGCGTGCCTGTATCCAGCGTGTCGGGAAGTGCCAGGATCAGATCCTCTTTAACTAAATGCTTTACCGCAAATTCTGCATCATCCAGCGCAGGACGTGCAACAGCCACATCAATCATGCGCGCCACCAGTTGCTTTCGTAATTGGGCGTTGTTCATCGGCTGGAGGCTCAGGTTGATCGACGGATAGGCGGCGCGGAACGCTTTGACGATATTCGGTAAAATTCCATAGGTGGAGGAGCCGACAAAGCCGATGCGCAAACGCCCTTCCGCCCCTTGGCCAAGCCTGCGCATTTCGAGCTTTGTATCATCCAGCAAGGCGAGGATCGCGCGGCTGCGCTCCAGCAGTTTCTCGCCCGCTTGGGTCAGGCTGATTGCACTGCGCCCGCGGTTGAATAGGACCGCTTCCAGCTCCTCCTCGATCTGTTTGATCTGTCGGCTCAGCGGCGGTTGCGCCATATCCAGCCGCTCTGCGGCGCGGCCGAAATGCAGCTCCTCCGCGACGGCAATGAAATAGGTCATCTGTTTGAAGTTCATTTATCCTCCCGTGAAAATGGAGATCTCCCGCAAACTGCTCTCCCAAGCAATCGTTTCCGGTTTGCTACCTTAGACCGCGTGTTTGCATAAAAAAAGGCCCCCGCATTAGCGGAGGCCAGTCTCAGGGAGATTTTGCGGTTTACTCGGCGGCGATGGCCTCAGACTTGATGACAAAGTCGAATTCGAAGTGCAGGTCTGTCTTCAACTCGGGTGCTGCTTTTTTGAACGTACCGATCAGGCTTTCCTTGACAGCAAACACGCTATCATCGTCGAGCCATTTGCTCTCTGCATCATAAATCTGGCTGATCAGCGGGCGGAAGCCGTCTTTGGAAATGATGAAGTGCATGTGCCCCGGACGGTTTGGGTGGTGCCCCATATAGCGCAGCAATTCGCCAGCGGTTTCATTGTCGGGGATCGGATAAGGCACGGGGCGCACGGCGACAAAGGCATAATGGCCATTCTCGTCCGTCTCGAAGCGGCCGCGCAGATTATATTCCGGCTGATCGGGGTCGAGGTTTTCATACACGCCGTTTGGCGCATCTTCCCAGACGTCCATCTGGACACCGGCCACGCCATTGCCGTTTGCGTCACGAATGTACCCCTCGAAATAGGCGGTTTCTTCGTTGTCGTAGTGCTTTTTGATGGTAGACGCACCTTTTGGTAGAACCGGCGGGTTTTCACGGTAGAAGGGTCCAAGCACGGTGGACTCGCTCTCGGGTCCGTCAACGGGGTTGGACAACATATCCACCAGCACTTCGACGCCCAGAATGTCACCCAGCAGGATGAATTCCTGACGGTTCTCGTCACAGGTCTGGCCTGCGCGCTTGAGGTATTCGCAGCCCTCAAGGAATTCGCCGTGCTGCAGGTTCACGTCTTTGCAAAAACCGTGCAGGTGACGGATGAGCGATGACATGATCTCGCGCTGGCGGTCGGTGATGTCACCGTGCTGACCCAGACTTGCGATGACCACGTCGCTGATGTTGTCGATGTTAACGATACCCATTTTTCTTCCTCCAAAGTGGCAATGTTGGTGCCGGTTTGGGCGCCTTGGCGGGCGACCCTTGGTGTGTACCGTCTGCGAAAGGGGCAGATGATCCAATGCCGTGGGCGGTATTGCGTAATACCCGCATCGGTATGGCCGTAAAGCCCGCCCTCATGGCACCACAGTGTCAGGGATATGAAGAGGAAAGCGCGATGATTGAGACGTTCCACACCATGCAGGCAAAGCTGGAGGCCACGCCGCATTTGCTGCGCCTCGGGCGCTTGTTCTCCGAGAACGTTCTTGTTCAGGTGGGCGATGATGAGATTTACCTGACCTTCGATAAGGGGCATTTGACCCACGTAACCGCAGGCCCCAGTCGCAAGACGCCTTGGCGCTTTGCGCTGCGCACCGATGGAGAGGCGCTGGCGCAGTTTTGGCAACCGCTGCCGGCACCGGGGTTTCACGACATCTTTGGTCTTCTAAAAGTCGGCCGTGGCAACATTGATGGTGATATTCTGTGCCTCGTCAAAAACCTGCGCTTTTTCAAAGAATTCATGGCGCTGCCCCGCGCCAAGCGGGAGGACGCAGCATGAGCATTGAACCGATCACAGGCCGCTACCTCACCGTCACTGTTGAGGGCGCGCCGCGCCGGATTTATTTCGAGGAAGCGGGGCAGGGCCGTCCTGTCTTGTGCCTGCACACGGCGGGTGCGGACACGCGGCAATGGCGGCATCTCATGAATGATGCGGGCATAACGGCAAACAATCGCATGATCGCCTTTGATCTTCCATGGCACGGCAAATCCTTGCCGCCTGAAGGCTTTGAGACGGAAGAATACCTGCTCACCACCGAGGCCTACATAGAGACAGTCCTTGCCGTGATTGATGGGCTGGGGCTGCACCGCCCCGTGCTTGCAGGCTGTTCCATGGGCGGCCGCATTGCGCTGCAACTTGCGGCGCTGCATCCGGATAAATTCAGCGGTTTTATCGCCATCGAGGCGTCGGATTTCCAACCCGCTTGGTATGACATCGACTGGTTTCACCGCCCCGATGCCCATGGCGGCGAAATGGGTGCGGCGCTCGTCTCTGCCAATATCTCGCCCTTTGCGCCAAACGCCGAGCGGTGGAATACGCTGTGGATGTTCATGCAAAGTGGTCCGGGCGTGTTCCGTGGGGACCTGAGTTTCTACACCAAGGATGACAGTCTGATTGCCCGTTTGGGGGATATCGACACGGCCAAAACGCCAGTTCATCTGATCGTGGGTGCATATGATCTGACTTGCACGCCCGAGGACGCAAAGCGCACGGCCGACGCCATTGACGGTGCAACCCTCGCGGTGATGGACAAGCTGGGCCACTTCCCGATGAGCGAGCATCCTGTGGGGTTCCGTCCCTTCTTTGTCGACGCACTCAAGCGGATGCCTGCGGGAGGTGCCGCATGAGTAACCCATGTATCATCTGCGTTGCCATCACAGGATCATTGCCGACAAAAGCCAACAACCCCGCCGTGCCTGTGACAGTCGCTGAGCAGATTGAGAGCACCCACGAAGCCTTCGAGGCGGGCGCCACCATCTGCCATGCCCATGTGCGTAACGAGGACGAGACACCGTCGTCGGACCCCGAGAAATTTGCGCGCCTCAAGGAGGGGTTGGAGAAACACTGTCCGGGCATGATCATCCAGTTCTCAACGGGTGGACGTTCGGGCGCGGGGGAGACGCGTGGTGGGATGCTGCCGCTTTCGCCTGATATGGCCTCGCTGTCTGTTGGGTCCAACAACTTTCCGAATCGCGTGTATGAAAATCCGCCCGCGTTGGTCGACTGGCTTGCGGGGGAGATGCTCAAGCATGATGTGAAGCCCGAGATCGAGGCGTTTGATCTGTCGCATATCCTCAAGGCCAAGGACATGGCCGACAAAGGCCAGCTGGCGGGTACGCCTTATGTACAGTTTGTCATGGGTGTGAAGAACGCGATGCCCGTGGACCGTGATGTGTTTGATTACTACATCCGCACCGTGCGCCGCCTGTTTGGGGCAGATGCGCCTTGGTGCGCAGCGGGGATCGGTGCGCAGCAGTTCACACTGAACGACTGGGCGATCTCTTCGGGCGGTCATGCGCGCACAGGTCTGGAGGATAACGTCCGCCTTGATCGCGACACGCTGGCCCCATCGAATGCGGCCCTCGTAACCCGAGCAGCGCAACTGTGCGAGAAATACGAACGGCCCGTGGCCAACTGGCGGCAGGCCCGCGCGATCCTTGAATTGAAAGAAGTATCAGCATGAAAAAGGTGTTTGAGACAGCGCAGGCAGCGCTCGACGGGGTGCTGGAGGATGGGATGCTGATTGCGGCCGGCGGCTTTGGCCTCTGCGGCATACCCGAATTGCTGATCGACGGAATTGTCGCGCATGGCGCCAAGAACCTGACGGTTGCGTCCAATAACGCAGGCGTGGATGATTTCGGTTTGGGCAAACTGCTCGCCACACGTCAGATTTCCAAAATGATGGCGTCCTATGTGGGTGAGAACGCTGAATTCATGCGCCAATACCTGTCAGGTGAGCTGGAGCTGGAGTTCAACCCGCAAGGTACATTGGCCGAGCGGATGCGCGCAGGAGGTGCCGGTATTCCCGGGTTCTACACCAAAACCGGCGTAGGCACCGTGATTGCCGAGGGTAAGGACGTAAAAAGTTGGGGTGGACAGGATTACATCCTCGAAGAAGGTATTTTCGCCGATCTGTCCATCGTCAAAGCATGGAAGGCGGATGCCACGGGCAACGCAATCTTCCGCAAGACAGCGCGCAACTTCAATCCGCCCGCAGCCATGTGCGGCAAGGTCTGCGTCATGGAGGTCGAAGAAATTGTGCCTGTCGGCAGCCTTGATCCCGATCACATCCACCTGCCCGGCATTTATGTGCATCGCATCATTCAGGGCACCCATGAAAAGCGGATAGAGCAACGCACAGTGAGGACAGCATAATGTGGGATCGCAATTTGATGGCGGCACGCGCCGCACTTGAGCTGCAAGATGGCTGGTACGTCAATCTTGGCATCGGCATCCCGACGCTGGTCAGCAATCATATCCCCGAAGGCATCGAAGTAACCCTGCAATCGGAAAATGGCATGCTGGGTATGGGGCCGTTTCCAATTGAAGGAACCGAGGACGCCGACCTGATCAACGCAGGCAAACAGACCATTACCGAGCAGCCGCAGACGTCGTATTTCGACAGCGCCACCAGCTTTGGCATGATCCGCGGCGGCAAAATCGCTATGGCTATTCTGGGTGCCATGGAAGTGGCGGAAAACGGCGATCTGGCGAACTGGATGATCCCCGACAAGCTGGTCAAAGGCATGGGCGGTGCGATGGATCTCGTCGCGGGCGTTGGCCGTGTCGTTGTTGTTATGGATCACACCTCCAAACACGGCGATAGCAAGGTTTTGCGCGAATGCACGTTACCGCTGACGGGCAAGGGGGTCGTCGATCTGATCATTACCAATCTCGGTGTTCTTGAAGTCACCGACAAGGGACTGCGCGTCATGGAACTGGCTGACGGAGTCAGCATGGATGAGATGGTCGCTGCCACTGATGCCAACCTTGTCTGAGGGGATCTCCACAAAGCGGCCGTGGTGGCGGGATGTATCAGGCACGGCAATCGGCGCGGGATTTCTCGCGGTGCTGATCTCGTATTCTGGCCCGTTGCTGATCTATCTTCAGGCGGCTAACGCGATGGCAGTGCCGCCTGCTGTTTTCACGTCGTGGGTCTTTGCGATATCGATGGGGGCGGGTTTGTCATGTATCTTTCTTAGCCTTTGGTTGCGCGCGCCCGTAGCGCTGGCATGGTCCATCCCGGGAACCGTGTTGCTGATCTCCATCGGCACCCAACTGACATTGGGAGAAATTGTCGGTGCGTATTTGCTGGTTGCTCTGGCATTGATCCTGCTGGGCTTGTCGGGCCTTTTCGAGCGTTTGGTCCAGTTTTTGCCCCCCAGTGTGACCGACGGTATGATGGCAGGTATCTTATTCGGATTCGGATTGAATGCGGCACGCAGCCTTGCTGCTGATCCGTTGATTTTCACTGTTCTGGTTGTTGCATTTGTCCTGCTCACCGTTCTTTTACCGCGCTATGCGATTATCTGCCTTGTCGGCATTGCGATTGCATTGACTGCAACTGTGTTCGACGCACCGATTGGTGACGTTGGTCTGGCATTTGCATCGCCCATGCTGGTTCAACCTGTGTTCTCGATGGCTGCGGTACTGGGCCTTGCAGTTCCACTCTTCATCACAACGCTTAGCGGACAGTTCTTGCCGGGCATGGCTGTTCTTCGGACTTATGGTTTTGAAGCGAAGTCGCGTGGTGTTCTGGTGAGCGCTGGGATCGCCTCGGCTGGAGCGGCATTTTATGGTGGCGTTACGGTTGCTTCGGCGGCGATCACTTCTGCCTTCTTCGCAAGCGAGGCATGTAACCCCGACCGGAGCCGCAGATACATCGCAGGTGTTGCGGCGGGTGTTTTCTTTTGTTTAGGGGGCATTTTTGCAGGCACGCTTGTTGACCTATTAGTCCTGATTCCTACAGCGATGATTTCAATTCTCGCAGGCCTTGCGCTGCTGGGTGCCATTCAGAAAAGCCTGTCGGATATGATGTCTGCCGACAACGTGCAGGTTGGGTTGCTGACCTTTCTTGTCACCACCTCGGGCGTGACATTGGGTGGGATAGGATCGGCCTTCTGGGGTGTCGTTGTAGGCCTCGCTGCATGGTATTTGACGCGGATCGCCGCAAGGTTCAAACCTTCTTAGACGAGGCCGATGTCGTGCCAATTTGAAGGGTTTCTGCTTGATGGAGACAGTTTCGCGGTCCAGTCGCAGTGACGGCCGTACTTAGCTCGGCGTTGAGCGACGATCTTTACCAAGTGACCTCAGTGTTGAAAGTCAACTTTTGAGCAGCTACATTAAGGCAATGGCGACGCTTTCCAAAGTCGCTTTGGGCCGATCGTTACTGCGGCGCAAGGCCTGCCGGAAAGTGTAGCGGCGCTTGGAGCTAATCACGCAAAAGTCAGTTCTAAATTGCGACGCGGCTACCGAGTTGGATGGCTTTGTTGATGGCGTGGATACCTCCTCTCGACGGCATCGCAATGTGTCATTGTCATTGTCGTAGGCGTTCAAGCCAAAAACAAAGCCGTGGCCATCGCCTTGTTCTGCCAGGTCTTCAAGATCCAGACCGGCGTCACGGTGGAAATCGTCGTCCATACCGGCCTCGCGGAAGGCTTCGTGGCGCTTGCGAGCTTCGGTGCACGCACTTCATCGTGGATACTGGCTGCTGCGCTACTCGCGCACGGGATATTTGATGTGTTCGCCGGACCGGTCATAACGAACCCCGCGCCGGGTTGGTGGGGACAGTTCTGTCTTGGGATCGACGTGGTCCTGGCCCTCGCACTTGCCATGATGCTCTGGCGCGGGCAGGCGCTCGAGTAAAAACCTACCGGGGATGCCTTCTGCAATAGACCGATCAACTCATTGGGGCGGTAAGGCCGGATGCTTGCGGGGTTCCTACATTTCAATGGCATTTCTCGACAATGATTAGGCTGGCATCATTGAGAACGACAGAACTGAGAGGCTGCGAACTGTATTGCTCTGTTTGAAAGAAGGCTCTCCCTCAGGACTGACACCCTTCACGCTTTTCACGAAAACTCGCAACACGTCCGCCGCCCGGTGGGTATCACTTCAGACCGAACGGGTATTGGATTGCGCGTTCGATATCTGCCATCCTGAGCGACAATATTGACGCCGCGCCCCTGGCCTGGTGATTTGAAACAAGGAAAACATCGTGACTGAATCACGCATTGCCATCATTGGTGCCGGGATCGGCGGACTTGCTTGCGGGCTTGCCCTCCAACAGGCAGGTGTCCCCTTCACGATCTACGAACAGGCCCCGGCTCTGACCGAAATCGGTGCCGCCATCGCACTTTCTGCCAACGGGTCGCGGGAATTGGCGCGTTTCGGCTGTCTGCCGGGGCTGGAGGCCGCTTCATGCGAACCCACCGAACTGATCTGGCGCGGCTGGCGGGACCAGACCCGTGTTGCTGCCCATCCTGTGCGCAAAGACGGCACCTATCGAGAAGCGTATGGTGCACCTTACCTCGGCATCCACCGCGCAGATCTGCAGAAGGTTATGCGCGCGCAATTGCGCGGTAACGCCATTCGCATGGGCCACCGCCTGACCGGCCTGACCGAGACCGATCAGGGCATCCGGCTTGACTTCTATGGTGAGGATAGCGCCGTCGTCGATCTGGTCATCGGTGCTGACGGCATCAAAAGCCGCGTGCGCGACCATGTCGCGGGGCCGGGCGCAATCCGCTATTCAGGAACATCGGCATTTCGCGGAATCGTGCCGACGAAAGATCTGCCGCATCTGCCTGACCCCGAAGCTATTCAATTCTGGATGGGCCCGGACGCGCATCTGCTGCATTATGCGATCGGACCGAACGGCGAAGATGTCAATTACTTCGCAGTGACCGAAGGACCTGACACATGGCCCGACCCCGACCGCTGGGTGATCGAGGCGACGCGCGACGACCACCTGAAACCGTTTCAGGGCTGGGACGAAGCGGTGACGGAAATGGTCGGCCAGTCGCACCATTTTGCCCGTTGGGGCCTCTTCATTACCAAGCCGCTGCGGCACTGGCACAAGGGCCGTGCTGTGCTGATCGGCGACGGGGCACATGCGATGGTGCCGCACCACGGGCAAGGTGCCAACACCTCTATCGAGGATGCCGTGACACTGGCCGGTCTGATCGCGAGCTTGGGACTTTCGGACCTTGAGGGCTTGCTGACCCGTTTCACGGGCTTACGTCGGGTGCGAACGACGGCCATTCAAAAAAGCGCTACGGCGACAAATCATGTCTTGCATTTGCACGATGAAGAAGACCTGCAGGCCAGGGCCACGCGGTTGAAGAAATTCCCAGACGAATTTGGCTGGATCCATGCCTTCGACACGTCGAAGGTGAAGTCGGAGCCAACACGAAATATCCGTCTTCGGGCGCGTTAGACACAAAGCTGTAAGACGCTTACGATAGTTCGAAAATTATGTGCAGACTTAGCCAAAAAGTTCGTTTCGAATCCGATCCGAAGCCCTGTTTCCTTTGCTTTTGAAGCGTTTTTATCCGAAAGCGCAATCAGAAGAAGGTGAGAGATCAGCCGAGCAAGAAACGGCTGCACAGCGTTTTCGACCAAGACGCACTTCTGGATCCAAATGCTCATGGAACATCGGTTTGCTGATTTTATGAATTGCTCACGTATCACTCAAACTGCGGTTGATCGAACCATCTGAGAAACTGTGACAGACTGTCGACCTGATCGTCTTGTTTGGCATTAGGGAACATTGTCAGTTCTCGGCGGAACTCAGCGGCACAGCAACGCGATTTTGAAAGCCGCCCCGGCGTGCCAACGTAGTTTCGTGCGTCAAGCACGGTATCAGCTCATACTTATTGCAGTCCTGCAAATTCACGCTCAGTACGCTGATCGCCTATTGAGCCGTCAAATTGCTGCGAAATGCATGAACGGCAGCAATGCGAAAACTGCAGCGCAGCGCGGAACTGGCCGATGAAGGTCTCCTTAGGGCCGTCCTTGTCGAACGGCCCAAGTACTTATATTTCAATAGCCTCTGCTATTGCCAACGCATCTTCAAGTTCAACGCCCAAGTAACGAACTGTGCTGTCCATCTTCGTATGCCCCAACAGCAGCTGAACGGCACGCAGGTTGCCCGTTTTCTTATAGATCTGGGTGACCTTCGTGCGTCGCATCGAATGGGTGCCATAGGCGGTCACTTCCAAACCGATAGATGAAACCCAATCCCGCACGATGCGGGCATATTGGCGTGTTGAGATGTGAAGCCGCTTGTGAAAACGCCCAGGCCAGAGATATACGGAGCCGACCATCAACGGATCGTCCATCCACTTCGCCACCGAGGCGCGGGTGCCTTCGGAAATCTCGAACCGCACCGGTTTTTGGGTTTTGTTTTGCAGCACCGATGCCCGTTCTTTGATCTGTGCGGACGCCATGACATCGACGACTTTCATCCGCACAAGGTCACAGCCGCGCAGCTTGCTGTCGATCGCCATATTGAACAAAGCCAGATCGCGATAGTTTTCAGCAAGTTCCAGCCTGACACGGATCGCCCAGACATGTTTGGGCTTCAGTGGTCGCTTTTGACCAACAATGCGCCCCTAATTCCACGCGGGGCGAAGTGCGCGAATAGCCGGTAAGTTTGGTGTTTGCACGACAGTTCCTCCGATCCACCATGCCCTCCCACATCGACAACCCGACATTGACATTGCATCATATCATGAAATGCTGAGCTGCATCCGAGGTCGGCTGGGAGCCCTTCTTGATGCGGTTATTGGTCTTAGCGAACGTTTGCAACTGAGTGCGTAGCATGTAAAGCAGAAGACCACCGATCAGGCTTTCAACCTGAATGTTTGCCGCCCCAACATAAAAGTGACCACAACATCGGATGTGCTTGCCTACGAGGATCAGTTGGGAAATCCGATGATCTTAAAAAGAGACACTTTCAAAAGTTTTTCATAAGAGCCAGCATCGGTCGGCCCCCGGAAGTCGCGACGCTCTTCCGAAGGCCGTTATTATGTCAGTTCGTCGGGACGCTGCGCTGTTCTGGGCGGGCGGCGACCGGCACCATGAGGTGAACATAGGGCGTTCCAGTCCACATTACATAGGGGCCGTCCGTTTCAATAACCGTCGGCAGATCTGCAAAGACGGCTGGATCTGGTGTGATGACCATCATGTGCGGCCCTTCGACGACCCATTCATTATCGGCAGTCGGTTGGGTGGCTGCGGGGTCGATGTTGCTGGCACCGCCTTCTGGCCCGTCGCCGGCAAGCATGTAGGCAATGGCGACATGCTCAGCCGTAAACGGCTTGCCGCTCATCCACGCCGCCATCCAGCGCCGCCATTCGGCATCCATGCACATCGGTCCCGCAAGCCCATCTGGTGCGGGAAAGCAGGTGTAGTCGCTTGTACCTTCGCGCAGGATATTGCCTTCCAGATCGGAAACGGTCGCGGTTGCAAAAATACCTGCCGGAGCCGCGGTAAGGGCTTCGGCAATCATTGCGGTGGCTTCGGGGGATGACTGGGCGAAAGCCGAAGTAGCCAGTGCTGTGCAAGCAATAGCCATGCCCGTTACGCTGCGCAGTCCGCTGATCATGCAGGGAGCACGGCTGCCCTGTTCCGGGCAATAAGTGCGGCGAGGTGAGATCATGTGAGAAAGCATATTAAAGCTCCTTTCAAGAGAAGTTCGCCTGTCCTGATCGGATGACGAAACATTCCTGAGGTTGAGGCAGCGGGCCTTGGGCCGATAGTCCAGAAACTGGACCGGTTGGGCCTGCTGGAGTGCAGCGTCAGTGAACCAACTTCGACTGCGCCGCGAATGGGCTGAGACCAAGCCAAGTCTGCATCGTTCGGGCAATTGCCGGATCGCCGTCGAGTTGGATTTTATCACGTACGCCCGAGACTCTGTTCAGTCCCATCCAAATCGCGGTCATCGTGCGCAGGTCGGTCGTCACCCAAAGATCGACGTCGAAACCCGGATCGGTAGAGCAGATGTCGACCTCTGCCTCTGGGTCCACAACCAGCCACCAGTTGCGTCGGGATTCGACCAGCTCAGGATACCTGAAATTGACAACAATCCGGCGCGCAGGCATCGGCGAAGGATCGAGATTGCGGCGCATGTCCCACATAAGCAGTGAGGGGTCGAGGTTCTTCAGCGTGGCCTGCGTCTCGATCCACTTTTGCCCCCAAGTCCCGAAGGCCTCGACAATAGATTGCAGGTCTCGACCAGACTCTGTGAGACGGTACTCCTGGACGGCTGGTTCGTCGGCGGCAGGCGTGCGGGTGACGATCCCGGCGGCCTCAAGCTCTTTCAAGCGCTGCGACAAAAGGCTTGGCGACATGCGCGGCACGCCGCGCCGCAGGTCGTTGAACCGGGTCGAACCGGCCACCATTTCGCGCACCAGTACCATCGTCCAGCGCGTGCAGAGTTTCTCGGCCGCCATCGCGACCGGACAGAATTGCCCGTAACTCCCAAGCGTCATTGTGCTAATCCTTCGCGGCAATTTCATCTTTGCCGGCTGACATCGTATCACAAATAACCCCGATTCAGGCAGAAAAAGGCCCGGTCCAGTTTCAGGACTGGCCTGGTTACGGGTTAGGGCGCAGCCTTTGGTCATACCGAAACTCAATTGGAGCAACCGTCATGACCCAGATCCTGAAGACATTGAACGGCGATACCGTTGATGTCGAGAATGCCAAACTGGCCAACCTTAGAGCATCACTTCGCGGTAGCCTGATCGACAAAATGAGTGCGGGTTACGACGATGCCCGGGCGCTGTGGAACAGCATGGTCGACCGACGCCCAGGCCTGATCGTCCTTGCGCAGGACACAGACGACATCCGGCTTACCGTGAACTTTGCGCGTAAAAACAATCTTTTACTGGCCGTTAAAAGCGGTGGGCACCAGATCGCGGGGCATGCAGTGGCTGACGGTGCCCTTTTGCTGAACCTCTCGCAGATGAAAGCCGTCCATGTGGATTCCGATAAGGCGACTGCAACCGTAGAACCAGGCTGCCTTTTGGCCGATGTGGATCAAGAGACCCAACGTTATGGCCTTGCCGTGCCGCTGGGGATCAATTCGACCACGGGCGTCGCCGGTCTGACGCTTGGCGGCGGTTTCGGCTGGATTACGGGCAAGCATGGCCTGACCATCGACAACTTGCTGTCTGCCGAAGTTGTCTGTGCCGACGGTGAGGTGCGCGTTGCAAGCGCCACACAAAACGCTGATCTGTTCTGGGCAATTCGTGGGGGCGGTGGGAATTTCGGGGTCATATCGTCTTTTGAATTTGCGCTGCATCCGATCGGTCCAGAGGTCCTTTCGGGCCTTGTCGTGCATCCTTTGGCTGACGCGCGCAGTTTGTTGCAAAGCTATCGCGATATCTGCGCTCGCGCGCCGGATGAACTGACCATATGGGCCGTCTTGCGGGCGATATGAAAGAGGGTGAAAAGGCTCTGGAGGAACTGCGTGGCCTTGGACAGCCGATTGCCGACGTAATCGGCCCGCATCCCTACGCGGGGTGGCAACAGGCATTCGATCCGCTTTTGACGCCCGGTGCGCGCAACTACTGGAAAAGCAATGACTTCTTGCAACTCACCGATGAGGTGATTGATAGCGCTCTCGCCGCCGTCACAGCACTTCCGGACCCACAATCGGAGATTTTCATCGCCCACTTAGCTGGCGCCATGACCCGTGTCGACCCAGCAGCGACCCCCTTTCCACAGCGCGCGCGGCACTTCGTGATGAACGTCCATACGCGGTGGTCGGACGCTGCAAAGGACAAAAGCTGTATTGCTTGGGCCCGAGACCTCTTTGACCGCACTGCGCCCCACGTGCGCTGGTGGTGTCTATGTGAACTTCATGCCATCCGACGACAATGTCCGGATGTCGGAAGCTTACGGCTCCAACATCGACAAGCTGCGCCAGATCAAGGGAAAATATGACCCGAACAACCTGTTCCGCCTGAACCACAATGTTGATGTCGCAGAAGGCGTGACATTGACGACCTGACGCCTTTGTTCAAGTCGATTGCGCCACGTGCGCTGGTGGTGTCATTCGGAGCGCGATACCGGGTTTACTTCGAAAATGGAGCGCAGATTCGGTATCGGGGGCTGCAACTTGGTCGCTGATACTTGCGCAGTATCAGAAAAGGGGACATTCGGCATGCTGGGGCGGACGGCAGAAAAGTCCGCGGACCGACGTTCCAGCCGACAAAATGCTGCACTGCGCATGAATGTCAGCAATGCGAAAGCTGCATCGCGGCGATGGGCGCCTTAGTCAATGGCCGGTTAGGGCCGTTCGCTTCCATTTATGACCGACGACTTGGGGTTTTCGATGATGCTGCCGCTCAAAGCACAGAGGCCTGTTTAGGTATCCTTGTGCTGCATCCAGCCCTTCGCTTCACATGGCCGAGTGTGAGGTGAAAGAAGTTCACGTTGTTCAGCTTCACGTTGAACTTGGGCGGAAGAATTGGCGCCCGATCCAGCCGAGAAGAAATTTAACTCGATATTGCGCGCATGACCTCACTATCGATGTCTGCAATGATCGAAAAACGCCTTAAAATCAGCTACGCCAACGCTTTGTTCTCTCAACCAAACGCCGAACGCGCTCAGGATCATGAGGTCGATCCCGTCCGCTCGTACGGATGATTTTTCGAACATACCAAAGGCCGCAGAGTGCAATGGCGACACTCCCAGCCGATATCATTATCTCGAATAGGTCCATTTGCGCAGTCCTCTCGGCAGGTCGCAATAAATCATCATATCAGATTTCCGGCCAGATCGGCATGAACCCAAATCTTCTTCATGTCGATCTATCAAAACCAAAAATCATTTATACCCGCCCCGGTCGATCTCCCGATCAGCAGTAAAGAGCTGTCGCGAAATCTCGACAAATTTTACACGAAGCCGGAGATAGCACGCCAGTGTGTAGCTGACTTCGAAAGTTGGACAGGTATAAATCTGAACACGACGAAAACTGACATCTTGGAGCCAAGCGCCGGCGCAGGGGCGTTCCTCGACTTCCTGCCGTCGCGCACGCTGGCCTACGACCTACTGCCCGAAGACCCGAGGATAGCGCAACAAGATTTCTTGAAACTTGAGCGCCGCACGCCTGCTATCGTAATTGGCAACCCGCCTTTCGGAAGGAGCTGCTGCCTCGCAATCCAGTTTTTCAATCACGCGGTAACGTTCGCCGACCAGATAGCGTTCATTGTTCCGCGCACCTTTGAGAAGGTCAGCATCCAAAATCGCCTTGCTCCTCAATTCCATCTCCTTGAGAAGCGCGTGCTTGAATGCGATAGCTTTACGTTTGAGGGTAAAAGCCACCCAGTTCCTTGCGTCTTCCAGGTTTGGCAGCGAAGTGAGAATCTGCGACCTAAAATTAAATTGCGAACTGAACATCCGGATTTCAAGTTCGTTGCGCGAGCTGACGCAGACTTCGCTGTTCAGCGGGTTGGCTCTCGTGCAGGCGCGGTTAAAGAGAATTTTGAAAATCTTGTCGAAACAACACACTACTTCATACGCGCAAATATACCTGTTCAAGAGCAACTCGCACTCTTCCGGGAGATCGACTTTTCTGAAGTCAAAGCCAGAACGGCGGGGCAAGCCTCAGTCGCGAAGACGGAGATCGTTGCACTTTACTCCGAGCTAAAGGCTAATTCGCGTTGAAAAACACGATTTCTGTCGAGACGCTTCCCTTCACTGATCGCCTGGGGGTCCCGGAGCATTGGGCCCTATAGGCACTCAACTTGGGTACCATTCTCCGCCAACCAAGCCTTCCGGTTTTGCCAATCCGGCAGATGCTGTTCCACCTTCATATGAATTAGTCAGGGACTATCCCTGCACTTCATTTCCTTTAGTTTTTTTCCGTTGGAATCCATCAATCGATTTAGGTGGCTGAGGCACTTTGAATTTCAACGACTTCGTGAGTACAAAAGCGCTGTTGTGTCGATGCAGGAAAGTCTTTTTCACCTCGTTGTTCCGACACCCAGTTAAAGCTCGCAGCTTTTAGGGCATCAGTGGCCAAATGAGCGGGATCAGAACAACGGTTGCTGACCCAATGATAATGTTCATTGGAACACCAACTTTTAGGAAATCGGTGAACTTGTACCCTCCGGCGTTGTAGACAAGCGTATTGGTCTGATAACCGATTGGCGTCGCAAAACTTGCGCTTGCGCCGAACATCACGGCCACAACGAAAGGGCGCGGGTCAAGGCCAAGTTGAATGGCCACACCAGCTGCGATTGGTGCCAGCAGGACCGCGACGGCATTGTTGGTGACAAGTTCCGTCAGGATCGACGTCAGGGCATAGACCAGCGCAAGGGCGACGATAGGTTGGACCGTCGACAGCAGCGGTGAAACCTTGGCCACAATCAGCGCAAGCGCGCCCGAATTGTCCAATGCACTCCCCAATGTCAGCATCGAGACGATCAACAACAGCAACCGGCCATCAATCGCGCCCACACCTTCATCCGCGTCAATGCAGTTTGTCAGCAAAACCACAGCGACCCCGATCAGCGCAAGGGTCAAGATTGGCGCCACATTCAGAGCCGCCAAAACGACGACGGCAACCATGGTGGCGATCGCAATGGGGGCTTTCTTGCGGCGAAAACTACGAGAGGTGACCAAGGACAGTTCGATCAATTGTTCTTCATCGGTAAGCCGCGCGATGTCTTCCGGCGCACCGTCAAGTAGTAAAGTATCCCCGACCTCCAATTTCATCATCGCAAGGCGCATGTCGACCGCTGCTCCCTTTCGGTGGAGTGCGACCGGATAGACCCCAAAACGACGACGCCACTGCAAACGCCCGACCATTCTGTGCAGCGCTTTCGAATTTGGGCCGATTAAAACCTCTACCACAGAGGTTCGTCTCGCGGTCGACGGCTCGGTGCCCAGAACGGTGTTGCCCACGGCTGCGCCGTCGCGAAAACCCATAATCTCGGTATCTGTGGTCTTCACAACCACGACATCGCCAGCCGCCACCGTCGATGTGGCAAGAGTTGTGCGCAGGGAAAGGTCTCCACTGACAAGATCAACGACCCGACTTCCGGCATTCTTGAAAGCGTCAACTTCCAGCACAGTCTTGCCGATCAATGGCGAGCCTGCGGGAATAAACAACTCGACCAGCCAGGTGCGCCCGTCGCGCTTGGACTGAACCTCTCCAACCGTCTGTCGCACAGCGAGAAGGCGCGGGGCGGCGATTACCAGAAAAACTCCACCAACGACGGTGACAACGATTCCGACAGGCGCGATCTCGAACAGACTGAACGGTGCCATCCCCAGATCGCGCGCAACGCCATCCACCAGCAGGTTCGTCGAGGTCCCGATCAGCGAACAGGTTCCGCCAAGAATGACCATGTAGGACAGCGGGATAAGAAGGTGCGAAGCCGCAATCTTCATCTGACGCGCAAGGGTGATCACCACCGGGATCAGCACGATGACCACCGGTGTGTTGTTCATAAACATCGAGGCCCCGGCGGCGGCACTGAAGAACAGCGCGAGTGTCAGGAACGGACGGGTCGATGCATATCGACCAAGGACATTGCTGAGGGCCTCAAGTACGCCAGTCCGGACAAGGGCCGCGCTGAGGACGAACATCGCGCCGATGGTTGCAGGTGCAGGATTAGCGAGCGCGTCCAGAACATCGGTCGGCTTGACAAGTCCAATGGCAAGAGCTGCGGCCGCCCCGCAAAAGGCGATAACATCTGGGGATCGCAGTTCCATGACAAAGGCTGTGAATACGCCGATGAACAAGATTACGGCAGCGTAAGGAGCCAGTGTCAAAAGGTCGATTGCCATGATGTGTTAAGGCTCCGTTGGGCCAGTGGCGACGCGGGTTCAGATTTTCTCGACTTGAACCGCATCCTTGTTTTTTGATCATACACTCAGCTGCAAGAAACGGTCAGCGTGACATTGCTCCGTCGACCGCAATAGGAGGTATCTCGCCGGGGGATTGCGCCCCCGGCGATGGTCGCTTTCAGGCCTGATTGCTCAGGGCATCCTGCATAGCCGCAACCTTTTTGCGCTGCGCGAGCCAAGCAAGGACCGGCCCCGCCACAAACAACGAAGACGCGGTGGCAATGGTCACGCCCGCAATCATCGGCCAGGCAAATCCGGATACCGCTGGCCCGCCCCAGATCGCCATCGGCACAATCGCTGCGAGCGTCGTGCCAGAGGTGAAGATGCACCGTGCCAGAACCTGATTGAGGCTGCGGTCGATGACATCCGCCAAGGGTTCTTCACTGCCGCCTGCAAGGTGTTCGCGGATCCGGTCATATACCACGACCTTGTCGTTGACCGAATAGCCGATCAGCGTCAGTAGGGCGACGATGGTGGTTAGGTTCACCTCCCATCCCATCAGGGCGATGACGCCGAAGGTCTTGGTGACGTCGAGGAACAGCACAGCAATGGCCCCAGCGGCAAAATACCACTCGAACCGGACCCAGATATAGGCCAGCATCGCCAGTACGGCGAGGCCAAGCGCCAGCAGGCCGGTGGTTGCCAGCTCGCCACTGATCGTCGGGCCGACAAGGTCGATCTGGTTGAACACCGCATCAAGGATCACGTCTGCTGCAGCACGTTCGACAGCGGCAACCGTGGCCTGTCCGACCTCTCCCTGCACTCGGATCAGCACCTCATTGGGGTCGCCGAAGGCCTGCAGGCTCGCGTCGCCCGGAACCTGTTGCGCGATGGCGGCACGCAGCTCGGACAACGGGACGGGCGCGTCCGAGCGTAGGACCATCTGCACCCCACCCGTAAAATCAATTCCAAGATTCGGCCCGGGCATCACGAGCAAACCGAGCGACCCCACAGACAGCACTGCCGATATCACAAGCGCCAGGCGTCCGCGCCGCATGAAGGGCAGTTTCCCCGGCGCTGGCACGCCACCGAACAGCGGCGCGATGTCGAGCCGCTTGAGTTTGCGGCGACGCACCAGCGTTTCCATCATGAACCGCATCAGCGCGACGGCCGTGAACATCGAGATGACGATGCCAAAGCTCATCGTGACGGCAAATCCCCGGATAGCACCGGCACCAAACATGAACAGCAATACCATCGCCAGAAGCGTGGTGATGTTGGCATCAAGGATTGTCGCCCAGGCCCGCCCATAACCAAGCGTCAGCGCCTTGATCGCAATCGATCCCTTGGCCGTTTCTTCACGGATACGGCTAAAGATCAGGATGTTGCTGTCCACAGCGATGCCAAAGCACAGGATGATCCCCGCAATCCCAGGCAATGTCAGTGTGGCACCAAGAAGTCCCAAAGCGGTCAGCGTAAGCATCACGTTCAGTCCAAGGATGGCGCTGGCCAGAAGGCCCCAAGCCCCATAAAGCCCGACCATAATCGCGACCACAAGCGCCAGACCGACGGCACCCGTGACCAACCCGGCGCGAATGGAATCCGCACCAAGCGCAGCGCCCACGCTGCGTTCCTCAATCACTTCGAGAGATGCAGGCAGTGCACCCGACGTCAGCAGCACAGCCAGCGTCTGCGCCTCTTCGAGCGTAAAGTCGCCGGTGATCTGGCCCTGACCACCCGGAATGGCCTGCTGGATGACCGGAGCGGTCAAAACCTCGCCATCCAGCACGACCGCAAACCTCTGACCGATATTGGCGGCAGTGATTTCGGCGAAGGCCGCAACACCCTGTCGGTCGAAATTAAAAGTGACCATTGGCTGGCCGGTGTCGGGTTCGAACCCCGAGGCCGCCGCGTCCAGCCGATCACCCGACAGAGCGACATCGTCATAAACCGGAATGTCGCCGGAGCCGTCCCGAAGCGGCAGCAGCGTGGCGCTCGGTCCCGGCCCCGGTGCGACCATCTGGAAACTCATCTTCGCGGTCGATCCCAGCAGTGTGCGCAACTGGGCCGGGTTCTCTACGCCCGGCATCTGGACAAGGATGCGGTCATCGCCAACCCGGCTGATCACCGGCTCGGAGACGCCGACCTGATCGACCCGGTGGCGGATCACTTCAAGACTGGCATCGGCAGCGTCGCTTGCCGCTCGGTCAAGGCCGGATGCAGTCAGGGACAACCTGATTATGTCACCAGAAAGGTCGACGGTGAAGTCCGGTGGGATACCGGGCTGAGTGGTGGCAGACGCCGCCGCCTTCAGAGCCGTCAGTAGCGCTTCGTTCGCTGGAGCGGACAATGAGGTGACGTCGGCCCGGATCGTTGCCGGGTTAAGGTTCAACGTGCGCATCTCTGATACAAGTATCTGACGCAAATCCTGAAGGCGCGCGGTCGCCAGATCCGCGCGATCGACGGCCAGCAGCAGATGCGCGCCCCCCTGCAGATCAAGGCCGAGTGAGACCGTTTGACTGGTTGCCCAAGGCGGCAGCGTGTCGCGGATGTCTTTGGAAAGAAAGTTCGGGAGGGCCGTCACAACTGCCAGAAGCAGAAGAACGGCATAGGTCATCACGACCCATGCTGGTCGGCGCATTTTCGATATCCTTAGGTGCCTGAGTATTTGGTCTGACGTCGAAATGTCAGACCGCAGGCGGCCCCCGGACCGGTGGCAAGACATTGATTACAGAAGTAGGAACAGTTGCAAAAGGTTGCCGCGGAACACTCGCCAAAGTTTGTCGTGGCTTAGGAGTTTCTGATCGTGGCGCGGTGGCCTGAGGTGTGTCGCCTTCAGGCATTGACTCGCGGATGAGGTGGGTTTGCGCTGTCAGGATGAACGGTGCAATTGCGGTCTCAGGTACCGCAACGTGGCCATTGTGCGTGGCAGTTCGTTCTGCGCCGACATGATACGCCCCAAAAAAACCTACCGTCAGTACAAGGAAAAGCCGCGACACAATCGCCGCCATCCTCCTTGCGGCTTGGCCAAGCCCCATTTTCATCCCTGAGCAGCCCACACATAGGCGAAGTAGCCCGTCAGCATCACGACCCCAACGCCGCGCCCGATCACCGGCCGAGCAAGCAGAAGCCCGGTTAGCACCAGCGACACGGCAATCATCACTGGAAGGTCGAAGGTCAGGAAGCGCGACGCCACCGGGATCGGCGCGACTAAAGCGGTGACGCCAAGAATGCCCAGAACGTTAAAGATGTTCGATCCGATGATATTGCCGATGGCGATTTCGGACTGGCGGCGGAAGGCTGCGATCAGAGACGTGGCCAGTTCCGGCAGAGATGTGCCAACGGCAACAATGGTCAGGCCGATAAACGCCTCCGAAATGCCGTATCCGCGCGCGATCGACACCGCGCCGTCCACCAGGAACCGCGCGCCAACCATCAACGCGACAAGGCCGCCGAGGACCCATAGCACCGAAACAAGGGCCGAGGCCGGAGGTTGCAGTCTCTCGTCCTCTGCTTCTGCCTCACCCGGCTTGAGATACGCCCAGACAAGATAGGCCATCAAGCTGGCAAACAAAACCAGCCCGGACAGCCGCGACATCTGACCAAAGGCGAAAATCGGGACCAGTAAAAGTGCCGCGGCCATCATGACCGCCGTGTCACGCCTAAGGGTCGCACCCATGACCTTTATTGGCCAGACCAGCGCAGAAATGCCGACGATCAGCAGGATGTTGGCGATGTTGGAGCCGACGATGTTGCCCAACGCAATATCTGGAACACCGCGCAAGGCTGCATCGACTGAAACCAGAAGTTCAGGCGTTGACGTGCCGAAGCCCACAACCGTCAGACCTATCAGCAGCGGCGGGATCGCCATACGCCGGGCGATGCCGACGCTGCCACGCACCAGCGCCTCGCCACCGAAGAACAGACCTATCAATCCGATAAACAGGTATACATAATCCAAATCGTTGTTCTCCGAGGGCAAGTAATCTGCCCTTCACGTAAAATTGTGGATGCGATAGGGCGCTTGCAAGTGCCTCATAAAGATAATTTTCGAATGGAGAAGACGCACAAATATTCTAAGCAGCAAACCTTGAAGGAATGCTGTGGCGGCATGATCTGTAGGTCAGTATCTGAGGAAGGGAAAAGATAGCGTCCCTGAGAAAACGAAGATCGCATCAGCACAGAAACGAAGGGGGCCATAACCTCACCGTCAAACCCGACGTCAAAAGACTATGCCACCGGCATGACGAACAGCCATACGTTTTTTTGGACCGACGGGCCAGCGTTGGCGGGTTCATCAATCACCACTTTACCTGGTCAGTAACCTTGCATCTTCACAGCGCTGCGATTGGCTGGGATGTCCTGCGCGCGCCGATCAACGCGCTGCTGTAGCCGTCCTTGTACTGATACTGCAGCAACTGCCAGCTTGCTCGCAGCGCGGCGTATCCTGCTGCCCATCGCGGTCTCGCGCAGGGTAGAGGCGCTGATTGCGACTGACCTTCTGGACCTCCCTCTGCCACAGTGATCAGCGGCACATGATGCCGGTGCGCTGGCGC
Source organism: Roseobacter sp. (assembly GCA_002731875.1). GTDB lineage: Bacteria > Pseudomonadota > Alphaproteobacteria > Rhodobacterales > Rhodobacteraceae > Sulfitobacter. The sequence goes on along the minus strand of PCCY01000019.1, from coordinate 192,649 downwards.
GCTCTGTTCTTGCGGCCCCCCAGTTTCGCGAACTGATCCGAGAACGTACTGAAGTGGCAGAGGTGCAGGTTCTCGGTCAGCGGATCGCGGGTGCGCTTAGAGTTTATGCGGGAACACGTCGGCGGTGGTAGAGATGACCACGGCCATCGCAACGCTGGCCGTGGGCGCGTTGGTGTTCCAAGCTCTGGCCCCCGGCATGATCTCGATGGCACCCGACGTTGCGAATGCGGTGGCTCGGACCACTGCGATTGCGCAGTTTCCGTTGGCACAGCCCATCTGAGGCCTTTGGTACGACATATTCCCCACAGGGCTCATCGCCGGGACTTCTCGCCGCAAGTGTCGCGATTCCTGTCATGATCGGGTCGGTCTTTGCCGCGTTTGCAGGAGCACTGGCCTATCCGATCCAAAGTTGTCATGGCATTCACCGTCGGCGTCTCATGCGCTTGATCGAAACGCTTGAAGTCGAGCATTCCGATCCCGGCGACAAGCCCTTCGCCGTACGCGAACACCGCTACGCTCGACTATTAGACCTTTGGGATGTCATCGGCAGCGCATTTAGGTTCTTTCGAAATAAACACGCTGCTTGATTGTCCCGCATCGTGGTATTTACACGAGACTGGCGAGATGGATTCCGGAACTGTCTGGCAAAAAGTTGGAGAAAATGGTCTTAGAAATTTCAGTCGTCATTCTGCTCACGCTGATCAATGGCGCGCTTGCGATGTCTGAACTTGCCATCGTCTCTGCTCGCACCGCACGATTGAAGCTAATGGCCGATAAGGGCAGCAAGGGTGCTGCCATCGCAATCTCACTTGCACAGGACCCCGGCAGGTTCCTGTCCAGTGTTCAGGTCGGGATCACGCTTATAGGGGTGCTGGCGGGGGCTTTCTCGGGCGCGACACTGGGTTCGCGTTTGTCCGCAGGGTTAATTGAAGTGGGTTTAGCGGCGAATCTCGCGCAACCGCTCGGTGTGGCGTCCGTAGTTGTAGCGATCACCTACCTGTCGCTGATCGTGGGCGAACTTGTTCCAAAACAGATCGCCTTGCGTGCGCCCGAAAAGGTCGCCGCCCGCATGGCTCCGATGATGGGGCTCATCGCGCGCGCCGCGGCACCGCTGATCTGGGTGCTTGATTGGTCCGGCAAAGTAGTATTGCGCCTACTGGGTCAGTCCGGCGCTCAGTCGCGCAAGGTAAGCGATGAGGAAGTGCGCCTAATCATCGCGGAAGCCGAAAGCACCGGTGCCATGCATCGCTCCGAAAGCGGGATGATCGCGGGCGTGATGCGCGTGGCTGACCGTAACGCACGCGGACTAATGACGCCGCGCCACGAGGTCGAGACGCTCGACGCATCCATCAGCAAGGCGCAGATTCTCAAAGAGCTGCGCGGGATGAGCCGGTCCAGACTGCCGGTCCAGGATAGCAATCCAGACGACATCATCGGCGTGTTAATGACGCGTGATATTCTGGGGCCCGCCCTGATGAACGAGCCCTTCGATTTCCGCGCATTGCTGCGTGAAGCGCCGGTCGTCCAGGGTGGACAAAGCGCGCTGGAGGTTATTGACAGGTTGCGCACAGCACCGGCGCATATGGTGCTGGTCTATGACGAGTACGGCCATTTCGAAGGTGTCATTACGCCGATGGACGTTCTGGAGGCCATAACCGGCGAATTTCCGGACAGCGAAACTGATGAACCTAAAGTCGTCATCCGTGCCGACGGGTCGTACCTCATAGCAGGCTGGATGCCTGTGGACGAATTCGCCGATCTGCTAACGCTCGAGCTCGAGGATGATCGTGATTACGAGACGGCAGCCGGGTTTATCCTTGAGAAATTTGGCAGATTGCCAATGGTTGCGGAGCGATTTGATTTACAGAACTGGTCAATTGAAGTCGTTGATTTGGATGGTCGTCGCATCGACAAAGTTCTGGTGACACGCGCCGGATAAAAAACAATGCGACAGTAGGCAAGCTAATGTGAAGTCACAAATTCGTCTGTATCTTTGCAGACATCACTCAACGTTAACCTTAGCCGCACACTACGCGAATGATCCTGGGTCAGTGGTTAGGAGCAATAATCAGAATGACGTTCTACTTTTGCGTGATATCGTCGTGATCGGATGCCTGCACAATGAAGGGCACAACAGCTAAAATGGTCAACACGATAACCGTTGAAAGGATCGCGGTTGCTTCGAGACCAAGCCCGACGACTACTCCAATTCCTGCAGTCACCCAGATATTTGCTGCTGTGGTCAGCCCGAGTATTTTTTGCTGCCCGGCACGGACAAGAATTGCTCCAGCTCCCAAAAAGCCGACGCCCTGAACGATACCTTGCAACACACGCGACATGTCCGAAATTTCCATACCGGCTTGAAGTGGGCCAATAACGAAAAGCGCGGCACCGACGGCAACCAGCATATGGGTTCTTACACCGGCACTGCTTGCCTTGCGCTCGCGTTCATATCCGATGACACCCCCCAGAATTGCGGCCAGCACCAGGCGCAGCACAATGCGCGTCATGGTGGCCAGATCGGGAATGTCGGAAAATTCGACTATGACGGCCGTCCAGATTTCTTGCCACATGGTGGCTTCCTCACATTATTCCAAGCAAAGAGTGTCCGGCTGGATTAGCCGGGTTGGCATACCGACCCTAAGGAAATCTATCGTGGATGAACTACAACGTAGCACACCGCCTCCTTTCGAAGGCGGTGTTCAAAAGGTGGTTAGTCGAAAAATTCCGAGAAGATCGATTTTTTCCGCCGTCGTTTTTCGTAGCGGTCATCGTCATCATACTGGTCATCCCGGCGTCGGTCACCGTAGCGGTCGTCATCACCTTTCAGGAGCGATGAAGCCATCCCCATAAGCCCGCCGCGTTCTCCGCGTCGGTCGGAGCTCCTTTGAGGTTCCATCTCTCGCGCTGCCGGCGCAGTGGAGCGCTCGATGATCTTGTCGAGTTCCCCGCGATCAAGCCAGACACCCCTGCAAGAAGGACAGAAATCAATTTCCACCCCGCTCCGGTCAGACATCGACAGCCCGGTCTGGCAAACGGGGCACAGCATGGCCGAGACAGTTTCTTGAGTTCGCATGATTGATTATCCTTCCTGCCGTTGGCCAAAAAGGCTCAAAAGCATCTGAAACAGGTTGATAAGATTAAGATAGAGAGAGAGTGCCCCCATGATCTGTAGTTTCCCGAGATCAGCTGTGGCAGACATCCCACCTGCCTCGTGATACGCCAGATACTCGTTCCGAAGGCGCTGCATGTCCCAGGCAGTTAGGCCAGTGAAGACGATCACCCCGATGACAGAGACGGCCATGGCCAGTGCGCCAGATGCCAAGAACAGGTTGATAATCGAGGCACCGATGATACCGATCAGGCCGATCACCAGGAAGCTACCCCAGCCGGACAGGTTGCGTTTCGTCGTGTAGCCCCACAGGGCCATCGTCAGAAAAATGATTGACGCGCTCAGGAACGCCGTGACAATGCTCGTGCCTGTGAAAACCAGCAGCGCGCTGGCCAACGACACGCCCATCAATGCTGCAAACCCCCAGAAGAGACCTCGTAGGGCACCGACGGACAACCGGTCAAAACGGAATGAGGCGAACATCACCAACGCCAGTGGTGCGAAGATTGCGACCCATTTAAGCGGTGTGCCAAAGATGAAGGCTGTGACCAGGGCGAAATTTGCCACAGCAAATGCAACCAGCGCCGACAACACCAACCCGCCGCTCATGTAGGTAAATACGCCTGTCAGATACTTGCGTAGTCCTACGTCGTATTGACGCCCGTCGGTTGCTACGTAGTCGCGTGGTGGAACAGATCTTTCCATTGATTACTCCTTCGGTGTGACCCTGAAGGAAAGCGGCTTTTTGATGCTTTGGATGGCGAGCATCGGTTAGTCCACTCCCCTTCGGGGGAGCGATCCGACATCACGGCAGATGCTTGCAATGCATCATCCGTCAGAGGGGCCCGGCTCGCATGACTAAAGTGGCTATTGGCCGGAAAAGCTTCAATAGATGAATGAGGATGTTTCGCTGTCCGGGCGCGTTTTTGCCAGTCGGTAAAAATCAAAAGAAGTTCAGCATGGCGAAAGCTCCGGCAGCGAAAATAGCGGCAACGACCGCAAACGACGCGAGGCTGACGATAAACCCTCCGACAAGCCACAGCCCATCGCGTTCGCCCAAGCTCAGGGCCAACATGATGACCGACAGCGCTGGCAGCGTGTTTCCGAAAGGGATAGGCAGGAACATGAAAATCGCCATCACGAGACACGCGATACCGACGGTAAGATCGGCCGCTCGTCGTGACAGAACCCAGAAACGGGGATGTGCCAATCTTTCCACCCATTCGATCCAAGGCAAGGCACGCGTGACGATCCGCGCAAATGCCTGATGCTCGATTGACCGCTTTCCCAGAAAGTTCGGCAGCCAGACAGCGGCGCGTCCGAGAACAAGTTGTGCTGCGACAAATATGAGCGGGGGTCCAGTGATCACTGACGCCCCCGGAACGAAGAAAAACAGGTTTGGCAAAGCAAAGATGATAAGCAGCGGCACGAAGCTGCGATCACCCAGCATGACGATCAGATCGTTGAGCGATATGCGCTCGCTGTGAGCGGACGCGAGCTCGCGGAGGACCGCCGATAGCTTCCTGTCCAATTCACTGCCATCATTAGGCTTGAAGGGAAGCGATCCGCTCAATTGCAATCCGAATTGTCCATGACGTCGTCAGGAAGCTGAGTGTTGCAAAGCCGAGCCGTTTGCATGTCCGTGCGGACCAGAATTGCCCCCTCAAAGATAGCGCCCCTCAGGTCTGCGCCGTCAAACATCACATCTTCGAGGCGCGTTCCTACAAAACTGGCACCGCTGAGGTCTGTATCGATGAAGCTCACACCACGCAGGTCAGCGCCTTCGAAAATCGCGATGTTCATAGCGGTCCGGTCAAAGCTGATATCGCTCAGCTGCGCGGAGACGAAGTTGATGCCCGTCAGCTTGCGGTCAGAGAAATCCTGTCCCCCGAACACACAGTCTTCGCAGTTGCCAAGAACCCTGACATCCGTAAGCCGCTCGCCTTCCTGCGCCACAGCCGCGAGCGCGAAGGTAAGCGTCAGAACGCCCGCAATCGTCGGGACGAAGAGGCGGTCAATGGTGCCCATATGTCACTTCTTTCTTGATAAAGGAGGGGAGTTTTGGCCTGAAGTCAAAGCCGAGGGGGTGCTTTGGGTCATGCGGCTGCAACAAGCCATCCGGTGTAAGCGGCATAGGCTCCAAGAAATAAGATGCCGGTCACCCGCCCAATCTGTTGCCACGCCATGACTGCAATAATCAGCGCCAGCGTGGCTGCCGACATTACCCAAACGTCGAGCTGTGCGATCTGTGGCGGAATCGGGATCGGCCGGGCCAGTGCTGTGACACCTAAGATCCCGAGAATATTGTAGATGTTCGACCCGACGACATTGCCGAACGCGATACCGGATTCACGGCGCAGCGCTGCCATCACAGACGTCACCAGTTCGGGCAGCGAGGTGCCCACAGCCACGATTGTCAGCCCCACGACAGTCTCGCTCATGCCCCAAAGGAGCGCGACTGTGACTGCCGCGTCGACCGTCAGCCGGGCTCCCAGGATGGTCACCACAATACCGCCGACCGCGAGAGCGATTGCGATCCAAACCGGTCCAGGGATGGGCGTGGTATCGGGAGTGACTTGAGCGCTGTGCGCGGCGACGGCAGTGCTATCGCTGCGATAAGCGATCCAGAGATAGGCCAGCAACGCGACGATCAGGACGCCGCCCATCCACCGATCAAGTGACCCGAATAGGATCACGCCGACCGCGAGAGTGGTCGCGATCGCAAGCGCCGTCCCGTCACGACGAAACGCGACGGAATCGATAGCCAAGGGCATTATCACCGCCGCCACACCGAGGATCAACAGAATGTTTGCGACATTTGACCCGACAACATTCCCGACAGCGATACCGGGAAAACCGCCGAAGGCGGCCTGCAAACTCGTCACCAGTTCTGGCGTCGAGGTTCCGAACCCAACAAGCGTCAGGCCGATGAGAAGAGGCGATACGCCAAACCGAGCAGCGACAGACACAGCACCGCGTACCAAAGCTTCGCCTCCCGCAACCAGAAGGGCAAATCCGAAAATAAGCTGAAGAAAAACCATATTATTTAATGCCTGTATCGCAAGATTGGCGCGCACGGGATACGCGGCTCGATAGCCTCTTCCGCAGCACTAAGTTGCTATATGCTCAGCTTTCAAGTGGGAGCGCTAAACTTTCAGTTGTCGCCTAATTCCATATAGCCGGGAGTATTTAGTTTAGAGAATGGTCTGTTGGCAAAGACGCTCGTCCTTGAAGCACCCGAATTGCGTGTCATTTGATCCTTTCGCAACTCCTGGTCAAATCGCAGGAATTTACGGAAGGTTTGTGCCGATACAAGAAAGCGGCGATTCGCAGCATCGCAGAATTACAGTCAAGAGGGCTCGGAGCGGCCTTGCGGCAGCGCAGAGCAACGCGCGATTCCGAAGTCTTGTGAATGTCGGCTTCCATGTTTGTGGCGTGTCCGGCTCGCATTTGCGGCGAATGGCCGGTTTCCGCCCATTTCAACACTCTCGCGGATGTTGCATCCACCGGAAGTTGCAGCTCAAGTCCAACAGATTAGGATATCTGTTGAGTTAAACTGCGGCAATTTCACGTCGGGGATGCTGAGATTTATATTTCTTCTTCTTTTCAGACAAAGACGGCCAATGTCGTTGCCGATGCAGCTTGCATGAGGCGAGACACGATATGAAAAAAGCTACTGACATCGAAGCATACGCAGCCTTGGACTTTGAAGCATCAAGTCTTACGCCGCAGAGTTGGCCAATAGAAATTGGCCTGTCTTGGCTGAAGAATGGGGACGTTCAAACCTGGACCTCATTGATCCGGCCCGCGGCGCGTTGGAGCTTTTCCGATTGGTCAACGCAGAGTGGTGCCGTCCATGGCATTGTGTTCGAAGATTTACTCGACGCACCTACTGTATCGGCGGTCGTCGAAGATTTGCTCCCTCTCCTGGAAGGAAAAATACCTGTGTCCGATGCGCCGGAGTTCGACCGGCGCTGGCTCTCACGGTTACTACGCGCAAGCGGACACGCGACCATGCCGAAGATTGAAGACTATCACGACGTATCCTTTGCACAGTTTTCCGGTTTGGCGCTCGATATGGTCTACGAAAACCTTGAAAGGCATCCCGCCCCACATCGTGCAGGACCGGATAGCGCGCGGCTCGTCAGGGCCTGGCGAAAAGCTCAGCAATACTGAAATTTGTGGCGCGGCTCGCTGCGCGATCTTTCACATGAAAAGTGCTTCGTCCTCGAGCAAAAGGGCCAATGTCGTCGTCGGTAGCAGCCATTGATCAGCATGCCGAGAAAAGGACAGCACGCCGACATTTGGAATGGTGTTGGGGATGAATTGATAAGGAGGATCTGAGCATTCTTGTGCACCCAAAAGAGCACAATGAGCTGCGTGGCGTTTTTTGCGACAGGGCGCTAACGGGCCAACTAAAGCGAAGAAACAAGTTGACGTAACGTAATCTTCTTTCCGTTGCGAGAAGGGTGAACGCAAATTCTCGTTACGGACCGATGCTTACAGTCTCCAGCAGAGCAGCAGCCGGAACCGGAAACCGTTTAAGGAGCCCAAACTTCATGGCTAAAGACACTTTCGCTTCACAGCAGTCAATTTCAGCAATCGACGCACTTCGTGCAAAATATATCACGACGGCGCGCGACCAAATCTTCGAAACACACTTGGATAGGCAGTTCCAACGCGACGCCGTGGGGCTATTGATCGCAAAGCCTCGCAAATTCACTGCGACCGGGGATACACATGGCGTGATTTTGATCGAAGGAGCCGGAGGAGGTAAGACATCTCTGGTTCATCATGTACTGAACAACCATCCAGCTTTGCAGAGCGATGATCCTACGTGCAAGCCATGGGTTGGGGTGCGCGTTCCGAGTCCTGCGACGCTTAAGAGCCTCGGCCTCGAGATCTTGCGTGAAACCGGTTATCCAAGCGTATCAAATGCACGCAAAGAATGGGATATTTGGTCGCTCGTACGCACTCGGTTGAAGTTGCTCGGAACCGTCGTTCTCTGGATTGATGAAGCGCATGATCTCTTCCGGGCGGGAAAGGCGATCGAAGACATCCTGAAGATGTTGAAGTCGATCATGCAGGGGGAGGGCGCCGTGATCCTTGTTCTGACCGGAGTTGATAAGCTCTGGGAGATGGCATCTTACGATGATCAGGTGAAGCGCCGCTATTCCAAGGTTACCTTGCCGGAAATTTCAGCCTCAACACACGACAAGATGTTTCGCGGGATCATCAAGGCATTCTGCGAAAAAGTGGAACTGGTTGCGCCTGATGAAAATGATTTGATCGACCGTCTCGTGTACGCCAGTCGGGGCCGGTTCGGTCGGTGCATCGAGAACATTCATGCAGCGCTGGAGGCCGCTATTCTGAATGGCGACACAGCACTCACCGTTCAGCATTTTGCCGAGTCATGGGGGATGAATGAGGGTGTCGTCCCGGGCAAAAATGTTTTCTTGGCACCGCGTTGGGCGGAAATCGATCTCACCCAGCTTCATAAGCCGCTTTGAGGGAGACATCGACATGACTGTACTTTTCCCTCAACTGGCGTTCGAAAATGATGAATCCCTACTGGGGTTTGCCGCTCGCCTTGCAGCATTTCATGCTGACAATCGCACAGGACCTTTTCTGCGCGATATGAACATCAAGATTTCTGACCTCGCTCGCGGTCAGGAAGATGCGATCAACCATTTGGCAGTTTGCTCCGGTGTGCCAACTCATGACCTGGTGGCCAACGTGCCACGCGGCCTCGGACATCGCGGTTATGAGCTGCGTGGTGAGGTGGTGTCGTCGGAATTTCTTACTTCTCCTCACACCGTGTTTTGCCCAGCTTGCTTGGCTGAAGATGATCAAGCATCCGGAGGCGTGACGCAGTTTCGCCGCCATGTCTGGTACTGGCAGGTGCGCGGAATTCGGACTTGCATTGTGCACGGCCTTCCGCTGATGAGCAGGAAAGGTGGTTCTTATAGCAACCAATTTCACGAACTTGCAATTGTGGTGCCTGAGACTGGCGAGAGCCTTGAAGATTTGGTGCCCAAACGAGATCCGCGCCCGATTTCGCCACTGCAGAGCTATATATTGGGACGGCTCAATGGAGTGAAGGGGCCAAAATGGCTTGATGCCGAAGGGCTTGAGCAAAGTGTTCATGCTTGTGAAATGCTCGGCGTCCTCTTGGCATACGGGGCAACACCGAACCTGAACGAACTTACCGAAGATGAACGGGATCACGCTGGGGCTGTAGGTTTTCGCTACGCGGCGCAGGGTGAGGTCGGCATTCGTCAGGCGCTGGCCGAAGTTCAGCAATCCTTCAAATACAACGGGAGCAATGCAGGGGGACAAAAGGTATTTGGGCGTCTGTATCAGTGGTTGGCCCAGTCGCGCTCGAAAAAGGACCCTGGTGACATCAAAAGAATACTGCGTGAGCATATCTTCGATACGATGCCGGTTCCGACAAATGGCATTGTTCTGGGAGAAAAGCTCTCCGCGCGCCGTCTCCATACCTGCGCATCGCTGGCTCGTGAAACCGGGGTCGATCCGCGCACTCTGCACGGGATGCTTATCGCGAAAAAGCTGCTACCGGAGGGTGCGTCAGAAGCGGATTATCATGTTTTTGATAGTGCACTTGGCCTGGAAATCGCTCATTCGATGGGCCGCCTTGTTCCGGTGACCCAAGTTCCGAAGGCTCTTTCATGCACGCGCCCGCTGGTAGATCAGCTTCTTTCCGAGCGCATATTGACACCTGTTGTGTCCGAACTGTCTCATGCTCCAGGTCGCACGAAAAAGAGCATCGATACACTCGAAATTGATCAGCTTCTTCGCAGCATGGAGCAACGGTCCATGCCCGTTTCGGAACTGCCTGCCGGAATGGTCGACCTTGCGACTGCCGCCATGAAATCGAAAGCGCCCGCCGCAGAGATCGTCCATCTCATCCTCGGAGGGTTTCTTTCCAACGTAGTCAGCGTTGAGGGTGTTGCGGGGTTAGCCGCGATTCACGTTGGTCCCAACGAAACCAAGGATGCCATCGCCCGAATTTTGGTGGGCCTTTCGCCAGAGGAAGCTTTCATCCGGCTGGGAATTCCCTTTCCCTCAGGGTGGGAGTTGGTAAACGCATCGCCGGATCACGTCCACCTGCCCACGATTGATATTCACGCTGAACAGGGAAACCACGTTATCCGCAGGATCCGCGTCGAAGACGTTGATGCCTTTCTCGCCGAATATACGACGGAAAAACGGATTGGGAGTGCGCTGGGAATTGGCGTCCGAGATTTGAAAGGTCTGATGAAGGCCGCCAGAGCGAAGCCAATCTGTTCGAAGACCGAGATCGGAGTTCGCATTTTCAGACGGATAGATCTGCCGGAACAATTTCAAGTGTAGATTTCCAAAACAAAATCATGAAAAGTAATAGGCCACCCTTTCGGGTGGCCTATTTTTTTGCGATCTGGATATCGGTGCATTCCACGTTTTCTGCGGCTTAATTGGATGGCCATTATTAAGTTGTGAAATGGCCGTTTTCGCCGCCGTGGCTGATCTCGACCTTATATAAATCAATAGCTTACGATCTTTGAGTGGCCAAAAATAGGTTGTCTTCATATTTGTCGCTGTGCCGCCAAGCAAAGTTTGCACTTTTCGGGCAGTTTCGCGCACATTTTACAAGATATCGGCGCACATTGGCGATCAGGGCGTAAACCGGGAGAGCTGGCACCGCATCACCTTACAGATGTAGGCCGGGGCCATGATCAGAACAAATCACCTCTTCCGAGCCCGAGTAACACGAAAAAGGGCCGCGGATTATCCGCGGCCCTTTCCGGTTCCGGTGCCAGCTTTAGTAGGCCCTTGCGCCATCTCGAATTAACGGCGGCTGAGGCTCGCAGTAGATCATGACGACGCCAATGGTTCCGCAGCGACAACCACATGACGAGTTGCGAGCACCGCCCGCGCCGTGAGCAGATCGATGGAGCGCCACGCCCGGCAGCGGAACTCGTCGAGGCATTGAAGCAGGATTTCGACCCCTCGTCCGGGTTCGGTCCCGCCTATGGTATAGGAGTCACCTTCCTCCGTACGGCACAGTGTCGGGGCCTCGCCCAACTCTCGAACCAAGGATCGAAGTCGCGGCGATACCTCGCTGGCCTCCTTCAGACCAGACGGTGTCATGGTCTTTTCCGGAGGCGCATTGGATGCATGAGCCAAGGCGAAGCGCATTGAGGGGACAGATCATTGCGGAGATCTAAAACCGCGCCTCAAAGCCGACGCTGCCATCCGATCGGGTCTGCCCCTTGGTGTTCCACCCCCACTACGTTTACAGTGGAAATGAGCTACATATTGCTTGTCTTGTCTGATGCCGACAACAAGCCGACACCTCAATCTGGCGCGTGCATGCGCCAGATTGGCTCAGGTGGCCATATCCGCCGATTGCGCTCGGGCTTGCCGCAAGCCGTCGAGAAGCAGACAGATTTCCTCGACGACAGGATCGCAAGGATCGATGCGTGCGAAGTGCTCCGCTTCTACGCTGTCCATATCATGGACGTTCTCCAGGCCAAGCAGGTCTTCCAGAGCATCAAGCTCTCGTTCCATCCGGCTGCTGAGCGGTGATGCAAGGCTCACATTGTCGATGAGACGATGGACGCGCGCTTCGGCGACTGGTCCGCCCAAGAGCGAAGCCGACGAGCAAATCTCCGCAGCGTTGGCGAGGATGAAGGCGGTGTGGGGAGGCGTGAAACAAAAGTCACGGGGCATAGGAAGTCTCCTTGTGGATGCCGACCCAGCACGGTCGGCGTCAAGTTCCCCACGCCTCAAATCGGCGCTATAACAAGAAGATTGGCCATTCTGCTGAAAGCGAAATATCTGGCTGGTTTTTTTACCAATAGCCGAAGTAAGGTTCCTGCCAGCTATCGAAGACGCCGCGAACGTTGATTTATACGACGCGTCACCGGTCCGTGCGTGTGAACCAAAAGTTTCCTATCAGCGATGAACGCTTCCGGCCCAGACCCGCCATTGGCTTGATGGTCGAACGCTGCGATGCAGCTTCACGATATCGGCCATTCATCCCTCGCGCATCATTTTCGAAGGTGAAGGTCGGCGGAGCGGACAATGGAAGCATCCGCTCGAGTTATCACCGTCTCATCATGCAGTTTCTCGAGGAGTTGGACCGCGCTTGAGAGATCACGTCCGTCATCTGCGCTTCATCTCGCGATCGTTTTCAAGATGACCTCTGCGGCCTCCTTCGGACGATCCCATTGCGGGAAGTGGCCACACCGCTCGAACCAGTGCAACCGCGCGGTGGGGAAGGCCGCTTGTGCGCGCTCCGCCTGACGTGGCAGCAGGAGTCGGTCCTGACGGCCCCAGCCAATCGTCACGCGGCCCGGAGGTGTGGCGGTCCCCTCCTGCAACGGACCACGCGCCAGTTCGCGCAGCATCGCGTCGAACACATCTGTCTCGGCTATGGCCGTCAGCTCGTTCTGGACCAGCATGGGATCAAGGGCACCGGGCTTCGCCGACAGTTGCGCGAGCAGAACGGCCCGCGCGGCACGGCTGTGCGAGAGCGCCGGAATGCGTCGCCGCAGGAGGCGCACCAGCCGGACCGAGGCGGCAAGCGTGGAGCGGAACCACGCCGTCTCCCAGCCGCGCCAGAAACCGCCCGGATCATAAGCGACCGTGTGGCCGCCGATGCCGCGCCGTGCCAGTTCCAGCACCAGCCTCGCGCCGACAGAGCTGCCGACGGTATCAATGTCGGCGAGCCCGTTCCGGTCGATGAACTGTTCGAGCGCATCCGCATAGGCGGCAATCGTTTGGCACCCCGGAAGCGCCGGAGACCCCCCGTGCCCAGGCAGATCGACCAATATGACTTCGCGTCCGCGAGCAAGCATCGGCAGGATGCCGTCCCAGGACCGGACGCTTCCACCCAGCCCGTGAACCAGGAGCAAGGGTGGTCCGGCACCGTGACGTTCGCAATTCAGTTCCATACTCAAGGAACGCTCGGCAGCGAAAATGGTTCCGCCGGTTGTGCTGGTAGCCGACGGGTCGTCGTGCCGACGGCGGCGTGCAGCGGACGCGCATATTCCGATCCTCCTGCGCATCGCCGCCGCCGCCGCCCCCGCGCAGCAGATATCAATTCCTGACCCCTGTGCGGTCGTCTCGCCGCAGTCAAGGACGGCCCAAAGCCGTCGTTTATTCCGGTCGCAGCGAATGTCAGATGTGCCGACGTAATTGATGTTCAAGACAGCCTAACGATGGGTCGGGCGCTATGTCGCCCGACCTCCATTTGCACGTCAGACCTCTACGACTACCTTGCCGATTGCTTGACCGCTTTGCAGCCTGGCATAGGCATCGCCGGTCTGCGGTAGCGCGAAGATGGGCGCGTCCAACAGCGGCTTCAGGGCACCGGCGTCCACCAGCTTGGCGAGGTCCGCGAGGATCTGCCCGTGCACCTCGCGACGCACATCGTGCAGCATTGGCAGCAGCATGAAGACGATGTGAAGCGACAGGCCCTTGAAGTGGGCGGGGGCGAGGTCGATCTCCGAAAGGGCAACCGTTGTAACCACATGGGCGTTCAGTGCCGCAGCGGCGAACGAATTCGTCAGATTGGCACCGCCGACTGTGTCGAAGACCGCGTCGAAACCCGCCCCGCCGGTATGGCTTTGCAGGTAGGCGCCGATCTCCTCGGACTTGAAGTCGATGGGCCGGGCACCGTAGCCCTCAATCACTGACATCTGCTCGGTGCCAGTGCCTGTCGAGGAAACCTCCGCACCGAGGTGACGGGCCAGCTGCACGGCGACATGACCGACACCCCCGGCACCGCCTTGAACCAGCACCTTTTGCCCGGATGAGACGCCTGCGCGCTCCAGCCCCTCCCAGGCGGTGATGCCCACCAGCGGAAGGGCGGCTGCCTCCCTCATCGAAAGCGACTTGGGTTTGTGGGCGATGAGCCGGGCGTCGGCAGAAATGAACTCGGCCAGTGCGCCCTGGAGGTTGGCGAGGCCGCCGGCGCAGCCATAGCACTCGTCGCCAACGGCATAGCCGGTCACGCCCGCGCCGACTTCCTCGACGATGCCTGCGAAATCCATGCCCAGCACGGCAGGCAGCTCGGGCGACAGGGGCAAGTCGGAGCCCATATCCTTGATCATCGTGTCAATGGTGTTGACGCTCGTCGCCTTGACGCGGACGAGCACCTGGCCGGGTCCCGCCACGGGACGCGGCTGCTCGGCTTCGGTGAACGACGTTTCAGGCCCGTAGGCGGTCAGGGTCATGGCTTTCATTCGGTCTCTCCTGGGTTTTGCGTTGGCATGGAGATACAGGCCCATGCTCTTCAATATAACCGACCATAAATCGAGTTCAGTTTCCACATTTCAGATATAATGAAGCCCGGCCACGTGGTCTGGCTCAGCTCGACCCCAAACTGTCTCAAACTGTCTCACCGTGGGACAGTTAAGCGCTCTCAGCGCCACCGCCGACAGGTCGAGGTTGTCCAGACTGCCGGCCCGGTGAACCCTCTCCTCAGCGGTCAAGGCGGCAGTCCCGCCACGCATGACAGGGAGGAATACATGGCACCGACACGCGACGAACAGCACTGGATGTATCGCAACATGGTTACGAGCCGCCGGTTCGAAGAAACCATCGCGAAGATCTATTTCGAGGGTAAATCGCCCGCTTTCAACATGGCCAACGGGCCGATCCCGGGCGAGATGCACCTGTCCGACGGGCAGGAGCCGGTGGCGGTGGGGGTCTGCGCGCACCTGACACCCGAGGATGTGGTCACGGCCACCCACCGTCCCCACCATCGGGCCATCGCCAAGGGCGTGGACCTCGACAAGATGGCGGCCGAGATCTTCGGCAAGGCCACGGGGCTCTCCGGCGGGCGCGGCGGGCACATGCACCTGTTCGATGCGGATGTGAACTTCGCGTGTTCCGGCATCATCGCGCAGGGCATGGGACCGGCCGTGGGCGCTGCTCTCAGCCGCAAGATGCAAGGCAAGCCGGGTGTGGCGGTGGCCTTTGTCGGCGAGGGCGCGGTAAACCAGGGTGGCTGGCACGAGGCGATGAACCTCGCCGCCGTCTGGAACCTGCCCTTCGTCTGCGTGATCGAGGACAATGCCTGGGGCATCTCGGTCGCCAAGTCCGCCGCGACCGCCGTGCCCACCAACGACGTGCGCGCGGCCGCCTACGGCATCCCCGGCGAGCGGGTGGAGGGCAACGATCCCTTCGCGATCTACGAGGCTGCGGGCCGCGCCATCGCGCGAGCCAGGGCCGGAGAGGGGCCATCCTTGATCGAGGTGGAGACATACCGGCTCGCCGGACATTTCATGGGCGACGCGGAAGGCTACCGCCCCGAGGGCGAGAAGGACGGGCTCTTCGAGAAGGACCCAATCCCTGCCATGCGCGCCCGCCTGTTGAAGGACGGAGCCGCGAGCGAGGAGGAACTCGCTGCCATCGAGACTGAGTCCGAGGCCCGTGTCGAAAAAGCGATTCAGTTTGCCCGCAATAGCGTGGACCCGGCCCCAGAAGACGCGCTCACCCGTGTATTCGCAGCCTGAAGGGAGGAGAGAAAATGACCAAATCCAACGAGAGAAAACTGACCATCGCACGCGCCATGGCCGAGGCCACCGCGCAAGAGATGCGCATCGACCCGAGTGTCTTCGTCATGGGCGAGGACATCGCCGCCCTCGGCGGCGTCTATGGCAACACCCGCGGGCTGCTGGACGAGTTCGGGGCTGAGCGCATCCGCGACACACCGATCTCCGAGACTGCCTTCATCGGTGCCGCCGTCGGGGCCGCGCAGGACGGAATGCGCCCCCTGGTGGAACTGATGTTCGTCGACTTCTTCGGCGTCTGCTTCGATGCGATCTACAACCTGATGGCCAAGAACATCTACTTCTCCGGCGGCAACTTGAAGGTGCCAATGGTGCTGATGACCTCCACGGGAGGCGGCTATTCGGACGGCGGCCAGCATTGGCAATGCCTCTATGGCACCTTCGCACATCTGCCGGGAATGAAGGTCGTCGCGCCCTCGAATGCCTATGACGCCAAGGGCCTGATGACCGCCGCCATGCGCGACGACAGCCCCGTGGTCTACATGTATCACAAGGGCTTGCAGGGCATGGGCTGGCTCGGCACCGAGGCCGGGGCAACAGTGCATGTGCCCGAGGAGAGCTACACCGTCGAGATCGGCAAGGCCAAGGTGGTGCGCGAGGGGCGGGATGTCTCGATCGTCAGCGTCGGCATGGGGGTGCACAACGCGCTCAAGGCCGCGAAAAAGCTCGAGGAGAAGGGCATCAGCGCCGAGGTCGTGGACCTCGTCAGCCTCGTGCCACTGGACCGCGAAACCATCAGGGCGAGCGTTGCCAAGACTGGGCGGCTGATCGTGGTGGACGAGGATTACCAGAGCTACGGCCTCTCGGGCGAGGTCATCGCCTCGGTCACCGAGCACGACATCTCGGTCCTGAAAGCCGCGCCCAAGCGGGTCGCTTTCCCCGATGTGCCAATCCCCTATGCCCGGGTGATGGAGCAGTTCTGCCTGCCCAACCCCGACAAGATTGTCGCCGCTTGGGACGAGATGGGCGCGCTTCAGCCCGCCTGAGCCCTCCGGCATTCACCGCATACCGTGGGGCAGGCTCCGCCTGTCCCGACCTGAAAAGGACTTTTCACATGGCAATTGACATCACCATCCCAACCGATCTCTGGGAGGAAGACGAAGAATGCGTCATCACCGGCTGGCTTGTCGATGACGGCGCCTCGGTCGAGGAAGGCGCGCTGGTGGCGGAGATCATGACCGCCAAGGTGCAATACGAGGTGCACGCCCCGGCCTCGGGCACCGTCAGGATCGCTCAGGAGGCCGATGCCGTCGTCGCCAAGGGCGCAGTAATTGGGCGCATCGAATGACCAGCGCGGCAAAAATCGTTCCCCTCAAGGGCGTGCGCGGGATGATCGCGGACGCGATGGTCAAGAGTCTTGCGACCGGCGCACAATTGACCCACCACGGCAGTGCGGATGCGACCGCCCTGATGGCGGAAAAGGCCCGGCTGAGCGAGGCTGGCACGAAGGTTTCTGTCGAAGACCTCTTGATGTTGGCCGTCGTGCGGGCCCTGCAAAAGAACCCGGAGGCCAATGGCCGGGTCGAGGGGCGCGAGGTGCATCTTTCTGATGCGGTCGATCTGTCCGTCGCCATCGCGCTGCCCGGCAACCTGCTGGTGGCCCCCGCGATCTTCGGCGCCGATACGATGGACGTCAGCGCGCTGCGCGCGGCCCGGCAGGACCTTGCCGCTCGCGCCAGGACAAACAAGCTCAGCGTGACCGAGATGACCGGCGGCACATTCACCGTGTCCAACCTTGGCCTTACACGCGTGGAATACTTCACCCCGATCATCAATGCCCCCCAGATCTGCATCCTTGGCATCGGTCGTATGACCGACCGGGCCGTCCGCGCCCCGGACGGCGGGATCGAACTGCGTCCATATGTCGGCCTGTCGCTAACATTCGATCACCGCGCTTTGGACGGTGCACCTGCGGGTGATCTGTTGACGTCGATCTGCGACGAGATCGAAGGGATGCAGGCGTGAGCGCCGGGTTGTGCATTGTGCCGGGAGTCGCCGAAGGCCTGTTGCTGGAGGCGGAGGCTTTCGGCGAGTCCGGCCCTCAAGTGCGGCTCTGGACGGCGGAGACCCCGGCTTTGGTCTGCCCCGCCGCCTTCCACCGCAAGCCCGGGTTCGAGGCCGCAGCGCGGAACAGCGCCGCGCGCGGCTGGCCGCTCTACCTGCGCCCTACGGGCGGAGGCGCCGTACCGCAAGGGCCCGGGGTTCTAAACGTCGCGCTGGCCTTCACCGCCGGCCGCGACTTCGGCATCGAGGCGGGCTATCGGCTCATCACCGATGTTATCCGCGCGGCACTCGGGCCGGTCGGGCCCCGCCTCGTCACCGGCCCCACGCAGGACAGCTTCTGTGATGGGTGCTGGAACCTCTCCATCTCAGGGCAAAAGCTTGTCGGAACCGCGCAGCGTATTCGCCCGGCGGGGGGCGGCGCGCGCCGCGTTCTCGCTCATGCGCTGATCCTCTTGGAGGGCGACCTCGCCCCGGGCGTCGAGGCGGTCAACGGCCTGCACGCAGACGTCGGCCTGCCGCCGGTGGTGGGTCACGCCCATACGAGCCTCGCGGCTGTCATGGGCCCCGAAGCGCCGGACCCTTCGCAACTCGCCCGAGACCTCGCGGCCCACGCCACGGACGCAATGTCCCCGGCACCGGCTGTCAACGCTGCGTGAAAAACCATCGCTCGCAGGTGAGCGACCTACCGAACAGGAGAGCATTCATGTCCAACGACACCATCTTCATCCATCTCAAGGTCGGCGTTCCTGCCGCCAATGCCCAACCCTTCGAGACGCTCATGGCCGAACTGGTCGGGCGCAGTGAAGGCGAGCCGGGAACCCTGGTCTACGAGTGGTATCAGACCGAGGACGGCAGTTGGCACATCCTCGAGCGCTACGCCGATGCGAAGCGTGGTGATACCCATGTCAGGGGCTTTGCGGAGAACTATGCGGGCCGCTTTTTCGAACTCTGCAACAGCTGCGATGCCACAGTCTCAGACAATGCGACGCCCTATATCCGGGGCGTGCTGGAGGGCCTCTCGCCGCTCTACATCTCGCGAAAGGGCGGGTTCAACCGGTTCTGAGCTTCAGGAGGGCCGCGTCAGCCCGTGCAGCTTGATCTTGCGGTTGATGGTGGCGCGACTCACCCCGAGGCGCCGTGCAGCCTCGGAGACATTCCAGCGGCTGGAGGTTAGCGCGTCTCGGATCATCGTGGCCTCGTCGTAGGAAAGCCGCGGCACCTGCGCAGCCGGAGCGGCCGTCAAAGCGGCATCCCTGGCGATGGAGGTCGGGTGCAGGTCGACGGGGGTGAGGCAATCTCCGGCCGCTGTCATCAGAGCACATTCCAGCGCGGTCCTCAGTTCGCGCAGGTTGCCGGGGAAGGGATGGGCGCGGATCAGGGCTGCGGCCTCCGCGCTGAGGTCAATCCGCCGCCCGGCGAGCTTGGTCGCGAGAACCTGGGCCAGAACCTCGGGCTGCTCGCGCGCACGCAGCGGCGGCAAGGAGATCCGCGCGCCGGCGAGCAGGTAGTAGAGGTCATCGCGGAAACGCCGCTCCGCCACAGCATCCAGCAACGGCTGGCGGCTGAGGCCGACGACCCGCAAGCGCGGCGCGCCCTCGGACCTCTCCGCCTCCAGCTCGTCGAGGAACCGGCGCAGCTCGGCTTGCGCCTCGGACGGCATCTCGGAGAGGTTGTCGAGCAGCACGGTCACCGCCCCCTCCGACGTGTCCGAGAGAAGCGACAAGACCCGCGCTTGCGATAGGATGGGCCGCAGGACGTCCTGATCCTCTGGCGTGCTGCCCATGGTGGCGCAATCGACTTTGAGCACCGGCGCGGCCCCCGTCAACGCCGCGAGCAGGGCCGACTTGCCGGTGCCGGTTTCGCCTTCGACGAGGAATGGCGTGCCGGCGCGAAAGAGCATCCCTGCCTCGGCGCACCGGGCCACCATGATTTTGCAGCCCGTCGCCAGGTCGCGCAGCGAGGGGGCAGTCGGCGGCGCGGCGCGGCGAGCGGCCGGGCGACGTGCGCGCGCGGCGAGGCCTCTTTGGGCAGGCGGGCCGAGACGGTCATCGTGGCACCGCGCGCCATAGGCATCGAAAGGACCCGTTCGGGCACCCGCGCCAGAGCCTCGCTCTCCATGTCGAAGACAGCCTGAAATGGCTGGCCCTTCAGCGGCCCGGATGCCCGTCCAGCCATCATACGCTCCACCGCAGAGGTCGCGCCGAGGATGATGCCCGCCGCGTCGACCGCAATCAGCCCGCCCCCCGACAAGGGCTGACCTCCCGCCCCAGAGGACAGCGTGATCAGCATGCTCTCGGCGAATTGCTGCTCGAAGAGCCGCCGCTGGATGCACTCTGCCGCCGTCTCGAGGAATTGGCGGGCGAACTGGTGCTCGGCCGCGTTGCCGCGGTCGAAGGTGACAAGGCTGACCGAGCCCACCAGCGCTCCCTTGGCATCGAGGATCGGGGCGCCTGTGCAGGCAAAGGGTTTGAGCCGGGCATAGAAGTGATCGGCGCCGCCCACGGTCACGGCGCGTCCCGCCCGCAGGGCCATCGAGACGCCATTGGTCCCGGCCACCCGCTCGTCCCAGCAAGAACCCAGCGCGATGCCGTTCCAATCCTCGGCGCCCATGCCCATGCCGGCCGTTTCCAGCCGCACCAAAACACCCTCGGCATCCGTCACGACGAGGCAACGCTTGCCGTCGCTGGTGACTGAGGCGAGTTGGCCAAAGAACCCCTGCCGGCCGCCGGTGCGCTCGGTGATCCGCTCCAGCCGCGGCGCGATCTCGGAGGCTTGCAGACGCAGGATCGGCCGCGCGGCATCGCGGGCGAGCCTATGCTGCCCCTCGCATCGTGCCCAAGAGGCGGCGATCTCCTCGCATATGAGAGCGTCTTGGCCGGGTCCGATCGATTCTCCTCCCTCCCGCAGCATAGGCCGGGCCTGCCGAATTCTCCAAATCCTATCTTCAGGCCTGGTCCGCCGGTTCCGCCAATTCGCGGATCGCGGCCATCACTTCGGACACATGGTCCGGGTTGGCGGCCGCCTGGTGGGGCGGTGCAAAGCGCCCGTTGTCATTGTCGAAGTAACGGCCGGAGGCGGCGGCGAAGTCTTCGGAAAGCGCGGCCCGGCGCAGTATGTCCGCGCCGATCGACAGGTCGTTGCCTGCCACGCCGAAGCCCTCCTTGACCATCTTCGACGCCAGCAACGAGCCGGGGTTGACCGCAACGAATACCGGCCCGTCCGGATGGGCGCGGGCTATCTGCTGCGTCCAGATCGTGATGGCCAGCTTGCTTTGCGCATAGGCGCCCATGTCGTCGAGGCCACGCTCTCCGCGCAGGGCGGCAATGTCCGCCGGGGCCTGCGCCGCGGAAGACAGGTTCACGACGCGGCCGTCCTTCGGGAGGATCGGCAGCAGGTGCTGGGTCAGGACCCAAGGGGCCAGCGTATTGACGACAAAGCGCAGGTCGAGACCCGTCTGCGTGCGGGTCTGCGGCGCCTTCAGCACGCCGGCGTTGTTTATCAGCACGTCGAGACGCTCATGCCGCGCGCGGATCTCCTGCGCCAAGGAAGCTACCTCATCGAGATCGGAAAGGTCAGCGCGGTAGGTTTCCGGGCTGCCGCCAACCTCTTGAGCGGCGGCTTCCAGTTTCTCATCGCTGCGCCCGTGAAGCAGAACAGTATGCCCGTCGGCTGCGAGGGTCTTGGCCGTCAGAAGGCCGATGCCGTCCGTGGCTCCGGTGATCAGGATCGTCTTAGTCATATGGGCCTCCTCAGCCGTGGAAGTCTGGCAGGGTGTCATCCGCCAACCGTTTCATGGTGTCTTCGATCTTGGCCCCGTTGAACCGCAGGTTCAGGGCGACGTGGTTGATGCCGAGGCCGCGTATCTCTTCGAGGTAACACCGCAGGTAATCCGTGCCCGAGCGGAACCCAAGGTGAATCGGGCGGGGCAGCGCATCCTTCTGCGCCACAAGGTCGATGTAAAGCGATTGCATCACCGGCTTGTCTGGCAGGCCTGCCTCCGCGATCCGCTGACGGTAGGCGTCTACGACCCTGCCCTGCGAGGCCGCATCGCGCGGATAGGTCATCCAGCCGTCGCCGCTCCGCGCGACCCAGTCGGGCGCCT
Organism: Roseobacter sp.; assembly: GCA_002731875.1. Lineage (GTDB taxonomy): Bacteria > Pseudomonadota > Alphaproteobacteria > Rhodobacterales > Rhodobacteraceae > Sulfitobacter. The sequence continues at coordinate 170,847 of PCCY01000019.1, read as the reverse complement.
GCTGGCTGCCGCCGGTGATGAGCAGCGGCAGCCGCCCGGCGGAAGGCTTGGGCAGCATGTCGATTCCGCCGGACAGCACGCCCTGCGCCATCATTGCGCGGGGGTAGCTGTCGGCCATCGCGCGGATGTAGTCCACGCTGTCGCGGAACCGCTCACCGCGATCCTCGAAGCTCATGCCCAGCGCCGGGTATTCGTCCGGCCGGTCGCCCGAAGCGACGCCGAGCAACAATCGCCCGCCCGAGAGCACGTCGGCCGATGCCGCCGCCTTGGCCACATGAGCCGGATGGCGCAGGGGCAGCACGATGCTCGCCACCCCCAGCGCGATGTCGTGTGTCGAGGCCGCCAGTGCGCCGATATAGACGAAGGGGTCGAAGACCTGCCCGGCATCACCGAAAGAGGGCACGTTGAATGGCACATCCCGCAACCAGAGCGCGGAGAAGCCCAAGGCGTCAGCCAGGTGCGCGCGTGCGATATGGCGGGTCATATCGGGCACGGGATCGCTGCCATGCGCCTCCAGCGGGGCGACGAGACCGATACTCAGCCGCCCGGGCCGGAAGGTCGCGTTGTAGCCCCGATTGAGAGGCGCGAAAGCTGGGGATATCTGATCAAGCATGATGCGCTCCGAAATTTCGATCAGGCGAGGTCGTCCTTGCCCTCGACAAGCCAGTGGTAGCTGGTCGATCCGGCATGGCGCTTGGCAAGATGAGAAGCGTATCCCGGATCGTTAATGAAAGCCTTGGCCGCATCGGCAGAGGGCCATTCGATCCAAATGCGCAGCGCGGCGTCACGCCGGGGACCTTCCAGTTGTTCGTGGCTGGTCGTCCGCGCGATGTAACGGCCGCCATGCTGTTCGATCAGCCGATTGGCTGATGGCAGATAACCGGAGATCCACTCTTCGGTCCGGGGCGTAACTTCGACATATTGAATAATGGGTCACAGGCTGTTCCCTTGAGAGAGGCATCGAGTGGCTGTAAATTATCCCTTGCGAACCGGCGATAAACCCTGTGATACCAGAGTTGTGCTTTCGGGTTCTGGATATAATCGCGGTGGATACGAACAATCTGCGCCTTTTTGTCATGGCGGCTGACCGGCTGAACATCTCGGCCGCGGGGCGCGAACTGGGCCTTGCGCCAGCGGTGGCCAGCGCCCGGCTCGCCAAGCTCGAGCAGGAGCTCGGGGTCGAGTTGCTGCGGCGCACCACGCGCAAGGTCTCCCTCCCGCTCGATGGTGCGGATTTCCTGCCCTACGCCCGTGAAATTCTTGCCCAAGCCGATGCTGCGCGCGCGGCGCTCGGCGGGACAGACGCCGGCCCCAAGGGCAGTCTGCGCTTCGCCGCCCCGAGCAGCTTCGCACAGCTGCACATCATGCCACTGCTGCCGGAGTTTCATAAGAAATCCCCCAGCCTTACCCTCGACCTGCGCCTGTCCGACACGCGCTTCGACGCGATCGAGGGCAGCTTCGACCTGGCCCTGCGCAGCGGCCCGCTGAAGGATAGCAGTCTGAAGGGCCGCAAGCTTGCCGACGACCCCCGCATCCTCTGTGCCTCGCCAGCCTATCTCGACAAGCTCGGTATGCCGCAGACGCCAACACACCTGTCCGGCCACGAACTCATCGCTTGGGGCGATTTGGAGCCGCGTGAACTCGTGAACTTGCAGGGAGAGACGGCTCTGCTGGAGCCGGCAAGCATGACCTGCCGGACGATCCTGGACGATGGCGACGCGCAACGCGAAGCGACGCTGGCGGGGGCCGGTCTGTCGATGAATTCCCTCTGGAACGTGGCCGGCGAGATCGCAAAGGGTCGCCTGATCCGCGTCCTGCCGGAGTGGAAGATGAACGACCGATCGGTGCTGTGGCTGATCTATCCCCGCACGAACGTGCTGACACCGCAGACTCGCGTGTTCATGGATTTCCTGATCGCGAAATTGGGTAATCGTTCAAAATGGAGCGAATGAGGAAACCAAGACATCATTCCTCCCGAATTTCCTCTTGCGCCATGCTGAGTAGCCACTCCATCACCCGAATGGCCGCCTCGGATGCGCCCTGACGAGACAGGAGGGCATAGAAGTCTTGGCCACCCTCCAGTGCGGTGTGGACAGCATCCACCAAGCGGCCCGCTTCAAGGTCACGCTGCACAAGGAAACGACTGGCCAAGGCGACACCCTGACCGGCCAAGGCCGCGTCGAGGCTCAGGGTTGTCTGGCTGAAGTGCAGGCCGCGCGGCGCTTTGGGGATCGCTCCGAAGGCGATCTCAAGGAACTGCGGCCAAAGATCATGCGCGTCATGTAGCAGGGACAGCCGGGACAGCGCAGCCGCGTCGAGGGGGATTTCCGGTGCCACCAAATGCGGCGAGCACACTGCAATGACCTCCTGCGGGAACAGCAGCTCGACGCGCATGATTGCCCCGAACGGCGGGCGCCCCTGACGCACCGCGAGGTCGATGCCGTCGGCGTGGAAGCTCATAACCCGCTCGGTCGCGGTGATCCGGAGGTCGATCGCCGGATGGGCCTCGGTGAATTCGGCGAGCCTCGGGATAAGCCATTTTGAGGAGCAGGTCGGGGTCACGCTGATCGTCACCCGCGAGGGCGTGTCCAGAAGCGCGCCAGTTGCGTCCATAAGCTGGGAGAACGCCCGGGAGACCGCGGCATGGTAGCTCCGCCCCTCCTCAGTGAAACTGAGCCCCCGCGGCTCGCGCAGAAACAGGCGCAGGCCGAGATGTTCCTCGAGCCCACGCACCTGTTGCCCAACGGCGCCCTGCGTCACGCCCAGTTCCTCTGCCGCTGCCCGGAAAGACATGTGCCGGCCGGCGGCCGAGAAGGCGCGCAGACCGTTCAGGGACGGCAGATTGGCTTCGCTGGTCACGATAGTTCTCCTACACCCACGCAACAGCTGCGCTTGGCTGGTCGAAGGCGTCTCCCCTTCGTATCTAAATACGCATAGGCGAAATAGGCGCCACGGGAAAGACGCGGAGAATTGAGACATGGCAATAGAAAATGTAGCTCTGATCACGGCGGGTGGCAGCGGCATGGGTGCCGGAGCAGCGCGGCGGCTGGCAGCCGATGGCTTCAAGGTCGGGGTGCTGTCCTCCTCAGGCAAGGGCGAGGCCTTGGGTCAAGAGCTTGGCGGCTTCGGGGTCACTGGCTCCAACCGTTCGGTCGAGGACCTGACGCGACTGGTCGAGGGCGCGATGGACCGTTGGGGGCGGGTCGACGTATTGGTGAACTCGGCAGGGCACGGACCCAAGGGTGACATCCTCGAGATGACCGACGAGGACTGGCACGAGGGGCTCGACGTTTACCTGATGAACGTCATCCGCCCCACAAGGCTGGTCACGCCGATCATGGAAGCGCAGGGCGGCGGGGCGATCATCAATGTTTCGACCTTCGCGATGTTCGAACCCGATCCGCTTTTCCCGACTTCAAGTGTCTTCCGGGCCGGACTCGCAGGTTTCGCCAAGCTTTACGCCGATAAATACGCGGCACAGAACATCCGGATGAACAACGTGCTGCCCGGCTTTATCGACAGCCTGCCTGAGACTGAGGACCGGCGCGCGCGCATTCCCATGGGCCGCTACGGGCGCGAGGAGGAGGTTTCCTCGCTGGTTAGCTGGCTTGCCTCCGAGGGCGGCGGCTATGTCACCGGGCAGAACTGGCGGATCGACGGGGGGCTTACGCGTGGCTTCTGAGTTAGGCAGCCTCGCGGGCCGCAGCGGCACAGCCTTCGTCGTGAAATGGGTAGCCTCGGTCATCCAGATCCTGGGCTATGCCGGCACTGCCTTCGGCTGGACGCCGTGGAACCTCTACCTCTTCGTGGTCGGGGTTCTCGGCTGGTTGATCGTCGGGGTGCTCTGGAACGACCGGGCGATCATGTTGATCCATTTTGTCGCTCTCGGCGCGATGTTTGCAGGAATGGCGCGAACCTGACGGAAGGCGAAGTCATGCCGCGCTGTTCATCCTCAGTCCGTGCCCCAGCCGCTTCGCGCTGGTCACAGCAGTATCGCGATGCAGCGACCAAGCCTGCGTGAGACCCTCCAGGATCAACAATAGGTCGATTTCGCGGCCGTCGAGCCCGGTGGCTGCGGCGGCGCGGCGGGCCACTTCTGCCTTGTGCCGCGCCAGCAGCGCGCGCAGCCCTTCGCTGCCAGGGTCTGCGGCGACTGCTCCGTGGAACAGGCAGCCGTGCGAGGTCTCGATCGCCATCCAAGCCCCGACTCGCTCGAATAACACGTCGAGCACCGCCTCCTGCGCCTTGGGAAGATCATTGAAGAGGTGCGAAAGATAGCGCCCATGGCGATGCTCCAGCGCTGCTAACACCATGTCCGCGCGCGAAGGCGTGTATTTGTATAGCGTGCGCAGGCTGACACCCGCTGCATCGCGCAGATCCTCAACACTGGGTTCTGCAAAGCCCCGGGCAGCAAAGGCCTGTTCCAACCCGGCAGCGATCTTGGTTTTGGTATCGGTCATGGTTGACGATGTAGAGTGATCCCTCTACCTACGCAAGTAGAGCAATCATTCTACCAGATGGAGAGACATAATGACCCTTCCCGATACGATGAAGGCGATGATTCTGACAGGCCATGGCGGTCTCGACAAACTGGAGTGGCGAGAGGACGTGCGCGTGCCGCGCCCCGCAGCGGGGGAGGTCCTGATCCGCGTGGGCGCCTCGGCGGTCAACAACACCGACGTGAACACCCGCACCGGCTGGTATTCGAAAGCGGTGCGCGGGGATACGAACTCCGCGGCGGCCACAAGTTATGAGGGTGCCTCGGACGCCGACGGCGCATGGTCTGGCGCGCTGAGTTTCCCGCGCATTCAGGGCGCTGATTGCTGCGGCGAGATTGCCGCGGTCGGCGACGGGGTCGATATTGCGCGCATCGGCGAGCGGGTGCTGGTGCGCCCCATGCATCGCCCCGCCGGAGGGGACGCGGAGGCGCTCGTCACATTCGGCTCGGAACGCGATGGCGGCTTTGCCGAGTTCACCACTGTCGAGGCGGAACACGCACTCCGCATCGACAGCCCGCTTTCTGACGTGGAGCTGGCCTCCTTCCCCTGCGCCTTCTCGACTGCCGAAGGCATGATCCAGCGCGCGGAATTGGGTGCCGAGCGGGTGTTGATCACCGGTGCCTCGGGCGGCGTCGGCTCTGCGGCCGTGCAGCTCGCCAAGCGACGCGGCGCGCATGTCACGGCAGTGACCAGCCCGGCCAAGGTCGCCGACCTGAAAGCGCTCGGTGCCGACGCCATTATCGGACGCGAAGACGCCGTGCCGGAGGAGGCTTTCGACGTCGTTCTCGACCTCGTCGGCGGGCCACGCTGGCCCGCGCTGCTCGAGGCGCTGGCGGTGCGTGGTCGCTATGTCACCTCAGGGGCCATTGCCGGTCCGATCGTGGAGCTGGACCTGCGCACGCTTTACCTCAAGGACCTGACACTGATCGGCAGCACTCGGCAGGACCCAGAAGTCTTTACCGACCTTGTGGGCTATATCGAACGGGGTGAGATCCGACCGATTCTCGCAGAGACCTACGCGCTGCGCAACCTGCGCGACGCGCAGGAAGCGTTTCTCAAGAAGTCCCATATGGGCAAAATCGGGATCGAAATTGCAGGCTAACGCCTCACGTAGTGAAGTTCCCAAGGTGGGGTGATTTCAGACCATGACGTCGCCCTGCTTCACGGGATTGACCCGGCACCCCTCAGTCTTTCTCACCGTAATGCGCGAGGAACATGTCCACGCAATCGGCAATCACCGTCTCTGCGTCCAGATCGGCCTTTTCGCCCAGAAGGAACTCGGGCCACATCAGGAAATGCTTGATCATCGACAGCAGCTGGCCCGCTGCAAAGCCCGGCTCAGCCTGGCGCAGCGCGCCGGCCTGCATCGCCTCGCCGATCAGCGCCTGGATCGGGCCATCCTGCATCGCGGCCTTGGCGAAGAAGGCCTGCGCGAGCTCCTGGTCGCGCAGCAGCTCTGACATCACCAGCCGGTTGAGCCCCATATACTCTTCGCCCGACAGGTGAGCGATGTAGTCGCGCGCCGCCGCGATCAGCTGTTCTCGCAGTGGGGCATGAGGGTCGTAGCGCAGCTTTGGCGTGGCGGCGATCTGCTCGAGCAGGATGTCGGTGATGGCCTGGAACAGCACCTCCTTACTCTCGAAATGCTTGTAGAGCGTGCGCTTCGAGACCTCGGCCAGTTCGGCGATTCTGTTCACCCGCGCCGACGGAAACCCCTGTTCGCGGAACTCCTGGATCGCGGCTTCCAGAATATCTTTTCGTTTCTTTTCAGTGAGTTTCATCGGTTATACCCCGCTTGGCCGGAAAAATGTAAACACGGGGGTTTACTGATGGCACCTTCCCCTCTATGTAAACACCACAGTTTACAAACGCAAGCGCCGCGGCGCAGAGGACAGCACGATGAAATACAAGCAGCTTGGACATTCCGGTCTCTATGTCTCCGAACTGACGCTGGGTACCATGACCTTCGACAACGAGGGCGGCAGCTATGCCGATCTGGTGGGTGCCACCGGGCAGGAGCTCGCCACCCGCATGGTCGATCTGGCCATCGAGGCGGGTATCAACATCTTCGATACCGCCAATGTCTACAGCTCGGGTGTCTCGGAAGAGATGCTGGGCGTGGCGCTGGGGTCGCGCCGCCAGGACAACCTCATCGCCACCAAGCTCTACAACACCATGACAACCGGCCCGAACGATCTGGGCACCAGCCGGCTGGCCATCATGCGCGAGGTGGAGGGCAGCCTGAAACGGCTGGGCACCGATTACATCGACCTCTACCAGGTGCATAATTTCGACGTCACCACGCCGCTGGAAGAGACGTTGCGCGCGCTCGATGACCTCGTGCGGCAGGGCAAGGTGCGCTACATCGGCCTGTCGAACTTTGCCGGCTGGCAGATTGCCAAGGCGGACGGCATGGCGCGGCTTCTGGGTACCGAGCGCTTTGTCTCGGCGCAGTCCTACTACAGCCTCGTCGGCCGCGAGCTTGAGCGCGAGATCCTCCCCGCCGTGCGCGACCTCGGTCTCGGCACCTTTATCTGGAGCCCGCTGGCCAGCGGTTTCCTGAGCGGCAAATACACCCGCGATGCCGATGGCTCCGGCCGCCGCGCCGCCTTTGATTTCCCGCCAGTCGCCAAGGAGCAGGGGGGCGACATCATCGAGACGCTGGCGCAGGTCGCCGAGGAAAAGGATGCCTCGGTCGCGCAGATCGCCCTGGCCTGGCTGCTGCACAGGCACGGCGTCACCAGCGTAATCGTCGGTGCCCGCAAGGAAGCCCAGCTGGTCGACAATTTGAATGCCGCAGACATCAGCTTGAGCGACGCAGAGATGGCGCGGCTCGACGAGGTCAGCGCGCTCAAGCCCGAATACCCCGGCTACCTGCCGGTCTGGCGGCGCGGTGACACGCTGTTCAGCCAGCTTCACGACTGACGCAAAGACACGGTGCCCGGAACAGACCCGGGAGCCCCCTCCATAGACGCATACCAAGGATCAGACAGATGGCTGACACGACTTTCGGACACAAGGGCTGGACGCCCGAACGCCTCGGCACCCTCGCCGGCAAGACCTATGTGATCACCGGTGCCAATGCCGGCGCGGGCTTTCAGGCCGCGCGCATCCTGCTCGGCAAGGGCGCGGAAGTGTTGATGCTAAACCGCAGCGCCGAGAAATCCACCGCCGCCGTTAGCGAACTGAAGCAGGAATTCGGCGACGCCGCGCCCGTGCGCTTCATCCGCATGGACCTGGCCGAGCAGGCCTCGGTCCGCGCCGCCGCCGAGGAGGTGCTGAAAACCACACCGCGCATCGACGCGCTGATCTGCAACGCCGCCATCGCCCAGGTGCCGACGCGCCAGCTGACCCCCGACGGCTTCGAGAGCCAGCTCGGCACCAACCATTACGGCCATTTCATCCTCTGCGGCATGCTGTTCGACCGGATCGAGCAGTCGCAGGGGCGGATCGTCGTCGTCGCCAGTCTCGGCTACAACCTCGGCCTGAAGACGATCCACTTCGATGACATGAACTGGGAGCAGGGCTATGGCGCGAACACCGCCTATTCCCAGAGCAAGCTGGCGCAGATGATGTTTGCCTATGAACTACAGGATCGGGCGAAGGCGGCCGGCCGGAATGTCGAGGTTTTCGTCTGTCACCCCGGATCGTCCGCGACCTCGCTGATCTCGACCAGTGGTAGCCGGACCATGCGCGCGATCTGGTGGCTGATGACCAAGACGCCGATGGTTCAGACCGCTGAGCAGGGGGCCTATCCGGAAGTCATGTGCGCAACCGAAGAGGCGCTGACCGAGCAGCGCGCGTTCTATGGCCCGACCGGCACCCGCGAGTTCGTCGGTCCGGTGGGCCGCTGCACGCTGAACGCCCACGCCTACGACAAACCGATCATGGCCCGGCTCTGGGAGCGGTCCGAGACGGACACCGGCTTCACTTGGCAGCTGTAACCTGGCACCCGGGGAAGCGCCGAGACAATCGGACCCACCGCGATTCCATCCCTCCAATCGAAAGGTAACACCATGGACATCGTCAAGACCGCTTCCGACTGGGCTCGGTTCGAATTGCTCTCAACCGTTGCGTTCATGACCTTCGGACTGGCATTCGGGCTGGCAGGTCTGGGATTTCGGCAGCTTGCCACGACCGACCTGGCACGGGCCTTTACGGTCCCGATGCTGGTGGCGGCCGGGCTGTTGCTGATCCTCGGCGTGGGCCTGTTCTTCCCCGCGCAGGCCCGGCTCGCCGCTGTCCCGGCGGCCTTTGGCGGGGACGCCGCCGGCTTTATCGCTTCCGAGATCACCCGCGCCGACAAGGTGCTGAATGACTATCGCATCGCGGCCTTCAAGGTATTCCCGGCGCTCCTCGCGCTCTGCGCACTGGCGGTCCCCTTCCTCGACGGGCCTTATTGGCGCGCGAGCCTGATCACCGCCATCGCCTTGTTCACGGTTCTTATCCTCATCGACAGCAACGCCAACGCCCGACTTCAGGATTACAGGCAGCAGTTGTCGATGGCAGAGGGATCAACGTGTTCACTGGCGACCGGGCTGGAGTGTTAAAGGACCCCCAGCAGGGCACAGAATTTTCTCAGCTCAGCTGTGCAATTCGTGGCGGCAGCATGCCGGTCAGCAAATCAGCGGACAACACACGACCAAACGTATTCTCATCTTTGGCGCGACCGGCACCTGGGGGTCGGGTGCCCTTCTCGAATGTCTGGATCATCCGGAAATCACGGAAGTGATCTGCATTCTGCGCCGTTCGAGCGGCCGCACCCACCCCAAGCTACGCAAGATCTTGCACAGGGATTTCGAGGATTTCTCGGCCATCTCGAGGGAGTTCGCCGGGATCGATGCCTGTTTCTGGGCCTTGGGATCGCCAAGTTCGGGACATACCGCGGAGGAGTTCACACGGATCGAGCATGGCTTTGTGACTGCCGCGGCTAAGGCGCTCCATGCCCAAAGCCCCCAGTGCCGATTTGTTATCGTCTCTGGTCCGGGCGCAGACAGGTCCGAGACGTCCCGCCAACTGTGGGCGCGGATCAAGGGACGCGCCGAGAAGACCAATGCAGGACGGGAACGTGGAATGCTTCATTGGCCACATGCGTGACGAGCTTTTGAACGAGACAATGTTCCGGAATATGGCGCACGCCCGCGCTGTGATCCGGACCTGGGACACTGACTTTAACAAAACAAGACCGCATACGGAGCTTGGCTATCAGACCCCCGAGGCGTTCGCCGAACACTTCATCACCGCAATCGATAGCCACGATGCGCCATCTGAAAGCTACGCGCGGATGTACGTTGCTCCACCTGCGCCAATCGGCGTATCAACCCAAAGGGCTCCGGTTCCAGCTGGTGAAAGTCCAGTGGCAGGTCAGGACTTCTTCGGTCTCGCAACGCAGCAATAGATACGCTTCCGCGCCGATGAAGGCTGTGCCGACAAGGGCGGCAATGTCTTGGGCGTTAAACGGCCCTAAGCCGCCGATCTTATTCCCAAACTCCTCCGCAAGGCCGACGTGCAGATCCCGCCATTGAACCAGTGACGCACGCACTGCGTCGCCGATTTGCGGATTGGACCAGCCCACCGCAATAAGCTCCTGAACAACGCGCACGTGCCCGTCATCAAAATCGGCATCAAGAAAATCGCACGACTTCGCCCATTTCCGTGAGAGGGGAACGGTAGGATCAGTAAATAGACGTGTCTGCCGCGCGAGAAACTGTTCGGTCATGTGCTGGTAGAGCGCAAGGATCATGCCGTTTTTTGAGCCGAAGTGGTACCTTATCTGACTCATCTGCGTGTCTTCCGCATCCGCTACGGCCCGGGTGGAAACGCCCCCAAATCAATTCGAGATCCGAAGGGGCGACCTGTGAGGGCGGAGATCACAATCCAGTGGTGCAGCGTCGCGTTTCAGCGCTGATGCTGACCTGAAAATGCCAGCCCTTGGCGCACCGAAAAAATCGGAGTTGCTGCACGAAAGTCCCCGTGCTCCGAAAAGCTAAACAAGATACGAATGGGAAAGCAGACCAGGCCGCGACCGAAGCGGCACGCTTGCGAAACTCACTGGTTTCGTGTGGCAATCGCCCGTACTTGCACAGGTCAAATCCCTACCCATATGTCTGTTACGTTCGTAATATAGAAGTTCGGGAGAACAGGATGGGCTATGTAAAGACAGCGATGCTGATGGCGGCAATGACTGCGCTTTTCATGGGCGTAGGCTATCTGATCGGCGGTTCCGGTGGTGCCCTGATCGCGCTGGTTGTTGCGGCGGCAATGAATGCGTTTACGTGGTGGAATTCGGACCGCATGGTCCTGCGCATGCACAACGCACAGCCTGTGGCTCCCGGCGACCGGTTCGGTTTGCACGCCTTGACGGTAGAGCTCGCGCGGAACGCGGGCATGCCGGATCCCAAGGTCTACCTGATCGATACGCCACAACCCAATGCCTTTGCCACCGGGCGGAACCCTGCAAATGCGGCGGTGGCGGTGACATCGGGCCTGATACGCAGCCTCACGCGGGAGGAGCTGGCGGGTGTCATCGCGCATGAGCTGGCGCATATCCGCAATCACGATACCGCAATCATGACCGTCACAGCGACCTTCGCCGGTGCGATCTCGATGTTGGCGAACTTCGCGATCTTCTTTGGCGGATCGCGGGAGCGGCTGGGGCTGATCGGCACGCTGCTGATGATGTTCCTTGCGCCGATGGCGGCAGCATTGGTGCAGATGGCGATCAGCCGGACGCGGGAATATGCCGCTGACAAAGCGGGGGCCGAAATCTGTGGTCAGCCGCTTTGGCTGGCATCGGCGCTGGAGAAGATCGCAATGGGCGCGGCCCGCATCGACAATCACGCGGCAGAGCGCAATCCGGCGACGGCGCATATGTTTATCATCAACCCGCTACACGCCCATAAATACGATAGTCTTTTTGCGACCCATCCCGCGACCGAAAACCGCATAGCCGCCTTGCGCGCGATGTCCGCGCCAAGCGGGCGCTCGTCGGGCACTGTCGTCCCACCTGTGTCCCGCAGCCGGGTTCCGAAAGTACGCAATGGCAAAAATTCCGGTCCATGGACCTGACAACCCCGTCATAGGTATGGGGGAAACGCCTCCGTCGAGATCAGGCCAAAGGCCGTCCTTTGCCCAATCTCGCGGAACCCCGAATAACGACCATCCCAAAGAGGACAGAAGGCCCATCCAGGGCCGCGACCGGGGGCACGATCATCACTGTCATCGCCCGGAGCGCGCGGGTCACATTCCCAACCCGAGGTTGTGTCGCCGATCCTCCATCTTGAGTTCAGGCACGGGATCCGCGGCCCATCAGATTTTGCAGTTTGGCAAGGTGGGTCTCGTACATCCGTAGGAGGTCCTGGTAATACAGCCAATCCTGTGTGCAATGGCCGCTGCCTCGGTACTTAGTAAGCGATGACGCTCATGATCCTCGCGATAGATGCGGCGACACAACTAGAGGTGGAGCTCGACAGCTATTGCTCGTCGCGTTCAGGCAATCTCCCAGCCGTCCAGACTGTGGCGCTGCAATGTGGGCAAACGTCTGGCGTATTGGCAGCCGCTTCGACGAGCGTTCCGCAATTGCGGCAGGCCAGCAACGTATTTTTCCCGGCCTCCGAGGTCCAGTCGCATATCTCGGGGGTGAAAACATCCCATGCAGGTTCAATTGGCAGTCCGGGTCGCGATGGTCTCGCCCGAAAGAAGCTGAAGCGGCCTGAGGACTCGAGGTAGGCTTTTCTTACCTGGCCGAGATTGACATAGCCATGTTCACGCAAGTTTTCGAAAAGTTCACTTTTGCCGATTTTGTTATCTCGTAGGGTTTGCAAATTGATTACCCCATCCCGAATAACCTCGGTGGTTAGGCCGTCTATAAGCTTTTCGACCGATCGATAACGGAAGATCAAAAGATCGAGGATCTTATTTATCCCGACAACGCCGGTGATGACCAGAAACGCATGAAGAAGAGGCACTTCGGGGTAAAACATTGCGTCGCCGACGGCGGAACCCAGCGCGATGACGAGCAAGAATTCCACCGTTGACATCTGAGCGATGCTTCGCCCGCCGATCCACCGTATCAGCAGCAGCGCATAGGCATAGACCGCGCAAATCCGAAAAACTATCTCAAGATAGAACAGCGTGGGGTCTGTTCCGAAAAACATCCGTGTCAGGTCAAATGGAACGACTGGATCATTCATAAAGCTCAACGCTCCAAAATATCAAGCAAACGCAACGCGAGACGGTGCGGCCTTGACACCCCTCTACGTGATAAGCACCGACTATGCTCTCTTATCTGGCAGTTTGACTGCACGATGCCTAGTGACTTCACGCAGATCATACGTCCTGAATGATAAATTAGAGCTCAGCGCCCGACTGGATGGCCGCAATGACAGAGCCCGCGACCGCGGATCTCTGCTCGCTATCTGGATCGTCCGCCGAGAGAAATCGCACGGTCAGCACGTTGGACCCGCCCCCTCTGATGGCAGGGCTAAGTACGTCCGCCGATTTTGCGGAAGCTTCGACAAACCAAGCCGGTATAAACCGAAGACGTCCTGACAATGATAGGACCCGTCGCACGGGCGGGCCGCAGCCGTGGCGCGTTAAAGCCACCTCGTGTTCGAACGCGGCGGGGCGGTATCAGCCCAGTGCTGAAAGATCATGTCGTGGATCGTATTTTCTATCGTGTTCGATGCGGCTGTTTCTCGCGACTGGAAGGCAGTTAGCTATAGGCGGTATGAACACAAGCCGTAGATGTTCACACACTGTTCTCGTATATATCTTGACAGATAGCCAAGAAGTACGGGAGAATTATAGCCAAGCTGGGACAGCGATTCGCAGTCGCCATACCAGCTGGCTATCCCACACGGCCTTGTGTGTGGTCCGACTTGGAAATGATTGCACCATTTCGAAGTCACAGTCGCCAAAGGAGGGTATATCCCATGGCAACTATCAAGCACCCTATAACGGGTATCGAACTAAATCCAATCACAATTGAACGCAAGTCGTTAAGTTATCGTGAAGCCGTTACGGCTTGGATGCTGCGGCTAAGTGGTGTGAAATACAATCATGTCGCTCAATTTTTAGGCACTAACACCCATCGTTTGGGCGAGGTGTTTAGAGGTGAAGTTCACTTTGGGTCAGAACAAGAGGCGAAAACATCCCTGACCTAGCTAGGGAGGCGGGAGGGAGGCCCGCCGACCTCATTTGATCGGCCATATGTAGCCATACTCGGCCTGAAGCCTTGCGTTACCGCGTCGATGTCCAAAAGCTTTCGCAAACATTGCTTGGCGCGATTGTCTGTAGATTGCTTAGATGTTTCATGACGATCACATTTAATTTGCTCGCCAATCTGGCTTGTGGGTGAGTCCCCGCAATTAGGCGCTGGTATCCCCATCCGCCGCGCCTCTATTAACTTGGCTGTGAAACGCGGATCTCGTGAGGGATGAGCAGGGAGCAGGCGAGTTCGTCTTGCACCCCATAGTCGCTTCAAACGCCGGTAATGCGCTGTTGAAGGGTTTGTCCTACACCATCCTTTGATGACATTATCGCCGGCACAATCCCAAATTTCAGTTGGTGTGTGTGATACTTCAAATCCGCCCGAAACCGTGACGGGTACAGGTGCTCGTGTCCGCGCTCGAAACCTTCGCCGCGAGAGGGTCAGCGCAATAATCCGCTGGCGGCTGCGCGCTCCGGGAACCTCAAACGGTCCGCGTTGTTTTTTCGAAATATAGGCAAATTGAAAGGAACGATTAGAATGTCTGGACAAATTGACCATAACGCCACAACGCGTCAGCCTGGCATCGAGAATGAGATGACCCCAAAGCCGGAGTACCACCCTCGGTATAAAGGATCTGACCGGTTAAAGGGCAAAGTAGCTTTGATAACGGGCGGCGATTCCGGGATCGGTCGCGCGACAGCCGTACTCTATGCGCAAGAAGGCGCAAAAATAGCGATTGTTTACCGTGACGAGGACACGGATGCCGAAAAGACCAAGGACCTCATTGAGGCCGAAGGAAGCGAAGCAATTCTGCTGAGGGGGGATATCGGTCAAAAAGCGTTCTGCAAAGATGCGGTTCAGCAGACAGTCGATCAATTTGGTACCATAGACATTCTGGTTAACAACGCAGGAGAGCAACACGCGCAGGAAGATCCCGAGGATATCGACGAAGATCAGATAGAACGTACGTTTCGAACCAACATATTTGGCACGATCTTTATGACGCAACTGTCTTTGCCACATATGAAGGAAGGGGGGCGTATCATTTGCGTCACATCCGTTACCGCGTTTAAAGGTCAGGATCTGCTTATTGACTATGCGTCAACCAAGGGGGCCATTCTTGCCTTTGTGCGTGCGATGTCCAGTAAGCTTGCGCCGAAGGGTATCTTGGTGAACGGTGTCGCTCCGGGTCCGATTTGGACCCCGTTGATACCGGCTTCGTTTCCGCCCGACAAAGTCGAGAGTTTTGGCGAAAACACACCTCTCGGCAGACCGGGACAACCTAATGAGGTCGCACCGGCTCTTTTATTTCTGGCCTGTGAGGATTCGTCTTACATGACCGGCCAGGTCCTGCATCCCAACGGCGGAACATTGGTCGGAGGTTAAAGGACATGTCAGGGGCCCAATGTTGTTTTCCAGCGCACTATTGCGAAGCATCAGGAAATGAAAATGTTGAAAGACCTCTCATCAACGACCGAAGTCGCGGCACGTGCTACTGCAGTGATGCGAAACCTTACCGACCGAAATTGGTGCATCTCAACGGCAGAAAGCTGCACTGGCGGACTTGTCGCTGCGCTTTTTACTGATATCGAAGGCTGCTCTCATGCCTTTGACCGGGGGTTCGTCGTATACTCGGAAGAAGCGAAAGTGGCACTTTTGGGCGTCGATCCGAAGCTGTTGGAAGAAAAAGGTGCCGTCAGCAAAGAAGTGGCGCTGGCGATGGCCGAAGGCGCGGTAATGCGGTCAAACGCCGATATTGCCGTCGCCGTCACTGGTTTTGCCGGAGAAGCCGATACGGAAGATAAGGCAGGTCTGGTTCACATGGCACTTTGCCGACGCGGCGGTTCCACGGTTCACCAAGCCAAAAATTGGGGTGCGCAAGGGCGCGACAAGGTGCGGCAATTGAGCCTGCTGGCGTTGCTTGAAATGCTGGAAGGGGCCTTGGGCAGAAAACCATAGTCTTGCGCCGACCCCATGCCGACCATGCGGTGTACGCATCATTTGGGTTGAGGTGCCGAAGTTAGCGAAGGGCCGTTTCGTGAAAAAACCGAAAAGCAAAATGCCCGCCTGTTTATCAAGGCGGGCATTTGGAGATTGTGGCTTACGATCGGCAATCTAACATGACCAGTCCGTTTTGCCGCTGCACTGGTGACCGAAAGAGGCTTGCTTGCTCCTGAGGGCGCTTACATCTTTTTCCAGTCGCCGAAACCCTCGAATGCGGATGCGGCCCGGTATATTGTGGCCTCGTCAAAGAATTTGCCCACCAGCATCATGCTTGCGGGAAGACCGCCCGACATGCCGCAAGGGATCGCCATTGCCGGGTGTCCGGTCACGTTGAAGGGGGCGGTATTGGGCAACATCTCGAACGCTCGCGACAGGATATCCTTGCGCGGACCACCCGCTTCGGGCAGCTTTGTCGCCTTCATCGGCAAGGTTGGCATCAGCAGCAGATCATAGCTGTCCAAGGCTTCGTCATAGGCTTCCTTCAGCTTGCGCGCCAGATTCTGTGCCTTGGCATAAAAGTGCCCGCGATGATGGCGGATGCCGTATTCACCCACAAGCATCGAGATCTTCAACGTATCCGAAAGCTCGTCGGCCCGGTTTTGCCAACCCGCAAGGTGATCCAGCAGCGAAGTCGTATACAGGCCTTTCCAGTTCATTCCCAGACCGTTGCCGTTCATCATCTGAAATTGCAGACCTTCCAGAGCGATAGGTGACCAGATTGCCGGACCAAGCTTGTGCATCTCGACCGATACTTCCTCGACGGTGGCACCGTTCTTGCGCAAAAGGTCAGCCGCAGCGCGGACCTTTTCATCGACGTCTTTCTCGGAACTGTCGTGGCCGAAGCCTTCCTTCAGAATACCTATTTTGAGCCCCTTAACGTCCTTGTCCAGCGCATCGGTATATTTGGCCGTCTGCACGTTACACTGTCGTGGATCAAGCCCGTCGGCACCGGCCAGCACTTCCAGCATCAACGCGTTGTCCGCGACGTTGGCCGTCATCGGGCCGGTATGGTCGATGGTGGATTCGATAGGCATGATACCACTGTATGGCACCAGTCCATGGGTGCCTTTCATACCGTAAAGGCCCGAATAGGCGGCAGGTATCCGAATGGAACCCCCTTGGTCCCCGCCGATGGCCATGTCGACCTCGCCCGACCCGACAAGCGCCGCGCTTCCCGAGGACGACCCGCCTGCCGAATACCCTTTCTTGATCGGATTATGCACCGGACCGGGTTGCGACGTGTGGCTCCCGCCTGACAGGCAGAAGTATTCGCAAACCGCCTTGCCCTTGATCGTGGCACCAGCATCAAGAAGCCGGGTCACGATGGTTGCATCGATGTTCGGCACGTAGCCTTCAAGCAGGTTGGAGCCGTTGCGCATCGGAACGCCCGCAAGGCAGACGTTGTCCTTGAGCGCCACTGTCTTGCCTTTAAGCGGACCATCCGCCGCACCCTCGACGTCGACCTTCCATGCCCAGGCGTTGTGCTCGTTTTCGGAGGCGTCGGGGTGATAGCCGGTGACGCGCGGATATTTCACCGCAGGAAGATAGTCAGGCAGCGCATCGACCGCGTCATAGGCGGCCATGGTTGCATCAAGCTCCTCATGGAAAAAGTCGAGATCTTCGGGCGAAAAGTTCATTCCCATGCTCTCGGCCAATTCGTTGAGCTGTCTTTTGTTCGGGCGGGTTACCGGCATGTTTTATACTCCTGAGCTGTTGGTTGGCTTGTTTTTGTTGAAGTTACTTTCGGGCGACCTGAAGGCTCACAAGAACCTCTGGCGGGGCCGTGAGCTTGGTTTCGGCCACCTCGAAAAACCGAGCGACGGCGTCGGATTCGTTGTGCCGCTTCATCGCGGCTTCGTCTGAAAAGCATTCGACAGTCGTGAACAGCACCATTTCGCCTTCGTCACAACGCAAAACCATATAATCTAGGGTGTCGGGTTCGTGTTCACGGGCGTCATCTACCACGTCGGCAAGCGCCCTCTGGACCGACTCCGCGTTGCCGGTCATGCAGGTGATTTGAACTGTCTGAACGATCATCGCACTTTCCTTGTTTCAACTGTCCGCATGAGTCATCCCATGCCTACAAATTCATTGACCACCTCGGGGTCATTAAGGTCGTTGGCAGTGAGGGTGCGGGTCACGTTGCCCCGATGGATAATCAGCACCCGATCAGATAGCGCCTGAATGAAATCGAGGTTTTGCTCCACCAACACGATTGACATGTTTGACCGTTTGCGGATCGCCAGAAGCAGGTCGGCAATCTCGTCGATGATCGACGGTTGGATGCCTTCCGTAGGCTCATCCAGCAACATCACCCGGGGCCGTCCGCACAGGCAGCGCGCAATCGCCAGAAGCTGCTGTTCGCCACCGCTCAGCGCGCCGCCGTTGCGGTCCAGAAGACGTTCAAGACGGGGGAAATCAGCCAGGACCTCCTCTACGATACCGCCGCGCTTTTCAGCACCGGAGAGCGCACCCATCATCAGGTTTTCGCGCACCGTAAGAGAGGGGAATATCTCGCGCCCCTGCGGCACATATCCGATCCGCATGCGCGCACGCTTGTGCGCACCTGCGTCAGTGATCGGTTCACCGTCAAGCGAGATGCTTCCCGACATGGGCTTAATGTGACCGATCAGCGTACGCATCAAGGTGGTCTTGCCCATTCCATTGTGACCCAGGATGCCAACATATTCGTTGTCATCCACCCGCAACGACAGGCCGTGCAGGATAGGCAGGGCACCGTAACCGGAAATAAGATTTTTTGCTTCGAGCATCAGACAACCTCCGTCCGGCCAAGGTAGACATTCCGCACTTCGGGATCCCTGAGCACGACATCGACATGCGCTTCGCGTAGGATCTTGCCCCGGTGAAAGACCGTGACGACATCTGCGATCCGCTTGATGAACTGCATATCGTGTTCAACCACCACGATCGTGGTCGTGGTGTTGAGCGCCTTGAGAAGCTCGGCTGTCCGTACCCGTTCTTCCTGATCCATACCGGCCGAAGGTTCGTCAAGCAGGATAAGACGGGGGCTGCGAGCCATCACCATGCCGATCTCGACCCATTGTCGTTGGCCGTGCGCCAGCTCGCCTACCAGCTTGTGGACGAACGCCCCGAGCTTGAGTTCATCGACAACCCTTTCGACACGCCGGTCCGCGGTCTTTTTATCGGTGTCGAATTGCGCGGCCAGCCAAAGGTTTTCCCGCGCTGACAGACCGTCGAAGACATCCGGCTTCTGGTTCTTGATGCCGATGCCCTGGCGGGCGATCTCGAAGCTCGAAAGCCCGGTCACGTCATCGCCGTCGAACAGGATATTTCCCGACGTTGGTGCAATTTGCCCGGTCAAGAGCTTGAAGAAGGTACTTTTTCCAGCCCCGTTCGGCCCGATCAGGCATCGCAGCTCGCCTTCCTTGAGGATGAAATCCACAGTGTCGGTGGCCCGAACCCCGCCAAAGCTCTTTACCAGTTGCCGCGTTTCGATCAGCGTTGTTCCTGCAACATCTTTCATAGGTCTGATCCTTTCTCGAGGTCGGACCCTTTCTTGATCCGGCTTTCGGGGTCGGCACCGACCAGCCTCAACAGCAGGTTACCAAGTGTTGGGACCAACCCGTCCTTGAAGGCCAGCACGAATACGATCAGGATCACGCCGAGCACCAGGGTGACCTGGCCGACACCCTGCATGCCAAGCCATGACGTGAGGTACTGGATAATACCGACGCCCACGATGGGGCCAATCAGCGTGGCCTTGCCGCCAACGATGACCCAGATGATGACTTCTGCCGCGCGGTCCAAGCCAAACATTTCCGGTGCCACGAAGTTTCCCCAGATCGCGAACATGGTGCCCGAAAGCCCTGCAAGCGCGCCGGACAGGATGAACGCAAGCAGTTTATAACGGCGTGCGTCATAGCCCAGCAGTTCAATGCGCTGTTCGTTTTCGCGTATGCCGATCATGACGCGGCCGAAAGACGTCGTGAGAAGCAACCTTAGACCGATGTAGACAAGGATCAGCAACGCCGCAGCAAGGTAATAAACGTGGTCGATAAACAGGGTGACCTCGGGGTTCCAGGGCACTTGAAGCGGCGGAACCCCGGGGATACCGTTCTGACCATTGAGCCGAACATCGCCCACGACATATTGCGACCCCGATGTGGCCCGCATGGCCTTGTTCATAATCAGCGTGATCACCAGCGTCATTACCGAAAAGTAAATGTCGCTCAGCTTGCCATAGACCATAAAATATCCCAGCACCGCCGCGAGAAGCATCGGCAGTACGATCCCCAGCAAAAAGGGCAGGGTGGTACTGTCGAAGTTCATTGCGGCGACTGCATATACATAGCCACCGGTGCCGAAAAAGGCCGTCTGTCCAAAGCTGAGAATACCGATGTAGCCCCACAGGAAGCTCATGCTGAGCGCCAGCAACGCCAGCACCAGCACAACCGATAGGTCAAGAAGTTGCGCCAGGCCAAGGGTTTGGGGCAGAAGGGCCAATATGAGACTGGCGATCACGACAAACGCCCACCATGCAGCACCGGGGCGCTCGCCCGAGGGACTTTGCAATCTTTGAAGAAACTTTGCCATCGTTGTCAGATCCCTTTCCGCATGCGGCCGGTGATCCCCTGGGGCAGCAGACGCAGCATGACCACAGCGACAAAGAGCACACAGATTTCAGCAAGCACGGGTGAAAGTTCATAAGACACCACCCCGTCAATCACGCCGTACAGACCGGAGGCCGAAACCGTGCCGATCAACGGCCACGGGCCACCCGAGATGACGGTGATGAAAGCCTTGGAGATGTAAAACGACCCCATCGTCGGCGATGCGCCGAACAATGGTACCAGTAATGCACCGGCGAGCCCGGTGATCGCGGAGCCAAAGCCGAAGGTGAACATGTAGATCATCGAGGTATTGGTTCCCAGGGCCCTTGCCATTTCCGGGTTCTGCATGGTGCCGCGCACCAGCAGGCCGAGATTGGTGAAGCGCCAGATCGCGTAGGTACCCGCGAGCATCAGCAGCGCCGCCACGATCATCACTAGGCTGTAGCCGGGTACGTTCAGTCCGCCAAAGTTGACCGGACCCATGTTGGAGGGCACGGATTGCGACTGCGGACCCGCGATGGTGGTGACAATACCCATGAGAAACAGGCTGATGCCCCAGGTGGCAAGTAATGTGTCAAGCACCCGACCATAAAGAAACCGGATCACTGTGCGTTCAACGATGACCCCGACCAGGCCAACGCCCAGGCCCGCGGCGAACATTGCCAGCCACAGCGGCAGCCCCAGATTGGACCCTAGCACGCAGAAATAGGCCCCCAGCATCAGGAATTCACCCTGAGCCAGGTTGATGACCTTCATCATCCCGAAAATAAGTGCCAGCCCAAGGCTGATCAGGATCAGAATGCTGAATGAGAACGCAATCTGATAGACGTATACCATCAATGAATCCATTGGCTTCTCCCATGGAAAGCCCTGCTTGATACAGCAGAGTGGAAATTTAGTGCGGCCCTGCCGACGCAGGGGGACAAACGGGTGGCCGCCCGACAAGGGCCGGGCGGCCTATACCGTCTCAGTCGAGCTGAACCTCATACTGAGTTGTGTCGTTGGGATTTTCATTGAGATTGCACACCAGCTGCGTATCAATCGGGGGCATCTGGTCGAAGGTCCGGATCGCCTCGAATTCCTGCTTGTCGTCCTGCACGGCCACGTGGATGTTCATGACCGTGTGATTGGTCTGGCCGTCAATGGTATAAAGACCGCCGGCACCTTCCACCGACGTACCCCCGAGCGCATCCATCACCGCGTCCGGTTCAGCTGAACCCGCGCGGCGTACAGCTTCGGCCCACAGCGCCATGCCGCGATAGCCGCCTTCGCCATATTCGCCGATATAGTCGTTCTCGCCGGTGTATTCCTTGAAACGACGCACGAAGTCATTGGCTGCAGGGGTGTCGAGACCATCGTAGAAGGAGGTGGCAAGGATGATGCCTTTCCCTTCTTCCGGTGCCAGTTCGACATGTTCGCGGCCGATGCTGTAGGTCGTCGACGCCAGCATCATCTCGTCGGTGCCAATCGTGGCATGGAACTGACGGTAAAAGCTCATGTGCGCAGCGCCTACCAGAGCGGACCAGACCACATCGGGCTTTGCGTCCTGAATGCGGGCAATCACGGATGAGAAGTTTGAAACATCAAGCGGTATGAACTCGACCGCAAGGTCTTCACCGCCCAGGTCGCGGATATACTTCTGCAACCACTTCGATGTGATGTGGCCATAGTTGTAGTCTGCCGCAAGGATGTACCCTTTCTTGCCGCCCAATTCCTTGACCACATAGGGGCAGAGCGCATCAAGCTGTTGGCCGGGGACCATGCCGGTCGAGACATGGCGGCGGTCACAGACCCCGCCCTCATAAAGCGAGTTATAGACATAAAGGCCCTTGAAGCGGCCTACGATCGGGCGGATCACCTCGCGGGACGAACTGGTCACGCCGCCGTGGATAACATCGACTTCATCACGCAGCAGCGCTTGTGTGGCGTACTGCGAGTAGAGCTGGTTGCTGGATTGCGCATCATAGAAAATCAGTTCGAGCGGGCGACCGAGCAGGCCACCGGCCTTGTTGATCTCGTCAGTCGCCATGGCGACCGCCTTCATCTGTTTGAGCGAATAAATATTCAGCCCGCCGGTCTGATCAAGAATGTTTGCGATCTTGATCGGTTTCTCCTGGGCAAGACCTGCCGTGGAAAGGGTGCCTTGCAGGCTTGCAAAGGCAAGGCCGCCGCTTGCGAGGCGGGTAAACTGTCTACGTGAAAGTTTCATAATGATACTCCATTTTCCCTGTTGTTGTTCTTGCGCGCATTACGAGGCGCATTGAGAGGCCACTTTTACCCGGCCGTCACACCGGGGTCCGTGGTCCGATTATCTGTCTTTCCAGTCGCCCATGCCTTCAAACACATGGGCGGCGCGGATCAGTGTGGATTCGTCAAAGTGCCGGCCCACCATCATCATGCCCACCGGAAGGCCATCGATCATGCCGACCGGGATGGTGAAGGCCGGGTGGCCGGTCACGTCGAACGGACAGGTATTGGCCTGCATGTTCAGGGCAGACGTGACATAGTCCTCGAGGCCGCAATCGTCGGCCGGGATCTCGGTGGCGGTGAACGGGATGGTTGGCATCACGATCATGTCGTGGTCTTTCAGCAGCGCATCATAAGCCGCGCGTAGCCCCCAACGAAGGTTCTGTGCTTTGGCGTGATATGTGCCATGCGTGGTCTGATGCATGTATTCGCCCAACAGCATGACCATTTTCACCGTCGCGGCCACATCATTGATGCGGGTGTCATAGCCTTTTCCCATGTGCGAGATAAAACTGGTGGGATAATAGCCATGCACGTTCGAGCCAAAGCCGTTCCCGCGGATCATCATCTCGGCAGCCCCTTCGAGGATGATACCGTTCCAGATATGCGGGCCGTCATAATGTTGCGGGATGGATACTTCGGTTACCTCCGCACCGGCAGAACGCAGCGCATCCACGGCGTCGCGCACAGTCTTGCTTACACCGGGGTCGCTTTCTTCGTGTTCGAACCCCTCTTTGAGCACGGCAATCCTGAGCCCTTTCACACTGCCTCCCAACGCGTCCATATAAGGCTGCGTCTTGGCCCCCACGGTGCGGGCATCCCAGCCGTCGTCCCCGGCGATGACGCTCAGAAGTCTGGCAGTGTCCTCGACCGTAGCGCACATCGGGCCAAGGTGGTCCATTGAATAGGATATCGGCATGGCCCCTGATGTCGGCACTAGCCCCCAGGTCGGTTTGAGCCCGTAGACGCCAGACCATGCGGACGGGGTGCGGATTGAGCCGCCTTGATCGCCGCCGATCGCCATCGGAACATCCCCGGCCGCGACAACCGCCGCGCTTCCGCCCGACGAACCACCAGCGCTGTGGGTCGGTTTGTGCGGGTTGCGGATGGGACCATAGGCGTTGGTGTGGCTCGCACCCGAAAAGCAAAGATCCTCGCAGGCGGCCTTGCCCGCGATCGTGCCTCCGGCTTCCAGGATGCGGGTCACCAGCGTTGCGTCAACATCGGGCACAAAGCCTTCGAGCAGCGCCGATCCATTCATCAACGGCACGCCCGCCACACAGATGTTATCCTTGATCGCGACGGACTTTCCGGCCAACAGGCCGTCGTCCTTCAGCTTGATATCGGTTTTCCAGTACCACGCATTAAACGGGTTTTCTTTGGCATCAGGACGATAGCCCGGATCGCGCGGCGCAACCACGGGAAGCTTGGCTTCCGGCAACGTATCCAGTCGTTTGTATGATGCAATGGTGCCTGCCATCAGCCCGCGATAAGACGCCGCTTCCTCGCTGGACAGCTCAAGCCCCTTGTCCTTGGCGATGGAAAGAAGCTGGTTGATGGAGGGCATCGAAACGGACATCGGAGGAGCCTTTCTGCGGGATGGCAATGGGTCGAAACAACAGAATAGAAACAAAAAAAGCCCCTTGTCCCGGATCGGGAGAAGAGGCGCACATGCCTTCGGATTAAATATCCGGTGGTGTCAGAAGTTAAAACGTAACCCAGCAAGATTCCGTCTGATCCTGCCCGATCGGCACGTTACAAAACATGTCCGCACAGGCGGCAAGATCAAAAAACCGGTCTAGAAAGCGGGCTTTACCACCCTCACGATAGGTCTTGCATGGCGTAGCATCGTTGCTACCACTTAACGCTGCCTCATAAATATTAACTTGTCAACTGGGTTGAGTTCCGTGACGCTGACGAGGGTCACGGGGGGTCGTGGAACGCAGTTATGACCAGGTATATTTGGATTAGGTGTAAAAGATATGTCACTGAATAATATACATAATGGCGTTGCGGAAATACCGGTTGGCATTCTTTATTCCATCACCGGGCCTTACGGTGATGTTAACGCCAGTATGGTCAATGCAGCGATTCTCGGGCTCGAGGAAGCCAACGCCGAGCTTGACGGTTCCTTTAAGCTGAAGCCCGTGTTCAAGGACTGCCACGGCAAACTTTCTACCTACAGTAAAAACTGTGAGCGGATGATCTATGAGGACGGCTGCCAGCACATCATCGGGTGCTACACGTCTGCGGCGCGCAAGCAGATTTTGCCCCTTTTGGAGCGTACAAACACGTTGCTATGGCATTCGGCACGGTACGAGGGCTTCGAGGCGAGCGAAAATGTGCTCTACCTCGGCGCGTCGCCCAACCAGCATCTGATCCCGTTGGTGCGCTATATTCTTGCCGCGATGGTACCTGAAATTTACTGCGTCGGGTCCAACTATATCTGGACATGGGAATCGAACCGCCTGCTGCGCGAGCAGATAATTGAAGGGGGCGGCCGAATTATTGCCCAAAGATTGGTCACAATGGGGGATCTCCATATCGACCACATCGTTTCCGAGATCATTTCATTGAAGCCGCCGGTGGTGTTCAATACTCTCGTAGGAGAGGCGAGCTATCGTTTCTATCGTGCGCTCTGGCGGGCTGTGTCGGCGCACCCGGATCTGGAACCAGGGGATATTACCGTCGTAAGTTGCAGCTTGTGCGAGGAAGAGCTCCCCTTCATCGGTGAACCGGCTTCTATCGGTCATCTGACATCTGCAACCTATTTCCGCAGCCTGGAGCGACTCGAGAACGTCGATTTCCTGACACGCTATCGCGAAAGGTTCGGCGATGATACCGCGCCGTCGGTGGACGCGGAATCGGCATATGTCTGTGCGCGAATACTGGGACGCTCAATCGCTGCGTCCGGTACCGATGCGGTCAGCGCGGTCCGCGATGCGGCCAAGACGTTTTCATTTGAAGCGCCAGAAGGCACGGTGCGCATCGACCGCACGACCAATCACAGTTTTCTTACGCCGCGACTGGCGGTTTCAAGGCGCGGGTTTTCGTTTCAGATCATTTGGGAGGCCGCCGAGCCAGTGGACCCCGACCCGTTCCTGGTATGGCAGGGCGAGGCCCAGGCGCGCCCCGAGACCGAATGGAAGGCGAAGGGGTCGTCTGCACGGGCGCGTCATGTGGTCGATACCGAGGCGAAGGAGTCTTGAGCATGACGCGAAAGAAGCCTCGCATGTTGTTTCGCGGACTGCGTGCAATGATTTGGCATGACTGTGATCCCAACCGGCAATTTCTTGAGCTGTATTTGCAGCGTTTGGGGCTTCGGGTGTCTTGCTGCGGCGTCGGCGGCAAGCTTTGCGAGCGCGGTGAGTTCGACCTGCTGTTTTTCGACAGCGATCAGGATTTGCCTATCGGGGAACTGGACCTTGATGTGCCGATGATTGCGCTGGTGGGGTCCGAAGCACCGTCGCGATTGCAATGGGTGTTGGGTCACAACGCGGCTTCGCTGATTTTCAAGCCGGTACGCTCGGCGGGCATCTATGGCTCAATCGTGTTCGCGATGAACCAATACGAAGAAAGGCTGTCCATCGCTGCGCAGCAAGAGCGTCTCAACTCCAAGATCCGTTACCGCAAGTTGGTGATCTTCGCGGTCCTGAAAACCATGCGGGAACAAGGGTGTGACGAGGAGCAGGCATTTTCAGGACTGCGTCGGCAAGCAATGGAGCGCCGGATCACCATAGAGATGCTTTGCGCCGATGTTCTTGCCAAAAACCTGCCTGCCGGACACCTGCGCGACACTTGGCCACTGGCGCACGACCGCCCCTGAAATTTTCATGTGACACGATGCTTGCGTAGAGGTGCTCAACTTTTTTGAGTGATTGCTCAAATTGTATGTTGAGTGATCGCTCAAGATGCGCTACTCCAGAAACATCGAACATGAAAACCTCTCCTTGAAAGGAATCACCATGGCAACCTTCGAGATACACACAATCGAATCCGCCCCAGAGGACGCAAAGCCGCTTTTGGAAACCTCGTTCAAGAATAATGGCCGCATTCCGGGATTGCACGGCACGATGGCCGCCGCCCCGCCGTTGCTTGCCGCATATAACTTTGCCCACCAACAGTTCATGGCGACCACGTTGAGCGACGAGGAAAAAACCGTTGTCTGGCAGACTGTTAATGTCGAAAATAACTGTCACTATTGTGTGCCGGCTCACACCGGTATTGCGAAGATGATGAAGGTGGATGACGCGATCACCGAAGCGCTGCGTAATGAAACGCCGCTCCCGACGCCCAAACTTGAAGCGCTGCGCACCTTCACATTGGCAATGGTTCGGGACCGCGGCTTTGTATCCGATACCGACACACAGGCTTTCTTGGACGCGGGTTTCACGCAGACCAATATTCTGGAAGTCATCCTGGGTGCAGCGCAAAAGCTGATGTCCAACTACACCAACCATTTCGCAAATACCCCGGTGGACAAAGTATTCGAAAAGTTTGCGTGGGAAAAGAAAACCGCCGTCGCCGCCGAGTGATAAGCTGGACGGTGAAGTGCCGGAGTGGGGGACCGCTCCGGCATTTTCCCGTCTGGTCAGGGATGGGTATCATGCGCAAGAACGGTGAACTCGCAAAAATGGCGGCATCGTTCAGTGGCATCATTTTTCGCGCGGATCCTTACCGGCACGATGGCAAACGCGGGTCGCAGCACCTATATTGTTGTCCTGCTGATGGCGACCGCCGTGGCTGTCGCGTTCGGCGGCAAAGATTTACGTCTATGGCTTGGGGATAATCGTCAGGTCATCGGCCATGACCGGAGAGTTTGAAATGACTGAACCTTTACGTATCGACATTGTATCTGATGTCATGTGCCCGTGGTGTGTTATCGGCTATCGCCAACTTTCAACGGCACTGGACGCAACCGGAACGCCTCATGAAATTCACTGGCATCCGTTTGAACTGAACCCGCAGATGCCCCCCGAGGGTCAGAACACCCGCGAGCACATCATGGAAAAGTACGGCAGCACGCCGGAACAGTCCGAGCAATCGCGCCAACAGATGAAAGCGCTCGGAGACAGTCTGGGATTTGAATTTGCCTGGGCCGAAGATTCGCGCATGCACAACACGTTCAACACCCATCAATTGTTGCATTGGGCGGGCACGCAAGGCCGGATGCACGACCTGAAGCAGGCGCTTTTCACCGCCCATTTCACAGAACGTCGCAACCTGTCCGACAATGATGTTCTTGCAGATATCGCTGCTGAAATCGGGTTGGACCGCACCGAGGCCGAAGCCGTGCTTGCAGATCAACGCTTTGCCAATGAGGTGCGCGGGGCGGAACAGTTCTGGCAGCAACAAGGTATTTCCGGCGTGCCGGCCATTGTTTTCGACCGCAAGCACCTTGTCACCGGGGCGCAGGGGGTCGAGAATTACACCAGCATTCTGAACCAACTTGCCGAGATGAGAGGCTGACCCATGCCCCGTACTGCCAATTACGATCGTCATGCCGCACTTGATGCGGCCATGGCTGTGTTTTGGCGTAAAGGGTACCACGCGACATCCTTGAAAGACTTGGAGTCCGCGTTGGAGATGAAACCGGGAAGCATTTATGCGGCCTTCGAAAGCAAGCAGAACCTCTATCTCTTGGCCCTCGAACGCTATTTCGAAACGTCCCGAAGGGCTTTTCGCGCACAAATGGCCAAGGCTGCAACGCCGCTTGCAGGCTTGGCCGCACAGTTCCGGAACTATGCGGAACTGGCGCAGGAAGATCCTTCGCGCCGGGCCTGCATGCTGATGAAAACAGTTATTGATACGGCATCCACCGATCCGAAAATTACCGAGGTATCGCAACGCTATCTTGATCGGATGTGCGCTGAATTCGCAGAAGGTTTCGAAGCCGCCCGTATCGCAGGCGAGCTGCCGGATGATGCGGACCCCATGCGGCTTGCGCGACGCTATCAAGCCAATGTCTCTGCATTGCGCGTTGAACTGCTGCGCGGCATTTCTCGGGAAGATGTCTCAAACCTTGCCGCTGATATGGCACAAGAGACTTTGGAACTGCGACGCCCGACCGATCACGCGCCCTATTGATCAAGCTGATGTAGCTGTCCGGACGCCATGAAGCGTGATGTGCGGCGCGCGCACGAGATTGTCGATCCGGCCCTTTGTTGATGCTTTCGGACGTTCACCCTGAAATATCGGCATAGATATCGACAAGCCAACGAATGTTTGGTCAAACTGCGCTGAAAACGTGGCACTGTTCGATGGCTTTCGACGACGACCACGCCTCTTAATCACAAGGACCCATTTATGTACATTGAACCCTTCGGCGTAGAAATCTGGATGAACGAATGGGAGACAAGATGTGCATTGAACTTGGCCGAAACCTGCGTGGAAAGCCTGACCATAAAAGAGCTTTTGCAGCTGACAGGTAAAAACGACACCGATCTGTCTGGCTTGCTGACGATGAGGATGACGTATGGTGCGATCGAAGGATCGGACAGGCTCAGGGATGCTATTGCGGGGATCTATGACACCCAGGCACGGCAAAACATTATCGTCACACACGGGACGATCGGGGCCAATATGTTGGTGCACAAGGCGCTGGTGGGGGCGGGTGACAGGGTTGTCGCAATCGTACCAACCTATCAGCAGCACTATTCCATTCCCGAAAGTATCGGGGCGGATGTGCAGCAGCTACAACTGCGCGAAAACGACGGGTTTCTGCCCGATCTCGATGCGCTGCGCGACCTGGTTGTGCCCGGTACAAAGCTCATCGCGCTAACCAACCCGAACAATCCGACCGGAGCGTTGATCGAACGGCCGATGCTTGAAGAGATCGTGCAGATCGCCCGCGCCGCAGGTGCCTGGATTTTGTGCGACGAAGTCTATCGTGGCACCGACCAGCATGGGGCAGGGATGACAACGTCTATCGCGGATCTTTACGAAAAGGGTATCAGCACAGCGGGCATGTCCAAGGCGTATTCGCTGGCCGGATTACGGCTGGGCTGGATCGCTGCCCCGCAAGAGGTAATCGAAGCGGTGTCGATCCATCGCGACTACGACACGATTTCGATCGGG
The DNA here is from genome assembly GCA_002731875.1 of Roseobacter sp. Taxonomy (GTDB): domain Bacteria; phylum Pseudomonadota; class Alphaproteobacteria; order Rhodobacterales; family Rhodobacteraceae; genus Sulfitobacter. Next base: position 141,217 of record PCCY01000019.1, on the reverse strand, counting down.
GTGATTGATGACTATTTCGCCGCATTGGCGCTAGAGCACCGGGAAAAGGTTTTGGCGCGCAGTCAAACCATCACCCGCGGCAATCTATCCCTGCTTGAGGATTGGGTGGAAAAGGAGCCTCGCATCAGCTGGGTCAAGCCACGCTCTGGCACCACGGCCTTGTTGAAATACGACCTGCCAGTATCATCAAAGGAATTCTGCGTCACGCTATTGAGCGAAACCGGCGTGATGTTCACACCCGGGTCGGCGATGAACATGGAAGGCTATGTGCGCATCGGCTATGCCAACAATCCCGATATCTTGAAAAAAGGGTTGGCCTTGGTGTCTGACTTTCTTGCGCGACAGCCGCAATAGGGAGGGGCAAAGTCTGGCCGATCAATCAAACACCGGTACCCGCTTGAGCATCTTGGCCTGGACCACCTCGGCAAATTCCGACGATTTCAGTTGCGCCGCGAACAGGACGGATTCCTTGTGCATTTGCTCGAGCATCTGATCGCGACCCTGCCGGATAAGGCCCTTGGTTTGTTTCATTGAATTGGGCGCAGATGCCGCCACCTTGATGGCTGTGGCGTTGACCTCGCTCAAAAGCTCCGTGCCCGGGAATACACGTGATACCAAGCCAAAATTCTGTGCTTCGGTCGCATCTAGCACCCGGCCCGCAAGCAGCATGTCGTTAGCGACTGCCATACCGACAGCGGCGGGCAGCAGCATGGATGAACCGGCTTCCGGGACCAGCCCAAGCTGGACGAACGGTGTGCTGAAAGTTGCAGTTGTGGCGGCCATGACCAGATCACAATGCAGCAACATCGTTACCCCCACCCCGATGGCAGGGCCGTTCACAGCGGCAATTACAGGTTTGGGGCAGTGCGAAATTGCGGTCAGAAAGCGTAATACCGCTGGGGTTTCGTCACCCTGGTGGCCCATGGAGAAATCGCGGATATCATTGCCAGAGGTAAAATATTCGTCTGCTCCGGTAATGACAAAGGCCCGGGCATCGTCGCTGTTGGCGTAGTGTTCCAGCGCATCGGCCATAGCCCCATACATCGCCTGCGTGATCGCGTTTCGCTTTTCCGGTCTTGCAATCGTGAGCGTCGTCACGCGGTCGGCAGTGGTGATCTGGATATTTTCGGTCATGGGCTATCCCGTGGTTTCAAGGCTGCATCTGTCGGTGTCCCGGTCTCGTGTTCCGTAACCGGCGAGTTGTCCCATTTCATAAGCGAACCAGACCGGTGCGCAAACCGGTTTTACCAATTCCGTTGGGTCATCAAGGTGTAATGCGTCGTTGCCGCCTGCTGTCAGAGCCGCTAGCGTGACGCGAACCAGTTCAACGCAGATAGGATGCATTTTATGTCTAACGTTCATGTGGTCGCTGTGATTACCACCAAGCCCGGCCAACGCGACGAGGTACTGTCATTGTTCAATGCAAATGTTCCTGCGGTGTTGGCAGAAGACGGCTGCATCGCCTATGAAGCCACGATCGACACCCCGGATGCCGGTCCGATGCAGGCGTCGTTTGGTCCGGACACCTTTGCTGTCATCGAAAAATGGGCCAGCCTCGAGGCGCTGGGCGCACATGCGCGGTCTGACCATATGAAAGCCTATGCCAACAGCACAAAAGACATGCTGGCGGATCGCAAGATCCATATCCTGTCCCCGGCCTAAACGACATCCCTTGCTTGTACCGGTGCTTGCAGTTGCGTGGTTGCCCACCAGCTTAACCCGATCATGACAGCGGCGGTCGCAAGACACAGGGCCAGCCCGCCCAATTGATACATTGCGCCGGATAAAACTGTACCGGCCAACCGACCCGCCGCGTTTGCCATATAGTAAAATCCCACATCCATCGTCACTCTGGTGGCATCGGTGAAGCTGAGGATAAGATACGAGTGCAGCGATGACGTGACCGCGAAGATCGCCCCGAAGGTCAAAAGTCCGAACACAATAGCGCCGGTCAAGGTGACGGACGGGTGCGATGTGGCCCATACCAGCGCCGCCAATATCGTCGGAATCAGCATCAACGCGGCGGTCCATTGGCGCACCTGACTGTTCAGGCCAGTGTTCGACAGTGATTTTGCGTTGCCCAGAATGCGCGGTGCCATGCTTTGGACAATGCCATACAAGATTGTCCAGATCGCCATGAACGTGCCGATCAGGAAAAACGCCTGCCGGTCTGCGGCGTCGCTGCCATCCGACAATACCGCATAGAAATAAATCGGGATCCCCACCACGAACCACACGTCGCGCGCGCCGAATAGAAACAACCGCGCCAGGCTCAGCCAGTTGATGTTGCGGTTGCCGGAGAGGACCTCTCGAAACTTCGCATCCTTGCGTCCGACAGGCAGGCCCCTGGGCATCCCGACAACCACCCCGATCAATATGATGAACAAGATCGCCGCCATCGTCAGGATCGACGGGACAAAGCCAAACAGCCCCAGAACCGCCGCCCCGATCAGGAAGCCGAATCCTTTGACGGCGTTCTTGGAACCCGTCAGGGCCGCGACCCAGCGAAACAACCCGGAGCCGTCGGCAGGAGCGAGCACCTTGACGGCGCTCTTTGCGCTCATTTTGGCAAGATCCTTGGCCACGCCGGATGCGCCCTGTACCAGCATCACAAACACCACAGATGCGGTAACACCCCACGCCGGATCCAGCTGTGCCAACGCCAACAACGCCGCGACTTGCAGCGCCAAGCCCGCGTAAAGCGTCGCCGTCAGCCCGAACCGCGCCGCGATCCAGCCTGCGGACAGGTTGGTCACAACGCCGGCAACTTCATAGAGAACAAACAGATAGGCAAGCTGGACCGGGGAAAAACCGATCGTATGAAAGTGCAGCAGCACCAACATGCGCAGTGCACCGTCCGTCAACATGAACGCCCAGTACGCCGCTGTGACCGTGATATAGGCGGCAAGCCCTGGCCGAGATGTCACAGCCCGTTACCTACCATCTGCGCCACATCAGCCAAACGATGTGCATAGCCGTATTCGTTGTCGTACCAGGCATAGACTTTGACCTGCGTACCATTGACGACCATCGTCGACGGCGCATCAATGATGCTGCTGCGGGGATCATTGGTATAATCGCTCGACACCAGCGGCCGTGTTTCGTAGCCCAAGATACCCTTGAGCGGGCCTTCGGCCGCCGCCTGGAAAAGACTGTTGACCTCATCCACTGTTGTGTCGCGCGACATCTCAAAAACACAATCGGTGATGGAAGCGTTCAACAAGGGTACACGGACAGCATGACCGTTCAACTTACCCTTGAGCTGCGGATAGATCAGCGTGATCGCGGTGGCCGAGCCCGTGGTCGTGGGTATAAGATTGGTCAGTGCTGAACGTGCCCGGCGCATGTCTTTTGCCGGACGGTCAACGATGGTCTGGGTATTGGTGACGTCGTGTATGGTCGTGATCGAACCGTGCCTGATCCCTATGCCGTCAAGCAAAACCTTGACAACTGGGGCCAGACAGTTGGTCGTGCAGCTTGCTGCCGTGACGATATGATGCGCGTGAGGGTCGTAGATTCCTTCGTTGACCCCATACACGATATTCGCCGTCGGCCCGTCCTTTACAGGGGCCGATACCACCACCTTTCTGACACCTGCGCCAAAATAGGGGGCCAGCTTGGCCTCGGTCTTGAATGCGCCGGTGCAGTCAATCACCACGTCCACGCCCGCAAGCGGCAGATCCGCCAGACCGGGGCTGTTGGTGACGGGAATTCGGGTTCCGTCAATGGTGATCGATGTATTGTCCGCCGAAAAAACTGCCGGCCAACGACCGTGGACTGAATCAAATTCCAGCAGATGAGCGTGCATCGCGGGGTCGCCCGTCGCATCGTTGACGAAGGCTATCTTCTCATTGCGTTCCAGCAATGCGCGCAGCACAAGTTTGCCGATGCGGCCCAAGCCGTTGATTGCATATGTCGTCATTTTCAGTGGTCCTGTCCTGAGGTTTTGCGGCCTATCTCATCCACGCTTTTTTGCAGAGAAACCCGGTCGAGCGCATGGAACGGCAATGAGGCGAAAGCGCTGATCCTGTTGTGGACTGCGCCGTACACCTGCTGAAACGCAAGCTGACGCTCCGCAACGTTTCCTTGAAACTTGGCCGGGTCCGGCATGCCCCAATGCGCTGAAACCGGTTGCCCGGGCCATGTTGGACATTCTTCGTTGGCTGCGCGATCACAGACGGTAAAGATAAAATCCATGCGGGGGGCCTGTGGGCTTTGAAATTCCCCGAGGGTCTTGGGGCGTAAAGTCGACACATCGTGCCCCTTGGCCACGAGCATTTCCAAAGCGAACGGGTGTAGGCCGGGCTGGGGCGACGTGCCAGCCGAATACACATCGAACCTGTCTGGCGCGAGGTCCCTCAGGATGGCTTCGGCAAAGATCGAACGGGCCGAATTGCCAGTGCAGATGAACAATGCATTGAATTTTCGGTCGACGGCCGGGCTGATGCCGCCGATAAGATCATAAAAGGACGGCGGGCAGAGATCGGCACGACCCTGGCAGCAGTCCTGAAAGAGCCCTCCAACGATCGCCCGGGCTGCATCCAGATTAACTGTATATCGCAACCACGTTGCCTCGCGACGTTGCGAAATCAGCCCGACCTGGGTGAGCGTCGCAAGATATGCCGAAGCGGTGCTGGGTTTCAGTGCGAGTACATCAGCGATTTCTCCGGCAGGCAACGCATCGGGAAAGCGCCGCATCAGCAGCCTGAAAACAGCCATGCGCTGAGTGTGGCTTAAGGCAGAAAGGCGCGTGATCAACATTGATTCCATATTTCACGAATTACGGAAATACAAAATCAGAGTCAATCCGGTTTTTGACCCGGCGAGCGAAACGCAGGTGTCGGGAACCGCGATGCTGGTATAGCCCCGGCCAAGAGAAGGCCTTGCCGAAAGCCAACGATGTGGCCGAGGTAAAGAAACTTGGCCGCGATGTTGTAGATTGAAGTGCGATGGTGAATATGCGCAAAGATCCCCGCAGGCGCTTTTCAACAACGGTCCAGATGTACAAACAAGACGAAATCCTGCGTACCCTGCCGCCAGCGGGTAAGGCATACGGACATTTCGGCGAATGGCTTCAGGGGCGCTTGGGGGCTGAGGGTCCAGTGGTTCTTGTGACGCTGCGGTGCGACACGCTGTTTGCGCAAGCCTGGTATGAATCCGGCCCGAATTTGGAATTGAGCGTTTCTGGTCCGGCGGCGGTGTCCCGCCAGCATCTAAGCCGTTTGCTTTGCTGTCTTCAACGCCCGCAGACAGGTCGGTTCGTGGTGTCCGCAAATGTGCCGCGAGGCGTGGGGGCGGGGGCGTCGACGGCGGCTTTGGTGGCTCTGGGTCGCGCGGTGGGTGCTGATGACGGACAGTTGGCAGCAGCCTGCCTGCATGTCGAAAAAGCCACCGACCCTTTGATGTTGGCACGCCCCGACGGCGTTGTTTGGGCATCGCGACAGGCACGGATTTATCGCCACCTCAAAACGCCTCCGAAGGCTGAAATCCTCGGGGGTTATTTCGGGCCACCTATATGGACAGATGCCCAAGATGACCGGTTTGCCGATATATCAGACCTATTGGCAGTTTGGGGCGATGCCACGGACGCCGCCGACCTAGCCAAAGTTGCGCAGCTCGCGACCGAAGCGGCGGACCGCACAACACAGTTGCGTGGACCATTGAATGATCCGTCCGCGGCACTTGCCCATAAGCTCGGGGCGCTAGGATACGTACGCGCGCACACGGGATCGGCGCGGGGCTTCATCTTTGCGCCGGGTTGCATACCTGTGAATGCGCAAGACGCCCTTCGGGATGCCGGGATGCAAGGGATCACAAGCTTTACCACGGGATCCGCGATATGATGTCCTTCGCAGCCGCGTTGTTGGCGGGCTTTCTGGTCGAAGCGACCGTAAGCTGGCCCATGGCGGTATTTCGCAAGATCGGCCACCCCGTGAGCTGGATCGGTCACCTAATCAGCAAGCTTGAAGCCTTCCTGAACCGACCGTCACATTCGCCCGTCAGACTGAGGGCCTACGGGACGATCACAGTGTTTCTAGTGCTTGTTGCCTGTGTGTCACCGGCTGTGGCAGTAAGCTCCGTCCTGCCAACCGGTTGGTCCGGTGTGTTGATTGGCGGGCTGCTGTCGTGGCCTTTTCTTGCCACCCGGAGCCTGTATGATCATGTGCAGGCGATAGCGCTGCCCTTGGCCCGGGGTCAAACCGATCAGGCCCGCGGGGCCGTGTCGTTGATCATTGGCCGAAACCCGGAAACCTTGGATGACAAGGCCATTGCGCGGGCTTCTCTGGAAAGCCTGGCCGAAAACAGTTCTGACGGGGTGATTGCGCCATTGTTCTGGGGGCTGGTGTTCGGGCTGCCCGGCTTGGTCGGATACAAGGTGATCAATACCTTCGATTCCATGATCGGCCACCGGTCGGCGCGCTACGTCCATTTCGGAATGGCGGCTGCCCGGCTCGACGATCTTGCCAATCTGATCCCGTCGCGGATCACAGGGGGGCTGTTCACAGTGGTTTCGGGTCGACTGCGACACGCTGGAAAAGTGATGTTCCGCGATGCAAACCAGCACCGGTCACCGAATGCCGGATGGCCCGAAGCGGCGATGGCCGCAGCGCTTGATATTCGCCTGTCAGGCCCCCGGGTATACGGGAACACTGTCGCGAACGAACCATGGCTGAACGGTGAGGCCGCTGATCCCGACGCTGGATCGGTGCGCCGGGGACTGGGGCTTTACCAACGCGTCATGCTGGTTGTCGCTTTGGGGTTGGGATTGATTGCGCTGCTCGAGAGGATGACGAATGCGTGACCACGGAGGAAATCTTGCTCGGGCGATTGCACGTTATGGTGGCCAACCGGTCAGTTGGATCGACCTGTCGACTGGTATAAACACTGTGCCGTATCCGGTCGGCCAGATAACCGCCAGCGCCTGGCACCGTCTGCCCGAAACCGCAAGCCTGAAGCAGTTGGAACGCGCAGCGCAGCACGCGTACGGGACCACCGGCGAAGTCATTCCCGTTGCCGGCGCACAGGCGGCGATACAGATGATTCCGCATGTGCAAGGGGTCGGTAAGGCTAGCGTCCTGTCCCCGACCTATAATGAACACGCAGCCGCGTTGCGTGCCGGTGGTTGGCAGGTGGAAGAAGTGGGTCTCTTTCAAGCACTGGAAGGCAGTGACCTTGCCGTTGTGGTGAACCCGAACAACCCTGACGGGCGCGTCTATGCACCGCACACCCTGATGGCGCTGGCGCAAACCGTCGGGTTGCTGGTCGTCGACGAAAGCTTTGCCGACGCAGACCGGGATGCGTCGCTGGTGGGGCAGGGCGATGCTGTGGACCTGCCCGACAACGTGGTGGTCTTGCGATCTTTCGGCAAATTCTACGGGCTTGCAGGCGTCCGGTTGGGGTTTGTGCTGTGCCGGCCTGAACTGGCGCAGAAATTCCGCGAAATGACCGGGCCTTGGCCCGTGTCGGGCATGGCAATAGAAATCGCGCAGCGGGCGCTACACGACGATACTTGGGCACAGGCCACGCGGGCGCGGCTTTGCGGCGATGCGCAGCGACTGGATGCACTGGCTGTCGCCGCCGGTTGGACGGTGGTTGGCGGTACGTCACTGTTTCGTACCTACGCCACGAATGACGCCCTTCTGGCGCAGAAAATGCTCGCCAAGCGTCACATCTGGACACGGGTCTTCCCCTATTCCCCCAGTTGGATACGCATGGGTCTTCCCGGTACGGCGGCCGATTGGGAGCGACTGAAGATCGCGATGGAAACTTGACGAAATCGACGTTGTACCGTTTTCGTCTGAATTTCGCCGCTTTCCGCACTTGACAGAAATCTGGTCCAGTGATTTTTAGGGCAGGCTTTTGGTCTGGGCGCTCGGTGTTTTACGGGGGTCTGGTTAAAAGGGAATGTGGTGACCTGTCAAAAGGGAATCCATAACTGCCCCCGCAACTGTGAGCGACGTAACAGGTTGAAAATGCCCCCCGCATCCCGGGTGGTTCCAGTCAGTCAAGGTACGATCCGCAAGTCAGGAACCTGCCAAAAGAGAACACCCGGTTTGGGCGCGGGGCGCGTTGAAACGGCGGATATTTCCGCAGTGGTGTCAGTCACCATCTGCGGGCGGATAATCCCTCCCCAGGTAAAATTGTTATGTACCGGTCACTGACCGGAATTTTGGCTTGGAAGTCGTTATGAAATACACCTTGAAACAGACCTTGTTGTGCACAGTCGCACTTGTCCCGACGCTGGCGTTCGCGCAGGCCGATGACACTATCGCCCTAAGCCCGATCATGGTCTACGGCGGGCTTTTGCCCACCACGCTGGCTGCAACCGGCGCGACGATCGAAGTGGTGGACGCAGAGGATCTGAAAAAATCCGGGCCCGGCGTCGCTGATGCGCTGGCGCGTCTGCCTGGCGTGTCGCTTAGCGCGAATGGTGGACTGGGAACGCGGTCGACCTTGCGGGTGCGCGGCTTGGGCAGCACATATATCGGCGTCCGTGTCGACGGGATCGAAGTCACTGATCCATCAAGTACGCAATCAAGCTTTAACTTCGGCACCCTGACTGCCGGTGCGGTGAACCGGGTTACGCTGATCAAAGGGACGCAAACCGCGATTTACGGATCGGATGCGATTGCCGGGGTCGTTGATGTCGAAACATGGCGCCCGGTTGTCGAAGGCGCATCAGGCCGCACAACACTGGAGTATGGCAGTTTCAACACCGGCACGGCAACCAGCAGCGTTGGTTTCATGGATGAACGGGTTGAACTGGCATTCACCCTGAGCCGTGTTCAAACCGACGGTTTTTCTGCCCGCAGCTCGGACACGGAAAAGGATGGTTTCAAGCAAAGCTCTGCCAACCTGTATGCCGCATACCAGGTCAGCGATGCATTGAAGGTGGGCGTTGCGGGGCTATGGTCTGACAGTACCGTCGAATTTGACCGCTCTACAACCGACAGTTCCGGTGTGTCAGACGAAACCCGTGCGGGCCTGCGCGCCTTTGCCGAATACACCCAAGGCGCTTGGGTGCACGAATTGTCGGTCTCGCAATTCCGCAATAATCGCTATGACGCGAAAGGCTTCACCAAAAGCTTTATCGGTGAACGTCTGAAAGCCGCCTATCTCGGACGGGTCGAGCTTTCGCCCGCGACAAACTTGGCATTTGGTCTGGACTGGACGAAAGAGCGCGCATCGCTTGACGGTACCGAATACGAAGCATCCAACAAGGCCGCTTTTGCAGAGGCACAGTTCACGCTTCGCGAGGATCTGGAGCTTTCCACCACGCTTCGTTACGACGACTATACCGATTTCAAAGGTCAGTTTTCCGGTCGTGCCGCATTGGCGTGGCACACGACGCAAGCAACAACAGTACGGGCATCAATCGGAACCGGCTACCGGGCGCCATCTCTCTATGAACGGTTCGGTCCCTTTGCGGGCGGAAATCTCGCACCGGAAACCAGCACCAGCCTTGATCTCGGTGTCGAACACCGAATTGGCGAAATGGCGACCTTGCGAGCCACCGCCTTTTACACGGAAATCACCGACCTGATCGACTTTGATTTTGCCACATTTGCCTATGCACAAGTTCCCGGTAAAACCGTCACCAAAGGTGTGGAGCTGTCGGGTGACTACCGCGTTACCGACCGTATATCGGTCAACGGCAATTACACATACACCTTTGGAGAAAGCGCCAATGCGCGTTTGACACGGGTCCCTACCCACGAACTGATCGTCGGGGCAGATTTCGACGTGACGGACCGGTTTACCACCGGCCTACAGATCACGCGGGTCGCTGGTGTCGTGGACGGGTTTGGCACAGCGACGCCGCTTGATGACTATACGGTCGTTGATCTTACGGCGCGCTATGACATCACGGACCGCGCGAACGCATATTTTACCGTGCGCAACCTTACGAACGAGAAATATGAAACGGTCCGGGGCTATAACACCTCGGAGAGGGCATTCTATGTCGGGGTTCAGGCTGATTTCTAATCTGCTTTGCCGCACTGCTTTGGCGGGGTGTCTGATGGGGGGTGCACTGTCGGCCCACGCTTCTGACGCTCCGCGAGTGGTATCGATGAATTTGTGTACGGATCAGCTTGTCATGCTGCTGGCTGATCCGGCTCAGATCGTGTCACTGAGCCGACTGGCAACAGACGCACGGTCTTCTTCACTGGCTGATCAGGCCAAAGGCTATCCACAAAACGCGGGCCATGCCGAAGAGATTTTTCTGTCGGCCCCTGATGTTGTGGTTGCCGGACAATACAGTGACAAGGCCACGCTCGATATGCTTCGGGTAATGGGCGTGCGGATTGAACAGTTCCCGCTGACCTCGAGACTGGATCAAATCCCTGATCAAATCAGGGAAATGGGCGATCTGCTGCATCAAACCGCCAAGGCGGAACGTCTTGCCGGGACCGTCGAAAGCTTTCTTGCAGCCGCACCGGTCGCGGACAGTGATGCGCCGGTCGCGGCCTTCTACTATCCCAACGGGTACTCGTTGGGGGTTAACACGCTTGGCCATGACATCGTTACCACCGGAGGGTTGCAGAATTTGTCCGAAAAGCTCGGGATGCTCACCGGTGGCCGGTTGGATCTTGAGCTTTTGGTGCTTGAAAATCCCGATGTGCTGATCACCGCGGAACCGTACGCGGGTGGGTCGCGATCCGAGGAAATCGTTTTCCACCCAGCCCTGGCGCATTATGCAAAAATGGACCGTCTGCTTTACAGTTCGTCTGATTGGGTCTGCGGCACACCGATCACCCTGAGAGCCGTACGGCAGATTTCACGTGCCCGTGACACGCTTTTACAGCAGGAGACTACCAAATGACCGATGCCACGCCAGACGACAAGAAGCTCTATGCCGAAAAAATGGCCAAGGTCCAGACGGCGCGCAGCAAGATGATGGCCAAGAAGACGGTCAAGAAAGGGCTGATCATCGTGCATACCGGCAATGGCAAGGGCAAAAGCAGCTCTGGCTTCGGGATGATCCTGCGCGCGATCGGCCACGGGTTCCCTTGCGCCGTCGTTCAATTCATCAAAGGGTCGATGTTTTCGGCGGACAGGCAGGTCTTGCAAGACCGATTCAGCGATATCTGTCAGGTTCATGTAATGGGCGAAGGCTTCACGTGGGACACCCAGGATCGCGACCGTGACATCGCCGCGGCATCGCGCGCGTGGGAAAAGGCCAAGGAGCTAATTCGCGATCCGAACAACCGGATGGTTTTGCTGGATGAACTGAACATTGCGCTGCGCTATGATTACCTGAACGCCGATGACGTGGCCGAGTTTCTCTTGGCCGAGAAGCCTGAGATGACCCACGTCGTTATCACCGGCCGCAACGCACCCGAACGGTTGATTGAAATCGCTGATCTGGTCTCAGAGATGAAAGAGATCAAGCATCCGTTTCGCAAGCAGGGCATATCTGCGCAGGCAGGGGTTGAATATTAACGCAAATCACTTTGCGCCTGTCCCAAGGTGTACAGGATCAAACCGCCTTGGGACGACCGCAAGAAAAGGTGACCGTGATGCACAAAAGAGTTTTGGTTACCGGCGGGGCGAAATCCGGCAAAAGCCGATACGCGGAAATGACGGCCCGGGCGTTCGACCTACCGCTGATCTATATTGCGACCGCGCAACCACTGGACGACGAAATGCAAGACCGCATCCGTGCCCACCAAGAGCAACGCGGCCCCGACTGGCAAACCGAGCAAGAGCCATTGGACCTTGGCGGTGTCTTGCGCCGTACGGACGGTCAGGGTGTTCGGCTGGTCGATTGTCTGACCCTGTGGCTGTCGAACCTGATGATGGATGGCCGGGATTGGAACCAGGAAACGGACGCGCTTTGCCGCGTGTTGCTTGACCAGCAATCACCGGTGGTTCTGGTCACCAACGAAGTCGGCGGCGGCATCGTGCCCGTGTCGGCCCTGAGCCGACGATACCGCGACGCTTCAGGTGTGATGAACCAGAGGATCGCGGCACTTGCCGATAAGGTCGTTTTGGTAAGCTGCGGTCTGCCTCTGACCCTCAAGGAATAGCAGCAGGATTTTCGGCTATAACAATGCCCGAACGTGTCGGTTTCGGTCACCACTCACAGCGCATAAAGGTTTTTACCATGTCCCACGTCAACTTTCTCCTTACCAGTCTGGATGACATCGCAACTTTGGTTAAGCACCTGCCCGAAACCGACGCCAAGAGCCAAGCGGCCGCGCGGGCGCGACAGGACTGTTTGACCAAGCCGGCGGGTTCTTTGGGCCGCCTCGAAGATCTCGCGGTGTTTTTTGCGGGGTGGCAGGCGGTAGAAGTGCCTCGGATCGCACACGCGCAGGCAGTCGTATTCGCCGGAAACCACGGAGTCTGTGCGCAAAACGTCAACCCGTTTCCCCAAGAGGTAACCGCCCAGATGGTTTTGAACTTCAGGGCCGGTGGCGCGGCGATCAACCAATTATGCCAGGTGAACGGAGCGGATTTGTCGGTGGTTGATCTGGACCTGGACAAACCGACGGCGGATTTCACCGCTGCTCCTGCGATGACCGCGGCAGAGTCTCTGGCAGCGTTGAATGCCGGTGCCGCCGCGGTGTCGCCGGATGCGAGCGTATTGATACTGGGCGAAATGGGCATCGGCAATTCGACCGTGGGGGCCGCCCTGGCAACTGCATCCTTCGGGGGCGAAGCGGCGGATTGGGTCGGGCGGGGAACCGGGTCCGACGACGCCGGCGTGCAGCGAAAAGTCGACGCGATCAACCGTGCGGTATCGCGCCATAGCGCCACGATCGGCGACGGGTGCGCGGTGTTGACGGCCTTGGGTGGGCGCGAGCAGGCAGCGATTTGCGGGGCGGTGCTGGCGGCTCGACTGTGGCGTATTCCGGTGATCCTGGACGGGTTCATCTGCACGGCTTCCGTCGCACCTTTGTATACGCTGGATCCTGCCTGCCTTGACCACTGCCTTGTCGGCCATCTGAGCGCGGAACCCGGTCACAAGAGATTGCTTGACGCAATGGGCAAAACAGCCGTTCTTGATTTCGACATGCGATTGGGCGAAGGGTCAGGGGCAGCGCTTGCCTTGGGTATCGTCCGTTCGGCGTTGGCGTGCCACGCGGGAATGGCAACCTTCGCGCAAGCTGGCGTGGCAGACGGGTGATGCTGCGCAGGCGGCTCGCCGAAGCCCGTCTGGCGATGTTGTTGCTGAGCCGAATACCTGCTGGGCGCATTGGTGACCCGATCCCTGCCATAGGGGCATCTGCCTGGGCTTGGCCCCTGGTCGGAGCAGTAATCGCAGCCCCTGCCGCACTGGTTTATCTGCTTTTTCACATGATTGGACTGGGTGCTCAGGCGGCGGCATTGGGCATGGTCGCCGCGATGGCTTTGCTGTCAGGGGCGATGCACGAAGACGGGTTGGCCGATATGGCTGACGGGTTTGGTGGCGGGCGTGATAAACTGCGAAAGCTGGAAATCATGCGCGATAGCCGGATCGGCAGCTATGGTGTTTTGGCGCTGATTTTTGCAGTGGCGTTTCAGATGTCGCTCATTGCAGAGCTTGCGGACCCGTCAAGGGTCATCCTGGTTGCTGTCGGCATTTCCATGGCCAGCCGCAGCTTTTTACCTCTCTGGCTGTGGGTATTGCCACCGGCCCGACCTGACGGGTTAGGTCAGTCTGCGGCGCAGGTATCACCCACGGCGGTCGTCATGGCATTGCTTTTTGGTCTGCTGGGGTTGCTTTCGCTGGGCCTCATGACCGCCCTGTGGGTGGGGGGCGCGATGCTATTGTGTACGACCTTGGTTGCCATGCTGGCTAAATCCCAGATAGGTGGCCAGACCGGCGACGTCATCGGCGCAATGCAGAAGATTGCCGAACTGACCGGCTGGGCAGTGGTAATCGCCTTGCAATAGCGTGCCTGTGTCGGGGCGAGGGCGATCTGGCATCTTTTCAACCGGCGTCGCCAATGCGACAAGGGAGTTATGTCGAAAAAGACCCTGAACAAAGCGAACCTTGCGAACCTTGGTGCGGACCGGCTGGCCGATCTGCTGATAGAGGTCAGCGCGGGCAGCGCCGACATGAAGCGACGGCTGAGGCTGGAGCTTAGTCACAATCTGGGTCCATCGGAACTGTCCGCGGACGTGCGCAAACGGCTGGCGTCGATCCGGCGCGCAAAGACCTATGTGGGCTGGCGAAGGCGCAAGGCGCTGATCAAGGATCTGAACACGCAAGCCGACATGATCATTCTCAAGATCGCGCCGGCGGCACCGACCGAGGCATTCGAGTTGCTTTGGCAGTTTTTGGAACTTGCTCCTTCTGTGTACAATCGTGTGGATGACACCAAGGGCGACGTGGCCCAGGTTTTTGGCTATGCTATTTCCCACATCGACGAGATCGCAACGCGTGCAGGGCTGGATCCGACGGCCCTGGCTGAGCGGGTATGGGAGGCGGTCCAAGGCAATGAATGTGGCGAGTTTGACGGCATTATCGGGCATCTTGGTCCCGCTTTGGGGGACGCGGGCATGGAATACCTCCAGCGATTGATCCTGACCTTTGAAAAAGCGCCGCTTGAAGCCGACGGCGATCATGCGGCGCTCCGGTTTTTACGTGATCTGCGCAGTCGCAAAGGGAATTACGCTGCTGAACAGAAAAGCAGGATGATCAAGATGTGGCGGCAGGAACTGGCTGTCGCGCAGGGCGACACCTCTGCCTATATCGCGCAGTATTCAGCCGCGGATTTGAAGCGCCCGCATATCGCCGTCGAAGTGGCCGCGCTGCGGTTGGAGCAGGGACAACCCGACCAGGCACTCGCTGTATTAACCGATGCGATACCCGAACAAAACGCCCCGGATCGTGAGGGTTGGGACCTTATCTATATCGAAGCTTTGATAGCGTCAGAGCGTTTTGAAGACGCGCAAAAGCATCGCTGGGATGGTTTTCTAGCGACATTGAACCCGGTTATGTTGCGCGCATATCTTCGGGTGTTGCCCGATTTTGAAGATATCGAATTTGAAGAGGCGGCCAAGGCCCATGCGGCACGCTTTGTCGATGCGCTGCGCAAGCGGCACGGCCAAAAGGCAGCGTTCTGGACGCGGGTATCTTAGCGACACTGGCCTTGGGGTAGTTCCATACTGTCACGGAAAGCAACGTTCTTGTAAAAATGACGTTTTCGTCAAATCGGCAGGAACCAAAGCACGGGCAAAGCGTATGGTTGGATGAACACATTCAAACGAGCCGCCTCCGTATCAGTCACAGCCCTTGGGCTGATGGCGGTCTTGTCGTCAGCCAAAGCCGAGATCATCGGCAATGTCGATGTCGATTGGCTGGGCAATGACATCGTCGTCGAGGCGCTTTCAGACCCGAAAGTCAAAGGTGTGACCTGCCATCTGGCATATTTTGATCGCGGGTTGATTGATCGGTTGCAGAAAGGAAACTGGTTCGAGGACCCTTCAAATTCTTCGATCTCCTGCCGTCAGACCGGACCGATTGAGATTGGTGATATCGCTCGCGATGACGAAGGTGAAACGGTGTTCAGCGAACGTCGTTCGATCATTTTCAAGACGCTGAAGGTGAAACGCATCTTTGACCAGGAGAACAACACTCTGGTCTATATCAGCCACGCGCGTGACGTACAAAACGGGTCTGCAAAGATGTCGATGTCCACCGTCCCTCTCTATCGCGCGGACAAATAGGCGAAGCTTTGCCGTAGCGTAGGTGCCCCTTTGCCCGTGCCACGGCATCAGGTAATCTGCATCAAAGCGGCAGCAACAAGGGCGCGGGCAGATGAATATTACACGTAGAAACTTTACCATTGGGACGGCAGCCTTGGCGTTGTCGGCCTGTTCCGGTGCCGATAATTCGGCGCCATTCGCGGCGCGCGGCGATGGCGATCTGCCGTCCGACCTTCTGCCGCAGCCTAACGCTGGATACGATGCCTGGGTCGCTTCATTCAAATCGCGTGCGGGTGGTCAGGGGATTTCTCCGGGCATTCTGAACCAGGCATTTGCCACCACGGGATATTTGCCCGGGGTCGTAAAGCGTGACCGCAACCAAACCGAATTCAGCCGTTCTCTTGAGGATTATCTGGCGATCGCCGCATCGGACGAACGGGTCACCAAAGGTCGCGCGGCCTTTGCGCGCCACCGAAATACGCTGGCCCAGATCGAAGGGCGTTATGGTGTGCCCGCCGAAGTTGTCACAGCAGTTTGGGGATTGGAAAGCTTCTACGGCGAAAGGCGGGGAAATGTGCCGGTCATATCCGCCACCTCGACCCTCGCCTACGACGGTCGACGCGGTGAGTTCTTTGAAAAGCAACTTGTCGCTGCGCTCAAGATTCTGGAACGTGGCGATGTGTCGGTTTCCGGGCTGACCGGAAGCTGGGCCGGGGCCATGGGGCACACCCAGTTCATCCCCACATCATACCAAGCTTTCGCAGTCGATTTCAACGGAGACGGCAAGCGCGATATCTGGTCCGAGGACCCTACGGATTCTCTTGCCTCTACTGCTGCATACCTTGCGAAGTCGGGATGGAAGTCGGGCCAGAAATGGGGCGGCGAGGTCGGGACTGCCGCAGCCGGATCAGCGGCACCGGTTTCGATCTTGCAACCCGATGCCGGCGGGCCACGTTTTGCGGTGTTCAACAACTTCAGCGCGATCAAGCGATACAACAATTCCGATAACTACGCGATCGGGGTGGGGCACCTGTCGGACCGCATTGCAGGCGGTGGTCCGATCCAGGCACAGTTCGGCCCGGACAAGTACGGGATGACCATCGACGATCGCAAGGCGTTGCAGCAACGGTTGACAGCCAGAGGCTTTGACACGGATGGTACCGACGGTGTGATAGGACCAAATAGCCGCAAGGCAATCAGCGCCTATCAGCAAAGCAGGGGCATGGCCGTGACCGGTGACCCGTCAATAGAGCTGCTCGCGAGTCTGGGTTGATATCCACCAGACGGATCAACGCATTGGTGCCGCAAAACGTGCCTCGAACCCGGCGGGCCGCCCTTGGGCGGGCGAATACAGTTCAAGCGAACTGCCGACCTGCCGGGAGATCGTATCAATGATGTACAGCCCCAGTCCAAACCCGTCTGTCGCCACGGGCCCCTGATGCAGGCGTTTGGTTAACTGTTTGAGCTCCTCTGGCGGGACAACGGCACCTTCGTTGACGACGCGCAATACGCCGTCTGGCGATAATGTGACCTCTATCTTCTGCCCCGGTGCCCCGTGTTGAAGGGCATTGTCGATCAGGTTTCCAGCGATGATGCCAAATGCGTCGGCGTCCATTCGCGCCACGACCGGTGCATCGGGAATGTCCAGTGTCATGCGCCCCGAGTTATCGGAACGTTTTTCGCTTTCGTTGACCACATAGCGCAGAATGCGACCTATGTCCGTCTGCTCGCTGGACATGCCGACCCCTGCGTCCGCCCGCGCCATCTGCAACAACCTTGCCACACGCCGGGCCATCCGTTGCAATGCGTCTTCGACTTTGGTGATGGCCACAAGCGCCCCGGAACCGGACATTTCCACCTTGAGTCGCTGCACTTGCGCCAACGCGACCGCAATCGGTGTCCGAAGCTCGTGAGCGGCCACACTGGCAAACGCGCGTTCGGTCTCGAGCGATTTTGACAGGCGGATGATGAATCCGTTCAAGGATGTCGTAATGGCTGCTAGCTCGGGGGGCTGGCTACTGGCATCAATCGGATCAAGCCGCGCTTCGCCGCGGTTGGAGATTTCGCGGTGCAGCGCCTCCAAGGGCCGCAGCGCGGTATGCGCTATCCAATGGACCAATACGTACGCCAGCGGAATCATCGCGAGCATGGGCAGCAAGAACGCTATGAGGCTTGAATAAAATGCTTCCCTGCGCTCTTCCAAGGGGTCCCCGACGCGTACCGCATAGCCTGCGTCGTTAAAATCGGTGGTATAGAAAGTGTGGGTCCCGGTTACTGAAAATCCTTCGGCTATCGCTCCCGTCGGCACATCAGCAAAACGGTAGAGGCGCGATTCGATGATCGGTCCTTCCGAGATGTGCAGGATCTGATACACCAAGGCTTCGTGGACATCGCTAAGTTCGTGCGACTGCAACGCGGCGTTGATGGTTGCGGCATCCAGGAAACCGCTGTTCAGCGCCTGGGTGACGATAGGGCGGAAGAGATGCGCAATCTGATCGATCTCTTCGTCGAACAGCTCTGTTTGTTCGCTGCGAAGTGCCAGCCCCGTGACGAACATTGACAGCAGCCAGATCGCCGCGAAACCCAGGCTGACCAGGAAAGCCAGCCGCCCGATAAGGCTGCGGCGTTTCATCCCTTGCCCATCCGGTACCCGAAGCCCCGTACGGTTTCTATGGCACCACGCCCAAGCTTTGAGCGCAAACGGCTGACGTGGGCTTCTATGGTGTTGCTTTCGACCTCTTCGCCATACCCATATAGCGCGTCTTCCAATTCTGCCTTGGGCACGGTAATCTCGGGGCGTCGGCTAAGCCGGTCGAGAATTGCCCATTCCTTGGGGGTGAGGGTCTTGGGTTGACCATCCGCAAGTACGGTCTTTGTCGCAAGCTGAATGCACAGCGATCCGATCCGCCGTTCGGCTTGCCGGTCATTGTCAGTGCGACGCAAGATCGCGGCGATGCGGGCAACCATTTCATCCAGATGGAAGGGTTTGACCAGATAGTCATCGGCCCCGGCATCCAGCCCTGCGATACGTTCCGTTATCCGGTCGCGGGCGGTCGCGATAAGCACGGGTACGTTGCTGCGCCGGCTCCGCAAGTTGCGCAGAACGTTCAAGCCGTCGCCGTCAGGCAGCGCCAGGTCCAGCAATACCAACGCATAGTCGGTCCCGCTCAGCGCGGCCTCTGCATCTTCGGCGCGGGCGGCAAGGTCAACCACATAGCCTGCTGACCGCAGGTGATCACACATTGCCTGCGCCAGGTCGGCTTCATCTTCAACAATTAGCAGACGCATGGATCCTCCGGTTATTGGATATTTCTACCACCACCGCGGTCGAAGCAGCAATCTATTAGGTCGTTTGTATCAGGCAGCCCGGATAAGATCGGCAATTCCCAGAAGCTTGGCGGACAGCGGATTGGTCTTGCGCCAGATCATACCTACGGTACGCGTCGGTTGGGGTTCGGGAAACGAACAGACCGCGACCCGCGCAGATTGAGTTTCGACAGCGACGGCGATTTCAGGGATCAAGGTCACGCCGATACCGGCACCCACCATTTGCACCAATGTCGATAGCGAACTGGCATCCAGCGCCTCGCGGGCCTTGTCCGACTGAATATCGCAAAATGACAGGGCCTGATCACGAAAGCAGTGGCCTTCTTCCAGAAGCAGCAACTTCATTTCGGTCAGCCGAGCCCGGTCGGGTGTCGGTTTATCGCGATCCGCCTCTGGCCTTACCAGAACGAATTTCTCTTCGAACAAAGCCACTTCTGTGAAGGCGGGTTCAGACACGGGGAGCGCTACGATTGCGGCGTCAATGCGCCCGTCAGCCAGTTCATTGATCAAATGCGATGTCAACGTTTCCCGAACCTGGATGTCTATATCGGGGTTTGTCCGCATCAGCTTGGTGATGATATCGGGCAGAAGGTATGGGGCGATCGTGGGTATGATCCCGATACGCAACCTGCCCACGATGCCTTGCTTGGCAGCGCGCGCCATATCCTGAAGTTCGTCCACCCCCTGCAAGATCGCACGTGCGCGCGGCGCGAATTCGGCACCGAACGAGGTTAACGACGTGTTTCGCGTCCCGCGCTCAAACAGCGTCGTTTGCAGTATCTGCTCCAGCTCCTTGATCTGGACGGACAGGGCAGGTTGCGAGATTGCACAAGCTTCCGCGGCGTGACCGAAGTGCCGGTGCAAGGCGACCGCTTCGAAATAGCGCAGATGTTTGAGTGTGATCTTGGTCATAGGTTCATGTTATTGATCTGATAGGAAATGCTAACTTAAACTAATCAACCGGACCTGATAAGTCAGCCCCACAATGTACGGTGGGCCGAGAACCGCGCGGATGATAGATTGACACGTAGTCGCAATCGTTTCCGTTCCAGGCTGGACCCCCTGCATCAACGATTGGACGATACCCGTGGGGGCATCGGCCCAAACCCTAATTTTACGGAGACCACCATGGACGGAAACGACGTTGAAAACATCAGCAAATGCCCAGTTGTCGGCAGCCACGGCCGCATCTCGAAGCGCGGCGCGCGGTCTTTGAACGAATGGTGGCCAAACCAACTGAACCTCAAGCTGCTGCATCAAAATTCAATCGACTCCAACCCGCTGGGCGCTGATTTTGACTATGCCGAAGAATTCAAAAAGCTTGATATTGATGCGGTAAAGCAAGACCTGCACGCACTGATGACGGATTCGCAAGATTGGTGGCCCGCAGATTACGGTCATTACGGCCCGTTCTTCATTCGCATGGCATGGCACGCAGCGGGCACATATCGCACCGCTGACGGGCGCGGTGGCTCCAGCACGGGGACGCAACGTTTC
The DNA here is from genome assembly GCA_002731875.1 of Roseobacter sp. Lineage (GTDB taxonomy): Bacteria > Pseudomonadota > Alphaproteobacteria > Rhodobacterales > Rhodobacteraceae > Sulfitobacter. Next base: position 120,751 of record PCCY01000019.1, on the reverse strand, counting down.
GCACCGCTCAACAGCTGGCCAGACAACGCCAACCTTGACAAGGCCCGCCGCCTGCTGTGGCCGGTCAAGCAGAAATATGGCAACCAAATTTCCTGGGGTGATTTGATTATCCTGTGCGGCAATATCGCACTGGAGTCGATGGGGCTGAAAACCTTTGGCTATGCCGGGGGGCGCGTCGATAACTGGGAACCAGAAGAAGACGTATACTGGGGGCCGGAAGACGAATGGCTGGGCAGTACACGCTACAGCGAAGAGCGTGCTTTGGAAAACCCGCTTGCCGCCGTGCAAATGGGCCTGATCTACGTCAATCCCGAAGGACCCGACGGCAACCCTGATCCATTGCAATCCGCGCGTGATATCCGCGAGACATTCGGTCGGATGGCGATGAACGATTACGAAACCGTCGCGCTGATTGCCGGGGGGCACACCTTTGGCAAGGCGCACGGTGCCGTGGGCGGCGAGAATGCCGGTCCCGATCCCGAAGCCTCGCCGCTGGAAGCACAGGGTTTTGGCTGGACCAACAAGCACGAAACCGGCCACGGCGTGCATGCGCTGACCAGCGGCCTCGAAGGCGCTTGGTCGCAGAACCCGATCAGCTGGGACATGACGTATTTCGACAACCTGCTGGGGCTCGACTGGGAAATGACCAAAAGCCCTGCCGGTGCCGTGCAGTGGACCCCAAAGAACGGCGACGCCGCAGGGACCGTGCCGGATGCACACGATCCGTCAAGGCGTCACGCGCCGATGATGTTCACATCCGACCTCGCGCTGCGCGAAGACCCCGAGTATTTCAAGATCGCCACGCGCTTTCACGAAAACCCCGAGGAATTCGCCGATGCATTTGCCCGTGCATGGTTCAAGCTGACCCACCGCGATATGGGGCCGATCACGCGCTATCTGGGCAAGGACGTCCCCGGCGAAGAGCTGATCTGGCAGGACCCGATCCCCGCCGTATCGCACCCGTTGGTTGACGACGCTGATATCGCTTCTCTTAAGGAAAAGGTGCTTGCGTCAGGCCTGAGCACTCGCGAACTTATCGCGGTTGCTTGGGGGTCGGCTGCGACTTTCCGCGGGTCGGACAAGCGCGGCGGTGCCAATGGCGCGCGGATCCGGCTTGCTCCGCAGAAGGATTGGCCGGTAAACGAGCCTGCTCAGTTGGCCAAGGTTCTGGACGTTCTTGAGGGAATCCGCGCCGAATTCAACGGTGCGCAATCTGGTGGCAAGCAAATTTCGATCGCTGACATGATCGTGCTGGCGGGCGCTGCGGCAGTCGAAAAAGCCGCCAAAGACGCGGGGCATGATGTTACAGTACCGTTTACCCCGGGGCGCGGCGATGCGACGCTAGAACAGACCGAAGTCGATTCCGTTGCGTTCCTTGAACCGGTGACGGACGGGTTCCGCAACTTTGCCAAGAACAGGTTTTCGGTTTCCGCAGCTGAACTGTTGGTCGATCGTGCGCAGCTTCTGACGTTGACCGCGCCGGAAATGACTGTTCTGCTCGGCGGAATGCGCGCATTGGATGTAAATGTCGGCGGTGCCAAGCATGGTGTTTTCACGGATGCGCCTGGTACGTTGAACAACGATTTCTTCACCTCGCTTCTGGATATGGGGACAGTTTGGACGAAAGCCGAAGAAGGCGAAGTCGATGATATTTACGAAGGTCATGATCGCGCCACGGGCGATCTGAAGTGGACAGGTACATCGGTTGACCTGCTGTTCGGATCAAATTCGCAGCTGCGCGCCATCGCCGAAGTTTATGCGGGCGATGTGGCTAAGACGAAGTTTGTGAAAGACTTTGTTGCGGCATGGACCAAGGTTATGAACCTGGACCGGTTCGACCTGGCCTAAGCTCCGTCAACGACCCATGAAAAGGCGCGACCGCACTTCGGTCGCGCCTTTTCTACTTCAAACGGTCCAATGGGCTATCGTTTGGCGTGTCGTGCCAAATGGGCCTGGACCTGTTCCGGTGTCGGGGGTGTACTGCCGCCCAGCAGGATCAGGTGCCAATAGAACTGGATCTGGTCTGGGTCGCTCATAAGCGCCGCAAAAGCATCCTGATGTTTCTGCACCGCATTTTGGTGGGCCGTGTCGACACCCGGCAAGGCGCGAAGCCGATTCATCTCGGAAATCGTATTAGCCACCATCGGGTCGATTGTACGATCTTCGACTACATTGAAATTTCGCTCGGCCCAATAATGCAGGTCCAGTGTTTTGGTCGTCCGGTTGGGTAATCCGCGCCCGCGTTTGACCATGAACTCTGCCGCCGACCGCAACGAATAATGGTTCAGCCGCGCCAGCGGCGGGGACTGCACCAAACCGAACAGGTTTATGCGGTTATCATTTTCAGCAAAATCATCGGGGGCAGGGTGGACGCCAGCAAAGTTCCAGACAGCCTGGTGGCTGCCTTTGCCTTTCGGGCGATGCACGCCGATCTTCTGAAATGCCTTGGGGCGAAACAAGGTCTTAAAGAAGTGGCCCGCTGGCAAAAAGAACGGCTCGGGGGCCGCGCTGGTAAATCGCTTGACCGTGAGCTGGTCATTGAACACGTCGCGCCGGTTTGCCCCGAACAACCGCCAGGGAAGGGCAATGGCGTCGGTGGAGAGAGGGACCGAGGCCAGAAGATCGTCGAACGTGCGCAGGGGCGCTTGCAGGCAAAGGAATTCGTCGCAGTCGAAAAACAGCACCCAATCCGCTGCTTTCACCAGATCGTGTTGGTCCGCCAACCTCATCGCCTGCCACTGCACGGATTTATCCGCATTGGGGCGGAACGGCACGTGGGTTACATCGGGTAACAGGTCCAGCAACGCCGGCGTGCCATCGTCACAATCATGGGTATAGATCAAAAAGTCGCTGACCCCTGCGGCACGGTGATGTGCTATCCATTCCAGGCAATACGGCGCTTCGTTTCGCATGCAGGTTACGGCGAGAATGCGGGTCACGGTTTCTGGGTTACCTTGGGATCAGGGCGATTGCGTTATCTGAATGACTGTCATGGGGGCAGTATCAAGTCAATCTCGTGCGGTGAAGGGCACCCGGCATCACAACGACACTTTGCAATCGGGACCTTCGTAAGCTATCTTTTTTCAGAGCAGTAGAAATCGACACAGTAAAATTTGTGTCCTCGGAGAGATCAGATATCATGAATGACCGCCGCCCTGTTGCGTCACTGTGGATAGGTGAAAAGCTTCACTATCTAAACCAGCTTTGCCTGAAATCTCATGTTGTCGCGGGTCACAAGACCATCCTTTACTGCGCGGACAAGGTTGATAACGCGCCCGAGGGCGTCGAGGTGCGGCCGGCGTCTGAAGTTATGGAGATCGACCGCGCGTTGGTAGAAGCCACCAGCGCGTCTTTCCTGTCGAACGTGTTTCGCTATAAGATGATCCAGAAGACCGGAGCGATCTGGATCGACTGCGATGCTTTCTGCCACCAGCCGTTCCCCGAGGACCAAGAGTACATCTTTGGCCGCCACGGCATGTCCGGTGCCCTGAATTGCGGCGTTGTCGGTCTCCCGCAGGAATGCGAGCTGATGGACCAACTGCTTGATTACTACGACAATCTGCCGGACTACCCGGCTTGGTGGAACAAGAACCAGCGCAAGAAATACGACCGCCAAGACCCCAAACTGTCCCACGCGCATCGCATCTATAACGCCGAGCGTACGGCCTTTGGCCCGCAGGCGTTTACCTATTTCGCCAAGCAAACCGGCCAGTACGACAAGGCAAGCGACCGCGAGGTTCTTTATCCGGTCCCGTTCCAGTTGAATGACATTTTTTATGACCCCTACGGGCGCGTCGAAGGGCATTTCACCGACAAAACCCTGTCTGTGCACCTTTACACAAATGGCACGAAACCGTGGTGGGAAAAGAATGAACCGCTGCCCGGATCATACGCGGCGCGGATGTGCGAAAAGATCGGGATCGACCCGTCCAAGGCGCTGCGCTAAGCACCTGGACGGGGGGTGGTGATATAAAACTCAAACCGCATAATAGCCCGCATGGCAAATTGCTGGCCATCTCGATGATGAAGGATGAGGCACCATTCCTGCTGGAATGGTACGCCCATCACCTCGCCGTGGGGTTCACCAAGATACTCGTTTACACAAACGATTGTTCCGATGGCACCGACGACATGCTGATCCGGCTCGAAGAGCTGGGGCTGGGCTACCACCGACGCAACGACATCCCCGAGGGGGTGAAGCCGCAGCCATCGGCGATGAAATACGCGCAGGCCGAACCCAAAGTCGCCGAGGCCGACTGGATATTGATGTTCGATGCCGATGAATTCCTGTGCATCAACTATGGCGACGGCACGCTGGACCCGATGCCGAACGCGGCAGGGGATGCCAATGGCATCGTGGTTACCTGGCGGATTTTCGGCTCTGGCAATGTGGTCGACTGGTCGCGCGATCCGGTGACCGAACAATACCTCTATGCGGCACCGCCAACGTGGAACAAGGGCTGGGGCGTCAAGACGCTGTTCAAGTTTGACCCTGACAAATGGAAAATCGGCATCCATCGCCCGTCGATCAAGAACAAGCACCTGGAAACCGGCTTTCCCGACACTGTGAAATGGCTCAACGGATCCGGCCAGCCGATGGAGGATTACTTCAAGTTTCGCGGCTGGCGGTCGATCCGGCGCACTGTGGGCTATCAATGGGCGCAGATGAACCACTATGCGGTCAAATCGATCGACAGCTATGCGATCCGCAAGTTCCGCGGCAATGTGAACAACAAGAAAGACAAGTATAACGCCGACTATTGGTCATTGCAGGACCGCAACGAAGTCTATGACGACAAGATCCTGCGCTATACTGAACGACGCAAGCAGATCATGGACGAGCTGCTGACCGATCCGGTTCTGTCGCGTCTCCACTATGCCGCCATCGAAAAGGTCGAGGCGCGGCTTGAAGAATACCGCGCGACCGACGCCTATGCAGAACTGAAACAATCGCTGCTTGAGGCGTCTGAGGTGCCGATCACGCAGATCGTGGCCAAGCCGCCCAAGGCCCGCGACCCGGCCGAAATCGCCAAGCTGATGTCGCAAGTCGAAAAGAACAACGCCGACCGCCCCATCGAAGAACGTCGCAAAGCTCCGGAACCCGAATTTGCCGATGTGTCTGAGGGCGGTGATGGCTTTGTGCCCGGCGACATCGACGTCTCGGCACAAACGGCGGTGGAATGGGTGGTTAACCATGACATCGCATTGCCTGCGGATGTGCGCATCTTTGCGCAAAATACGCTGGAATTCGTGATGCGTGGAAAATACCAGCGCAAGTTGGCCAGGATGACGGGCCGAATGGTCGAGGATGGTCAAAGGGTGCTCGACCTCGGGGCTGGAATTGGCTTTCTGTCGATCCACGCCGCGAAACTGGTGCCGCAGGTTCGCGTTGTCGCACAGGAAGACAACGCCTCGCGGATGGCGATCATGCGCAAGGTGCTCGATCACAACGAAATCAACCTTGGCGACCGACTACAGATGACCGGCAGGCAGGTGGTTTTTGAAGACGCCGCTGAAACGGTCAGGCGGATCAATCAATTGATCGCCGATGAAAAGCCTGATGTGCTGCGTATCAGCTATGCAGAGTTGGGGTCCAACCTGCTTGGGCAGATAAATCTTGGCTCGGTGCGTCGCATCGTCCTGTTTGGCCCCGCTGTTACCGCTTTTCACCAAGATGCGCGAAACAGCGGCGGCCCGTCGCTAACCGCCTCGGAAGAGCTTAGCGTGCCCGAGTTCGTGATTATCGAGCCGAAACGAGAAGTTCAGTCGTAATACCCGGTAATGCGCCCCAGTTCCTGACCGCTTTCTGTGGCCATGATCTCGGTAAAGCGGGCGTGCCTTAGCTCAAGGCATTCATCATAGAGAGCCTTCAGCTTGGCATCAGCCATCAGGAAATCATATATTTCGCGCGCTGCCGCTGATAGTCCGACGCCGCGCGTATCCATGTTTCCCTGACGGTTGGCCGTGTTCCAATAGCGGGCGGATTCGCCGACGCGATCATTTTGCCCGCCATCTCCACGGTCGACCTTGAGAATGAATTCTTCGGCGCTTTTAATTGAATAGTGATTGATCTGCGCATAGTCGCGCGTGCCATTTGAAGCGATAGCCTTGTACGCGCTATCAGTGAATTCCGGTGGCATTGTCTGGCCCGAACCGTTGATCCATTTGAAACCTTGCTGTGAAAAGTCATGCGTGACCGGACGATGCGGGCGGCGTGCACCCTGAACCTTGTTACGATAGAGCGTTTTGACGGCGGTCAAGACTTCGCGGTTCTCGACTGCGGCTGTCGCAAGATCTGCCGCCGTTTGGGTGTACATCTTGGTGACAAGCTCGTCTTTCGCATGCTTGTGGCCACCGCTGTTGAAAGCGATCGATGTAAATGACACCACATCGGCATCGCCGGTTTTGGCAAAAAAGTCGTCGAAGGTTTCAATGTCACCCGTGAAATTCAGAAACTCGTCCGGGTCGGTGGTGTACACCCACGGCGCTGATTGATAGCGGCCGAAATGGCCGGCAAAGCGCAGTGCCATGATCAGCCATTTTCCCTGCTTGGGGAACATCACCTTGGGGTTGGGCTGGTGCTTTACCCGGTGGGGCCAGATCTCCTCGATCCGGTCCAGGATTTTGTCGGTGTTATCGGTGCAAAAGTTGGTAAAGACCAACAGATCGTCGATACCCAAGGCAAAGTGATGTGCCATCCATTCAATGATGTAGGGGCCTTCGTTGCGCATCACCGCAAGAAGCAAAGCTTTTTCGCCACCGATCGACATATAAATTCGTCCCAATCTCTTGCGTGGCCCGAAGCGCCGGGCCGTTATTGACGCCAAGCCCTGATTGGGCCGACAGCTTGCTGGAGAAGGGACCGCATCATAAGGCAAGGCTGCCTGAGAGATTAAGAAGGTTGCCTCACCACGCGCGCCCAGCTTATAGTTTGACCAATAATAGACAAGCCACATTCCCGATCACCAGCCTGTCTTCCCGAGCATCGAGAGTTTCATGGCCGTATCGCAGGAATTTGTCGAAAAATCCATTGCGCATCAACTGGGTACCCAAGGTGACGGGGTCTTTTCCTGCGACACTACTGCCAGACAGCTTGCCGAACAGGTATCAAGTGGCATGGCAGTGTCTTGGGACCATGCCGCGCAGGCACCGAAGCGGTACAATCGGTGGACGGCATCGGCTGATCGGGCGTGTCCTTGGCAGATCGAACATCCCAAGCACACCAATGCTGTGAAATCGACCCATACCTTGCGCGATATTCTACAAGCCGGTGCCGATTATGATTTCATGATCGATATGCAGGACCACCGGGTGCGCAACATCGTTGCCGAAAACGGTCATATGATGCCGATGTTCTGTTTCAACCGATTGGTCGGGCGCGGGCAGGGCCGCGTCTTGTGGCCATTGCCGGGCTACCACGATATCGACAGCCCCGACTTTTTGGGCAATCTTGATCCTGCTCGCATTCCTTGGAACGATAAATCCGACCGCGTCGTATGGCGGGGGGGTGCCGGAAACCGGGGCCGCAAGGGCAAGAACGGGCGTGGCAATATGGTGCGCATGCACGCCCTGCTACGCAAGTACAAAAGCGGCGAATTCGACTATGACCAGACGCTGACCGTCCTTAAGACGATGCAGCGCTTTGGGTTTTTGCACCGTTACATCAATGACCCGCGATTTGATCTGGGATATACCAATTCAGACGGGTTCATCCTTGAAAATGAACCGTTTCTCGCCGAATACGAGCGTCCGCGCATCCAGCGTGAGGATTTTCAGACCTATAAATATATCGTCGTCCTTCCGGGAAATGACGTAGGGTCCAGTCTGTTCTGGACCCTGAATTCAGGCAGCGTCGCGCTGGTTGTCGATTGTGTATTTGAAACCTTCGCGACACATCATTTCAAACCTTGGGAACATTTCGTGCCAATTCGCAAAGGCCACGGCGATGTCAAAAAACAACTGAAATGGTGCGACGATCACCAGGATGAATGCCAAGCCATGACCGCCCGTGCTGCCGAAACCTGCAAGTTGCTTGCTGATCCCGACCTGCGCAAAACCATCCTCACGGGGGTGGTTGACGGGCTTCGTCGGCGGCTTGATCGGACCGCCGCGCACTCCGCTCGGGCGGTCAAGGTCGCCGCGTCGCCGACCCCTTCAAATCGTAATACCACGCTGAAAAAAATGCCGTCCGACTCCGATGCCAAGGTGCCCAATCCGCGTGAAATATCCAATGGCTGATATTTTCGTCACGCCCGCGCCGAATATCGAAAGGCCCACCTCATGAGCACCCCTGACTTGTCGATGTTTTTTGTCGTGGACCCGCCACGGTATCAGGACATGGGATGCTATCTGGCGGCCTCGATCCGGACCCACCTTGACGAAGACGTTGATTTAATTGGCTATTGCCCCGCCGACACCATCAAAGACATGGACCCTTACGCCTTGGCGATATTCAAAAAGCTGAAGGTCGATATTCGCCCGATGGACACTCAGGGGGCGTTCGACCCGCCTTACCCGCATGGAAACAAGATGATTGCCGCAGCGCAGCCGCGAAGGACTCCGTATTCCGCCTTTCTGGACAGCGACATCCTTTTCATCGGGGCGACCAGGGTGGCCGATCTTATCAAGCCGGGACATGTTTCGCTGACGCCCGCGGCATCGATGTACTGGTCGGGTCAGAAGATATGGAAAGACATATACGCCGCCTGTGAAATGCCGATGCCCGCTGACCGAATTTGGCTTGCCCGGCAACGCCGCCGCAAGCTCATGCCGTATTTCAGTGCCGGTTTCTTTGTGTTTCCAGAAGGCCCGGCAAATGACGCCAACGAAAGCTTTGTCGACGTTTGGATGCGGCTGGCGCGGATGATTGATAAGGTGGATATCATCAAGAAACGCCCCTATCTTGACCAGATGAGCCTGCCGCTGGCGATCCGTGCCGCAGGCTTGGACTGGAACATCCTGCCCGAAGAGCAACACTATATTCTGGGCGGTCAGATGCGTGGTGAACCGCTCCCTTCTGATATGAAAATCAAGGCGATCCACTATCGCAACATGAAAGTTCTGAAGGAAGTGGATATGCTGCGCAAGGCCAAGGGGATGCTGGAACAACACGTAGGAGTGCGGCGGTTCGACCGGGTAGACCCCGCCAAATTGCTGGCAGATGACTGAAAACGCCGCGACATCGGTGGAAATCCCGCAAGGGTGGACCGCGCGTCAGGTGATCCACGAAAGTTCACGGTTGCGGCTGGAATATACCGGCCCGGTCCTTGGGGCGACATCAAATGCTGTCGTGGCGTTTGCCCCGTTCGACTTTCCATTTCAATCTGACCGGGGCGGGTGGGGTAGTGCGTCGTTTTGCAAACGTCTTATGCCTCATGTCTGCGTTTTCCACCGCGACGAGGACTGGCACCAGCACGATGAGTTTTCGCAAGCCATGCGGACCTGCCGGAGCTTTTTCGGGCCGGTGCCGCGACTGACCTCTTACGGGTTCAGCATGGGGGGCTACGGGGCAATGCTCGGCGCGCAGGGTCTGAACGCCGCCCGTGCGGTCGCGGTATCCCCGCAAAGTTCGATCGAACCGACGGCAGTAAAATTTGAGCGTAGATACCATGCGCAATGGGCGGCCATGAACGGGTGGGTGCATGATTTGCACACCCATGTGGACGACCGGCGGGAATATGTCGTGCTTTACGACCCATTGCACAGGCAGGACAGCCAGCACGAGCTGCGTCTACCCAAGCCTGCCGGATATCGGCGGGTCCTGTTGCACGGGGCAGGGCATGCCGGTATCCAGACCCTTGTCGAGATGGGACAGGCAGAGGCGTTATTTGCCCTGTTGCGCGGCGACACTACCCCCGCCCAACTGCGGCAGGCCTACAGGAAAAACCGTGCTGGTGCCTTTCGTTATCAGCGCAAGCTAGGCACCGTTCTGCATGACCGTCACAAACCGGCGGCTCGCATGTTTTTCGATATGGCCCAGCATAATGGCTTTCACCGCTTGATCAAGAAATGGACGCCCTACTACAAATGATGCAGGTTGACGACGATCACCTTTAGCACGACGGCGGTTCATGCCATAGCTTGGCGAATAAGCAACCCGGACCGACTGAGGACTGACCCTATGCAAGACAAAGAACCCCAGACACACGGTGTTCTTTTAAGAGCAAGAAACGGCGACGTAATCGGCTTTGACGAAACCGGGCTGCGGATGAATTTATCCGATAGCGTTATCGCCGATATACACCGTCGCTTGCCCGAAGCGGGTGACGTCACGCTTGACCCCGCCGTATTGGGGGATGTCGATGCATGGAATTTACGCCAGCACGGTGAATGGTACGTATTCAGTGCCAATCTGCCCGGCGCACAGGGCCCCCGCCAGTTTCGGCGCCGGGTGCAGGCCGATGCCGACGCAAGTGCGCCGGACATCATCGCTGATACCCCCGGTGCGGTCTATGCGCTGCTAGCACTTGGCGGGGCGCGCCGTGCGGTAACGGCCAATGAAAGGTTGTCGTTTCCTTATCATGTCGTGACGACCGGAGATGATCTGGGACCGGCCGGGGCGGCGGGCACCGAGCGCAACGCGGCAACCGGCTTGATGCAGCGATTGACCGAACAAACCCGCGACAGCTTGATAGCGGATGAGATCTTGCGCCGCAGACAGGCTCAGCATCGGGCGTTGCCGCTGATCTATGCCCGGTCCGAGACCGACGCCGTAGCCAGTGTCGCCGCGCTTGCGGAGGGGGCGGCATTCACCAACTTCGCGCAAACGGTCGCCAACCTGTCCGCGGCCGGGCGATCTGTGGGGAAACCGGTTAAGGTGCTGGCGGTGAGCTTGGATTTCACCTTGGAGGACGTCATCAGCACCGGGCCAGAGTGGACGGTGGGAATGTACCGCCTGATGACGCGTATTACCGATCTATTTGCCGAGTACAGTATAAGAAAACCGCTTTTCACCGCTGTTTTTGACGCAGGTAGCTGCGATATCTCTGATACCGCGGTGTTGCGGGCCCAGTGGGAATTGGCCTGGAATAAAGGCGGGCATGATCATGTCTATACCGCGCCGGGCTATATGTTTGCACAAGACGAATTTGGCCGCCCGACCCCCGACGCCCGTATCGAGATGGCTGAAATGGACGCGCACGCTATCGAGGCATACAATAGCGACGCGCCGTGGTCCTGCCCTGTCTTGCTGCTGGCTGAACGTGAGGCGGATGGCAAGGTCATCCGGTGCCGTGGTCAAGCCATGGGCGCTTTGACAATTGATGCGGATGATCCTTTGAACGCCGGTGAAAGCTGTGGTTTCCGGTTCGCAGGCGATACGAGCGCCGCCCGGATATTGGATGTGCGGGTGGATACCAAAGACCGCAACGATCTGCTGATAACCTGCGACAAGCCTCCTCAAGGCAAAGACCTGACCTTATGCTACGCCCTCGGGCATCCGGCCTCGGATGACGGAATGCCGGCCAATCGCGGGGCGTTGCGGGACAGCTTCGGCTATGTCAGCGCCACCGGACGTATGTTGCACCGATGGGCGCTTCCAGCGGCATTGCCGGTGCATTGATGGAGATTTTCGAACCCGTCTTCATCGACGTCACGGTCCCCGATCAAGTGCTTTTGCGCACGGACCCGTTGTTGCCATCCGCGTCAAAGCCGTACTTGCCGGCCTGCCACCCCAACGACACCGACGCGATATGGTACTGCGGTCATGCGCCAGCGATGACGTTTGACAACCACGGGGCAATCCTGATTTGGCAGCCGGAAAACAATCTTGGCGGTCCCGCCCGCCAGGCCGACCCAAATACCGGTCACGCACGCCTCGGCGAAACCGGAGGTGTGGTTTATCACCGCGAGATCAACGGAGGTTTCGTAATCGATAGCGCGATCGTCGACGCCGAAAAGTTCTGTTGTGCGTTGCGGGTGAAATCCGATCAGGGGCAGGCCCGGACATTGCTGACTGTGAACCCTGACCAGCACGGTAATTACCTGTTCGCCAGCGAAAAGGACGGCATTCTGGAATGGCGCGACGATGGTGGCACGGTCAGTGTCTCGGTGCCGTCACCGGGGGGCGAGTTCTGGGTCGTTCTCGGCTATGACTGCGGCAGACTGCGGATAAGTACCGCCAAGAGTGGGGACGTTTTTCCGCCCCCTCGCTCCAGTACGGACCAAGCGGATGATCTGGCGGTGGCGCTTGGCGGGGCGAATGATCTGTTCATCGGTTGCCGGTCCCATCGCAAAGGTATCCTCAAGACATTGGGCGCGTCGACGATCCGCGATGTGTTGATCTGGCTAGACCACGATGGCGGTGGTGCGGTTGACCAAAGCAAGATCATCCAAGCGTGCAGATTTGTCGAAAGCGGGGGGGACCGCGCATGAGCTTTACGAAATCAACAAGCAGCCAAGGCAACATATGTGTCATCTGGATCGATGACATGATCGACGTCTTTACGTGGCGCAATGCCTTCGGGCTGACGATAAGCACCCCCAATATCGACCGCTTCATGAGCGAGGGCGTTCGGTTCGCGAATGCCTACGCCACCGTGCCGCTATGCGCGCCGTGCCGTGCTGAACTGGCAACGGGGCTGTCGCCGTTTCGGACCGGACTGGTCGATCTCAATCGGTTCTGGCGCGATGTCCTGCCGCCGACCACCGGCTGGCAGTTTGATCTGCGCCGCGCCGGTTTTCGCACCTTTACCACGGGCAAGGTGGACAGCAACTACAAGCCCATGCCCTATGAATACGCACGCATTCTGTTTCACGAACAGCCAGAGGCAAAGGATGCTGGCAAGCGTTCCAAGGTGCGGAAATACCTGGATAAAGGGCCGGGGATCGCGGGCGTCAATCACCCCGATGATGACGGCAGTCAGGATGCGAAGTTCTATGATAACATGGTTGCGCAGAACGCCATCGACTATCTGGAGCGCGCGGACCCTGACCGTCGCCACCTGATTCAACTGGGTTTCAAGCACCCGCACTATAACCTGCAATGTCCTGATCGGTTTTATCAGCAATACGATGTCGACCAGATCACATGGCCGCAATCTGCGGCCCCCGAAGATTACTTTGGCCCGCAAGACGGTATGGCGGTGTATGAAGCCGCCTATATCACCAACGGCCCCTGGACGCCGGAAAAGGCTGGCGACCACGCATGGCGGCAAGTCGTCCGCGCCTATTTTGCGGCCATCAGCCATGTGGATAGCGAAATCGGGCGCTTCATGGATGCGCTGCGCGCGTCGGATCTGGCGCAAAACACCACTGTGGTTCTGTTGTCCGACAACGGCTTTAACCTTGGCACCCACGACAGTTTCCACAAGATGAGCCAGTGGGACAGCGCCGCGCATGTTCCGCTTGGCATCTGGAATGCAGGGATGGAACAGGGGCGCGTCGTCGAGATGCCGGTGTCGCTGCACAACGTGCCCAAGACGATCATGGATCTGGCCGGGCTGCCCTATCGCCCGGATTGGACGTCGGGGCAAAGCCTGCTGCCTCTGGTGGATGACAGCTTTGGTCGGTATGACGCCACCAAATCCCCTGTGACCAGCGTGTTTGGTACGTTGTCGGTTCGATCGTCCGAACCTGATCTGAGCCGCTATCGGTATTTCCGCTATCCCAACGGCGAAGAACATATCTATGATCTGGTCGCAGACCCCGGCGAAACAAAAAATATCATAGCCGAAGGCCCCCTGGATGCCTTGCGGGCCGCAATGGTGGATAATGCGCTGGAACTCGGCCTTGACCTGCGCGGCTTTGAAAACCCTGAACGAGGCGTAAACGCTATGATGGCGCTTGATGGCTCCGTTGTTCTGGCCGGCGGCAATGCCGACAATGATTATTGGGCCTACGGGGCGAATGCCGAAAAGATCACCGAAGAGCCCGATGGCGGCAAGGACACCTTGTGGTACATGGCCGGACCGGATGACTACGTGCTGCACATGCCCGCCTATATCGAAAATATCCGTATCGCGACGGTGGTTTCGCGCAAGGAACAGGATGCGTCCCAAGGCAAGGAAATCGCCGTCGTCGCACACCCTGATACCCCGATGAACTTCGAGACATCCGAACGTGTCGCCGTCAATGTACACGGCAGCCGAGGCGAGGATGTGATGATCGGTGCTAAATACGCAGGGGCGACGTTCTATGGCGGCGCGGGCAATGATATGCTGATTGCCAAATCCGGACGCGGCAAGGACGTCCACCTGTTTTACGGCGGTGCGGGCAACGACACGCTGATCGGCGGGAACGGGCGCGACGTCTTGGATGGCGGCGCAGGTGATGACGTGATCCGCGGTGGCGAAGGGCGCAGCAAGATTCACGGCGGTCCTGGCAACGACAATATCTCGGACGGGACCGGTGGGTCGGAGATTCATACCGGGCCGGGGCGCAATGTCGTACGCTCTGCCGGGGGCGATGATCATATCTACGTGGGGAGCGGCCAGAACCTGATTGAGCCGGGCGAGGGGTGCGTGGTGTTTCACGTCGCCTACGGCGGCGTCACGCATATCAAAGGCTGGCATGATGATTACCGGCTGGATCTATCGGAATGGCCATTGGCTCCGGAAATCAACGTAACGCAGAAAGATCGTGCCGATATCCGCCTTGGCGTGTCGTTCATCCGTATTGACGGCCCCGTGTCTGACACGCAGTTGCGTGCGCAGATCGGTCAGGCGTAAAACCCTGAACCGGCAGATACCAGGAAAGATAACCACATGGCGCTGACCCTTGACCCTGAACGGCCCCTGTCACCGCAGATGCGGGTCATTGAAAACGCCATTCTCGTCCCGTGGGGGGACGGCGATTGGCAGGGTATGGCGCGTCCGGCGGGGGTGTTCACGGCCGACGGTGAATACTGCCATGATGCGCAGACCTTTCGGTCAGGTGGTAAGCCCACCACGGTGGAACCTCTGCCACCGGCCCCAGCCGAGATCGACAGCACAGTGAACGGCACGATGCTTTATGGTGGCATGGCATATGGGCACTTTGGTCACGCCTTATGCGAAAGCCTGTCGCGTCTATGGGCGCTGGATAGTTTCGATGAAACAATCGACGCGGTAGCGTACATTCCCAAACAAAAGCTGACCTGGCCTGAACGCAGCCTGAGCATGGTTCGAAACATTGCGGCCAGTCTAGGGGAAATACCCCGCCTTACCGCCTTCAACGAACCGACCCGTGTGGAACGTCTGATCGTGGCACCGCAAGGTTTCGGTACCGGCAACCTGATGGCCGGGTGCCCCGAGATGCGTGATTTCACCGACCGTCGCCTCCGCCAGCGGGTCGAACCCGCAGGGCCGGACAAGATATATATTTCGCGCAGCGGTCTGTTTCGCAAGCGCGGGCGGTTCTTGATGGAAGACTATATCGAGGCGAAGATGAAAACCGAGGGCTATACCGTTTTTCACCCTCAAGACCACGATCTGGAAACCCAGCTCGCGTGGTACAAAGGCGCTTCCGCGATCGTTTCGACCGATAATTCGGCGCTGCATCTCGCGGCTTTTGTGATTAACCCTGACTGCAAAATCGGTATTTTGTTGCGCCGTCCCGGTGCCATCTTTGCTGATTTTGAAATGCAGCTGAGGTGGTTCGCGGGGGTCCGGCCCGATATCATAGACGCCTGTACGCGGTACTGGTTTCGTGCCGGCGAGAAGGTGCAATATAACGAGGTGTACGCCTTGATCGATTTTGAAAAAACCGCTCGGGCGCTCAAGTCGGCGGGCATCATAGAAAACGCGAACTGGGTGAACCCGTCCAATGCCGACGTGGACCGCGCGGTTGAGAAGCTTGAAGCGGATACCGAAACCCGTTTCGACGAGATATTCCTCTAGCATAACCGGACTATCGCGCGCCTCGCCGGCGTTGGCGCAGCCCGTGGCCGAAACGTCACCCAGCCCGGATGACAAAATAGCCAGCCGGGCAAGGCAGGGTGGGGCCTAGAATGTGACGCTGCGCAGACCCAGAATTTCGCGTGCCTGCTGCCACGTCGCGACCGGGCGTTCATATTTCTCACACAGCTTGGCCGCCCGCGCGATCAGCGCAGCATTGGACGGGGCAAGCGTGTCACGATCCAGACGCACGTTATCCTCAAGCCCGGCGCGGGTGTGCCCGCCTGCCGCGATCGCCCATTCATTCACGACGATCTGATTGGGGCCGATACCTGCCGCGCACCACGCAGCGTCGGGCGCACGCGCCTTGACCTGTTCGACGTAAAAGTCGAACACCGCCTTATCCGCGGGCATAGCATTCTTCACACCCATCACGAATTGCACATACAGTCTGCCATAAAGCTTGCCGTCTTGATGATGCTTTATCGCTTGCAAGATGTGGCTCAGGTCGAAGGCTTCTATTTCTGGAACAACTTCATGCTGGCGCATCTCGGACGCCAACCATTCCACCAAATCCGGCGGATTTTCATAGACTCGGGTCGGAAAATTGTTCGATCCAACTGATAACGAAGCCATATCGGGACGAAGCGACAACATCCCGCCTCGGGCCTTTCCCGCTCCTGACCGGCCTCCGGTTGAAAACTGGATGATCATACCGGGGCAATGCTTCTCCAACCCCTCCTTGAGAGCGGCGAATTTGTCCGGGTCGGACGACGGCGTTTCATCGTCGTTGCGTACATGCGCATGGCAGATGCTGGCCCCAGCCTCGAATGCCTCCTGGGTGCTCTCGATCTGCTCGGCGATCGAGATAGGGACATTTGGGTTCGCGGATTTGGTAGGGACGCTGCCGGTGATGGCAACACACAAGATACAAGGGTCAGACATCTAGGAATACCGTTTCTTTCTCGCCCTGAAGATATACGTCGAACCGATAAACGCCATCGGCCTCTTTTTCCGCGATCAGGGTCGGCACGCGGTTTTGATGTTCAATACGTGTCAACAGCGGGTCAGTACTGTTATCGGCATCGGGAAAATACATGCGGGTGTTAAGCCCGATATTGATACCACGCGCCACGATCCACAAGCTGATATGCGGTGCCATCATTCGCCCGTCGGGAAACGGCACCGAACCGGGGCGGATGGTCTCGAATACCCATTCGCCAGTGTCGTAATCTCCAGCCTTGCGGCCCCATCCGGTAAAGTTCGGATCCGCCGGGCCGCGTGGATCATTGTTTGGATAGATCCCATTCGCGTCGGCTTGCCAAATCTCGACCATTGCATCCCTAAGCGGGGTGCCGGTTCCGTCATACACCGTTCCCCTGACCGTGATACGGGCACCTTGGGTATCGGCATTGACCATGGTGTCACCCAGATCGTGCGGGTAAACGCCCGTGATGCCGCAGAAATTTGGCACACATCCGATATGCACGTAAGGCCCGGCGGTCTGCGACGGGCTTTCTTTGAGAATGTCCAGCGTTTGCATCAATTACCTTCCTTGCGGTTTTCAAACAGTGTCGACCGCCGCCCGCGCAACACTATATCAAACTTATAGGCGCGCGCGTCCATTGGCACCGCGTTATCCATATCAAGCAAAGCGATTAACTGTTCAATCGCGTCGTGCGACGGGATGGTTTCGACGATAGGGCATTTCCAGATCATCGGGTCGCCTTCGAAATACATCTGCGTGATCAACCGTTGCGCAAAGCCGCTGCCGAATAACGAAAAGTGGATATGTGCCGGACGCCAGTCATTGGTCCGGTTGGGCCAGGGATAGGCCCCGGGTTTGATCGTACGAAAGCTGTACCCACCGTTTTCGTCCGTCACCGTGCGACCGCAACCGCCAAAGTTCGGGTCCAGCGGCGCAAGATATCCCTCTTTCTTGTGGCGATAACGCCCGCCCGCATTGGCCTGCCAAAATTCCAGCAGAACGCCGGGTACGCCCTTGCCGTTCTGGTCCAGCACACGCCCGTGAACAATGATCCGCTGACCAATCGCCATTTCGCCGCTGGCCGCGTAGTTAAGGATCAGATCATTATCCAGATCACCCAAGACGCCGTGCCCGAATACCGGCCCGGTCTGTTCGCTCAGGGTCGTATTCATGGAAATCAACGCCTTTTGCGGGGATCTCGCGACAGAGGTTTTGTAACCGGGGGTCAGTCCGGGCGGATGCCAGCTCCGGTCGCGATGCAAAAATGCGCCCTTGCGGTCGGTCATAGGTCCACTCCCATCTCCTTATAGGTCTGCTTGGCAAGCTTGATTGCATGGTTCGCCTTCGGCACCCCCGCATAGATCGCCACATGTTGAAACACCTCGATCACATCGGATTGACTGGCCCCGGTGTTGGCGGTCGCTCTGATATGCATGGGAATTTCTTCGAAGTTTCCTGTCGCGGCCAGCAGCGCCAAGGTCAGCATCGACCGTTCCCGCTTGCTGATCTTGTCGCTGGACCACACGGTACCCCAGGCAGCCTCGGTAATAAGTGCTTGAAACGGTTCGTCGAAACGCGTTTTGGATGTTTCGGCCTTGTCGACATGGGCATCTCCCAAAACCGCGCGACGGGTCGCCATACCATTGGTGTAACTGTCGGACATCTGTAGGTTCCTGCTGTTTTCGGAGCATTATTCGCATAACTGATACTTCATGTATATTGAGATGTCGCGGATATCATATAACTTGATCGTTATGCTTATTGATCCAAGACTGCGTTTGCGGCATATTTTGACCTTTCTGGAAATCGCACAGGCGGGGTCGATAGTCGCGGCCGCCGACCACCTGGGCGTGACCCAGCCGGCAGTCTCCAAAACCCTGCGCGAGCTCGAGGATATCCTCGGCCTACGTTTGTTCGACCGCACGGGCCGTCAATTGCGCTTGAACGCCGTCGGGCGGAGTTTCCAGAAATCGGCCGGGTCCGCGGTGACAACTCTGGCGCGCGCCCAAGCCAGCATCCAAGCGACAGGGCAGGTCGATACACGGTTGAGGATCGGTGCATTGCCCACGGCCGCAACGCGCCTGATGCCACGCGCGGCCATTCGGTTCCGCCAAACCAACCCCCACTGCCTGGTCCGCGTTTCCACAGGGCCGAACTGGTTGCTGTTATCGCAGCTGCGCGAAGGCCGATTGGATATGGTGGTGGGGCGCATGGCGGATGCCGACACGATGGACGGGCTGAACTTCACCCAGCTTTACACCGAAGATGTCGTGGCGGTGGTGCGGGCGGACCATCCGTTGAAAAATCGCTTCAACGCGACGGACGCGCAGCGGTTTCCGCTGATGCTTCCACCGCCCGGTGCCGTGATCGGCGCGCTGGTTCGATCCTATCTGCGCAGCATCGCGATGGAACACATCACCCCGGCCTATGAAACGGTGTCCTTGGCCTTTGGCAGACGCATTCTGCTGGATAGTGATGCCATCTGGTTCATCTCCCGTGGTGTCATCGCCAGGGAACTTGCCGAAGGCAGCCTCAAAGCCTTGTCACTGAACGCGCCGATGATGGCAGGGCCGGTAGGGATCAGCCTGCGCGAAACCACCCACAGAAATTCAGAGCTCACCGCGATGGTAACCGCCCTGCAACAGGCCGCGTTGAACGAGGTTTATCACGAACTGCCCGGTGCCGCGCCGCGCCCCTGATCCAAATGGTAAAAATCCCGGGGGAGGGGCCGCAAAGCGGCACCGGGGGCAGCGCCCCCAAACCGCCGTCGCCGCCCGTGATCCGTCCGCCGCGGCATACCCGAAGCTTGACAATGCGCGCCGATTTCGGCCTTTTGCCTCAAATAGCAAAAGGATGCGTCCAATGATGAGAACCCGTGCTGCTGTCGCCGTCGCCGCAGGCAAACCGCTAGAAATCATGGAGGTCAATCTCGAAGGCCCACGCAAGGGTGAAGTGCTCGTCGAGATCAAGGCCACGGGCCTTTGCCATACCGACGAATTCACCCGCTCCGGTGACGACCCCGAAGGCATCTTTCCCGCGATCCTGGGGCATGAAGGCGCGGGAGTGGTCGTCGAGATCGGCGAAGGCGTCACGACGCTGGAAGTCGGTGATCATGTTATCCCGCTCTACACACCCGAATGCCGCGAATGCGAATATTGCCTCTCGGGCAAGACCAACCTGTGCCAAGCGATCCGTGTAACGCAGGGCCAGGGGTTGCTGCCCGACGGCACCACCCGTTTCTCGATGCTCGACGGGACACCGATCCATCACTACATGGGGTGTTCTACCTTTGCCAACCACACGGTAATCCCCGAGATCGCGCTGGCCAAGGTGCGCAAGGATGCGCCGTTCGACAAGATATGCTACATCGGATGCGGTGTCACAACCGGCATCGGCGCGGTGATTAACACCGCCAAGGTCGAGATCGGCGCGCGTTGCGTGGTATTCGGCCTCGGCGGTATCGGCCTCAACGTCATCCAGGGTTTGCGTCTTGCCGGGGCCGACCAGATCGTCGGTGTCGACCTCAATGACGACAAGGAAGAAACCGGCCGCTATTTTGGCATGACCGATTTCGTCAATCCCACCCAGGTCGAGGGGGACATGGTCGCGCATCTGGTCGAACTGACCAAGGGCGGGGCCGACTATACCTTCGATGCGACGGGCAATACCAAGGTCATGCGTACAGCTCTCGAGGCTGCGCATAAAGGGTGGGGCGAAAGCATCATCATCGGCGTTGCCCCCGCGGGCGCGGAAATTTCGACCCGTCCGTTCCAGCTGGTCACTGGCCGTGTCTGGAAAGGCACCGCCTTCGGGGGTGCGAAGGGCCGTACAGACGTGCCCAGGATCGTCGACTGGTACATGGATGGCAAGATCGAGATCGATCCGATGATCACTCATAAGCTGACCCTGGACCAGATCAACGAAGGTTTTGAACTGATGCATCAGGGCAAATCGATCCGGGCGGTTGTCGAATACTAAGCCGGGGCCCCCGTGTTACCGATATGACAGACGCCGTCCCGAAGGGCGGCGTTTTTGCTTGATTGCGGGGCGCATATCTCAATAGCGTGATCCAAGGATATAGGTGTTATTGCCAACGTCGAGGTTTACTCTGCACGTATGAGTGGTACTTTAACCGGAGGCTGGAAACGGGGACGCGGCACATGAAACTGACGGTAGACGGCACCACGCACGAGGTTGATGTCGAAGAGGACATGCCGCTGTTGTGGGTCCTGCGCGACGAGCTGGGCATCACCGGGCCGAAATACGGCTGTGGGATCGCACAATGCGGTGCCTGCACCGTACATGTTGACGGCGTAGCAGTGCGGTCATGTCAGTTGGCCGCCGGTGACGTCGATGGCGCGGTTACCACGATCAACGGGTTGGGTACACCGGCAGTGCGCCATGCGGTGCAGGACGCGTGGATTGAAATGCAGGTGGCGCAATGCGGTTATTGCCAGTCGGGGCAGATCATGCAGGCAGCCGCCTTTCTTGACGTGAATCCTTCTCCGACGGATGCTGAAATCGACGCGGCGATGAGCGGGAACCTCTGCCGCTGCGGAACATATCCGCGTATCCGCGAAGCCGTAAAATCGGCGGCGCTCAAATTAAAGGCAACGTGAAATGGGACGCGTGAAAACCATCGCCCGGCGCAGTTTTCTGATCGGCTCCGCCGCGGTTGCCGGGGGGGTGATTTTTGGCGTTTACCAATATAGGCGCGAAGGCGAAAACCCTTTGCTCGCGGCTTTGAAACCCGGCGAAACGGCGATCACCCCCTATGTCAAGATCGACGCCCAGGGTATCACTCTGATCACGCCGCGTGCCGATGTCGGCCAGGGGGCCTGGTCAATGCAGGCGCATCTGATCGCTGAAGAGCTGGATATCGACCCTGCCACCGCCACGCTGTCGCCTGGCCCCGCCGACCCGATATATTACAACGGAGTCGTCGGTGCCGAAGCGATGCCGATCGCGGCCACATCAGAGACCATACTGGCGCGAACCGGTCGCGGTGCCGCCGACGTCATGGGAAAGTTCATGGGTCTGCACATCACCGGCGGGTCCTCGACCGTGCCGGATATGTATGATCGGTTGCGCATGGCCGGGGCGGTGGCCCGTGAAACCCTGATCAAGGCCGCGATGAAACAGACCGGCTTGCCCCGCGACCAGCTGTCTACAGAAAACGGCTGTGTCGTTTTGCCTGACGGGCTCAAGATCGAATACATAGATCTTGCAACCATTGCTGCCGAAATCCCGCCTGTGCAGACTGCCACCCTGCGCGATCCGTCACAATGGCGTTATCTCACCAAGCCGCAGCAGCGCACCGATATGGTCGCTAAATCGACCGGTACCCAGGATTATGGCATCGATATGCAGATGCCCGGCATGGTGATTGCCACGACCCGTACCAATCCCGCCATCGGCGGCGGCCTGATCGGGTTTGACGCTGAAATCGCCCGCAAGATGCGCGGCGTTCAAGCGATCTTGCCCATCACCGGCGGCATTGCAGTGGTTGCCGACAACACCTGGAGAGCCTTTCAGGCTGCTCAGGCAGTCGAATGTGATTGGGGACCGGCACCTTACCCCGCCAACAGCGCCGACCAGTTCGAAACCGTAGCAAATTCGTTTACCGACGACCACCAGGACAGTCGGCTTAAAGATCAAGGTAACGTGGCCGATGCATTGCTCCACGGCCCCCTGATCAAAGCGGAATACCGTATTCCCTATCTTGCTCACGCGCCTCTCGAACCGATGAGCGTGGTGGTCCAGCTGTCCAGGCAACGGCTCGACATCTGGACCGGTACGCAGATCCCCCGGTTTGTCCAGGCAAACATGGCCCGGTTGACCGAACTGGATGCCGAGAATGTACATGTGCATGTCTTGATGTCCGGCGGCAGCTTCGGTCGCCGTCTGGAAGACGACTACATTGCGCAAGCGGTAGAAATCGCCATGCAGCTTCCCGACACGCCGATCAAGATGATCTGGCAGCGAGAAGAAGATTTCACCCATGATTTCCCCCGGCCGCTTGCGATAGCGCACGCGCGGGGCACAGTGAAAAGCGGCGCGGTTGATGCGTTCGACCTCTCTATCGCGGCCCCGTCCGTCGCGGAATCTTCGCTGGCCCGGTTGCGGCAGCCTGCGATAGGCCCCGACGTGGCGATCGTTGCCGGTGCCTGGGACCAGCCGTATTCGATCCCCCACTATCGGGTGACGGGTTACCGTGTGCCTGCGATGGTTCCGATAAGCTCTTGGCGGTCGGTCGGGGCCTCTGGAAACAGCTTTATGCATGAAAGCTTTTTCGACGAACTCTGCCACGCCGCCGGTACGGACCCGTTGGCCGAACGACTGCGCGTGTGTTGGCACATGCCATCGCAAAAGGTGCTCGAGGCCGTTGCCGAGATGTCGAACTGGGGCAGCGATCCGGGGCCAGGGCGCGGTCGAGGCGTCGCTTTCACGCTGTCGTTCGGCGTCCCGGTCGCTGAGGTGATCGAGGTGACGCAAACCGATCAGGGTATTCGCATAGACCGCGCGTTTGTCGCCGCAGACGTCGGCCGGGTTCTGGACCCGAAGAATTTCGAGGCACAGGTGCAAGGCGGGGTGATCTTTGGTCTGGGGCACGCGATGAATTGCGAGCTTACCTATGAAAACGGAGTCCCCCAGCAGGACAATTATCACGTCTATGAGGGCATGCGCATGCACCAAACCCCAGAGATAATCGTCCGGGGTTTGGAAAACGGTGCCAAGATCAGGGGGATCGGCGAACCGGCGGTGCCACCCGCGGCCCCGGCACTGGCCAACGCGATCTTTGCCGCGACGGGCAAGCGTATCCGCGAATTGCCCTTATCGAAATCAATCGACTTTGTGTAAATGCGCCGCTGACCACAGCGGCAATTTAAATCCTTGACCCGTGGCCGTGTGTCTTGTTCGGTAAATCATGGATATTTTGCACAGCAACCGCCCCGCAGACGTGTCAGGCCTGGATGCAGTTCCGCTGCCCTCGACAAATGCGCAGGCGGCGCAGACGCTGGTGGCCCGGTGCCCCGTTGCCGCGCAAACACCGTTGCTTCAGGCCGAAGCGATTGCGGTCGAGGCGGGGGTGGCCGAGGTCTGGGTCAAGGATGAACGTGGGCGCATGGGTTTGGGCAGCTTCAAGGCCCTGGGTGCTGCGTATGTCATCGCGTGCGACAAGGAACGCGGCGACCACCGCGGCCGCACCTATGTTACGGCGAGCGCGGGCAACCACGGCATGTCGGTCGCAGCGGGTGCACAGGCGTTTGGTGCGGCGTCCGTGGTCTATATCGCGCAGTCCGTTCCCGAAAGCTTTGCCGCCCGGTTGGCAGAGCAGGGGGCAGAAGTCATTCGCGAAGGCGCGACTTACGAAGACAGCATGGCCGCCGCTCAGGCCGCTGCCGACCTTAACGGGTGGGCGCTGCTATCAGACAGTTCCTGGCCCGGTTACGTTGAACGCCCCCACCGGTTGATGGAAGGCTATCTGGTGCTGATGGCCGAAGCGATTGCCCAGATGCCAAGCCCGCCCACCCATATCTTTTTGCAGGCGGGGGTCGGTGGATTGGCTGGGGCCTGTGCGGCATTGGCGCGGCAGGCTTGGGGCGATGCGCCAACCATTATCGTCGTCGAACCAACGGTTGCCGCGGCACTGCATGGATCGGTTAAAGCGGGAAAACCCATCGAAAGCCAGGGGCCGGTCAGTGAGATGGGAAGGCTTGATTGCAAGATGCCGTCGCTTATCGCACTGAAAGGTCTGGCGCGTGACGCCGATGCCTTTGCCCTGATTTCCGAAGCTGAGGGGCAAGCGGGCGCAGGGGCCGCCATGGTGGCCGGGCTTGGGTCAAGCACCTCCGGAGCAGCAGGCATCGCAGCGCTGTTGGCCTTGTCGGACGGCCAAAAGGAAACACTGGACATATCGGCGCGATCAGTCGTGCTGACAGTGCTGAGCGAAGGGCCCGCCGCGTGATGCGGGGCTTTGCGGTATCAGAGTACGAGACCCGGCTGGCACGGGCACAAAGCATGATGGCCGCACAGGGCCTGGCGGCGCTGTTGCTAACAACCGAGGCCGAGATACGCTATTTCACCGGATTTCTGACACGTTTCTGGGAAAGCCCTTCACGTCCGTGGTTTCTGGTGGTGCCGGCAGCAGGAAAGCCGGTGGCCGTGATACCACGGATCGGGGCGGCGCTTATGGCGCAAACCTGGGTGAGCGATATTCGGACCTGGTCTTCGCCGGACCCCGTTGATGACGGGGTTACACTGCTTTCGGACACCTTGAACGAAGCCGCGCCCCATGGCCGTATTGGCATTCCGGCGGGGCCGGAAACCTATCTGCGGATCCCGCAAGCCGATTGGGAGCGGGTCAAAGCGTCAGTGACCGGAACGTTCGTTGCAGACGGTGCGATCACGGCACGCTTGCGGGCGATCAAATCCGAGACCGAGGTAGAAAAGATCGAGATGGCCTGCGCGATCGCAGGCCGGGCCTTTGCCCGAGTGCCCGAAATCGCGACGGAGCAAAGGCCGTTGTCGTCGGTTTTCCGCGATTTCCAACGGCTGCTGCTGGAAGAGGGGGCCGATTGGGTACCTTATCTGGCCGGCGGGGCGGGCCCCAATGGATACGGCGATGTAATTTCCCCGGCGACCGACGCGCCCTTGCAGCGAGGAGACATCCTGATGTTGGATACAGGTGCGGTATACGACGGATATTTCTGCGATTTCGACCGTAACTTCGCGATAACAAACGCGACAACGACCGCCATGGAGTCGCACCAATGCTTGATCGATGCCGTGGATGCTGCGGCTGAGCGCGCGCAGCCGGGGACAACCGCCGCTGAACTGTTCCATGTCATGGACACGATCGTGACCGGGGGTGTCGGCGGCCCCGATACCGGGCGGCTGGGGCACGGTCTTGGCATGCAGTTAACCGAAGGTCTGTCGTTGATCCCCCAGGACAACACAGCGCTGGTGCCCGGTATGGTCATCACACTTGAACCGGGAATTGAAACTGTCGGGGGCAGGATCATGGTTCACGAAGAGAACATCGTGATAACCGAGACAGGAAACCGGTTTCTCTCGCCCCGTGCAGACCGTGACCTGACCGTGCTTCAATGACCTATCGTTACACATCGGTGCCCGATCTGGATGCCGCGCTTGGCATGATCGTCTTGCAGGCGGACGAAACGCTGGAAGGCGATATGAGGGCGATCTTGCCTACGGATGTGATGCTTTACGTGAGCCGCATCCAAAGCGGTGACAACGTGACGCCGGACTCCTTGGCCGCGATGGAAAATCATCTGGCGACGTCGGCCGGATTATTGCCGAAAGCCGCCAGCTTTGCCAGTATCGGGTATGGGTGCACGTCGGGTGCCGCTGAAATAGGCTCTGACAGGGTGGCGGACTGTATTCGTCACGCTGCCTCAAGCCCGCATGTCACCAACCCGCTGGCTGCCCTGATCAAAGCCTGCGACGCTTTGGGGGCGACGCGGTTGGCGCTTCTGTCGCCATACGTCGCTGAAGTATCCGCCAAGCTGCGCACGGCCCTAGACGACGTCGGCATCGCCACCCCGGTTTTCGGCAGCTTCGACGAAGCCGAAGAAGCAAAGGTCGTGCGGATCGACGCCCAGTCAATCACCGACGCGGCCCTCGACCTTGCCCGGCAGGGCAAAGTCGACGCCGTGTTTTTGAGTTGTACGAACCTGCGCACGCTCGACGTGATCGATAAGATAGAGACGGCCGCGGGCATCCCATGCCTTTCAAGCAACCAGGTCTTGGGGTGGGACATGGCGCGGGCGGCGGGCACTAAGGCGAACGTACCTGGAAGGCTCGGCAAGATCTAGAGAGCGAAAACATCCGCATACTGCGCGCGCAGCAGGTTTTTCTGGACTTTTCCCATCGCGTTGCGCGGCAGTTCGTCGATGACAACAAGAGCGCGCGGGCACTTGAACCTTGCGAGCTTGCCAGCAAGGGCGGTATTTATCGCTTCGATATCCAACGCTGCATCAGGCTGCGCCACCAGTACACCGACAGGTGCTTCGCCTAAATCGGCATGCGGCGCGCCAATCACGGCACTTTCCATGACGCCGGGTTGATCGTCCAGCAACAGCTCTATTTCCTTGGGATAGATATTGTAACCACCAGAAATGATAAGGTCCTTGCCGCGACCGACGATGCTCAGATACCCCTGATCATCCATCACTCCCAGATCGCCAGTAATAAAGAAACCATCGGCGCGCAGTTCGGCCGCCGTCTTTTCTGGCATACGCCAATAGCCTTGGAAGACATTCGGCCCCCGGACTTCGACAACACCGATATCCCCATCCGGCAATGTTTCCCCGGTCTCTGGGTCGCAAACCTTGACCTCTATCCCTGGCAGGGGCAATCCCACAGTGCCGGCGCGACGCGGTCCGTCATAGGGGTTGGAGGTGTTCATGTTGGTTTCTGTCATGCCATAGCGTTCCAGGATGCGGTGACCCGTCCGCTCTTCGAACTCGGTATGGGTATCGGCCAGCAAGGGGGCGGAACCCGAGATGAACAGGCGCATGTGGGCGGTTAAACATGCGGTGAAATCATCATGTGCCAACAGACGGGTGTAAAACGTCGGTACTCCCATCAATGTCGTCGCCCTTGGCATGAAACGGATCAACTGATCCGCATCCAGCTTGGGCAGAAACACCATCGCACCGCCCGACAACAGCATGACGTTTGTCGCAACGAAAAGACCATGGGTGTGAAAGATCGGCAAGGCATGCAACAGCACATCGGTTTTGGAGAATTGCCAGGCCTTGGTTAATGCCTCGGCATTGCTCAGCAGGTTCTTCTGGCTCAGCATTGCACCTTTTGATCGGCCCGTGGTGCCGGATGTATACAGAATTGCAGCCAGATCATTTTCGGTCCGTTCGGCTGTGGCAAACCGATGCCCATGCTCGGCCGCAAGGTCGCGCAATGTGCCGCGACCCGTGATATCCATTGTCTCAAGCTCGGCTTGGTTATTGGCGGCGACGTCGACCAGATCCCCGATACTCCCAGGATCACAGATCAGGAGGCTGGCACTGGCGTCGAAAACAAAATATTCAACCTCTGCGGGTGTATACGCCGGGTTCAGCGGCAAGAACACCAGCCCGGCCTGCACGCACGCCGCATAAAGCGCCAGCGCATCAGGGGACTTGCCAACCTGCACCGCGACCCGGTCGCCGGGGGCCAACCCCTTGGAGGTAAGGGCATTGGCATAGCGCGAAGCCGTGTCTATGAACTGACCGTGGGTCATTGTGCTCCCGTCGGGAAGGTGCAGGAACGGGGTGTCCTGGTCCGCATGGCGGGCGAACAGAGCATCATAAAGCGGGTTGGGCATATCGCGGTCTCTTTGCATCGGTTTCGCAACGGCTTCGCACAGGAACTTGCGTCATCGCGCGACACAGGTAAAGAGCCGCGATTTCTGTTTGTTTTGATTTCCCCGACCGATTACCCGCGATCAACCACTTGACGCCCCCCAGCGTATGTCATACCTGAACAGCGTAGCGCGGGCGTTGTGTAATGGTAAGACCTCTGCCTTCCACGCAGAAGACGCGGGTTCGATTCCCGCCGCCCGCTCCATACCCATCCCGCAAACCGTTCACCTGTTGAAACCGCCGACGTGGAGCGGCTCGAGTTCTCCTTACGGACCGGCTCAGCTATGATTTTTTGAATATGACGTGTTCTCGTGCGGCATGGGCACCCGTGCAGGTCTTGACGCCGTGGGGTGTGCGGGCGATGACACGGTAGCTGAAGAGGATCTGAAATGGCACGCACCCCCACGCCCGGCCCGACACAAGAAGAACGCAAGAAATCGCGCAAACTGGGGGCGCTGCGGGCACTGGTGCCGTTCGTCCACCCTTATCGTCCACTGATGATTGCCGCCATCTTGGCGTTGATGATCACCGCGATGATATCGCTGACGCTTCCCTTGGCGGTTCGCAGGGTCATTGATAACTTTGGCAGCGGCGAAACCGAATTGCTTGACCAGTATTTCGTCGCAGCGTTGGTAATCGCCGCGCTCCTGGCCCTGGGCACCGGGCTTAGGTATGCATTGGTGACGCGTTTCGGCGAACGGGTGGTGGCGGACATCCGCAAGGCCGTATTCGACCGGGTGATCGGGATGAGCCCCGAATTTTACGAAAAGATCATGACGGGGGAAGTCCTGAGCCGTATCACCACGGACACGACCGTGATCCTGTCGGTTATCGGGTCTTCGGTGTCCATCGCCTTGCGAAATCTCCTGATCGTTACAGGGGGGCTGGTCTTCATGCTGCTGACCTCGGCCAAGCTGGCCGCGATGGTGCTGTTGATCGTTCCTGTGGTGATCGTACCCATTCTAATACTTGGGCGCCGGTTGCGGGTGATGAGCCGGGAAAACCAGGATTGGATCGCGGCAAGTTCCGGCAATGCGTCGGAAAGCCTTGGTGCGGTGCAAACCGTACAGGCATTCACCAACGAGACCGCCAGCCGCGCCCAGTTCGCCCGCTTGACTGAATCGTCGTATGACGCGGCTCAAAGACGGATCAAGACACGGGCCGTCATGACTGTCATCGTGATCTTTCTGGTCTTTGCAGGTGTGGTGGGTGTGCTTTGGATGGGTGCACGCGATGTCCGCGCCGGGGACATGACCCCGGGCGCGTTGGTGCAGTTTGTGATCTATGCAGTAATGGTCGCAGGCGGCGTCGCTGCCTTGTCCGAAATCTGGGGCGAATTACAACGCGCCGCCGGTGCAACCGAACGTCTGGTCGAACTGCTGAACACCACGGATTCGGTCAAGGATCCCGTCGATTCCGCGGCCTTGCCTGCACCGGTCGCGGGACGGATCGCATTCGAAAATGTGCAGTTTGCCTACCCGGCACGCCCTGCGGCCCCTGCGCTGAACGGGATCAACCTGGTGATCAACCCTGGCGAAACCATTGCATTTGTCGGCCCGTCGGGGGCGGGGAAAACGACGATCATTCAGCTTATCTTGCGCTTTTATGACCCCAGTTCGGGTCGCATCACACTGGACGGCGTGGATCTGCGCGAGGTCGCACGCGATGTTTTCCGCCGATCAGTTGCTCTTGTGCCGCAAGATCCGGTGATATTTGCAACATCGGCACGTGAAAACATCCGGTTCGGGCGACCAGATGCAACCGACGCGGAAATCGTCATTGCCGCCAAGGCTGCTGCTGCGGATACTTTTATCAGCGAGCTTCCCGACGGGTACGACAGCTATCTGGGCGAGCGCGGCGTGATGCTATCGGGTGGTCAGAAACAGCGTATCGCTATCGCGCGGGCGATCTTGCGCGACGCGCCGGTGCTGCTGTTGGACGAAGCGACAAGTGCGCTGGATGCCGAAAGCGAACGCGCGGTGCAGGCTGCTGTCGACAAGTTAAGCGCCGACCGGACAACCCTGATTGTGGCACATCGCTTGGCCACGGTGAAGAAAGCGGACCGCATCGTTGTAATGGAAGCAGGCCAGATCATCGACACCGGCACCCATGACGAACTGGTATCCAAGGGTGGGCTTTATGCACGATTGGCGCGTTTGCAGTTCACGGACGGAATGGCCGCCGAATGACGCCAAGATAGTCCGAAGGATCAAAGCGCACCAAAACAGTGTTGGTTCGCATGGGGTCTGGTTATCGGTGACGGCGTCAGCGGCCGGGCCAGGGACGGGTGAACCGGCTCACCTCGTTGAGAAAGCACTATATATTACATTCCCGCAAAAAGGGTGTTGTGAACATCGTCGTCGTGATGTTTTCCTCCATTCCGTTGGGTCAAATGGCCGCCTAGACGCTTGTCTGACGACGCAAATGCTTGCGCAAGGTTCCATTTGCCATCATCTTTGATCGTAGGGAATGAGGATGCAGGCAAACTGCACCGACAGGGAGGAATATATGACATTTGCCGGGATTGAAGACCGTAATGCTATCGAGGCTGAGATGCCGTGGGAAGATCGCGACGTCCCCAAGACGCTATGGAGCCTGCTGAGCGGAACGGCAGGAAAGTTTCCCAGCCATGATGCCATCAGCTTTCAACTGTTATCGGGCCCGAAAGACCATGCCGAAACCTTGAGTTGGGCGCAGCTTCGGGGGCAGGTGGGGCGCGCGGCCAACCTGTTCCGCTCGCTTGGGGTTGGGCCGTCGGATGTGGTCGCATACGTGCTGCCCAACTGCAACGAGACAGTGATAACCTTGCTGGGCGGCGCCGTCGCGGGTATCGCCAACCCGATCAACCCGCTGCTGGATGCCGAACAGATCGGGTCGATCCTTCGCGAAACAAACGCCAAGGTGGTTGTCACCCTGCGGCCTTTCCCCAAAACAGATGTCGCCGAAAAAACCGCCGAAGCCGTCAAACTGGCGCCCAACGTGACCACCGTGCTCGAGGTGGATCTTTGCCGTTATCTGACCGCACCGAAATCATGGATCGTGCCTTTGATCCGGCCAAAGCTGGGCGTGACAAATCAGGCCAACTACAAGAATTTCAATGCCGAAATCGCGAAACAGCCGACGGATCTGACCTTTGACGATCCTCAGCAGGATCGGGTGGCGTTTTACTTCCATACCGGCGGAACGACCGGTATGCCAAAGGTGGCGCAGCACAAGTATTCCGGCATGGTCTATAATGGATGGTTGGGCCACACCCTGCTGTATACGGAAGAGGACAACATCATGTGTCCGCTGCCGTTGTTCCATGTTTTCGCGTGTCACGTGATCTTGATGGCGGCTGTCACTTCGGGCGCGCATGTGGTGTTCCCCACCCCGCAGGGCTATCGCGGTGACGGGGTTTTCGACAATTTCTGGAAGTTGGTGGAGCGTTGGAAAATCACCTTCATCATCACTGTCCCGACCGCGATCTCGGCCACGATGCAGCGGCCGATCAATGCTGATATTTCCACCGTTAAGACTGCATTTTCGGGGTCTGCACCGCTCCCTCTTGAGCTGTTTCGCCGCTTTGAGAAAGCGACCGGCATAACGCTGGTCGAAGGTTACGGGCTGACCGAAGCGACCTGCCTTGTGTCGTGTAACCCGACCGATGGGGTAAAGAAGGTCGGGAGTATCGGGATTACGTTTCCTTATACAGACGTCAAGATCATCAAGAGCACCGAGGCAGGCTTGGTCGAGGCTGGCGTGGACGAGATCGGAGAGATATGCATCTCGAACCCCGGTGTCTTTGTAGGTAATACCTATACCGAAGCCGACAAGAATAAAGACCTGTATTACAAAGACGAATACCTGCGCACTGGCGATCTGGGGCGCATTGATGCGGATCAATACCTGTGGATCACTGGCCGCGCCAAGGATTTGATCATCCGGGGGGGGCACAACATCGACCCTGCCGAAATCGAAGAGGCGCTGTTGGGCCATGAGGCTGTCGCTTTCGCCGGTGCGATAGGCCAGCCCGACGCACATGCAGGAGAGGTCCCCTGTGCTTTCGTGGAATTGGTGGGCGGGGCTTCGGTGTCCGAACAGGAGCTGATGGATTTCTGCAAGGAAAAGGTACACGAACGTGCCGCTCAGCCCAAGCATCTGGTCATCATGGACGAATTGCCAAAGACCGCTGTGGGTAAGATATTCAAGCCCGACCTGCGTAAAAGCGCCATCACGCGGGTGTATAATGAAACCCTTGAAAGCGCCGGTTCGTCTGCGCGTGTGGTGTCAGTGATCGATGACAAGAAGCGTGGGTTGGTCGCCCAGGTCAAGATGAACGGAGCATCCGAAACCGAGGTCGGCGCGGCGTTGGATGTGTTCATTTGCAAATGGGAGCCTGCATGACACGACCCGACTACCGCGTTTTGCTGGATGAAGAAGTCTGGGCTTATTTGGATAGGTCAGACGAATTTTATCCGCCCGACGCTACCGGATTGACGATCGAACAGCAGCGCGCGGTCTATGACGATATGTGCGCTGCCTTTCATCAGCCTCATCCTGACGGCGTGGTGACGTCCGATGTGCAGTTCGGCGGAGTTCCCTGTCGGCTTTACGAAAACGGCGCGATGGCTGCCACGGTGGTGTACCATCACGGCGGCGGCTTTGTCGTGGGCGGGCTGGAAAGTCACGACGACATCTGTGCCGAGATTTGCGCCACCACGGGGTACCGGGTCGTTTCGGTCGATTACGGACTGGCACCCGAAGTGGTTTTCCCAGGCTGTTTCAATGATGCGTGGACGGCTTTTGGTGCCATAGCGGCTGCCTTCCCGGGGCGCATCGTTCTGGCCGGAGACAGCGCCGGTGGGAACCTGGCCGCGGCCGTGGCACATTACGCCCGAGGGCGGATAGACGGGCGTATAACCGGGCAGGTGCTGATATATCCCGGCCTGGGCGGCGATCGCGGGCAGGGCAGCTACGTGACCCACGCCACCGCGCCGCAGCTGACGGTCGCCGATATGGAATTCTATCAGCAAGTCAGGTCCGGAGGCACGCCCCCCGAGAGAGACCCGCGCTATGCTCCGCTGCACGACACCGACTTCTCTGGCTTGCCGCCTACTGCGATCCTGACTGTGGAATGTGACCCGTTGTCAAGCGACGGAGAAGCGTACCGGGACGCCATACAGGCCGCGGGCGGCCAAGCGGTATGGATCGAGACCAAGGGGTTGGTACACGGTTGTTTGCGAGCCAGAACCATGTCGCGTCGCGCGGCTGCGTTCTTTGATACGGTCACATCCGCGATCAAGGACATGGGTGCCGGCGATCAGGCGACCAAAGCCGCTACTTGAGAAACGACTTGGCCTTCATCGTATCAGCGACAGGTGCACCCAGACGCTTCAGGATCGTCGGGGCCAGTTGCAACTGGTCTATCACCGTATCCTCGGACGGCCCCTCGGCATCGCCGAAATAATACAGCGCGGTTTCTTGCTGCGATGCACCGCGCCCGCCATGATGGCCGCGCTCGTCTTGGCCGTGGTCAGCCGTGACAATCACCTCGTACCCCATGGCGCGCCATTTCGGGATGAAGGGGGCCAGCATCTCGTCCATGACCGCACAGGCGTGGTCCATTTCCTGACAGTCGTGGAAAAAGCGATGACCCATGCTGTCGAGCGTACAGGTGTGCAGAATCCCGTAATTCAGCCCAAACCGCGCCGCCAGATTGGTGAGCGTACCGAAAAGATCGACATCAGAGGGCGTCATCTGGTTGATCAGCCCATAACCCGTCATGGTGTGAAACCGCCCATGGTTGATCGTGTCGCTTTCAGGTTCATCGTATTCGATATCGCGCACGTAGTCGAACGGGTGGCGGTTAAAGAACTCTGACCAAAACGAATGGGTCACGGCACCGGTGACGCCACCCGCTGCACGCACCTGGGCAAATACATCCTTGTGCTTTAATCGAAAGACGTTCCCATTGCCCGTGCACCCATGTTCTGCGGGCGCAACGCCCGTATGGATTGATGCGTAGCAGGACGCCGAAATGGACGGCAGGACCGCGCGCTGCGTCCACACGCGGGCATCGCCGCTGTCGACCCAGCCTTCCAGATTGCCAAACAGGCGACGAAAGTTTCGATGGGGCACACCATCGAGAATGATCAGCAGGAGTTTATTCTTCATCACTTACCTCGGCGATGCTTGGTTAAACTGTAAGTCTTGTGTGTACGATGCCAAACCGGATGTCGCTAGTTGCCTGCACTTTCCATGCGCCGATGTTCAATGGTTTCTTCCAGCCAACCGATTTTCATCTCCGGCACAGAGCTGAGAAGCAGGTCGGTGTAGTCGTCAAACGGCGGTGATAGAACCTGGCTCTTCGAGCCATAGCGCACGACTTCTCCTTGATACATCACCGCGATGCTGTCGGCGATGGCTTTTACTGTCGCCAGGTCATGGGTGATGAACAGATAGGCGACGTCTTCTATTTTCTGAAGGTTCAGCAATAGCTTGAGAATACCGTCAGCAACCAGCGGGTCGAGTGCCGAAGTGACCTCGTCGCAGATGATCAGCTTGGGTTTGGCGGCTAGCGCGCGGGCGATGCAGACGCGTTGTTTTTGCCCGCCTGACAGCTCTGCCGGGTAGCGATCCTGAAATCCGTCCCCCAGTTCGATCTCATCCAGTAATTCCTGGATGCGCTTTTGCTTGGCTTTGCCTTTCAGACCAAAGTAAAATTCCAGTGGTCGTCCGATGATCGTCCCCACGGTCTGGCGCGGATTCATTGCGGTGTCCGCCATTTGATAGATCATCTGCATTTCGCGCAGGTCATCAATGGGGCGCGATGCCAGGGCAGGGGCCAACTGGCGGCCGTCAAAAGTGATCTGCCCGTCGCTTGGCGGCAACAGGCCGGTAATCACCCGCGCAAGCGTGGATTTGCCGGATCCCGATTCACCTACAACGGCGAGCGTCTGGCCGGGGTGAATATCGACATTGATTTTCTTGAGAACGTCAAAGGTCGTACCGGAATAGCGGGCGGTGATGTTTTCTACCCTCAGCACCGGCGTATCGGTCGGCGTTTTTTCCTCGTGTCGGATCGACCGAACCGAAACAAGCGCTTTGGTATATTCTTCTTGCGGGGCGTTGATGATTTGATCGGTGGTCCCGTATTCTACCATTTTGCCTTGTTGCAGCACCATGATGTGGTCGCTGACCTGTGCGACCACGGCGAGGTCATGCGTGATATACAAGGCTGCAACGCCGGTTGCCGCGATGGCTTCCTTGATGGCGGCCAGCACATCAATCTGAGTGGTCACGTCCAGCGCTGTGGTTGGTTCGTCAAAGACCACCAGATCGGGTTCAGGGCACAGTGCCAGCGCGGTCATGCAGCGTTGTAACTGGCCGCCGGATACCTGGTGAGGATAGCGGTTGCCGATATTTTCCGGGTCGGGCAGGCCGAGTTTGCGAAACAGCTCGACCGCGCGCTCTTCTGCCTCGGATTTGGAAAACTTGTTTTGATAGATCGCCGCTTCGGTCACCTGGTCCATGATCTTTTTGGCCGGGTTGAACGATGCCGCGGCGGACTGCGACACATATGTTACTTCGGCTCCGCGAAGGCGGCGCAGGCTTCGCAGATTTTCCTTGAGGATATCGCGGCCATTGACCCAGACCTCGCCGCCGGTGATTTCGACCCCGCCGCGACCATAGGCCATCGCCGAAAGCCCGATCGTGGATTTTCCTGCGCCGGATTCACCGATGAGGCCGAGCACCTTGCCGGCTTCTAGGTCGAAATCGACGCCGTGCACGATCTTGATCGCGACCGGGCGTTCGCCGGGCGGGTAAGCTATTGCCCCGATTTTGAGGCCGCGTACCTTGAGAAGTGGCTCGGTCATCCCCGGCCCCCTTTCAGCGATGTGGTGCGGTTCAAGATCCAATCCGCAACAAGGTTGATCGAGATGCACAACGTGGCAATGGCGTAGGCAGGGTAAAGCGCCGCTTGAATGCCGTAGTTGATACCCTCTTTATTCTCTTTCACGATGCCGCCCCAATCGGCCTGCGGGGGTTGCACGCCAAGGCCCAGGAACGACAGGGTCGAAACGAACAACACCGCAAAGATAAACCGCAGGCCCATCTCGGCGACCAGCGGGGAGAGGGCATTGGGAAGCGTTTCCCGGAAAATGATCCAGCCGATTTTTTCGCCCCGCAGACGCGCGGCCTCTACATAGTCCATCACCGTGATATCCACGGCAACGGCGCGGGCCAAGCGGTAGACCCGCGTACTGTCAAGCAGGCCCATCAGCAAGATGAGGATCGGGACAGTCGTCGGCATCACCGACAACACCACCAGCGCGAAAATCAGCGATGGGATCGACATGATCAGATCGACAAACCGCGAGATCACCTGATCTACCCAGCCGCCGGACACCGCGGCGAAAAACCCCAGCACAGACCCCAGCGTAAAGCTGAGAATCGTTGCGGCAGTGGCGATAAAGATCGTTGTACGCCCGCCATAGATCATCCGGCTCAGCAGGTCGCGCCCGATACTGTCCGTCCCCAACAGAAATTGCGACGATGAAGGCTCCCACACGTCGCCGACGATTTCCGCCATGCCATAGGGGGCTAACAGGGGCGCAAAAATCGCCATCAAAAAGTAAAGCCCGGTGAAAAACAGGCCGATCATCGCTGAAATGGGGATATTCTTCATTTCGGGTGCCTCAGCCTCGGGTTGGCAAGGATGGAAACGATATCGGCAACCAAGTTCAGCCCGATATATACCGCGGCGAAGATCAGGCCCGAAGCCTGCACTACCGGAACATCACGTTTGCTGACGTGATCGACCAGATATTGCCCCATGCCCGGATAGGCGAACACCACCTCGACCACAACGACACCGACCACCAGATACGCGAGGTTCAGCATCACCACATTGACGATCGGGGCAATGGCGTTGGGGAAAGCATGTTTGCGGATGATTTTCAGCATGCCCAAGCCCTTGAGCTCGGCTGTTTCGATATAGGCCGATTGCATCACATTCAGGATCGCGGCCCGGGTCATCCGCATCATATGCGCCAGTACGACCAGCGTCAGCACCATCACCGGAATTGCGATGGCGTTCAGCTTTTCACCGAGGCTCATGCTGTCGTTGATGATCGCGACCGACGGAAACAGCCGCCATTTGATCGCGATCCAATAGATCAGTACGTAGCCGATCATGAATTCGGGAATAGAGATTGTAGTCAGGGTAACCGCGGAAATGAGTTTATCCGGCCACCGATCCTTGTAGCGAACCGCCAGAAGTCCAAGGAAAATTGCCAGCGGCACCGAAATTGCGGCCGCCCAGAAGGCAAGAAACAGGGTATTTTTAAGTCGACCGCCGAGGCTTTCCGCGATGTCGCGGCCGTTGGTCAATGCCGTGCCCAGGTCGCCCTGCAACACACCACCGAGCCAGGCGAAATATCGGGTGAGGGCCGGGTCGTTCAGGCCAAGTTCGCGACGCATGTTCGCCAGCGCTTCGGGCGTGGCGGACTGCCCTAATATGGATTGTGCCACGTCGCCGGGCAAAATCGAGGTCCCTGCGAAGATCAAGACCGACGCGGCAAAGAGCAGGAGAAGGCCCAACGCTAAGCGTTGGGCGATCAGTTTCAGTACGGGGTGCATAAGCATATGTTACCTTATGCGTCTTTGACCCAGCATTTGATCGGAGCTTTGTTGTTCATCAGCTCCGAGTTAGGGTCTTCGATCCAGCCGCCGACGTTGTTGGCCACACCATCAACAAAATCGTTGAACATCGGCAGGATGACTCCGCCTTCGTCATGCAGCATCATGCCCATCTTCGAATAGATTGCCTTGCGCTTGGCTTGGTCCAGCTCGGCGCGTGCTTCCAGCAGCATGGCATCGAATTCAGGGCGTTTCCAACGAGTATCGTTCCAGTCGGCGGTCGATAGGTAGGCTGTGGAATACATCTGGTCCTGCACCGGACGACCACCCCAGTAAGAGGCGCAGAACGGCTTCACATTCCAGACTTCCGACCAATAACCGTCATTAGGCTCGCGCTTGATTTCCAGCGGAATACCGGCGGCTTTGGCCGATTCCTGGAACAGCGAAGCGGCATCCACGGCGCCGGGGAAAGCTCCATCCGACACGCGCAGGATGATCGGGCTGCCGTCGTGACCGGATTTTGCGTAATGCTCTTTTGCCTTCTCGATCGAGTGTTCGCGCTGTGGGATCGATTCGTCAAACAGCGGATACGACGCGTTGATCGGCATGTCGTTCCCGATAGATCCATAGCCACGCAGGATCTTATCAACCATTTCTTCGCGGTTGATCGCATATTTCAGAGCCAGGCGCAGATCATTGTTATCGAAGGGTGCTGTATCGATATGGGCGATAAACACATAGTGGCCCCGTCCAGAGACAGATTTGACGCTCAGGTTCGGCGCGCGGTCCAGCAGGGCCGCGACCTTGGGGTCAACGCGGTTGATCATGTTGACCTGACCGGATTGCAGCGCCGCAGTACGGGCCGTCGCATCGTTCAGCACCAGAACTTCGTTATAGTCGGTAAAGCCGCGGTTGTCGGCGTCCCAGTAGTTTTCGTTGCGCTTGAAGCCGTGGCGCACGCCGGGTTCATCGACTTCCAGCGTATAGGGGCCTGTACCGATACCGGCACCGGGGTTATCCATGCCGCCATCGGGCTGGATCATCAGGTGATAATCGGCCATGAGGTAGGGCAGGTCAGCGTTGCCCACGCCCAGTTCGACGATCAAGTTGTCGCCGTCGACCTTCATGTTTTCGATGCCGCGCATGATGCCCAACGCACCTGACTGGCTGTTTTCGTCCGAGTGACGCTGCATGGTTTTCAGCACGTCTTCGGGGGTCATGTCCTTGCCGTTATGGAACTGGATCCCTTTGCGGATTTTGAAAGCCCATGTTTTCGCGTCGGCAGAAGCCTCAAAGCTTTCGGCCATGCGTGGTTCAACTTCGCCCGCCGGGTTCACCTCGACCAGTGTTTCGTAGAGGTGGCGCAGGTTATCAAGCGGCACTTCCGATGCTGTCAAAGCCGGATCAAGCGTGTTGGTCGACTCTCCGCCAGATGATCCGACCTTGAGAGTGCCACCGCGAACCGGTGCCTCGTGGGCGGCGGCTTTGGCATTGTTGGCAAGCATGGAATTCGCGACAGCGGCGGTTACACCCAAGGCCGCAGCGCGGCCAACGAATTCCCGGCGGGTCATCGTGCCTTTGGCAACTTGACCGGTCATATATTCCAGTTGATCATTCATGTATTGTTCTCCCTGATTTGGTGATTTTTACACGGGTTTTTTTATTGATTGATGACACAACGTTAAGCATTTCCCCGAGTGTCGCAAGAGTTAATAGCGTGGTGTATGTGACGGTTTTGTTACATAAAGTGCCGCTCAATGCTATCCGCTACGTCGCGTTCATAGATCAAGATATCGTTCTCATACGCTTCCACGCGCGCGGTAAGATGAAATAACGTCGCGTCTGACCACATTTTCGAATGGGTTTCGGTGCGCAGCCGAATGTCGTCCCGCTCCAGCTCTTCGGTCCAGTGACACACGCCCTTCGCCGATAGCGGATCGTCTGGTTTGATCGACCAACGTTCCCGGGCAATTGACCCTGCTATCAGCCCATGGTCGCAATCGCGAACCTTGCCGAAATCATCCTCGATGATCAATGAAACCTCGCCGGTGACCATATCGGTTTCCTGACGCCGCACATGATTTTCGGCGCGCAGGGTTTCCGTAGCCCAGGCGGGGGCTGTGACCGGCGGGGGGAAGACATATTCGTCGCCCCCCGTGGTCGGACGGTGCGGCAACACCAACTGGCCCGACGCCAGCCTCAGGCTCGATATTTCGGGCGATGGCCAGATCAGTGGCCAATATGCGTTGGATACAGACACCCGCAGCCGGTGACCGGCGGGCACGCGATAGGCGATGTGGTCAAGGTCGAAACTTACTGTAAATACATCGCCGCAGGGGACCGTAGCCGGGGTTTCCGGGCTATCGCGGTGACACAGATTAAGCACGCCATAGGTGATCCGAGTGCTGGCTCCGTCCGGGTGCACATGGTTCAGGCGCACTGCGATTTGGCCCTGCGGTCTGTCGCTGGTAAGATCAAGAGAGATACGCGGTGCACCCACGATATCGAAATCAGCCGCTAGGGGCGCGGTGTCAAACGTCGCCGATAACGCGTCATCATGGCGCTGGTCGCCGGGCATTTCCGGCCCCAGCCATATCGCACAGTATTCGCCGGCGTCTGCGCCGCAGTGAGCCGGCGTCTGAATGACGCTGCTTAACGTTCCGGTGTCATCAGTTAACCCGTTATCTGTCAGGTGCAGCACTTTCTCGGCCAGATGCGACGTAGCACCGTCCGTTTCTGCAATCCAACGGCCCGGGCGCTGCGACACCCAAGCGGCCGGGCGCATGCCGTCCATCAAGTAAACCCGATAGTCGGGGTCTGCTTCCACGCCGGTGTCGATCCCTTTGAGCCATTGGTCCCACCAGCGCAGCGCTTCTTGCAAGAACCCGATACGGGGCTCGGGGATCGCGAAATGTGGATATTTATGTACCCAAGGCCCAACAATACCCTTGGCACCGGGCAAGGCTTCGACCAGTTGAGGCACGGCGTTTTTATATGCATCACCCCAGCCGCCGATCGCCAGAACCTTGGCTTTGATTGCCGAATAATCCTCGATCACCGACCCCTGCTTCCAATAGGTATCGCGGGTCTGATGGCGCAGCCACAGTGAAGGGAGAAAGGGCTCCGCCTTCAGCCGTTCGAGCCACATCTCGCGCCAGTCGGGGCGCAGGGCAGGATCCGGAGCGCGGCTGGAATATGCCCACATGGTCGCGCCCCAGCCAAGGTTTTCGTTCAGCAGGCACCCGCCTTTATAGTGGATGTCATCGGCAAACCGATCAACGGTGGAACACAGGGTGATTACCGCCTTTAGAGGTTCGGGATCGTGCGCGGCCACTTGCAACCCGTTGAAGCCGCCCCAACTGATCCCCATCATCCCGACACTGCCGCTGCACCAGGGCTGTGACGCGAGCCAGTTTATCACTTCGATGCAATCGGCCTGTTCGCGGAGGGTATATTCATCCTCCATGATGCCGTGGCTGTCACCGTTGCCGCGCATGTCGACGCGGACGCAGGCATAGCCGCGTTCCGCGAACCACGGGTGTGTAAGCGCGTCGCGCGCCGTGGTCCCGTCGCGTTTGCGATAGGGAAGATATTCCAAAATCGCGGGTACCGGTTCTGCATCGGCATTTTGTGGACGCCAAATTCTTGCCGAGAGGCGGCACCCGTCGGACAGTGTGATGCCCACGTCAGGGTCTTCGACCAACGGTAGTGGAAGGTTCGAGGTGTTTTCCATACATGTAGCCTTGCCAGCCCCGGCCGGGTTGTCAACTGGACACCTGATTTGCGCCTCCCGATCGAATGAGGAACAATCGTTAACAATTTGAATTTGTTCGATATTGGCATTGACGATTATTTGGTTGGTCAACTTCAACCACACGTTGAAAGTGTGGCCGATGTGCACAGGCAATTGTGGCAGCAATGTGCCGTTTTCAATTAAATCTTGGCTTTTTCAGGGCAAAAAGGGTATGCAATTTGCAATAATAAGTTTCGTTTAAAATAGCGAACATCATCAGGCGGCTGCACGGTTCACATAAGGGCCGGTGGTCATTCAATAGTTTGGTGCCGCGCGAAAGGCAGGCGCCGAGGCAGAGCGGGAGTATTATGGAGACGATAGATTTCGTCGTTCGCGATCAAGCGGGCGCATTGCAGCGTGGCACGGTTCTGGATGGTGTTGAGGCGC
The DNA here is from genome assembly GCA_002731875.1 of Roseobacter sp. Taxonomy (GTDB): domain Bacteria; phylum Pseudomonadota; class Alphaproteobacteria; order Rhodobacterales; family Rhodobacteraceae; genus Sulfitobacter. The sequence goes on along the minus strand of PCCY01000019.1, from coordinate 78,760 downwards.
AGATTATACAGGCCCAGTCGGGTCAGGAAATTTCGCTGAACCTTCGCCAGACTGACTTTCTTTCTCAACAACGTGCAGGCAGCGACCTTTTGCTGACGCTTGCTGATGGTCGTGTCGTCACGATTGAAAATTACTTCAATCAATCCGGGACGCCCAATCGTCTGTTCATTTCTTCGGATGGATATCTGAACGAGGTCGCTTTTGTCGAAGCGGACGGTGGCAATCTTTTTGCCCAATACGGCCCTACCGAGCAATGGGGCAAGTGGAGCCCTTCGGACGATTTGATCTATCTCGGTCGCAGCGACGCAATCATGCCCCCAGGTGGCGCAATCACCGGCGGGGATGACGAGGTGTCGATGTTGGCGGCACCCTTGCTTGGCGGTATGGTCGGTGGCGGTGGGGCTGCGACAGTCGCGGCCGCAGCCGCGGTCGGTGGTGCTGCCGTGCTGGGCGCGGGCGGGAATGGTGCCGGCGGCGGCGGGTCAAAGGCGGCTCCATTCGTGAACGAACCTGACTCTTCCGCCACAGTCGGGGGCGATGGGGCCACGAAAAGTGTGACGGTCACCGGTGGGGGCGAACCGGGCGCAGAGGTCGTCGTCACGATAGGCGACAAGCAGATCACGACCACCGTTGGTGATGACGGTACTTTCGAAGCCGTCTTTGACGGTGAGGATTTTCCTGCGGACGGCAACCACGAGGCGGTTGTCACCGTAACGACGGACGGTGAAACAGCGACGCTGGACGGCCCTAGCTTTGTAATCGACACCACGGCACCGGTAGTGGCGGTGACCGAAGGGACCAAAAGCGTTTCGGACTACTTCAATGCGGACGGATTTACCAAAGGTGTCACCCTGAAGGGCACTGGCGAAGCCGGCACGGATGTAGCGGTCACGGTTGCTGACAAGGTGGCCACCACAACTGTCGCCGAAGACGGAACATGGTCGGTGACCTTCCAACCCGGCGATCTCGAAAGCGGTGAATACGAGACCGAAGTATCGATCCAATCGACCGATCAATATGGCAACACATCCACCAGCGTGGAGACGTTGGTTGTCGATACACTGGCACCGACGGTAAAGGTCACGTCAGGCTCGCAGTCGGCGGGCGACATGTTTAACGGGGCCGCGTTCAGCAACGGTGTGACCCTTTCCGGCGAAAGCGAACCCGGCGCGACTGTTCAGCTGACCGCGGGGGGCATCACGCGCACAGCCACGGTTGGGGAAAACGGCACGTGGTCCGCGACGTGGCAACCCGGCACATTGCCCGAAGGGGAATATGTCAGCGACATTACCGTGGTCGCTACCGATAAATTCGGCAACGCGACTACAATCACCGAACAGTTGGTCGTGGATACGGTTTCCGAAGTTACCCTCGCTGCGGACAGCGTCGAAGTGGACGGCGTGGTGAACGCGGCTGAGCGGGCTGACGGCGTTACCCTGACAGGCACGGCGCAGCCGGGGTCGACCGTCGATGTTACTTTTGGTTCGGCGACCAAAGCCGCAACTGTCGATGCGAACGGAAACTGGAGCGCGCAATTCGCTACGTCCGAAGTGCCCACCGGTGAAACGGTCGCGACAGTTACGGCGGTTGCCACCGATAGCGTCGGAAACAGCTCGACTGTGACCGGCCAGATACAAATCGATACTTTGGTTCGCGATCTTGCCTTTACAGGCCAGACCGGAGGAAGCGACGGCATTGTGAACGGTGCCGAGGCAGCGCAGGGTGTCGTCATGACCGGCACGGTCGAACCCGGTTCTTCGGTGGTGGTCCAGCTCGGTCAGGTGTCCCATGCGGCTACTGTGGCCCCCGACGGCAGCTGGAGCGTGACTTTCGCACCGTCGGATATTCCGGCGGGTACATATACCACGACCATGACCGCCACAGCAACCGACGCGGCCGGTAACACCGATAGCGTATCTCAATCGGTGTCTGTCGACACCGAAGCTGGGCTGCTGACCATTAACCCGGCCCCGATCGAAGGTGACGACGTCGTCAATGCGGCCGAAGCAAGCGACGGCGTGGCTGTTTCCGGTACCGCTGACCCGGGCGCTGTCGTGCAGGTTACCCTTGCGGGAATTACCCATACTGTCGTGGCGGACGCAAACGGTCAGTGGTCATCGTACTATGCAGCAGGAGAGGTCGCTCAGGGCGTTTATACCGCTGACATCATCGCCACGACAACCGACAACGCAGGCAACACGCGCAGCGCGACAGACAGCGTGCAGGTCGACACGCGGGTCGACAACCTTTCGCTGAACAAGGTTGAAGGCGACGATATTGTCAGCGGTGCAGAGCGCCTTGCCGACGGAGGCGTGACCGTATCGGGTACCAGTGAGATCGGGTCCACAGTGCTGGTAAGCCTTGGCAACGCGTCGATGAGCGGTGTGGTGGATGCGAACGGTAACTGGACGGTGACCTTCGCCCCAGGGCAAATCCCACAAGGCACGACCGACACCATCGTTTCCGTGAAGGCGACCGATAAGGCAGGGAACTCCGCCAGCGCAAGCCATGCGGTGCTGATCGACACGGTGGTTGATCCGTTGAACATGGCGCAGGCCGGTGGAAACGACGGGATCGTCAGTGCCCGCGAGGCCGAGGCCGGGATCGACCTCAATGGTCGGGTCGAAGCGGGCTCGACCGTCGTGGTCACCTTCGACGGCACGAACTACACCGCATCGGTCGACGCTTCTGGCAACTGGACAGTTATGATCCCCCCGGCGAGCATTCGTCCCGGTACCTATGACGCCGATATATTGGTCACAGCAACCGACCACGTGGGCAACACCGCCTCCATCTCTGACACGCTGGCGATTGACACCTATGCGCCAGAGGGTCCCGTCATCGCTTCCTATACGCGCGATGGGGATGGCATACGCGGCATCTCAACCGAAATCAGCCCGGACACGCTGGATGTTCATCAGGTCAACGCAGATAGGTCCATATCCGAAGTTGAATCGACCAGTTTTGACATCGACGCCATCGGAGAGCGTAACTTTCAGTTCAAGACCAACGTACCGGATGGGTCAGACCTGGTGGTGACAGCGACCGACACGGCGGGAAACTCTTCCGGTACCTATCTCGCACTGGATGACGAAAGCGCCAATACCCGGCTCAACCTCAGCAATCCCAACCTGGCGCAATACAATGTCGAAACTGTTGATTTGCAATTCGCCGAGGAAGCGCAACTGACGATCACCGAGGCGGCGTTGATAAATCTGTCGAAGAATACAAATTCGCTGGTCGTGAATGGTTTCAGCGATGACACGGTGACAATCACCGGCGCAGTACGCGACGGCGTTGAAGTCAAAAATGGCCAAACCTACGACATCTATACACTGGGTTCCGAGGGGACATTGATGATCGACAGTGACATCAATGTACTTATCTGAAGTCAACAGGCTGTAGCTAAAGACGGGACGGGGGCCGGTTTCCCCGGACCATCAAAATAATAATACCGGCACGTTAAGGGCAGGATATGGGGCAGAGCGTAAAAGGGGCAGGGGGCATGTGCGTTTTGGCGCTGGCCCTGTCCGGCTGCATGTCGGACATCGGGGAAAGGTATGCATCTGCCGACCTCGTCACACGCTTCAGATTACCTGGCGCGTCTCAGGCCATCAGGCCGACCTATGCGGAAACGATCACCGCCGACAGCCCGATTATCCAAGGGTTGGCGATGCGCACATCCGTTCTGCCTGCAAATTCCGTCGCGGCCACCGTCGCGTCGTCGGTTCTGGCGGCAAACAGCCGCACGGCAGAATCCGAGGTTCGCGCAGCCACGCTTCGGTCAGAGGCCGCCAGCAAGAACTGGCTGCCTAAAATCGGTCCGCAGATCAGCCTGACATCGCTTGGGTCGCTTGCCGCAAACCTAGTTGTTGATCAAGTGTTGTTTGATAACGGGCGTCGTGCCGGTGAACGTGCGTTTGCGGTGGCCGACGTCGAGGTTGCGGCCGTGTCGCTGGCGCAAGATACCAATGACCGTGTTGCCACCGCACTCAAGCTTTATACCACTGCGGCGCAGGCGCGTGAGAACGCGGCGCTGGATGTGGTGACGCTGAAGGACATGACCCATTTTGAGTGGGTCATGCAAGAGAGGGTGAAGGGCGGTGTTTCGGACATGTCCGATCTGACGGTGCTCCGCCAGAAACTTGCCGAGATAAGGGCCCGCTACGAGGCATCAATCGAACGCGAGGCGACGTCCATTTCGGAACTTAACGCCATGTCGATTGCGCCGCTTGGAGATTTGCGCGGCATACCCGAATTTCATGTGAACGCATTTGCTGCGGAACCGCTGATTGTTGTCCGGGCGCAGGCGGAAAAGATCAGGGCGATCGCTTCGGCCAAGGTCAATCGCGCGAGCTTGTTGCCCGGATTATCCGCGGGCGGCACCATCGGCAAGGGAAGCAACCTGGGATTGCATGTCAAATCCGACAGCTTGCTGGGGTTTGGTACCGGTGCCTCGCTTGAAGCGGTAAAGATGGCCGAAGAAACCGCCACGCGAAAATTGCACCAGTCCACCGAGGATGCGAACCGCGATCTGCGGCGCCTTGAAAAGCAAATCAGCGCCAAGGCCCGGCAAGCCGCCGAAGCAACCACGCTGGCAGCCCAGGCCAAGCGCAATCTGGATATATTTCAGGCCCAGTACGATGCAGGCCAGCGCCAGGTTATGGATGTGGTCGGGGTCTACGAGACCTATACGCGGCAACAGCAAGCTCAGGTCGCGTTGAAATACGACGTGGTAAAACTGCGCGTAGAGATGGCGCGCATTCAGGGCGTTCTTGCCGACGGGAGCGCGATTTGACGCAGAGATCTCCTTTCACGCTGACCATCACCAATGGCAATCAAGGGCGTGTGACCTCTTCAAAGGCTCCGAAACCCAAGGCGGAAAATTCCAACCGGTTGGAAGATCGGCTGTTGGCGCGGGCAAAACTGGCGTCGGTTTATTCGGGGGTGCTGGGTGTCAGCGCCTCGACCAACGACATCTTCGAGATAATTTCGCGGCATTCCGTCGTCGGGGCACAGGCCGAGCAAGAGGCAAGCAGCATCGCCAAGGGGTTAGAGGCCGCAGGATTGCTGACGCAGGTAAGCCGCGTGGGGGCGATATCCAAAGAGATTTGGCCGGCGCTGGCCTATATGACCTCTGGCCAGCTCTTGCTGGTGATGGGCCAGACGCGTGGCGAATTGATAGTGTATGACACGACTTGCACAGACAACCGCGCGATGGTGCCGGTGACTGACTTTGATCCGTTTTTTGCCGGGGTGATCGTCCGCGCCGAGGCCACGTTGCAAGCCGTGGCCCGGACCCACAAGACTGACGCCGCGCCGGCACATTGGTTCTGGGGTGAATTTCCACGGTTTCGCCGCCAGCTTGCCGAAGTCGCATTGGGATCGTTCGTCGCCAACCTTCTGGCGGTCGCTGTCGCGCTGTTTTCGCTGCAAGTCTATGACCGCGTCATCCCGCACCAATCGGAAGCGACCCTTTGGGTGTTGGCCATCGGTGCGATGTTGGCGCTGTTGATGGAGGCGTTCCTGAAAATGGCGCGCGCGCGGCTGATGGATGGGGCAGGGCGTCAGATTGAGCTGTCTGTCCAAGACCTGTTGATGAAACGGGTGCTGGGGATGCGCTCTGATACCCGAGGTCAGGCACCGAACCAATTATATTCGGCTATGCGCGAATTCGGTTCTGTGCGTGAATTCTTTACCGCTTCCACCATCGGTACCATCGCCGACATCCCGTTTATTTTCGTGTTTCTGTTTCTGGTCGCCAGTATCGCGGGCAACGTCGTATGGGTGTTGATCGTGGGCGGCATATTGATGTTGGTACCGGGATTCTTCCTGCAAAAGAAAGCCATCCAGCTCACGCAGGAAACCCAAGGTGCTTCGACCAAATCATCGCGGCTGCTACACGAAGCGATATTCGAGCTCGACACGGTCAAAACCCAACGCGCGGAAGATCGTATCATCCGGCTCTGGACCGAGCTGAACACCTTATCCTCGGTCAAATCCTCGGAACAGCGCGCATTGGCCTCCTTCCTGACCTTCTGGAGCCAAGGCATCCAGCAAGCGACATATGTGGCGGCCGTGATCGTCGGCACCTACTTGGTATTTGCCGGCGCTTTCACCGTGGGATCGATCATTGCCGTGGGGATCCTCACCGGGCGAACCCTGGGGCCGCTCACTCAGTTATCGGGTACCTTGGCGCGATGGGGCAACGTCAAGGGGGCGCTCGATGGGCTGGAAGCGATCGTAGCTGCGCCGCAGGACAGTGAAGCGGATCGCACCTATCTTCGCCGTGAAAAATTGAGCGGTCAGTTCGAGCTACGCGATGTGGTCTTTCGCTACGAAGACGACGGCCCTCCGACCGTCGATATCAAGGGGATACTGATTCAACCGGGCCAGCATGTTGCGGTGCTTGGCGCGAACGGTTCAGGAAAATCGTCTCTTCTCAAGCTTTTAAGCGGACTTTACGCGCCAAGTTCGGGACGTATCTTGCTGGATGGAACTGAATTGGGTCAGATTGAGCCGCGCGACCTGCGGCGTCTGATCGGTTATCTGGGTCAGGATGTCCGCCTCTTTTCGGGAACGCTGCGCGACAATCTGAACCTGACCTTGCTGGAGCACGACGACGACCGCCTGCACGCCGCCTTGGATTTCGCGGGGCTGGGGCTGTTCGTGCGCAACCACCATAAAGGTCTTGATCTTGAGATTCTAGACGCAGGCGCAGGCCTGTCGATCGGACAGCGTCAATCTATCGGCTGGGCACGGCTGTGGTTGCAAGATCCGTCGATCTGCCTACTGGACGAACCTACCGCCGCATTGGACCAGAAACTGGAAGCGTCGCTTGTCGCGCGCCTGCGTACATGGATGGAAGGGCGCACCGCCATCATCGCGACCCACCGGGCACCTATTCTGGCCCTTACCGAGCGGTCACTGGTGCTTCAGGATGGGCGGATGACGGTAGATGGCCCAAAGGAAAAAGTGCTTGCGCATTTGGCCAGCCGCCACGGAAGCGTTGCATGAACGCCGCCCCGGGGACGCGCTTTGGCACCCAGATAAACCTGCGTTTGCGCGGGCCGTCCATGGTCGTCTGGCTTTGTGNAGCCAGTGTGCTGGTGTTTTTGCTATGGGCCGCTTTTGCATGGGTGGATGAAATCGTGCGTGCCGAAGGCTCGATGGTATCGTCTTCGCGACCTCAGATCATTCAGAACCTGGAAGGCGGCCTTCTGGCAGAACTCAGCGTCGGTGAAGGCGATATCGTGGAAAAAGGGGATATGCTGGCCCGGCTTTACGGGACGCAGTTCCAATCATCCGTCGACGACCTGGAGGATCAGATCAGCGCCTTCGAAATCCGGCGTCTGCGACTGGAGGCCGAGTTTGCGGGCCAGTATGATTTCGAGGTGCCAGCCGAATTGTCACAACGCACGCCGGATATTGTTGCATCCGAGCGCGCCCTTCTCAAGGCGCGGCAATCCGATTTCGTATCGCGATCAGACGGCGCAAAGCGGGTGTTGAAGGAAGCCACCAAAGAGCGGGATCTTTTGGAAAATATGCTGCGCAAGAAGATTGTATCGCTGATCGAGGTCACACGCGCGCGCAAGGTGCACGCCGACGCGAGGATCAAGCTCGACGAGATCATCACCGGTACCGAACTGGAGCGGGCGCAGGAATATTCCGACGTTCTGAAGGAGCTTGCAACGCTGAAGCAGAACCTGAAGGCGAGCACCGACCAGTTGAACCGGACCGTTCTGGTGAGCCCGCTGCGCGGCATTGTCAATAATCTGAGCATTACGACGATTGGCGGTGTCGTGCGCCCGGGTGAGGAAATATTGCAGATCATTCCCCTTGATGAAGAGCTTTTTGTAGAGGCGCGGGTGAAGCCCAAGGATATCGCCGGGGTGCGCCCCGGACAGGAGGCGACTGTCAAGCTCTCGGCTTATGATTATACGATCTATGGCACGCTGAAAGGAACGGTGAAGGTAATATCGGCGGACACGTTCAAGGATGAAAGGTCGCGCTCCGCCGATGGCGATCCACATTATAAGGTTACCTTGCAGGTGGACACCGAACATCTGACCCAGCGTCAGGCGTCATTGCAGTTCAGGCCCGGCATGCAGGCAAGTGTGGAACTGCATACCGGATCGAAGACCGTTCTGCAGTACTTGTTGAAGCCGCTTTACAAGTCCACAGAGGCGTTTCGAGAGCCATAGGGCAGAATGGGGGCTGTCTGCCCCCAAACCCCCGAGGATCAGGTGCCATTTGGAATTCAGAGATGTTCCGTATCGATCCAGATGGTGCAGGGACCCTGGTTCGTGGAAGAGACCGACATTTCTGCACCGAACTCACCGGTTTGGGTTGGAATATCGAGCCGCCGCATGGACGCGATAAAATGCAGGTAGAGCGACTTTGCCAGGTCGGGGTGGCCCGCTCGGCTGAACCCGGGGCGCGTGCCGCGCGATGTATCGGCGGCCAAGGTGAATTGACTGACGATGAGAGCACTGCCCCCGGTTTGCGCAAGACTGAGGTTCATCTTACCCTCTTTGTCCTTGAACAGGCGCAGTTTGGCGATTTTGGCGGCGAGATCTTGTGCGGTCGCCAAGGTATCGGCGGGCATGGCACAGACGAAGACGAGCAACCCCGCGTCTATTTTGCCGGTGACAACGCCATCGATTGTGACAGAGGCGTCGGTGACCCGTTGCAGCACTGCGCGCATCTTAACCGTGCCAGTCGATTATATCTGAGGGGGCGGCGCGGTCGGTGCGGAACTGGTTTACCGCAGCATCCGCATCAGGATAGCCGAATGAGATTGCGCAAAGGATCAATCGCGATTCAGCGATCCCGAGGTGTTCGCGAACGGTCGGGGCGTAGGCAGCAATGGCGGCCTGTGCTATTGTCGCGACCCCGAGAGCGGTGGCTGCGAGTGTGAAAGCGGTCACGAAGCCGCCGCTGTCCATCGCACCGTATGCGCCCAGTTCGGCGGGAGAGGAAACGATCGCGACGTGGGGCGCGTCGAACAGCGCATAATTGCGTCGCATTTGGGCCTGACGCTGGACGACGTCGGATTTGGCGATGCCCGCGGCTTGGTAAAGTTGGTAGCCGCAGGCGCGACGGCGGTCGCTGTAGACCCCGGTGTAGCTTGTGGGCCAGGCCAGGTCAGGTTCTGGCGGCGAGCCCATGTCGACTTGGGCGGCGAGCGCCTTGCGAAAACGATCGGTTGCATCGCCCCTGGTGATTGCCACCTGCCACGGTTGCGCGTTGCACCAGGACGGCGCGTGGCGCGCCGCCGCGACGATCCGCGAGATCACCTCATCGGGCACCGGCTCGGGCCGGAAGGCTCTGCAGGAATAGCGAGACTTCAAAATGTCGGTCAGTGTATCGATCTGGGTCATTGTTGCTGTGCCATGAAATATCCGATGATACCTGCAATGATCAGGCCAAGGATCACTGCGAAGGTAATTTTGAGGGTGGAGTAGGGCCGTTCGCCCTGGACATTGCCGGTGCGTCCATTGACGACAAAGCGGTAGGTTTTGCCCTGGTATTTATAGGCTGCCAGCCACACCGGCAGCAGCACATGTTTGAAAGTCACGTTGCTTAGCCTGGTCTGGATGTCGTGAACCTGCTGACGGTCGCCGCCGATATCAAAGCGCACATCGCGTTCGATCATCCGGTCCATGATCTGGCGGGCCTCGGCGAAGCCTTCCTCGAGCGTGACCGCATAGGCTTCGGCCCGGAAACCCGCGAGGTATTCCGGCGCGTAGGGTTCCAACGCGGCAAGATCCCAAGGCGCCAGTCCATCGGTAAACCGTTTTGGCAGCGAGCGTGACCCCAGCACAAGCACGTCGTCGAAAAACCGGCTTACCCGACCCGAGACCGATCGCCAACGGACCTTGGGAACCTGTTGCTGGACCGGCTTGCCGTCTCGCATCACGGTTTGTGTCACGTAATAGACTGTACCGCGTTCGCCGGAGTAGCTGGATTGGGTGTCAGCATCATAGGTCCAGTATGGAACGTAAATGCCCTGCATCCGCCGACCCTTGCGCGCATAGGCCTGCAAGTTGTTCGGGGCGAACCAAAGACGGCCCAACCATTGGGTCATTGCGTCGCGCGCAACTGTTTCGGTCAAGGCAAAGGGCAGCACGGCGCGGGGTTTGATGTGACGGCTGGTGCCGGTGTCGATCACCACCGGTGTGGCACAGAACGGACACACCGTTGCGTGCTTTCCGGGGTCGAATTCGACCTGTGCCGCACAGTTGGGGCAGGTGCTGACCCGGATCTCTTCCATCTCGGCTTGCGGCAGTTGGCGGGTGATCGCCTTGCTAAAGTCAAGTTCCGTGATCGGTTGGTGCCGGCGGCGATCCGAGATGGATTCTGTATTGCCGCAATAGTCGCAGACAAGCAAGTTTTGCTGCGGATCAAAGCGCATGTCCGATCCGCAGGACGAGCAGGGAAACCGATGTTCCTCGACCGGGGTGCGTGGCGGGTCGTCAAAGGCAGGAGTGGGCGGCATCTGGGGTCCTTTGGTCGGGCGTCATCTAGACATAGAGCAGCGACACCACGCTCACCAGAGGTGCATCACAAAAAACGGTGCAGGACCCTGGGGGCGACAATCCGCAAAGCGTTGTCCCGCAGGGCGTAGTGACGCCAGATGTGAAATCCTGCATGCACGGCGGCGATAAACGCCAAGCCGTAAAACTGAATGCTGTGGATCAATCCGACCCAGCGGTGAGCACGGGGCAAGTCAAGGGGCACGGCGATAGGCACAATGCCACCCGCCCACAGTTGCACCGTGGATGTCAGACCAATCAGCAAGCCCGTCACTGCAACGGTGAATATTCCCCAGATCAACGTCTTGTGCACAACCGGGTGCATCCGCCGCGCCCAACCGCCAAGTTTTGGTCCGGGCCTGCCGAGCAAGCCGCGACGCAGGTAGAAGAGGGTCCAAAACAGGGCCAGGCTGACGAACGCCAATCCCATGACGCTGTGAAAGCGAACCGCCATGGGACCAAGGCGTGCGACATCGGCCGGTTGCACAATTACAAACCAGGCAAACAGCGGTACCATCGTCCAGTGAACCACCTTAAACAGGCAACGCGCACGACACGCCTTGAATGGCGAAAACGTCTTCATGCCCCACACACGGTTGCGGCGACGCGTAAGTTTCGTTCGCCATAAAATGCTACCGGACGCGGCCCGGGGTTATGTCAGTTCGGCCGAGCCCGGTGCAACCATTGAATATCAGGCATCAGGCATCGGGGGGGGCGGCGGCAGAACCGTGAAAAGCTGCGCCAGTTCAGCCACATCGTCAGCCTTTAACCAGCCATCCTGACCGGGGGTCCAGACAAATGTTGCCCGGGTGAGCCCGCCATCCGCTGCCATCCGACCAAGCGCGGCCTTTGAGAAGGGGCCTTTGGTCTGACCGTCCTGAGCAAGATGCCACACCTTTTCCGGTGGCGGGGGCGGCGGCGGCGTGTGCGCAGCAGCCGGTCTGGGCCCCCACGGGCCCGCCTGCGCCGCCGCGGCATGGCCCATCTGCATACCAAGCCCGGCCCCCAAGCCGGTTTGCATCGCGCTTCCCGCCGGGCCTTCTTGCCCCAGTGCTTCGGCCGCCTGGAACTGGGTGTATTTGTTCAAATCCCCGATCACACCCATGGAAGACCGTTTGTCCATCACGTCTTCTACGGCTGGGGGAAGTGATATGTTTTCAATGTACAGCTCGGGAATGGTGAGGCCGTATTCCTCAATAGTTTGCGAAATTTCGCCGCTGACCAGTTTGCCCAGCTCGCGGGTGTTTGCCGCCATGTCGAGCACCGACATATTTGACAGCGCGATACGTCGCGAAAATTCCTGAACGATGATATTGCGAATTTGATAGCTGATTTCATCCATGGTGAATTCGCCGTCGGTACCGACGATTTCAGTGAGGAAACGCGCCGGGTCCGATACCTTGACCGTATAGGTACCAAAGGCGCGCAGCCGTACCGGGCCAAATTCGGGATCACGCACGATAATCGGGTTTTTGGTTCCCCATTTCAGATTGCCGAAACGCGTTGTGTTTACGAAATATATCTCTGACTTGAAGGGGCTCTTGAACCCGTGGTCCCAATGTTGAAGGGATGTCATGATCGGCATGTTGTTGGTTTCGAGCATGTAAAGCCCCGGTGTGAACACGTCGGCCAACTGACCCTCGTGCACGAATACCGCCGCCTGACCTTCACGGACCGTCAGCTTGGCACCGTATTTGATTTCGTGGCCTTCGCGTTCAAACCGCCACACCATCGTATCGCGTGTGTCGTCCGTCCAGTGAATGACGTCGATAAATTGGCCAGAGAGAAAATCAAGAATACCCATCGGATAAGATCCTTTTGAGAAAGACAAGGCAATGCAGTCGGCCGGTCAAACCGGCCCACCGGTAAGTTCACGGGTGATGACACGCGTCACAGGTGCGGCTTCTTCGGCGCTCATTCCGGCCTGAAGTCGCGGATCGTAAAGCATCTTGAGCAGCAGCTCATCATGTTTGGTGAGCAGCGCAAATTCGTCGTCATCATTAAAGATGGACGGACGGGCGGTGGGGCTGTCATTGGCAAGCCCCAACCCTTGGGCGATCTCCTCGTGGATGCATGACATCCGCATCAGGCCGGGATTTTCAGCGCGGATAACCGCGACCGCCGCCGTATAGGTATTTGGATCGACGCCGCCCGCATACGCCGCCACGATACAATAGGTGTCGCGGCGCAAGTCGTTAAGGGTCTTCAGGCTTTCGGTGGTCACACCGGGCAAACGCCTCGCGGCTTTGTCCAATAGCGCCGAACGGTCATCTTCATTCGCGACGATAACGATGAAATTAGGAGACCCCGATACACTGATCGGGTGCTGAGTGACCTTTGCCAGACGGCGGGCATACGCCTTGATCGCCGAGGTGTCGCTGATGCGCTCTGACGGCGGGACGCTTTCCCCGAACATGATCTCCATCCGGACCGGTTTTTCCCAGCGGCGCATCGAGGTCTTGTCGCCTTTCCCGGTCAGGGTGGCATTATATTCGTTGTAGAATGCGATTTGTTCGAAATTGCGCGCAAGCATATCGGCGGTAAAAGGCGTGTCCCCGCCGCCACCGTCGCTGCGCATCAGGCCCTGGCTCAGCTGGTTCTTCTGAATGTCGTTGAAATAGCTGCGCAACATGGCGCTCTTTTCCGAGGTGGGCTTGGCCACGACCGGGGCAGGAGGCTTGACGGGTGGTGCGGGCCTTGCCACGGGTTTTTGTACCGGTTCGGCAGGGGGCGGGGGTGAACAGGCCGACAGAATGGCGATGGCAACTGCTGTCACCGCCAAGGATCTGATCGAAAATCGGTACCGCTTCATGCCAGCCTGCCCCCCGCAGATTATGCAGCCGAAGCCGCAGGCTTTGACGCTTTGGCCGACGCCAGAGTGTCACGCAAGTTCGCCTCCATTTCCTGAAGCTCTTTTTCGGCCAGCGCACGACGCGCTTTGCCTTCGTCAGCAATTTGCAGCGATTCCTGAATGGTGCCTATAAGATCGGCATTGGCTTGTTTCATGGCCTCGATGTCAAAAACGCCGCGCTCCATCTCGGTGCGGATAACCTTGTTGCTGTCGCGCAGATTCTTGGCATTCGATGTCAACAGCTCATTGGTCAGGTCATTGGCCTCGCGCACAGCCGACGCCGCTTCGACGCTGCGCTGGATCGTGACCGCCTGTGCCAATTGTGTTTCCCACAGTGGTACGGTGTTGACGAGGGTCGAGTTAATCTTGGTGACCAGGCTCTTGTCGTTTTCTTGTACCAGCCGTATCGAAGGCAGTGACTGCATGGTGACCTGACGGGTCAGCTTCAGGTCATGGACCCGGCGTTCCAGATCGTCGCGCGCGGCACGAAGGTCGCGCAGCTCTTGCGCCTGCATGACCTGATCTTCCTCCGAGGCGGCTGTCACCTCGGCATCTTTGGCCGGGATGGTGGTGGCAGCGAGCTCGGCAAGCTTCGCTTCTCCTGCGGCGATATACAATGCGAGTTCATTGTAAAATTGCAGCGTCTTTTCGTATAGCATGTCGAGCGATTTGATGTCTTTCAACAAGGCATGTTCATGCTTGAGCAATTCATCGGTAACGCGGTCGATCTGGCCCTGGACTTCTTCAAACTTGGCCGTGAACTTGGCAAAGGGCGCGGCGCGACCCAGTAAACGTTCCCACCAGCTTTGATCGCGACGCACATCCAGTTCCGACACCGAAAACCCGCGAATGGTGGTGACGATATCGCGCAGGCTGTCGCCGGCGGGGCCGACATCCTTGTTGCGTACGTCCTGCAGCATCGCTTGGCTGATTTCCTGCAACTCTGCCTGTGCGGCAGAACCGAACCCGATGATGGATTGCGTATCGGCCATATCGATCTCGGCCATGCGGCTTTTGATCTCGGCGGCCTTCGACCCTTGGGCGTTTTCCAACGACACGATCTCGTCGGCCGATCCTGGGTCTAACAAAACCGACGCGTTTACTTCGTCGATAAGCGCGACAGAGGCGGCGGCTTTTTCGCGGACGGTATCAGACATGGTACATCTATTCCTATGCTGGGGGGTACGTCAGTCCAGACGCACGCCTTCTCGGGAAAGGCGCTCGCGCAGCACCTCGATTTCGATATTCAGATCGGTCTTGTCTTCCAGTAGAGATTTTTGCGTACGCGCGGCAAAGTTTTTGTCCAGATCATCAAGCAATGCCAGATAATCGTCCCGCGCCTGACTGTCGCGGGTATTGGCGTAGATGTCCGCGAACTTGATCGTGGCATCGCGAGCACCGAGCAAATAGACCGAAAGATATTTACGGGCACCGGTCAGATCACGCGGGTCCTCTTCGACGGTGCGGATCAATGTCCGGGCGGTGGTCTGAAACTGCGCCAAACGATCCTGAACGGCCCGGTCCGATATCCGCAGCAACGCCGCGGTCATTGAGGCAAGATGCTGCTCTGCTTCGTCAACCACACGGGCGACCCGACCCTTTTGGTAGCTGTCGACGCCCTCCATCCCCTTGGATGTCAGAGGGTCTATCCCGAAAGCCGCGACATGCAGGCCCAATGCCGCGATACCATACAGAACCGGTGCCACGACGCCGGGGTCGTTTTTGTAAGCGGCAAGTGCCACACCGCTGCCGGTCAATGCAGCGGCCAGGATCTTGCGCGGCAAGGCCGGGCGTTCGGCAACTTTGCGAGCGCGGTAGGCCGCTTCGGCCTTCAGACCCTCGCGCAGCAACAGGGCGGCACCGCTTAGCACCGTGGCCGCCATCAGGCCAAGGACCAGACCCAACGCCCCGTCATTAAGGGACATGAACACAAGCAAAATCGGAGGGATAAACAGCGCATTGGCCCGCCCGCCAACGGGGTTCACCTCGGCGCGTGCGGCGCGCGGCGACACAGATTGCCGACCGTCGGCGCTATACTTCCCACCAAAACGCTGCGCCATCCGTCACAGCCCTCCGAGCCAGCCGGTGGCGATACCAAGCAGCAGCAAGATCAGCGCTGCATATGTAATCTGTTGAAATGGTGTCGGTACCATCCGGCCCTCTTTGCTGTATTCGTCCCGGGGTTCAAACGCTGAACGCCCAGCATCCAGAACCCGCCCTGCAATTGTCACCAAAAGCGCAACAATAGCAACGACCAGCGCAATTATGACAATAAACAGAAGCAATCGACTCATAGGACATTCCCTTTGATCGACATATAGGTGCGCCTCGCCCGCGCTTCTAGGGTGTGCGGGTGACAAGTCGAACCCTGCAGCCGCGGACCTGGCAAATTCAGGGCTTGCGCGTGCTTTTTACCCTGACACCGAATTTGCGCGGCGCTGTGGCATCGTGTGCGGGCCGGGAAGGCTTGGATTTGCCATAGCCGGGCTTGGGCTTGCCAGAAGCGGAATTAGCCGTCGCAAGCTTTTCCGTTGGTGCCTTGGGCAAGCCCGGGCGTCCCGGGCCGGGCGCACCGGGTTTGCGAGGGGTGCGTTTCAACTGGCTGGGTTTTTTCTTGACAGCGGTGCCTGAATTGTCAGCCAGCTCGATCCCGAGCTGATCGCGCACAACTTTCCGTTTGATCTCTTCGACTTCACCAGATTTCAGCTCACCCAATTGAAAGGGGCCATAACTGGTTCGAATCAATCGGTTGACCGAAAGGTGCACCGCCTCCATGGCGCGCCGGATTTCCCGGTTCTTGCCTTCACGAAGGCCGACGGTAAGCCAGGCATTGGCACCGTGCTGACGGTCTATTGTAACGGTCATCGGTTGGAATTGCTCGCCGTCCACTGTGATACCCTTGCGCAGGGGCTCAACGGTATCCTCGGAAGGACGTCCGTTCACCCGGACGCGGTAGCGGCGTAACCAGCCATTCGAGGGCAGCTCAAGCTTGCGTTTGACCTCGCCATCATTGGTCAACAAAAGCAGCCCTTCCGAGTTCAGATCAAGACGTCCGATGCTCATCACGCGCGGCATATCGTCCGGAAGGTCATCAAAGATGGTACCGCGCCCCTTTTCGTCGCGGTTTGTCGTCACCACACCAGTAGGCTTATGGTATAGCCACATCCGGGGCGGTTCCGGGTCGCCGACCAGCACACCATCAACCGAGATTTCGTCACGCGCCGTGACATTGAGGGCAGGGGAATCAATTTGGGTGCCGTTTACGCGCACCCGCCCTGCTTCGATCATGCGTTCGGCTTCGCGACGGCTGGCAATACCAGCACGCGAAAGGACTTTTGCAATGCGGTCTCCGGGAACGGAGCTCGACTGCGGGGGCTGTTTGGGTGTGTTTTCGCTCATATTCCAGCGCATATCCTGTTTCAGACGCTTGCGAAAGGGTGGCATTTGCAGGCAAGTGAAGCAATGACCTTTACCTCTCATATGTCGTTGGCGCTTGATGCGGCGCGCGCCGCCGCCGGGCGCGGAGAAGTGCCGGTGGGGGCTGTCATTGTATCACCGGATGGACATGTCGTGGCCGTAGCTGGCAACCGGACGAGAGAGCAGAATGACCCGACAGCCCACGCTGAACTGCTGGCCATCCGCGCGGCCTGTGCGGCACTGGGGTCACAAAGGCTGGGCGGGCATGCCATGTACGTGACGCTGGAGCCTTGCGCGATGTGCGCGGCCGCCGTTTCAGCGGCGCGGATAGAAAGGTTGTACTACGGCGCATCAGACCCAAAGTCGGGCGGCGTGGCGCAAGGGGCGCGGGTGTTTTCACATGCGCAATGCCACCACGTACCCCAGATATTCGATGGCATTTCGGCCCGCGATTCCGAGGCTCTGCTGAAAGAGTTTTTCGCGAATAAAAGAAAAGGATAGAATAGTTTGGCAAATCGCGATGACTTGACCCTGTTCGTGCGTGAAGCACTGATTGCGGGCAAGAGCAGGGCAGAAATATCAGCCGCGTTGCTGCATGCAGGCTGGAGCGCCCCCGAAGTCGGGGATGCCTTGGCAGGGTGGGATGAGACCCCGTTTTCGCCACCGGTACCCAAACCTCGGGCGGCGGTTTCCGCCCGCGATTTCTTCGTCTATGCGCTGACCTTTGCGGTGCTGATATTGGGAGCGTTCAATCTTGTCGTCGTGCTGCAGGCCTTGGTGGATCTGGGATTTGCTGCGCAGGACCGTGCGGCCGATCGAGAGATCAGGTGGGGCGTCGCGGTCTTGATCATTACGGTGCCGTTGTATCTGTGGCTTACCTTTCGAGAACGGCGCAAGTTGGCCCAAACCCCGGCCCTGCGTCGATCCGCGATCCGGAAATGGATGATCCACATCGGGTTGTTGCTTGCGGCGCTTACCTTGCTGGCGGATTTGATCGCGACGGTATACGCTTTTCTGACCGGCGACCTGACCGTGCAGTTCCTGCTCAAAGCCGGGGTTGTCGTGGTCATAGCTGGCGGAATTTTCCTTTACTATCGCACTGTAGGGCTGCGGGCCGACCAACGGTGAACAAGATCTTGCTGATGCTTCTGCTGGTCTTGGTCGGCGGCGCGATTGCCGGTGGGTTGCTCGTCGTCGGCGGCCCCGGTCGTGCGCGTGCGGAACGTCACGACGCCGCGCGTCTGGCCGATCTGCGCAGCTTGCACACATACCTGAGCTGCCCCGGGCGATCGAAGAGGCCGCTGCCGCGGGCCCTGGATGATGCCGAGTATTGCCCCGGTCCTTCAGGCGGTATCGCGGAGGCCCCCCATCTTCGTGATCCGGTTTCCGGTCAAGCTTATGTCTATACCAGACTGGATGACCACCGTTTTGAAGTTTGCGCGACCGTGGCGGTGGATCCCGCCAAGGCACGCCAAAGGATCGGTGAAGAAAAGGGCGTGGTCTGGCATGGCCAGAATCTCATTTGTCTGCCCGTCGACAACGGGACGTACAGGCGTTGCCCCCCCTGGAAAGGCACCGGGCAAGCGGTTTTTGCTTATAGCTTGATCGCCGTCATCACCTGAGGTTCGATCACATCGACACCGGGCAGCCCGTCGACAAGAGCGTCTGCCGTCTGTTCAAGCGCGCCGAATGTTCGATAATGACAAGGTATGACGGTTTTGAAATCAAAGTATCTCTTGGCGGCATAGGCGGCTCCGGCCATGTCCATCGTGTAATGCCCGCCGGCGCTGAGAATGCCGATATCTGGTTTATGGTAATCGCCCATCCACTCCATATCCGCCATGATCCCCGTGTCTCCGGAGAAGTATATCGTGCGGCCCTCGCCTTTGATCATGAAACCGACTTCGGCACCCATATAGACCGGCCCGTTGTCGCCGTCGACTGAGGAGGAATGCGACGCCGGAACCATTGTCACGGCGACCTTGCCGCAGCTGATTGTACCGCCCTTGTTGAAACCGGTGGTGTTCTTTACACCTTGCGCGTCGAAGTAACCCATCAGTTCGACCATCCCAGCCACCGGTGCCCCTGTTTTTTCTGCCACCATGATCAGGTCTTGGGTATGGTCGAAATGTCCATGTGTGACAAGAATTTGTGTGGTGCCGTCCAAGGCGGTATCATAATTGCTTTCCTCGAGCATCGGGTTGCCCGTCAGCCACGGGTCGACCAACAGGATCTGATCTTCGATTTCGATGCGAAAGCTGCCGTGACCTAGCCAAATGATATTCATGAGTGTTTTCCTTTGTGCGTACTGACGCGGAGTGTAGCGCGTGTTGCAGCGTTTGGGAGCCTCCGGCGGGAGTTTATTTGGCAAAATGAAGTTGTGCTGCCTTGTTTGGCCGGTCGGGAGCTAGCTCAGCCTTGCAGGGGCGGGCAGGGGGCGATAAACGGCATGCAAAGAGATAGAGGAGCACCCATGTCCATTGACGAGACCAAAGCCGCACGGGTGGCGAAACTGGCCCGTATCAAGGTTGAACCCGATGCGTTGCCAGCCCTTGCGCAGGAATTCAATACCATCCTTGGCTTTATCGAACAGCTGAACGAAGTGGATGTCGAGGGGGTGGAGCCGATGACTTCGGTCACACCGCAACTGTTGAAAAAGCGCGACGACGTGGTGCGTGACGGCAACCAGCAGGCCAAGGTGTTGGCAAATGCGCCGGATGCGCGTGAAGGATTTTTTGCGGTGCCGAAGGTGGTGGAATAATGTCTGAACTGAACAAGATGGGCCTGGCAGAGGCGCGTGATGCATTGCGTGCCGGAGATACGTCATCTGTCGAATTGACCGATGCCTGTTTGACCGCGATCAACAGCGCCAGTGCATTGAACGCCTTCGTGCATCACACCGGTGATCTGGCGATGGAACAGGCCACCGCAGCGGATAAACGTATAAAGGCAGGCGACGCGCCGGCGATGTGCGGGTTGCCGATCGGGATCAAGGACCTGTTCTGCACCAAGGGCGTGCCATCGCAGGCAGGATCACGTATTCTTGAGGGGTTTTTACCCCAGTACGAGAGCACCGTGTCGCAGAAGCTCTTCGACAATGGCGCGGTCATGCTTGGAAAGCTCAACATGGACGAGTTCGCCATGGGCTCGTCTAACGAGACATCAGTTTACGGTAGTGCGGTTAATCCGTGGCGGCGTTCCGGCGAAGATACCAAGCTGACCCCAGGGGGGTCCTCGGGTGGTTCTGCGGCCGCGGTGGCCGCGGATTTATGCCTGGCTGCGACGGGTACCGACACGGGCGGGTCGATCCGTCAGCCTGCCGCGTTTACCGGCACAGTAGGCATCAAGCCAACCTATGGTCGCTGCTCGCGGTGGGGCGTAGTGGCATTCGCGTCGTCGTTGGATCAAGCGGGACCGATGACCAAGTCGGTCCGGGACGCGGCAATCATGCTAGAGGCCATGGCCGGGTTCGATGCCAAGGACAGCACTTCGGTTGATCTGGCGGTACCTGATTTCGAAGCCGCGCTGACCGGTGACATTCGTGGCAAGAAGATCGGGATCCCGCGCGAGTACCGTATGGATGGTATGTCGCACGAAATCGAAAAACTGTGGGCTGACGGCGTCACCATGCTGCGTGACGCCGGGGCCGAGATCGTCGATATTTCGTTGCCGCACACCAAATACGCACTGCCTGCTTATTATGTGATTGCGCCTGCCGAGGCGTCTTCGAACCTCGCACGGTACGATGGGGTGCGCTATGGCCATCGCGCCAAGATGGATCATGGCGACGGCATCACCGAAATGTACGAAAAGACCCGTGCCGAAGGGTTCGGCCACGAGGTTCAGCGCCGCGTAATGGTGGGAACTTACGTTCTCAGCGCCGGTTTCTACGATGCCTACTACAATCGCGCCCGCAAGGTGCGTACGCTCATCAAGAAGGACTTTGAAGACGTCTTTGCATCTGGGGTCGATACGATCCTGACGCCGGCAACGCCTTCGGCCGCTTTCGGACTGAACGAGATGGCCGAGACCGACCCCGTGGCAATGTACCTCAACGACATCTTTACCGTGACTGTCAACCTCGCTGGCCTTCCCGGCATTGCGTTGCCTACGGGGACCAGCGCCCAAGGGTTGCCTTTGGGATTGCAGCTTATCGGGCGCCCATGGGAGGAAGCCGAGTTGCTGTCTACCGCCTATGCGCTGGAACGGTCCGCAGGGTTTATGGCCAAGGCTGAAAAATGGTGGTAAAGAGTTCGGCAACTAGGCAGCACATGTATAAAGTAGGTCCGATGATCACACGCGTTTCAATCGTCGCAGTCTTGGGTTTCGCCCTGGCTGCTTGCCAACCTGCTATTCCTGATAGCGGAAGGGGTGTAGGTTTCGATGGTACCTTCGAGGCGCAGCAGGCTGAACGCGACCGGGCATTGGCAGCAAGCGGAGCGTTTGCCGGGGGGACGGCGATGCCGGCACCTCCGCAGGTCGCGTCGGCGTCGCTTGAGCCGGTAAACGATGGATCACCTGCGGCGGTCGCTGCCGAAACCTCGCGCATCCTTGATGCGACCCGGCCGGGCGGCGTCGGCAATGAGGCAGCAACGAATTCCGGCGTTGAACCTTTGAATGCCAGCCCGTCAAATCCGCCCCCTCCGGTGTTAACGGCAACGGGAATTTCAAGGGAAAACAACTTCGATGCCGTCGCGGGTCAACGCACGATCGAAAGCGACGCCGCACGCATCGCCGCCAACCGGGCGCAATACCGTGTCGTCGCGCCCGAAGCTTTGCCCGACCGGAGCAGTGCGGGACCGAACATCGTGGCCTATGCGCTGCAAAACAAGCATGCCGTGGGGACACCGATCTATACGCGTCGTGGCTTTAACAAAGACCGCAAATATGCACGAGCTTGTGCACAGTACTCACACCCCGATCAGGCGCAACTGGCATTCTTAAGCAATGGTGGCCCGGCTAAGGATCGTGCCGGGATGGATCCTGACGGGGATGGATATGCCTGCGACTGGGATCCACGCCCCTATCGTCGGGGTGTCGAAGGCTGACGAAAATGCTTGCCGACGTAACCCTGCGGCCGTCACCCAATTTTGGGGTGCGCCGCAACGGTTTGAAGCCTTCCTTGATCGTTCTGCACTATACCGCCATGGATAGCGCCGCAAGCGCGCTTGACCGGTTGTGCGACGCCGCAAGCGAAGTGTCGGCGCATTACCTGATTACCGGACGGGGCAAGACGTATCAGCTGGTGGCAGAAGATCAGCGCGCATGGCATGCGGGGCAGGGGGAGTGGCACGGCCTGGATGACGTCAACTCACGGTCAATCGGGGTCGAGTTGGACAATCGCGGCAACCACCCTTTCTCCGAACCGCAGATGGTCACGCTCGAAGCGTTGCTGCGCGACATCATGAACCGCTGGCACATTCCGCCGTCCGGGGTGATCGGTCACTCTAATATCGCGCCCGGCCGCAAGATCGATCCCGGCCCGCGTTTCGACTGGGCACGCCTGGCCCGAGTGAACCTTGCGGGGGCGGGGGGCTCGTTTGACACTGGCGCAACGCCGTCCTCGGCTCAATTCAGCAGCGCAGCCCAAGCGGCAGGCTTCACTGCCAAGGTCGATATCGACACACTGCTTGCGTCAACCCGCTTGCGCTTTGCGCCGTGGCGGCAGGGTCCGCTCTGCGCGGCCGACATGGACCTTTGTCACAAGTTCTAGATGCGGCACCGGCTTCCAAATGGCCTTAAATCCCCGCCGGAGGCCTCCTCCCTACGAAACCGATTGACCCGCGTTGATCTTTACCGCTAGGTCTGCGCTGCGCGGAGAGCTGGATGGCCGCGGTCTTGGTAACAGGGTCGAGGAAAGTCCGGACTCCCAGAAGAAACGGTGCCGGGTAACGCCCGGGCGGGGTAACCCGACGGACAGCGCCACAGAAAACAAACCGCCATTGCGACGGGTCGGGCGACCGATACCACCGCGGTGGTAAGGGTGAAACGGTGCGGTAAGAGCGCACCGCGGAGGTGGTAACATCTCCGGCATGGCAAGCCCTACCGGGAGCAATGCCGAATAGGGACCGCGCGCCGCGCTTGGCAACAGGCAAGGCGGGGCTGCTTCTGCCCCAGCAGGTCCGGGTTGGCAGCTATAGCCGTGCAGGTAACTGCGCGGTCAGAGGAATGGTCATCCCCTGTCGCAAGGCAGGGACAGAATCCGGCTTACAGGCTCTCCGCGCAATTTGGGAACCTCATATGGAAATTACTCTCGGAAAACTGAATTTTTACGCGCTGTTTCGTGCTGCTTTTTGAAATAGCGGTTGACTCGGGCGCAGGCGTGGCTAGAACCCAAAACTCAGGATTTCACGAGTACCGGTCGATCAACGGCCTGCTCGTCGTTGCAGGAGAACGACTATGGCGAAGCCAACCACGATCAAGATCCGTCTGAACTCGTCCGCGGGCACAGGCCATTTCTACGTCACAAAGAAAAACGCGCGTACCATGACCGAAAAGATGGTCATCAAAAAGTATGACCCCGTTATTCGCAAGCACGTTGAATACAAAGAAGGCAAGATCAAGTAAGATCTTTCCGACAATGTGATAGCAGGACCGCACCTCGAGAGTGTGGTCTTTTGCGTAGTGCCTCCACGAATTGTAGCATTTCTGTCTAGAAAGCCATGCGATGCCCAAAGAAGGTCACTATATCAATCGCAGCAATTGGCTTCGTGCCGCCGTTCTTGGGGCCAATGACGGTATCGTTTCAATTTCCAGCTTGCTGGTCGGTGTTGCCGCTGCGGGCATGGCTTCGGGCAGTGTCGCCCTTACCGGCTTTGCCGGCCTTACAGCCGGTGCCCTGTCCATGGCGGCGGGGGAATATGTGTCGGTCTCGGCCCAGGCTGATGTTGAGGCTGCCGATCTGGAGCGTGAACGGATCGCTCTTGAGGAAGACCCCGATTACGAGCTCGAGGAACTGGCCGGGGGGCTCGAAAGTCGCGGCGTCGAAGCAAAACTGGCCATGAGGGTCGCGACCCAGTTGACCGACCATGACGCGCTTGCCGCCCATGCCCGCGAGGAGCTGGGGATGTTTGGGCTTGCAGGTCAGGCAGATCCACTTCAGGCGGCCGGGGCATCGGCGTTGGCCTTTGCCGTCGGTGGAATATTTCCGTTATTGGCTGCATTGCTTGCGCCGCAAGGGGCTGCTGTCCTCCCGATCGCGGTTGTGGCGACCTTGGCGCTGGCGCTTCTTGGGGGCAGCGGTGCCAAGCTGGGCGGGGCACCGATGCGACCCGCTATCCTGCGAGCCGTGACATGGGGGGCGGTTGCGATGGTGTTTACCGCAGGGGTAGGTCAGTTGTTCGATGTCGCGGTTTGACCCGAGCTTCTTGAATCGACTGTTTCCGGCTTCCGCACGCAGCGACGCGCCTTACACATCGTTGCTTACTGCGCTAGGCGGCACACTCCCGCGTTGGTGCGACGGTCGTCAGGCATACTGTTTGATCAGCCTCAACATTCATCATTGCAAATAAAAACGCCTACCGGAAGGAATTCCGATAGGCGTCAGACCGTAGCTTGGTCATTCTGCGAACTGGCAGATAGACTTATTCGCGATTGCCGAACAGCTGCAACAGCATCATGAACATGTTGATAAAGTTCAGGTACAGGCTCAGCGCGCCCATGATCCCCGACTTTTGCAACCATTCCTGATCACCGTGCTGCGCATGGGCAAGATAGGTGTTCTTGATATTCTGGGTGTCATAGGCGGTCAGACCTGCGAAGATCAGCACACCGATGGCCGAAATTGCGAACACCAGTGCTGGCGACCCGAGAAAGATGTTGACGATTGATGCAACGACCAGACCGATAACGCCCATGATCAGGAAGCTACCCCAGCCCGAGATGTCCTTTTTGGTTGTATAACCCCAAAGAGACAAACCGGCAAAGGCGATCGAGGTCACGAGGAAGATCTGGATGATCGAGTAACCGGTGAATACCAGAAAGATCGAACTGATCGAAACGCCCATTACCGCCGCGAACGCATAGAACAATGTCTGCGCCGTAGCCGCCGAAATCCTGTTCATGGCTGCGCCAAGACCGAAGACAAAGGCGAGAGGGGCGAACATCACGACCCACTTCAGCGGCGACATGTATAGCGCCGATCCGAACGATGTCAGGTATTTGCCAGTACCGATCTGCGCAGCGGCAGCGGACGGGTCAGTCGTGACAGCGAGACCAGAAATGGCCCAAGCTGCTGCAAAGGTAATCAACATGCCGATCGACATGGTGCCATACACTTTGTTCATGTGGGCGCGCAGCCCTTCGTCGATAGCGGCGGCGCGGGTTCCGGCTGCGGACCGGATGGTGTTCACGTCGACCATGAATGTCCTCCAATTGGTACAAGAGTTGCGAAGCGGATTGTCCGACCTCGGTATTGCCTTGAATATCGTGACAGGAGTCAATGTTTTCAAGAGTTTTTGATACATAAAATATATCAAGTTATCGTTCTTCTTACTAGTGTCACATACGGAGCATTGTGAGCTTTCACAAGCTAATGCCGAGCGAACGGGTTGTCGGGTGGCCTGTATCCATAAATGACTGGCAGTGGACGTAATTTACCATTTATGCGGTTTTCCGGCAAACATGGCCGCTGAGCCGAAATAGCTGCACCCGCGTTTTTGCGATATCCATGAAGGTGCCGGTAATTTTTAGATTCCGGCGTGTAATCATAAACGTCAAAGTCAGGGGAATACGGTATGATTCCCTGATATGACTCGAAAATCGCTTGGACGGCGCTAAATTTGAGGAAATTACTCAGGAAAACTGTTTCATCCAACATTGCGACGTAAAGTTTATTCAATCGTCGGGGGAATATTGTAGATTAATTTTGAAACAGTGTGTTTCCAGAATAATTGTCTGGCCCGGTAGGCCTGACTTTGCGTCAACGAACCGAAAGCTTGGACAATATCATAGAAAACTTGAACTAATTTGCATGAATGAAAGAAGTTCTTTTTTGCGGAGGAGTAAATCATTGCTAACCTAATCGCACGGATAAGGTGTAAACTTAGTTGTTGTTGCAACGTACGATGATTCTGATGCGCGGAAACTCTGGAAAATATTGGACAGTCGTCCACTTTCATTTCGTTTGCGCATGAAGCTTAAATTTGTAAGTTGCACCCCAGTTTGGAAATTGTCTGATCTTAAGGGCTGTTTCTTGTGAAAGTAACGAATAGCGCAAATCTACGCGCTTTTGTCAGGAAAGAAAATTGATGCCGCACAAAGTAGATGTTCACGTAGGGCAACGTATCCGTCAGCGTCGCTGGTTGGTGGGCATGACCCAGCAAAAGCTTGCTGAAATGGTTGGCATTAAGTTCCAGCAAATCCAAAAATACGAAACAGGGGCCAACCGGGTCAGTGCTTCGCGTTTGTGGGAAATAGCGGATGCGCTCGATATTGATGTGGCCCATTTCTTTGAAGGCATAGAAAACGAAAAAGTCAACGCGGGCTCAACCCCGTCGAATGTGCCGGCCGATCTGGTCGGCGACAAGGAAGCGATGGACCTTGTACGGTCTTATTACGCGATACCTGAAAACCAGCGGCGCCGCTTGTTCGAGCTTGCCCGCGTGCTGAGCGATGTGGCTTGAGGCTGTACATTACCATCTGATGTTGTAACCGTAGGGCGAAACTTCAGGCCGGTTACATGAATAAAAGCACTCATTTTGATCCCGACGTCTTGCGGGTAGGGCATTTGCTGGCCGATGCGGCGCGCGCCGCCACACTGCCGTTTTTTCGCAGGGCTGATCTTGTCGCGGACAACAAGCTGGCCGGTGGCTATGATCCGGTGACTATCGCGGATCGTGAAGCAGAACGTGTAATGCGCGAGATACTTGCGCGAGAGCGCCCTCGGGACGCGGTTCTGGGGGAAGAATACGGTGCCTTGTCCGGGACGTCGGGTCTGACGTGGGTGCTTGACCCGATCGACGGAACCCGAGGGTTTGTATCGGGAACGCCGACCTGGGGTGTTCTGATCGCGCTGGGCGACGCCGAGGGGCCGTTTTTTGGGATCATTGACCAGCCCTATATCGGTGAACGTTTTGTCGGAACGCCGTCATGGGCCGAATTGACCGGCCCTGCGGGAAAAACCGCGCTGGTAACGCGGGCTGCACGCGATTTGTCCCAGGCCACTGTCATGACGACGTTTCCCGAAGTGGGTACGCGCGACGAGGCGACAGCGTTTGCCGAGGTATCGCGCCAGGCAAGGCTTACCCGATATGGGATGGATTGCTACGCATACGGTTTGGTGGCGGCGGGCCAGATCGATCTGGTGATCGAGGCCGGATTGCAACCTTATGACATCCAGGCACCTATCGCTGTGGTTCAGGCCGCGGGGGGCGTTGTGACCGATTGGCAAGGGGGCCCGGCCCATAATGGCGGGCGTACGGTCGCTGCTGCCAATGCCGACATCCACGCGCAGGCGCTGGCTGTGCTGGGATCGTGTCCGCGATGATTGAACTGCTGATCCGAAACGCCGGGCATATCCTGACGATGGATGATACGCGCCGTGAGCTTTCGAATGGCGATGTGTTGATCCGTGACGGAGAGATCGCGGCGATCGGGCAGGGCCTTGTCACGACCGGCGAGACATTGGACGCAGCGGGCTGTGTCGTAACGCCAGGCTTGGTAAATACACATCATCACCTATTCCAAACCTTGACCCGCGCGGTGCCGGGCGGCCAGGATGCCTTGCTTTTCGGATGGTTGAAAACGCTGTACCCGATCTGGGCCAGATTCACGCCGGACCATATGTTTGTATCGGCACAGGTCGGGCTGGCCGAGCTGGCGCTTTCTGGATGCACGTTCAGCTCGGACCATCTTTACCTGTATCCAAACGGTACCAGCATCGACGACACCATCTATGCCGCCGCAGAGATCGGCATGCGGTTTCACCCGACACGCGGCGCGATGAGCATAGGTGAAAGCAACGGCGGCTTGCCGCCGGATCATCTGGTCGAAACCGAAGCCGCGATTTTGGAAGATTGTGTCAGGGTCATCGACAGGTTTCACGACACGGCGGCCTCTTCTATGTGCCGGGTCGGGGTCGCGCCCTGTTCGCCGTTCTCGGTCAGCCGCGATCTGATGCGTGACGCCGCAATTCTTGCAAGAGACAAAGCCGTCATGTTGCACACGCACCTGGCGGAAAACGATCAGGACATCGCCTATTCACTTGAAACCTTTGGCTGTCGGCCCGGCCAATATGTGCAGGATCTGGAATGGGTCGGGTCAGATGTTTGGCTTGCCCATTGCGTCAAGCTGGACCAGAGCGAAATTGATCTGTTTGCGGCAACCCGAACCGGCGTTGCGCACTGCCCATGTTCCAACTGTCGGCTTGGGTCGGGGATCGCACCAGTTCGCGCCATGCGAGACCGAGGCGTCCCCGTCGGCATCGGCGTGGACGGATCGGCCAGCAACGATGCAGGAAATTTGATCGCCGAAGCGCGCCAGGCGATGCTGTTGCAAAGGGTGGCAAACGGCGCGGATGCCATGAGCGCCCGCGAAGCGCTGGAGCTTGCCACCCGTGGCGGTGCCGATATTCTGGGACGCCCGGAATGTGGCCGTATCGCCGTCGGAGCGCGCGCGGATATCGCAATCTGGGACGTCAGCGGGATAGAATCTGCGGGGAGCTGGGACCCAGCTGCGCTGCTTCTTGCCGGCCCCACGACCGTTCGGGACCTGTTGGTTGAGGGACGCAGGGTGGTGCGCGACAGGCAGATATGTACCATCGACCTGCCGGCGCTGATCGCGAGGCAAAACAAGCTCGCCCAGGCTCTGAAGGACTGTCTATGAAAAGCTTGATTGTTGGTTTCGCGTTGACCCTCGCCACCGCATCATTTGGTCTTGCTGATCCAGAGGCGACCCGGATCGTGAACGAGATACGCGCGGCGAAGGGTCGTGCAGGGCTGGTTTATTCATCCAGGCTCGAGGCTGCTGCCAGAGTTCATGCGCTGGACATGGCCAAGCATGGCTATTTCGCCCATGAGGGGCGTAACGGAGAAACCGTCGGTGATCGAGTGCGCAACCAAGGCTATGAGTGGTGTTTCGTCGCGGAAAACATTGCCAAGGGGCAGCGCGATCTGAATCAGGTCATGCAGGGTTGGGCCGCATCACCGGGGCATTACAAGAATCTGACAAGCGGTAAAGCGGTGGCGTTCGGGCTGGCGCGGGGACCAGGGCGAATATGGGCGATGGTTCTCGGCGCGCCATGTTAGCCTTGGGAAGCGGTATCTGCTTTGCGCTGATGGCCCTGGTTTTGAAAGCAGGTTGTCAACGTGACCGGCGTGGGGAGTTTATCTGGCAAAATGAACAGCAGGATCAGGGACGTTTTCGCCCGTTGACCCAGACCGATTGGACCGCGCGGTCGTCGCCCATCATGATCGTGGCAAATAGCCTGTCCCAGACTGAATTGGCATTTGCGCTACGTTGTTCGATAGCGGGGGTCGAAGCAAGGTCGAGCACGGTGATATCCGCCTCGAGCCCCGGGGTCAGGCTGCCGATTTTATCGTGCAAATGAAGGCTGCGCGCCGAGCCGGCCGTTGCCAGCCAGATCAGCTGGGCTGCGTGCAGCGGGGTGCCGCGAAGCTGTCCGATTTCATAGGCGGCGGCCATGGTTCGCAGCATCGAGAAAGATGAGCCACCGCCTGTGTCGGTCGCCAGCCCCACGGGGATCTGCCGGGAGGCGAGTTTGGCCATATCGAACAGGCCCGATCCGATGAATGTGTTTGATGTCGGACAGTGAACGACAGCGGCACCGGTTTCTGCCAAACGGTCCAGTTCACGTGGTTCCAGGTGGATGGCGTGGCCGAACAGGGCGCGTTCCCCGATCAACCCGTGTTCCTCGTAGGTGTCGAGGTAGTCGCGCGCGCCTGGCACAAGATCGCGGACCCAGGCGATTTCGTCCAATTGTTCGCTCAGGTGGGTTTGCATCAGGCAGTCCGGGTGCTCGGCCCAAAGGGCTCCCAAGGCCGCAAGCTGGTCCGGGGTCGAGGTCGGCGTGAAGCGCGGGGTGATGGCATAACCGGCGCGTCCCTTGCCGTGCCAGCGTTCGATCAGTGTCTTGCTGTCATCGTAGGCGGATTGTGCCGTGTCGCGCAGGCCTTCGGGGGCATTGCGGTCCATGCAGGTTTTGCCAGCGACGACGCGTTGACCCCGCTGCGCGGCGGCGGTGAATATCGCGTCAACGCTGTGAGGCGCGACAGTGGCAAAACTACAGACGGTGGTGGTGCCGTGGTCCAACGTCAGATCCAGGTACCGCCCGGCGATCCGCGCTGCATAATGCGGATCGGCCAGGCGCATTTCTTCGGGGAAGGTGTAGCTGTTAAGCCAGTCGATCAGTCGTTTGCCCCAACTGGCGATGATTGCGGTTTGTGGATAGTGCACGTGGGCGTCGACGAAACCGGGGCAGAGCAGCGCATCGCCATAGTCGTGAACTGTTGCTTCGGGATGCGCGGATCGCAAGGCCGAGGCAGGGCCGACGGCGATGATCTTGCCCGCCGCGACCAGCACCCCGCCCGCGCTGTCGATCCGCACCGTGTCTTCCCATGACGTTGTCATCGGGTTGCCTGAAAAATGCAGGGTCTGGCCCAGCAGAAGGTTCGTTTTTGTCATGGCACCTGTCTAAGGGCCATCTTTGACAGGGACAATCGGCTTGATGCTGATTTTCACGCCATTGTAACCGTTGCTTGCCGCGCATATGGTCTGAGCCAACAACAAACGGGAGCAGCCATGGTAGACGAACCTCAGGAATTCGAACTGGCCGCCGATGCTGACGATGATTCCGAAGCCTACAAGCTGAACAAGCGGGCGGTGGATTCCATCCTCTATGCGGTCGAGATCGACGATGCCGCGAAGCTGACCGAATTGATGGAGCCGTTGCACGCAGCGGATATCGCGGACCTTCTTGAGCAAATCAGTGGATTTGAACGGACCAAGCTGATCCGTCTTTACGATCGGGAGTTCGACGGTGAGATCCTGTCGGAACTCGACGAATCGATCCGTGAAGAAGTCATTGCCATTCTGACGCCGGAAGTTCTGTCGGATGCGGTTCGCGACATGGACAGCGATGATGTCGTTGACCTGATCGAAGATCTAGAGGATGCACAGGCCGCGTCTATCTTGGGTGCCTTGGAAGATGCCGACAGGGTCGCGGTTGAGCAGGCGCTGACATACCCCGAATATTCGGCTGGTCGCCTGATGCAACGCGAGGTCGTGATGGCCCCTGAACATTGGACCGTAGGCGAGGCGATTGACCATTTGCGCGCCACCCCCGAGGAGGACCTGCCGGATCAGTTCTATCACATCGTGATGGTAAACCCGCGCCTGCACCCGGTGGGCAACGTAACTTTGGGCAAGCTGATGCGGTCGAAGCGCAATACGCCGCTTCGTGATATCCTCGAGGAGACCTTTCAGGTCATTCCCGCCCTGCGCGACGAGGGCGACGTGGCTTATGCCTTTAACCAGTATCACCTGATCTCTGCCCCGGTGGTAGATGACGAGGGCCGGTTGATCGGTGTGATTACCATAGATGATGCGATGTCTGTGCTGGATGAAGAACACGAAGAAGACATCCTGCGCCTTGCGGGTGTCGGGGAGGGGTCGCTCTCTGACCGCGTCATCGAAACCACCAAACAGCGCCTGCCTTGGCTGGCCGTCAATCTGGTCACAGCGATTGCCGCGTCGCTGGTGATCGCCCAGTTCGAGGTCGCGATCGCGCAGATTGTGGCGCTGGCTGTCCTGATGCCGATCGTTGCGTCGATGGGGGGCAATGCAGGCACGCAGAGCCTGACCGTTGCCGTGCGGGCGATTGCGACCCGCGACCTTACCGGTTCCAACGTGTGGAGAGTTATCCGCCGCGAATGTCTGGTCGGGCTGGTCAACGGGCTGATATTTGCCGTCATCATGGCAATCGTCGGGTTCATCTGGTTTGGATCGCCTGCCCTTGGCTATGTGATCGCGACGGCGATGGTGGTAAATATGGTGGTTGCCGGTCTGGCCGGTACGGGTATCCCGATTTTGCTGGAACGTATCGGTGTCGACCCTGCATTGGCATCGGGCGCATTTGTGACGACCGTGACGGATGTCGTCGGGTTCTTTGCCTTTTTGGGGCTCGCGGCGGCTGTGCTTTTGTGACTGATCTGGCGACTGTCAAGGCAGCAGCTCGCAAGGCCGGGTTTGCCCGCCGAAAACCGCTGTTCGAAGCGGCGACTGCCGCGCAGGCGGGGTATCTGAGCGAGGTGTTGGCAGGATATCGCGCGGTGCCTCTGTCGGGCTTCATGCCGATCAAAACAGAAATAGACCCGCGACCCGCAATGGCCGAAGCCGCGGCGCATGGTCCCGTGGGCGTACCGGTGATTATCGATGCGGCCAAGCCGTTGCGCTTTTCGCGCTGGACGCCGGATGCGGTTCTGGTCGGGGGGCGCTTTGGGGCGCAAATCCCCCAAGTCGAAGATTTCTTCGACCCTGAAATCGTGATTGTGCCGTTACTGGCATTTGACCGCCGTGGGGGGCGGCTTGGCTATGGCGGCGGCTTTTACGACCGCACGCTGGAACAACTGCGCGCCCGCCGCGCTACGCTTGCCATCGGGTTTGCCTTTGCGGGGCAAGAGGTCGACGATCTGCCGCTTGAGCCGACCGATCAGCCGTTGGACATGATCGTCACCGAGACAGGGGTGATCGAGGTAGCAGCCAAGCGGGGTTGAATCTCGAAATCCTCGTTGCCCTCTTGCCCTTCGCGTCTGCGCGGCCTAAGCGTGGGGCATGAAAATACTCTTTCTTGGCGATGTCATGGGCCGTGCGGGCCGCCGCGCGATTACTGAAAACCTTTCGCGTTTGCGGACGGAGTGGAAGCTCGATTTTGTCGTGGTGAACGGTGAAAACGCGACTTCGGGAATGGGGCTTTCGGGCACCCACGCGAAGGCGCTGCTGGACGCGGGCGCAGATTGTCTGACCTTGGGCGACCATGCGTTCGATCAAAAAGACATGCTCGGTTTCATTGAACAAGAACCGCGTATCATCCGTCCGCTGAATTTCTCAAAGAACGCGCCCGGCAAAGGAGCACGTCTGTTCACGGCACAAAACGGGCGCAAGGTACTGGTGACGCAGGCCCTGGGCCAAGTGTTCATGAAACGGCCCTACGACGATCCTTTCTCGGCGCTTGAACCGGTGCTCAAGTCGCACCCTTTGGGGGGTATGGCGTCGGCTGTTATCGTGGACATACACTGCGAGGCTACGTCGGAAAAAATGGCTATGGGGCATTGGTGTGACGGACGCGCCAGCCTTGTTGTGGGAACCCACACGCATGTACCTACATCGGATGCGATGATCTTGCCCAAGGGCAGCGGATATCTGACCGATGCCGGCATGACCGGCGACTATAATTCAGTGATCGGAATGGAGAAAACCGAACCCCTGCGTCGCTTTGTTACCGGTATGCCCAAAGACCGTTTCACGCCCGCCAACGAAGAGGCGACCCTGAGCGGCGTCTATATCGAAACCGATGACCGTTCCGGCAAAGCCACGCGCATTGTGCCGATCCGTCAGGGCGGCAAGCTGCAACAAAGCGCACCGTGACACGTCGGCAGATTGCGTTCTACACCGCGTTCCTCGCAGTGTTGGGGGCAGGCTGGGGCTTTACGCAACCGATGACCAAGATTGCGGTCAGCACCGGATATCAGCATTTCGGGCTCGTGTTCTGGCAAATGGTCATTGGGGCGGTCTTCATGACCGTGATCAACACGTTTCGGCGCAAGCGCTTGCCGATCAGGCGACCCTACCTTTGGCTGTACCTGCTGCTTGCCCTGATCGGCACAATCATCCCCAATACGGCCGGATATCAAGCGGCGGTCTGGCTGCCGTCCGGCGTGTTGTCGTTGTTGCTCAGCATTGTGCCGATGTTCGCATTCCCCATCGCGTTGGCAATGGGGCTTGACCGTTTCAGCATACGTCGTATGGGGGGCTTGGCGTTCGGGCTTGCAGGGGTGCTGGTGCTGGTGGTGCCGGGGTCCGACCTCTCGGGGTCGCTACCGGCATTCTGGATATTTGTCGCGCTGATTGCAGGCCTGTGCTACGCGCTGGAAGGCAATATCGTGGCCAAATGGGGCATCCTCGACCTTGATGCCTTTCAGGTCCTGCAAGGTGCCTCGGTTACTGGTGCGTTGATCATTCTTCCGGTGGCGATAGCGACGGGGCAATTCATCGACCCGACACCACCGCTTGATGCTGCACAAATGGCGCTGCTGGCGTCGTCTGTTGTGCATGTCCTGGTGTACTCTGGATACATGTGGCTGGTGGGGCGCGCCGGTGCGGTATTTGCCGTTCAGGTAAGCTATCTGGTGACGGGGTTCGGGCTGATCTGGGCCAAGATCATCCTGTCCGAGGCATATGCGCCTACGTTATGGATCGCGCTTGCGATGATGTTTGCCGGGCTTTATCTCGTGCAGCCGCGCCCCAAGGCAGCGCTTGCCCAAGTTGATCCGATCAGCGACACTGACAGCTGAATTTCATCTGCCTGTGCTGGATATATTTGAATGGATTTTCTGAACCTTTCACAAGGCTCCTCTGCAATATTGGCCTTGATCGTCGTCATCGTGATGTTGGTCTTGTTCGTACGCGAAACGCTGCCCACCGAAGTCGTCGCCCTGGCCGGCACCGCCGTCATGTTGGCGCTTGGCATCTTGCCTTATGACGACGCCCAGGCGGTGTTGCAGAACTCGGCCCCTTGGACCATCGCGGCGATGTTCATCGTGATGGGCGCGCTGGTGCGTACCGGCGCGCTTGATGTGCTTACACGGCTGGCCGAACGCTATGCCAAGACACATCCCAAGACCGCAGTCGTGGGGGTGATTATCGCCGTCATGGCGGCGTCGGCGATCATGAATAACACGCCGGTGGTCGTCGTCATGATTCCGGTTGTCGTGCAGCTTAGCCAAACCTTGGGCACCAAGGCATCCAAGCTGCTGATCCCCCTCAGCTACGCTGCGATAATGGGGGGATCACTGACCCTGATCGGTACCTCGACCAACCTGCTGGTCGACGGCGTCGCCCGCTCCCAGGGGCTGGAACCTTTCGGTATTTTCGAGATATTGCCGATCGGTTTGGTCGTCTGTACGTGGGGGTTGATCTACATGGGGGTGTTTGCTCCGAAATTGCTGCCGGCCCGTGACAGTATGGCCAATATGCTGTCAGACCGTTCAAAGATGAAATTCTTCACCGAAGCGGTGATTCCGCCCGAGTCCAATCTGATCGGCCGTCAAGTAACCGATGTACAGTTGTTCAAACGCGAAGGCGTGCGTCTGATAGATGTGGTGCGCGGGGACCAATCACTGCGACGCGACCTGTCGGCGGTGCAGCTTCAACTAGGCGACCGCGTGGTCTTGCGCACCCAAATGACCGAACTGCTGAGCCTTCAGGCGAACAAGGAACTAAAGCGTGTCGATCAGGTGTCAGCCGTCGAAACCTCCACGGTCGAGGTGCTGATTACGCCGGGCTGCAAGATGGTAGGCCGCTCCCTGGGGGCGTTGCGCCTGCGGCGGCGATACGGGGTCTATCCGCTGGCGGTGCACCGCAGAAACCAGAACATAGGGCGGCAACTTGACGAACTGATCGTCAAGGTCGGCGACACACTGTTGCTCGAAGGCGCGATGGCCGACATCCAGCGCCTCGCCTCGGACATGGACATGGTAGATGTCTCGCAGCCCTCGGCCCGGGCTTTTCGCCGGGGCCATGCGCCCATTGCGATCGCAGCGCTGATCGGCATCGTGGTCCTGGCAGCTCTGAACGTCGCACCGATCCTGCTGCTCGCGGTCCTTGCGGTGGCACTCGTGCTTGTCACCGGCTGCATTGACGCAGAAGAAGCCTTCAGCTTTATAGACGGTCGCCTTCTGGCGCTGATTTTCTCGATGCTTGCCGTTGGCGCCGGCTTGCAGAATTCAGGGGCGATCAATCTTATTGTAGACAGCACCGCTCCGTTTCTAAGCACATTATCGCCTTTCTACGTGATCTTCGCCGTCTTCCTTTTGACCACAACACTGACCGAAATCGTGTCGAACAACGCCGTCGCCGTAATCATGACACCCATAGCGATCAGCCTTGGCTCAGCGCTGGGCCTGGACCAGCGCCCGCTGGTCGTGGCTGTGATGATCGCCGCTTCATGTGCATTCGCCACGCCCATAGGATATCAAACCAACACGCTTGTATACGGCCCGGGCGGGTACAGGTTTACCGACTTCATGCGCATCGGCATCCCCCTGAACCTGACAATGTCGCTGCTGGTGTCCGCCGTGATCCCGCTTATCTGGTAAAGCCGCCAACAGCTTCCAAATGGAACAAAATCCCGGGGGTCCGGGGGCTGGCCCCCGGTTTCCCCCCAAACTGCTCTAAAGGGGCCAGAACACCAGGATCGCCGGGATGGACACGGCAACAACAATGATCTCCAATGGCAGACCCATTCGCCAGTAATCGCCGAAAGAATATCCGCCCGGCCCCAGTATCAGGGTGTTGTTCTTGTGCCCGATAGGCGTCAGGAACGCACTTGATGCAGCCACGGCGACCGCCATGAGGAATGGATCGGGCGATACATCCAGGGTCTGCGCCATCGTGATACCCACCGGGGCCGCGACGATTGTGGTTGCGGTGTTGTTCAATACATCCGACAAGGTCATGGTGACGATCATCAAAACCGTCAATACCACCCATGCAGGCATCCCATCGGTCAGGCCGATCAAGGCGTTCGCGATCAGTTCGGTCCCTCCCGATGTCTCAAGCGCCGCTCCCAGCGGTATCATGGACCCCAGCAATACGATCACGGGCCATTCGATATGGGTGTAAAGCTCCGACAGGGGTACGATACGGGCCAGAACATAGGCGACCACCACAAGCCCCAGGGCCACCGGCAAATAGATCAGCCCAAAGCTCGCCGCTGTGACGCCGCCGGC
This sequence comes from Roseobacter sp., assembly GCA_002731875.1. GTDB lineage: Bacteria > Pseudomonadota > Alphaproteobacteria > Rhodobacterales > Rhodobacteraceae > Sulfitobacter. Next base: position 41,990 of record PCCY01000019.1, on the reverse strand, counting down.
AAAAAGACCGATTGCCAACCAAACCTTGCTGTCTTCGGTTACCGCCAGCCCGCGATCGGCAAGTGGCAGCACACCGAGCCATTCAACCACATGGGCCGCTGTGTCCCGCGGCACCAGCAGCAGCAGGATATCACCAGCCTGAAGCTCGGTCTTGCGCAATTGCGATGTTATGCGTCTGCCGCGGCGGGAAATTCCCAAAAGCACCGATCTTTGCCGCCACGAAAGACCGACCGCCTGTGCGGACCGGCCATGCAACCGTGAATCAGGGGTGACCACCACCTCGACGATCTCGACGCCTTCTCCACCAGCCTTGAGCAACTCCTCACGATCCGCGTCAGTGACGTTCAGGCCCAAGGTGGTGCGAAATTCGTCCAGTGCATCAGGGGTTGCCTCCAGCACCAGTGCATCACCTTGCTTGAGCGATACGTTGCGCGCTTGGCCATACATCCGGTTGCCTTCCCGTATGAGGCCGAGAATGACGACATCGGCCTTGTCGGCCGCCTCTTGCAGCTCGGCCAGACGCTTGCCAATTTGTGAATTACCCTCCGGTACAGTCAATTCAGCGATGTACTGCGAAAGATCTTCTGGCTGCAACGCGTTGTGTTCTCGCGCAGGTATGAACCGCCACCCGATCAACGCGACAAATGCAAGCCCGGCAACCGCAGCGATGCCTCCGACCGGGGCAAAGTCGAACATTCTGAACGGCGCACCCAGCGATTCTTGCCGGATGGACGCGATGATGATGTTGGGCGGGGTCCCTATCAAGGTGACCATGCCGCCCAGAATGGTCGCAAAGCTCAGGGGCATGAGGCTCAGTCCCGGGTTGCGCTTGGCCTTGCGCGCGGTCTGAATGTCTACGGGCATCAGCAGGGCAAGCGCCGCTACGTTGTTCATGAACGCAGACATCACCCCACCTATCACCCCCATCAGGGTGATGTGCGCGCCCAGGCTACGCGAGGCATCTACCAGCGTGCGCGTGATCAATAACACGGCACCCGATCTGACCAGACCAGCCGATACCACGAGAACCAGTGCCACGACCAGCGTTGCCGGGTGACCAAAGCCGTCAAAGGCGTTCTCGCTGTCGACAACACCCAATACCACGGCGATCATAAGCGCGGAAAATGCCACTAGATCATACCGAAACCGCCCCCAAAGCAGCATACCGAATACGGCTGCAAATAACGTAAAAAGAATAATCTGGTCTGGGGTCATGGGGCTTTACTCTGATAAGGTTACGACAATCGCCTTACCAGCCATATCAAAGCCTGTCTGCCTTAAACACAGGCCCGCGTCGGGATTGACCATACGGCAGGTGACGGTCGGGCGAGCTTCGGGGTGGCTTGTTCAGCGCCGTGGGCTGGCATATAGAGAGCCAATTCCAGCTTTTAACACATGAGGTCACCATGGCAGGTCACTCAAAATGGGCAAACATCCAGCACCGTAAGGGGCGCCAGGACAAGATCCGCGCCAAGGTGTTTTCGAAGATGTCCAAGGAAATAACGGTTGCGGCCAAGATGGGCGACCCCGACCCCGACAAGAACCCGCGTCTGCGTCTGGCGATCAAAGAAGCCAAGTCGGTATCGGTACCGAAGGACGTGATTGATCGCGCGATCAAGAAGTCGCAGGCGGGCGAGGGCGAGGATTACGAAGAAATCCGCTACGAAGGCTATGGCCCCAACGGCGTCGCTGTTATCGTCGAGGCGATGACCGATAACCGCAATCGCACGGCGTCGACGGTACGGTCCACCTTTACGAAGAATGGCGGAAATCTGGGCGAAACCGGCAGCGTCGGTTTCATGTTCGACCGTAAAGGCGAGATAACCTACCCGGCCAGTGTCGGCGACGCGGATACTGTGATGATGGCGGCGATCGAAGCCGGGGCCGAAGACGTCGAAAGCTCGGAAGAAGGACATGTGATCTGGTGTCTCGACAGCGACTTGAACGAGGTCGCGACGGCCCTGGAAGCCGAACTGGGCGAATCCGACAGCACCAAGCTGGTGTGGCGTCCCACGACGACAACCGAGATGGACCTCGAGAGCATGGAAAAACTGATGAAGCTTATCGATGCGCTGGAAGACGACGATGATGTACAACGGGTCACCAGCAATTTCGAAGCCTCTGACGAAGTGATGTCACAGCTCTGAACTTCGATGGGGCCCGATATGCTGGCCGCGTGGCCGATATGCATGTGGGATTGATCGAAAACGAAAAAACCGCCCCTTAATCAGGGGGGCGGTTTTTTCTGCGCAAATCCAAACCTTGGGTGGCTCCTAACCGAACAGGCGCGACATCCGGAAGATACTGCCCATTCCCCGCTTGTCGGTGCGCGACCGCGCAGGTTTCTGAATATCTATGGTCGCAAGAACGCGTTTAACGTCGTTCAAGCGTGCCAGCGCTTTCGATCCGCCAGCGCTGGCCTGCACCCCTAGTATTTTTGATTGCGTGTGAAGCGCTGCCTCAATGAGGGCTAGCTCGTCTTGGCTGATTTCCAGCTTCTGTTTTTCGTCCAACATGACTCGTTCCTTGCTTGTATGCGGCTCAGATAGGGGCTGTGCTTCGGTTTCGCCAGTAGTTACGGCGGTGTTCACGTATTTGTTTCACGTTGCGCGGAAATATTTCCGTCGCTCTTTTCGTCGGTGACATGTAAAGGGCGGGCGTCCACAAGAGTTTATCGCTGGATCTAGGTCACCACAGGTTGAATATGACATCTGCATTCTTGCCAGGTTTTGCCCTGAGTTTGACGTTGATCCTGGCTATCGGAGCGCAGAATGCGTTTGTCTTGCGGCAAGGCCTGAAACAGCAGCATGTTTTTTGGGTCTGCGCGACCTGCGCCTTGTCGGACGCTTTGTTGATCGCAGCGGGGGTGGCCGGGTTTGGAGCGCTCGGGGTGGCGCTTCCGTGGTTCGAGCCGATCATGCGTTACGGCGGGGCCGCTTTTCTGATTTGGTACGGGGCGCAGAACGCGTTGTCGGCGTGGCGAGGGGGCGAAGCTCTTACCGCCGACGGGGGGGCGAGTCGTAGTTTGTACCACACGATCCTGACGCTGTTGGCACTGACCTGGCTCAACCCGCATGTTTATCTTGATACCGTGGTCTTGTTGGGGTCGATCTCTGCGCAGTACCAAGATCGGTTGGCGTTCGGTATCGGCGCTGTTTCGGCCAGCTTTATCTTCTTTTTCGGCCTCGGCTACGGTGCACGCCTGCTGACGCCATTGTTTGCAAAGCCTCGCAGTTGGCAAATACTCGATATGTTGATTGCTCTCACCATGTGGGCGATCGCGGTGAAACTGCTGTTGATGTGACCTTGCTCTTGGGGGCGCATTAGGAAATGTTGCCGTCATGACAACAGCGCTTCCTCATCGACCCCTCTCAGGCATTTTTTGGATGGTCGTCACCGGTCTTTGCTTCATATGCGTGACCGCCCTGGTAAAATATATGGGCCCGCGCCTGCCATCCGCCGAAGCAGCCTTTATTCGCTATGGCTTCGGTTTGGTGTTTCTGCTGCCAGCCTTGGGGTCGTTGAAGGCGGCACATCTGACCAGACGGCAGTGGACCCTGTTCAGTGTGCGGGGAGCATTGCATGCGATGGGGGTGATCTTGTGGTTCTATTCGATGACCCGGATCTCAATCGCCGAAGTAACCGCGATGAATTATCTTGCGCCCATATACGTGACGATCGGTGCCGCGCTTTTTCTTGGTGAAACCTTGGCGTTGCGCCGCATCATAGCGGTCATCTTGGGCTTGGCGGGGGCAGTTATCATCCTGCGCCCGGGTTTTCGTGAATTGACGGGGGGGCATTTTGCGATGTTGGTCGCCGCCGTGGTGTTTGGTGGGGCATATCTGCTGGCCAAGGTGTTGGCAGACGAAGTGAGAGCGTCGATTGTCGTGGGCATGATGTCCCTGTTCGTGACGCTGTTTCTGGCCCCAGTCGCCTATTATGCGTGGATAGCACCTTTGTGGACGGAAGTGGTCATTCTCGCCGCTGTCGCGTGCTTTGCCACTGCCGGCCACTATACCATGACGCTGGCCTTCGCCGCAGCGCCGCTGACCGTGACCCAACCCGTCACCTTCCTGCAACTGGTCTGGGCGACTGCATTGGGCGCTTTGGTCTTTGCCGAACCCATTGATGTCTGGGTCATAATCGGCGGGTTTGTCATCCTCGGCTCTGTGACCTTCATCACCTGGCGTGAGGCTATGCTGAACCGCCAAATCACCCCATCGGCACCGGCAACCAAGCTATAGAGGGTCCTTTTCGACCCCGAACTGCGACCTGGCAAGGGGCGCGCGCGCTACAGTTTTTTATTGACTTGTCAGTCAATATTATTACCAGATAGGGGAAAGCTGCCACTCAAACACCAAGGACATCGGCCTTATGCCCAAGCTCGGAATGGAACCCATTCGCCGCGATGCGTTGGTAAAAGCCACCATTGCTGAGATCGGAGCCGCGCAATCGCTGGACGTTACGGTTGGCCAGATAGCGAGAAGGGCGGGTATGTCGTCTGCGCTGGCGCATCATTATTTTGGCGGCAAGGACCAGATCTTCCTGGCCGCGATGCGGTACATTCTGACAGAATACAGCGCCGAAGTCCGCCGCGAGCTGCGCCTGGCCAAATCGCCGCTGAAGCGGGCGGAGGCAATCGTTCGGGCCAGTTTCGACGAAAGCTGCTTTGATCCCGCCACGGTCAGCGCCTGGATGACGCTCTATGCGTCATCGCGGACGAGCACGGAAACCTACCGTCTGCTGGTGGTGTATCAAGGACGGTTGCGGTCAAACCTGACCCACGCCTTGCGCCCCATATCGACCGATCCGGCCGGTGATGCCGAAACCATCGCCGCATTGATCGACGGGTTGTATCTGCGGGCGGCGCTATCAGACGGCGGCAGTTCCACCGCGGCCAGTGCGCAGGCGCTCAGCGTGTTGCACAAACTGCTTGGAGAAACCGAATGACTGCCCCCAACATATTGATTTTGATGGTCGATCAGCTGAACGGCACATTGTTTCCCGATGGTCCTGCCGAATGGCTCCATGCGCCAAACCTGAAAAAGCTGGCCGCAAGGTCAACCCGTTTCAAGAATGCCTATACCGCCAGTCCTTTGTGCGCCCCTGGTCGCGCGGCATTCATGTCTGGTCAGTTGCCGTCGGCTACGGGTGTCTACGACAACGCTGCCGAATTCCCGTCAAGCGTGCCAACCTATGCGCACCACCTGCGCCGCGCCGGGTATCAAACCTGCTTGGCCGGCAAGATGCATTTCGTCGGCCCCGACCAACTCCACGGGTTCGAGGAACGCTTGACCACCGATATCTACCCCGCCGATTTCGGCTGGACCCCCGATTACCGCAAGCCCGGAGAGCGAATCGACTGGTGGTATCACAATATGGGGTCCGTGACCGGTGCCGGAGTGGCCGAGACCACGAACCAGATGGAATATGACGATGCCGTCGCCTATGAGGCGACGCGCAAGATTTATGATCTGTCACGCGGTCTGGACGATAGACCTTGGTGCCTGACCGTCAGCTTCACGCATCCACACGATCCCTATGTCGCGCGCAGGAAATACTGGGATTTATACGAAGATTGCGATCACCTGCTGCCCACCGTGCCCGACCTTGGCTATGATCAGCAAGACCCGCATTCAAAGCGTCTGTTCGATGCCAATGACTGGCGCAGCTTTGACATCACCGATGAAGATATCAAGCGGTCGCGCCGGGCCTATTTTGCCAACATCAGCTATCTGGACGACAAGATCGGCGAGATTTTGCAAACAATGGAGGACACGCGCCAGGAAGCGATCATCGCGTTTGTATCCGATCACGGTGATATGCTGGGCGAACGCGGCTTGTGGTTCAAGATGAGCTTTTTTGAAGGCTCGTCGCGCGTCCCGATGATGATCAGCGCACCGCAGATGGCACCGGGCCTCCAAGAGGTTCCGGTCAGCAACATCGATATGTGCCCGACCTTGTGCGATCTGGCTGGCGTTTCGATGGACGACATCGCGCCGTGGACCACAGGTCAATCCCTGGTGCCGATGGGGCAGGGGGTTGAACGAACCGAACCCGTCGCCATGGAATACGCCGCCGAAGGGTCCTATGCCCCGTTGGTGTCGCTGCGATATGGCAAGTGGAAGTTCAACCGCTGCGCATTGGACCCGGACCAGTTGTTCGACCTTGAGGCTGACCCGCAGGAGCGCACGAATCTGGCCGAAGAACCCGCGCATCAGGGGACCCGTATGACGCTATCGGCCAAGGCCGAGGCGCGATGGGACCTGAAAGCCTTTGATGCCGAGGTACGCAAAAGCCAGGCGCGCCGCTGGGTGGTGTACGAGGCATTGCGCAAGGGTGGGTATTATCCGTGGGATTACCAACCTCTCAAGAACGCATCGGACCAATACATGCGCAATCACATGGACCTGAACCTGCTTGAGGAAAGTAAACGCTTCCCGCGGGGCGAATGACCGACCCTCGGCCGGGATCAGGCAATCGGAACGGTGCGGTTCGATATTTGTCACGAGGCCGGTTTCGAAGGCTCGCCCAGACAGGCACGGCAACCTGTCGCGAGATCTAAATCCAAAGGCCGATCCGACAACACGGGACTTGGCGCAACTGAAAAAGAGAGACCAATGCAAACGCAACCCAAAGCGAGCCATTTCATCGGCGGTGAATATGTTGAGGATACCAATGGCACGCCGATCGAGGTGATCTATCCAGCGACCGGTGAAACCATTGCAACCGTCCACGCCGCAACGCCCGCAGTGATTGACAAGGCGATAACGGTGGCGCGGACAGCGCAGGTGGAATGGGCCAGAATGAGCGGGACCGAACGCGGGCGCATCCTGCGCCGCGCCGCTGACATCATGCGCGAGCGCAATCATGAGCTGTCCGTGCTGGAAACCTACGACACCGGCAAACCGTATCAGGAAACCTCTGTCGCAGATGCGACCAGCGGCGCGGATGCACTTGAGTATTTCGGCGGCATCGCGGCGTCGCTTACCGGCGAACACATACAACTGGGCGACGACTGGGGCTATACCCGCCGCGAGCCGCTTGGCCTGTGCGTGGGGATTGGCGCGTGGAATTATCCGACGCAAATCGCCTGCTGGAAGGGCGCACCCGCGCTGGCGTGCGGCAATGCGATCATCTTTAAACCCTCCGAGACCACGCCGCTATGCGCGCTGAAGGTCGCTGAGATCCTGGTCGAGGCGGGACTGCCGGCCGGTCTATACAATGTGGTTCAGGGCATGGGCGAAGTCGGTGCATCGCTGGTATCTGACCCGCGCGTTGACAAGGTGTCGCTGACCGGGTCGGTGCCTACGGGGCGCAGGGTCTATGCCGCCGCGGCCGAAGGGATCAAGCACGTCACGATGGAGCTGGGGGGCAAATCTCCGTTGATCGTGTTCGAGGATGCCGATATCGAGAACGCCGTCAGCGGCGCGATCTTGGGCAACTTTTACAGCTCCGGGCAGGTGTGTTCGAACGGCACACGGGTATTTGTCCACCGGGATATCAAGGAGGCTTTCCTGAACCGGCTGGCAGAGCGGCTTGGACGGGCGGTGATTGGTGACCCGCTGGACCCTGCGACCAGTTTTGGCCCGATGGTATCGAAGCGGCAGTTGGACATAGCCCTGGGCTATATCGAAAAGGGCAGGGCCGAAGGCGCGCGTGTTGTGTTTGGCGGAGCCGCGATCGACCGCGACGGCTTTTACATGCAGCCTACGGTGTTTGCGGACGTGACCGACGACATGACCATTGCGCGCGAAGAGATTTTCGGCCCGGTGATGTCTGTGTTGGATTTTGACGACGAAGACGACGTGATGGCCCGCGCCAACGATACCGAATTCGGCTTGGCGGCGGGCGTGTTCACGCGCGATCTGACCCGTGCGCACCGGGTCGCGGCAAGGTTCGAAGCAGGAACTTGCTATATCAACACCTATAACGACGCACCCGTGGAAGCACCTTTTGGCGGCATGAAGAATTCCGGCGTCGGGCGTGAAAACTCCAAGGCGGCAATCGACCACTACAGTCAGCTGAAATCCGTCTACGTGCGCATGGGGGACCTGGAAGCGCCCTTCTAGCAAAGGGTTGATTCAATGGAGCGCTGACGCGCACATGATTTTTGGTGCGAGACCCGGGCCTGAGCCCACCCTTGCGGGGGATAGGCAAGAGGTCAGCCGGCTTGGGGAAATGCTGAGAGGTGCTTGAGGGATCGGTCTGATCCTCAAGTCACCTCGACAATTTTGGGATGCGAGTCGTGAGCGCGTCAAGGACCAGCCGCGCAAAAGCGCGGTGCCTGACGGCATCCTTGACCCGCCCAAGACTCACGAGAAAGGCGATAGGATGGACGCGGAATTTATCATTGTCGGGGCTGGTAGCGCAGGGTGCGTGATGGCGTATCGGCTGGCTTTGGCCGGGCGCAAGGTATTGGTTGTCGAGCATGGGGGCACCGACGCGGGACCGTTCATCCAGATGCCCGCGGCTTTGTCTTATCCGATGAACATGCGCCGCTATGACTGGGGGTATACATCGGAGCCGGAACCACATTTGAACAACAGGCGTCTTGCCTGCCCCAGGGGTAAGGTCATTGGCGGGTCATCCTCCATCAACGGGATGGTCTATGTCCGGGGGCATGCGCTGGATTATGATCATTGGGCGCAAGCCGGTGCCGACGGCTGGAGTTACGCGGATGTGCTGCCGTATTTCAAACGGATGGAAACGTGGCATGACGGAGGGCATGGCGGTGACCGCGCGTGGCGTGGGACCGACGGCCCGATGCACGTGAGCCGAGGGCCGCGCAAGAACCCTCTGTTCGAGGCTTTCGTCGCGGCGGGTAAGCAGGCCGGCTATGAGACTACCAACGATTACAACGGTGAAAAGCAGGAGGGTTTCGGCCCGATGGAACAGACCGTTTGGATGGGCCGGCGGTGGTCGGCCGCGAACGCGTATCTGCGGCCTGCGAGGAAAACCGGCAATGTGCGGCTATTGCGCGCCCATGCGCAGCGCGTGGTGATCGAAGACGGCCGTGCCGTTGGGGTCGAGGTACGTCACAGCGGCAGGACCGAAGTAATCCGCGCCAGCGGAGAGGTGATCGTGGCGGCGTCGTCGATCAATTCGCCCAAGCTGTTGATGTTGTCGGGTATCGGGCCCGCAGCGCATCTGGCCGAACACGGCATCGAGGTTGTCGCCGATCGTCCCGGTGTGGGACAGAACCTGCAAGACCATCTTGAGCTGTATATCCAGATGGCGTCCAGTCAGCCCATCACGTTGTACAAACACTGGAACGTGTTTTCCAAGGCAGTCATCGGGGCGCAGTGGCTGTTCACCAAGACCGGTATGGGGGCTTCGAACCAGTTTGAATCGGCGGCCTTCATCCGATCAAAGGCCGGGATCAGGTACCCTGACATCCAGTATCACTTTTTGCCGATCGCTGTACGGTATGACGGCAAGGCGGCGGCCGAGGGGCACGGGTTTCAGGCCCATGTCGGGCCGATGCGGTCGACATCACGCGGAAACGTGACGCTAGCGTCGAACAACCCCGAGGCCGCCCCGAAGATTGTGTTCAACTACATGTCACAAGAGCAAGACTGGGAAGAATTCCGAAACTGCATCCGGCTGACCCGCGAGATTTTTGCTCAGGATGTTTTCAAACCCTATGTGAAAAGCGAAATCCAGCCCGGTGCCGCGTTGCAGACCGACGACCAGCTTGACGCCTTTATTCGCGACCACGCCGAGAGCGCGTATCATCCGTGCGGCACATGTCGGATGGGGCGGGCAGATGACCCCGATGCCGTGGTGGACCCGCAGGGGCGGGTGATCGGGGTCGCCGGATTGCGTGTCGCCGACAGTTCCATTTTTCCGCGCATCACCAATGGCAATCTGAACGCGCCGTCGATGATGGTCGGAGAAAAAATATCCGATCATATCCTGGGCCTTGACCCGTTGCCCGCATCGAATGGCGAGCCGTGGATCAACCCTGCGTGGGAAACGTCGCAGCGCTGAGGGATAATTAACTTAGATTAACAAAACATGTTGCCTGGCCCGTGAGAACGGTCCAAATCAGGAACATGACAAGATTAATCGCTTATTTAAGTTTGTGTATTACGGCGAGTATGTGGGCCGTACCGGCGATCGCCGTGGATATGAACGTTTCGGGTGTGGTGCATGTTGTTGATGGGGATACCATTGATGTCGGTCGCACGCGCGTACGTCTTTTTGGCATTGACGCGCCTGAAGCAGACCAGACCTGCGTCGGGGCTGATGCGGCTGTGCTGCCGTGTGGGGCATGGGTTACGGCCCAGGTGCGGGCAATTTATCAGGGTGAACATGCGAATTGCGTACGTGTCGACACGGATCGTTACGGGCGCACGGTCGCGCGATGTGACGTGGCGGGCAATGACATCGGCCAAACGCTTGTCGCACGCGGCCTCGCGTTTTCCTATCCACGCTACAGTCGCGATTACATCGACCTTGAGGCTTCGGCGCGTCGGGCGGCGGTGGGGGTGCATGCGTATGAAATACTGCGCCCTGCCGACTACCGCGCGACCCGAAGGGTGGGAAGCAAGGTCAACCGGGGGGCAGGGCACCAGACGGTTGTCTCTGATTGTCTGTTGAAGGGAAATATCAATGCCATGGGGGCACGGATATTTCACGCCCCCGGTCAACGCGATTACAGCAGGACCAAGATAAACCCGGCGAAGGGAGAGCGCTGGTTCTGCACCGCCGCGCAGGCGCGCGCCGCCGGCTGGCGTGCCGCGCGACGCTGATCATTCGACCTGATAGGGCAGTATGTCGCGCAGGTTTGCGTTGACGGTCAACTGGCGTTCCAGCGGCGGCACCGAGCGCTGGTGGCAGGCTTTCCGTTCACAGATACGGCAGGAAATCCCGATTGGTTCGAATGCGGACGCGCGGTTGGTGTCCATTCCGTCACCGTAAACCAGCGCCGGGGCGTGTCGCACTTCGCACCCCAACGAGATTGCATAGCGCCGGACCGGTGCGCCGAAACGCCCCGCTGGTTTCGAGATATCTCTTGCCAGTGACAGGTAGCGCACGCCATCCGGGGTCTCTGCAAGCTGGCGCAGGAAGCGCCCCGGCGTTTCAAAGGCGCGATGCACATTCCAAAGCGGGCAGGCCCCCCCGAACCGAGCGAATTGCAGGCGCGTAGCGGAATGCCGCTTGGTGATGGTGCCAGCCTGATCAACGCGCACAAAGAAGAACGGGATGCCCTTTGCGCCGGGCCGCTGCAACGTCGAAAGGCGGTGTGCGACCTGTTCGATCGAAGCGCCGAAATGCCCGGCGAGAACCTCAAGATCATGACGGCAACCCTGCGCCATATCCAGAAATGCACGGTAGGGCATCAGGGCTGCTCCGGCAAAGTAATTCGCGAGTCCGATTTTGGCGATGTCACGGGCGGATGTGCTATGAAAACGCGCGAGGTCAAGCGTGGCTTCAAGCAGGTCATTCTGCCGGGTCAGCGCGACTTGAAGCAACAGCTGGAATGTCTGCGTCTCGTGAGCTGCGCGTGCGGACATGTGCAGTACCCCGGTCTCGGGGACATAGCGGCGCAGGGCATCGACGTCGTCGAATGTTACCTTGATATCGGATTTTTCCAGCGCCTCGAGCGCTATGCGGCGTAACGCATGGGGGCCGTTCGTGCTGGATGCGAAATATTCTGCGGCGCGATCGATTGGGTCGATGTAGTTATCGCAGTAATGAAAGAAATCGCGCACTTCTTCCCATGGGCTGGGAGAGGCCCGGGCGTCTTCGCGCCCCAACGCTTCATCCAGATAGGCAAGCCGTTCGTGGGTCTGGCGATGGCTCTGGTGCAGCTTGATAAAGGCGCGCGCCAGCCCCGGGGCATTGGAGGCCGTCAGTTGCAGGTCGGCCAAGGGGATGATGTGGCCCTCGAATACCGGATCGGACAAGATTTCGCGCATGTCGCTGACAAGGCGCTCCGTGTCTCCGCTGGCAAGTTCCGTCACATCCATGCCGAATTCAGAGGCAAGCGCCAATACCACGGTCGTACTGACCGGGCGGTTGTTGTTCTCCATCTGGTTCAGATAAGGCAGCGAAACCCCAAGACGGGCGGCAAAATCCTTTTGCGTGTGCTGCAGAGTTGTACGGACTTCACGCAGCTTTGCCCCTGCATACAGCTTTTGGGTCGCCATTTTACAGGGTCCTTTGCAAATTCTCGATCCTGTCAAAGCCTAGCTTTGCAAACTCTTGGCTTCAAGGGGTCAGTTTAACCCCAGCTTTCGTTCGCGTCTGATGACGACAAGGATCGAACCCACCCCTGCCACAGCGGTGACAAGCATGATCCAAATCAACGGATACGCACCTGTTTCCGTGCTTAGCAACGCACCTGTAAGAATGCTTAGGCCCGCTCCGCCCCCGATCATGATAGCCCCGCCCAAGCCCGATGCCGTGCCCGCCAGATGCGGACGGACCGACAGCAGGCCCGCTGTTGCATTAGGTATGGACAGCCCATTTCCCAACCCGACCAGCGTCATCATGCCGAAAAACGCGAGCGGCGACCCCAAACCAGCGAGAAACAACAGCAACGACAAAACACCACCAAGCAAGTTGGCCAAACACCCCAAAAGGACCAGTTTGTTGACGCCGTAGGCGGTCGCCTTTCGGGCGGTGATGAAATTGCCTGCGAAATATCCGATGGCAGGGGCACCGAAATACAAGCCAAGCTCGGCAGGTTCCATGCCAAAGACCTCGCTTCCGACAAAAGGCGCGCCGCCTAAGTACGCGAAAAATGCACCGGAGCTGAACGCGGCCGCCATTGAGTAACCCCAGAAGCGCGGTGAGCCGAGCAGCTCTGGATATTCTCCGAACTGCTGGACCAGCGTCTTGCCGGATTTCACCGATGTTTCGCCCAGATCATACCATGTGACCGTAAACACCAACGCGCCGATCAGAAACATCAGCCAGAATGTTGACTGCCAACCAAAGTGCTGCTGCAACACGCCGCCAATCGCCGGAGTGATCATCGGTACGACTGCCATGCCCATGGTCACATAACCGATCATGGACGCCGCCTTGTCCTGGGTGAACATGTCACGCACGACTGCGCGGCTCAGGACCATGCTGACCGCCACGATGGCTTGCGCGCAACGAAACACGAGGAAAATGCCCGGGGTCGGTGCATAGATACATCCGAGCGTGGCGATCATGAAAATGGCAATGCCCCACAGCAACACATTTCGCCGCCCGAGGTTGTCCGAAACAGGTCCAATAATCACCTGCAACCCCGCGCTGCACAGCAAATACAGCGGCACGGAAAGCTGCATGATGGCATAATCAACCCCAAAATAGCGCGACATTGCCGGCAAGCTGGGAAGAAACATGTTCATCGCCATCGCACCGATACCCGACAAGAGTATCAAAGTGGAAATGTGTGGCGGGGAGGTTTTGTCCAAAAAACGGACGGGGTTATCGCTGTGCATGCATATGCACTTATGCTTACGGTTGTTTGTTGTCTACGCTCATCGCTAGGCTTAGCAAATTTTCAATTAACAAAAGATGTCATGTAAATTATTTGCAAATTTGCAAAATTGCTCTTTGGTTGACGCTCCACCGTCGTTATTGTGGCGAAAATATCAAAGGGGTCCGTCATGAAAGATATTCTGGAACAGCTCGAAGATCGCCGCAGTCAGGCCCGACTGGGTGGCGGCCAATCGCGTATTGACGCTCAGCACGCCCGTGGCAAGCTGACGGCGCGGGAAAGAATTGACCTGCTGCTGGACGAAGGATCTTTCGAAGAGTTTGACATGTTTGTCACCCACCGCTGTACCGACTTTGGCATGGAAAGCCAAAAGCCCGCCGGTGACGGCGTGGTAACCGGGTGGGGCACCATCAACGGGCGTCTGGTCTATCTGTTCAGTCAGGATTTCACGGTATTTGGTGGCTCGCTTTCCGAAACGCACGCTCAGAAGATCTGTAAAATTCAGGACATGGCGATCCAGAATGGTGCGCCGGTCATCGGGATCAACGATTCCGGTGGCGCTCGTATTCAGGAAGGCGTCGCGTCGCTGGCGGGTTACGCCGAGGTATTCCAGCGCAACATCGAAGCGTCGGGCGTCATCCCGCAAATCAGCGTGATCATGGGCCCGTGTGCAGGGGGGGCTGTGTATTCACCTGCGATGACCGATTTTATATTCATGGTCAAAGACACGTCTTACATGTTCGTGACAGGCCCGGATGTGGTCAAGACGGTTACAAATGAACAGGTCACCGCCGAGGAACTGGGTGGGGCCTCCACCCACACCCGGAAATCTTCCGTCGCTGACGCAGCCTTTGAAAACGACGTGGAGGCCTTGGCCGAAGTGCGGCGTCTGGTTGACTTTCTGCCAGCAAACAACCGCGAAAAGCCACCGGTCCGTCCGTTTTTCGACACGCCCGACCGGATCGAGCCTTCTTTGGACACTTTGGTGCCAGCGAATGCCAACACCCCCTATGACATGAAAGAGCTGATCCATAAACTTGCCGACGAGGGTGATTTTTACGAGATCCAGGAAAACTATGCAAAGAACATCCTGACCGGCTTTATTCGCATCGAAGGGCGTACCGTGGGTGTGGTTGCAAACCAGCCGATGGTGCTGGCGGGGTGTCTGGATATCGACAGCTCGCGCAAGGCGGCGCGGTTTGTGCGTTTCTGCGATGCGTTTGAAATTCCGATCCTGACACTTGTCGACGTGCCCGGCTTTTTGCCCGGGACCAGTCAGGAATACGGCGGCGTGATCAAGCACGGGGCGAAGTTGCTTTTCGCCTACGGCGAGGCCACGGTCCCTATGGTCACGGTGATTACGCGCAAAGCCTATGGTGGCGCGTATGACGTGATGGCGTCCAAGCACCTGCGTTCTGATTTCAATTATGCATGGCCCACAGCCGAGATCGCGGTTATGGGGGCAAAGGGAGCGACCGAGATCATCCACCGCGCCGATCTGAATGACCCCGAGAAAATTGCAAGTCATGCCGCCGACTACGAGGCCCGATTTGCGAACCCCTTCGTGGCCGCCGAACGCGGCTTTATCGACGAAGTAATTCAGCCCCGCACAACGCGAAAGCGCATCGCAAGGGCGTTTGCATCGCTGCGGAACAAGAAGGCCGTTATGCCATGGAAAAAGCACAACAACATACCGCTTTAGGCAACCTGTTGACGTAAAACGAAAAGAGAGGCCCACGTGGCTTGGTGTTCAATATATAAAGCGGCGCGGTTTGCGGGCTTGCAAGGGCGGTGCATATGAAGCTGGCTTTGGCTTTCATATTGGCGGCGACGACGGCCCAGGCTGTTGATGTCCCTTCGGGGCAGCCGGTAGAGCTGCAAGAAGTGCTGGTTGATCAGGTCAGTGGTGAGACTTGGCTGCGGTTTCGGTTTGTCGCGCCGCAGATTGCCCGCGATACCGGCAGCATTGATGCTGTTCAGGCGGAATCTGACATGGCATTTCTATGCGAAGCGGTGGCGGCTCCGTACATTACGCAGTATGACTTGCAGGGCGATGTGATCGTCATATCCATGTCTGACAAGCGTGCAGAATTCGGAGCTGCGGACCCCGAGATGACGCAGTTTTTCGAGCTATACCGTCTTAAAAATAACACCTGTATCTGGGAAGGTTTGTGATGCGCCCACTACATATTGCGCCAAGGCATATGGTCGCGGTTCCGACTGCGTCTTTGGGGACACATGTTTCCGGTTTGAACCGAGCCCCGTATCCAAGGCGATTGAACTGCGGTAATGTAAACTTAAGGAATACCCGAGTATCCCTTGCCTCTCATCTGGGGTCCTTTTGGCATGAGGCAGTGCCAACCCCTTTAACCAACGTCAGGAGACATAGATGTCAAAGAGCATCGCAATGTTGGCCGCATTCGGCCTTATCGCAGCCGTTTCGGCCTGCGCACCTAAGCAAGAAGAATACGTTGTGGTTGCACCCGAGCCCATCTCGGTTGAGCCAGTATACACAGGTAAGTACAAGTAAGACTTGCCGGGGGCAGGCCGATGTGCCTGCTCCCACGCAACCACAACCGTGCGTGACCCTTGTTGTTCGGGGGGTATCATGCTGAAACATCGCGGTTTTCCGGGTCGCATGCCCGGTTCGGACTTTCAATTTACAATTCGTCGCGCCAATCCAAAAGGCGTTACGCCGTTGATACGTCGTGAACGCCGATCGGACCGCAAATCTGTGGATCGTCGCGCCGACACGGCATTTATGCAGGCATTGTGGGACTGCTTCGGCTCTGAACCATTCGAAAGAGGCAATCTGGACGCCGGCCGCTTGTCATGGCTGTTCGGTCGCGAGGTTGTTGCTGCGCAAGATCCGTTCGATCCTGCCGATTACGAAGCTTTGCTGGTCATCAATGAAAAGATAGCGAGAGCGTCCTATCCTGACGTCTTTGAGGACGAAACGTGAGCCTGCTATTCCCGATAAGCAACGTCATTGACCAGAGTGAGCGCGCCGCGATGAGCAGGTTTGCGCCCACCGGGTGCAAAGAATTTGCAGCGATGGAACCTTCTGCAACGAGAGGCGTTTGTCACCGTAAGTCAAATGTAACTTCGCCTATCGAAAAAGGAATACCATCATGTATATCAAGAATATTTTGCTCGCCATTACCGCTTCGGCTGGTCTGGCCGCGTGCGGTGACACCATTGGGAAGCAAGCTCTTGGTGGTGGTGCAGTCGGTGCTGGCGCTGCGGCGATCACGGGCGGAAGCCTCGCTCAGGGTGCTGCAATCGGTGCGGGCGCAAACGTACTTGCATGCCAGTCTGGCGCAGTCCGCTGTAAGTAAGTCTTATCCTGCTGAGCTCACGACGTTCGGCAGAGATCCAAAAGTGAAACAACCCCGCTCAGCCGACGCTGACGCGGGGTTTTTCCGTGTATCAATATCAAAAGGGATGGCCCATGTTTAACAAGATCCTGATCGCAAACCGGGGCGAAATTGCCTGTCGTGTAATCAAGACCGCAAAGAAGATGGGCATCCAGACGGTCGCCATCTATTCGGACGCAGACGCTCAGGCGCTCCATGTCCAGATGGCCGACGAGGCGATTCATATCGGTCCCTCCGCAGCCAACCAGTCATATATCGTGATTGACAAGGTGATGGCCGCAATCAGGCAATCCGGTGCCCAGGCGGTTCACCCCGGTTACGGCTTTTTGTCGGAAAATTCGAAATTCGCCGAAGCACTTGCTGCGGAAGGGGTGGCATTTGTCGGCCCTCCGGTGGGGGCGATTGAAAAGATGGGTGACAAGATCACCTCCAAGAAAATTGCCAAGGAGGCCGGCGTTTCTACCGTTCCGGGGTATATGGGGCTGATTGCTGACGCTGACGAGGCTGTGAAAATCTCGAACGAAGTCGGGTATCCGGTGATGCTCAAAGCGTCTGCGGGGGGCGGCGGTAAAGGCATGCGCATTGCCTGGAATGACGACGAGGCGCGCGAGGGCTTCCAATCGTCGAAAAATGAAGCTGCCAACAGCTTTGGTGATGATCGTATATTCATCGAAAAATTTGTGACCCAGCCGCGCCATATCGAAATACAGGTGCTGTGCGACGGCCACGGCAACGGGATCTATTTGGGCGAACGTGAATGTTCGATCCAGCGGCGCAACCAGAAGGTCGTTGAAGAAGCGCCATCGCCGTTTCTGGACGAGGCGACGCGAAAGGCCATGGGCGAACAAGCCGTCGCGCTTGCCCAGGCCGTAGGATACACGTCGGCAGGGACCGTCGAATTCATCGTCGATGGCGACAAGAATTTCTACTTCCTTGAGATGAACACACGTTTGCAAGTCGAACATCCGGTGACCGAACTGATTACCGGGGTGGATCTGGTCGAACAGATGATCCGGGTTGCCAACGGGGAAAAGCTGGCCCTGACCCAGGATGACGTGAAGCTGACCGGGTGGGCCATCGAAAACCGTCTTTATGCAGAAGATCCGTATCGGGGTTTTCTGCCGTCGATCGGGCGTCTTACACGGTACCGTCCACCCATGGAAATCGCCGCCGGCCCGCTGCTGGACAACGATAAGTGGCAAGGTGATGCGCCGTCGGGCGAAACGGCGGTGCGCAACGATACCGGCGTGTATGAGGGCGGTGAAATCTCCATGTACTACGATCCGATGATCGCCAAGCTATGTACCTGGGCACCATCGCGCGAAGAAGCGATTGAACGCATGCGCGTGGCTCTGGATAGTTTTGAGGTCGAAGGTATCGGTCATAACCTTCCGTTTTTGTCTGCGGTTATGGATCATCCCATCTTCATCGCAGGAGAGATGACCACAGCCTTTATTGCAGAGGAATTCCCCGACGGTTTCAACGGCGTTGACCTGCCCGAACAGGACTTGCGGCGTATCGCAGCGGCAACAGCCGCAATGCATCGGGTGGCTGAAATTCGCCGTACGCGGGTTTCTGGTCGGATGGACAACCACGAACGCAAGGTCGGCACCGCGTGGAACGTGGCGCTTCAGGGCCATTCATTCGACGTGGATATTCAAGCCGATCATGCCGGCGCAACCGTCAAGTTCGACGATGGCAGTGCGTTGCGGGTTGCGGGGAACTGGACGCCGGGTGACCAACTTGCCAACATGACCATCGACGGCACGCCGTTGGTGTTCAAGGTCGCTAAAATTTCCGGCGGTTTCAGAGTGCGGGCACGCGGGGCCGACTTGAAGGTGCATGTACGCAACCCACGACAAGCCGAACTGGCCCGGTTGATGCCCGAGAAACTGCCTCCGGATACTTCAAAGCTGCTGCTTTGCCCGATGCCTGGCCTGATTGTCAAAATTGACGTCGAAGTTGGCGATGAAGTTCAGGAAGGTCAGAACTTGTGCACCATCGAAGCGATGAAGATGGAAAACATTCTACGCGCCGAGAAAAAAGGGAAAGTGTCCAAGGTAAATGTCAGCGCCGGAGACAGCCTGGCCGTAGACGACGTTATCATCGAGTTTGAATAATCGACATGATTGCCGACACCCGCACCACCACACCCGCTTGCCTGGCAGATGATGCCGGTCAGGCAGGTGGCGGTGTCGGCATTCCGGTTCGACCGCCAAGCAAGATCCACCAAGCTGGTGTCGCAGACACGTCTCAGTCGAAAATTTTACCGGCTTTTTCCTTGTTCTCACGAATTTCACGCTGTCGGATCGTCGTTTTGTCGATGCTGCGTGTGATTTCCCTCACGTCCCAAGGCCTGGGTTTGCGCAGCTTGATACCACCATCCTTGCCGACCAGGACCAACATAAAACCGCGCGGGCGCATCTTTAGTCGCAAGGCGCTGCGCGCAGCGGGGTCTGTATCGGTCAACACGATCACGTCACGCTCAAGCAAATCCTGGGGTTGCTCTTGCAATAACTCCATCTGTACGCGAAACGCAGGGTCATCTTCGCTGTTGGCAAATACCAAAACGGGCCTTTTTTTCCAGAGAAATTCGCTCAAATCAGCCATATCTGCTGGCGCGAACAATCCCGGAGGAGGTGTTTCGGGTATCGTTTGCGACGCCGTAGAGGTGGCGAACAATCCTGCAAAAACAACGGTGATCAGACGTTTCATTTTTTCTCCTGTTCGTACGAATATAATCTTCACCAACAGGATTACGATATGCAATCCCACCCAGAGTGGGATTAAGCTTAGTGCAACAGGTTCGGGCGCATGACTGGGGGGGTTACCCTTGGCGGGCCGGATCGGGTGGCCCCTTGGCAAAGATTGGGCTATAGGCTGATGGATATTTTTCTGCATGTTGGTGCGCATCTTACGGCAACCACTAGTTTTCAACATTACCTGCACGCCAACACAGGACCGATAAAGGCCTTGGGCGTAAGCGTCTGGGGGCCACGCCAGGTTCGCAATGGTCTGTTTTCAGGTATCTTCCCGAAATACCGCGCGGCCCCGAACCCTGCCTCGGTAAAAAGAGCTTGCGGGCGGGTGTCACTGCAACTTGCAAAAATCAGCGACGCCGGTACCTCAAAGTTGTTGGTGTCGGAAGAGAACATGATCGGATCCTCGCGGCAATGTGTGCACAACGCAATGTTGTATCCGGCCGTCGGCGAACGTATGGCGCGGTTTGACGAAGTCTTCGGGCACCGGGTGAAGCGTGTCATGCTCACACTGCGCTCTCCGGATATGTGGTGGTCTTCGGCGATTGGATATACCGTGTCGCGGGGCCACACCGTTCCCGATGACGCGGCGATTGGGTCTATCGCGGCCTCGCAACGCAGTTGGCGCGATGTCATAACCGATTTGGCCTGCGCGCTGCCGAATACGGAAATTCAAGTCAGTACCTTCGAAGAATACGCTGCCCGTCCCGATGCCCTATTCGCGCGGATCACCGATGAACCTGCGCCGCCAAACACCCAGACGTTCTGGCGCAATCGCACCCCCGATCTGACCGCGCTGCGCAGGTTGCTGGCGGAATATGGCAAGCCGCAAAATCCGTTGCCGCAAACGACCTCTGGGCGCTGGCAACCGTTCACCGATGCCCAAACGCATGCGATGCGTGAATCATATGCAGATGATCTGTTCTGGCTGGCAGCCGGGGCCGATGGTCTTGCCACACTGACAGTGGATCCGACCCGTAAAAGAGCAGGCGCGAGTCAGCCGCCGGGCGAATTGAAAAAAGGACACGACAATGACAGCCGACAAAGAAAACTGGCGTAACCTGGCCGAAGCGGAATTACGTGGCCGCAGCGTCGACGACCTGACCTGGCATACTCTGGAAGGCATAGCCGTCAAACCGCTTTATACCGCCGAGGATACGGCGGGCGTGGACCATCTGGGCGGTATTCCCGGGGCGGCACCGTTCACGCGCGGGGTGAAGGCCACAATGTATGCGGGCCGGCCCTGGACTATCCGTCAATACGCCGGGTTTTCGACGGCAGAGGAGTCCAATGCATTTTATCGGCGAGCGTTGGCGGCAGGGCAGCAGGGCGTCTCTGTGGCGTTTGATCTGGCTACGCATCGCGGGTACGACAGTGACCACCCGCGCGTAGAGGGGGACGTCGGCAAGGCCGGGGTCGCCATCGACAGTGTGGAAGACATGAAGATCCTGTTCGACGGCATTCCCCTTGATAAGGTGTCAGTGTCGATGACGATGAACGGCGCGGTCATCCCTATCCTGGCCAATTTCATCGTCGCGGGTGAAGAGCAGGGGCATGATAAATCAGTGCTTTCCGGCACGATCCAGAATGACATTCTGAAGGAATTCATGGTCCGCAACACCTATATCTATCCGCCTGAACCTTCGATGAAGATCATTGGTGATATCATCGAATACACCTCAGATCACATGCCCAAGTTCAATTCGATATCGATCTCGGGTTACCACATGCAGGAGGCCGGGGCGAACCTGGTCCAGGAATTGGCATTCACCCTGGCAGACGGGCGCGAATATGTGCGTACCGCCATAGCCGCGGGTATGGATGTTGACCGATTTGCGCCAAGGTTGAGCTTTTTCTTCTGCATAGGCATGAACTTCTTCATGGAGGCCGCCAAGCTGCGGGCCGCACGCCTGCTTTGGTCACGGATCATGGCGGAATTCGAACCCAAGAACCCCAAATCCTCGATGCTGCGCACCCATTGCCAGACCTCGGGAGTGAGCCTGCAAGAGCAAGACCCCTATAACAACGTGATCCGAACCGCTTACGAAGCCATGAGCGCGGTACTGGGGGGGACACAATCGCTTCATACCAACGCGCTTGACGAAGCCATCGCACTGCCGACCGAGTTTTCGTCGCGGATTGCGCGAAACACCCAGTTGATCCTGCAGGAAGAGACTGGCGTAACCAATGTCGTCGACCCGCTTGCAGGCAGTTACTACGTCGAAAAGCTGACCCATGATTTGGCCGAAGCGGCCTGGACGCTGATCGAGGAGGTCGAAGAGCTGGGGGGCATGACCAAGGCTGTGGCCACTGGCATGCCCAAACTGCGCATCGAGGAAGCCGCAGCCAACCGACAGGCAAAGATTGACCGGGGTACCGATGTGATCGTCGGGGTAAACAAATACCGTCGCGAGACCGAAGACGCCATCGACATTCTTGACGTGGATAATGTGGCGGTACGTGAAAGCCAGATCAAAAGGCTGGTCAAAATTCGCGCGTCCCGCGATGAAACGGTTTGCACCGCCGCACTTGCCGAATTGACCCGGCGCACGACGGAGGGCGGAAACCTTTTGGAAGCCGCCGTCGAGGCCGCCCGTGCCCGCGCTACCGTAGGAGAAATCAGTATGGCGATGGAAGAGAAGTTCGGGCGCCATCGTGCCGAGGTGAAAACGCTCGCCGGGGTTTATGGTGCCGCATATGAAGGCGATAGCGGATTTGCGGAAATTCAGAAGTCCGTCGAGGAATTTGCGCAGACCGAGGGGCGTCGCCCGCGCATGCTGGTCGTGAAAATGGGGCAGGACGGGCACGACCGGGGCGCTAAGGTCATCGCCACGGCCTTTGCCGACATCGGGTTTGACGTGGATGTGGGTCCGCTGTTCCAGACCCCGGCGGAGGCTGCGCAAGATGCCGTCGACAATGACGTTCATGTTATCGGCATCTCGTCGCAAGCAGCCGGACACAAAACGCTTGCCCCGCAGTTGATCAAAGCACTGAAAGCCGCCAGAGCGGAAGATATTCTGGTGATCTGTGGTGGCGTCATTCCGCAGCAGGATTACAAGTTTCTCTACGATGCCGGGGTAAGGGCAATTTTCGGACCCGGTACCAATATCCCGACCGCGGCTCAGGATATTTTGAAATTGATCCGCGCCGCCCGCTCGTGAGGCCGCGATGAGGGGGCTGTCGGCCCCCTCAAACTCCCCCGAGGATTTTTGACCATTTGGAAAGCGCGATGAAGTTGGAACTGGATCATATCGCTGTCGCCGGCGAGACTTTGCAGCAAGCAACTGACCATGTAGCGCATAGCCTGGATGTAGCGATGCAAACCGGGGGCGAACATGCGGTTTTCCATACTCATAATACTCTGTCGGGCTTGGGAGACGGGCTGTATCTTGAGGCGATCGCGATCAATCCGGATGCACCTGACCCCGATCGTGCCCGGTGGTTTGATCTTGACCATTTTTCCGGGGCGGCGCGGCTGACCAACTGGATCTGTCGATGCGATGACCTTGATGCTGCTCTTGAGGTATTGCCGCAAGGTTTCGGGCGACCTGTGTATATCGAGCGGGGAGATCTGCGGTGGCGTATGGCGGTGCCAGAGTCCGGCGTGCTTCCTTATGACAACTGTGCGCCGGCGTTGATGGAATGGCTGGGAGACCTGCGCCCGCTGCACCGGCTTCGCCCAGGCGACAGCCGATTGAAGGGGTTGGAAGTCCGTCATCCAAACGCATTCGACATGGCCGCCATGCTTGCCCCCCATCTGCGTGATCCGCGTGTAACATTTACGGAGGGACACCCTGGGTTATCGGCCCGTTTCAAGACACCTTCGGGGTATCGGACCTTGTCATGAGAATACGCGGTGCACGGCCGGACGATGCCGAAGCCTTGGCCGCGATGTGGAATGTCATGATACGGGAGACCTTGTTCACGTTCACCACCGAGGAGAAAAGCCCCGGTGGGATCGCGGCCATGATCAAGGATCGGCCGGGGGCGTTTTGGGTGGCGGACGCGCCGGAACCTGTTGGGTTTGTCACATATGGCCAATTCCGTGCCGGAACTGGTTATGCCGCAAGCGTCGAGCACAGCATTGTTTTGACGCAGTCGGCGCAGGGCCACGGGATAGGGCGCGCCTTGATGACCAAGGCTTTTGGAAGTGCCGCGCAGCAGGGGCGTCACGTCATGATGGCGGCGATCAGTGGCACCAATCCCGGCGCGGTGGCGTTTCACAGCGCGTTGGGATTTTTGCCGGTTGGACGGTTGCCAGAGGTCGGTCGAAAACACGACCAATGGATAGATTTAATTTTGATGCAGAAAATGCTGAGCGGGCGCTGACTTCCTGAACGGGGGGTATTATGGTTGATGCTATGTCTATCTGGTCTCGTATTACTGAAGCATTATCGGCGCTTACCGCAGGTGAGACGCTAGCGTCGGTGTTTGACAAGTTACGCAGCCCGCCTGAGCGGTCGGTGGCGTTTACCATTGCCGTCATCGCCCTGGGGGCGAAGATGGCCAAAGCGGACGGGCAAGTCACCCGGGATGAGGTGACTGCATTTCGCGAAGTGTTCCAGATTGCGGATGCCGATCAGCAAGGGGCGGCACGTGTCTTTAACCTCGCGCGTCAAGATGTTGCCGGATTTGAAGATTATGCCACACGGATCGCCCAGATGTTCGAGGGCCAGCCCGAAATGCTGCGTGACCTGGTAGAGGGGTTGTTTCACATTGCCATGGCGGACGGTCAGTATCATCCGAACGAAGACGCCTTTTTGGCCCGTGTCGCCGAAATATTCGCAATGGACGAAAGTGATTTCGCGTCGCTGCGCGCGCGTTTCGTTCCTGATACATCGCCGCTTCCGCATACGGTGTTGGGGATCAGTCCCAACGCCACATTCGAGCAGGCGCGATCGGCGTGGCGTAAGCTGGTCCGCGATAATCATCCCGATGTATTGGTCGCGCGGGGATTGCCGCAGGAGGCGGTCGCGATTGCCCAAAAGCGCATGATCGATATCAACCGCGCTTGGGAAACCTGGTCTGGCAAAAGCCGCTGATGCGGGTCGCCACCTATAATGTCGAATGGTTTACCAACCTGTTTGATGAACAGAACCAGCTTTTCAACGATACTGAGTGGTCCGGTCGTCGCGATGTGACCCGCGCGCAGCAGACTGAGGCCTTGGGCATCGTCTTTGCTGCAATCGAAGCCGACGCGGTGATGATCATCGAAGCGCCGGACCAGAATCGCAAACGCAATACTGTCGCGGCATTGATGGGTTTCGCCGCCGCGTACGGGTTGCGGGCGCGGCGTGCGATACTTGGGTTTGCCAACGACACCCAACAGGAAATCGCGCTGTTGTATGACCCTGACAAGATTACCGCACGTCACGCCCCGGGTGGGGACGCTACCGATGAGCACGGGGCGGCGGGGGCACCACGGTTCGATGGAACCTTGCGTATCGACCTCGATATCGATGCAACAGAAGATCTGGTCCGATTCTCGAAACCGCCGCTGGAGCTGAGAGTGGAGACGCGCGCGGGATTTATTTTCCAGATGATCGGGGCTCATTTGAAGTCGAAGGCACCGCATGGGGCAAAAACACCGGAAGACATGTTGCGCATCGGGATTTCCAACCGGCGCAAACAACTGGCGCAGGCAATTTGGCTGCGCCGACGTATCGACACGCATCTGGATGAAGGCAGCGCCGTCATGGTGCTGGGGGATCTGAATGACGGACCGGGGCTGGACAGTTTCGAGGATCTATTCGGGCGGTCTTCCGTCGAAATCATATTGGGCCACCGCGGCCCAAACGCGCTCAGAGATCCTCATGCGGCAAGGGCGCTGGCACAGCGCATCGGCGCGATGCCTACGACATCAAGGTTTTGGATCGCGCCTGAAAACCGATACCTTCAGGCGTTGCTGGATTATATCATGGTTAGTACCGACTTTGACGTGCGGTCACCACGTTGGCGGATATGGCATCCCTTCGATGACCCGCAATGTTGGTCAGATCACCGTTTGCGCAATGCGCTCATCGCGGCATCGGATCATTTTCCGGTCACCATCGATTTTGACGATGAAATCATAGCGCGAGCAGGCTATAGTGAGACAGCTTAGAGAGGGCATGGTTGGGCAAATGAAATATATCATCTTGATCATTGTCTTGTTGGCGCAGCCGGTCATAGCGTTTGCTGAAGATGACAAGCCTTCGGGTTTGTCCTTGATGGGGCGAGGCGCAAAGGATTTCTTTGACGGGATGAAGCAGGAAATGGCACCTGCCATCGAAGGCTTGTCCGATTTAGGAAGCAAGGTCAGCCCGGCACTGCGCGACTTTACCGCTCAGATGGGGCCGGCATTTACAGAGCTGTTGAACGATGTCGACGACTGGAGCGTCTACGAGCCGCCGCAGAAGATGCCCAACGGCGACATCCTGATCAGACGCAAGCCTGAAAAACCACCCGCACAAGATGCGCCCCCGGTGATTTTGCTGGATGAGGTACCGCAGGTCGACCTTTAGACAGACCAGGGTTGGATCAGGATTTTCCGGTTCTCAAATGAACCTCGGCACCGAGCGATGATGCGAGCGAGTTGAACCGCGCTTCGGCGACTTCCCCGAACAGGGGGATCATGTCATTGGGTAGCCAAAGTTCCAGTATCTTCTTTTTGGGGAACCAGCGCAGAGTGCTGCGCTGATCGTCCTTGTTCATCCACATCATCGCCCCGAAACGCATGGCTTTACCCAAAATCTCGGCCTCGTTGCGGGTCTTTTCATCCACCATCTGATACAGGTCTTCGAAACGGGTATTCTCGCGCTTGTTTGAATACCTGTGCAACAGGGCAAGGCCCAGATAGATGCGTTCGGAGTGTTTCAATCCCCCAAGGTTGGCGCGGGTCGCATTGTCAAAGCAGACCTCGGCGCGATAGTCGGGATGCGCGCGCCAACTGACATCATGAAGCAGGCAGGCCGCCTTTACCAAGCGTTTACGCTGCGGTGGCGCGGCCTTGTAGAGCGGCAGGATGAAATCATACAACACCTTGCCAAAGCCCGGCGTGCGGGCATCTTTGGCTTCGGCGAACCGGCAGGCTTCTATCAGGGGATCGCGGTCACGCAACCGTTGCGGCATTTGTTCGTAAAGCATGCCTTCACGAATTCCATAGCTGGAGACGGCGATATCTTTGGGTTTGAAGGTCTTGACCAGACGGGACAGAACCTCGGCCGCATAGGGGACAAGGGCCATTCGGCTCGCGGAAACTCCGCTGATTTGTCGAAGCTCTTCAAGATCATATTTCTGAATGTGCTTGACGGTTTCACGCACAGATTTCGCCGTCATGCGATATTCATGCAGAACATGGAGCGGATAGCCCCGGCGCACCATGTCGATCCGCGCAATTGCACGCCACGAGCCGCCGACCAGAAACAGCCGGTCGCGTTGCGCGCCCATTTTCTCGGTCAGGGCCTGCATCGTGTCCCTGATATGCGCTTCGCGCGCCTTGGCACCTCCGCTCATATCGCGCAGTTTCAGCGGCCCAAGTGCAGAGCTGACCCGTTTGCCCACGCGGCCACCGGAAATTTCCGCCAGTTCCATCGAAGAGCCGCCGATGTCGCACACCAGCCCGTAGGCCCCCGGCCAGCCCAACAATACGCCCTGCGCCGACAGACGGGCTTCTTCCTCTCCGTCGATGACCCAAATCTTGAGGCCGGTTTCACGCTGGACCTCATCACAGAACTCGCGCCCGTCCGACGCATCACGCACAGCCGCTGTGGCGACGACGGTCAGTTCGGTCAGCTCCATGCGTTCAGCCAACTTGCTGAAGCGGCGCATGGCCGACAGCGCGCGCGCCCGACCGGTTGGCGACAGGTGACCTGTTTCGGCCATTCCCGCCCCCAGAGCGCACATGATCTTTTCGTTGTAAAAATACGCCGGTGACCGGGCCGCGCCGTCAAACACCACCAAGCGCACCGAATTCGAACCGACATCAACGACACCGACGCGCGCCAAGGCCCGGGCGGACGGGTCCAGAAAGAGAGGTTTGCCAAAGAGCCCCAAATCAGCCACCCCGGTTTCGGGCACAAGAGAGGGCGGAGGATTGTCGGTTCTATCTGCCACGGACGCTCCTGCGAGGCTTGGGTTGTCGGGTAAATTGGCGCAGCAGGGGGGTAAGGTCAATCACTAACCTTGGTGAGGCGAGTATGACAAAGCCGGTATTGACCGCAGAAACCACATGCATATTCCCGTTACCCGCCCGTGAACGAACACTGCCGGGATCGCAGACGAGATGTGCGCCTTCGGCGAGAGTTTTCAGGGCAAAATGAAATGATCAGTCTTCCGCATGGGTGAGCATTGGAACGTCAGATGCCCCTGCTGATCCGCGCCCGGACAGGGAAGGGTTTTCCATAAAGAAGCGGTGGCAGTTGAAGGCGAATGTGCCCTCTTCGAGGTCGGGGCGAGAAAAGCTGCCATCGGGGGCCATGACCCAACTTTGCGCGACATCGGCAAGGTTGGCGGCCATGATCTGGCTGGTGATCTGGGCCTTGACGGTGGCATTCTCGATTTCCACCAGAGTTTCCACGCGTCGGGTCAGGTTGCGCCCCATCCAGTCGGCGGAGGAGATGAAAACCCGTGCTTTCTTGTGGGGCAGTCCGAATCCGTTGCCGAAACAGACGATGCGGGAGTGTTCGAGGAAACGCCCGATGATGGATTTCACACGTATATTTTCGGATAGCCCCTTTATACCCGGGCGCAAGCCACAGATGCCACGCACCACCAGGCTGATCTTGACCCCCGCCTGGGAGGCGGCATAGAGCGCATCGATCACATCTGCATCGATGATGGAGTTCATTTTCGCCCAAATCTCGGCTGGCCGACCGGAAGCTGCGTGCTTTGCCTCGGCGTCGATCATCGCGAGCAGACGCGGTTTCAGGGTGATCGGAGAGATCGCCAGGTTATCGAGCCTGTCGGGCTGTGCGTAACCAGAAAGATAATTGAAGACTTTGGTCGCATCCCGGCCAAGTTTCTGGTCGCAGGTGAACAGCGACAGATCAGTGTAGATGCGGGCGGTGATCGGGTGATAATTGCCGGTTCCATAGTGTGTATAGGTGACCAGTTGGTTGCCTTCGCGCCGCACGACCGTGGAAATCTTGGCATGGGTTTTGAGATCGATGAATCCATAGACCACATGGGCACCGGCGCGTTCCAACCGACGGGATTGGCGAATGTTGGCGGCTTCGTCGAACCGGGCTTTCAGTTCGACCAGGGCGGTGACCGATTTGCCGTCTTCGGCAGCTTCGCACAGGGCTTCGACGATCGGGCTGTCCCGCGAGGTCCGGTAGAGCGTTTGTTTTATCGCGACGACATCAGGGTCGCGCGCCGCCTGTGCTAAAAACCGCACGACCATATCGAAGGTCTCATAGGGGTGGTGCAACAGCATGTCCTTGGAGCGGATTGCCGCGAACATATCGCCATCGTGGTCTTGAACCCGTTCGGGGATGCGGGGGGTAAACTGCGGCCAGAGAAGATCGGGACGGCTGTCGATCACCAGTTCGGAAAGGTCGTTGATGCCGATCATTCCGTCCAGTTCGATGACATCTTGCGGTCGTACTCCGAGTTCGGCCATCACCACGGATTTCAGTTTTTCCGGGGCTCCTGCGGAATGGGTAAGCCGTACGACTTCGCCGCGGCGTCGGCGTTTCAGCGCCACTTCGAATTCGCGCACCAGATCTTCGGCTTCGTCCTCGACTTCGAGGTCGCTGTCGCGCAGCACCCGAAATTCGAAATGCGCCTTGAGCTTGTAGCCGGGGAACAGGCCCGGGATATTGAGAACCAGCAGGTCTTCGAGCGGGAGGAAACGGTGACACCCGTCCGGGGCCGGGAGGGCGACGAAGCGGTCAATCTGCGCGGGGATCGGCAAAAGCGCCTGCAAGGGTCGTTTGTCAGCGCTACGTTCCAGTTGTAGTGCCAGAGCATAGCCCGTGTTCGGGATGAAGGGAAACGGGTGTGCGGGGTCGATCGCCAACGGCGACAGAACCGCGAAAACCTGGTTGAAAAAGACATCCTCCAGATAGGCCCTGTCGTTGTCGTCGAGGTCGGCGGCCCGTTCCAACATGATGTTGTTTCTGTCCATTTCGCCCATGAGATCAAGCAAAACCCGTTGCTGGGTCATCATGAGCTTGCGGGCATCTTCGTTGATCAGAACCAGTTGTTCGGCAGGCGTCAACCCGTCGGCGGCGGGTGTCATGTTGCCCGCTTGGGCCAATTCACGCAATCCTGCCACCCGCACGGTATAGAATTCGTCAAGGTTGCCCGCCGAAATCGACAGGAAGCGAAGCCGCTCCAGCAACGGCACCCGGGTATTTTCAGCTTCTTCGAGGACGCGCCAGTTAAAGCCCAGCCAGCTTAGTTCGCGGTTGTAAAAGCGACCGGGACCGGTGGCGTCTAGATCAGCAAGATCTTGGGCCTCCGGAAACGGAGCTTCTAGGAAATCTGCGTGCGTCATGCCGACCTTATGGTATTGGAATGTAACGGGTTTGCTAATAATTCTGGTGAGTATCGCGCGGCTCAGGCGTCATTGTCCAGTACTTGCGCCGCAAGGCCTCGGGTCACGGGCTTTTTCTGTGCCAGGCTTGCCTTGTCGAGAGCGGCCACCAGTTTGCCCGCCGCAGCGAAAGATCGATCCATGCGCCGGAGCAGATACGGGATCAGGTCAGGTTTAGGCGTCAACTGTCGATCTGCCAGCAACTTGACAAGTACCGCAGTGAGCAAGACGTCATCAGGGGCTTCGAGCGCCGCGGCAGGTGACGCGCGCATTCGGCTTGTCAAGTCGGGTAATCTTAGGTTCCAACTGCCGATAGGGGCTGTTCCTGTCAACAGCAGGCTGTGGCGTTCGGCGAGCAACAGGTTGTGCAGGTGGAACAATGCTGTTTCCGCACGATCCCGACCTGCGATGTCGGGGACGTTTTCAACGGCCAGATTGCCTTGGCAAAGGCTGGGGATATCCGCCGTTTCGAGCATGTTGGCGTCGATTATTCTCGCGTTGGCCAGGTTTGCCCACACGTGGGTAAGGTGGGTCTTGCCCGCGCCCTGGGGGCCGGTCAGGACCAGTTTGGCCCCGGCCCAGGTGCGCCAGCCGTCAATCATTGCCGCGGCAATGGCGTTTGAGGGGGCGATGAAGAAATCTTCGCGCCCCAGTGCGGTGCGGCTGGGAAGCGCGAGGCCAAGCTGTTGTGCCATGTCAGTCTGCCGATTCATCCAGTGATATGGCCGGGGCACCCTTATACAGCTCACTTTGTCGATACTGTTCGGTCGCGAACCGGGCGATCACCCCCAAGGCCGCCGCAATCGGGACCGCGGCCAGCATGCCGACAAACCCAAAGAGCGAGCCGAAGACAGACAATGCCAGGATCAACCAAACCGGGTGCAGTCCGACGGAATCGCCAACCAGTTTTGGCGTGAGAAAATTGCCTTCGACAATTTGGCCGACCACGAAGATACCGGCGACCAACCCGATTGAGAACCAGTCCCCCCAGAATTGAAAGAGCGCAAGTCCGATTGCCAAGGTCCCTCCTAGCATGGCCCCAAGGTAGGGGATGAAGGTGACCAGCCCGGCGATAAATCCGACGACAAGGCCGAATTGCAGACCAACAAGCATCAAGGCGATGGCGTAATACGTGCCAAGGATCAGGGAAACGGTGCCCATGCCGCGAATGAATCCGGCGAGGGTCTTGTCTATTTCGCGGGCCAGTCTGCGAATGGTCGGGGCATGGTCGCGTGGCAACAGGCTGTCGATCTGCGCGACCATGCGGTCCCAATCCAACAACAGATATACGGCGACCACCGGGACAATGACGAACAGAATGAGCAAATTCAACAATGAAGCCGCCGAAGCCACGGCAGTATTGAACAGCTCTCCGCCCCGTTCCTGTACTGTCGCGCCGATCGAATTGACCGAACTGCGCAGAGAAGACTCCTGATCCAGAAGCGTGGGGAAACGTTCTGTCAGAAAGTTGACGAAATTCTTGGCAAGTTCGGGTGCGACCGCGACAAGGTTGCCGGCCTGGTTGATCAGGGTCGGAACGACCAGTACCGCCATCAGGACGAAAATCAGCAAGGCCACCAGCGTAATGACCATCGTGGCCATCGTACGGCTGAGCCCCCATTTTTCGAGCCTGTCTGCCACCGGATCGAGGAAATACGCTATCGCCGCTCCGATTATGAAGGGCAAGAGTATATCACCGGTAAACCACAGGATGACCAGCACCACCGCCCCCGCGATGCCCCAGTACTTCATATGATCTTTGTTCGGCAGAGCCATGTGCTGTCCTTGCGACCGGTTTAGACTGACATTGCGCAATAAGAGCAGGTTTTCAAGGGTTGTGATAGAGCGCAAGCGGGGGCGGGTATTGCGGTGGCGGTGCCTCCGGCGGGGATTTCAGGCCATTTGGAAGGGCGGGCGCGGTCAGTGGATGCGGACATTCTGGACGCGCAGGGTCTGTTGCACAGCCTCGATCGAGACCTGATCGAGGGCGCAGCGTTGCGCGATTGCCAATGCCGCTGCGACGCCAGCGCCCTGGCCGGTGACCGCGCAACAGGCCATGTTGCGGGTGGCGGCGTGGGCTATCTTGTCGCCGCCTATGGCGCGACCCACCACCAGCAGGTTCTTGACCTGTTTGGGGAGCATTGCGCGGTAGGGAATGTGCATGTAGCGGCCGGTCGTCGGAATGATCAACACGCCGTACCCGTCGATGAATTCGGGGTAGATCCCGATGCTGTCGTCGAAGCGGGCCTGTTGGCGCACGTCGGTTTCGGTCATGTTGTAGTGGGCGTCGATCTTACGGGTGTCGCGAATGCCGATGCTCATGCCGAAATTGCGCAGACGCGCCGCCTCGCAGCCCGGGGTATAGGCCTTGAGCGCATCGATGGCGTGCATGGCCTGGGCGCGGCCTTCGATTTCAAAGCGTGTCATGCTGTCGGGATCGGTGCCGTCGCATTCGGCGAGATGCACGAGGTTCATGTAGGTCATTTCGCCGCTGTCGTGCACAGCGCCCCAGGTGCCGCCGATAGTGTTGAGATTAGCGGGCATTCTGCCGTCGCGGATCGCCTGGGCAAAGGGCTTGGCGAGAAAGGGTGAGAACATCGAATCTTCTTTGCCGTCGGTTTCGACCACCCATTCGCCAGTGGACCAATTCGCATAGGTTTGCGGATCATCCTTCACGCCGGCCATGAAGGCGGCCTTGTCCACTCCTGCGATATGGAACATGACCGAAGCCGCCTGCATTTGCTCGACCGGTGTTTTGCGGGTGGGGGCACCTGCGCGATATGCGACATCCGCGTCACCGGTGGCGTCGATCACGATTCTGGCGAGGATCGCCTCGCGGCCTGCCTTGGATTCGACGATCACGCCTTTTATAGCGTCGCCGTCCATGATCGGGGCAACAAACTGGCGGTGCAGCATCGGGTGCACGCCTGCTTCCTCCACCAGACGGTCGGCGACCAGCTTGAAGCCCTCGCTGTCCAGTTCGTAGCTGAGTGATTGCGATTCGGGCGTAGCAGCCCCCATGGCCTTGGCACGTTCTTCGAATTCCCGGCCGATGCCGCCAGCCTCGACGGTCTGTTCGTGACGGTACCATGCGAAGCCTTCGACCCCCACCACGGTGATGTTGCCACCAAAGCAGCCAAAACGGTCAAGCAGGGTCACGTCGGCCCCTGCGCGTGCGGCGGCCAGGGCGGCAGTGAGCCCGCCGGGGCCGGAGCCGATGACCAACACGCCGGTTTCATGGATCACTGGTGTTTCGCGGGCGGGTTCGAATATCTTGGTCATGGGGGGGCTCCGATCGTGTGGCGGCTTGCAGGGTAGCGGATAATTGATCGGTCAATCAAGGACTACCCCGCTTGACAACGCGACCGGCCAGGCAGTCTTTTGCAGGGTCAATGGGAGTCTGAAAATGCGTAGTGACTTTGATCGAGAATTGGAAGAGCGGCTGGTGCGGTACGCCGCGATCGACAGCCAGAGCGACGAGGCCAGCGCACAGCGCCCGAGCACTGGTGTCCAGCTGGAAATGTCGCGGTTGCTGGTATCGGAGTTGAACGCCATGGGGGCGGTGGACGTGACGTTGACCGACTATGGCGTCGTGCTTGCGACAGTGCCCGCGACCGCCGAAGGAAAAACCGTGATGGGATGGTGTGCCCATGTCGACACCGCCCCGCAATACAATGCCACGGGGGTCAAGCCGGTGGTGCATCGAGGCTATAACGGTGGCGATATCACATTTGCCGATGCCCCCGACCTGAAGCTGTCACCCGCCAATTCGCCCTATTTGGCGCAAAAGCTGGGCGAAGATATCATAACGGCCAGCGGCACCACGCTATTGGGAGCTGACGACAAAGCAGGTGTCGCGATCATCATGACCGCCGCGAGGCATCTGTTGGAAAACCCTCAGATTCCCCACGGGGCGGTGCGTCTTGCCTTTACTCCGGACGAGGAAATCGGGCGCGGCGTCGATCCGCGCCTGCCGGCTGATTTAGGTTGTGACTTCGCCTATACATTTGATGGGTCCAAGCCCGGCGAGATTGAATACGAGAGTTTTTCTGCGGACGGGGCCGTCGTGACGATAACCGGAGTTTCGGCGCATCCGGGCTGGGCCAAGGAAAAGATGGTGAACGCGCTGCATCTGGCAGCGAAGATATTGATGACCTTGCCGCATGCCACGATGACGCCCGAGACCACAGACGGGCGTGAGGGGTTCATTCACGCCACGACAATCAAGGGTGGGTCGTCAGAGGCTGAAATCAAATTCATCCTGCGTGACTTTGAGCGTGATGGGCTGGCGGCCAAGGGTGATCTGCTGCGCAAGGTATGCGCGGCGGTGCAGGCATCGGAACCACGGGCAGGAATACGTTGTGAGATCACGCCACAATACCGCAACATGCGGTATTGGCTGGAAAACGATATGACGCCGGTGGAACTGGCGCGCGATGCGGTCCGGGCAGGAGGGATGGACCCGGTATCGGTTGCCATTCGTGGTGGTACCGACGGGTCGCGCCTGACGGAGATGGGCATTCCATGCCCGAACATCTTCACCGGCATGCAGGAGATACACGGCCCGCTGGAATGGATTTCGGTGCAGGACATGGCAAAGGCAACGCAGGTGGCGCTGGAACTGGCGATGCGTACCGCGACACTCCCCACGTCCGAATAGCAAACGCGGCGTTCCGACAACGCACACGGATGACCCAAGCCGTCTGGTCAGCCAAGTATCTCGGGTCTTGGTGATTGTTTCCCTCATGGGTTTGGCATAATCAGGTCTGAATTCAGTCTGAGAGGATCATCATGCGTCTGTCCCGTTATTTTTTGCCTGTGCTCAAGGAAAACCCGTCCGAAGCGCAGATTGTCAGCCACCGGTTGATGTTGCGGGCGGGCATGATCAAACAATCGGCGGCGGGGATTTATTCCTGGTTGCCGTTGGGCTTCAAGGTGCTGCGTAAAATCGAGAACATCGTGCACGAAGAACAGCAGCGCGCCGGGCACATTCCCATGCTCATGCCAACGCTTCAATCCGCCGATCTTTGGAAGGAATCGGGGCGATATGATGCGTATGGTCCTGAGATGCTGCGCATCAAGGACCGTCAGGACCGGGACATGCTGTATGGTCCGACTAACGAAGAGATGATCACCGACATCTTTCGCAGCCACGTCGGATCATACAAGGATCTGCCGCTGACCCTGTATCACATCCAGTGGAAATTCCGCGATGAAGTCCGTCCTCGGTTTGGGGTGATGCGGGGGCGCGAGTTTCTGATGAAAGATGGGTACAACTTTGATTTGACAAAAGAGGACGCATTGCACGCCTACAATCGCCACTTGGTCAGCTATTTGCGCAGTTATGAACGCATGGGGCTGCAAGCCATCCCGATGCGCGCCGACTCCGGGCCCATCGGCGGCGATGATACGCACGAATTTCTGGTGCTGGCCGAAACCGGAGAATCAGAAGTGTTCTATGACAGCCAGATCACTGAACTGAATTTCGGTGACCGCGAGATTGACTACGATTCGATTGAACAGTGCCAGTCGGTGCTCGAGGAGTTCACCTCGCGGTACGCGCGGACCGATGAAACTCATGATGCCGCCTTGTTCGAGGAAATCCCGGAAGACCGACGCCGCACGGCCCGTGGCATCGAAGTTGGGCAAATTTTCTATTTCGGCACCAAATATTCCGAGCCTATGGGGGCTACCGTGCAGGGCCCCGATGGCAAACCTGTGCCGGTGCACATGGGTTCACACGGGATCGGGGTCAGCCGTTTGGTCGGGGCCATCATTGAGGCAAGCCACGACGACAAAGGCATCATCTGGCCGGAAGGCGTCACGCCATTTCACGTCGGGATCGTCAACCTCAAGCAAGGCGACGATCAGGCGAACGGTGCGTGCGACGCCTTGTATGACAGCCTAAAGGCGTTGGGTCTTGATCCGCTTTATGACGATCGGGATGAACGGGCGGGCGGCAAGTTTGCCACGATGGATCTGATCGGCCTTCCGTGGCGTATCACGGTTGGCCCGCGCGGGTTGAAAAACGGTGTGGTTGAATTGACCTCGCGGCGGACCGGCGAAAGCGAGGAGATGGCGCCTGAGACAGCCGTCGAAAGGTTGGCCGGGATTTATCGCGGTATCGTCTAAACGCAACACGGAGGGTCGAGAGATGGGAACGATGACGGCTGGCTCGACTTATGCCTGGTTCCTATGATCCTTCGCGCGCTGACATTTGCTGGCGGAATCACCGGGGCGGTCCTGGCATCGCAGTTCCCCGAGTATTCGCAGCAGTATCTGCAAAGGCTGGGCGGGGCGGTCGATGCCTTGCACGAGGTCACCGCTGATTTCGACGCCAGCGCCCAGGCCGTGGGCATGTCACGCGCAGAGGCGTTGGCCCAAATGACCGGAAGCCCCTTCATGGAGCGCCGTCGCATGGACATGTCAGCGACATTCACGCGCTATGAAACGCTGCGCGATACGCTGCACAAGCTAGAGGGGCAGGGACCGTTCATGCGCGCGTATTATCTGCCGCGCATGAACGACCCGCAGATAGCCAAGGCCGCATGGGGGGCTTTCCAGCCTGCGGTGCCGCTTGGGTTTGCCGGGGCGGTATTTGCGGGATTTGGGTTCGTGATCGGTGCATTAGGGGTGGGCATCCTGCTAGGGGTATTGGCGCAGCCTTTCAAACGGCGCAGGCACCGAACGCAACTTCCGTCGCACGATTGATATCCGCACCCGCTGACTTTAACCTATACCGACCCTTGCTCATCACTCGCAGCTTGACCCTATGCGGCTAAACCAGCAGGTTGCGCCCGATTGATCCTTGCCCGGAGACCCCCTTTGGCCAACCCAGTTTCCAAGACACCACCCTTTGCCCCATTCGAATGGATGATCGCATGGCGATATCTTCGGGCGCGACGTGCCGAAGGCGGTGTCAGCGTCATGACGTGGATCAGTCTGATCGGCATCACGCTGGCCGTGTTTGCGCTCATCGCTACTTTGGCGGTCCGGTCGGGGTTTCGAGCTGAATTCGTCGATACGATCCTGGGGGCGAATGCCCATGTGACCGTGTACAACATGGCGGCCGTGGACGACAACGGCGTTACCCAGACCGGGATCGCGGATTATACCGAAATGGCCGCGCGGGTCGCCCAAGTTCCCGGCGTCACCCACGTAGCCCCGTTGGTGCGCGGGCAGGTTATGGCGAACAAGGGCCAGGCGAACGCGGGCATCGAAGTGTACGGGATCGAGGGTGCCGATCTTGCGAAACTTCCACGCATCGCCAACCCGGAAACCGCCGAAGGTGACCTTGCCGATTTTGACCAAGGCATTGCGATCGGTTCCGGTGTGGCACAGGCGTTGCGCGTCGGTGTGGGCGACAAGATCAAGCTGATCTCTCCGAACGGCGTCAAGACAGCATTCGGAACCAGCCCGCGGGTGAATGCCTATGACGTGGTGTATATCTTCAGCGCCGGGCGCTATGATATCGACCGTACCCGGGCCTATCTGCCGCTGGCTGAAGCGCAATCGTTCTTCAATCGCGAGGGCGTCGCTGACGAGCTTGAAGTCATGGTCGAGAACCCCGACAACGTCGATGCGCTGACCATGCCGTTGCTCTCGGCTGCCGGTGACCGCGGTATGATCTGGACATGGCGAGATGCGTCCGGGTCATTCTTGGATGCTCTTGATATCGAGGATCGGGTGATGTTCGTAATCCTCAGCATTCTGGTGCTGATCGCTGCAATGAACATCGTGTCGGGGCTAATCATGCTGGTCAAGAACAAGGGCCGCGATATAGGTATTTTGCGCACGATGGGGTTGAGCGAGGGATCGGTCCTGAGGGTCTTTTTCATCTGCGGGGCCTTCACAGGCATCATTGGAACGGTGATGGGGGTGATTTTGGGCAGTCTTTTCGCGCTGTATGTCGACCAGATATTCGGCGTTGTGAACTGGCTTTCCGGGGGAACCGCTTGGGATGCGTCGATCAGGGGCATCTATTTTCTTCCCGCCAAGCTTCAGCTCGGTGACGTTCTGTCGGCGGTGGGGCTTTCCTTGGGTCTCTCGTTTGTGGTGACCATATTTCCCGCGCGTCGTGCCGCTCGGATGAACCCGGTAGAGGCGCTGCGCTATGAATGACCCCGTGTTGCGCCTTGCCGGCATCGACAAATCCTACAACCCCGGATTGCCCAACCAGGTAAACGTATTGCGCGGCATCGACCTGACCGTCGCCTCGGGCGAGGTCGTCGCCCTGGTCGCCCCATCGGGTGCAGGAAAATCCACACTGCTGCACATCGCGGGGTTGCTGGACACGCCGGATAACGGCATCGTTGAAATCGCCGGGACGGACATGACCGGTGAATCGGACCGCAAGCGTACCGGAGTGCGGCGGCGTGATGTCGGGTTCATCTACCAGTTTCATCACCTTCTGCCCGAATTTTCCGC
The DNA here is from genome assembly GCA_002731875.1 of Roseobacter sp. Taxonomy (GTDB): domain Bacteria; phylum Pseudomonadota; class Alphaproteobacteria; order Rhodobacterales; family Rhodobacteraceae; genus Sulfitobacter. The sequence goes on along the minus strand of PCCY01000019.1, from coordinate 3,464 downwards.
ACTTGAGAACATCGTTCTGCCCCAGCTTGCCAACGGCGTATCGCAAGCGGATGCGCGCAGCCGCGCCCTGTCATTGTTGGACGAGGTCGGCATCGGTCATCGCGCAGATCACCGTCCCGCAGCCCTGTCGGGGGGCGAGCAGCAACGTGTCGCTTTTTGCCGGGCGCTTGCCAATGCACCCAGATTGCTGCTGGCCGACGAACCTACGGGTAACCTTGACCCTGCGACGTCTGATCAGGTCTTTGCCGCGTTGATGGCGCTGGTGCGTGGGACCGGCCTGTCGGCGGTGATTGCCACGCATAATCTTGAACTGGCATCGCGTATGGATCGGCAAATAAGGTTGGACAGTGGTCGCCTGGTCGCCATTTGAACCCATTCGCTGGTTGAAAAACGCCCATTGGTGACACAAAAGCAGGGTAAACGCCTTATTTATATCACATGTTCACCCAAAAGGTGACATGCTGAATCAGCATACCGATTCCGAACAGGATATTGATATGTCACCTCTTTTATTACTTCTTTTCGCAGCCTTTGGTTCGATGGTTGCCGTATTCGACCCGTTTAGCGGGAACGACGACACAGACATGCCTGAAGATGATTCGATGCGGATAGGCGACGAAGACCAGTTTGTCGACAGCAATGGAACGACCTTGTCAGAATTCGCCGCAGAACTCGAGGCAGAGAGCTTGAATGACGGGCTAAGCGACAGCGAGTCCGTTTCGGGAAGCGACGATGACGACATCCTGAACGGGAGCTCGGGGGCTGACATCATAGAGGGCGGCGACGGGGACGATGTGCTTTCAGGCAGTGAGGCGGGCTCTGCTGACGACGACATGCCCGATCAGTTATTCGGAGAAGACGGCGACGACCTCTTGTACCTCGGCTCCGAAGACACGGGCACGGGTGGCGAAGGCGCGGACACCTTCATTGCGACAGCAGATGCGCAAGGGAACGTGACGATAGAAGATTATAACGTCGAACACGACGCGCTGGTTGTCGAAACCGATGACGAGAACACGTTCGTCACGCATCAGACGGTGTCTGAGGGATCGCTGAAAGTGTCATTGAGCACCGGTTTGACGATCTCCTTGCCAGGTGTCGATAACCCGTTGAACGACGATGTCATTTCGTTTGTTCTGACGAACCCGCTGCGCGACGGCGGCTGATCGGCTGTGCCTGCGCATCACGCCGTACCAGCAATGCAAATCACCGCTACGCCGCAACCGGAGCCGATCGTTTAGGCGCGTCCCCCAAAGCCGGGGCGGGGCAACGCTCACCCGCAGATGCCGTTCAGATCAACGCCGCTCCAAGGCATCTTTACCTCGTATGTGCGATTTTGCGGCAGCTCGGCCACGGGCATGACCTGGCTGATCAACGCGCGCAGACGCTGGGTCCGGGGCGCTTGCGGCGCAAGTGCGCGGCAACAGACGAATTCCTCGACTATGGAGCCTTGTTGTTCATAGGCGAAATCGCTGAACTTGGGATCAGAGTCGAGATCGAACAAATACGGATCAACCCCGCCGGTGTGTTCAAACGCCGCGCGCAGGGGGCTATAGCCGGTGGTCGCCCGGTTTTGCCATTGCCAAACATGGGTCAGCTCGTGGCTGAATATCATCGCGGCGATCAATCCGATCCGGTCGGGATAATCGGGCAGATAATCGTCGAGATACCAGTCCTTGTCGAACAACACAGTATTCCAAAGCGCGATGGCGGCGGGCTTGGTGGTGATGACTTCGCCGACCTTTTCAGGCGGCAGGATCCGTTCGCGACAGGTGGTGCGCGGCCGCGCCTGACGCGTCATCGTCACCCCCCGCGAAGGCGACCCATTATGCAGCCGCGCTTGGCGTACGTTCAGGGTTTCGCCCATGATGGTGCGGGCGAATGCCTGCTCATTCTCGGTTAACGGGCGCCCACAAGAGGCGAGGAACAGCAAAAGGGTGAGGGTACGGATCATACCGAAACGTTGGGTGAAAGCGGGGTGGTGATCAAGCGGTATTTTGCGAGGGAAGAGGTAAGGGGCGCGCCCGACCTCGGGCCGAAGGCCGTCTTGTAAACTGTCCGAGGGACAGTTTGAGGCTGCGGGGATGCGTTAGCATCGACGGGCATCATCAAACAGGAATATTAATCGGAGACATTTTCAAAATCGAACAAAGTGCACGCGGTGTCATTAATTTGACGTTTAATTGATACACACCCTTACGACTTTGATAAGTAGAGAATGCGTTAATTAGTTTTTGATCTATTGACCTGAGCCCCTAAAACTCCTCCAAATTTGTGTAGAGTCCGCCCAACAAAAGGACGGACAAATGAAGGCGAGATTTACGGACGAACAGATCATAGCGATGATCAAGGAACAGGAATCTGGCGAGAAGACTGCCGATGTATGTCGGCGGCATGGGATCAGTTCAGCGACGTTCTACAAATACAAATCGAAGTACGGCGGCATGGAGCCGTCTGACGCGAAGCGGCTGCGAGCGTTGGAAGACGAGAACGGTAAGCTGAAGAAGCTACTGGCCGAACAGATGTTGGACAACGCCATGCTGCGAGACATCAATTCAAAAAAGTGGTGACGCCCGTAGCGAAGCGGAAAGCTGTGGTTCACTTGATGGAAGTTCATCAGGTCAGTCAGCGACGGGCGTGCGATGTGCTGCAAGTTGATCGGTCATCGGTGCGGTATCTGTCGCGTCGTGGTGATGATGCTGAACTGCGAGATGCTATCAAACGGGTTTCGCGAGAACGGCGACGGTTTGGTTGTCGTCGTGTCCACGTGATGATTGCGCGGGAGGGTTTTGTCGTGAACCACAAAAAGGTCAGGCGCATTTACGTCGAAGAGAAGCTTCAGGTACGCCGTAGAGGTGGCCGAAAGCGTGCTTTGGGCACAAGGAAGCCAATGGTGCTGCCGGATGGCCCGAACCAACGCTGGAGCTTGGACTTCGTGTCAGACGCGCTGACAGACGGGCGCAGGTTTCGCATCTTGGCAGTCGTCGATGACTTCAGTCGTGAGAACTTGGTTCTGGTTGCTGATACATCGCTGTCCGGACACCGGGTTGCTCGTGAACTGGACAAGGTGATCGCAGAACGAGGCATGCCGAAGACAATAGTTTCAGACAACGGAACTGAGTTCACCAGTATGGCGATCCTCAAATGGGTTCAAGACACGGGTATCGATTGGCATTACATCGCGCCTGGAAAACCCCAGCAGAATGGCTTTATCGAAAGCTTCAACGGCAAGCTACGAGACGAATGTCTCAACGAAACGTTGTTTGGAACACTGGGTGACGCCCGCGAAACGCTTGAAGAATGGCAGGAGGATTACAACTGGCGCAGACCACATTCAGCATTGGGCAACCTGACACCGATGGAATTTTTGCAGAGAAAGACAATGGACAAGATGGCGGCTTAACGCCAAAGATTTAACTCCAAGGACTCCGCCCAAAGCTGGAGGGAACTTGGGGCTCAGGTCA
>PCCY01000018.1:32805-100575 GCA_002731875.1 Roseobacter sp. | reverse complement strand
TCTTTACCGACCAAGCCTTGACCGGCAATCAGCTTGCTGTGGTTTTCGACAGCGACGGGCTGGATGACGCTGCGATGCAGGCGATTGCCCGCGAGTTCAACCTGTCGGAGACGGTGTTCATCCGTGCGCCCGACAACCCGGCGCATTCGGCCGCGCTGCGCATCTTCACGCCGGGCCGCGAATTGCCCTTTGCCGGCCATCCGACCGTCGGGGCTGCAATCGCTATCGGCGAGGACGGTCCGGCCGATGGCGCGGACGACCGGCTGATGGTTCTTGGCGAAGAGATCGGACCGGTGCGCTGTGCGCTGCGGCTCGGCGAGCCGTCCTATGCCGAATTCGATCTGCCGCGGTTGCCCGAACAGATCGACCAGGTGATCGACAAGGCGGCCGTTGCAGCGGCAATCGGGGCGGCACCCGAAGAGGTCGGTTTCGAGAACCACGAAGTTAGCGTGTGGACGGCTGGCAACGCCTTTGTCTTCGTGCCCCTCGACGGGATCGGTCCGGTGCAGCGCCTGTCGCTCGACAAGGGCTTGTGGGACGAGGTCGCGCCGGTGGTCAACGGCCACCAGGCGTCGCTCTATGCCTATACGAGGGACGTGATCCACCACGATTGCGCTTTTCACGCGCGGATGTTCGCCCCCGAGATGGGGCTCGGCGAAGACCCCGCGACGGGATCGGCCGTGGCCGGTTTCGCGGGCGCGATCGCCTGGTTCGACGGGCTGGCGGAAGGACCGACCGCCTATGTCATCGAGCAGGGCATCGAGATGGGTCGCCCTTCGAAAATCCGCCTCGAAATCGACGGCAAGGCGGGCGCAATTCACGCGGCGAGGATCGGTGGCCACGCGGTCAAGGTCGCCGAGGGCACATTGCTCGCTTAAGCCCTTTACAAACCTGGCCGGCACGACTAGATAGCCGGCTTCGGCGGGTGTGTAGCTCAGATGGTAGAGCAGCTGACTCTTAATCAGCGGGTCCACGGTTCGAGCCCGTGCTCACCCACCAATAAAATCAATAGGTTAGCCGTTTTTGGCGATACCTGGCGCATTGCGTTTTACAGGCGTTTTACAGTTTCTGTTCTGGTTGGGTTCCGTAGCACGAATCTCAGCCAGTAGGGCGCGCGTATTCTCAACGGAAAGAACTGGCGTCGGCGAGCCGTAGACCGAGTACACTTCGCCATCGAATAGTTCGTAGATCGGACAGGCCGCCGCCTGTGCCGCGTCTATCTCCTTTCCGACTCCCGCGCCAATTGCTCCGCCCGGGAATCGCATAAAAATTAGCGCATCACAGGACGCGGCCAGCCTTTCAAAGTAGACCATACCTTCTTCGTCATAGCCAGCCTGATGATGCGGCTGGTTTGGATTTTCTACCGTCCATCCTTCTGCCTCGATGGCTGCCACCGCACCACGCTCTCGCTCGGTTCCGTAGTCCGTAACCGGATGTGCGAAATATATTCTCACGCTGCCTTCTCCATCGGTTCGTTGTCGTTGTCAGCCAACGCGCACAGGAAGTCGCAGGCCGGAATGATTGGATTCGTCATCGGCCAATCGTCTGGTATCTCGTCAATGAACATGCGCTCGCCTTTTATGCGCGTCAGTCTGGCGCCAATTTCACGTGCGTAGGCTGCAGTTCGCGCGAAATTCTCAGGGAAGTGGTGACGATATAGTGACCAATAGTCCGGGCTAGTCGCCTTGACGCATCCAGTCTGGAGGCAATTGGCGTTTGGAAATCCCATGGCGTAGGAGCGCGGCAACTCAAGCCCTGACTTTTGCACGATTGCAAGGCTTGCAGCTTTTGTTATACCGGCATCGATAAGCGGCGCGCGGACGGTCAACTCAAAATAGTTTTCCTTAAGCCTCTCGAAGCGGTCTACGTCTTCGCGATCAGCCGTGTAGCCAAAAACGTGAATGTCTGTCGGGCGCTGAAATTCAATTCTAGGGGCAATCTTCATTGCAGATGTGCATGGCGCACCTGCAATACCAGACATGTAACGGCGCTTTTGCCAAACTTCCCAAACGTCACTGAATTCTGTGGAGCGAAGCAGCGTGACGGACGTATTAAGCCGCCGCATTGCATCTGCCTCAAAACGATAGTTATCCGGATCCTCGTTGCCAGTCTCACATCGCGCAACGATTGCTTCCGGGTTGTCGCGCAGTGTCAACTGTGCGGCCACGAAACTCGCGGCGCCCGTTGACCACCATATTAGCGTACGTCTGTCGGTCATTGCTTTTCAACGCGGGACTCGCGATCCACCAGTGCGCGCTTAACTCTATCTTCATCAGCCGACCATCCGCACTCTTCGCAATCAAATCCAAAGACGTGGTACTCAAAGCGACCACAGGTATGACACTGCCACGCCGCTGTATTTAGATCTGCAATATCAAAATAAACGTCTTCGTCAGTTGCAATGAAAGTAGGCCCGTGGTCCTCGCCAGTCATCTGAAAAAGATACTCGCTATCAAGTATGAGTGCCTTGACGATATCGTTCATTGCGTCGCCCTCTCATACGCCGCACGAGCGTTGCGAAAATCATCATCTGACAGGACTGCGCGATTGAACGAATTCGGACCCGTGCAAGGAGCCTGCGCGAACGGCTTTAATGCGGCCAGCAATAGCTCAATAACGTCCGCCGCGTCAGGCGCAACTTCATCGACGATCTGATCCGCTATTTGGCTATACGCAATCTCGCTCGAGAGGCCGCGCAGTCTGTCGCAAATGTTCATTGCATTTCTCCAATCGGCTATTAAGTGCCGCTTATGATGCCTAATGCGTAATTAGCGGTCATATTTGGCCGCTAGTGGATGTCCGGAATTTGTATACAAACTTCGGACTCACTCCTTTGCCTTGCTCTTCGTTCCGCTTACCGGCGCGCTAATTGGCCTGTACAGCGCCAAGATCCAATCGTTGTCGTAACGCTTACGGCACCGCTCGAGGATTTTCTCCTCGTCGCCAACGCCGTATAGCGTCGTGTTGCCGAGCGGTAATTCGATATCGTCTGTCGCCGTGTTGTGAGCGACGATGATAAGGTGACTGCTGCTCATTTTGGTAGCCTCTCCATAATGCGCGCCCTATTCAGCGCCAGCGCCTCGTCTGTCGGTTGCCAGTCGCCGCACCACTCGGTAGGAAAGCCCGCCAAGCTTGGCGCACCGTATTGCGGAGCGTAGCCACGACGCTTCATTTCATCGATCAACGCAGCCTGGCGGCGCGCAAGCCACGCAAGGCGCGTGTAGAAGAACCTAACGTGGTCAGCGCCAAGGCGGTACGTGTCCATAACCGCCGGCTGCTCGCCGCGTGCGATCGCAGCACGCACAAGGCCGAAGATCCGCGGTAGCTCGCGGTACTCGGCAACAAGGTGCTTGCCGGTTAGCTCTGCCGGCGGAACGCAGTTGATGCGGGTCATTGGTTGGCCTTTAGATTCTGCGTCCTGCCCTATATGCGTCTAGAACTATATTTGCAGCCTCCTCCTCGAACTTTCGCCAATGATCTTCAAAGTCAGTTGTACGCACAATGCGTTTTGTTCCATCGTCTAGAATATCAACTTCAGCTTCCGCGCACATTGCTCTTGAGGCCAGCTGCTTGTCATAAAGCGGCATCATTGCCTCCGGACCAAACTCGCCAGTCACTGCTGCCGCTTTGGCGGCAACCGGAACAGTTGCGGCAATAGGTGCCAATCCAATGGCGGCTAGAAATTTTCTACGGTTCATTGTTGGTCTCCTTGTTGTGCCGCTAAGCGGCGGTTGGTTGCGGCTTTTGTTTGCGGTCGCTATCTGGCGGCCAAGCATCTGGTGGTATTCGAATTTTTGCATTTTCTCGAACCCACTCCAATGCGCTTGGAACGTGAACCATCCTATTCTTATCGAGTGGCATTCCACGCGCAGCCCATGAATACGCCATACCTTTATTTGCCTTTAGTCTTTTTTCAAAGCTTCTCTGTGTTTCTGTTAAGTCGTTTACTTTTATTAATGTCCTTGTGTTTGCCTCAACCCAATCAATAGCGTCATCAATGATGATGTTCCCATCGCAATCGTTTGGTAAGCCGTTCCTGCACCACAGAGTCACAGATGCGAATGAGACTCCGATCCGTCGAGCAAAATCAGCCTTTATTTCACTTCCATTAGCTACTCGTTTCTTTTCTTTTTTCTTTGTCTTCGGTTTAGCGATTTTATTACTTCGCATTGAGTTTACTACGTCAAGAGCCTTTTCTATATGGATCCACCCGTTTTTCGCACACGGAATTACTCCACTCAAGGCCCAAAGTCTTACCTGTGAATTATATGTTCCAATTCTTCGCGCGAATGCCTTTTGGCTTTCATATTCTGAAGGATCATCAACAAAAAGTGGGCGCATATTTCTTGGCGGGTTTTCTTTTAACCACTCTTTCGCATCTTCTATTGGGACATATCCATCACAAAGAGGCATACCTTTAGAAATCCAACGATTCATGGCGAATCTGGCGCACCCTATACGCCTAGAGAATGCCTCTCTAGTCTCGCAGCCGGACGGAACTGCGCGGCGCAACTCAGTGAGTTTCCCGTCGCATTCACCAATCTCGCTCCCAGTCGGGAACTCATAACCGCACTCACACACAGGCTCGCGCTCGACGCGAACCTCCTTGCATTCAGGACAGCGGCGCGGACCGTGCTTGCGACCAGCCAATCTTCGTTGACGTGCGCCGCCGTCCAGCGACCATTCAATCGGCAAGTCAAACCAATCGTGGTCAAGCCACAAGCCCGCGTGGTCGAATATCAACGCCTCGCACTTGCCTTCCGCCGTGCGGAGCGCGCGTCCAATCATCTGCAAAAACAGCGCCAGGCTCTTCGTCGGGCGGAGCAGGATAACAACGTCGATTGCTGGAAGGTCGAAGCCTTCCGTGAACACCTCGACGTTGGACAGTACCTTAATGTTGCCTGACGCCAGTGCATCAACAGACGCGTCTCGTTCATCAGTAGGCGTGGTTCCGTCAACGTGTGCTGCCGGTATGCCTTCGGAATTAAACCGATCGACTAGCGCCTTGCTGGCGTCAACGCTGGCACAAAACACTAGCGCGCGCTTGCCGTCCGCGTTCTTGCGATACTCGGCAATAGCATCACCAATCAGGACCGGCGTATTCATTACCTTGTCCAGGTCGCCCTTTTTATAATCGCCCGCCTGCATCTTGGCGCTAGCCAAGTCTGGGTCGCTCGGCGCGAAGTATCGGAAGTCGGAAAGATATCCGCCGTCAATAAGTTCGCGCGTGGACGGGCCGACAACCAACTCACCGAACCACTCCGAAAGGCCCTTGCCGTCAAAGCGCTCTGGCGTTGCGGTAAGCCCAAGGTTCTGCGCGCCGTTAAGTTGTTCACGGATCGCAGACCATGACTTTGCCGCAACGTGGTGGCACTCGTCCCATATCGCTAGCGACGGAAGCGGCAAGTCATTAATGCGCCTAGTAAGCGTAGCGACGGAAACAATCTGCACAGGCTTATCGTATTCAGGCTTACCGCGCGGCGACACGATTCCAAAATCAATCCCCGCGGCGGTGAAGGCTTTTGCGGCCTGCCGTTCGATCTCCTGCCTGTGGCATATGAACCACACGGGCTTTTTATGCTGCTTGACAATCTCGGTTGCGGTTCTCGTCTTGCCAGCGCCAGTTGGCATCTGCATTACTGCACTGCCGTGGATTGTTAGCGCCTGTATGGCACTTTCAATTGCAGCAGTCTGATATGGCCTCAATTTCATACGCGCCTCCATGGATTTTCCATCAATATGCGAAAACGCCTAACGACGCAACAAAAAAATGCGCGTGCGCCTAATCTTTGTCTAACACTTCGTTGACGCGCTGTTTCACAAATTCGTCAGCGCAATGGCGCAGCCGCCTAACGGACTCCATGTCTTTTTCAAACTGCTCCTTGCTTACGCCTAGTTGCTTCAGCATTGCGTCTCTTTTTTCTTCACGTGTTTTCATAACCTACACCACCTTCCGTGCGTGTTGTTCCAGCTTCAACATAGCCTGCTCCGCGAGCTCGACGCGCCCGCCTAGATAGTGCGTATCGAGGATTGCCTCGACATCGCGCAGGCTATGGCCGGTAATCGCGGCGATCTGCGAATTACTGCAGCCAGCCAGCGCCAGGCGCGTAACGGCCGTACCGCGCAGGTCGTGGAAGTGCAGCTTCTCGCCTTTAGCCATCGGCAGGCCGCTATTGCGGTACGCTGTAGCCCACGACGCGCGGAATCCGTCTTCGGTCCACGGCTTGTTGCGTGTGTTCGTAAGGATGGACGTCGACACACGCGGCGCGGCATCAAGCATCTGCCTTAGCGTCTCGCCAACCGGAATCGTAACTCGTGCGCCTGTCTTACCTTGCTTGATGCGCAGCGACTTGCCGTCGTACGCATTCCACGCCACACGCAATAGGTCGCCTTCGCGCTGGCCTGTCCAAAGACCAAGCATTAGCGCCATCTGCAGCGGCCGTCTTGCCGCCTTCATCATGGCCGCGATGTGATCTTCTTCCCAAATGATTTCCGACCGATTAGCCTTGTATAGCCTGCCGCCGCGCTCGCACACGTTTACCGCAATGCGGCCGTTGTCCTTCGCTACAGACAGCACGCGCGCCAGCGTAACCCAAGCGTAATCCGCGGAACGCGGCTTATCCGCCATCGTATCGCGCCATGCCTTGAACGAACCGCGCGCAGATGGATCCTGCACGGCCTCGATCGGCATGTCTGCAATCGCTGCGCTTTCGATCCTGCCTAGGTAAAGGTCGTAACCTCGGCGCGTCTTGTCTGCTTTCTCCGTGTATTCCGTCGATCGGCGGAACTCGTCGATAAGCGTTCGCAGCGTGTCGTCGTTCTTTTTCTTGTCCGCCTCGTGCGCGTCTGCGTAGGCTTTCGCTATGCGCTTGTCACCAGGCTGCAGCGCATTGCCGTCCGCGTCACTAAGCAGCGGACCGCCTCGCCAGGCGTACAGGTAATATTTCTGCTTGCCCCCGGCTAGTTTGGCTTTGACCTTGTGGATACCTTCAAGCACGACTCTCACTTTCCCGCTTCCACTTCTCGTAAGGTGTCTCCGTATTGGTTACACCTTTATCGAGACCGGAAGCTTTATCAAGCACCGCGTCGATCGCGCGTTTATCCCATCGCTTTGTCCATGCCAGCGCCGCCGGCATATAACCGTCGCTTACCCACGATGAAAACAGCGACGGACTAATGCCAAGGTAGGTGGATGCCTCCTGTCTGGTAAGAAGACGCGGTTCGTTATCGTTGGCTGGCGCGCTCACGGTCATGTGTCCTTGGAGTGGCGGAGACGGGCATCTTCGATTTCAGAATGATGCGCCCGCATTGGAACACGTTCTCCATCGTAGACAAACGCGCGTGTGTGCGCCGGAGGCTCCAGCGACCAAGCAGGACGTCCGCAGACATTGATCGGGTCGCCTACGCCGGGGGGATTTGGCACAACCCTGCGTGTCGCGATTTCCATGAAGCGGCGAAATGTGCACCTGTCGTCATAGACTTGATACTTCCTCCACACATCAGCAAAGGCGGCGGCGGCAGTGACATGCGATGCAGTAACTGGCGGGAAGCCTTGTACGGTCACTTCGATTGTCTTGATAGGCTGTCCCATCACTCCACCTCCATAGAGCGGATGGCGGCGGCGAGCGGTTCGCCAAAGTCATAGATGGCGTCGGCGCGCTCCTTGAACCGCACGGCCTGTTCTTTGGCAAATTCTGGCTTTATCCGTCTGCCGTTGAATTCCCCGCTGACGGCTGCATCGCGGTAGGCGTCGGATGTGTGCTGAAGGTCAATGCCCCAATTCTCAAGCTCTGTTTTAGCGCGCTCCGCAGCCGCCTCTCTCGCCTCCGCTTGGGCGGTCTTGGCAATGGGAGGGTAGACGGCTTCGATGCTAGCTCGAATATGCTTGCGGATTGAACCGGCATCGTCGTCGCTGAATTGCTGCGGCCAGTGGAGCGGCCAGTACGCCCTGCATGCGGCTTCAACCATCTCGTCCGTAATCTCGATATCACCTGCCATTGTCTTGTCCTTGTAGGGTGGCGCGGCCTTTTTCGCTGATCGTGTCGTACTCGCCTGAGCCGCGGTAGTTTTCTTCGTCGTCGCACATGCGCTTGAGGTAGCCCTTGCTGCGCATTTCGATGATGACGTTGCCGACGAACGCACGGTCGCCGCCTGCGAACCATGCCTCTTCGCCGTCCTCCGAAAACACGATCCTGTCGCCGTCCGCGAGGCGCTGTAGAATTTCCATTGTGCTTTTGATTTCGCGCTTCGGCGGCATTTCCATGTGCGCCCCTGCGAGGGTGGCGCGGGCGCGGCGGACCTTTGACCAACACCATTCCGTAAACTCGTCATGGTTTGCGGACGGCTCTTTCCCAGTTTCGCGCTTGTACATTTCCTCAACTCGCAACGGGCCTGTTTCGAGTTCTTCACGGTCCATCGGCATGATTTCCAGAACTTCGCCGAGCGCCTTCTCAAGCTCAGCACAGCTGGCGCGGAGGCGGTCGATCTCGTCGATGCAAATCAACGCGCCTCGACTTTCCCCTTTGATCTTCACCTTCGGGAGTGACGCTGCCTTTTTCATCGCCGCGTCCCGTGCCGCCCTCAGTGCGGCACTCATCGCGCAGCAGCCAAAAGCGCAGCGAGCTCGCGCGCTGTATCACGCAACTTGCGCGCGATAGGCGAGCGGCCGTACTTGCTGGCGATGTGATAGAGCAGCCACGGCTTGCTGCCCTGCGCGAATGCTTCTTGTGCTGTGATTACCGGATACATTGTGGTGGTTCTCCTGTGGTGGTTAGGTCAGTAGCGCCAAACGGCGCCGTGCAGTGGTCGGTATGCGTCTACCTGCGTTTGGCTGTTGCAGTTGGCTGCAAGGCGCTCCGTGATAGCCTGGCGCGGTGCGACGCCGTCGTAAATTTGAAAAGCTAGTGGACGCAACGACTGATGCAGCCTCGGCACAACTGTCGTTGCGAACGTCTTTCTGTCGTAACCGTTGTCGTTATCAGCAATAATCGCCCAAAGCGCCTCTGCCTGTTCCGCGATACCTAACTCGACCGCAGTCGCATACTCGCGGACAGCATCAGCGTCCGCGTCGTCGAGCAGCGGCAGAACGTCGTCAATGCCGCCGCTTAGCACTAGCGCGAGAATGTTCTTCTCGTGCATGATGCTGTCCTTGGCGCGGTGCTTCAGGACGTAGTCCTCGCCTTTGGCTTTCACCCATAGTCCGCTATCGAACCGCACGACGAAGCCTTCCGCGCCTTGTATCGCTCGAGCGTAAGCGAGAAAGTCCGCGGCACTGTTGTGGCGCTGCGTGTGGTGGGCGACGTGGGGTATGCCCATGTCCTTGGCCCAATCCTCGACAACAGCGCGCGGGTAGTAATGGCCGTCTTCGTTGCGTCTTATAGCCAATAGGGTAAGCGCGCTTTCTTCGTACCGCACCACTATGCGGTTATCCGGCGCCGTCCATTCGAAAATCGGAGTCGCTGGATGCTCTCCATGCATTAGAATGGCGCACTCGCGCTCAATGGCGCGCGTGAAATGCCGCTCCGCGCGCAACGCATGGTCTGTCCGGCCCATGCGCGTCATAAAGCAACCGACGCCGTTCACGAACGCTGCGTGGATCATCGTGCCGTCAAGCTTCTCCGTAACACTGTGCGGCTCGTTGAAGTCGATCGCCGCCGGCTGTGTTTCCTCGCGCTCGCCGATATTAAAGAATTTGTGGAATGGCCGCGCCAGGATGCTGCCGTCGCGCGCAAACTTGATGCCGCGACACTCGCGCCGTATCGGATCGTCGAAGCTGTCCGGCAAGGCGTATACGTAGTCAATGACTGTGTAATCGCCTTTGTCGACAACGACGAAATCGGTTCGGTCCTTGACGGACGGCAAAACGTCGTCGATGTGGGTTATGGTGGGGTGGGTCATACCGCCACCTCCGCAATCGCGCGCTCGGCAATCTTGCGCATGTCGATGACCTTCGACGTACCAAGCTCGCCGTTATTGCTGCGGTCGATTATCTCGCGGAGAGCGGCGAGGAATACGTCGTATCCCTTAACGCGCCGTTCTATTTCTGCCTTAACTCGTTGCACTTCAGTGGTCATGCTTTCGTCCTCGCGATTCCATTTCACGCCAATCTAGGCGTTTTCGCCTATTAATGCAACAAAAAAATGCGCGAACGCATACCGCCCGCGCATTGTCTTTTTTCAGCGCAAAAACGGCTCGGCAATAAAGGAGTACATAACAATCCCGGTAATCGTTATGTCATCGTCGCTCTTGCCAACCTCGATCGGCGCCTGAAACTCCGGGTCGTGAGAGCGCGGCCATAGCCATTTCTTGCCGTTTTCATCGACGACATATTCCTTTAGGGTAGCTTCGTATAAACCGTCTTTATTGCGCCGTTGAACCAATACCCGCTGTCCGCTTTTTGGCTTTAGTCCGTTCGCAATAGTTGACGAAACGAATACAAGCGACCCGCTTGGATAAACCTTGTTCATGCTGTTGCCTTGGACGAGGTAGCCGGTCATGGGCATGTCCGGCATGTTTGGATGCCAAGGAATAGGCACGTCATATTGCTCGTCTGGCGGCCACTCTACCGCCTCCCGCCAAACGCCGGCCTGAAGCGGTGCGACAACGCGAAACGTTTTGACGTTTTGCGCCGTGTTTCGCGGCGCCGCCTTGATGCCAAGAAAAGCGCTTACCGGCATGCCGGCCATATCGGCCAGCACTGCGATCGACTTTGAACCCGGCTTATCGATGCCGCGCTCCCATTTTGAAACGGTCGCCTGGTCGACGCCGCACTGCTTGGCAAGATCGGTCTGTGTAAGGCCGACATCCTTTCGCAGCTTCTTTACTCGCTGCCCTATGGTTTCTGTCTTCATTTTCCATTCTCCCTGTCTAGCCGCCTCATATGCGCTTTTGCGCTTTTTTTGCAACGGCTAGGCGTTATCGCATATTTATCCTTGACCGTATAGGCGAAAAAGCATATCCCTTGTGACGTAGTAAACGAATCCCGGCAAAAAAGTTAAAATTTTCGGGAAACCACCACAAAGGACGCTCACTCATGAACGTTGAAAAGAGCGCCTGCGCCATGCGGGCTGACGGGAAGTCAATCGCCACCATCGCCGAGAAACTCGGCATCTCCAAACAGTGGGCGTACAAATGCGCCGGTAACACGCCGCCGGCTGAACCGCGCGACGACGCCAATACGGTCATTCATTACGCGCCCGACGTTGACGGCTATCGAAAGCCGGTCCGCATGCCGCGCATCGCCGCAATCGATGGAGTTGCAGCATGACCGCCGTCAAGGCGGCGGCAACGCAGTACGAGCTCGGCGACGAAATCGAAATCACCGTAAAGGGCGTCATTGTCGGCTCGTCGGAATTTCTAGATGGCGGCAGAAGCTATCTCGTCGAAACAGACGAAGGCGGGCGCAAGAAGCGCCAGTGGGTTGGTTTGCAGCGCATGAAGGACGGCGCCAATGTTTGACGAATGGCTCGGATACGAGATCGGCGAATTCGTCAAACTGCGGATTAACGGCTGGCTTGGGCAGGTTCTGAATTTCAGACAGACCAACTTCGGCGAGGAGGAATACGAACTGCGCGTTTGGACTGGATCCGAACTGTACCGCGCATGGTTCGTCGAAAGCGAACTTGTCGGCGACTCGGCAGGCGACGGAGAAACCAACGAAGTCAAAGCGAACACGACGGCGCAGGTGATCGACCTAGCGGCGGCTAGAGCTAAAGGAGTGGCATGATGGAAGAGAAGTTTAAAGCGGGTGATCGAATCGAATACACAGATTCCGATTACGCGTTCGTGGTCGACCACTGGAACCAATACTGGAGAGAAAGCGAGGGCAACCTTGAAGAGATTTATGCTGTCTCGTTTTCTGGCAATCTTATCGGGATAAGCAACAGGCCGGGCGGCAGCGGGCCGTATTATGACGCGGAATCGTTCCGCAAGGCGCGTGAGTCTGCCATGACGCCGAAATTCAAAGTAGGCGACCGCGTTGTAAGTCGCGACTACATGTTCGGCGAGGACTGTTACGGAACCGTCGACGTCGTTGACGGCAATGGCTATATTTACGCAACCGATTGGACGGTCGGCTGCCCTTCTGGACACATTCATAGCGGAGACCTCGAACTCGCACCGCCGCCCTTCAAGGCAGGCGAAGTCATCCGCGTAACGACGGACCAGGACACGTGGGTGTATTCCGGCATGGTCGGAACCGTTCTCGAAACAGCGGCAACCAACATGCACGTCGATTTCGGCAACGACAAGGTTTGGTGGGTCGATTACGTCAATGCCGAGGCGGCGCCACTTCACATCGAGGCTGGCAAATACTACGTCGATACGACTGGCAAGCGCGTCGGTCCGATGCGTAAGTGGTCAGACGACACTAGTCATCCTTGGGAGTGTCCGCGTAGCGACGGCGACATTTACCGCGTCGACGGTAGCAGCGATTACGGTCCGAATTTGGTGCGTGAAGCACATATTTTCGAGTTGCGCGAAGTTGTAAAGGACGGTGTCACAGTCAATAGCAATAGCACGGATCGCCGCGAACCGAAGTTCAAGGTCGGTGATCGAATCGAAGTCGCAAAGAGCGGGATGGCGGCTGACGTTGGTCACAAAGGTCGCGTAGGACCAAGGGGTGAATACCAATGCGGCATCGTAAAAACAAAACTTATCGACGTTGTATGGGACGACACGGAAGGACGCAACGGGCAGTGCAACGGCGGGTATTTTGAAGACACAATTCGACACGCCACATCCAACACCGCCATCGTCGCCAAGTTGGCCAGCAACGGGACTCCGCGACCAACGCACAAGCCGTATGTCCACGCCAATGTCGAAAGCGCGAAGGCCGAAGCGCAGCGGCTTGCCGACATGACGCCTGGCACAGAGTTCGCGGTTTACGAGCGCGTCGATATTCGCAAAGTCGAAAAGAAGTACGACCACGAATGGCAGCGGCTTGCAGTCGAAAAGTCATCCAAGGCCGGCGCTATCGCCGAGCTGAAGAAAACTGCAGGCATCACGACTGCGCAGGCTAGCCGTATCGTTTACGATTACGCAGCCTAACCACAACACCGCAACGCCGCCTGTGCCAAAGCGCAGGCGGTAAAGGATACGCGACATGGAATCGAGACAGGTACGGCGCGCAACGGCACGCCACGAAGCGAAAGTGCGCGCTGCAGAAGATGCCGGACGCAAATATCCGGAGTCGCGCTACGAACCGTTTACAGCAACCGGCAAGTCGTATCCGCGAAGCAGTGCGCGCGAGGCAGAACGGCACGCAAGGAGCAACGCGAAATGAAAGCCTTCCAGAAAGTACTGCAGGACGAATACGGTGCCGACACAAAACTAGGGTCGCCAGCCGTCAACATCGATCGGCGGCGCGAGACGCTTGCCGCGATGACAGGAGGGCGCGGCTTTTGCACGCCGCCTATGGAGCCTGCGGTTGATGCACAGGGAAGAACGCGCGGCGACAGACGTCGCGCCGCTGGAGCGGTTGCAATGGCCAAGGTTAGCGAACAGCGCGCGCCTGAATTCATGCATAGCGCGGCGCGTAGGCGGGCATTTCCAAACGATTATCCAGAGCCGAGGCCGATGGTCGGCATTCTGAAAACGATGAAGGAAGCAGCATAATGAATACGTTATCATGGCTATTGTACGCGGCGGAGGTGTCGGCAAGGCTTGGTGGATTTTTATTGGCGATTGCCATTCTATCTGCGTTTGCGGTTGTCTCTGTATCAGCGGCTACTGCAGTGCATGACGACGCCAACCGCATTTCGCCAAACCGCGGGCCGCGCATGTTCCGGTTTCTTTGGGTGCCTGCTTTGGCGGCACTTGCAGCATGCGCAATCCCGTCTTCAAGCACTGTCTATATGATCGCAGCAAGTGAGGCAGGCGAGGCGGTTATGCAGACGCCGGACGCGCAGGAAATGATGGGCGACGTTAAGACGCTTATCAAGAAGCGCCTGCGCGAGGAGATTGCCGAATGACCCACAACGACGTACCAGCCGGCTGCGCAATACCGGCCGCATTACTCGCGCTATCTGCAATCCCGGCGTGGTTCACGCATCTTTACGTGTGCTTTACAGCAGGCGCATGGGGTTTCCTTATTGCCGGTGCCATCTTCGCACCCGTCGCCGTAGTCCACGGATGGGGCGTCTGGTTTGGTGTCTGGTAATGCAACCATACGACGCCTTCTTTGACAAACCGATTAGCATACCAGGCGGACCGTGGAAGCCGTTCATCTTCGCGCTAATCGCAATCGCCGCAATCATCATAGTACGGAGCCTGTTTACGTAATGGCACTTTCAATTTCATCACTGAAATCCAGCAAATCTGGCAACCCGCCTATAACGCTGATTTACGGCGTCGATGGCATCGGCAAGACAACACTCGCCGGAGAGTGGCCGTCGCCGATCTACCTACCAACGGAAGGCGAAAGCACGCCAAGCGATTTTGAGTTGCCGACGCCAGGAGATATCGAATCGTTCGATGCACTGCTTGACGTGTTCGGCGAGTTGCTGACCGAAGAACATGAATTCAAGACCGTGATCATCGACAGCCTGGACGGACTTGAGAATCTTGTATGGGACGCGACATGCGCGCGGTTGGGGGTCCAGTCGATCGAGGAGCCTGGTTACGGCCGCGGCTACGTAGAGGCTGACAGCGAGTGGCGCGAGTTTCTTGGTGCGCTCGCCGCGCTCAAGAAGTCTGGCATGCACGTCGTGATGTTGGCGCACCCGGAAATCATCCGGTTCGATTCGCCAACGACCGACCCTTACAGTCGATACGTTCCGAAGTTGCATAAAAGGGCTAATGCGCTTGTCAGGGAGCAGGCAGATATCGTTGCATTCATGAACTACCGCGTCAGCCTGAAAGAAAAAGAAGTGGGTCACAACAAGAAGGTCACGCACGCCGAAGGCGGTAAGGAGCGACAGATACACCTATCGGAAGGGGCTGGATTCATGGCTAAGAACCGCTACTCCCTCCCGGATTCGATCTCATACAAGAGGGGCGAAGGCTTCAATGCGCTGGCGAAATACTGGTCGCCCGCAGCTAACGACAACGGCAAGGCTGGAAAGAAGGAGGCTGCTTGATGCGTGTAATAAACAATCCGACAATCAAGTTCGACGACGATACGGAAGTCAAGATGCTTCTGAAGGATGGGGAAAATGTCATTGAAATCGAACAGGGCAACGATATAGTCTGGATTCCTATCAAAGAGGCAAAGGAATTCTGCGCAGCGCTTGATGCTTTCGTGAAGGAGGTGGTTTGATGGCAGACAGCGAGTACACAGCAACGCTTGAGCGATGGTCATTCGCACATGGATATTACTTTGGTGCCATTTACGGCGACAAAAAAGAAAGGTTCGCTGACGGATCAGTCGTTCGCACTAGCCTGAATAAATCAAAGCCAGGCAAGGAGGGCGACATCATCACCACATCGAACAGCCGTTACCTCCTCGGCAAGCCAGCCACCACCTAAACCACCACGAAAGGCAACCACCACAATGGCACAACTCGGCTCGAAATTTAACGCTACCGAACACGACACGGAGCAGCGCGACGACTACCCGGAACTCCCGAACGGCATCTACCGGCTCGAAATGGAAGCGTCGGAAATCAAGGAAAACCCGCGCAAGAACGGCAACGGCACCAACACGCTACTGAAGACCACGTTTAACGTGCTCGAGCCGGCTGAATACGAAGGCCGGAAGCTCTTCAATAATTACAACCTTGAGCACGAAAGCTCGCAGGCGCAGGAAATCGGTCAGAAGCAGTTCGCCGCGCTTTGCCGCGCCGTCGAAATCGCCGAGGTCGACGATTCCGAAGAACTGCACTTCCGCGCGTTCACAGCGACCGTAAAACTCGGCAAGCCGTCGAAGGAAAAAGACGCCAACGGAAACCCGGCCTACCCGGCGCGCGCTGAAATCAAACGCTACTACTTCCCCGACGAAGGTAACGTGCCGGAACCTGCGATCGACGACAACCAGCCGAAAGCGGCGCCCGCCAAAGACAACCGCCAGGCGGCAAGCAACGACAACAAGCCAGCCGCCGCCAGCGGTCAGAAAAAGCGGCCGTGGGGGTGAGTATGACACTAGGATGGCCGCAAATCATCTACCTGCTGCTTGTCGCGCTTAGCCTTGGTGTATCCATCGCCAAGCACGGTCAGGTGCGCGATCCATACAATGTCATGGATTCAATCATCGCGACAACTATTGTCCTGCCGCTGCTCTATTGGGGCGGATTCTTTGGCTAGCAAATAAAAAGCGGCGGGAACCACCACGGAACCCGCCGCCTATATACCACCACAACGAGAACCACCACAGAACCCGTCGAGGAGTAACCGATGCGCATTGCACGCAACGATTTCGCGCGCCTTTTACAGCAAGTCGTGAAGGCCGTCAATAGCAGAAACACCATTCCAGTGCTCGGTACGCTTCGGCTTGAAGCGTCTGGCGGCGCGCTAACCGTAACCGCTACCGACCTTGACTTGGAGATCAGCGGATCGATCGAAGCGGAAGGCGACTATATCGGTTGCATCGACGCCAGAATGCTCGCCGGCGCAGTAGGCAAGTTCAAGGGCGACGAGGTCACAATCGAGGCTGACGGCGACGATGCAGTAATCAAGTCAGGCCGCAGCCGCTTCAAGATGCAGACTATTCCGGTAGGCGACTTCCCTACAATGGATGGGGGCAAGTTCGGCGCTACACTGGCGCTGGATCTTGCCGCTCTTTTTGCGCCGGTAGCGTTCGCCATGTCGGTCGAAGACGCGCGCTATTACCTGAATGGCATCTATATGCATCCGGTCGACGGCAAGCTTGTCGCGGTCGCCACGGACGGCCACAGGCTTTCCGCTAATTCTGTCGACGTGCCGCATGAGCAGCCGACCGCTGTTTTCGAGGGCATCATCATTCCGACGAAGACGGTCAACCTGCTGCCGAAGGGAGAGGTTACTGTCGATATCAGCGACGCCAAAATCCGCATTACGGACGGCAAGACGACAATCCTTAGCAAGCTGATCGACTGTGTATTTCCGGATTACCAGCGCGTCATTCCATCCGGCAACGACAAGAATATCGTCTTTGACAACGCTACGATGCGAGATGCCGCGGACCGCGTTGCGCTGGCGTCCAACGAGCGCGGACGCGCCGTCAAGATGACGATCACGGAAGGCGTATGCGACCTTACGGTGCGCGGTGATGCGGAAGGAACCGACAGCGTGTCAGTCGATTACAGCGGCGAGGAAGTCAACATAGGCTTCAACAGCCGGTACGTCGTTGACGTGCTTGGCGCGCTTCCGCCAGGCGACGTCAACATGGCGGTTGCTGACGGCGGATCGCCTGCGTTGCTTACCAGCGACAAGGCGCCGTCGCAGCGCATCGTAATTATGCCTATGCGGGTGTAGGGCGATGACAAACAAGGAAGCAGCAACGCAGCTAGAGGTAGCGTCGCATTGGCTTAGCGAGGCCGCTGTCGCGCTCGTCAAAGAGGACTACCTGCGCGACAACCTACGCCGTGTTGCACGCGAGTGCAACCGGGCGGCAAGGAGGTTAACCGATGACAAAACCTAGACCATACATGCCGTCAAACGGCACGGAAGGCGATTGGTTCGAAAGTCAGTGGTGCGCGGATTGCCACCACGACGATTACGACAACGACGTTTATTGCGCGTTGCTTTCGAAGGCGCACTGCGGCGACCAGCCAGACGAATGGATTTACCGCGATGACAAGCCGACTTGCACCGCGTTTCGCGACGCTAGCAAGCCGATGCCTATACCGCGTTGCCCTGACACATTGGAGATGTTTCCGGAATGACTAAACGATCACAGATTCCGACAAGCCTTGAGGTCGACGGAGCGCGAGGCGGTTCGTTCGTTCGCATTGATAAAACAGACAGGGAGGGAATCGTTGACATTGAAGTCGGACACTCCTGCGTTATTACGGTAAGGCAGGAATTGCCGGTTACATGGCTGGCAGCGCTTCTCACGCACGCGAAGGATATTGGCTTCGAAAACGCGATGGGCGACCGCGAGCAGTTCCCGGCAGACTACGCCTTAATGTGTGATCCGGTCTCCTAATGCCACCAATCCCAAAGCCAACCGCGTCAACCGTTCGCGCCATCTATCAAGCTTACGAAGATGCAAACGAGCATTACGACTCGCTTGGCATTAGCGTCGGCGAGATCGGCCACGAATGCGACCGATACCTTTGGTATAACCTGCGGTGGGCAAGCGCGCCGGAGGCTATAGAGGGGCGCAAGCTTTCAATCTTCCGGACGGGCGACCGTTGGGAAGAAGTGCTGGTTAGCGACCTGGAGCGCATTGGCGTCGACGTGTGGGGGCAGCAGGACCGCATCAGGCTTGCCGGCGGGCATATTCGCGGCAAGTGCGACGGCAAGGCTATAGGTATACCAGAAGCGCCAAAGACGGAACACCTATGCGAGTTCAAATCTTCAAACGAAAAGAGCTTCAAGGATATCGTAAAGCTCGGCTGCGAAAAGGCGAAGCCGCTGCATTACGGACAATGTCAAATTGGAATGCACGCCTTTGGACTAAGCCGCGCGCTGTACCTTGTCGTCAACAAGAATGACGACGCGCGCTACGCCGAGCGGATCGAATACGACGCATCCTACTGCTTGCGCCAGATCGCTCGAGCTGAACGCATAATTGGACTTAACGAGCCGCCATCGCGCATCAGCGATAAGCCCGATATTCCGCCCTGCCTGTTCTGCAAGCACAAGGCGGTTTGCCATGAAGACGCATGGCCGCGCCCGACGTGTCGGTCGTGCTTGCACAGTACGCCTGAAATGTCGGGAGACGCGCACTGGTCGTGCGCAAGGTGGTCAAAGCCGCTGTCGATCGACGAGCAAAAAGCGGGCTGTCCGGCGCATTTGTTTCTACCTGGCTTGGTGCCGGGAACGCTAGTCGACAGCGACGAGGAAAACGAAACAGTGACTTACACGCTGCGCAACGGCAGCGAGTGGGTCGACGGTGGTGGTAATGTGGAGGCGCGTAGTGAGTAAAAAACCTAGGCCGATCTGCCCGATATGCGGCGAGCGCGCAACTAGGAGCATGACGGCATACGGGTTGCGCCATGATTGTTGCGGATTGTGGTCTTGGGGCAATAAGCCTCTAGCAGACGCAGACACGCACGAATTTAGAAAGAAGGCGCATGCCGCGCTTGATAGACTATGGCTTTCCGGGCGCTTATCTCGCGGCGAGGCATACCGCGCGTTGTCTTGGGCTACCGGATGGCCTGAGCGCGACTGCCATATGATGCACATGCCAAAAGAGAGAGCCGCGTTGGTTCCAGATGCAGTTCGCAAGATATGGATTGAACTTGACGGGGAGGCGACAACCAAGTGAAACCCACAGCGTATTACGAGCGGCGTATTGTTGAGCTCGAGACAGAAGTCGAGCGGTTAACGCAGGTGGCGGAAGCCGATCGCGGCAAGCGCGCACCGCTGGAGTGGGGTTTGACACCAGCGGAAAACGCTATCGTGTGTCGGCTGGCGTTCCGTGAATTGGCGTCCGTTGAGTCGCTTAGGATGGCGGCCGGATCAAAATCAAACGGCACAGTGCGCGTTCAACTGCACAACGCTAAGCGCAAACTAAAGCCGCACGGATACACCATTCGCAACATTTACGGCCACGGCTACACGGTCAGCGACAGACTGAAACTGAAACGGGAGATATGCGGTGCTTAAGCTACGCGACTACCAACAGGCTGCGGTCGACTCGCTGTACGAATACTGGTCCAAGGAGGCTGGATCCCCGCTTATCGTGATACCGACCGGCGGGGGGAAGAGCTTGATTCTTGCAACGGTCGTCAAAGACCTGGTCGAGAACTACCCGGATATGCGGATCCTTATCGTTACGCACGTCAAGGAGCTGATCGCGCAGAACGCGCAGGAATTGTTTGGACTGTGGCCGCAGGCTCCGGCCGGTATATTCTCCGCGGGGCTAGGCAGGCGCGACGCAAGGGCGCAGATCATATTCGGCGGCGTGCAGACCATCGCCAGCAAGACTGCGCTTATAGGCCATATCGACTTGGTTCTGGTCGACGAGGCGCACTTGATGCCACGGAAGTCGGAAACGCAATACGGCAAGCTGATCGCCGGTCTGCGCAAGACCAACCCTGACCTTAAGTTGGTCGGGCTTACCGCTACGCCATTCCGCATGGGGGAGGGATTACTGCACGAGGGTGAAGGCGCGCTGTTTGACGCGATAGCCTACGAAAAGCCAATCGGAGAAATGATCGAGGACGGATACCTGTGCAAGCCGATTTCAAAAGGCATGCACACAGGATTCGACCTTACCGGAGTCGGCAAGGTTGGCGGCGATTACAACCAAGGCAAACTGCAGGCCGCCGTCGACAAGGCGGATGTAACGCGCGCCGTGGTTAGCGAGGTTGTCGGCTATGGCGATGGCCGCAAGTCGTGGCTGCTGTTCTGCTCTGGCGTCGAGCATGCCTTTCACGTGCGCGATGAAATCCGCGACCGCGGCTATAGTTGCGAAACGGTATGCGGCGACACGCCGGCCGACGAGCGGGCGCGCATCCTTGCAGACTTCAAAGCAGGTAAGATACGCGCTGTGACGAATAACGCCGTCATGACGACAGGCACGAATATTCCGTCAATCGATCTCGTTGCGTTTTTACGCCCGACTCTGTCCGCTTCGCTCTACATCCAAATGGCGGGGCGCGGTCTGCGCATTGCGCCTGGCAAAGACAACTGCCTGTTTCTGGACTTCGCAGGAGTGGTCCGCAAGCACGGACCGATCGACTGCGTTACGCCACCCAATGCGCGGAGCGGAGAGGGCGAGGCGCCCGTCAAGATATGTCCGCAGGAGCCGGACGACTTTGGCAGAATAGGCTGCGGATCCTTGGTGCATGCCAGCGCACGTGTGTGTCCTGACTGCGGCTTTGAATTTCCGATCGACGACGCGCCGAAGATCAAGGACAGTGCGGAGGACGCACCGATATACGGACAAGGCGACGCAACTTGGCGCACCGTAACGTCGCGCCGCTTCGATTACCACGAAGGCAAGGCGGACAAGCCGCCTAGCGTCAAGGTGACTTATATGTGTGGCATGACAGCCATTCGCGAGTGGTTGTGTCCCCAACACCAAGGTTTCGCGAAATCCAAGGCGGACCGATATTGGGTAAAGCACGGCGGCGAGCGTCCGTTTCCGGCTACCGTCATGGAATGGCTTGAGCGGCAACGCGAGCTAACCGGCACTGCGGAGATATCAGTAAAGCCTGACGGCAAATACTGGTCGGTTCAGTCACAGAAGCCAGGCGATATGCAGGAACCTGAGCCGGAGGAATACAAGCCGGACGGTACCGCCGGCGCTAACGATGGCACAGTAGAATGGTATCCTGGTGAGCATTCGCGCGGCAACATTGGATACGCAACAGCAGAGGAGTTGATGGATGACGAAATCCCGTTCTGAGCCAACAGATATCATAGGCGCAAATGCCATCGCCGATTTGCGCGCTGCAGGCTGGATAATAGTGCGCGACGACGCCATCCGCTTGGCGCAGATCGCGGCGCGTTACGAGGCAGATAATGACAATGTGCCTATTGCTAAAATAGGCGAAAACGCATAATTTGAACGACCACTATTGAACCACCACAAAGGAATCAACGATGACCGAACTTACAGACATGCTCGGCAAGCACATGCTGGATGCCGTCGACTTCTCAAAGGAAAGCCGCAAGCGTTGGACTGACGAGTACGAGGATTGCGCTGTTTGCCGATTCCGCTTGAACGGAACGGTATACGCAGCGGTCGAGGATCCGAGCGACGGCTACCGTAGTTGCATGCAGGAACTAATCGTCGACGATCTTGCCGAAATGCAGAACGTATTTCCTCCAATCGAGGTTGTTGGGACGCACAAGACAAGCGGCAGCTTTGGCGACAAAGACGACATCCTGCAGTTGATCGACACAACAACAGGTAAGGCTGTGCTTGAGGTCGGAACCGCCAGCACGGACGACTATTACCCGTCGTTTGTTTCGCATTTCGACCCTGCCGCTATGGCGACGAACGCCTAAACCACCACGCTTCAGGAACCACCACAATGTCATCTGCTGAAACTGTAACACTGCGCCATATAGCTCGCGTTAGCGAATTGCTTGGGAAATTCGCAATCGAAATGATCCAGCGAGGAGCGAGGCACGACGCAAGCAAGTTCGATCCGGTGGAGATGCACCCACTACAAAAGATGCAGGAGATGATCGACGAAGAGGGGCCGGCACCATACGGAACGGAAGAGTACAAGCGGCGTACGGCGATTCTAGGACCGATGCTCAAGCACCATTACGAGAACAATTCCCATCACCCTGAACACTACGAAAACGGCGTCAACTGCATGGATCTTTTCGACGTCGTCGAGATGTTCTTTGATTGGAAGGCGGCCAGCGAGCGCGGCGAAGAGAGCGCAATGAACATCTCGCATGCGTGCGCCAAGTATAAAATCGACGAGCAACTAACTGGCATTTTTCGCAACACGGCCGGTCGCCTCGGTTACGCTCACAAGTAGGGGAACGCCATGAACTACCATTACGAGATTGCCGCCATCGAGCGCGCATTCGCAGACCTACTTACCGCATACCCGGAACTCGAGGAAGACGAAACGCTGCGAGCCGACATGTTGTCTGGAGAAACGGACGCAGACTTTGTGCTGTCGCGCCTGCTAACCGAGGAGCGCGATGCGAATTCCATGTCGGCCGCGATCGGCGAGCGCATCAAGGATTTGCAAGCGCGAAAAGCTCGCTCCGACAAGCGCAAAGACGCCATGCGGTCTCTGATGCTCAAGCTAATGAAGGTCGGCTGCATTACCAAGCGCAAGCTTGCCGAAGCCACAATCAGCGTCGGCAAGGGTCGCGACAGCGTGGAGATTACCGACGAAACGCTGATCGCGCCGCGGTTTATGCGCGTTGTGAAGTCGCCAGACAAGACGCTTATCAAGGAAGCGCTTGAGGCCGGCCGCGTAGTCAAGGGCGCCGCTATCAAGACCGGCGATGAAACGCTTAGCGTGCGGGTGGCGTGATGAAGACGCTAAAGGACGGATGGACTAAGAAATTCAAGGGAGACGAGCGCGGCGGCGCTTGGATATATACGCATCCTGACGCATTCGACGGAAGGGCTATTGTCGTTAACGGGAGCGGCGTTCGCTTTAACGGCATGTGGCTAGATTCTCTTGATGAGGCAAAGCGAGTCGCGCTTACCGCCCCTACGCAAGTGGAGGCGGGTTGATGTGCAGCAAAGAAAACGTTGATGCACACGGGGCGCGAAAAGCCGGCACCACAAATTACGGTGACCAGTACATGGAGTGCCCTGAATGCGGGCATACCGCGGAGGCAGAGTGCGTCGACGTTGGTGTCGGCCTCTACATCGACGACCAGTACATGTGCCGCTGTGGCTGGAACTCAGCAGCAGACGGCAAGCTAAACGTCGCAACATACGACGACTACTTCGTGGAGCAGGTATGATTGACCGCGAATGCCCGGTTTGCGGGACCGTATTCCAGGTTGCGGAACACCGACTCAAACATGGTCGCGGCATCAACTGCTCGAAAGAATGTCAGTACATAGCCAATCGAGAGAAGCTTGCGAAGGAAAAGGTAAAACTTACGTGCATTGGTTGCGGTGCTGAATTTGAACGGCTGAATAGTTGGCTCGATAAAGGCAAGGGGATGGGCAAATTCTGCACACGCGAATGCCGCGACGCTAACTGGAAAGGAGACATTACTCCAAACTGGCAAGGCGGCAACGGCGTCTATAAGCGAGGCCCGCATTGGCAGTCGATAAAGCGAGCAATCCTAAAGCGCGACAATTACGAATGCCAGGAATGCTGTGCGACTGGCGATTTGCACGTTCACCACAAGGTGCCATTCCGCATGTTTGACGACGCAGATGTTGCTAACCATGAAGACAACCTGATTAGTCTTTGTCCTCCGTGCCATAGAAAAGCAGACGCCGCACATAAGTGGGCCAAGGCTGGCGACGCTATTATCAGGATGGGCTCCGGAAGCTACGCATGGGAACTGGCCCGCAAGATGATGGCAAACGACAATTTAGAACAAAGGGCGGCGGCATGACCGACAAGATTTTTCTCGATGGCAAAGTAACGCTAAAGGGAGGTGATTGCCTTGAAGTTCTAAAGTCGATTCCAGACTGCTCGATTGATTCGTGTGTTACGGATCCGCCTTATCATCTAACGAGTATCGTCAAGAGGTTTGGCAGCGCGAATGCAGCACCCGCGAAATTCGGCACAGACGGCGCATATGCTCGCGCCTCCAAGGGTTTCATGTCAAAGACATGGGATGGGGGTGACCTAGCCTTTCGCGTTGAGTTGTGGTCGGAAGTTTGGCGCGTGCTAAAGCCAGGCGGGTGGCTCGCGGCATTCTCGGCAACGCGAACCTACCATCGCATGGCGTGTGCGATCGAGGACTCCGGCTTCGAAATCCGCGACGACATTCTAAACATGGTGGCGACCGACAGCGTCGCGTCGAAGTTCATTGAGTCGCTCAATAATGCGCAGGCCGAGGCGTTCTTTAAGCTGATGGAGGAATCGCAATTTGGCGGAATGGCAGCTTGGACCTATGGATCCGGATTTCCCAAATCGCATGATGTGAGTAAGGCGATTGATAAGAAGCTTGGTGCTGAGCGCCACAAGATAAAGACGCCAATGGGACCAACTGGAAACAAATACAAGAAAGGTCTTGGTGACGATCGGCCTTGGATGCAGGAGGCAGCAGAGAAGGGTTACCACGAACACGACTCTAAAGATCCAGCAACCGAAGCCGCCCGCGAATGGCAAGGATGGGGAACGGCGCTGAAACCGAGCTGGGAGCCAATCTGCCTTGCGCGCAAGCCGCTTATAGGAACAGTCGCAGAAAACGTGCTCGAGCACGGCACTGGCGCGCTTAATATCGACGGGTGTCGGGTTGGTACGGAAGAGCGCCACAATCCAAGCGCAGGCAACAAAGACCTAGATTGCCGAACAACTGTAACGCCTATCAGCAGTCATGGTGAAACCGCAGGCCGCGAAACTACCGGAAGATGGCCAGCCAACATCGTGCACGACGGCAGTGACGAGGTTGTTGGTGCTTTTCCTGATAGCAAGGCAGGAGTCAACGGCGCAGCGCGCGGTACTGGCGGCATATGGTCTGGCATAAGCAACGCACCATGTGGACCGCAGTATGGCGATTCCGGCTCCGCAGCACGCTTCTTCTACACGGCAAAGGCTGACAAGCTTGACCGCATCGGGTCGAAGCACCCGACCGTAAAGCCCGTCGATTTGATGCAGTGGCTTGTGCGACTGGTTACGCCAAAGGGCGGTCTAACGCTGGATCCGTTCGCGGGTAGCGGTAGCACAGGTGAAGCCGCTTGGCGAGAAGGCATGCGGTGCGTACTGATCGAGCGCGAGGAAGAGTACCAAGCAGACATTGCCGAGCGCATGAAGTTAGCAAACGCTGGACCGGCAACACGCAAGGCGCGCGCGATCAAGCAGGTGGCGAATGACAATCTTCCGCTGTTTGGTGGAGTCGATATGGGGGGGCAACGGGGTGAAGGACGCAAAATCTACGGACACTTTGCGGACCAAAACGGACGGCGGCATAATGGCGGGTAAGGGCGGCTTTGGTTTCCGTATACGGGAGATGCAAGAGCGTGACAGATAGAATACTTTGGTCTGTCGAAACGATGTTCGGCCCGTGGCACGTAACGAGAATACAGGCAAAAGCGGCAGGGGCTAGGTACTTCTATACTGGCAATCCATGCAAACACGGACACACGTCTTTGCGAAATTGCGGTGGACATTGCACGATATGCAAGCAAGACGAGGGGAGGCAAAGGAATTCAGATCCAGTCTTGCGTGCACGTAAGACTAAATTAGAGCGAATATCAAGAAATATCCCTGAAAACAGAGCGGCGCTTCGTGAGCGACAAAGATTAGCCATTGCCAGAAAAAGGGCTAGCGATCCTGCTTTCGCAGAGATGGAACGAGAAAGATCAAGAGAATACATAAAGGGTCGCAGGGTAAACGATCCTGAATTTAGGCAGGCATGTATAACACGCGCAGCTAATAGGGCCGCTAAAAAGAGAAATGCAGAAGGCTTTTATACTCCACAGGATATCGAAAGAATCAATGCAAGGCAGAATTACAAATGCGTTGAATGTGGATGGTCCACAAAATACGAACGTCATGTAGATCATATCATGCCGTTAGCTCTTGGTGGGTCTAATTGGCCGTCAAACCTCCAAGTGCTTTGTCCGATTTGCAATTTGAAGAAAGGCGCAAAGCACCCAATTGATTTCGCATTACAGCGGGGGAGACTCGTATGAGTGAACATGACCCATCTTCTTGTCATGTCTGTGGACGTAGGGCGATCGGCGTAAGCGCGCACGACAACCCGCCGCGGTGGTTATGCCGTGAATGCGTCGACATCATCGAGCACATACGCAGCGTCAAGCGTCTTGATGCTTACGAGCTAAAAGCGCGTGCCGGCGGGATGGAAGCGGCCGGCGCTGTTATCGAGCGGTACGGCACGGACCTAGGCGCTTACGAGGAAAGCCAAGCGCTCGAGTTATGCGGCGCCATTTGGCGCGGCTGCGCCGATGAACTCCGGAGGATTATTGTCGATGACCAAGCGCCTTTCTGATAACGATAATGCGCCGGTTGTTTCTGGCCGCAACAACAAGGCACACGCCTATTACAACGAAATAGACCCGCAAGCAGCAGCGTGGCTGCGCGAGCTAATCAAACAGGGCCACGTGGCGCCGGGAGATGTAGATGAGCGTTCAATTGTCGATGTTCGACCCGCCGACCTTGCCGGGTACACCCAATGCCACTTCTTCGCAGGAATCGGAGTCTGGAGCTACGCCTTGCGCAAAGCAGGGTGGCCGGACGACCGCGCCGTCTGGACCGGATCCTGCCCATGCCAGCCTTTCAGCAGCGCAGGCAAAGGAAATGGGTTTGATGATGAGCGGCACCTATGGCCGGCGTGGTTTTGGCTTATCCAGCAGTGCCGACCTTCAGACATCATTGGAGAGCAGGTTGCGAGCAAGGACGCAAATCCTTGGGTCGACCTTGTACAAGATGACCTGGAAGGAATGGATTACGCCTTCGGGGCGGTCCCGTTCCCGTCTGCGGGCGTCGGCGCTCCGCACATCCGCGACAGGCTCTACTGGACGGCAAGGTTGGCCGACGACACGACAAGCGGACGGCGAGAAGAACGTGAGGACGGAAGAGGGCGCGCTATCGGAGATAGCGCGCAAGGGATCGCCACAGGACTTGATACAAGCGGCGCAGATTGCAGGCTGGCCCAGTCCGACAAAATCCAATGGGGATGGCGGTCAAAGACTGCCGAAGGGGTCAACGATAACAGGACGGAGACCGAATGGAACGAAGGCAACAGTATCGCTTCCGGGAGTGGTGCAGTTCATAGACACGGACGGCCCAGCCCGACTAACGGCTTCTGGTCAAATCCTGACTGGCTCTTCTGCCGGGATGGAAAGTGGAGGCCAGTTGAATCCGGCACATTCCCGCTGGCTCATGGGGCTTCCGCCCGCGTGGGACGACTGCGCGGTTACGGCAATGCAATCAATGCCGAAGCGGCAATCGCGTTCATCGAAGCGCGCGAAGAAGCAGTAGCGGACATCACTGCCGCAAACGACAACACCACGAAAAAGGCCGCCTAGATGGCGGCCAAAACAACAAAGGCCGCCGTTTTGAAACCACTTGACCTAGCCCTTTCCTACATCGCGCGCGGTTGGCCTGTGTTCCCCGTTCGAGGTCAGGAAGAATACGACGAAATCACAGGCGAGGTTTTCCCCGTCAAGACACCGTTGGTCAGCAATGGACTTCGCGGCGCCACGCTGAATGAGCGCGTGGTTCGAGAGCTATGGAAGCGCAACCCGACCGCAATGGTCGGCATACCTACTGGCGAGCGCATTGGTGCTTTCGTCCTGGATTTGGACGTTAAGCCAGGCATTGGTGATGGCCATGATTGGCTGGCGCGCATGGAGGAAGAACACGGTCCACTGCCTAAGACCGCACGTGCTAAGACAATGGGCGGAGGCACCCATATTTTCTTCCGATATCAGAGCGGAATCCGCAACCGTGGCGGACTTGGCATAGCCACAGATATTCGGGGCCAGGGCGGCTATATCGTCTCGCCCGGTTCGCGCGCCGCGGACGGACGGACGTACGAGTGGATTGAAGAAACCGAAATCGCCGCGGCACCTGATTGGCTCCTTAATCTTCTTCTCCCGCCTCCCGCCACACACCAACCAACCGATTACCACTACAAGCCAGGCGGCAACGAACCGTATGTTGAGCGTGCGATGCAAGGCGAACTCGATAGCCTTGCGCAATGCGCGGCCGGCAATCGCGGTTACCAGTTGAACGCCAGCGCCTTCTCGATCGGCCAACTAGTCGCGGCCGGCGCCGTCTCACGAGGCGAAGCCGAGTCCGGTTTATATGCGGCTGCGTCAGCGTGTGGCGTACTGCAGAAGGACGGCGAGCGCGAAACTTGGGCGAAGATTCGCCGCGGGCTTGATGCCGGCGCAAAGCAGCCGCGCGAGATACCAAAGCCGCAGCATGACAACGACAACACGCGGTTGGTCGACATCAGCCGCATGATTGCCAACGGCTTGGCCAAGGCGCGCAAGGACGACGAACCGCAACCGGAAGCCGACAGCGAACCGGACTGCGAGCAGCCCGCAGAACCAGAAGGTTTCCACGCAACACCATTCGAATGGACCGACCCTAAGACGCTGCCGCGGCGCGAATTCGCCTTCGGCACGCATTACATCCGCAAATATGTAAGCGTGACGGTAAGCCCTGGCGGCCTAGGCAAGACGTCAAACAGCATTGCCGAGGCGTTGTCCATGACAAGCGGCAAGCAGTTCCTTGGCACGAAACCACCGCAGCGCATGCGCGTATGGCTATTCAACGCCGAGGATCCGCGCGACGAAATGGAGCGCCGCATCATGGCGGCTTGTCTGCATTACAACCTAAAGCCAAAGGACGTCGACGGGAATTTATTCCTTGATACCGGCCGCGAACAGGAACTCGTAGTTGCGATCGACGACAGGCGTAGCGGCGTTCGCATTCAAGTGCCGATCGTCGAGGCTGTCGTCGAGCAGATCAAGCGAAACGCCATCGACGTGATGATCGTCGACCCATTTGTGTCTACGCACCAGGTCAACGAGAACGACAACGGCGCAATCGACAAGGTCGCAAAGCTTTGGGCGCATATAGCCGACCGAACCAATTGCTCTATCGACGTTGTGCATCATCTGCGCAAGGTGTCGGACCGCGAGGCTACCGTCGAGGACGCTCGAGGTGCTGTTGCGCTTATCGGCGCGGCAAGATCTGTACGTGTGCTCAACCGCATGTCGGAGGACCAAGCTACGCAGGCCGGCATCGCTGACACGGACCGCTACAGTTACTTCAATATCCACCAAGGGAAATCCAATCTGACGAAGATGTCCGGCGCGATGGATTGGCGCAAACTTGAAAGCGTCCCGCTAGGCAACGGGCGCGGTCTGGCAAAGCCGCAGGACCACGCCGGCGTTGTTACAGAGTGGAAGTGGCCTGATGCCGAGGACGTTATCAGCGGGCTTACGCAAGACCAAATGGCGGCTATACGCGTTGCTGTCGACAACGGAAATTACAAGATGGCGACGCAGGCCAGAGGGAATTGGGCTGGCTGCGCTGTCGCGTACGCTCTAGGTGTCGACGTGGAGGACAAGGGCGAGAAGAAGCACGCCGCATCTATCCTGCGCGCCATGATTAAGGAAGGGCATTTGCAGGTTGTCGAGGAGCGGGATCCGGTCAGTCGGCAGGTGGCCAAGTTTGTGCGTAGCGCAGCCTAACACCAAGGCTCCATATTGTGATACAGGGCACGGCACGCTAGCGCAGTCTGGCGCGTCGTGCCTTTCTTTTTCATGCGTAGCAGGCCGGTAGGCGTGACGCCTAGCAGCTCAGCGCAATCCTTGTCGGAGCGCGCCAAGCCTGCCGCCCTCATGGCGGCAAGCCACTCTAGGAAGGCTGTGGGGGTCATGCCAGCACGTAAGTCTCTCTGATGGCTGCTGCGTGTGCCACCAATGCCGCCGCCTTGGACGGAAGGCCATCAATGTCAGCAATGTGGTCGCTGTTAAAGATAACGAACCACTCGCCGCTAACGATATTGCTGTCGATTATGCCTCCAAGGTCGGGGTCGGCATTGGTCGCGATTCCGTCTTTGCTTGCTTCTGTCCAGCCGTTGGGGAGTTCGTGCGTCATCGTCGTGCTCCTTAAGCGATGGTGTAAACTGCGTGGAGGTTCAGGCACTTCCAGTTGCGCCCGCTAGCGATATAGATGCTGTTTCCGCTTGCCTTGAACATCTCGGCGCCCGCCTTTTCGAAGCGGCTAACCGCCTTGGCGTCGACGTTGATGCAGGAGAGTCCGCTGCGAAACTGGACCGTCTTGCCGCTGTTGATGATTTCCATGATCTTCTTGATTTTTTCTGCGCCTGTCATCGTCGTTTCCTTTCGTTTCGTTGACATACATATATCAAACAAAGTCATATCGTGCAAGCGAAATCATCAAACTAAATTTGATTTTTTATCAAGCGCCTCGCTTGACACAATAGGCGTAAACGCATATTATGTTTGTATTGAAAGAGGAGAAATCGAGATGACCGCAGGAAACATTATTAGCCGCACCTACAACGTTTACGGTGAGCGCGACTTCCTTATTAGAATGGAGGGCAACTGCCCGGTATGGAACGGCGACAAAAAGCAAGCGATGCGCATGACCAATGATGCGGCGCATGAAACACAAGAGTTGATTTCCACTTACCGGGATTGGATGTGCCCAAACGGGATTGAAGGCGTTGAAATAGTAACCGCTTGAACACCTCGCAAAGGCGCTTGCGGTCTAACCGCAGGCGCTTTTAATACAACCTACAGCAACTCAAAAATACAACCATAGGTAACGCTAAGTTCTCCGCTAAGTGCGAACTTCTATGGGGTCGAGAAGTTGCAAGTTCTCCGCTAAGTGCGAGGTTCTCGAAGCGTTAGAAGTTGCAAGAAGTACCTCCTAGGGTATTCTTGCACTACTTCTTAGCGGTAAAAAATGCAGAGTGAGAAGTTAGCAGAAGTTCGCACGCGCCGTTGGTTCAGAAGTTCGCAAAGTTAGCACTGCGGCGCGCAACAAAAATACAACCTACAACCTGAATGGCGATATGATGGACGCACGACTGTTTGGAAAACTGGTAGCACGGCACGGCCCATGCACCGCTATAGCGGTGTTCGTTTCTTGCGCAATACGGGAAGCCATCGACGAAGAGGGATGCGGCGCTGTATTCGGTGCTGCGTTCGCGCTGGAGGATAAATGACCACCACCCGCCAAACAAGACAAACCGTCCGCATCAACGGCAAGCGCACCGTGCTTACCACGCGCAACGGCAAGGTCACAGCCAAGGCGGCCGACCCGCTCGAGTGGGAGTTACAGGCCGCGCAGGTAAGGCGCCTGCGCGGCATGCCCGAGTACGGCACGCAGTTCCTGCTTGCCGGCGACCAGAACAGCGCCAAGCGCGGACCGACAGCGCAAGCGCAAGCCGTAGCGGCCGGCATGACGGCAGGCGAGGCGGATCTGCGCATCTATCTCCGCGGCGGCCAGGTTAGGCACATTGAAAACAAGGTCGGTAACGGAAGGCTGCAGCCGGTACAGGTAAAGCGGCACGGCGAGCTCGAGAAGCTTGGGCATACCGTCGTTGTGCTGCGCGCTGTTTCCGAACAGGAGGCGGCCGACAAGGCTGAGGCGTGCGTAAGGGAGTGGCTTACCGAGCCTGTGGCGGCTGATAATGATAACGCGGCCGCCTTCGCTGATGACCACAAATTACAGTAGCTACTGCAACGCGCTTCAAGTCGTGGTTACGCTTGCGTCTTGACATAATAGGCGAAAACGCATACATTTCTACTAGATATAGCGCAGCACGATTCCATAACCACAACATATAGCATTAGGATTTACGCATGCCGCGTGATGTCGCAAAAATCAAAATCCATAAGGCACTTTCCGACGACGGATCTGGTTTGCCGTCTCGCCAGAAATACGCTCCACATGAACGCGACGCGGTTCACGAGCAAAAGATGCGCTTGGCGGAAAGAGCCAAGATAGGCAACGATTGGGATGGCGCTGCTGCAAACGACAATCAGAATTGGCCGTTAGCTAAAGCGCTGTTGTCCGAGGGCAATACGGAACTGCTTAAGTATGCGATTGCGTACCGAAAGATACACGAGACGGCAAACTCAGATGTAGCAATTGGAATCAATCACAATCCGTCGCCAGACACAGCAATTGTCCACAGGAGCCGTATTGACGGCGCAACTGGAAAAATAATTTACGGCGCAGAGATAGTCAGCAAATCCGGATCCGTTGATTTGCCACCAATGCGAGCCACGCCAACTAACCCGGATAGCAAGAAGCGCGCCTCTCCAGTGCCGAAGCCGTGGACGGGCGATCGGCACATCAATGATAAGATTGACGCCAAGTCGAAGCTTCAGACTTTGCAAAATGCGCTCGGACCAATTCTAGAGCCATTCGAGATGATGGTGATTGACGGCGCGACGCTAATGGCTGCTGGACAGGCCGCCTACGCAACAAAGCGCGGTGCTATGTCTGCAGGCCGGTCGATCGCACATATGGGACTCATAAGAATTCGCCACATGCTAGGCGGAATCGGCATAGAACAGTTAGCCGCATAGGTTGGTGCGCACCACTTTACGCTCCGGGCGCTTATATGTAGGCGGGATAGAAACCGCAAACAGTTTGGGGCAACGCTGTGGCTGGCGGTACGCGAAAGCTCGCAAGTGCGCGCAGGGCCGATCCCCAAAGCAATACCAATACGCCTTGGCGCTGCCTCCTCCAGCGACTCGGCGTAGCCGCGCTCCTGGCTAAGGTCGGTTGAGCGCGGCATCAATTATTAGCGTTAGGGAATGAAGCAATGGACTCCAGCAACCCACGACCTACACCGCAGGGTGTAGCTCAGCAGGTAGAGTACCGCACTCGGAATGCGGAAGTCGCGAGTTCGAGTCTCGCCACCCTGACCAATTATACGGAATAGCGCATAAACCGCACTTATACGGATTAGCGCATAACGCCAATCACAACCCGCACGGCTAGCAACGGCTACGAAAGCCGCTAAGTGGCCGTGCTATTACGCACACACAAGAGGAGCACAACATGAACGAAACACCTTGGCACATGGCTTACGTAGAAGAATCTAAGCCGGACACATACGCACCAGGCGCAATCGTGACGCTTGTTACTGACGGGCCTGATATGGCTGTCATTGACCATTGCGCAGCATGCAACATGGTTACGGTCTGCTGGTTTGACCAGAACGGCTACAATGAACAGGTGCTGCCAGTTGAGGTGCTGATTGATATTTAGTCCAGGCGGTACGGGTGGCTAACCAGGACGCATGGCGGCCGCTATACAAGACAGCGCAATGGCAGCGCATACGCGAGCGCCAGCTAAGCGAGCAACCGCTATGCGAGCGCTGCCTTGCTATGGAGATAGTCGAGCCTGCTACTGTGGTGCACCACAAGGTGCCGCACAAAGGCGATCGCGACATATTCTTCCGCGGTCCGTTCGAGTCCCTATGCAAGCCGCACCATGATAGCCACGGGCAGCTAGAGGATCACGGCAAGACGGTCGTGCGCTTCGGCGCCGATGGTTGGCCGCTTTAGCTATGCTCCTAGCGCATGGGTAGGCCGGGGGCTATGCAATCTCTGCATACGTCGAGACGCCGGACCGGCGGGNNNCCAACGTACACAGTTTTCCAATTCAAAAGTTGGGGATAAATTCCTATGCCTAGGCCACGCACACCGAAGGCCAAGGCCGCGGTTACGGGGCAGGCAGCGGTACGACGCAAGAAGTTCGAAGGACGCAACGAGCCGACCGTAGAGGATGGCCTCGGCGATCCACCTGAATGGATTCAGGACACCGAAAACAACAAAGCGCGGGAGGCGTGGCAAACGCTACGCACGGAAATCCCTTGGCTGAATAGTTCGCATCGCACGCTCGTTGCCACGGCAAGCAACATCCTTGGACGCATGATCGCAGGGCAGGAGTGCGGCGTCCAGGCAATGAACCTTTTGAGGCAATGCTTGGGGCAGATGGGTGCCACGCCGGCGGACGCCAGCAAGGCGGGAGTAAAGCCTGATGGTGAGGACGGCGACGAAGGCGACGAATTCTTCAAATAGCAGGTCAGAAAATAGCAATCTAGACCCGAAGTACCCGACAGGGCCGGTTGACGCTTACGCAGAGGCGGTAATCAATGGCGAATTTATTGCAGGCCCGCATGTCCGCAATGCGTGCCGCCGTCATCGCGATGATCGTATCAATGGTCCTGCGCGCGGCGTTCATTGGGATCCGGATGCAGCAGAAAGAGTTTTTAGATTTTTCAAGAAGGTGCTCCGCCTCAACGGCGGGCAGTTCGAAGGGCGCGAATTCCTTCTCCACCCGTCGCAGCAATTCATCGTAGGATCGCTGTTCGGTTGGAAGCGAGTTGAAAGNGACGGCGCGCTTTTGCGTCGTTTTCGTCGCGCATATATCGAGCAGGGCAAAGGCAACGGCAAGTCACCACTCGCTGCAGGCATCGGTCATTATTGCATGATCGCCGATGGCGAAGCCGCCGCGGAGATTTATGCCGCCGCGGCAAACAAGGACCAGGCATTCGTTCTGTTCCGCGATGCCGTTGCGATGTACGAGCAATCGCCGAAGCTGAAGCAGGCAATTACGCCTAGCGGCGGCAATCCTGTCTGGAACCTGGCTTTCATGAAGCGCAGGTCTTTCTTCCGTCCAATCTCGCGCGAGGGCGCCCACAGCGGGCCGCGTCCGTACGTCGCGCTTTGCGACGAGATCCACGAGCACCCGGACGGCCGCGTTATCGAAATGCTCGAGCGCGGGTTTAAGTTTAGGCGCCAACCGCTGCTGTTCATGATTACGAACAGCGGATCCGATCGCAAGACGATCTGTTGGGATGAACACCAGCACGCGGTCAAGGTCGCGGCCGGCACCGCTACGCCAGACGACGAATTTACGTATGTCGGCGAGGTAGTCGACGACACGACATTCTCGTATGTGTGCGCGTTGGACAAGGGCGACGATCCGTTTACCGACCCAACGTGCTGGCAGAAGGCAAACCCGCTTTTCGGGATTACGCTTAAGCACGACTACCTGCAGAGCGTAGTCGACCAGGCGCGCAACATTCCGTCAAAGCGAAACGGCATCTTGCGTCTGCACTTCTGCGAATGGACGGAGGCGGATACCAACTGGATTCCGCGGCCTATCCTAGACAAGGTAATGGCAGAGTTCGATCCTTATGAGGAGCATAAGGGAAAGCCGATCAATGCGGCCGGTCTAGATTTGTCCGGCAGTAAGGATCTGACCGCGGCCGCATTCGTCGTCGAGACAGGCACCAAGCGTGTAACGCGCGAGGACGGTAGCGAGGCAGACCTGCCTACCTACGACGCATGGATTGAGGCTTGGACGCCCCGCGATACGATGGACGAGCGATCGAAGGTCGACCACGTCCCGTACCGGCTTTGGAACGAAACATTCCACAAAGATGCGGCTGGCGAAGATACAGACCAGCCGTTCATTCACGCTCCTGACGGGNAAAGGATTCGCTATGACCATGTCGCTGCACTCTTTGCGCGCCTTAATACCGAGCATGGCATTAATGTTCTGGCTTACGATAACTACGCCTTCGATCGGTTCGAAGAGGAACTGGACGGATATGGCGTCACTATCGAGACCGTATCACACCCGCAAGGCGGCAAGCGCCGCGCCAAGCCTTCGGAAGAGAAGGTAGAGGCGGCCAAAGCAAACGATGAGGATCCGCCGCTTGGGCTGTGGATGCCTGGCAGCGTTGCCGAGCTCGAGGCGCTAATCCTTGAAGAGCGCATCAGGCTTCGCGCAAGCCCGGTTCTGCTTTCCGCTCTTATGGGTGTAGCGATGGAAACCGACCCGCTTATGGGTAACCAGTGGTTTTCAAAGAAAAAGTCAACGATCCGAATCGACCCGGCCGTCGCGCTAGCAATGGCGGTCGGCGCTGCCGTCGATGGTGCTCCCGTGCCGCATCAATCGGTTTACCGCACGCGCGGCTTCGTAGAAATCTAGAGGTTGGCAATGACATATATCAGGGACGCCGCTGGGTTGTGCGGCGCCGCCAGCGTCTCCTACGGTGCCTGGCTTGTTTACGAGCCTTCCGGCTTTATTGTCGGCGGGCTTTTACTGCTAAGCGGCGCCTTGATGGCAGCGCGAGGCGGTAGCTAATGGGGATTTTTGATCTTATCGCGCGGCCGCGCGCTGCCATTACGAAAGACACCATTACAAACTCAAAAGAGTTGTATCAGGCGATGTTCGAAGGCGGCGTGGAGTCGTCCACTGGCATTCCTGTTTCAGCCGATTCGGCGATGCGCTACACGACCGCAATGATTTGCGTGCGCGTGCTGGCAGAAAGCGTCGCAAGTCTTCCGTGCATTCTGTATCGCCGCCGCGCAGATGGTGGCAAGGACCGTGCCACAGACCACCCGCTTTACGGCGTGCTGCACGACCAGGCGAACGGTTGGCAGACAGCGTTTCAGTACGTCGAAGGTTCGATGGTGAACCTGTCGACGCGCGGCAACGGTTATGCGTACATCGAACGCAATAACCGCGGACAGACTATCAGGCTTACGCCGCTCAATCCGGATCCGGTTATTATCGACCAGGCGATCGACTGGTCGCCGCTCTACAGCGTTACGCTGCCTGACAATACGCGCGCTAAACGGCTTACGTCTCGCGAGATACACCATATCTCTGGGCCACTGCCTAAAGGCTATGTCGGGCAGTCGATGATTTCTCTTGCGCGTGACGCGATCGGGCTTGGCTTGGCAGCGGAACGGTTCGGATCGCATCTGTACAAGAACGGCGTGAAGCCTAGCGGAGTGCTTAAGCACCCAAAGGCTATCGGGCCGGAGGCTACCGACAATCTTCGGCAGCAGTTCGAGTCCAAGTACGGCGGGCTTTCAAATTCCAGCCGGCCGCTTGTGCTTGAAGAGGGCATGGAATGGATAGCAATGTCCATCGCGCCCAACGACGCGCAGTTCCTCGAAACGAGGAAATTTCAGCGCAGCGAGATTGCCGGTATCTTTCGCGTACCGGCGCACTTGGTCAACGACCTTGAGCGCGCGACGTTCTCCAATATCGAGCACCAGACGCTTGAGTTTGTAATCCATAGTTTGCGGCCGTGGCTGAAGCGATGGGAACAGGCGATTAATCGCGACCTATTGGCTCCTCAAGAGCAGGGCGAATACTTCGCCGAGTTCCTTATGGATGATCTGCTCCGCGGCGATATCAAGTCGCGTTACGAGGCATATGCGCAGGCCGTCCAAAACAAATGGATGAACGCCAACGAGATTCGTATTCGCGAGAACATGAATCCGCGCGAAGGCGGCGACGTTTACGAAAACCCTGCAATTCAGGTCAAGGAAGCGGCGACTACGCCGGCGCCAGCAGGCACATAAAGGAAAATCGATGGACCTAATCAACTTCAGCGCGCCCAAAAGCGAGCGGCGCGACCGCTTCTTTGCGCGCTCGGTGGGGACTTCCTTCGATGTCCGTTCCGAGGCAGACTCAACCGAGATCGACATTTACGACGAAATTGGATTTTGGGGCGTTAACGCCAAGGAATTCCGGTCGCGTCTTCGCGATGCTGGCGACGTTGTTCTGCGCATTAACTCGCCTGGCGGCGATGTCTTTGACGGAATTGCGATCTACAATGACCTTGTCCAGCACAAAGGCAATGTGCGCGTTGAGGTAACTGGGCTGGCGGCAAGCATCGCGTCTGTTATCGCGATGGCCGGCGATGAAATTGCGATCGCCGACAATGGGTTCTTCATGATCCATAATGCCTGGACGATCGGCCTAGGCAATCGGCACGACTTTAACGAGTTGTCCGGCACGCTAGCGAAGATCGACGACGCATTGGCGCGCACTTACGCTTCGCGAACAGGTGCCGGCATTCGGTCAATCAAGCAGATGATGGACGACGAGACTTGGCTAACCGCAAAGGAAGCCAAGGAGATCGGGTTCGCTACAGGCTCGATCGGCAACACGGACGCAAAAGCAAAATTCGACGTTTCTGTTTTCGGTGAAATTCCCGACGCGCTCAAATGGGAGCCGGACGGTGTCGAGCCTGAAACGGAGAGAGATTGGGAACGAACAGCCATGCAGGACGCTGGCTGGTCGCGATCCAGAGTGCGTGCATTCAAGCGCGCGCTAACCAAGGAAAACAACGACGAGACCACGCAGGACGCTGGCGAAGTCGATTTCTCAGCACTTGCCGAGGCCGTTGCGGCTGTATCGGCGAAGTTCAACCAATAATAGGAGGGCTTACAATGCCCGTTACTGAACAGGTCGTCGAGCAGATTGCTAACGACGTAAAGAAGTTTGGCGAGACCGCTGAAGGTCTGCGCGCCATGAACGACAACGCCAAGCGCGAGCTCGGCGAACTCCGCGCCGAACTTGACAAGTACGGCAACAAGCTGGACGCCATCTCTGTCGAGAAAATCGACAAGATCGCCGCTTCTGTCGAAGCGCAGGACGCCGCACTTGATGGCCTTAAGGCTCTTCCGGAGCAGGTCGAACGCATCGACGCGACGCTTAAGCGTCCGGGCTTTGGCGCAGGCTGGAAAGACGACGAAGCAGTCAAGGAAGCCAAGGCTGCTTTCGATTGGCACAAGGCCGTACTCGTCAGCGATGGCAAGTACGCCTTCAATACCGAAATCGAGCCGGACACAGAAGCTTACGCTGAATACAAAAAGTCGTATTCCGCGTACCTGCGCGCTCGCGAAGGCAAGTCTGCATCGTTCCAGGCCGCTCTTTCGACTGGCTCGGATCCGGACGGCGGCTACATGGTCCCGACCGAACGTTCGGCGCGCGTGATCGAAAAGGTCTACGAAACGTCTGCGCTTCGCGGTTTTGCGACTGTCGAAACCATCTCCGGCAAGGAACTCATCATTCCGCGCGACGAGGGCGAATTCGGCTACGGCTGGATTGGCGAAACCGAGGCGCCTAGCGAAACCACGACTTCCCAGTTCGGCGAGTCGAAGATCGCCGTGCATGAAATGTACGCCGAGCCGCGCGCTACTCAGCAGATGCTCGAGGACGCCGGATTCGATATCGAAGGCTGGATCGACCGCAAGGTCGGCGACAAGTTCGGCCGCGTAGAGGCTGCCGCGTTCTTCAACGGCGACGGCGTCAACAAGCCGCGCGGTCTGCTGACCTACGCTGCGGGCACCAGCAACAAGCAGATTGAGCAGATCGCCTCCGGCGCCGCTGCTGCTGTTACGGCTGACGGCATCTACAATCTCGTCTTCTCGCTGAAGGATTACTACACGACCAACGCTCGCTTCATGATGAAGCGAACCACGGTCCGCGACGTCCTGAAGCTGAAAGACGGCGACGGCCAGTATATGTGGCAGATGGGCGACATCCGCACCGGCCAGCCGAACACGCTGCTTGGCTTCCCGGTCAGCCGCGCCGAAGACATGCCGACCGTCGAGGCTAGCGCCCTGGCGATCGCGTTTGGCGACTTCTCGATGGCTTACACCATCGTCGATCGCCTCGGCATCACGCTGCTTCGCGACAACCTGACTGCCAAGCCGTATGTGAAGTTCTACAACCGCCGCCGCGTTGGTGGTGACGTTGTCAACTTCGAAGCGGTCAAGCTGCAGAAGATTGCCGCTTCCTAAGCCTAACGGGCGGCCTTAGCGCCGCCCACTCCAAACTCAACTTTTGAAAGGAGCGAGGCTTATGGCCGTTCGCGATCTTATGAATAACATCCACCCGGTTGTCGCTATTGCGCCAGTCGTGGTTACGGATGGCACGGCGCAGGTTTCTGGCGCCATCGACACCCGCGGTTACGAAAGCGTTACCTTCGTAATCCTTACCGGCACGCTTGCCGATGCTGACGCAACCTGGGCCGTAACGGTCAAGGAAGGCGATGACAGCACGCAGGGCAACCACACCGCTGTTGCTGATGCTGATCTGCTTGGCACCGAAGCGCTGGCTGGCTTTACGTTCGCCGCTGATGATGCCTGCCGCAAGATAGGCTATTCCGGCACCAAGCGTTACGTCTCGATCGAGATTGACGACGTTACCGCCAACACAGGTAATGCGCCTATGGCTGTTGTTGCCATCCTTGGTCATCCGGCACTCGCGCCGACTGACAATCCGCCCGCTTAAG
Organism: Roseobacter sp.; assembly: GCA_002731875.1. GTDB lineage: Bacteria > Pseudomonadota > Alphaproteobacteria > Rhodobacterales > Rhodobacteraceae > Sulfitobacter. The sequence continues at coordinate 60,289 of PCCY01000018.1, read as the reverse complement.
CAGGACTAACCCGAAGCGCTAAGCGCTAGAGGTGGTCGCGTTGCGGCCGCCTCGCAGCAAAGGGAATACTAATCATGGCTGATGCCACATACACACCAAAGGTATACCGCAAGCAAGGCGGCGACGAGTTTGTCGTTGCAAGCGGCGGCACCTTCACGCTGGAATCTGGCGCAACGTTTACAGACGAGCGGTTTAGCGCGTCCGTTGCGGTAGCCGCTGACGTGTTAGCCATTCCGGTTACGGCGCGGTATGTCGCCAAGACTACCGGTGCTGATGCGGAAGCTTTGACGCTCGCTAATGGCGTACCAGGACAGCGCCTCAATATCGCGCTTGTCACTGACGGTGGCGGCACTGGTACGCTTACGCCGGCGACTTGCTCTGGCTTTGCTACGATCGTGTTTGCAGACGCCGGCGACATTGCCGATCTGGAATACGTCGACGATACCGTTGGCTGGATCCTTGTCGGTACTGCTGGTGTTGTCGCGCCGCCCGTGATTACGGTCTAATCGATGCCGATGCACAAAGCATTGAAGCCGTTCGGATGGTATCCGGACGGCTACACTCGTGAGGCGCTGAATGTCGGCGACGAGCGGGATTTCGGAAGCGCGGCAGACGGACTTGTTGCGGAAAAGATGATTGCTCCGGTTGATGATGCTCCGGCTGAGCAGACCGTTAAGCCCGTCGAGGAGACTGCCGTAGAACAGGTAGCCGAACCAACCATCGAGCCTGTCGATGTTGCGCCGGTTGAGGAAGCCAGCCGTCCGCGGCAACCGCGGAGGAAGAAGTGAGTTTCATTAGAACGCACACTGTTACCGTAACAACCGACGCGAGTGGAGATGCGACTGCATATACCGGCGAAATAAACGGGGTTCTGTCGCATATCGTTTATGTTAAGGACGATTTCGCGACGGGCGTAGACTTTACAATAACAGCAGAGAAGACCGGCCAAAACATTTGGGTGGAATCCGACGTTAATGCAAGTGCCGTGAGGGCACCAAGGCAGCCGACGCACAGTCAAACCGGCGTACCTCTTGATTACGCAGCAAGCGGCAGCCTGGTTGAGTCGGATATCGCGATAGACGGCAGAATCAAGATTGTTATTGCGCAGGGTGGCAACGCAGCAAGCGGCACCTTCCACATCATTGAAAAGTAAATAGGCAATAAGCAATGGCTCTAAAACTGGTTACGGCCGCATCCGAGCCGTTGCTTTCGCTCGCCGAAATTAAGCGTCACGTGCACGCGGAAGACTTCGCAGACGACGACGCATACCTTACAGCGCTCGGCGCTACGGCAGAGGACAATATAGGGGGCGCGACCGGATTTTTAGGACGCGCGCTTGGGCAGTCAGTGTACGAATTAAGGCTCGACTGCTTCCCGCGCGGAGTTATCAATATCCCGTTGCCGCCTTTGGTTTCGGTTGATGAAGTCGAATACGTCGACGTCGCTGGCGTTGCGCAGACATACACGACGTACAGGACGTTCGGAGTCGGATCCGCGGTCTATGGCGGTTACATCCTGTACGAATACGACGACGAATGGCCGGACACGCGAGACGACGAGCCGGAAGCGGTACGCATCACGTTTACCGCCGGCTACGCGACTATTCCTGCGCCTATCAAGCACGCCGCTCTTTTGATGGTTGGCGACTGGTACGCGAACCGCGAAGACACAAACGAAATGAGCATGAACGCGCTGCCGCGTGGCGTTGAAGCCCTGCTGGCGCCGTATCGCTATTGGGCATAACGGGAAAATATCTTGCCGATTATGTGACGGGATTGCCTAGCGCAAACACCAGTCACACGCGTTCGTTGCCTGGTATGTAACCAATACCACAAAAACCACCACATAGGACTCACAAATGGTAGACCTCGTAATTACCGCGGCAAACGTCGCAGCAGGTGCAAACGCGACAACTCGCCACGGCACGGCAGGCGAGACAATCACGGCCGGTCAGGCTGTATATCTTGACCAGGCGTCGACCGGCGAATGGCTGCTAGCTGATTCCGATGGCGCCAGTGCTGCGGTCCGCGGCGGCGAGCTCGTCGGCATCGCCTTGAATGGCGCAAGCGACGGCCAGCCAATCAAGGTGCAGCTTGACGGCGACATCACGATCGGCGCAACGCTGACTGCTGGCACCACGTACTATCTTTCTGACGCGCCTGGCGGAATTTGCCCGATCGCCGATTTGGCTACTGGCGATTACTACGTGATTGTTGGTATTGCGACCAGCACTAGCGTCCTGAAGCTTGGCTTCCAGTACAGCGGCGTCGCTGCGTAATGATCGGCGCCGGCAAAATGGACCGGCGCATCCGATTTGAGCGCCGCGAGGATGTCGACGACGGCTACGGCAATACCGTAGCAGGAGATTGGACTCCGCAATTCGAGCAGGCCGCGCATCGAATGTGGCTGCGCGGTGGAGAATCCACGTTTGCGGCACGCCTTGAGGGCCGACAGCCGGTAATCCTGACCATTCGCTGTAGTGCGCAGGCCCGGCAAGTCACCAATGATTGGCGCGCCGTCGATACGCGTGATGGACGGCTCTACAACATCCGGGAGAACCCAAAGGAATCGGAAGATAGGCAGTTTCTCGAGATGCTCGCCGAAAGCGGAGTGTCTACGTGACGATTATTGGCCTCGACAAGCTAAATCGGAAGCTAAAGACCATCCCGAGGGAAGCGGAAACGGCGGCCAAGGACGCGGTCGTTAAAGGTGCGAACGAAATCGCAGCGTTGCAGCGCAGCCTTGTGCCTGTGGTTGATGGCGACCTTCAGGACAGCATTCATGTAACCAATCCAGGTGAATCTACGCCGCCTTATAGCCAACCAGGCGGGCAGCGTACCGCGAAAGACCTTGAGGCAATCGTAACGGCCGGAAACTCGAAAGTGCGATACGCGCATCTCGTTGAATTCGGCACAGCGCAGCACGTTAATGCTGGTATTTTCGCAGGAACGAAAAACCCTGGCACTACCGCGCGTCCGTTTTTTTGGCCCGGATTCCGTGCGCTAAGAAAGCGAGTAAAGTCGCGCATTACGCGCAGCATCAATAAAGCCGTGCGCGAAGCGGCGCAAAAGGGCGGAACAAACCCATGAGCAGCACGGCGGAAGTGCAAAAACTACTTTACGACACGCTTAAAGGCGACGGCGCCATCATGGCGATTGCCAATGGCGTCTATGACCGGGTGCCAGACAACCCGTTCGGGCAGAAAACGGCGTACATTTCATTCGGGTCCATCGACACCGCGGAAGACGACGCTGATTGCATTACGGGCGTCGAGATTACGGCGCAGATCGATGTCTGGTCTAAAAAACCCGGCAAGGTCGAGTGCAGGACACTAACCGACCTTGTGCGGCGCAAGTTGCACCGCGCCTCGCTTGAGTTAACCGAAAACGCACTTGTCGGAACATGGGTAGTTCTCACCCGCGTGTTTAGCGACCCGGATCCGCTGACATCGCACGGCGTCGTCCAGGTCACATGCATGGTCGAAGAGCCGAGATGATGCACGCAGAGTTTCTACAAGAGTTCCACCACGACAGGCGCCCTAAAGAAGGNGTTGCGTTCGTTGTGCAACCAGGCGCGCGAAATGTCCCGCGCGATGTAGCCGAGGCGGCGATAAAGGCTGGAGCGGCTATCTCGACAGACCCTCCGCCGAAACGAAAAACCACCAACAAAATAACCACCACCACGGCCGCATAGGCGGCTTTTCTTTTGCCCTGAAAGGACAGCCGCAAGATGGCTAAAGCAACCACCCAATCATTCGAGCAGCTTATTCTGGACGTCGAGTTCGTAGCGTCCAGCGGTACCTATACCGCGATCTGCGGACTTATCGATGTTACAGTCACGCGCACCGCAAACGTCGATACGGCGGAAGTGCCGGATTGCGCAGACGAAAGCCTTCCTCTGAGCCTTGAAAAGCAGGTTCGGTCGATCGAGGTTTCTGTAAGCGGTACCGGCGTGTGGGCGCAGGAGTCGCACGGCAACCTTATGGATTGGTTCTATTCTTCGGCTACGAAGAACGTGCGTATTCGCAATACCAATGCGTCGACCGGAGACACCGAAATCGAGTCCGGCGCAGCGCTGCTGACTTCGCTTACGAATACGCGAACGAAGGGTATCAAGGTTTCTGCCGAGATTGAAATCCAGTTCGATGGCACGCCGGCTCGTACGGACGCCTAATCATGGCTAGAGGAGTTGAGCTGACATGGGCTGGCGGTGAGCATGTGTTTTTGCTCACCGTCGATTTGCTGCGCGCGGTGCAGGACAAGTGCGACGCAGGGCCAGCTTACATTCTTGAGCGGCTTTCGACGCGTCGTTGGCATGTTGATGACGTGCTGGCGCCTATCAGGCTAGGGCTTGAAGGTGGCGGCATGGACAAGGAAGATGCGCGCAAGCTAGTCAAGCGGCACGTCGAGGACGAACCGCTTGCTGCGTCCGTCCTGACTGCTCAGGCGGTGCTTATGTCCGTGCTTTACGGAGCAGCGGACGAGGACGACGGAGACAGCGACTCGGGGGAAGCGCCGGCGGCAGCGGACGCCTAAAGCCGCTGCCGCGTGGAAAAATTAGGTTTGACGATCTCTATAAATGGGGCGGCGTAATCAATCGCGACATTGGCGCAATGACGCTATTTGAATTGCGCGCCGCTACGCAAGGCTACGCAGAAGCAAACGGCGCGAAACCGCGCGGCGGGTCGATCGACGACGACAAGCTAGCAGAAATGGGTATCGCTGGTTTTGCTTAGCGAATGACGCCGTACTTTGCGGCGCATTCCTCTGCTGTAATAGATGCAGCCTTGTCGGATTGCTCGCGCTTTATGTAGTCGTCGACACCGCTGACTGCAAAACCGGCTAGCAAGTCCGGCACGCCTATCGCCTCCAATTCATGTTCAAGCGCCTTTAGCGCCAAGCGGTACTCGTAAGCCGGCGCGCACATGTAGGCGGGACCAAGTCGCTTCATGGCTTCTTCGACGCCTGGCGCAGTTGACGCCAAGGCGATCAGCATAATTGCGGTCTGCATTTCGCGCCTTTCGATTATTCAAGCTAACCAGGTAATAGCCGAATGGCAGATGATATTCAACGGCTAATCGTAAGCCTTGAGGCGCGCACTGCAGCTTTCGAAAAAGCAATGAACCGCGCTAACGGCGTTGCTAACAAGCGAGCGCGCGCTATTGAATCGCGGTTCGCGATGCTGAATAAGCGCGTCGGTGTCGGTCTCGGCAATGCAGCGCGCGGATGGGTCGCTGGTTTAGCGGCCGTTTTTGGTGCACGCGGGCTAAAGAGCCTGTCGGATGCCGCAACGCGAATCGACAATGCCCTAAAGGTTGCTGGTGTATCTGGCGAAGAATTAGAAAAAGTCTACGGCAAACTGCGCGACAGCGCGATTGAGAACGCGGCTCCGCTTGAGTCTCTTGTAGAGCTTTATAGCCGCGCATCGCTTGTCCAGAAAGAGTTGGGCGTTTCAAGTAAGGAGTTGCTTGGGTTTACCGATAACGTAGCGGTCGCGCTACGAGTCAGCGGGAAGTCGGCGCAAGAGGCAAGCGGCGCACTACTTCAGCTTTCGCAGGCGCTAGGGTCCGGCGCGGTTAGGGCGGAAGAATTTAACAGCGTGCAAGAGGGCGCGCTTCCTATCCTTCAGGCTGCGGCCGCAGGACTCAAGGAGGCGGGCGGGTCTGTCGCAAAGCTTCGGCAGTTGGTGATTGACGGCAAAGTTTCTTCGGAGGCGCTGTTTCGCGCGTTTGAGGCCGGCGCTCCAATCCTTGAGCGCAAGGTTGCTGATGCGGTCTTTACCGTCGATCAGGCGACAAACAACCTTTACACGGCACTTATTGACGTTGCTCGCGAGTTCAATAAATCGACCGGAGCAAGCAAGAGGTTTGCAGAGGGAATCAACAACGCCGCGAAGGCTATTGCTGATTTCGACGTCTCCGGCTTTATCCGGAAGATTGAGGACGCTTACGACACATTAGACCGCTTTCTTACCGATCTCGGCAACGCGCAGATTTTTGATAATCTAAACCGCGCGCTTGGCCTAATGGACGGCGAAGGCAACGTCATTAATCTGGACGCCAAGGAGGCGCAAGAGAAGGCAGCGGCACTTGAGCGTGACATTACGCGCCTGCAAGACCAAATCTCAAACTTTACGAAGCTTGGTCTTGATACATCGGAAGCCGAGTCTCGCCTATCTGGACTGCAAAGTCAGCTGTCAGACCTGCGCGCTAGCATGGCTGACATGCCAGCTGTTCTTCCGCGCGGGAGCGTCATAGATGGCGGGTATCAAGCCACAACTGACGGCGGACCGCGCCGCAACGGTCCCCGCGGCGCTGTAGCTAGCGCTGTGTCAATTAAAGACTTCAAGGCACCATCTGGCAAAAATGGCGGCAAAAGCAAGCGCGCCAACGACTATGAGCGCGAAGTCGAGCAGATCCGCGAGCGCACCGCTGCGCTTATCGCAGAAACTCAGGCGATGGCCGGTCTTAACCCGCTGGTCGACGACTACGGATTTGCCGTCGAAAAAGCTCGCGCTGCCGTTGAACTCGAGACCGCAGCGAAGAAAGCGGGTCTTGAGGTTACGCCTGCACTAAAGGCGACGATCGACGAGCTAGCCACCACTTACGCCAACGCATCGGTTGCCGCTGAGCAACTTGCCGAAAGCCAGGATATGGCGCGGCAAGCAGCTGAAGATATGCGCGCGCTTGGTAAGGACGTGCTTGGTGGGTTCATCAAGGTTTTGCGAGACGGCAAGTCTGCATCGGAGGCGCTGGCTGGCGCGCTGCAGAAAGTAGCGGATAAGCTGCTCGAGGTTGCGCTTAACAGTATATTCGACGGCGGTGGGGGAGGCGGCTTTGGCGGTCTCCTTGGCGGAATCGGCAAGATATTTGGATTTGCCAAAGGCGGCGTTGCTTCTCGCAGCCGTCCGCTGCCGACGTTCGCCCGTGGCGGCGTTTCCAAGTCTGCCGCTATCTTCGGCGAGGCCGGACCAGAAGCCGCTGTGCCGTTGCCTGACGGGCGGCGCATACCTGTAGATTTGCGTATTCCTAATGGCGGCAAGGACGGCGGTACGAGCAAGGTCATGTTGCAACTTTCTCCCGGTCTAGAGGCATCCATTCTTGAGGAGGCTAGAGGCCAGGCGATAGGCATCGTCGAGGCCAGCCAGGGTGCCACGATCAACGCTGCCGCATCAAAGGCAGTGCGCGACATTCTGCCAGGCGGCAAGTCGGCGAAATCGCTTTCCGGAGCCTACAATCTAAACCCGCGAAGCAGGAGGGCAGGCTGACATGGTTTTTTGGCCGGCGTCTTTGCCGAAGTGCTCAATACCGCAAGGCAGATCGACCACATACGCGCGGTCGGCGCGGGAGTTCACTCCAGACGATGGTCGTCCGCTCCGGAGAGTCACACGATCGACTGCAGACAAGATATTCGGCGGCACATTCACGATGACGACAGCGCAGCTCGCGGATTTCTGGACGTTCTGGAACGAGACGACAAACCACGGCGTGTCCAGCTTCAATATGTGGGATCCGGATGCAGGTGCCAATGTAACCGTGATATTCGATAGCGTAGACCCCCCCATCGCCGAGACAGTGATGCGCGGGCGTCACAACGTAAATCTGTCCTTCCGGGTCGTAGGCTGATGCCGGCGCGGGATTTTACGTGGTCGGAGCGGCCTTCGGCGGTCTGGGTCTGGACCGCGCGGTTCGAGCATCCTTTGCTCGAGGAGCCGATCCGGGTGGCCGTGGACAGCGCCGACGTGACCTATGGCGGCGACGTCTATGCCAAGGGGGCGCTGTCGCTGGTTCCGCCGAATTTCGCGGAAGGCGACCAGAGCGCGCGGGTGCGGATCGCCAACATCAACCGGGAGGCGGGGCTCGCCATCCTGTCGATGGTGACGCCTGCGCAGGCGACCTTCGCGCTGGTCAATGCCGACGATCCGGATACCGGGGCAATCGAATGGCCGCCGATGCTTCTCGCGCAGGCCACCGGCAATGCGGTCGAGATCACCGGAGAGTTCCGCTCGCTGGTCAACCCGCAAGACGCATGGCCGAAGGATCGCGCCACGAAGGACAACGCGCCGGCGCTGTGGATATGAGAGACCGCTTTGCTGCCATCCCCTTCCTCGCGGAGGGGCGGGGGTATGAGGGGTGCGATTGCTGGGGGCTAGTTTGGCTCTGGTATCGCGACGTGCTGCGGATCGCGCTGCCGCGTTACGACGGGGTGGCGGTTGACGATCCGCGCGGGATCGACCGTGTCATCCGGATCGCCGAGGCGGACTGGACGCCAGTCGACACGCCGCGCGACCATGACGTCGTCGTCATGCGGGCGGTGGGCGGATCGCGGGCGGATTCGCATCTCGGCATCGTCGTGGAGACGCGCAAGGTGATGCACACGACCGAACGGCTCGGCGTGCAGGTGCAGCGGCTGTCGTCGCCGCTGATCAGAAGCCGCGCGCCGCGATTCTTTCGTCATCATGCACTAGTCTAGGGGGTTGTATCATTGACCGCTGATCTGATCGCCACCGCAGGACTGCGCGTCACGGTGGCGCATGCGCCGATGATCGGCGCGAAGGATTTCGATCTGTCGTTCGCCGAGCAGACGCTCGAGGACATCGTGGCGGCGGCGATCGCGCGCGGGGCTGTCGCGGAGCGGTTCTGGTGGCACGGGCGCATCACCGTCGACGGCTATCTCGTGCCGCCGCAATACTGGCATCTCGCGAGGCCGAAGCGCGGCCGGCACATTCACCTGTGGATACCGCCCGGCGACCCGGTGTCGCTCGGCGTCGGCCTCGGTTCTATCCTGTTCTCGATCGGCGCGCCGGTGGCCGTGGTCAACGCTGCGGTGACCTTCGGCGGGTCGCTGCTATTGGCAGGCATCGGCATTGTCGGGCAGCTTGCCGTCAATGCGCTGTTCACGCCGCCGCAAGCCGCGCTGCGGGACCAGTCGGACGTCGCGCAGGCGAACCGCGCCGGCATCACCCAGAACGTGCCGCGCAAGGGGCAGTCATATCCCTTCGTGTTCGGCACTGCCCGCGTTTCTCCGCAGCCGCTCTGCTACGCCTGGTCGGAACTGACCGGCGACGACGAATACGCCCATACGGTGCTGGCGCTGGCCGGGCCGCATTCGATCTCGGATGTGCGCGTGAAGGGCGTTCCGGTTGCCGGCGACGACAGCGTCGAGACGTGGATCGACGACGGCACGGCGGCGACGCGGACGAACCAGTTCACGCGGGCGGGCTATACCGCGCCGGTCAACCGCGAACTGCCGCAGCACGACGCGCGGGTCAACGAGGACGGTTTCACCAACCTCGCGCTGCGCGATCAGACCAACCCGGAAAACTCCCTGCCCGCCTGGCAGCGCGTGGTCTCGCGGCGCAACGCCGACCGGGTGGATCTGCGCATCACGATCCGCAATCCCTTCGACGCCGGGGCGGGGAACGTCAACCAGGCGATCTGGTTTCGGCTGCGGGCGCGCAAGGCGGGCGAATCGACATGGAAAAATGTCGGCACGCTGCCCTATATCGGCAAGGGGCAGGGGGATTTCCGGCGGCGCATCCGGTTTCACTTCACGCGCTACAGCAGCGCCACGGAAACCGGCAAAAGCCCGAACGGCTTTCTGCAGCCGGCCGCGACGCTGCCCGCCGTGACCAGCGACCACGCGGTGATCAAGACGTCGGATGGCGAGCGGTTTCCGCCGGCCTACACGTTCCGCCACCGCAGGCAGGCCGAAGGCATCGACATCTATCCGGACGACGACGCTTCGGAAGCTTATTTCACCGCCGCCGACACGGAATATGAATTCGAGCTGCAGCGCTCGGAAATGGTCGAGGCGAGCGAGCTGACCGACGTGCCGACGATGGAGAACGGCGGCACCTATTACGACTTCTTCGACGCGCGCGACATCGGCTCGGGCATCTGGGGGCTTTCGGAAAACCCGGAGGACCAGGGCGATCAGGTGTTTCTCGAATCGGCGGTGAGCCTGTTCGACATGGACATCGTGCCGCCGAACTCCAGCTTCGCGACACTGCATCTCCGCGTCCGCAACAAGGAACTGTCGGAGATCGACTGCCTTGCCTCCGCGCTGGTGCCGGTGTGGAACGGTTCGGTCTTCACCGGCCAGTCGGCATCCTCGAACCCGGCGGATCATTTCCGCGACGTGCTGGCGGGCGCGCGCACCGTGGCGCCTGTGCCGGACGCCAATGTCAAAGACGAGACGTTGGGCGAATGGCGCGAGGAATGCGCGGCGCGCGGCTATGCGGTGAACCTCGCCTATTACGGCGGGACCGTGGGCGAGGCGCTGCGGCTGGTGGCCGCCTGCGGCTATGCGCGTCCGCTGGAGGGCACCAGCTACTCCGTGGCCTATCACCGCGACACGTCCGGCGAACGGCCGGTGCAGCACTTCACGCCGCGCAACATCCGCAATTATTCATGGTCGGTCGCCTTCTCGCCCCGGCCGGGCGCGGTGCTGGCGAAATTCCAGAACGCGGCGAAGAATTTCGAGCCGGACGAGATCGTCGTCGAAGACCCCTACGCCGTGGCCGGCGCGACCGGGGAAATCGAGGAGGTAGAGTTTCCGGGCTTCACGACGGCGGCCGAGGTAACGGCGCGGGCGGAATTCGACTTCCTGCAGCTTCGCCGCAACATCCGCCACCGGTTCGAGGTCGGCTTCGAATGGCTGTCGGAGGAAACCGAGCCGGGCAATGTGGCATTGCTGTCGCACGACGCGCTGCACCGGCAGGCGGCCTGGGGCCGGGTAGCGGCGGTGACGAATGCGACCAGTTTCACCATCGATGCCGATATCGGCTATTCGGCCGACGGGGCATGGTTCACGGCAGACGATTTCTTCACCTCGGCGGATTTCTTCGAGGGCGAACATTGGGGCATCGCCATCCGCTCAGAGGATACGGGCGAGGTCATCGTCATGGCGCTGGACGGCTGGACCTCCGCCAGCCGGACCGTGACCGTCGGCGACACGGGCGATATTTCGCCCGGCGATCTCTGCACGTTCGGCCCGCTGGAACAGGTGACGCGGCGCGTGCTGATCCTCGAGGTGACGCCGCAGGGCGACGACGTGGCGGAAGTTGTCTGCCAGGACGAGGGCAACGATCCGGACAGCTATTTCGACGGAATTCGCATTCTTGCCGGCGACCAGAGCGGCAAACGCATTCTTGCCGGCGATCAGGCCGGATATCGTCTCTACAGGGAATAGACCATGGCAGATTCAACGATAGGCGGCCTTCCGGACGCCGCCGCTCTCGACGGCACCGAATATTTCGAGATTCAGCAGTCCGGCAACAGCCGGCGGTCGCTGATCTCGACTATCTGGACGTGGGTGAAGACAAAGCTGGTCGGGGAGGCGATCTATGTCGGGACGGGTTCCGGAACCGGTCTCGACGTAGCTGGCGACGGCGACCTCGCAGTCAGAATTCACGGTAACAGTTATGTTGCGATGCAGTTCGAGTCGTATCGCGACAGCAGCGCCGGCCATTGTAGGTTCCAAGGCATCGGAGGGCGGGNAACAGAAGCGTCGCCGGGGCAGACCCAGAGCGGCGACGGACTATTCTGGATAGCGGGGCGCGGCATCAATGAGAATGGCAGCAATACGAATGATGTCGCTGCGATACGCATCAACGCCGATGGTACGGTGTCGTCAACATCTTATGCGGGTGAAATTGAATTTGCGACGTGTCCAAACGGGTCCACCGGTACAGTCACGAGGATGGGCATTCGCAACGATGGGCAAATCGATTTTCCCGGCCTCGCAACGACAGCGAGCGCAGCAAATGCCTTCCTAGACAGCGGCAACGATAACGAGTTGCTGCGGTCAACTTCGAGTCTCAAATACAAGAAAGACGTGGAAGCGGTCGACCCCCAATATTCGAAAGCCATGATGGGTTTGCAGGGTATCTATTATCGTTCCATCGCCAAGGCCGATAACCCGGAATGGGCGTGGTGGGGCTTCGCTGCGGAGGAAGTGGCAGAGATCGACCCGCGCATGGTCCATTGGGGCTATGGCGAGGACGACTATGATCTGGTTGAGGTCGAAATCGAACCCGCCGTCAAAGCGAAGCCCGCGAAGAAAAGCAGGCTTGGCCGCGTTGTCGAGCCCGCCGTCGCTGCCATGCCGGCGCAAACGGAAATGCGGGCGGTCCTCAAGGAAGGCGCGGTCAAGTCGCCGCAGGGCGTCATGTACGAACGGTTCGTCGTGCACCATCAGGTCATCATCAAGGAACATCAGGGGCGCATCAAAGCTTTGGAAGATGAGAACCGCGCGCTCAACGAAGCAGTCGCCACACTGACGGCCCGGATCGACGCACTTGAAGCTAGGCTCGCCAAATAAATAGCCGCAGCACGGCGTAGCCTCTACTGACACATTTAGCTGATTGACCTCTGCGCCAGCCGCGTGTTTGTTAAAAAACATGGAAGATGTCGAACGCGTTTATTCGAGCAACCGATATGGGCTCTATGCGATCCCGGCTGGTACGCTTCACCGACCGGCTGCAAGGCTGGTGAGCGAAGGGAATGTTTACGAGCCGGACACGATAGATTTCATGCGGAATAATCATCGTGGCATGGATATCGTGCATGCGGGGGCGTTCTTCGGAGACTTCATCCCCGGCCTGGCTTCCGGGGTGTCTGCCGGAAGCCTCATATGGAGTTTCGAACCAACCCCGGAAAATTATACCTGCGCAGCGGAAACGGTGCGGCTAAACCGACTTGAGAATGTCATCTTGACGAATGCGGCTCTTTCAAGTGAACCGGGTGAATTGTCGATGCGCGTCAAACGAGACGATGGCATCTCTGCTGGCGGGACCAGTCACATTGTTGATGAAGCCGCCGATGGAGACCGTATCGTTCGCGTTCCTGCTGTCCGGATCGATGACGTCATACCTGAAACCCGAGGCGTGGGCATCCTTCAGCTCGATCTGGAAGGGCACGAATTGGCAGCGCTACGCGGTGCGGCGCGAACAATTGCCAAGTGGCGACCAATACTGATCATCGAAAACCAGTTCGAAAGCGAATGGCTGCGGTCGGTCACCAATATCGAATACCGATACGTCGGTCGGCTTCACGAAAACGGCATCTTCGCCAGCTGAAGCGTCGACGTTGGCTTAGAGGTCGATAGACCGCCTTCAAGACACTCTTGAATTGCATTCTTTTCAATCGTGACGGCGACGGCAAAGAGGATTCATCCTTTTCGCCGCGCCTGTATCTGACCTCCGAAATCTGAGACCCGCAACCGCGCCGTTTTTCACGGCGGGAAAGGACCGATCATGACCGTCAACCGGCAATTGCGTGGATCTGGCGATCCCGCCGCCGAATCCACCTATGTCGACGAGGTAAAGGAAGAGGTGGAGGCGCTGTGGCGGATCGGCGTCGAGCCGCTGACATCGGTCGCCGGAACCAACACCATCACCGCGTCGCCGCTGGTCTCGGGCACCGGCTTTGCCGCCTATGCGGCCGGCAACAAGTTCTCGCTGATCCCGGCGAACGCGAACACCGGCGCGGTGACGATCAACGTTGCCGGGCGCGGCGCGAAGGCCGTCAAGACGGCGGCGGGCAATGCGCTGACCGGCGGGGAGATGCTGGCCGGAACGCTCTACCAGATCGAATATGACGGCACCGATTTCCGGCTGGCCGCCGGCGGATACGACCTTGGCGCGGGCATCAATGGCGCGACCTCCAAGACGACGCCGGTGGACGCGGACGAATTCGTCCTGTCCGACAGCGCCGCCTCCAATGTCGCGAAAAAGGTCACGCTGGCGGAGCTGAAGGCGATCTTCGGCGGCGGCTGGACGCTGGTCGACGAGATCGAGCCGACCTCGGATGTGGCCTCGATCTCGAAAACCGGACTGTCGGCCTATCGCGACGTGAAGATCACGTTCGCGATGCAGACGTCCGGGCCCAGCGGAACGCTTTCGATCCAGGCACGGTCTTCCGGCGGGACATGGCGGACCTTCTTCGATGTCGGCGGCAGCAGCGGCGCGACGCTGATCGGTGAACTCACGATCGCCAATTTCGGGCGCAACAACAATATCAAGATCGTTTCGGGCGCTATCTACGCGATCAACAACGGTCTCGTCGACCGCTCGGATGCGGTTGTTCCGGCCGCCACATCGGCGAACATAGGTATCGCCCGTGCCGTAACATGGTCGGAAAAATGGGACGAGCTCCGCTTTGTTCCGTCCAGTGGCAACATCGAAGGCTCGACCGCCGACCAGCGCGCCTACGCCGCGTTTTACGGGCAGGGCGACGGAGACTGACGCCCGGCCGGGCTTCTCGACATTCGGAACACGCAACCGCGCCAGCAGGGCGGGGAAGGATCTGTCATGAGCATCGACAGGGCTCCATGGGACGCGATCGTGCGCGTCGCCAAGGCGCAGAATCTCGAACCGGCGGCGCTGCTGGCGATCGCCGACATAGACGCATCCTGCGCGACGGTCGTCACATTTCGATGAATACTACCTAAACCACCACAAGGAATCACCACATGGATACGTCCGAACGCGGGCGCGCGTTTATTCGCGCGCACGAAGGGAATCCGCTTACCGCCTATCTCGACCCGGTCGGCGTGCCTACGATCGGCGTAGGCTTTACCAACGCCTCCAAGGTGGCAACCGAAATGCTCGGCAAGATTGTTCCTGGCAAGACAAAAATCACCGCGGCGCAGAGCGACCGTATTTTTGCGGCTATGCTCGATCGCGAGTACGAGCCGAAAATCAACATGCCAGGAGCCAAGCAGCACGAGTTCGACTGCGGCGCGTCCGTCGTCTGGAATCTTGGCGGCGGCGCCATGAATTGGCAATGGGCCAAGCTTTGGCGCGCAGGCAAGAAGAAAGAGTCCGCAGCGTATCTAGGCAGTCACTACAATACCGCGGCCGGTCGCAAGTTGCCGGGCCTTGTGCGCAGGCGGAAAGAGGAAGCAAAGCTGCTCGAGCATGGCATTTATGCGGGCATCGCGGAAGGCGTGCCGCGCGAGGCGACGCCTGTAAATGTCGGCGCGGATCCGGTCGTCAAGGAAGCGCAGGAAATCCTTTCGGCCAAGGGTTTCAATCCTGGCGCGATCGACGGCTGGATGGGTCCGAAGACGCGGGATGCAATCATCGCATATCAGAAGGCGCACCCGCACCTTGTAAACGACGGCATTCTTGGGCCGGCGACGCTTTCGCAGCTTCGCCGAGACGCTCAGGCGGTCAAGGACGCGGTCGGCAAGGGCGGCGGAGCGGTTGTCGGTACAGGCGCGCTTTCGTTCGTCAGCGGCCTTCCTTGGGGATGGATTGCAGCCGGAGTCGCTGTCGCCGCCGTCGCGTATTTCGCGTGGCGCTACCGTGACGTCATTGCGCGCCGCATCAATACGCTGCGCGGAAAGACGGTGGAGGTTTAGGTGTTGGCACTTGCAAAATGGCTCGCCGGATGGGTAACCGGCGACGTCGCTGCTGCGCTTACAAAGGCGTACGAAACGAAGCTGAATGCTAGGACGGAATCCGAGCGCATCGCGGCCGATATCGAAATCAAACGCATTGAAGATAAGCGCGATGCGCGCCAGCGCGCCAACGAGGTTAGGCTGGCAACGGCGAACTTCCTCGAGATGCGCGTGATTACCGTGCTTATCGCGCTGCCGTTTGTGGCGCATCTGTGGGGCGTTGCTATGGATACGCTGTTCGGCTTCGATTGGAGCGTTGCCGCGTTCCCGTCGCCATTCAATGAATGGCAGGGCGCCATCCTGCTTTCTTTCTTTGGCCTGTCTGCCGGAATAGGTGCCGTCCGCGCCGTAGCTGGCGCAATCGCGTACCGGAGGCGATAATTGACTTGGGCAGATTTTATTACAGCAATGGGCGGCGTGCTCGGCTTGTTTTTGGCGATATTCGGCGTGTGGAAATACATCGACGCGAAATTAACTCAGGTGCGCGAGCACAGTTCAGCGCAGAGTGCCGCGGCTATGGCCGTAGCTAGCGCCGCAGAGCGCGATCTGGCGGCGCACCGCACGCACGTTGCCGAGACATACGCGACAAAGCAGGGCATGCACGAACAGACCAGTCAAATCATGGCCGCCATTAATGGCATCGGCCTGCGCATCGACGGTCTTTACGATCTGTTCGGCCACACGACGCGAAAGAAGACGACCAAAAGCGACGACGATACATAGGCGCAGGACGCCGCAATCACCGCCTATCCGAGAGGGTAGGCGGTTTTTTTGTGTCTTGATTCCTGTCGGATTAGGCGTCAGCGCATAAATTGCTTGACCATATAGGCGAAAACGCATATTGTGCGAATCCTTATACACGACGAAAGGGTTTCGCCATGAAGTGGATTTTTATTTTAGCCATTTACTCCAACCCAACCGGGTTGACGCTCAATCACGTTGAGTTCGACACATTGGAGCAATGCCTCGCGTTTGAGACGTTAGCCAAGCACCACAGCGACAGGCTGACGCTCGTCGAGACGACATGCTTGGCCGTTTCCACTGACTAACCACCACTCCGTCCAACCACCACAAGGACTCCGCCATGAAAAAGCTAATAGCAACCGCGGCAATAGCCGCGCTGGTTTCAGGGTGCGCGTATTCTCCGACTACGTTTCCTGACCATAAGGTCGGGCCGAATATCCGGTTTGAGGCGACGAAGGCCGGCAAGGCAGGGGTCGGGTCTGGAGTTTACATCGGTAACGGCGTCATCATTACGGCGGCGCACGTTCTGGACGGCGCAGAAAACCTTGTTATCAAGTCGGAAGCCGGAGACGTCCAAGCGGGGCGCATTCTTTGGATGAATACGGATTACGATATCGCGGCTGTTGCGCCCAACAATCCGGACCGATTTCGAGTTGCGCACCTTGCCTGCCGCGAGCCGAGCGTCGGCGAAAACATATCCGCTACAGGCAATCCGTTCGGCTTGGATTTCATCACCATGCGCGGTTACGTGTCTGGAGAGTCGCGCCGTTTCGATGGAAATTGGGAGCACGCCTTTCCTACCGACTTGACCACGATTGGCGGCATGTCCGGCGGCGCTACATACGACGAATACGGCGACGTTATCGGCGTCACTGTCGGAACGTTTAGCTTAAATGGACCGGCAGGCGGGCTTGGCGTTATCGTTCCAGGCTCGATTGTCTGCAAGCTGTTGGGGCGCGCGTGATGCTGAAAATAACCGCAGCCTGCGCCTACATTGTTGCCGCGTCACTGACGTACGGAACAGTATTCAACGATATGCACAACCCGCGGCCTGACTGCGGCGCTAGACCAGATAGCGTGAATCAAGCAAAGCAGTACGAGATTTGGTACGATTGCCAATTCGGTGACCATACGGACGCGTTCGAAGCAGGGCTCGCGGCAGCTTACGCCGCTGCTTTCTGGCCGCTCTATTGGGCGGGTCGGATCGGAATTGCGGTGACGAAATGATGCACAACCACCTAATCTACCGGCTTATAATCGTCACAACGGCCGGCGCTGCATTGCTTTACGCGGCGCACAGCCTCGGCTATATCGCGCCGCTATTCAAGTCGGATGCTTCGTACTTGTCTTATGCGATCGCAGCACTGTTCGCATTCGGCCTTGCGTCGACATTCACGCGAGCCGCGCGCGTCGGTAGGGCGCTAAACCTTCGCTACACGGCGCCAATAGACCAACGCAACGTCGCCAAGATGGACGCCAAGAACGCGCACATCGCCGACATATCCGGGTGGCTGCTGCAGTTGGGTTTCCTTGGAACGGTTATCGGCTTGTGGATAGCGCTCGCCGGCCTGTCCGCAGACAACACGGACGCGCTTATCATCGGGCTAAAGACGGCGGTCGGCACGACAATCCTTGGCGGGTTCCTGTCGCTGTGGACGGACATTAACCGGCGCATGCTAGACACGGCGACTGAATGCTTGGTGGAGGATATGAAGTGAAGCGCCGGCGCGTAAACACGCATGTGATGCTCGGCGATTTCCTGTTCATCCTGCTTATGGTGGTGCTTACGCTTGTAAACCCGCCATCGCAGGACGAGGCTATTGCTGCGCCAGGCAATATGATCGTTTCCATAGCGTGGGAGCCTGGACCGGATGACGTCGACCTTTGGGTGCGCGGTCCGGACGGCGTCGCGGTAGGATACAAGCGCAAGAGCTCTGAGTTGTTCAACCTGCTGCGCGACGACCTTGGCGAAGTCAACGACACCATGCCGTTGAACTACGAAAACGCATACAGCCGCGGACTGCCCGATGGCGAGTACATCGTAAACCTGCATTGCTATTCATGCTCTGTGTCGCACGAAGTGGCGGTAGAGATACGCATGGGGCGCGACGAAACTAAGCTTGTTTTCAAGGAAAACGTAACCCTAGCGCCAAGGCAGGAGCGCACCGTTGTGCGGTTTTACGTCCGCGACGGCAGTACGGTCGCTGGATCCAGAAGCGACATTTTCGAACCTTTGAGGAGCGGACGCAATGACTGACTACAGCGACATCATCGATCGGCTGGAGAAGGCTGACGGGCCGAGTAGGGAGCTTGACAGCCGTGTTTGGGTAGCGGCCAATCCTGACGATTTGATTATCGAGAACGATCAACATCACGGGCAGGGGACGGTGCAGTTCTCTGGCGGCGGCTTCGCTCGCGACAGGTTCAAGCTTTGCGAGATGTACACCGCCTCTCTCGACGCAGCTATTGCCCTCACAGAGAAGCTTTTGCCGGAACATGGCCGGATGCATTCGAAGGGCAGGCTTGCAATCGATGAGCCTCTTTACGGCGTCAAGCTGTATGAGCATGAGCTTTGTGTCGGCGAAGATCCGCACGAGATAGCGGAAGCAGAGCACGACAGCGAGCCTATAGCCATTCTCATAGCCCTTTTCCGCGCCCTTCAAGCGCATGGCAGGACCGACAACCAATGACGCACATCATTACGACATGGCTTGTCATCTTCGCGCTGTTGGCGTCAGCCGCATGGCTTACCGTCTGGTCGCGGCGCGATACGGTCGGCCGGCTTATCGGGGCGCTGTCGCTACCGCTTGCCGCGGCGATCGCGCTTATGGCGGTTTACGTGCCGCTAGGCGACCCGCTGCCGCGAATGCCAGCGGACGGAGAGTACAGCGTTATCGGCGCGCGGATTGTGCCAGGCGAGGCGATTTACGTGCTTATGTCGGTCGGCGGAGACGAGCCGGTTTACTACCGGATTCCGTATGACGAAAAGACCGCCAAGGAAATGCAGGAAGGTATGTACGACAGGCCGGAAGGCTCGCCGGAAATGCCGCTAACGATCGAGGGCGGCGAGATAACCATTGGCGGAGAAGGCAACAACGCCGCAGAACTAGAAGCAAAGCGGCCGGAAGCGGTCGTGATTGGAGGTTGAAGATGGCGTTTCTTATAGCAGGCATTGGTCTAGCGCTTGCCGCGGGGGCTATTTTTAAAGCAAACCAGATTGCTGCGCTTGGGGTATTCATAGCGTCAAACGCCCTTATCATCCACGGTCTTGGAGTTTAACGATTTGCCCACACCACCAGTCGCAGACGCAACAATCGAGCGCACCGTAGCGGAGCGCCCAAAACATGATAGCAACGTAGCCGCAGCCGAAGCGCTTGGCATCAGCGAAAAGACCGTCCGGCGCCACCTTGCGCTAGCAGCGGAGCGAGGCATGCTATCGCTGGATCCGGTCATGCCAGGCTTCGCGATCAAGAGCGTCGCGAGCAAGACGGCAGGAGGGCATTGGGTAAAGCAAACCAAGGCTGCGGGAGAGGAATACGAAACCCCGCCGAACATGGTAATCGGCAAGCGTAGCGTCCTGACCGATTCCGCCGGTCGAGTCATGCTGACGTGGAACAAAGAAGATAAGGCGGCAAGCAACGCGCTCGACACAATCGAGACTCTAAAGCACGCCTTTGATGATGTCGTTCCGGCTAAACCGAAGCCGTCACCTACAGCAGCAGCAGCCGACTTGCTTACGCTAGTCCCGTGCAACGATTGGCACTTAAACCTTCTGGCGTGGGAGCGTGAGGTTGGAGAAAATTGGGATCTCCGAATAGCGGAGGAGAAAATTGGCGGAAGCATAGAGGATGCCATAGATCGGTCTCCTAAGTCTGCTGTTGGTGTAGTGCTTGGCGGCGGAGACCTTGTGCATGCCGACAACAACGAAAACAGAACGGCGAAGTCAGGAAACGTACTTGACGCTGATGGGCGGCATCAGAAAGCACTTGAGACCGCGTGCCGCCTTAAGGTTCGGACTATCGACGCAGCACTTAGGCGAAACGACGACGTTATCGTTCGCATACTGCCAGGCAACCATGATGAGTACACTTCCGTCGCTGTTGCCTACTTCCTTCTTGCCTACTACCGCAATGAGCCGCGCGTTACGGTGGACGTAGATGCGTCGCTGTTCTGGTGGTACGTCTGGGGTAGGGTTATGCTAGGCGCCACGCACGGACACACAGTAAAGGCTGGCGATATGGCGCAGATCATGGCGCACCGCAGGGCAGAGGAATGGGGGTCAACCAAGTTCCGATACGTGCACGTTTTCCACGTCCACCACAAATCTAAGTACGTAACAGAGGGTGGCGGCGTTATTACCGAGACGCATCAGGCGCCAGTACCGCAGGACTTCTGGCATTACGGCGCTGGATTTCTTTCCGGGCGTTCGGTTCAGACCATCAGTTACCATAAGGATTACGGTGAAGTTAGCCGTGCCAGGGTGGCAATTCTAGATGCAGCCAACGACAATGCAATGACGGCGATTGCGGCATGAGTAAAGAATGCGCCGTAGGTGGATGCCTTAAAGAAGCAGTATCTCGTGGTATGTGCAGCGCACACTACCATAGACTCATGCGGTACGGCGACCCGGAATTTGTTCCGCCAAGAAAGCCACCTTCAATTTGCGCGGTAGATGGATGTACGTCGCAGGTAGGTAGGAGCGGAGGACGCGGTTTCTGCAGGAAGCATTACAAAAGGCTTTTAGATCATGGTGATCCACTAGGTGGAGGAACTGGAAAAGGCGATGTCATTGCGTTCCTTGATGCGGCTATAAACCGAACTGAGGATGAGTGCCTTATATTCCCGTTCGCAAGGGATTCTTACGGGTACGCAAGAGTAAATATAGGAGGCAACAACACTCCTGCGCATTCTTATGTGTGCGAAAAGGTAAAAGGTCAAAAGCCTTCGCCGCTTCATGAGGTTCTGCATTCATGCGGCAACGGGGCCAATGGTTGCGTTAGCGGAAACCACCTTTCGTGGGGAACTAGAAAGGAAAACGTGGCTGACGCGATCGAACACGGAACTGCGAAGTTTTGGGGAAGGCCGTGTACCGGCGCAGCTAACGACAACGTACCGGCAAGCGAGAGGAGCGTGGCGGTATGATATGGCTGGTCTACGCGCACGCAATTATTGGCCTTGCTGTGACGGTTTCATTTTTCGGCGCAATGGCATCAGAGATGATACGCGCCTGCCGTCAGGCTTCCAGGGTTTCTGCGGTTGCGGCGCGCTGTAGAAGGTTTCGCGGCAAGTCGACATGGAAGGAATACTGGTTCTCCTTACGGAGGGAGTTTCTATCCAGTTACTCCGCCCTTCGAATCGGAATCTACGAGATACCGCACAACCCATCAGAGCCCATACGGAGGGNGTATAGATGACCGCAATCCGCATCATAGGTGACGTACACGGTAAGTTTCGCGATTACCGCGACATAATCCGAGACGTGCCGCGCAGTATCCAGGTCGGAGATATGGGCGTTGGCTTTCGGAACCGTTTCGGCGAGCCGACGGCCAACCCGCCTTACGACTCAATGTCGCGCGGCGATCATAAGTTCATTCGCGGCAACCATGACAATCCGCAAGCGTGCGAGCGGCATCCTTACTGGATACCGGACGGTAGCTTCGTACCGGCTACCAACGGCGACATGCAGACCGGCATCTATTGCCTAGGCGGCGCGGTGAGCATTGACAAGGCATGGCGCACGCAAGGTCTTGATTGGTGGCCCGACGAGGAATGCAGTTACGCCGAACTTGAGCGCATGATTGACGATTACGCGGCTATTAAGCCGGATGTGGTCGTAACGCACGACTGTCCGTCAAGCATCGCCAATGAAATCCTGTCCGCGTTCAATATGAAAAAAATTGAAGACGGATCTCGGACGCGCGTCGCGCTAGAGCGAATGCTTGAAAGTCACCAGCCGCGAGAATGGTTTTTCGGTCACTGGCACGTTTCGCTGTCCTTTGTCCGCGGACAAACGCGGTTTACGTGCCTTAACGAATTGGAGCATGTTGATGTCGATATATGATAGGCACGGCGGGTTGCCAGCAGAAACATTCGGACCGCTTGACTGGTACGGCGTACCGGCAGAATGGCAGGATGCCGACGTGATGGGCATGCCTCGTGGCGCCCACATTGCACCGCCACGCGCCGCCTGGACGCGCGGCGATTACATCAGCACATACACGGGCCGCTTCTGGCCTATGTCGCCGCGCGCCAGCGAAATCGACATCAAGGACATTGCGCATAGCCTGGCGATGCAATGCCGCTATGCCGGCCACGTCAAGCGGTTCCTGAGCGTCGCCGAGCATAGCGTGCATATAGCGCGCTGGCTGCTTGAGAACGCACCACACGCCGCGCTGCACGGCCTACTGCATGATGCGCCGGAGGCATTGAGTGGATTTGGAGACGTTGCTCGGCCGGTCAAGCCAGCAAGGGTGCGCGAAATCGAGGACCGCGTATGGCAAGCCGTTGCCGCTGCTTTCGGCCTGTCGCCTGTCATGCCTGACGAAGTGCACGAGGCGGACAATCGCATCATTGCCGACGAGATGCGGCAGAACATGCACGAATGCGATCCGAAGTACGACGACCCGCTAGGCGTCGAGCTCGAGTATTGGGATCCGGTACGCGGCGAGCGCGAGTTTTTGGAGCTGTATAGGATGCTGACTGGAGGTAGGAGTTGATGGCGGACGACAGTGACTTGCTGCCGTGCCCGCACTGCGGCGCACAGGCCAAAAGCTACCACAGGCCAGACGACTCTGGTTGGCAGAATACAGATTGGATTTGCTGCGACTCTGGAGACGACGGGCATTACCCAGAATGCGGCGCGTCGACGTGCCTTTGGGAATCTCGCGATCTTGCCAAGGCTGCGTGGAATAGGAGGACTGCGTAATGCCACGCATCTCGCCAGAAAAAGCGCGCCGCGACTCGCGCATCATGTACGCGGCCTGCGCTGCAGTGGCAGCATTCATTTTGGTTCTTTATTTGGTGAACTTATGACCGACGCACGCCACGACCTGTACGCCGGCTGCGAAGTCGTATGCGTTGACGCAAGCACGCCGCCGCACGTCTCGATTCCGCTTGGGCTTGCCGAAGGCGCTATCTACACAATCCGATGGATTGGCGAATACAACAATTATGTCGACGGCCCGTTCCTTGGCGTTCGCCTGGTAGGCATCAACCGCGGCAAAGACCCGACTTACGGCTTCGAGGATCCGCCGTTTCATAACCGCCGCTTCAAGCCGCTGATTAAGGACAAGCTTGCGTCGCTGAAGCAAATCGCCGCGGATCCGGACGGATGGAAGCCGGACGCGAAAGAAGGACCGTTGCACCCGAACGGGCCGCTGCCAGAGCCTGTGCGGGAGAGGGAAACAGTATGACCATGATTGAGCGAGTGGCGCGGGCTATACAGGGTGCAGAGGCCACGCACGAGAACGGCACACCTTGGGTTGAACACGTAGCACGCGCCGCAATCGAGGCAATGCGCGAGCCCACGTGGAAAATGCTGGAGGATTCTGGCCAAGTTGAAAACTACGGCGACAGCTACAGCGACTTGCACCCTGATCTCGACCATAAGGCTTGGTGGCGCGCCATGATCGACGCAGCACTTAACGAGGAGCACTAACATGCTAGCAGAACACATCGAACAGAGCTACGCGCCGCGCACCGAGCCCGGCGACGTTCCTGACGTGCCCGTAACGACGTGGACGCCTTGGGGCAACGTCACGCCGCCGGCGAATGACAACCACGCCTCGCCGCACCTTGTGGCGTTTACCGGTCTTGCAGGCAGCGGCAAGACGACTGCTGCCGATTACCTGGTCTCGCGCGGCTACACTCGCGTCAAGTTCGCCGGCCCGCTGAAGGACATGATGCGCGCCATTGGGTTTGGCGATCGTGAAATCGAGGGAGACCTTAAGGAGAAGCCGCACGGCTTGCTTTGCGGCAAGACTCCCCGGTACGCCATGCAGACCCTCGGCTGTGAGTGGGGGCGCGATCTAATCGGGCCGGATTTCTGGACGCGCCTGTGGCGCAACACGGCCAGCGAGATTATCGACTCCGGCGGCCGCGTTGTAACTGACGACTGCCGCTTTCCGAACGAAGCGTCTGCCGTGCGATCGCTTGGCGGCTACATCTACCGCATTGACGGCCGCGGCGGCATTGGTGGCGCTCATGCGTCGGAGCGCATGGATATAGAGCCGGACGAGTACATTCAGAACGACGGCGCCATCAGTGAGCTATACGGGCGCATTGACGCGGCAGTTGGGTGGGCCGCCTAGCAACCATCACCAAAACAAAAAAGCCCGCGTCTTGTGCGCGGGTTTTATTTTGTCTTGAGTTTGGCGACGGCATCCTTGCCGGCATCTCGGGCATTCTGGATTTCCGTTTCGCTAAGATCCGCGGCGCGCTTGAACGAAGTATCGCGCGGCCACGCCTGCGGTGTAATAGCTTCCCATTTTTCGCCTGAGAATGTACCAGGAAACAACCGCTCGATTTCCTTCTGCGACTCGCGCATAAGGGTTAGCAGCGCCGTTGCGCGCTTGGCGTCACCGACCAAAGCGGCCTTGCGCTCAGCTTCTTCGGCTTCGCGCAGTTGCTTTTCAAGCGTTGCGATCTGTTCGCGGATTTCGTTGGGTGTAGGCATTTAGCGACTCCTTGTGCGGAGCCGCTATAGCGCGCTTGCCGGCGCTAGGCAATATATGCTAGATGAGCGTACGGCCAACGACCACTAACCAGCATGCTGCTAGAAACACTAGCACGCTAACTGTTGTCCAGTTCCAGTGTTGTGATTTGGTTTGGTGCGTCATTGTGCCCTCGCTTTCGAGAGTGCCAAGACATTCGCGATGGCTCCGCCGTTATACGGCTCAAGCGCCTCCTTGAATGCCTGCTCGTTGGTAAAGTCGGGGAACCCACCCCATTCGTAAGCCACGGCCACCGCGTTGCCCTGCTGGACGCCCGCATCAAACGCCTCGCGTAGGGCGTTATCGATGGCAGCCTTCACCTCGCGAAAGGCTTGGATTTCAGCGAGAGCGCAGCGGAGTTCTTCGACGCTCGGCGCATCATAAACATCCGGCGATCCTGTGTAGGCAATCAGCCTGTCGAGATGATCACTCATGGCTCGCCCCTCGCTATTGCAAGTGCAATCTCAACGGTATGTGTCTGAATGCGCGCCTGCCTCAAAAACATCAGAGTGCTTTCGACGGAATAGTTCCCGTGCCTTTCTATGCCCTTGATCAGGTTGTCGATGATCTCCGCGCATTCGCTGGCATCTTCCAGCGCCTCATACATCTCCACCGCAGCCTGTCCGAACCGTTCGTTCAGAACCTCGTCGATGCGGTCGCCGTCATCGTCTTCATGCCAGCCATGATCGCGGGCTACTTCGCTTCTCATTTGTGCAAGGCTGGTCATTGCGGCAACTCCGCTTTCCATGTCGCGCCACAATCCTTGCAGCGGTATTTCTGGATATCGCCGCCCGGCCAGCCATCGATTTGGTCGCCGACTTCCTCGACATTCGTATGCCGGACAGGAGTGCCGTATTCGGGCTTCCAAGGGTTTTCGGGCGTGCAGGTGTACGGTTCGGTCATCACCAGCCTCCCCCGTAATAATCATCGACGGCGCGGTGCGCTTCCTCGCGGTCTTCCTCGAAAGCGTCTCGTGCGGCTCTTTCGCATTCGCGCGATCCGCAGGTATCCATGCGGTCGTAAAACCGGTTCTCAATGAACCCCATGTCTGCACCGCAATTCCAGCAATGCCTGACTTTCCCCGGCTTCAGTTCTGTCTCTCTCGTGTTCATTGAGATTCTCCACGTGCTTTGGCGAGAATGGCGTTGAAGCGCGGGTTGTTGTAGAGTTCGCCGGAGGCGTCCACTTCGTAGGCTTCAAGCTCGTCAATCGCTTCGACAAGAGCCGCGTAAAGCTCGGGTGCCGCAGCGATGAGGTGGGCGTTGGCCTCCTGCCGGCCCTTAATGGTCGCGTAAGTTGTGCCATCGTAGTTTTGCGTCGTAATCGCTATCGACTGTGGGACTTTCATCGCGTCGAAGTCATACGTCTCCGAAGCCGAGTGAATGCGAAAACCGCTCCATTCTCGTGATGTGCTTTGCTCCACGAACCACGGTCCCGGCGTCCATTTCGTCTCTCTCGTGTTCATAGTCTGCGCTCCAGTGAGAGGGGGTTAGGCTGCGTTCCAATTGAAATCACCGCCGTCCTCGGCATTCACTTCAACCGGCTCAAAGAACGATAGCGGGTGAATAAATGCCTCGGTGTTACGGGCGTCATCTGCGCTTCTGAAAAGCGCCCTTTCGGTAGTTTCGCCGGTGCAGCACGGCCCGATGACGGTCGCAAACCGAAACCAAACGTCTTTCCCTTGTCGCTTGCTTGCCAACATTTCCTTGAGTGCGAATGCCGTCGTCATGGTTCAGTCTCCCGTTGTGAGTGTTAGGCGGCAGGCTTCCTGCCATCATTGGAAGCAGCCTTTGCCCTAAGCCGGTCTGCTTCGCGTGGGTCGCGTACAATCGTCCCCATTGGCGGGTTCATGTTGATCATGACTGTTGAGACAAGGTTCCCGACAACAAACTGATACATGTCGGAGTTTCCCACTCGGATGCCTTCGCCAGCCCTTGCTCTGTCAGCGAGTTGTTGCGCCATCTTTGGCGGGATTTCCTGCGCGGTTTTTGAACTCATTTCGGTATCTCCCGTGTTCGAGGAGACGGCTCAGGCCGTCGGTGGAATGAGGTTAAGCTGCTTCGTTGATGTGAAATTGTTCGCGATAGGCGCGCCTCAATGAACGCAGACGGGAGCACGCTTCGTCGGCAGTGATGTGCTCGCTCAAAAGGTACTCGTAGCTCTCCATGATGCTGACGGCGGCTAGCTTGTCTTTCTCGTTCGGAGTGCCCCAAACGAACCGCCACCCAAGGCTTCCATTCCCGTCTGGATCACCGCGCGGGATACTCATCTGGAAAGACAATCTGCTGTCATGTTCGTTGAACAAGACCGCTGTAGAATTGCTCATCACTAGATTGCGCGTTGTATGGGACATCATCCATCTCCTAAAGGGTTGCCCTGGGGGCGCGTTGGTGGTCGTATTAAACTATGCGAAAACGCCTAAACCGTCAACAAAAAAAATGCGAATGCGCATATTTAACTCAATTCCATACAGCAAAGCGCATTTTACAAATTTCGTGTAAGCACCTGTAATTATTAGGCCGGAAATCAATTCACTTTACAGCTAAGTCATTGAAAACATGGGGTTTACAGCTGACTCTTAATCAGCGGGTCCACGGTTCGAGCCCGTGCTCACCCACCAAT
>PCCY01000018.1:0-32800 GCA_002731875.1 Roseobacter sp. | reverse complement strand
CNANAGGTTAGCCGTTTTTGGCGATACCTGGCGCATTGCGTTTTACAGGCGTTTTACAGTTTCTGTTCTGGTTGGGTTCCGTAGCACGAATCTCAGCCAGTAGGGCGCGCGTATTCTCAACGGAAAGAACTGGCGTCGGCGAGCCGTAGACCGAGTACACTTCGCCATCGAATAGTTCGTAGATCGGACAGGCCGCCGCCTGTGCCGCGTCTATCTCCTTTCCGACTCCCGCGCCAATTGCTCCGCCCGGGAATCGCATAAAAATTAGCGCATCACAGGACGCGGCCAGCCTTTCAAAGTAGACCATACCTTCTTCGTCATAGCCAGCCTGATGATGCGGCTGGTTTGGATTTTCTACCGTCCATCCTTCTGCCTCGATGGCTGCCACCGCACCACGCTCTCGCTCGGTTCCGTAGTCCGTAACCGGATGTGCGAAATATATTCTCACGCTGCCTTCTCCATCGGTTCGTTGTCGTTGTCAGCCAACGCGCACAGGAAGTCGCAGGCCGGAATGATTGGATTCGTCATCGGCCAATCGTCTGGTATCTCGTCAATGAACATGCGCTCGCCTTTTATGCGCGTCAGTCTGGCGCCAATTTCACGTGCGTAGGCTGCAGTTCGCGCGAAATTCTCAGGGAAGTGGTGACGATATAGTGACCAATAGTCCGGGCTAGTCGCCTTGACGCATCCAGTCTGGAGGCAATTGGCGTTTGGAAATCCCATGGCGTAGGAGCGCGGCAACTCAAGCCCTGACTTTTGCACGATTGCAAGGCTTGCAGCTTTTGTTATACCGGCATCGATAAGCGGCGCGCGGACGGTCAACTCAAAATAGTTTTCCTTAAGCCTCTCGAAGCGGTCTACGTCTTCGCGATCAGCCGTGTAGCCAAAAACGTGAATGTCTGTCGGGCGCTGAAATTCAATTCTAGGGGCAATCTTCATTGCAGATGTGCATGGCGCACCTGCAATACCAGACATGTAACGGCGCTTTTGCCAAACTTCCCAAACGTCACTGAATTCTGTGGAGCGAAGCAGCGTGACGGACGTATTAAGCCGCCGCATTGCATCTGCCTCAAAACGATAGTTATCCGGATCCTCGTTGCCAGTCTCACATCGCGCAACGATTGCTTCCGGGTTGTCGCGCAGTGTCAACTGTGCGGCCACGAAACTCGCGGCGCCCGTTGACCACCATATTAGCGTACGTCTGTCGGTCATTGCTTTTCAACGCGGGACTCGCGATCCACCAGTGCGCGCTTAACTCTATCTTCATCAGCCGACCATCCGCACTCTTCGCAATCAAATCCAAAGACGTGGTACTCAAAGCGACCACAGGTATGACACTGCCACGCCGCTGTATTTAGATCTGCAATATCAAAATAAACGTCTTCGTCAGTTGCAATGAAAGTAGGCCCGTGGTCCTCGCCAGTCATCTGAAAAAGATACTCGCTATCAAGTATGAGTGCCTTGACGATATCGTTCATTGCGTCGCCCTCTCATACGCCGCACGAGCGTTGCGAAAATCATCATCTGACAGGACTGCGCGATTGAACGAATTCGGACCCGTGCAAGGAGCCTGCGCGAACGGCTTTAATGCGGCCAGCAATAGCTCAATAACGTCCGCCGCGTCAGGCGCAACTTCATCGACGATCTGATCCGCTATTTGGCTATACGCAATCTCGCTCGAGAGGCCGCGCAGTCTGTCGCAAATGTTCATTGCATTTCTCCAATCGGCTATTAAGTGCCGCTTATGATGCCTAATGCGTAATTAGCGGTCATATTTGGCCGCTAGTGGATGTCCGGAATTTGTATACAAACTTCGGACTCACTCCTTTGCCTTGCTCTTCGTTCCGCTTACCGGCGCGCTAATTGGCCTGTACAGCGCCAAGATCCAATCGTTGTCGTAACGCTTACGGCACCGCTCGAGGATTTTCTCCTCGTCGCCAACGCCGTATAGCGTCGTGTTGCCGAGCGGTAATTCGATATCGTCTGTCGCCGTGTTGTGAGCGACGATGATAAGGTGACTGCTGCTCATTTTGGTAGCCTCTCCATAATGCGCGCCCTATTCAGCGCCAGCGCCTCGTCTGTCGGTTGCCAGTCGCCGCACCACTCGGTAGGAAAGCCCGCCAAGCTTGGCGCACCGTATTGCGGAGCGTAGCCACGACGCTTCATTTCATCGATCAACGCAGCCTGGCGGCGCGCAAGCCACGCAAGGCGCGTGTAGAAGAACCTAACGTGGTCAGCGCCAAGGCGGTACGTGTCCATAACCGCCGGCTGCTCGCCGCGTGCGATCGCAGCACGCACAAGGCCGAAGATCCGCGGTAGCTCGCGGTACTCGGCAACAAGGTGCTTGCCGGTTAGCTCTGCCGGCGGAACGCAGTTGATGCGGGTCATTGGTTGGCCTTTAGATTCTGCGTCCTGCCCTATATGCGTCTAGAACTATATTTGCAGCCTCCTCCTCGAACTTTCGCCAATGATCTTCAAAGTCAGTTGTACGCACAATGCGTTTTGTTCCATCGTCTAGAATATCAACTTCAGCTTCCGCGCACATTGCTCTTGAGGCCAGCTGCTTGTCATAAAGCGGCATCATTGCCTCCGGACCAAACTCGCCAGTCACTGCTGCCGCTTTGGCGGCAACCGGAACAGTTGCGGCAATAGGTGCCAATCCAATGGCGGCTAGAAATTTTCTACGGTTCATTGTTGGTCTCCTTGTTGTGCCGCTAAGCGGCGGTTGGTTGCGGCTTTTGTTTGCGGTCGCTATCTGGCGGCCAAGCATCTGGTGGTATTCGAATTTTTGCATTTTCTCGAACCCACTCCAATGCGCTTGGAACGTGAACCATCCTATTCTTATCGAGTGGCATTCCACGCGCAGCCCATGAATACGCCATACCTTTATTTGCCTTTAGTCTTTTTTCAAAGCTTCTCTGTGTTTCTGTTAAGTCGTTTACTTTTATTAATGTCCTTGTGTTTGCCTCAACCCAATCAATAGCGTCATCAATGATGATGTTCCCATCGCAATCGTTTGGTAAGCCGTTCCTGCACCACAGAGTCACAGATGCGAATGAGACTCCGATCCGTCGAGCAAAATCAGCCTTTATTTCACTTCCATTAGCTACTCGTTTCTTTTCTTTTTTCTTTGTCTTCGGTTTAGCGATTTTATTACTTCGCATTGAGTTTACTACGTCAAGAGCCTTTTCTATATGGATCCACCCGTTTTTCGCACACGGAATTACTCCACTCAAGGCCCAAAGTCTTACCTGTGAATTATATGTTCCAATTCTTCGCGCGAATGCCTTTTGGCTTTCATATTCTGAAGGATCATCAACAAAAAGTGGGCGCATATTTCTTGGCGGGTTTTCTTTTAACCACTCTTTCGCATCTTCTATTGGGACATATCCATCACAAAGAGGCATACCTTTAGAAATCCAACGATTCATGGCGAATCTGGCGCACCCTATACGCCTAGAGAATGCCTCTCTAGTCTCGCAGCCGGACGGAACTGCGCGGCGCAACTCAGTGAGTTTCCCGTCGCATTCACCAATCTCGCTCCCAGTCGGGAACTCATAACCGCACTCACACACAGGCTCGCGCTCGACGCGAACCTCCTTGCATTCAGGACAGCGGCGCGGACCGTGCTTGCGACCAGCCAATCTTCGTTGACGTGCGCCGCCGTCCAGCGACCATTCAATCGGCAAGTCAAACCAATCGTGGTCAAGCCACAAGCCCGCGTGGTCGAATATCAACGCCTCGCACTTGCCTTCCGCCGTGCGGAGCGCGCGTCCAATCATCTGCAAAAACAGCGCCAGGCTCTTCGTCGGGCGGAGCAGGATAACAACGTCGATTGCTGGAAGGTCGAAGCCTTCCGTGAACACCTCGACGTTGGACAGTACCTTAATGTTGCCTGACGCCAGTGCATCAACAGACGCGTCTCGTTCATCAGTAGGCGTGGTTCCGTCAACGTGTGCTGCCGGTATGCCTTCGGAATTAAACCGATCGACTAGCGCCTTGCTGGCGTCAACGCTGGCACAAAACACTAGCGCGCGCTTGCCGTCCGCGTTCTTGCGATACTCGGCAATAGCATCACCAATCAGGACCGGCGTATTCATTACCTTGTCCAGGTCGCCCTTTTTATAATCGCCCGCCTGCATCTTGGCGCTAGCCAAGTCTGGGTCGCTCGGCGCGAAGTATCGGAAGTCGGAAAGATATCCGCCGTCAATAAGTTCGCGCGTGGACGGGCCGACAACCAACTCACCGAACCACTCCGAAAGGCCCTTGCCGTCAAAGCGCTCTGGCGTTGCGGTAAGCCCAAGGTTCTGCGCGCCGTTAAGTTGTTCACGGATCGCAGACCATGACTTTGCCGCAACGTGGTGGCACTCGTCCCATATCGCTAGCGACGGAAGCGGCAAGTCATTAATGCGCCTAGTAAGCGTAGCGACGGAAACAATCTGCACAGGCTTATCGTATTCAGGCTTACCGCGCGGCGACACGATTCCAAAATCAATCCCCGCGGCGGTGAAGGCTTTTGCGGCCTGCCGTTCGATCTCCTGCCTGTGGCATATGAACCACACGGGCTTTTTATGCTGCTTGACAATCTCGGTTGCGGTTCTCGTCTTGCCAGCGCCAGTTGGCATCTGCATTACTGCACTGCCGTGGATTGTTAGCGCCTGTATGGCACTTTCAATTGCAGCAGTCTGATATGGCCTCAATTTCATACGCGCCTCCATGGATTTTCCATCAATATGCGAAAACGCCTAACGACGCAACAAAAAAATGCGCGTGCGCCTAATCTTTGTCTAACACTTCGTTGACGCGCTGTTTCACAAATTCGTCAGCGCAATGGCGCAGCCGCCTAACGGACTCCATGTCTTTTTCAAACTGCTCCTTGCTTACGCCTAGTTGCTTCAGCATTGCGTCTCTTTTTTCTTCACGTGTTTTCATAACCTACACCACCTTCCGTGCGTGTTGTTCCAGCTTCAACATAGCCTGCTCCGCGAGCTCGACGCGCCCGCCTAGATAGTGCGTATCGAGGATTGCCTCGACATCGCGCAGGCTATGGCCGGTAATCGCGGCGATCTGCGAATTACTGCAGCCAGCCAGCGCCAGGCGCGTAACGGCCGTACCGCGCAGGTCGTGGAAGTGCAGCTTCTCGCCTTTAGCCATCGGCAGGCCGCTATTGCGGTACGCTGTAGCCCACGACGCGCGGAATCCGTCTTCGGTCCACGGCTTGTTGCGTGTGTTCGTAAGGATGGACGTCGACACACGCGGCGCGGCATCAAGCATCTGCCTTAGCGTCTCGCCAACCGGAATCGTAACTCGTGCGCCTGTCTTACCTTGCTTGATGCGCAGCGACTTGCCGTCGTACGCATTCCACGCCACACGCAATAGGTCGCCTTCGCGCTGGCCTGTCCAAAGACCAAGCATTAGCGCCATCTGCAGCGGCCGTCTTGCCGCCTTCATCATGGCCGCGATGTGATCTTCTTCCCAAATGATTTCCGACCGATTAGCCTTGTATAGCCTGCCGCCGCGCTCGCACACGTTTACCGCAATGCGGCCGTTGTCCTTCGCTACAGACAGCACGCGCGCCAGCGTAACCCAAGCGTAATCCGCGGAACGCGGCTTATCCGCCATCGTATCGCGCCATGCCTTGAACGAACCGCGCGCAGATGGATCCTGCACGGCCTCGATCGGCATGTCTGCAATCGCTGCGCTTTCGATCCTGCCTAGGTAAAGGTCGTAACCTCGGCGCGTCTTGTCTGCTTTCTCCGTGTATTCCGTCGATCGGCGGAACTCGTCGATAAGCGTTCGCAGCGTGTCGTCGTTCTTTTTCTTGTCCGCCTCGTGCGCGTCTGCGTAGGCTTTCGCTATGCGCTTGTCACCAGGCTGCAGCGCATTGCCGTCCGCGTCACTAAGCAGCGGACCGCCTCGCCAGGCGTACAGGTAATATTTCTGCTTGCCCCCGGCTAGTTTGGCTTTGACCTTGTGGATACCTTCAAGCACGACTCTCACTTTCCCGCTTCCACTTCTCGTAAGGTGTCTCCGTATTGGTTACACCTTTATCGAGACCGGAAGCTTTATCAAGCACCGCGTCGATCGCGCGTTTATCCCATCGCTTTGTCCATGCCAGCGCCGCCGGCATATAACCGTCGCTTACCCACGATGAAAACAGCGACGGACTAATGCCAAGGTAGGTGGATGCCTCCTGTCTGGTAAGAAGACGCGGTTCGTTATCGTTGGCTGGCGCGCTCACGGTCATGTGTCCTTGGAGTGGCGGAGACGGGCATCTTCGATTTCAGAATGATGCGCCCGCATTGGAACACGTTCTCCATCGTAGACAAACGCGCGTGTGTGCGCCGGAGGCTCCAGCGACCAAGCAGGACGTCCGCAGACATTGATCGGGTCGCCTACGCCGGGGGGATTTGGCACAACCCTGCGTGTCGCGATTTCCATGAAGCGGCGAAATGTGCACCTGTCGTCATAGACTTGATACTTCCTCCACACATCAGCAAAGGCGGCGGCGGCAGTGACATGCGATGCAGTAACTGGCGGGAAGCCTTGTACGGTCACTTCGATTGTCTTGATAGGCTGTCCCATCACTCCACCTCCATAGAGCGGATGGCGGCGGCGAGCGGTTCGCCAAAGTCATAGATGGCGTCGGCGCGCTCCTTGAACCGCACGGCCTGTTCTTTGGCAAATTCTGGCTTTATCCGTCTGCCGTTGAATTCCCCGCTGACGGCTGCATCGCGGTAGGCGTCGGATGTGTGCTGAAGGTCAATGCCCCAATTCTCAAGCTCTGTTTTAGCGCGCTCCGCAGCCGCCTCTCTCGCCTCCGCTTGGGCGGTCTTGGCAATGGGAGGGTAGACGGCTTCGATGCTAGCTCGAATATGCTTGCGGATTGAACCGGCATCGTCGTCGCTGAATTGCTGCGGCCAGTGGAGCGGCCAGTACGCCCTGCATGCGGCTTCAACCATCTCGTCCGTAATCTCGATATCACCTGCCATTGTCTTGTCCTTGTAGGGTGGCGCGGCCTTTTTCGCTGATCGTGTCGTACTCGCCTGAGCCGCGGTAGTTTTCTTCGTCGTCGCACATGCGCTTGAGGTAGCCCTTGCTGCGCATTTCGATGATGACGTTGCCGACGAACGCACGGTCGCCGCCTGCGAACCATGCCTCTTCGCCGTCCTCCGAAAACACGATCCTGTCGCCGTCCGCGAGGCGCTGTAGAATTTCCATTGTGCTTTTGATTTCGCGCTTCGGCGGCATTTCCATGTGCGCCCCTGCGAGGGTGGCGCGGGCGCGGCGGACCTTTGACCAACACCATTCCGTAAACTCGTCATGGTTTGCGGACGGCTCTTTCCCAGTTTCGCGCTTGTACATTTCCTCAACTCGCAACGGGCCTGTTTCGAGTTCTTCACGGTCCATCGGCATGATTTCCAGAACTTCGCCGAGCGCCTTCTCAAGCTCAGCACAGCTGGCGCGGAGGCGGTCGATCTCGTCGATGCAAATCAACGCGCCTCGACTTTCCCCTTTGATCTTCACCTTCGGGAGTGACGCTGCCTTTTTCATCGCCGCGTCCCGTGCCGCCCTCAGTGCGGCACTCATCGCGCAGCAGCCAAAAGCGCAGCGAGCTCGCGCGCTGTATCACGCAACTTGCGCGCGATAGGCGAGCGGCCGTACTTGCTGGCGATGTGATAGAGCAGCCACGGCTTGCTGCCCTGCGCGAATGCTTCTTGTGCTGTGATTACCGGATACATTGTGGTGGTTCTCCTGTGGTGGTTAGGTCAGTAGCGCCAAACGGCGCCGTGCAGTGGTCGGTATGCGTCTACCTGCGTTTGGCTGTTGCAGTTGGCTGCAAGGCGCTCCGTGATAGCCTGGCGCGGTGCGACGCCGTCGTAAATTTGAAAAGCTAGTGGACGCAACGACTGATGCAGCCTCGGCACAACTGTCGTTGCGAACGTCTTTCTGTCGTAACCGTTGTCGTTATCAGCAATAATCGCCCAAAGCGCCTCTGCCTGTTCCGCGATACCTAACTCGACCGCAGTCGCATACTCGCGGACAGCATCAGCGTCCGCGTCGTCGAGCAGCGGCAGAACGTCGTCAATGCCGCCGCTTAGCACTAGCGCGAGAATGTTCTTCTCGTGCATGATGCTGTCCTTGGCGCGGTGCTTCAGGACGTAGTCCTCGCCTTTGGCTTTCACCCATAGTCCGCTATCGAACCGCACGACGAAGCCTTCCGCGCCTTGTATCGCTCGAGCGTAAGCGAGAAAGTCCGCGGCACTGTTGTGGCGCTGCGTGTGGTGGGCGACGTGGGGTATGCCCATGTCCTTGGCCCAATCCTCGACAACAGCGCGCGGGTAGTAATGGCCGTCTTCGTTGCGTCTTATAGCCAATAGGGTAAGCGCGCTTTCTTCGTACCGCACCACTATGCGGTTATCCGGCGCCGTCCATTCGAAAATCGGAGTCGCTGGATGCTCTCCATGCATTAGAATGGCGCACTCGCGCTCAATGGCGCGCGTGAAATGCCGCTCCGCGCGCAACGCATGGTCTGTCCGGCCCATGCGCGTCATAAAGCAACCGACGCCGTTCACGAACGCTGCGTGGATCATCGTGCCGTCAAGCTTCTCCGTAACACTGTGCGGCTCGTTGAAGTCGATCGCCGCCGGCTGTGTTTCCTCGCGCTCGCCGATATTAAAGAATTTGTGGAATGGCCGCGCCAGGATGCTGCCGTCGCGCGCAAACTTGATGCCGCGACACTCGCGCCGTATCGGATCGTCGAAGCTGTCCGGCAAGGCGTATACGTAGTCAATGACTGTGTAATCGCCTTTGTCGACAACGACGAAATCGGTTCGGTCCTTGACGGACGGCAAAACGTCGTCGATGTGGGTTATGGTGGGGTGGGTCATACCGCCACCTCCGCAATCGCGCGCTCGGCAATCTTGCGCATGTCGATGACCTTCGACGTACCAAGCTCGCCGTTATTGCTGCGGTCGATTATCTCGCGGAGAGCGGCGAGGAATACGTCGTATCCCTTAACGCGCCGTTCTATTTCTGCCTTAACTCGTTGCACTTCAGTGGTCATGCTTTCGTCCTCGCGATTCCATTTCACGCCAATCTAGGCGTTTTCGCCTATTAATGCAACAAAAAAATGCGCGAACGCATACCGCCCGCGCATTGTCTTTTTTCAGCGCAAAAACGGCTCGGCAATAAAGGAGTACATAACAATCCCGGTAATCGTTATGTCATCGTCGCTCTTGCCAACCTCGATCGGCGCCTGAAACTCCGGGTCGTGAGAGCGCGGCCATAGCCATTTCTTGCCGTTTTCATCGACGACATATTCCTTTAGGGTAGCTTCGTATAAACCGTCTTTATTGCGCCGTTGAACCAATACCCGCTGTCCGCTTTTTGGCTTTAGTCCGTTCGCAATAGTTGACGAAACGAATACAAGCGACCCGCTTGGATAAACCTTGTTCATGCTGTTGCCTTGGACGAGATAGCCGGTCATGGGCATGTCCGGCATGTTTGGATGCCAAGGAATAGGCACGTCATATTGCTCGTCTGGCGGCCACTCTACCGCCTCCCGCCAAACGCCGGCCTGAAGCGGTGCGACAACGCGAAACGTTTTGACGTTTTGCGCCGTGTTTCGCGGCGCCGCCTTGATGCCAAGAAAAGCGCTTACCGGCATGCCGGCCATATCGGCCAGCACTGCGATCGACTTTGAACCCGGCTTATCGATGCCGCGCTCCCATTTTGAAACGGTCGCCTGGTCGACGCCGCACTGCTTGGCAAGATCGGTCTGTGTAAGGCCGACATCCTTTCGCAGCTTCTTTACTCGCTGCCCTATGGTTTCTGTCTTCATTTTCCATTCTCCCTGTCTAGCCGCCTCATATGCGCTTTTGCGCTTTTTTTGCAACGGCTAGGCGTTATCGCATATTTATCCTTGACCGTATAGGCGAAAAAGCATATCCCTTGTGACGTAGTAAACGAATCCCGGCAAAAAAGTTAAAATTTTCGGGAAACCACCACAAAGGACGCTCACTCATGAACGTTGAAAAGAGCGCCTGCGCCATGCGGGCTGACGGGAAGTCAATCGCCACCATCGCCGAGAAACTCGGCATCTCCAAACAGTGGGCGTACAAATGCGCCGGTAACACGCCGCCGGCTGAACCGCGCGACGACGCCAATACGGTCATTCATTACGCGCCCGACGTTGACGGCTATCGAAAGCCGGTCCGCATGCCGCGCATCGCCGCAATCGATGGAGTTGCAGCATGACCGCCGTCAAGGCGGCGGCAACGCAGTACGAGCTCGGCGACGAAATCGAAATCACCGTAAAGGGCGTCATTGTCGGCTCGTCGGAATTTCTAGATGGCGGCAGAAGCTATCTCGTCGAAACAGACGAAGGCGGGCGCAAGAAGCGCCAGTGGGTTGGTTTGCAGCGCATGAAGGACGGCGCCAATGTTTGACGAATGGCTCGGATACGAGATCGGCGAATTCGTCAAACTGCGGATTAACGGCTGGCTTGGGCAGGTTCTGAATTTCAGACAGACCAACTTCGGCGAGGAGGAATACGAACTGCGCGTTTGGACTGGATCCGAACTGTACCGCGCATGGTTCGTCGAAAGCGAACTTGTCGGCGACTCGGCAGGCGACGGAGAAACCAACGAAGTCAAAGCGAACACGACGGCGCAGGTGATCGACCTAGCGGCGGCTAGAGCTAAAGGAGTGGCATGATGGAAGAGAAGTTTAAAGCGGGTGATCGAATCGAATACACAGATTCCGATTACGCGTTCGTGGTCGACCACTGGAACCAATACTGGAGAGAAAGCGAGGGCAACCTTGAAGAGATTTATGCTGTCTCGTTTTCTGGCAATCTTATCGGGATAAGCAACAGGCCGGGCGGCAGCGGGCCGTATTATGACGCGGAATCGTTCCGCAAGGCGCGTGAGTCTGCCATGACGCCGAAATTCAAAGTAGGCGACCGCGTTGTAAGTCGCGACTACATGTTCGGCGAGGACTGTTACGGAACCGTCGACGTCGTTGACGGCAATGGCTATATTTACGCAACCGATTGGACGGTCGGCTGCCCTTCTGGACACATTCATAGCGGAGACCTCGAACTCGCACCGCCGCCCTTCAAGGCAGGCGAAGTCATCCGCGTAACGACGGACCAGGACACGTGGGTGTATTCCGGCATGGTCGGAACCGTTCTCGAAACAGCGGCAACCAACATGCACGTCGATTTCGGCAACGACAAGGTTTGGTGGGTCGATTACGTCAATGCCGAGGCGGCGCCACTTCACATCGAGGCTGGCAAATACTACGTCGATACGACTGGCAAGCGCGTCGGTCCGATGCGTAAGTGGTCAGACGACACTAGTCATCCTTGGGAGTGTCCGCGTAGCGACGGCGACATTTACCGCGTCGACGGTAGCAGCGATTACGGTCCGAATTTGGTGCGTGAAGCACATATTTTCGAGTTGCGCGAAGTTGTAAAGGACGGTGTCACAGTCAATAGCAATAGCACGGATCGCCGCGAACCGAAGTTCAAGGTCGGTGATCGAATCGAAGTCGCAAAGAGCGGGATGGCGGCTGACGTTGGTCACAAAGGTCGCGTAGGACCAAGGGGTGAATACCAATGCGGCATCGTAAAAACAAAACTTATCGACGTTGTATGGGACGACACGGAAGGACGCAACGGGCAGTGCAACGGCGGGTATTTTGAAGACACAATTCGACACGCCACATCCAACACCGCCATCGTCGCCAAGTTGGCCAGCAACGGGACTCCGCGACCAACGCACAAGCCGTATGTCCACGCCAATGTCGAAAGCGCGAAGGCCGAAGCGCAGCGGCTTGCCGACATGACGCCTGGCACAGAGTTCGCGGTTTACGAGCGCGTCGATATTCGCAAAGTCGAAAAGAAGTACGACCACGAATGGCAGCGGCTTGCAGTCGAAAAGTCATCCAAGGCCGGCGCTATCGCCGAGCTGAAGAAAACTGCAGGCATCACGACTGCGCAGGCTAGCCGTATCGTTTACGATTACGCAGCCTAACCACAACACCGCAACGCCGCCTGTGCCAAAGCGCAGGCGGTAAAGGATACGCGACATGGAATCGAGACAGGTACGGCGCGCAACGGCACGCCACGAAGCGAAAGTGCGCGCTGCAGAAGATGCCGGACGCAAATATCCGGAGTCGCGCTACGAACCGTTTACAGCAACCGGCAAGTCGTATCCGCGAAGCAGTGCGCGCGAGGCAGAACGGCACGCAAGGAGCAACGCGAAATGAAAGCCTTCCAGAAAGTACTGCAGGACGAATACGGTGCCGACACAAAACTAGGGTCGCCAGCCGTCAACATCGATCGGCGGCGCGAGACGCTTGCCGCGATGACAGGAGGGCGCGGCTTTTGCACGCCGCCTATGGAGCCTGCGGTTGATGCACAGGGAAGAACGCGCGGCGACAGACGTCGCGCCGCTGGAGCGGTTGCAATGGCCAAGGTTAGCGAACAGCGCGCGCCTGAATTCATGCATAGCGCGGCGCGTAGGCGGGCATTTCCAAACGATTATCCAGAGCCGAGGCCGATGGTCGGCATTCTGAAAACGATGAAGGAAGCAGCATAATGAATACGTTATCATGGCTATTGTACGCGGCGGAGGTGTCGGCAAGGCTTGGTGGATTTTTATTGGCGATTGCCATTCTATCTGCGTTTGCGGTTGTCTCTGTATCAGCGGCTACTGCAGTGCATGACGACGCCAACCGCATTTCGCCAAACCGCGGGCCGCGCATGTTCCGGTTTCTTTGGGTGCCTGCTTTGGCGGCACTTGCAGCATGCGCAATCCCGTCTTCAAGCACTGTCTATATGATCGCAGCAAGTGAGGCAGGCGAGGCGGTTATGCAGACGCCGGACGCGCAGGAAATGATGGGCGACGTTAAGACGCTTATCAAGAAGCGCCTGCGCGAGGAGATTGCCGAATGACCCACAACGACGTACCAGCCGGCTGCGCAATACCGGCCGCATTACTCGCGCTATCTGCAATCCCGGCGTGGTTCACGCATCTTTACGTGTGCTTTACAGCAGGCGCATGGGGTTTCCTTATTGCCGGTGCCATCTTCGCACCCGTCGCCGTAGTCCACGGATGGGGCGTCTGGTTTGGTGTCTGGTAATGCAACCATACGACGCCTTCTTTGACAAACCGATTAGCATACCAGGCGGACCGTGGAAGCCGTTCATCTTCGCGCTAATCGCAATCGCCGCAATCATCATAGTACGGAGCCTGTTTACGTAATGGCACTTTCAATTTCATCACTGAAATCCAGCAAATCTGGCACCCCGCCTATAACGCTGATTTACGGCGTCGATGGCATCGGCAAGACAACACTCGCCGGAGAGTGGCCGTCGCCGATCTACCTACCAACGGAAGGCGAAAGCACGCCAAGCGATTTTGAGTTGCCGACGCCAGGAGATATCGAATCGTTCGATGCACTGCTTGACGTGTTCGGCGAGTTGCTGACCGAAGAACATGAATTCAAGACCGTGATCATCGACAGCCTGGACGGACTTGAGAATCTTGTATGGGACGCGACATGCGCGCGGTTGGGGGTCCAGTCGATCGAGGAGCCTGGTTACGGCCGCGGCTACGTAGAGGCTGACAGCGAGTGGCGCGAGTTTCTTGGTGCGCTCGCCGCGCTCAAGAAGTCTGGCATGCACGTCGTGATGTTGGCGCACCCGGAAATCATCCGGTTCGATTCGCCAACGACCGACCCTTACAGTCGATACGTTCCGAAGTTGCATAAAAGGGCTAATGCGCTTGTCAGGGAGCAGGCAGATATCGTTGCATTCATGAACTACCGCGTCAGCCTGAAAGAAAAAGAAGTGGGTCACAACAAGAAGGTCACGCACGCCGAAGGCGGTAAGGAGCGACAGATACACCTATCGGAAGGGGCTGGATTCATGGCTAAGAACCGCTACTCCCTCCCGGATTCGATCTCATACAAGAGGGGCGAAGGCTTCAATGCGCTGGCGAAATACTGGTCGCCCGCAGCTAACGACAACGGCAAGGCTGGAAAGAAGGAGGCTGCTTGATGCGTGTAATAAACAATCCGACAATCAAGTTCGACGACGATACGGAAGTCAAGATGCTTCTGAAGGATGGGGAAAATGTCATTGAAATCGAACAGGGCAACGATATAGTCTGGATTCCTATCAAAGAGGCAAAGGAATTCTGCGCAGCGCTTGATGCTTTCGTGAAGGAGGTGGTTTGATGGCAGACAGCGAGTACACAGCAACGCTTGAGCGATGGTCATTCGCACATGGATATTACTTTGGTGCCATTTACGGCGACAAAAAAGAAAGGTTCGCTGACGGATCAGTCGTTCGCACTAGCCTGAATAAATCAAAGCCAGGCAAGGAGGGCGACATCATCACCACATCGAACAGCCGTTACCTCCTCGGCAAGCCAGCCACCACCTAAACCACCACGAAAGGCAACCACCACAATGGCACAACTCGGCTCGAAATTTAACGCTACCGAACACGACACGGAGCAGCGCGACGACTACCCGGAACTCCCGAACGGCATCTACCGGCTCGAAATGGAAGCGTCGGAAATCAAGGAAAACCCGCGCAAGAACGGCAACGGCACCAACACGCTACTGAAGACCACGTTTAACGTGCTCGAGCCGGCTGAATACGAAGGCCGGAAGCTCTTCAATAATTACAACCTTGAGCACGAAAGCTCGCAGGCGCAGGAAATCGGTCAGAAGCAGTTCGCCGCGCTTTGCCGCGCCGTCGAAATCGCCGAGGTCGACGATTCCGAAGAACTGCACTTCCGCGCGTTCACAGCGACCGTAAAACTCGGCAAGCCGTCGAAGGAAAAAGACGCCAACGGAAACCCGGCCTACCCGGCGCGCGCTGAAATCAAACGCTACTACTTCCCCGACGAAGGTAACGTGCCGGAACCTGCGATCGACGACAACCAGCCGAAAGCGGCGCCCGCCAAAGACAACCGCCAGGCGGCAAGCAACGACAACAAGCCAGCCGCCGCCAGCGGTCAGAAAAAGCGGCCGTGGGGGTGAGTATGACACTAGGATGGCCGCAAATCATCTACCTGCTGCTTGTCGCGCTTAGCCTTGGTGTATCCATCGCCAAGCACGGTCAGGTGCGCGATCCATACAATGTCATGGATTCAATCATCGCGACAACTATTGTCCTGCCGCTGCTCTATTGGGGCGGATTCTTTGGCTAGCAAATAAAAAGCGGCGGGAACCACCACGGAACCCGCCGCCTATATACCACCACAACGAGAACCACCACAGAACCCGTCGAGGAGTAACCGATGCGCATTGCACGCAACGATTTCGCGCGCCTTTTACAGCAAGTCGTGAAGGCCGTCAATAGCAGAAACACCATTCCAGTGCTCGGTACGCTTCGGCTTGAAGCGTCTGGCGGCGCGCTAACCGTAACCGCTACCGACCTTGACTTGGAGATCAGCGGATCGATCGAAGCGGAAGGCGACTATATCGGTTGCATCGACGCCAGAATGCTCGCCGGCGCAGTAGGCAAGTTCAAGGGCGACGAGGTCACAATCGAGGCTGACGGCGACGATGCAGTAATCAAGTCAGGCCGCAGCCGCTTCAAGATGCAGACTATTCCGGTAGGCGACTTCCCTACAATGGATGGGGGCAAGTTCGGCGCTACACTGGCGCTGGATCTTGCCGCTCTTTTTGCGCCGGTAGCGTTCGCCATGTCGGTCGAAGACGCGCGCTATTACCTGAATGGCATCTATATGCATCCGGTCGACGGCAAGCTTGTCGCGGTCGCCACGGACGGCCACAGGCTTTCCGCTAATTCTGTCGACGTGCCGCATGAGCAGCCGACCGCTGTTTTCGAGGGCATCATCATTCCGACGAAGACGGTCAACCTGCTGCCGAAGGGAGAGGTTACTGTCGATATCAGCGACGCCAAAATCCGCATTACGGACGGCAAGACGACAATCCTTAGCAAGCTGATCGACTGTGTATTTCCGGATTACCAGCGCGTCATTCCATCCGGCAACGACAAGAATATCGTCTTTGACAACGCTACGATGCGAGATGCCGCGGACCGCGTTGCGCTGGCGTCCAACGAGCGCGGACGCGCCGTCAAGATGACGATCACGGAAGGCGTATGCGACCTTACGGTGCGCGGTGATGCGGAAGGAACCGACAGCGTGTCAGTCGATTACAGCGGCGAGGAAGTCAACATAGGCTTCAACAGCCGGTACGTCGTTGACGTGCTTGGCGCGCTTCCGCCAGGCGACGTCAACATGGCGGTTGCTGACGGCGGATCGCCTGCGTTGCTTACCAGCGACAAGGCGCCGTCGCAGCGCATCGTAATTATGCCTATGCGGGTGTAGGGCGATGACAAACAAGGAAGCAGCAACGCAGCTAGAGGTAGCGTCGCATTGGCTTAGCGAGGCCGCTGTCGCGCTCGTCAAAGAGGACTACCTGCGCGACAACCTACGCCGTGTTGCACGCGAGTGCAACCGGGCGGCAAGGA
Source organism: Roseobacter sp. (assembly GCA_002731875.1). Lineage (GTDB taxonomy): Bacteria > Pseudomonadota > Alphaproteobacteria > Rhodobacterales > Rhodobacteraceae > Sulfitobacter. Next base: position 16,275 of record PCCY01000018.1, on the reverse strand, counting down.
GGTTAACCGATGACAAAACCTAGACCATACATGCCGTCAAACGGCACGGAAGGCGATTGGTTCGAAAGTCAGTGGTGCGCGGATTGCCACCACGACGATTACGACAACGACGTTTATTGCGCGTTGCTTTCGAAGGCGCACTGCGGCGACCAGCCAGACGAATGGATTTACCGCGATGACAAGCCGACTTGCACCGCGTTTCGCGACGCTAGCAAGCCGATGCCTATACCGCGTTGCCCTGACACATTGGAGATGTTTCCGGAATGACTAAACGATCACAGATTCCGACAAGCCTTGAGGTCGACGGAGCGCGAGGCGGTTCGTTCGTTCGCATTGATAAAACAGACAGGGAGGGAATCGTTGACATTGAAGTCGGACACTCCTGCGTTATTACGGTAAGGCAGGAATTGCCGGTTACATGGCTGGCAGCGCTTCTCACGCACGCGAAGGATATTGGCTTCGAAAACGCGATGGGCGACCGCGAGCAGTTCCCGGCAGACTACGCCTTAATGTGTGATCCGGTCTCCTAATGCCACCAATCCCAAAGCCAACCGCGTCAACCGTTCGCGCCATCTATCAAGCTTACGAAGATGCAAACGAGCATTACGACTCGCTTGGCATTAGCGTCGGCGAGATCGGCCACGAATGCGACCGATACCTTTGGTATAACCTGCGGTGGGCAAGCGCGCCGGAGGCTATAGAGGGGCGCAAGCTTTCAATCTTCCGGACGGGCGACCGTTGGGAAGAAGTGCTGGTTAGCGACCTGGAGCGCATTGGCGTCGACGTGTGGGGGCAGCAGGACCGCATCAGGCTTGCCGGCGGGCATATTCGCGGCAAGTGCGACGGCAAGGCTATAGGTATACCAGAAGCGCCAAAGACGGAACACCTATGCGAGTTCAAATCTTCAAACGAAAAGAGCTTCAAGGATATCGTAAAGCTCGGCTGCGAAAAGGCGAAGCCGCTGCATTACGGACAATGTCAAATTGGAATGCACGCCTTTGGACTAAGCCGCGCGCTGTACCTTGTCGTCAACAAGAATGACGACGCGCGCTACGCCGAGCGGATCGAATACGACGCATCCTACTGCTTGCGCCAGATCGCTCGAGCTGAACGCATAATTGGACTTAACGAGCCGCCATCGCGCATCAGCGATAAGCCCGATATTCCGCCCTGCCTGTTCTGCAAGCACAAGGCGGTTTGCCATGAAGACGCATGGCCGCGCCCGACGTGTCGGTCGTGCTTGCACAGTACGCCTGAAATGTCGGGAGACGCGCACTGGTCGTGCGCAAGGTGGTCAAAGCCGCTGTCGATCGACGAGCAAAAAGCGGGCTGTCCGGCGCATTTGTTTCTACCTGGCTTGGTGCCGGGAACGCTAGTCGACAGCGACGAGGAAAACGAAACAGTGACTTACACGCTGCGCAACGGCAGCGAGTGGGTCGACGGTGGTGGTAATGTGGAGGCGCGTAGTGAGTAAAAAACCTAGGCCGATCTGCCCGATATGCGGCGAGCGCGCAACTAGGAGCATGACGGCATACGGGTTGCGCCATGATTGTTGCGGATTGTGGTCTTGGGGCAATAAGCCTCTAGCAGACGCAGACACGCACGAATTTAGAAAGAAGGCGCATGCCGCGCTTGATAGACTATGGCTTTCCGGGCGCTTATCTCGCGGCGAGGCATACCGCGCGTTGTCTTGGGCTACCGGATGGCCTGAGCGCGACTGCCATATGATGCACATGCCAAAAGAGAGAGCCGCGTTGGTTCCAGATGCAGTTCGCAAGATATGGATTGAACTTGACGGGGAGGCGACAACCAAGTGAAACCCACAGCGTATTACGAGCGGCGTATTGTTGAGCTCGAGACAGAAGTCGAGCGGTTAACGCAGGTGGCGGAAGCCGATCGCGGCAAGCGCGCACCGCTGGAGTGGGGTTTGACACCAGCGGAAAACGCTATCGTGTGTCGGCTGGCGTTCCGTGAATTGGCGTCCGTTGAGTCGCTTAGGATGGCGGCCGGATCAAAATCAAACGGCACAGTGCGCGTTCAACTGCACAACGCTAAGCGCAAACTAAAGCCGCACGGATACACCATTCGCAACATTTACGGCCACGGCTACACGGTCAGCGACAGACTGAAACTGAAACGGGAGATATGCGGTGCTTAAGCTACGCGACTACCAACAGGCTGCGGTCGACTCGCTGTACGAATACTGGTCCAAGGAGGCTGGATCCCCGCTTATCGTGATACCGACCGGCGGGGGGAAGAGCTTGATTCTTGCAACGGTCGTCAAAGACCTGGTCGAGAACTACCCGGATATGCGGATCCTTATCGTTACGCACGTCAAGGAGCTGATCGCGCAGAACGCGCAGGAATTGTTTGGACTGTGGCCGCAGGCTCCGGCCGGTATATTCTCCGCGGGGCTAGGCAGGCGCGACGCAAGGGCGCAGATCATATTCGGCGGCGTGCAGACCATCGCCAGCAAGACTGCGCTTATAGGCCATATCGACTTGGTTCTGGTCGACGAGGCGCACTTGATGCCACGGAAGTCGGAAACGCAATACGGCAAGCTGATCGCCGGTCTGCGCAAGACCAACCCTGACCTTAAGTTGGTCGGGCTTACCGCTACGCCATTCCGCATGGGGGAGGGATTACTGCACGAGGGTGAAGGCGCGCTGTTTGACGCGATAGCCTACGAAAAGCCAATCGGAGAAATGATCGAGGACGGATACCTGTGCAAGCCGATTTCAAAAGGCATGCACACAGGATTCGACCTTACCGGAGTCGGCAAGGTTGGCGGCGATTACAACCAAGGCAAACTGCAGGCCGCCGTCGACAAGGCGGATGTAACGCGCGCCGTGGTTAGCGAGGTTGTCGGCTATGGCGATGGCCGCAAGTCGTGGCTGCTGTTCTGCTCTGGCGTCGAGCATGCCTTTCACGTGCGCGATGAAATCCGCGACCGCGGCTATAGTTGCGAAACGGTATGCGGCGACACGCCGGCCGACGAGCGGGCGCGCATCCTTGCAGACTTCAAAGCAGGTAAGATACGCGCTGTGACGAATAACGCCGTCATGACGACAGGCACGAATATTCCGTCAATCGATCTCGTTGCGTTTTTACGCCCGACTCTGTCCGCTTCGCTCTACATCCAAATGGCGGGGCGCGGTCTGCGCATTGCGCCTGGCAAAGACAACTGCCTGTTTCTGGACTTCGCAGGAGTGGTCCGCAAGCACGGACCGATCGACTGCGTTACGCCACCCAATGCGCGGAGCGGAGAGGGCGAGGCGCCCGTCAAGATATGTCCGCAGGAGCCGGACGACTTTGGCAGAATAGGCTGCGGATCCTTGGTGCATGCCAGCGCACGTGTGTGTCCTGACTGCGGCTTTGAATTTCCGATCGACGACGCGCCGAAGATCAAGGACAGTGCGGAGGACGCACCGATATACGGACAAGGCGACGCAACTTGGCGCACCGTAACGTCGCGCCGCTTCGATTACCACGAAGGCAAGGCGGACAAGCCGCCTAGCGTCAAGGTGACTTATATGTGTGGCATGACAGCCATTCGCGAGTGGTTGTGTCCCCAACACCAAGGTTTCGCGAAATCCAAGGCGGACCGATATTGGGTAAAGCACGGCGGCGAGCGTCCGTTTCCGGCTACCGTCATGGAATGGCTTGAGCGGCAACGCGAGCTAACCGGCACTGCGGAGATATCAGTAAAGCCTGACGGCAAATACTGGTCGGTTCAGTCACAGAAGCCAGGCGATATGCAGGAACCTGAGCCGGAGGAATACAAGCCGGACGGTACCGCCGGCGCTAACGATGGCACAGTAGAATGGTATCCTGGTGAGCATTCGCGCGGCAACATTGGATACGCAACAGCAGAGGAGTTGATGGATGACGAAATCCCGTTCTGAGCCAACAGATATCATAGGCGCAAATGCCATCGCCGATTTGCGCGCTGCAGGCTGGATAATAGTGCGCGACGACGCCATCCGCTTGGCGCAGATCGCGGCGCGTTACGAGGCAGATAATGACAATGTGCCTATTGCTAAAATAGGCGAAAACGCATAATTTGAACGACCACTATTGAACCACCACAAAGGAATCAACGATGACCGAACTTACAGACATGCTCGGCAAGCACATGCTGGATGCCGTCGACTTCTCAAAGGAAAGCCGCAAGCGTTGGACTGACGAGTACGAGGATTGCGCTGTTTGCCGATTCCGCTTGAACGGAACGGTATACGCAGCGGTCGAGGATCCGAGCGACGGCTACCGTAGTTGCATGCAGGAACTAATCGTCGACGATCTTGCCGAAATGCAGAACGTATTTCCTCCAATCGAGGTTGTTGGGACGCACAAGACAAGCGGCAGCTTTGGCGACAAAGACGACATCCTGCAGTTGATCGACACAACAACAGGTAAGGCTGTGCTTGAGGTCGGAACCGCCAGCACGGACGACTATTACCCGTCGTTTGTTTCGCATTTCGACCCTGCCGCTATGGCGACGAACGCCTAAACCACCACGCTTCAGGAACCACCACAATGTCATCTGCTGAAACTGTAACACTGCGCCATATAGCTCGCGTTAGCGAATTGCTTGGGAAATTCGCAATCGAAATGATCCAGCGAGGAGCGAGGCACGACGCAAGCAAGTTCGATCCGGTGGAGATGCACCCACTACAAAAGATGCAGGAGATGATCGACGAAGAGGGGCCGGCACCATACGGAACGGAAGAGTACAAGCGGCGTACGGCGATTCTAGGACCGATGCTCAAGCACCATTACGAGAACAATTCCCATCACCCTGAACACTACGAAAACGGCGTCAACTGCATGGATCTTTTCGACGTCGTCGAGATGTTCTTTGATTGGAAGGCGGCCAGCGAGCGCGGCGAAGAGAGCGCAATGAACATCTCGCATGCGTGCGCCAAGTATAAAATCGACGAGCAACTAACTGGCATTTTTCGCAACACGGCCGGTCGCCTCGGTTACGCTCACAAGTAGGGGAACGCCATGAACTACCATTACGAGATTGCCGCCATCGAGCGCGCATTCGCAGACCTACTTACCGCATACCCGGAACTCGAGGAAGACGAAACGCTGCGAGCCGACATGTTGTCTGGAGAAACGGACGCAGACTTTGTGCTGTCGCGCCTGCTAACCGAGGAGCGCGATGCGAATTCCATGTCGGCCGCGATCGGCGAGCGCATCAAGGATTTGCAAGCGCGAAAAGCTCGCTCCGACAAGCGCAAAGACGCCATGCGGTCTCTGATGCTCAAGCTAATGAAGGTCGGCTGCATTACCAAGCGCAAGCTTGCCGAAGCCACAATCAGCGTCGGCAAGGGTCGCGACAGCGTGGAGATTACCGACGAAACGCTGATCGCGCCGCGGTTTATGCGCGTTGTGAAGTCGCCAGACAAGACGCTTATCAAGGAAGCGCTTGAGGCCGGCCGCGTAGTCAAGGGCGCCGCTATCAAGACCGGCGATGAAACGCTTAGCGTGCGGGTGGCGTGATGAAGACGCTAAAGGACGGATGGACTAAGAAATTCAAGGGAGACGAGCGCGGCGGCGCTTGGATATATACGCATCCTGACGCATTCGACGGAAGGGCTATTGTCGTTAACGGGAGCGGCGTTCGCTTTAACGGCATGTGGCTAGATTCTCTTGATGAGGCAAAGCGAGTCGCGCTTACCGCCCCTACGCAAGTGGAGGCGGGTTGATGTGCAGCAAAGAAAACGTTGATGCACACGGGGCGCGAAAAGCCGGCACCACAAATTACGGTGACCAGTACATGGAGTGCCCTGAATGCGGGCATACCGCGGAGGCAGAGTGCGTCGACGTTGGTGTCGGCCTCTACATCGACGACCAGTACATGTGCCGCTGTGGCTGGAACTCAGCAGCAGACGGCAAGCTAAACGTCGCAACATACGACGACTACTTCGTGGAGCAGGTATGATTGACCGCGAATGCCCGGTTTGCGGGACCGTATTCCAGGTTGCGGAACACCGACTCAAACATGGTCGCGGCATCAACTGCTCGAAAGAATGTCAGTACATAGCCAATCGAGAGAAGCTTGCGAAGGAAAAGGTAAAACTTACGTGCATTGGTTGCGGTGCTGAATTTGAACGGCTGAATAGTTGGCTCGATAAAGGCAAGGGGATGGGCAAATTCTGCACACGCGAATGCCGCGACGCTAACTGGAAAGGAGACATTACTCCAAACTGGCAAGGCGGCAACGGCGTCTATAAGCGAGGCCCGCATTGGCAGTCGATAAAGCGAGCAATCCTAAAGCGCGACAATTACGAATGCCAGGAATGCTGTGCGACTGGCGATTTGCACGTTCACCACAAGGTGCCATTCCGCATGTTTGACGACGCAGATGTTGCTAACCATGAAGACAACCTGATTAGTCTTTGTCCTCCGTGCCATAGAAAAGCAGACGCCGCACATAAGTGGGCCAAGGCTGGCGACGCTATTATCAGGATGGGCTCCGGAAGCTACGCATGGGAACTGGCCCGCAAGATGATGGCAAACGACAATTTAGAACAAAGGGCGGCGGCATGACCGACAAGATTTTTCTCGATGGCAAAGTAACGCTAAAGGGAGGTGATTGCCTTGAAGTTCTAAAGTCGATTCCAGACTGCTCGATTGATTCGTGTGTTACGGATCCGCCTTATCATCTAACGAGTATCGTCAAGAGGTTTGGCAGCGCGAATGCAGCACCCGCGAAATTCGGCACAGACGGCGCATATGCTCGCGCCTCCAAGGGTTTCATGTCAAAGACATGGGATGGGGGGGACCTAGCCTTTCGCGTTGAGTTGTGGTCGGAAGTTTGGCGCGTGCTAAAGCCAGGCGGGTGGCTCGCGGCATTCTCGGCAACGCGAACCTACCATCGCATGGCGTGTGCGATCGAGGACTCCGGCTTCGAAATCCGCGACGACATTCTAAACATGGTGGCGACCGACAGCGTCGCGTCGAAGTTCATTGAGTCGCTCAATAATGCGCAGGCCGAGGCGTTCTTTAAGCTGATGGAGGAATCGCAATTTGGCGGAATGGCAGCTTGGACCTATGGATCCGGATTTCCCAAATCGCATGATGTGAGTAAGGCGATTGATAAGAAGCTTGGTGCTGAGCGCCACAAGATAAAGACGCCAATGGGACCAACTGGAAACAAATACAAGAAAGGTCTTGGTGACGATCGGCCTTGGATGCAGGAGGCAGCAGAGAAGGGTTACCACGAACACGACTCTAAAGATCCAGCAACCGAAGCCGCCCGCGAATGGCAAGGATGGGGAACGGCGCTGAAACCGAGCTGGGAGCCAATCTGCCTTGCGCGCAAGCCGCTTATAGGAACAGTCGCAGAAAACGTGCTCGAGCACGGCACTGGCGCGCTTAATATCGACGGGGGTCGGGTTGGTACGGAAGAGCGCCACAATCCAAGCGCAGGCAACAAAGACCTAGATTGCCGAACAACTGTAACGCCTATCAGCAGTCATGGTGAAACCGCAGGCCGCGAAACTACCGGAAGATGGCCAGCCAACATCGTGCACGACGGCAGTGACGAGGTTGTTGGTGCTTTTCCTGATAGCAAGGCAGGAGTCAACGGCGCAGCGCGCGGTACTGGCGGCATATGGTCTGGCATAAGCAACGCACCATGTGGACCGCAGTATGGCGATTCCGGCTCCGCAGCACGCTTCTTCTACACGGCAAAGGCTGACAAGCTTGACCGCATCGGGTCGAAGCACCCGACCGTAAAGCCCGTCGATTTGATGCAGTGGCTTGTGCGACTGGTTACGCCAAAGGGCGGTCTAACGCTGGATCCGTTCGCGGGTAGCGGTAGCACAGGTGAAGCCGCTTGGCGAGAAGGCATGCGGTGCGTACTGATCGAGCGCGAGGAAGAGTACCAAGCAGACATTGCCGAGCGCATGAAGTTAGCAAACGCTGGACCGGCAACACGCAAGGCGCGCGCGATCAAGCAGGTGGCGAATGACAATCTTCCGCTGTTTGGTGGAGTCGATATGGGGGGGCAACGGGGTGAAGGACGCAAAATCTACGGACACTTTGCGGACCAAAACGGACGGCGGCATAATGGCGGGTAAGGGCGGCTTTGGTTTCCGTATACGGGAGATGCAAGAGCGTGACAGATAGAATACTTTGGTCTGTCGAAACGATGTTCGGCCCGTGGCACGTAACGAGAATACAGGCAAAAGCGGCAGGGGCTAGGTACTTCTATACTGGCAATCCATGCAAACACGGACACACGTCTTTGCGAAATTGCGGTGGACATTGCACGATATGCAAGCAAGACGAGGGGAGGCAAAGGAATTCAGATCCAGTCTTGCGTGCACGTAAGACTAAATTAGAGCGAATATCAAGAAATATCCCTGAAAACAGAGCGGCGCTTCGTGAGCGACAAAGATTAGCCATTGCCAGAAAAAGGGCTAGCGATCCTGCTTTCGCAGAGATGGAACGAGAAAGATCAAGAGAATACATAAAGGGTCGCAGGGTAAACGATCCTGAATTTAGGCAGGCATGTATAACACGCGCAGCTAATAGGGCCGCTAAAAAGAGAAATGCAGAAGGCTTTTATACTCCACAGGATATCGAAAGAATCAATGCAAGGCAGAATTACAAATGCGTTGAATGTGGATGGTCCACAAAATACGAACGTCATGTAGATCATATCATGCCGTTAGCTCTTGGTGGGTCTAATTGGCCGTCAAACCTCCAAGTGCTTTGTCCGATTTGCAATTTGAAGAAAGGCGCAAAGCACCCAATTGATTTCGCATTACAGCGGGGGAGACTCGTATGAGTGAACATGACCCATCTTCTTGTCATGTCTGTGGACGTAGGGCGATCGGCGTAAGCGCGCACGACAACCCGCCGCGGTGGTTATGCCGTGAATGCGTCGACATCATCGAGCACATACGCAGCGTCAAGCGTCTTGATGCTTACGAGCTAAAAGCGCGTGCCGGCGGGATGGAAGCGGCCGGCGCTGTTATCGAGCGGTACGGCACGGACCTAGGCGCTTACGAGGAAAGCCAAGCGCTCGAGTTATGCGGCGCCATTTGGCGCGGCTGCGCCGATGAACTCCGGAGGATTATTGTCGATGACCAAGCGCCTTTCTGATAACGATAATGCGCCGGTTGTTTCTGGCCGCAACAACAAGGCACACGCCTATTACAACGAAATAGACCCGCAAGCAGCAGCGTGGCTGCGCGAGCTAATCAAACAGGGCCACGTGGCGCCGGGAGATGTAGATGAGCGTTCAATTGTCGATGTTCGACCCGCCGACCTTGCCGGGTACACCCAATGCCACTTCTTCGCAGGAATCGGAGTCTGGAGCTACGCCTTGCGCAAAGCAGGGTGGCCGGACGACCGCGCCGTCTGGACCGGATCCTGCCCATGCCAGCCTTTCAGCAGCGCAGGCAAAGGAAATGGGTTTGATGATGAGCGGCACCTATGGCCGGCGTGGTTTTGGCTTATCCAGCAGTGCCGACCTTCAGACATCATTGGAGAGCAGGTTGCGAGCAAGGACGCAAATCCTTGGGTCGACCTTGTACAAGATGACCTGGAAGGAATGGATTACGCCTTCGGGGCGGTCCCGTTCCCGTCTGCGGGCGTCGGCGCTCCGCACATCCGCGACAGGCTCTACTGGACGGCAAGGTTGGCCGACGACACGACAAGCGGACGGCGAGAAGAACGTGAGGACGGAAGAGGGCGCGCTATCGGAGATAGCGCGCAAGGGATCGCCACAGGACTTGATACAAGCGGCGCAGATTGCAGGCTGGCCCAGTCCGACAAAATCCAATGGGGATGGCGGTCAAAGACTGCCGAAGGGGTCAACGATAACAGGACGGAGACCGAATGGAACGAAGGCAACAGTATCGCTTCCGGGAGTGGTGCAGTTCATAGACACGGACGGCCCAGCCCGACTAACGGCTTCTGGTCAAATCCTGACTGGCTCTTCTGCCGGGATGGAAAGTGGAGGCCAGTTGAATCCGGCACATTCCCGCTGGCTCATGGGGCTTCCGCCCGCGTGGGACGACTGCGCGGTTACGGCAATGCAATCAATGCCGAAGCGGCAATCGCGTTCATCGAAGCGCGCGAAGAAGCAGTAGCGGACATCACTGCCGCAAACGACAACACCACGAAAAAGGCCGCCTAGATGGCGGCCAAAACAACAAAGGCCGCCGTTTTGAAACCACTTGACCTAGCCCTTTCCTACATCGCGCGCGGTTGGCCTGTGTTCCCCGTTCGAGGTCAGGAAGAATACGACGAAATCACAGGCGAGGTTTTCCCCGTCAAGACACCGTTGGTCAGCAATGGACTTCGCGGCGCCACGCTGAATGAGCGCGTGGTTCGAGAGCTATGGAAGCGCAACCCGACCGCAATGGTCGGCATACCTACTGGCGAGCGCATTGGTGCTTTCGTCCTGGATTTGGACGTTAAGCCAGGCATTGGTGATGGCCATGATTGGCTGGCGCGCATGGAGGAAGAACACGGTCCACTGCCTAAGACCGCACGTGCTAAGACAATGGGCGGAGGCACCCATATTTTCTTCCGATATCAGAGCGGAATCCGCAACCGTGGCGGACTTGGCATAGCCACAGATATTCGGGGCCAGGGCGGCTATATCGTCTCGCCCGGTTCGCGCGCCGCGGACGGACGGACGTACGAGTGGATTGAAGAAACCGAAATCGCCGCGGCACCTGATTGGCTCCTTAATCTTCTTCTCCCGCCTCCCGCCACACACCAACCAACCGATTACCACTACAAGCCAGGCGGCAACGAACCGTATGTTGAGCGTGCGATGCAAGGCGAACTCGATAGCCTTGCGCAATGCGCGGCCGGCAATCGCGGTTACCAGTTGAACGCCAGCGCCTTCTCGATCGGCCAACTAGTCGCGGCCGGCGCCGTCTCACGAGGCGAAGCCGAGTCCGGTTTATATGCGGCTGCGTCAGCGTGTGGCGTACTGCAGAAGGACGGCGAGCGCGAAACTTGGGCGAAGATTCGCCGCGGGCTTGATGCCGGCGCAAAGCAGCCGCGCGAGATACCAAAGCCGCAGCATGACAACGACAACACGCGGTTGGTCGACATCAGCCGCATGATTGCCAACGGCTTGGCCAAGGCGCGCAAGGACGACGAACCGCAACCGGAAGCCGACAGCGAACCGGACTGCGAGCAGCCCGCAGAACCAGAAGGTTTCCACGCAACACCATTCGAATGGACCGACCCTAAGACGCTGCCGCGGCGCGAATTCGCCTTCGGCACGCATTACATCCGCAAATATGTAAGCGTGACGGTAAGCCCTGGCGGCCTAGGCAAGACGTCAAACAGCATTGCCGAGGCGTTGTCCATGACAAGCGGCAAGCAGTTCCTTGGCACGAAACCACCGCAGCGCATGCGCGTATGGCTATTCAACGCCGAGGATCCGCGCGACGAAATGGAGCGCCGCATCATGGCGGCTTGTCTGCATTACAACCTAAAGCCAAAGGACGTCGACGGGAATTTATTCCTTGATACCGGCCGCGAACAGGAACTCGTAGTTGCGATCGACGACAGGCGTAGCGGCGTTCGCATTCAAGTGCCGATCGTCGAGGCTGTCGTCGAGCAGATCAAGCGAAACGCCATCGACGTGATGATCGTCGACCCATTTGTGTCTACGCACCAGGTCAACGAGAACGACAACGGCGCAATCGACAAGGTCGCAAAGCTTTGGGCGCATATAGCCGACCGAACCAATTGCTCTATCGACGTTGTGCATCATCTGCGCAAGGTGTCGGACCGCGAGGCTACCGTCGAGGACGCTCGAGGTGCTGTTGCGCTTATCGGCGCGGCAAGATCTGTACGTGTGCTCAACCGCATGTCGGAGGACCAAGCTACGCAGGCCGGCATCGCTGACACGGACCGCTACAGTTACTTCAATATCCACCAAGGGAAATCCAATCTGACGAAGATGTCCGGCGCGATGGATTGGCGCAAACTTGAAAGCGTCCCGCTAGGCAACGGGCGCGGTCTGGCAAAGCCGCAGGACCACGCCGGCGTTGTTACAGAGTGGAAGTGGCCTGATGCCGAGGACGTTATCAGCGGGCTTACGCAAGACCAAATGGCGGCTATACGCGTTGCTGTCGACAACGGAAATTACAAGATGGCGACGCAGGCCAGAGGGAATTGGGCTGGCTGCGCTGTCGCGTACGCTCTAGGTGTCGACGTGGAGGACAAGGGCGAGAAGAAGCACGCCGCATCTATCCTGCGCGCCATGATTAAGGAAGGGCATTTGCAGGTTGTCGAGGAGCGGGATCCGGTCAGTCGGCAGGTGGCCAAGTTTGTGCGTAGCGCAGCCTAACACCAAGGCTCCATATTGTGATACAGGGCACGGCACGCTAGCGCAGTCTGGCGCGTCGTGCCTTTCTTTTTCATGCGTAGCAGGCCGGTAGGCGTGACGCCTAGCAGCTCAGCGCAATCCTTGTCGGAGCGCGCCAAGCCTGCCGCCCTCATGGCGGCAAGCCACTCTAGGAAGGCTGTGGGGGTCATGCCAGCACGTAAGTCTCTCTGATGGCTGCTGCGTGTGCCACCAATGCCGCCGCCTTGGACGGAAGGCCATCAATGTCAGCAATGTGGTCGCTGTTAAAGATAACGAACCACTCGCCGCTAACGATATTGCTGTCGATTATGCCTCCAAGGTCGGGGTCGGCATTGGTCGCGATTCCGTCTTTGCTTGCTTCTGTCCAGCCGTTGGGGAGTTCGTGCGTCATCGTCGTGCTCCTTAAGCGATGGTGTAAACTGCGTGGAGGTTCAGGCACTTCCAGTTGCGCCCGCTAGCGATATAGATGCTGTTTCCGCTTGCCTTGAACATCTCGGCGCCCGCCTTTTCGAAGCGGCTAACCGCCTTGGCGTCGACGTTGATGCAGGAGAGTCCGCTGCGAAACTGGACCGTCTTGCCGCTGTTGATGATTTCCATGATCTTCTTGATTTTTTCTGCGCCTGTCATCGTCGTTTCCTTTCGTTTCGTTGACATACATATATCAAACAAAGTCATATCGTGCAAGCGAAATCATCAAACTAAATTTGATTTTTTATCAAGCGCCTCGCTTGACACAATAGGCGTAAACGCATATTATGTTTGTATTGAAAGAGGAGAAATCGAGATGACCGCAGGAAACATTATTAGCCGCACCTACAACGTTTACGGTGAGCGCGACTTCCTTATTAGAATGGAGGGCAACTGCCCGGTATGGAACGGCGACAAAAAGCAAGCGATGCGCATGACCAATGATGCGGCGCATGAAACACAAGAGTTGATTTCCACTTACCGGGATTGGATGTGCCCAAACGGGATTGAAGGCGTTGAAATAGTAACCGCTTGAACACCTCGCAAAGGCGCTTGCGGTCTAACCGCAGGCGCTTTTAATACAACCTACAGCAACTCAAAAATACAACCATAGGTAACGCTAAGTTCTCCGCTAAGTGCGAACTTCTATGGGGTCGAGAAGTTGCAAGTTCTCCGCTAAGTGCGAGGTTCTCGAAGCGTTAGAAGTTGCAAGAAGTACCTCCTAGGGTATTCTTGCACTACTTCTTAGCGGTAAAAAATGCAGAGTGAGAAGTTAGCAGAAGTTCGCACGCGCCGTTGGTTCAGAAGTTCGCAAAGTTAGCACTGCGGCGCGCAACAAAAATACAACCTACAACCTGAATGGCGATATGATGGACGCACGACTGTTTGGAAAACTGGTAGCACGGCACGGCCCATGCACCGCTATAGCGGTGTTCGTTTCTTGCGCAATACGGGAAGCCATCGACGAAGAGGGATGCGGCGCTGTATTCGGTGCTGCGTTCGCGCTGGAGGATAAATGACCACCACCCGCCAAACAAGACAAACCGTCCGCATCAACGGCAAGCGCACCGTGCTTACCACGCGCAACGGCAAGGTCACAGCCAAGGCGGCCGACCCGCTCGAGTGGGAGTTACAGGCCGCGCAGGTAAGGCGCCTGCGCGGCATGCCCGAGTACGGCACGCAGTTCCTGCTTGCCGGCGACCAGAACAGCGCCAAGCGCGGACCGACAGCGCAAGCGCAAGCCGTAGCGGCCGGCATGACGGCAGGCGAGGCGGATCTGCGCATCTATCTCCGCGGCGGCCAGGTTAGGCACATTGAAAACAAGGTCGGTAACGGAAGGCTGCAGCCGGTACAGGTAAAGCGGCACGGCGAGCTCGAGAAGCTTGGGCATACCGTCGTTGTGCTGCGCGCTGTTTCCGAACAGGAGGCGGCCGACAAGGCTGAGGCGTGCGTAAGGGAGTGGCTTACCGAGCCTGTGGCGGCTGATAATGATAACGCGGCCGCCTTCGCTGATGACCACAAATTACAGTAGCTACTGCAACGCGCTTCAAGTCGTGGTTACGCTTGCGTCTTGACATAATAGGCGAAAACGCATACATTTCTACTAGATATAGCGCAGCACGATTCCATAACCACAACATATAGCATTAGGATTTACGCATGCCGCGTGATGTCGCAAAAATCAAAATCCATAAGGCACTTTCCTACGACGGATCTGGTTTGCCGTCTCGCCAGAAATACGCTCCACATGAACGCGACGCGGTTCACGAGCAAAAGATGCGCTTGGCGGAAAGAGCCAAGATAGGCAACGATTGGGATGGCGCTGCTGCAAACGACAATCAGAATTGGCCGTTAGCTAAAGCGCTGTTGTCCGAGGGCAATACGGAACTGCTTAAGTATGCGATTGCGTACCGAAAGATACACGAGACGGCAAACTCAGATGTAGCAATTGGAATCAATCACAATCCGTCGCCAGACACAGCAATTGTCCACAGGAGCCGTATTGACGGCGCAACTGGAAAAATAATTTACGGCGCAGAGATAGTCAGCAAATCCGGATCCGTTGATTTGCCACCAATGCGAGCCACGCCAACTAACCCGGATAGCAAGAAGCGCGCCTCTCCAGTGCCGAAGCCGTGGACGGGCGATCGGCACATCAATGATAAGATTGACGCCAAGTCGAAGCTTCAGACTTTGCAAAATGCGCTCGGACCAATTCTAGAGCCATTCGAGATGATGGTGATTGACGGCGCGACGCTAATGGCTGCTGGACAGGCCGCCTACGCAACAAAGCGCGGTGCTATGTCTGCAGGCCGGTCGATCGCACATATGGGACTCATAAGAATTCGCCACATGCTAGGCGGAATCGGCATAGAACAGTTAGCCGCATAGGTTGGTGCGCACCACTTTACGCTCCGGGCGCTTATATGTAGGCGGGATAGAAACCGCAAACAGTTTGGGGCAACGCTGTGGCTGGCGGTACGCGAAAGCTCGCAAGTGCGCGCAGGGCCGATCCCCAAAGCAATACCAATACGCCTTGGCGCTGCCTCCTCCAGCGACTCGGCGTAGCCGCGCTCCTGGCTAAGGTCGGTTGAGCGCGGCATCAATTATTAGCGTTAGGGAATGAAGCAATGGACTCCAGCAACCCACGACCTACACCGCAGGGTGTAGCTCAGCAGGTAGAGTACCGCACTCGGAATGCGGAAGTCGCGAGTTCGAGTCTCGCCACCCTGACCAATTATACGGAATAGCGCATAAACCGCACTTATACGGATTAGCGCATAACGCCAATCACAACCCGCACGGCTAGCAACGGCTACGAAAGCCGCTAAGTGGCCGTGCTATTACGCACACACAAGAGGAGCACAACATGAACGAAACACCTTGGCACATGGCTTACGTAGAAGAATCTAAGCCGGACACATACGCACCAGGCGCAATCGTGACGCTTGTTACTGACGGGCCTGATATGGCTGTCATTGACCATTGCGCAGCATGCAACATGGTTACGGTCTGCTGGTTTGACCAGAACGGCTACAATGAACAGGTGCTGCCAGTTGAGGTGCTGATTGATATTTAGTCCAGGCGGTACGGGTGGCTAACCAGGACGCATGGCGGCCGCTATACAAGACAGCGCAATGGCAGCGCATACGCGAGCGCCAGCTAAGCGAGCAACCGCTATGCGAGCGCTGCCTTGCTATGGAGATAGTCGAGCCTGCTACTGTGGTGCACCACAAGGTGCCGCACAAAGGCGATCGCGACATATTCTTCCGCGGTCCGTTCGAGTCCCTATGCAAGCCGCACCATGATAGCCACGGGCAGCTAGAGGATCACGGCAAGACGGTCGTGCGCTTCGGCGCCGATGGTTGGCCGCTTTAGCTATGCTCCTAGCGCATGGGTAGGCCGGGGGCTATGCAATCTCTGCATACGTCGAGACGCCGGACAGA
>PCCY01000017.1 GCA_002731875.1 Roseobacter sp. | reverse complement strand
CTCCAGTACCACTTCTCAACTCATTGATCGCCCATTGATAGAATGTTGATGATTTAGTAAATAAATCTTTGGAATTAGCAAGTCTTATCTGTGCCTGCTCAACATAATTCTTTGCTTTATTCATATTTGACTCAAATGCAGTCTGTTGACCTTGAAGTTCAGCCCCATACTTCTGTATTTCCGCTCCAGCTTTCTGTTGATACTCAGTTAATCTCAACTGGTTCTCTGTCGCATACTTAGCAACCAATGCATTAAACTCCTGTAAAGAAGTATTGAATTTCGCAGTATATCTACCTAACTCATTCTGGTACTCTTGTTGATACTTTTGGAGAGCCTGTTGATACTTAGCCTGAAATTCATTCACATATGCATTAACTATTGCCTGATATTCAGCTACCTGAGTACCAGTTTCAGCTTGAAACTGTGAAATTAGCGTATTCGCCTCAGTCTGATACTCATTAACAACCTTAGTCACTTGAGCTGAATAACTCTGTAAATCAGAATTGAACTTGCCAATCCTATCTTTATACTCTTCCATTGAAGCCTGAAGGTCTGATTGCTTATCTTTCTGCTCTGTGGTGTAAGTACCCATCTTAGTTTGAGCATTTTGAACAACTTTGTTTAATTCTTGTGTGTAATTAGATAATTGAGACTGTACTCTTCCAGACTCTTTTTGCACATCAGCCTGATATTGTGATAGCTTTTGTGCTTGTTTTTGCATTTCCTGACCAGCTACACTCAAATCTGAAGCCATAGCTCCTAGTTTAGCCTGTACAACCTCTACATCTTCATTCCATAAGTCATACCCTATTGATAATACTGCGTCATCCCCATCTCTACTAATATTGCTAGTAGAGTTGTACTCAACAGTTTCAAGACCTTTTTTCATCCAATCCTTAGCTTTTGTCATCTCAGCATCAAAATCTGTAAAGCTTATACTCACACTTGGAGGTACAAATGATGGAAGTGTAGTCGAAAGAGACTCTAATCCAGTTGGTAAATCAACTGTAGTAGGTGTTACGTATGTAAAACTAGGACCTGCAGGAGGTGTTGGCGGAACTGGAAAGCTAGAAGCACTAAGTGTTGGGAACGTCTGACCTGTTTGAGTTGCAATATCATTGACTATACTAAGAGTAGGTAGTGAAGACATTACCTCAGATACATAACTGGGGAGACTCAATGCAGTATCAGGGTCAAAAGTAAGACCAGAAGAATCAAATGTGGGAAGTGACCCACTATAAGAAAACGTAGGAAGAGCTGGTACGACAGGTGGTGTATATGTGGGAAGACCATCTTGATACAACTTTAGTAACCCAGTAGTAGCATTTGCGACCTTTTCTACCTCAGCATTGGATAATCTCAGCATATCTTGAGATGCAGCGTACATAATAACCACATTGTCCCACTCAGCTAGTATCCATGAATCAGTATTCTCAGTAGCTAATGGAGGAGCTGCATATACTATAACAGCTTTATCTCCATTCTGACCACTTACAGTTACTGTAGTCCCAGCAGGATCAGTATATACAAGATCATCCCCAGGAGTGCCAGCGTCAAATACGGCCTCTTCATTGTAATCAGGGTCAGGTTTAACATAGATTTTCCCAGCAAGCTTATAAAACTTAGGAAACATCCTAGTTGGGAAATGAATTGAATCAGATTCGTCAGTTGCGTATAAAAGAGAATCGGGAATCTCTAAACAAGGTCTTTTTACTCTTTTACCAATAGTTCCTTCGTTAGCAGTTCCAGAACTATATGTAGTTTCATATCTCCATACNGCAAGAATCTTATCGTAAGCTATTCCAGAGCCAGTTCCTACTACATCGACATCTCCTTCACGACCAACTAAACCGTTCTGGGTAGTATCATCTTCTGTTGTACTTGCAATAGACCATAAAAATTTTTCAGGTAAGGAATTAATAAGCCATTTTGAGGCATTATTAATGAATGGGACTAAGTTTCTTGACTTAGAAGACTGACCTGTGAGGTTATTTACACGTTGCCAGAGTTTTAACTCCGCCATTTATTATTAGTAACTAGACTACCAAAGTGGGCCGCTGGGGGACAAAAGCCCCCAGCAACTTGCTTATCCCACTATGTTATTTCCATACAGCGTGTGCTTCAGGCATTTTCCACTCAAAGCCAGCTTCGGTAAGGATCATATCAACGCGCTTATCAACGCCAGAGTTCTCAAGGGTCTGAACTCCAACATAGATGGCGGTGTCACGATTTATACCATTTCCGACCAACGGACGATACTTAACATAATTCATGTTGATACCGAGGATTTTGATATTACTCTGGTCCAGGGCAATGTTACGAGCTACGTTAATGTCTCCATAAGGAGTACTAATCTGCGTTAAGTCAACACCGAATAGAGATTTCTTACCAGCGACTGCAAAGTCATAACGGAAGTTATCCTNGCNNNGAGCATAGGTTGGGCCANNAACTACATTAGCTAGTAATGCANTNTGNNNACCAGAACCNAGCTTCAANAGCCAGTTATAAGTTGCAGTATCACAGAAGAAAACAGTCGCATTCGCATTGTTATAGCGAGGGTCAAGGAATTTACTCATGTCTTCTAGGAAGTCATCAGTAGTCTTCGATGCATGTGCGAGTTGGAAAATATTTCCAGCTCTCAAGCAAAAGTCTGCAGCACCTTGTGTGTAGTAGTGTGTCGCAGCGGCTTCAGAGCCTGTTGCTACACTTGCAGAACCTTGAACGCCAAACAATCCAGCGAGCTCCATGTTCCACTTATGCTCGACCAACTTATCCTTCCAAACTCTTGCCCATTCATTGGGCTCAAATTTGAGAACAGTTGCGCGAGACGTATTGGTCATTCCGAACTCATCACGGAAGATTTGAGTCTGTCCGTAAGAAGTACTATAAGGTTCGTCTTTCCAAGTTGAACCAACTAGGGAAGAGCCTTCCTCATAGGAAGAACCAATCGTATGTGTCTGTAATGGAGCAAGCGCGGTAGCGCCTGTATCTTTAGCACCAGAAACAGATTCACCAACAGCCGACAAGTCAAAAAGCGAGTCGTTATGGGCGAAACTGGACATGTCCTTATCACTTGAAGGTACTCTAGTTAGATATACCTTCAGCCTTACACATTCTTTTTCAGCTGCTCCTGCATCTGAAGATTCAGAAGTAAATGTACCAGCAGACCCACCAGAAATAGCGAGGTTACCCTCTACCACTTCTTGAACCTGACCAATAAAATAGTCTGAAGTTGTGTAATTATAGCCAGCGCCAGCAGCACGACTAGGAATCCTAACCATCTGCTTTGGCAAGTAATGTTGGGGACGTGTCCCTGCAGCGCCAATGACAGTGTCATATTGTCCAATTACATTCTGAATATTACCACGATATTCAGTATCACCCCCCAGCCAGAAATAATGGGTATTGTCAACAGCAGTTGCAACAGTCGCATCTGGGCTGCCAGCTCCATAGTTCGCTGGGGTAGTTGATGTATTATGGGCTATGACATAGCCNTGGCGTTTGTGCCAAGATTGTCTCTTTTCAGCGTATTTAAACGCGGGNTCNTCCGTTGGGGATTTAGCTATTTGAGATACGAGTCTAAAGAATGGAGTCTGGTTAACTGCAAGTTCAGAGAATCTATCGGANAAGTCAAATCTTCGCCGCATATCTCCNGTGGACTTGTCAGANCCAGCATATAANCCACTCTGNNNCTCGNTTNNGCCAGTTACACTACTGATTGCAAGAGGTGTTGTAGCCATAGTTAGCTACCTCCTATTGTTTGTCAGCTCTCGACATAATGTCGCCAATCCCCTGGCCAGTACTCAGAATTGCATCNAANACAGCATCATCGGGAGATTTCGTAGAAATCCCAGCATGAGAACCCGCAGCNGCCATACTGCGTGGCTTTGATCGAACCGTCTTCATTTGTTCCGCTATATCCTCTCTCACAGAGTTTTCAATGTTCTTCTTTTCTGAACCTCTATTCATGAGGTACCAAACGTCTTCGTAACTCAGAACATGCTCTTTTGCATAGCCTTTCATATCTTCAAAGTCATTATCAGATATTTCAAACTTTGCTCTAAAGTCATTTTCTTTTTGAGCCCTAGCGTTTGTNGCAGCTGTCTGANTTGAAAANTCAGACAATCTGCGTTGAACAACACCATCTACTGTGTGATTGAGTATTTTAGCGGATGAAGAAGACGGATCAGTTATAGCCTCGTCATAATCAAACGTAAAGTCCTCATCTAACCCCAATTGCTCTTTGACACTTACTGGAGCCGTGCCACCACCCTCAAAATAGTTTCGCACGTGGGAAACCAAGTTCGGGTCTTCTCTCATTGCGTCAAGAATAGGCATATATGGTTCTATTTCAGTAATACGATTGTTAAGTCGTTTGGCTTCTGAACTTGAATCACTATACCTCTTCTCTAACGTCTTATAATCATCGGCAGGTGCTGATTCCTCAACAGGAGCTTCTTGCACCGCGTTTGTTACAACGGGTTGAGCCTCCTGCTCTAATTCACCAGGCCCATAAGTAACAGNGTTAACTGACTTATCGAGCTCAGAGAAAAAGTCTGCGGAATCCATATCATCCATAGTGCCAGGGTTATCTNCAGCCAACTCGTCAAGAGAAGGNCCAGATAAGTTGCTAGAACTAGTTTCTGTTTCTGCCATAATTACCTCCTAATTTACGACAACAGCGTTATCTCTGTCAAGATTCGTTATCTTGTTCAGCTTTCATAGCCCCAGAGAGGACTGTTGCCTNNGCTGCNATNNNACCCTGCNNNANTTTTTGCTTTTGCCTGGGTATCNACAACAGCTTTTCTAATCTCCCCATCAGCTTGTAGAACTTTCTGTTTAATTCCAGATTGTACTAGTTGCCTTTCAAGAGTCTCAATAGTTCCTTCTCTATCACTTAGAGTCTCTTGTAATTGTTCAAGTTGTGATTGCATTTGTGAATATAGAGACTTTCTCTTCATAATAGTCTCCTTATTTCTAATATCTGTCTCAGCTAACATNGCTATATCATCAATAAGTCCAGCCTGNTACCANCTAAAGTATTCATCTATTAATGCCCATCTATTAATAGGCATTGTAGAACCAGCTATGATACGAACATCAAACTGAGCAGTAGGATAATCATTAAACTTTTCTACTGCCTTTCCAAGATCATTATAGATCGGAATATTAATCTCAACAGCTTTCTCTACATTGTTCGGTTGGACAATCCTAAATACTTTATTAGTCTGATATGTCGCCTGTGCTAAATCTTTAAATATTCTACCAATATGCTCAAGAGCTGGCTCTACTATGTTATGCATCCAAGCTTTAATACGCCTGGTACCAAACTCATCAAGAGCTAACATACCTCTATAAGTTTCGTGTTCCTCACCAGTGGCGCCTTGCATAGAGCTAGAAATTCCAGAGAGATACTCCATATCTCCTTTGCCTTCCTGGGTAATCCCAAAGAAAGCATTATTCAGAGGTAAGGGCTGTACTGCGGTAGGTGGAGCAAATCCCTGCCTATATTTGAGCAAGGCACCTGGAGAGGAAGAATATTGTTCCCACTCATCCTCTGGGACTGACCCTTCTTCATATAGCCATCTAAGGTTAGATGATAGGTTTGCATTATGAATGAGGATTTGATGGGATTTATTAATTTCTTGCTGTTTTCCAACTAAGGGAGTAACAGCACTCATCGCAAAAGGAGTCCCAGTATATAGATAAGGAATGGGAACTATAGGATAATCTTTTATAGGGAGAACAAACTCATAAAGAAATGTATCTCCAGCCACACACCTAACCTGAACTCTGTCTTCAAAGAATGGAATAGCATCTACGACTGAACCAGTAAAAACAGGGTCTTGACTTCTTAGGTCAAACTCCTCTCTTGTCATAATTGTATTTTCTATGCTGGCTATTTCCTCAGCAGCCTTTGCTCTTAATTGCTGTGCATACATCTCAGTCTCTGCTAGAGCATTTTTCTCAGCTTTCTCTATCTCAAGGGCAGCTCTCTCTTCAATAACCTCACCATTCATGAGAGCTTCTTCCATAGATGCTTTTAACTCGGCAACTTCTACAGCCTTCTCTCTACTAAATTGTTCTACATCATCTGCAATCTTTTCTTCAATAGCCTGCATCTGAGCTCTTGAGGGTTTTGCTTTAATAAAGACATTTACAAATTCTTCCTTAGTCTTCATATAACACTCATAAAAATCTATGACTATATCTTCCTCACCAGTATCAGGTTTGTAGGAATCAGCCCCCAAATCAAGATGCTGTATATGCTCAGCAGAACTAAAATCTCTGTCAAAATATTCTTGTATCCCTACCGTTGCATTAACAGGATTAGCTTTCTTAACCTTCGATGCATAATCAGGAATCAATGCTTTTAACTGTTCTTTGGGAAGGTCTTTCTTAACAATTATATAAGAAGCGTCCCTAAGTAAGAAGTCTCTGGACATGGGGTCTGGGTAAACATCAAACGGATCAACCCTCTTAAATACAACTTCTCCCATTCCCTTATCCATATCTGGGTCAACATCCATCATGAAATAACCCGTAGATTTAGTAAGGGAATCTAGGATAACATTAGCAAAAACTGACTTTCCATTACTAAGATTCCAGCAATAATCCATAAGATCAGCGTGTACAGCGGATACATCTATATCTGATTCCTCTGCTCCCACAGCCTGCCATCTTGGGTCTCCTGCAGTTACAAAGAACTTCATAGTCTCAATAACAGGAGTAATTCTATTAATAATAAAAGTAGGCATACCAGCAGCTTCTAGCTGGTCTCTCTCATCACTACTTATCTGTTCTCCTAAATAGAAATCATATCCTTGCTGGTTAATAGCTCTCCACTTGGACCTAGAAGCCCCATCAGCCTTCTGCCACAAATCAACAACTATTCCAGCCTTCTTCTTATTGCTTGTTCTTGCCATTAATAATCTCCCAGAGGTTTATCTAACCTAAAAACTTCTCCACCCTTTTTGTATCTTTTTAAATGTGATTTCCCTAGACATTTCAGGAACAATAATTGGAGTTACATTTTTTGCAAAAGCTAAATCTTTCATATTTCCTTCACTTTTACCTACAGTTCCTGTAACCAAGATTG
>PCCY01000016.1 GCA_002731875.1 Roseobacter sp. | reverse complement strand
TCGGGCATGGCGATCGGCAAGGGAACACGGGCAGGCACATCGGGCGGCATCTCATTCTCCGGGCAGGGCTCTCCTGCCCTCAAGCGATATAGGGGGTGCGAGCCGCCGATGTTGCCGGCCAGACCGCTTCAAGGCCCGCTTCGTCCCGTATCGGTCGATCGGGGCTGCGCGCGTGCTATGGGGCTTCCATATCGCAATCGGAGAGAGACGATGGAGCGCCTGTTTCCGCGCGCCTTGATAGCGTGCATTCGTGAGGCTCGGCCGCCGACGNCGCAGGAGCTTGCATCGATGGCCGAGAAGATCTGGCNCGAGGCTTTTCCAGAGCGTCCATTTCGACGCGAGCGCGCCATGACCATCGCCGCCGTAGCGCTCACAGGCGAACGCCAGACGTGCAAGGGACCGCCGACATCCTGTCCCGCTGAACCATTTCCGGCTAGAATGCGGAGCGCTACGGTCGGTCGATGGTCGCCAGGGCTGTCGTCCAGGAGAGGATGCGCCGCTTGAGCCGGCAACATGCTGGCCGTAGCACCGGCCGGTTTCTTCAAGCAGCCGNNNTGNCGGTGGCGGCTCAAANCTCGGTNGGCACCGGCTNGTAAGGNACNCCGATCCGGGTTTCGGCCGTGCCGCGCCGCCGCAGGGTCGCGGCAATGTGGCGGTCGGCCGCCGCGCGATCGGCGAAGGCGTGCCGCTGGGCTTGGCCGTGTGCGCCGATCCGGCCCCAGCGGGTTTCTACAACGATCATGCCGAAAAGATCGAGGCTTGCGGTGATGCTGTAACGCCGGCGGATGTTGCGCGCCGGGTCGATCGCCACCAGTTCGATCGGCTCGGGCAGGGACAGGTTCGCGCCATTCATGGCGCGGAGCCTACGAAATAAGCCTCTCCAAGTCAGGCGACTTTCCTGAATCAATGGCAAGCCGGTGATTCAGGAAATCGATGGTTCCTCGAAGCGTTACCGCGTCTGCGGGCTTGCGCGATGCTTCTGGCGCTGTTCGAGCCAGGGGGTGAACGCCGACTGGGTGCAAACGTCCAAGGGTTCATAGGTGCCCGGCGCAACACGCCGAAACAGCATGGGGCCGGTCCGAACGGNGCTTCGGCNGAGAGANACCTGGCAGCTATTCCCGGTCATNCCGCACCGGCCACCTATGTTCATCACCGGACTGGTGCGGATGCNNATTGGTCCCGAGACGCGGCCCTTCGTNNNGCTGATAACGCGCGCGGGGCGGCTCTGCTCGATCTTCTGCCCAGGCCTGAACCATAGTCGCGCTCGTCCGTCCGACCCGCACCAGAAACTGCGCGCCGCTGCCACCGGCGCGCGCCCTATCTCCAACTCACCAACAAGGTCGGCTTTCGCGAACGCCGCGCGCGCCGCTGCCTCGATATTGTCGGGCAGGATGCATGAGCACGCCAGGGCGGGCGTGGACGCGCTAAATGCCGCACCAGCGAGGGCGGCGGCGGTCGTCCGCGATGATGACAGCATCGTCATCCCAAGAGACTATGGCCGCACGGCTGAACGAAACATGGCCTGCGCGCCTATACAGTCATTGGATCATTACCCGAGGATCATGAGCGATCAGGGTCTGGGCTGTCTCACCAAACTGCCGCCGATCAACCCCGCTCAAGGTCACGCGATTGCGTGGAATGTCGATCGTCAGAATGTTGAAGCGCCACTTCCGGCTCGACAACAATTCCGCAACCGCCTGCTCCGTGGCCTGTAATTCCCTCAAGGAGTAGCGGACCTGTCGAGCGACATAGCGCGGGTCGCCGGACAGGCGGCGCAGGCGGGCCTCAGCGTTGTCAGTGAACTGCACGATCACCGCGCCGCCGTCGACGAAGCTTCCAGCATAGGAAGGGTCGCCCGCTGCAAGCCCGTTGATCGCCGAAACAAGAATTGCGAGCGGTGTCGATTGCGCCGATTGGGCCTCAGGCGTGGGCGGCGCGGGAAGCGCCGAACCGGGTTGGGGTGTTGAACAGCCCAACAATAGCTCGCACGCCGCCGTGCAGACGATCACTCGCAGTAGCAGCGATGTTCGCAAGCTGGTCCGCATATGGCCGTTCATCCCAATGCAAGGATATCCGGAAGAGACTAAATTCATTGTGAGGATGATTCTATCCCTATTTGCCCTTTGCATGGCATGTTCGCCCGCAGTTGAGCATGGGGACGAGGGTGGCCCGCAATCAACAAGCACCTTCAGAACCCAGACGAAAGCGCCCTCCCCTAACTATCGTATACTACTCAATCAGCCGGCAGCGGGCGGACACGGGGCGTTGCGACAGGAAGCGACGTCGCCTCTCCCGCGCGATGCCAAGGCCATCGGCGATGCCTGGATCGCCCGTCTCAAAAAGCGGGGAGCGTTACTCGGCTACGGCCTCGCGGGAAAGGGTTCCGCCGGCCCGGTCGAGATGATCGACACGGGGTTGACCCAGCAGGAATTCGACAATTGGGCAAAGGAGAACGGTTGGCGCGTGCCTGGCCACATCAGCTGGAGCTTTGTACCTAAGATGAGCATTCCTCCGGTGAGTGAGGCCGCGAAAGGCGCGATCCGCGTCTGGCCCGCTTCCAAGGCGCGGACGGGCCTTCAACATCAGGCACTTTACCACGGCCGGGTCGAACTACGTGACGGCTGCTTTTTCGTCGGCCTCTCGGGCCAGCCTGTCGACAAGTTGGCATGGTTCCACTCGGAAATGGGGCTCGACATTGACCAGTCCGGCTACTTCATTCTGCGCGAAAGGGTCGGCGGAAAAACGCTCGCCCGCTTGGGCGAGGATATGAACTGGGGCGGCCCCGCGACTGCGGACATCGACAAGGAAACCGCACAAGCCTTGCAAGATGCATGCGGACCCGGCGAGCTATATGTCGTCGGTTCGCCCGAAGCGAGCGAGCGCTTCTTGACCCAGTATCCGCATCTCCGCGAGCCATCGGTTCCCCCGCCGGCACCCCCGAACAAGATTGAGATCGGCCGGTGCTGGACAGCTCCCGCGAAGCCACCTCATCGCGAGCAACTCGCTTAGACCGAACCCAATCGGGTTGTCGAAGGGCTGATCTGGCGGTTGCCCCTCGCCACGCACTTCATGCTACCTAGTTGCTGATCGAGGTTGGATCGGCGATGCGCCCGAAAAACAGCACCGCGCCGCTCTTTCGGTCTCGCAGGGTGGCAAGGAAAGGACGATCGACCACCATCTCCGGNACCTGAGGCNCTATCCGCGCACTGGTNACGACGANCTTGANNGCNGTTGCCGCCGCNGCCTCGGTGCCCTCCTCATCGACGCGCAGGAAGGTCGCGTGCGCCACNTCATCGATCGCNANGCGCGCACCNCNGGCNANCCCCGACAGGTCCGCNCGCTGNTGGTCGAAGGCGCTNGGCATNCCCGCTGCGATNAGCGCTGCCTTCACGCTCTCATCGAACCTNGCTTCNAAGCGGGGCAGAACGATCCGCANCNCGCGNNCCTGCTCCGCNGACAGGTCGAAACGATCATTGCCGCCCTGCTCGCCGGCGAAGAAATCGACACCCTTCAGCTCNCGCTCCCAGCGGCGCAGGGTNGCCGCGTCACGNGGCAGGAANATNTCCATCACGAANCNNCCNTNGCNNCNATAAGGCAGCGCGATCGCNTGCCCTTCCCGGGTCTCGCGNTAGTCGAACCNGCCAATCCGCTTCATCATCGTGATCGGGATGCGCGTGCCGTCGCCACGCGTGAAGGACCGCGTTTCCGTCTCCTCGAACGGCACCTGCCACTTCGCCTTGAAGTAAAGCGCGTTGGTCAGCACAGCGGCGGTGTCATCCCCGAAGCCGCTCGGAGAGACGATCTCCGAAATCCTGCCCTTCGTCTCGCGCGAAACCCAGCCATTGATCCGCTCGGCCGCTCCGGTGGGATCACCAGCATAATCGACGGTTTCCGGAGCCGCTCCGAAGCCGGCATGCGCCTCGGCGACATACTCGTCCCGGACCGGCAATCCCTTCGCCAGCCACAGCGCGTTCGCGATGCCGAGCGCGGTATCGGCATCGCCGGTGTCGTTAAGCTGGGCATTGTAGGATTTGATGAGCGCAGGGACGTTGCGGGACGAATCCCAACCAAGCACGCGGCCAATCTCCTCGCGCGTGGCGCCCCGCGCGCCAAGGTAGGCGAGCCCCAGGCCCTGCGACAAGCTGACCGGGGAGATGAACAGATTGGCGTTTGCATCGGCCTTCGCTGCCAGGTGCGGGTAGACCTTGACGGTCATTAACGCCGCGCCATAGGTCAGGTCATGCGGCAAAGCCTCGGCGTCGGGCCGGGACAGGCTTGTAGGAAGCGAGCCGGGACTCGGTGCCGGGTCGCGCGTCGCACAGCCACCAAGCGCGAGGATGGCAAGAAGCGGGTATGACAAGGCTGTTTTAGGCATGGCTCTCCCTAAAGGCTTGGCTGCTGATCGTAGAAATCGACCTGCATCCGCATGGCTCCGAGCGGTTCCACGAAATGCGGCTGTTCGGGCAAGATCAGCCCTGGCCGGTCAGGTGTAAGGACCACCTCCGAGGCCGGGTCGAGATAGGTGAGCTTCAATCTCCCTTCGATGACCCGGATCACGCCCCACACACCGGCCTTGGTGCGATGTTCGGAGCGCAGGGCAGCGGGCAATGTCGCCTCATCGAATATGGGCGTCGAGCGGTAGGGAATCACCATTATCTCTTCACTCCCACCTGGATCGTGCATCGCACCGGCTGATCCGCCTTCCTTGCCGCTTGCCGGCATCCTTCGATCTTTTCACGATTGTCGCGCAGCAACCTGTCGGCCGCGACGATCGCCTCCCAGCTCGCCGGTGACGCGCTCGCCATCAAATGCTGCCCGGCATCCCACGGTGTCGCCTCGGCAAGAGCCCGCGTCGCCATGCGTTCGGGCCATTGCCAGCTCGCCGGCGCGATCTCGCGCGCGACCATACCGGGAAGGAAGGACCAGAGGAGGATGCCGATAAGCAACCCGCTCAACCCGAACCATAGTTGACGGTCCTTCTGATCCCGCGCCGTCAGCGCCGATTGAACGACGGTGCGCAGCTCGCGCCCCTGCTGCTTCATCTCGTCGGTGGCGGTCGCGAGGGCGGCATGGTCGGCGCTGCGAAGGTCGGCCGCCGCTCGATTGATCTGCGCCGAAACCTGCGCCGGCGTCATCGCCAACGCCGGCGACTTCACGATGGCCGTCGTAACCTGGTCCAGGCGTCCGTTGATGCCGTCCAGCCCCTGGACGACATGCCCCAGCGTCTCGGAATAATCCGGCACGTCGATGCTGGCGCGCTCGGCCGCCAGTCCCTCGATGGCGCGGCGCATCAACGCTAGTTCGCCGCGCTGCTGCTCGACCGCAACGCGCACCTGCTCGAACGCTTCCGCCGCCGCGTCGCCGCCTTCCTCCCATTCCTCGTCCGCCATTGCCTCTCCTTATCGGCTCAACCCTCGATCGCGGCCGATTTCCAGCGAACGGGTCAATTCCTGGCTGATCGGGCGATCCCGGCCCATTTCCAGCCCCAGCTCGGGCGCGCGCCGCCGCAAGACGGATTCGAGTTGGGGATCGCGGTGCAGCGTTCCGGCCAGGCTCTCCATCTTCTTGCCGGTGCGCTGCGCGGCCTCACGATCGCCGCTGCGCGTAAGCTCGGCCCGCTCGCGCGCCATGCCCTGCCAGCGCTCCACGAACCGATCGGCGCGAAGCTCGGGATTGGTGCGGACCTGGGCCTCGTGCGCCATCGCCCGCGCCGCGCCGCCGGCCTTGCCCTCGGCCGCTTCGCGCACCAGCACCGGGTTGCGCTCGAACGCGGACGCCAAATCGCGGGCGGCATGGGGCCGCACCTGGTCGAGCGCGTCGCCCGCCTTCGCCAGCGCCTGCTTCTGATGCGGGAGCACGGGCAAGCCCTTCTCCCGCATTCGGTCCATATCGGCCTGCGCGCGCGCATAGCGCTCGATCGCCCTGGCCTGGCTCGGCGCTGCCGGTGCCCGCTCGGGGGTGGTGTTAATCGGACCCCCTTTGCCGTCGCGCGCCAGCTCGGGCGAGGACGATTTCGGCTTGAACCCGGCGAACATACCCCTCGCCTTGTCACGCACCTTCCCGGCGATCTCGCGCGCGAGTTCCGGGAAGCGGATCTCGCGCCGCTCGGCGAACGCGCGGGCCTGGGCCTGCCCGTCACGGGCGGCGGCATAATCGCCCGCCATGTCCTTGCCCCGGTCGCGCGACAGGGTGCGGGTGAGCTGGCGCTGATCTGTGAAATCGTCGCGACCATAGTGGAGCTGCACGCTGTCGCGGTGCCGCGACAGGCCGACATAGGCCGAGTGCCGATCCATGCCCGGTGTCGCCAGCACATGCGCCTGATCGACCGTCACGCCCTGCGACTTGTGGAAGGTGGCGGCATAGCCGTGATCGACATGGGCATAGTCCTTGAGGTCGAACGCGACCTTCCGGCCATCGTCCATCTTCACCGCCATGCCCTCGGCGCTGACGCGCTCCAGCGTGCCCAGCGATCCGTTCTTCACGCCAAGGCCGCGATCGTTGCGGAAGAACATGATCCGATCACCGGTCGCGAAATCGCGCCTGCCGCGCTCCACCGATAGCCCCACCTCCTCACCCAGCTCGCCGGCGGCGCGCATACGGCTGCGGGCTTCGCTGTTCAGCTCCTGCACCTCGGCATTGGTATGGGTGAGGATGATGCGGCTCTTGTCCGGATCGGCCTGCCGGTCGCTCTCCCATCCGTTCATCAGTTCGACCCGCGCCGCCTCGCGCGTGTCGGCAGCGCGCACCATGCCTTGCCTCTCATAGGCGTGCAGCGCCTCTCCGGTCCGGCCTGTGGCGAGCGCGCGCGTCGCGTCCTTCTGCCAGTCCTCATGCTGCCGGCGAATTTCGGTGATCTCGGCCGCGCCATGACGCTCGGCAAGGCTGCGGAACGCCGCCCCGGCCTCGATCGCCTGCAACTGCTCGGGATCGCCGACAAGAACGACCTTCGCGCCGGCACGTTCGGCCTCCGACAGCACCCGCTCCATCTGGCGCGAGCCGATCATGCCCGCCTCGTCGATAACGAGCACATCACGCGGGCCTAGCTGCTCGCGCCCCTGCCCCCATGCGTGCTCGAGACTGGCGATCGTCCTCGAGGCGATGCCGGAACCACCCTCAAGATTTTCGGCGGCAATGCCCGACAGGGCCGCGCCGCGCACCTGATAGCCTTCGCGCTCCCACGCCTCGCGCGCGACCCCCAGCATGGCCGACTTGCCGGTGCCCGCATAGCCGACGACGATGGCAAGATCGCCACTCGTCCCTATATGCTCCAAAGCGGCCCGCTGATCTTCACCGAGTGTCAGCCCGCCACTCCCGGCGGCGTTCAGCCCCCCTTGTAGCGACGCCGCCGGGAGACCATGCCCCACCCTGTCGGCAAGCCGACCGGCAGCGCGCTCTAGCCGCTCCTCCACCGCGATCATCTCGCGGCTCGTGAACCGCTCCTGGTCGCGTCCGTCCTTCCCCAGCGCCACCAGCTCGGGCGAGGACCGCACCGCGCTCATGGCCTGGTCGAACTGCTCCTTGCCGTCGCTGTGCCGGTGGACGAACATCGCCAGGTCGCGGGTGGTGAACGTCGCCTGTTGCCGCGTGATCGCATCCAACGCGATTTCCGGCTTGGCGATAATCTTCTCGCCGTTCTCGCGCGCGATCCGCACATGATCGTCGGCGTTGCGGTGCGGCTGTCCCTCAAGCTCGTGCCGTTTCCCCATCGGCCCGATCTTGTGCTGGGGCTCAAGCTCGATCCCCTGCGCCTCGTAGGAGCGATGGTCGATCCGCCCTTCCAGCCCCAGCTCCGCCATGCGTTCGTTGACGTGGGCGGCCCATGCCTCTCGCCACTCCTTCAACAGCTCGGTTGAGTTCCAGGCGCGGACCTTCTTGCCGAACCCCTCAGGTCCAACCTCACGCATCGACANCATGACATGCGCGTGNGGCTTNGGNNTNCCNTCCTTNNCCNTGTCCCAATGNACATTNAGGTCCGCGACCATNCCGCGTTCGACNAACTGCTTNTCNACAAANTCGCGGGCGAGCGCNAACGCCCTGNNNCTNNNTCATNTCGCGCGGNATCGAGAACTCNACCTCGCGNGCNAGCTGCGCGTCCTTNCNNNNCTCCCCNGCCTCNACCTCGTTCCACANGGTCGNGCGNTCGTTTAAACGCTCCGGCGCACCTTCGGGNNNCANGATTTCCGAATGNACGACGCCGGCCTTGTTCGAGAANTCATGGTCGCGCCCNAGCCGGTCNTCGTGCAGCCGTTCCGCCGCACGATAGGCNGCNNNNGCAACGGCGCTCGATCCGTTGGCNCGNCTGATNACCTTGGCCGAGAAATGGTAGATCGCCATGACANCCGCTATACTGCCCTTCTTAGCGCACGTCGGCAACGACGTATAAGCGCGCACTCACACTCTCTGCCGTTCGCATGATTGACTTCGCCGCATTTTTGTTCGCAACCGCTGTCCTGCATCCGTGATCGTGCTACGCTGCCTCTCCCGATCATGGGCGCGAGGGAGAGAATATGCGCAAGGTCCGCGACTATGACGCCGAGTTGAAGGCGCTGGGCGACAAGGCCCGCGCGCTCAAGGCGAAGAAGGTCCAGCAGCTAGGCGAACTGGTCACGTCCACCGGGGCCGATACGCTTGATGCCGACGTGTTGGCCGGTGCGCTGCTCCATATCGTCGCCGAAGCACAGGCTGAAGGAAACCGGGAGGCGTGGCGCTCCGATGGCGCGGCTTTCTTTCAAGGGCGCGGGCGCAAGACTGGCCGACGTGCTGGCGGCAGCGCGGAAGGCGGAAGCGAAGCTGGCGCAGGCGAGGCACAGGCTTGATGCCGCCGCGCGCCGCATCGATACGAGAGGATGGGTCGTGGCCCGACGCGAGCGCACCCGCCATCTCATAGAGCTGGGCGGCCTGGTTCAGAAAGCCGGCCTGGTCGAACTGGCCGACGACGATCGCGCCACCCTCTACGGCGCGCTGCTCGAACTTGCCGCGAAGGCGCGTGAGGATGGCAACGCGCTCTCGCTCTGGAAGCGGCGCGGCAAACGCGCGTTCGACGCGGAAGCTGACGATGGCTGACCGGCCCGATTTTCATATCATCACTGGTGGTCCCGGTTCGGGTAAAACCACATTGATCGACGCCCTGGCGGCGCAAGGCTTCCACCATATGCCCGAAGCCGGTCGCGCCATCATTCGCGATCAGATCGCCATTGGCGGCGGCGCCCTGCCATGGGCCGATCGCGGGGCCTTCGCTGAACTGATGCTGAGCTGGGAATTACGATCCTGGCATGAAGCGCATGACNGAAAAGGCCCGGTGATCTTCGATCGCGGCGTTCCTGATGTGTCGGGCTATCTGCGCCTGTGCGGCTTGCCCGTTCCTTCCCATGTCGAGCGCGCGGCCGAGATGTTCCGCTACCAGCGCCGGGTATTCATCGCCCCGCCCTGGCGCGAGATTTTCGGGCAGGACACGGAGAGGAAGCAGGATTTTGCAGAGGCGCAAGCGACCTATGAGGCGATGGTCACGGTCTATGCCGATCTCGGCTATGAGCTTGTGTCCCTGCCTCTCGCCCCGGTTGCTGAAAGAGTGCGCTTTGTGCGCGCACGGATGTGGAGGGTAGATGACTGACCGCGTTCCCCGCTCATGGCAGCTCCTGATGGTCGGGTCAGGCGTACATCGGATCTCGCCCGATCTTTGCGACCGGCTTGTGCGCCTGCTCGATCTCTCGCCGCAAACCCGGCTAATCGAAATCGAAACCGATCAGGGCGGCGTCAGCGTCTCACGGGACTGGCCCAGCGACAAGATGGAGGAGGTCTCGGCGATCGAAGCCGAAATCCAATCCACCCCCGGCATCATCCGCATGACCATGTTCCAGGCGAGTTGACGATGGAGTGGTTCCGCCAGCTCGGCCGCGCGATCCGCAACCTGTCCCGCATCGCGCGCCAGAATCCCATATGGGCGATCACCGCGCTGGTGGTCAGCCCAATCCGGCTGATCCGCCATCTGTTCGCCGTCCTGATCCTGTTTCTGGCCGCCGGCATCGTGCTGGGCCTTGGGATGCCGCTCATCCTGGGCAAACTGCTCGGCCTCCCGCATGATTCCAACCTCTATCAAATCATCATGATGCTGACGGTGATCGTCGTCATCCTCATTGGCCTGCGCGCGCTCTTCCAGCCCCTGATCCTTGCTTATGGCGGCCCTGCCGCCGACGACACCCACGGCTCGGCCCGCTTCGCCACCGACGCCGAAAACCGCGCCTATGCCGGTGATAGCGGCCTGCTGATCGGCCGCGATCGCAAGACGGGCAGGCCGCTGCGCTATGCCGGTCCAGCCCATCTGCTGACGATCGCGCCGACGCGCACCGGCAAGGGCGTGGGCACGATCATCCCCAATCTGCTCGACTATGCCGGCCCGGTCGTCTGCATCGACCCCAAGGGCGAAAATGCCCGCATCACCGCCCGCCATCGCGGCAACTTCGGCCCGGTCCATGTCCTCGATCCGTTCGGGGTGACGGGCCTTCCCGGCGCGGCCTTCAACCCGCTCGATCGCATCGACCCTGCTGGCCTCGATCTCGCC
This sequence comes from Roseobacter sp., assembly GCA_002731875.1. Lineage (GTDB taxonomy): Bacteria > Pseudomonadota > Alphaproteobacteria > Rhodobacterales > Rhodobacteraceae > Sulfitobacter. The sequence goes on along the minus strand of PCCY01000016.1, from coordinate 3,057 downwards.
GACGACTGCATGACGCTGGCCGATGCGCTGGTCTATGACGCCCCCGGCGAAGCCGGCGAGGCGCACTGGAACGAGGAAGCCAAGGCGCTAATCGCCGGCATCATCCTCGCGATCGTCACCAGCGAGCCGCCGGCGACCCGCACCCTTGCCACGCTACGCGATCGCCTCACCCTTGCGCCGCAAGCCTTCGCTGCCATGCTCGAAGCGATGCAGGCGCAAGGCGGCCTCGCTGCCCGCGCCGCCAACCGGCACCTCGGCAAGTCCGATCGCGAAGGCGCCGGCGTCCTGTCGGCCGCCCAGCGCCACACCCATTTTCTCGACAGCCCACGCATGACAGCGGTGCTGGGGCATTCCGATTTTACGTTCGCCGATGTGAAGGCGCAGCCTACCAGCGTCTACCTGGTGCTGCCGCCCGATAGGCTCGCCACTTATGCCCGCTGGCTGCGCCTGATGCTTGCCCAAGGGCTGACCGATCTGGCGCGCGCACCGGCCTCCCCTACCCGCTCTGTCCTGTTCCTGCTCGATGAGTTCGCCGCCCTCGGCCGCCTCGAACCCGTCGAGCGCGCCATGGGCCTGATGGCCGGCTACGGCATCCAGCTCTGGCCGATCCTGCAGGACGTTCACCAGCTCCGCGCGCTCTACGAGCTCCGCGCCGGCACCTTCCTGTCCAACGCCGGCGTCCTGCAGGTGTTCGGGGTCAACGATCACGACAGCGCCAAGCTCGTCTCCGATCTGCTCGGCCAGGAGACGGTAGTGTTCGAGACCATGAGCCGCGCAATCGACGCGGAGGAAACCGGCATCTCGTTCGGCGCGCAGCATGTCGGCCGCCCGCTGCTCACCCCCGATGAGGTCCGCACGCTGCGCGAGGATTTGCAACTCGTGTTCCTCGCGGGGCAACGGCCGATCGTCGCCGCCAAGCTCAAATATTACGCAGATCGCGAGTTCGCCGGCCGCTTCGACAAAGCGTGAGGTCGTTTAAACGGCATGCCTGTCAAAGCGCCATCGTTCCGATATACAGGCAATATCGAAGTAACGGCGTTCCGCCGCACATTATGCCGCGTCGAAATCGCCCAAAAGCGCGGAAAATCGCGCTTTGGCGTGCGAAAGGTGAGTTTTGGGGTATCAGCTCACCGTTCGCCTTTCGCGCGGCGGTAGGTGATACTCCTAAGGGTCGTGGATCTCGCGCCGGAAAAATCGGCCGTCCGGGAAGCCCTTAGAGCACCGTGGGCAGTTGCGACGCCCGAAACCCTGTCCAGGAGACGGAATCGCGCTGGGTGGCCCGGAAAACGCCCCTGCCGGGACGTTTCCACCCTCCCTGCCCTCTCGATCGGAGCGCCCACATATCCGCTTGGCTTTTCTGGAAAGCCATTTTCCACGGCTGGTCTAGGCAGTGTGCTGGCGATAGGGCGTGACGGTTGGGCGATATTCCAAATCAACAAAAGCGTGCCGGCGAAGCCGGCTCATTGTGGGGATGCCGGGTGGGAGGATCGCGTAGCGATCCGGGGCGGCCGAAGGCCGCGAGCCGGCGGGGCGAAGCCCCAAGAGGCGGTGCTTTTCTTCTCCTTTGGGCATGTCGGTGCCGCCGGCGCAGAGTTATCCACAGGCAAGGCTACCCTAAAACTCACCGTTCGCCTTCTGATTCAAAGATTCTTCTTAGATTCAAGATTCAGGGTGCCTCAAACCCGCAGAAAACTTGGAAAAATGACCTCAAAAAGTGAGTTTTGGGGTCGAGTCGCGTGAGCTTTGGGGTAGCCTTCGGTGAGTTTTGGGGTCGGTAAAAGTGAGTATTGGGGTCGAGTCCGGTGAGCTTTGGGGTATCCGCCAAATCGACGGTGAGTTTTGGGGTATCCTCCCCTGATCGCGATCGGCGAGCTTTAGGATTTGCCTAGCTCACCGCTGCTGTTAAGGTGAGGGCATGGCTTTAGCAAACTCACCAGTGAAGGACGCGAAGGCAAAGACTGCCTCGGGCGACGAAACCGCCCTCACCCTCGCCCAAAAGGGACGCGGAAACCCGTTCGATCCCGCCAATTACGGGGAAATCGTCAAACCCGGCGAGCTGGTCGATATTGTCGAGCTGTCGCCCCTCACCCTCGCCGATCGGCGAATCTACAATCTGCTGATCGCGAACGCCTGGGACCGGATCGGCGAGCCGGTCATTCACCGCATCGCCAAATCCGCGCTCAAGGGCACGCACCAGGGCAACGAGCGCATAGAAAGCTCGCTGCTGCGTCTGATGGGCACGATCGCGATCGTCACCATCCGCAAGGCCGGCAAGAGCTACAAGCGCCGCGTCCAGCTTCTCGGCCCCAGCGACGAAAGCCTCGAAAAAGACGGCTTCCTCCATTACCGGATTCCCGAAGAGCTGATCGAGATATTGCGTAACAGCGAGGTCTATGCCCGCCTCAAGACGCAAGTGATGTATTGCTTCGAGTCGAAATACGCGCTGTGCCTCTATGAAATGATCGAACGGCGGATCGGCCTCGAATACAAGCAAAGCGAAGAGTTCACGATTGCGGAGCTGCGCGGGCTGCTCAACGTGCCGGAAGGTAAGTTGGAACGCTTCGCCGATTTCAACAAATACTGCCTCAAGGTCGCGCAGGACGAAATCAACAAGCTCTGCCCCTTCTGGGTCGAGTTCACCCCGATCAAGAAAGGCCGCAAGGTCGAGCGGGTTTCGATGATGTGGCTCCCGAAAACCATGAGCGGCCGGCGCGACGCGCAAAACCTGATCGACCAGCATAGCATCGTGCGGCGCGCCAAGCTGCGCGGCGACATACCCGAAATGCCGGTGCTGGTGGATTTCAGCGCGCCAGCGGCCGAACGGTGAGGGCCTACCCCAAAACTCACCTTTCGCGCGCTAGGACCGCCTAGCCTTCGCCAGCTCAGCCCGCGCCGCCCTAACCCTCGCCGGCATCGAGCGCGCGGCTCACCGTGAACTGAATCCACGCGCTCCGGCTGATCCCGCGCCGCTTGGCTGCCGCATCGACCTTGGCGAGAAGCGCGCGATCGAAACGCAGCATCACCGGCGACTTGCGCGGCTCGGCCCCCTGCCCCGCC
>PCCY01000015.1 GCA_002731875.1 Roseobacter sp. | reverse complement strand
GGTGTTACCCCACAGCGACCTCAACGCTGCGCGTCTACCATTCCGCCACGACCGCACGCCATGGATGGTGAAGGTCGTTTAGACAAACTCTGGCACCTTGTGAAGAGACAATCGATAGGATTTTTCATTCCCATCGAAACCACGACGGTTTTATACGATCTAGAGCGTAGCAATATGGCGGCGGACCCTTGAGGGGATGCACAATAGTGCCGTTGACCCACGATGCGGTATCTCTAGCGTCACAGCGGTGCAGATTTGAGGGACCATATCCGGGATGCTTCAGCGAGCCGGCAACCTGCACCAGTATCTGGTCAGACAACGCAGCGTGGTGACATCCAGCCTTTTCTTTGCGACCCGCACTGGGTAGAGCTACGCTATGGTAGAATGGATCATATCGGACGGCCTGACCGACTTTCGAGAGGCCGAGGCCTGGATGGAAACCCGCGCGCTTCACATCGCCGCGGGAGAAGCCTCGGAATGCATCTGGCTCGTCGAACACCCCCCGATATATACTGCGGGGACCTCAGCCAAGCCGAAGGATCTCGCCGAGCCGACAAGGTTTCCCGTCTATGACACCCGCCGCGGTGGGCAGTATACCTATCATGGGCCGGGTCAGCGCGTTGTTTATGTCATGTTGGACGTGGGCAGGCGCGGCCGCGATGTGAGGCGATTTGTGCAACAGCTCGAGGCGTGGGTCATCGCGACGCTGGATACATTCAATGTCAAAGGTCAAATTCGCGAGGGTCGCGTCGGTGTCTGGGTCGAGCGGCCCGATCGACCTTTGGGCCCGGACGGACATGTGGCAGAGGACAAGATCGCAGCGATCGGTATCAGGTTGCGAAAGTGGGTCAGTTTTCACGGTATCAGTATTAACGTCGACCCTGACCTAAATCACTTCAGTGGTATCGTTCCCTGTGGAATCAGCCAACACGGGGTGACATCTTTGGTGGATCTGGGTCTTCCCGTCACAATGGCATCTGTCGATGTGGCACTCAGAGCCCAATTTGAAGACGTGTTTGACTCCACTTAACAAGATTCTCTCAGCCGAGCGGGTCCAGGGTTCGGCTGACCGGAAAAAGGTTTTAACGGTCAATGCGCGCCAGAGCCGCTCGGGCATGCACCGTTTCAGGGCTTTTTTGACGGAATCGACAATATTTATCTTGGTCTGATTCAGTTTGTGGTAAGATCATGCAACCAAAATGGGTTGTATGGTGCCGCAGGACCAAGGCTGTGTTGCACATTCGCCCCTGCTTGCAAGCCAATCGCGGTTTGCCTGATATTTTCGTGCCCTGCGTCAAACGGGGCCATTGCCCCTAAAGGCAAGCCGCACTAGAACGAACGTCAATTCAATGCGCGTTCCCTGTTGGAACGTGAGTTGGCTCACCAATTGCAGGAGGCACCGCATGGCAGACGCAGCCATTCACGGGCAAGACCATCACGACGAGCGTGGTTTTTTCACACGCTGGTTCATGTCCACAAACCACAAAGACATTGGTATCTTGTACCTGTTTGTCTCAGCCCTTGTTGGCTTTATCTCTGTTTCCTTCACTGTCTATATGCGCCTGGAGCTTATGCACCCTGGCGTACAGTACATGTGTATGGAAGGTGCGCGCTTGATTGCAGACAGCAGCGCCACATGTACGCCCAACGGGCATCTTTGGAACGTATTGATCACCGGGCACGGCATCTTGATGATGTTCTTCGTCGTCATTCCCGCGCTTTTCGGGGGATTCGGCAACTATTTCATGCCGTTGCAGATCGGCGCACCGGATATGGCCTTTCCCCGGATGAACAACCTTTCATTCTGGCTTTACGTCGGTGGTACAACCCTGGCGGTGATTTCCGTCCTGACACCAGGCGGCAACGGTCAGCTCGGGTCCGGTGTGGGTTGGGTTCTTTACCCGCCATTGTCTGTCCGCGAAGGCGGTATGTCGATGGATTTCGCAATCTTCGCCGTACACGTGTCGGGCGCGTCTTCCATTCTGGGCGCGATCAACATGATCACGACATTCCTGAACATGCGCGCGCCTGGCATGACGCTGTTTAAGGTGCCACTTTTCAGCTGGTCGATCTTCGTCACAAGCTGGTTGATCTTGCTGTCACTGCCCGTGCTCGCCGGTGCGATCACCATGCTGCTGATGGATCGCAACTTTGGTTTTGCATTCTTCGATCCCGCAGGTGGCGGCGATCCAGTGCTTTATCAACATATTCTGTGGTTCTTCGGGCACCCTGAAGTCTACATCATCATCCTTCCGGGTTTCGGCATCATCAGCCACGTTATCGCAACATTCAGCCGCAAGCCAATTTTCGGTTATCTTCCGATGGTATGGGCGATCATTGCGATTGGCGCACTCGGTTTTGTCGTCTGGGCGCACCACATGTATACGGTCGGTCTTTCGTTGAACCAGCAAGCCTACTTCATGTTGGCAACGATGGTGATTGCTGTTCCCACAGGGGTGAAGGTATTCAGCTGGATCGCGACCATGTGGGGCGGATCTGTTGAATTCAAGACGCCGATGCTTTGGGCGTTTGGCTTCCTGTTTCTGTTCACCGTTGGTGGTGTGACGGGCATCGTGCTGTCGCAGGCTGCCGTCGACCGGTATTACCATGATACCTACTATGTCGTGGCGCACTTCCACTATGTGATGAGCCTTGGTGCCGTATTCGCCATCTTTGCCGGCATTTACTTTTATCTGCCCAAAATGTCGGGACGTATGTACCCTGAATGGGCCGGTAAGCTGCACTTCTGGGCAATGTTCATCGGCGCGAACCTGACCTTCTTCCCACAACACTTCCTGGGTCGTCAGGGTATGCCGCGCCGCTACATCGACTACCCCGAAGCGTTCGCATACTGGAACCTGTGGTCATCTATCGGTGCTTTCCTCAGCTTTGCCTCGTTCGTCTTCTTCCTCGGCGTCATGCTCTATACCTTGACAAAAGGTGCGCGGAGCACTGCGGCAAATCCTTGGAACGAATTCGCCGATACACTTGAATGGACGCTCCCTAGCCCGCCTCCGGAGCATACGTTCGAGATCCTGCCCAAGCAGGAAGACTGGGACAAGCAACACAGCCACTAATCATATGCTGTGAAAAAGATTCGGGGCTCCAACGGCGGTTGGGGCCCTTTTTTTGTCGCGCACAGCCTTATGCCAGGGCCAGTTTAAAACCCGAACAAGCGGACCTGCCGCCTTTGCGTGGCCATAGAAACGCAGGCCATGGCCCCGCCTGAAAATCGCTTGAATTAAATGCCCAAATTTGTCTTTTTCCTCTTGCAGCCCAGGGCCGCTGACGGTAAATCACGGCTCACCAGAGGATGCGGGCGTAGCTCAGGGGTAGAGCATAACCTTGCCAAGGTTAGGGTCGAGAGTTCGAATCTCTTCGCCCGCTCCAACTGGTTCTTTGCAACCCGGCAAAGTTAACAGGGCCGCCTTCGGGCGGCCTTTGTGTGTTTGAGCCGTGGTGGTCTTTTTGATTTTCCCCTGCCCTACGCCGACAAGCTTCGCAGATATTCTAGCAAGCCTGCCTCGCCAGCCAGTAAACATTGGGATCGCGAATCTTTTCTTGATCGGCTCGTGCGATTGGCGGTAGATGCAGATAGTGCAATCAATGCGATCACAACAGAGCGCAGAGACTGCTGATCGAACAATGAATGAATGAACCCGCAAATGGGTCAACATCAAGAGCAGTAAAAACATGTCTAAATCAATTATCGCGCTCACAAGCGCCATCTTATTCGCGGCCTCTACCGCCAACGCAATCGAGCTGGTAGGTGGATCCGCGCGCGTCGATTTATCGGCGTTCACCGGTGACACAAGCTTTAGAAGGCTGGGGTTCGAGGGATCCCTTGAGCTTGAGGTTTCACCGCTTCTAAACGCGCAAATCGACTTGGGGCACAATCGTGCTGCGTACACCGGCACCAACGCGACCAACTTCGGTGCTCACGCCATCTATAACTTCGATGCCTACAATTCCTTCGGTGCCTTTGTGACGCGGGAAAAGACCTTGGGCCAACACATGACCTTTTACGGTCTCGAGTTCGGCGTTGAAACAGGCTCGATCGAATATGAAGGGTACCTTGGTCGGGTCAATGCGACCCGCGATGACACGAATGCGTTTGGTGTGTCTGCACGTTATCTGATGATGAACGGTCTCGGCATCACCGGGAGCCATGCCGAGGTCAACCGTCTGGGAGTAACCCGCACCAGCGTCAAACTGGATCGCGAATTATCCACGGATATTAATCTGTTTGTCGAAGCAGGCATCGGAAAAACAAATACTTACGGCGTCAACGAAAGTTCACCTTTCGTCGGGATCGGCGGAAAGGTCAATTTTGGCCGGGAACGCGGGACAACCTTTGATCAACGCAGCATAAGTAAGCTGATACCCGGCTTTTAGACAGCGACGAAACAAGGTCGGCGGTGCGTCGCCGTCAGCAGGTTCCCATCAGCCTGAATGCCGGCCTATCGTTGCAAAGCCAGCCGATTATAGAAGCGAAATCAGGGACCTGGCCGAAAGTGTCTCGCGTTCCATCTGGTCGATAGCGTTGATGTGCCACTCGAGCCCGGACTGCCCTTGCGAAGCAGCTTCGTGCAAGTTGTCTTTGGCGGTGCTGGCCTGCTGCGAACTGAGCAGCAAGGCCTGGGCAAGCTTGGCCCGGTTTTCGCGGATGGCGGCCAGCCGCATATGATATACCTTCGTGTCGATGCTACCGCTTGCCTTGAGGTCCTTCAGGGTTTTCACTTCGTCGTCCTGACGCGCCAGCATGGCGGGCAAGTTTTCATTGACCTGCCCCAGCTTGTCATTCGACTTGCGAATACTGCGCACCAGAGCGTTGGCAGAAACAAGTTCGACGCGCTGATTCACTTTGCGTTTTCCCGAAATATTACCGCTGATCGCACCAACCAGCCCCCCAGCAGCGGCTGCTTTTGCGCATCCCGCCGCGTTTGACCCTGCTACCACCACCAGTCCACAGCCCACCGCGGCCCCTACCGCGGCATGCTTGATGGTGGAGCTGCGGACAATATCCTGCATCAATTCATCAAGTGCCTGAGCCTGCTCGACCATTATCGTTTCGTCTTGAAAGCCATCTTGAAAAGACAACGGGCTAACCTTCTGTGCCGTCCAATCACCCGCCCCCCGATTTGGGGCAGTACAGCCTGACACTGCAATCGCGATAACAAGGGGGAAGAGCATCAGAGAATTTGGCATGATAACGTCCAGAATGGTTTCTACAGTCGGTATATACAATCTAATCTATGTCGAGAATGTGCCGATATTACGGCACCTTTGAAGCGGGCGTAAAATTTGATAGCCTATGGATCTCATGCCTGAGTGTCGCCTTCCATCGGATTCAAGGTCTTTTCGTAAATCGAAAATTAACCATCGCCATATTCTCGCCGAGATTGTTTACTATCGATTAGTCTACTGCGGGTATTTTGATATCCACTGATACATTGCTGAGTATGTGAGGATTAAATAGTGAAGATATTAGCCGTAGATGATGATCCGTTTATCCGCGAACTTTTTCCCTCGATCTTTGCGAATACTGATCTGACAGATGTCCACACAGCACCATCTGGCCACGCAGCGCTTGATGCGATCAAGGCTCAGCGAAAACCTTTCGATTGTTTCCTTCTCGACGTTGACATGCCCGAAATGGACGGCATCGAACTGTGCAAGCGTATCCGCACCCTTCCCGGTTACGAGAGCAAGCCGATTTTAATGCTGACCGCCAAGACCGATTCAGTCTCGATTGAAAATGCGTTTGCCTCCGGGGCGAATGACTATATCGCCAAACCATTCAACCTGAAAGATATTTCAAATCGCATCCGGGTCGCAGAGCGTCTACTTCTCAACGCCAAGACGATCAAAAGAATAGGCAAAGACGACATTCCGCAAAACGATGAGCGTGGTCGTCATGACTTTGATCACGCCGAAAAGCTGCACCTTGCCGATACAAACCGCCTGATACTATCCTTCTCGTTAGGCAATTACATTACCCAGCTTGATCGTAATGATCTGGAAAAGTGTCAGGTGTTTTGCGTCGCCGTTGACGAGTCTGAACTGTTGTTCAACAAAACCTCGTCCAAGGAATTTCTCGCAATATTATCGGATGTAGGCACAGCCCTGACCGAAGTGATCAAATGCCCGCACCTGCTGATGTGCTATGAAGGTGCCGGGTCATTTCTGTGCATCACACGCGACCCGGACCTGCCAGAATGGGATGCAATCGAGGAAGCGCTTCAAGAAAAGCTGGACCATCGTGCGCCGATTGGCGGCGATGATGCACCTTTGTCCATCACGCTATCGGTCGGAACTCCGATACCGCCAAACGCAAACCGCACGCAACGCGTGAAAAAGACATTTGAAAGGGCGTTGAGCCGCGCTCGGATGCGTTATGCGACAAAATGTGCCGCAGCGTGATAAGTTAGTTTATCGGGAATTGAACCAGGCATTTGGCTGCATTGGTCTGATAATCCGTTAGCGTCTGCGTTAGGTCACGCCGATTACGCATTATCGCCAACGCGCTTTTTTTTTCGGCGCGTGTGCCTGTAACATGCTTTTCAAGGATCAAAACAGTGATGCCTAACATGACTTTTGTTTCGTCAGGCCCGATCAAATCTGCTTGCGACAACAACACTGCCGTATAGGCAAGGGTGTTTGCGCAGCGCAGTGCGGCTGCTTCTTCCCCTTTGTAAATGCGGGCTGATGCGGCCGGGGCAACAAAAATCAATCCTGCCAGCAGAACGACGCGAACGTTCAAAACACTTTAAACGTCATCGTGGTCAACGACCGTTCGATACCGTCTATGTCCAGCAAATGATCATTTATATAAACGCCGATATCTTCGCCCTTAGGGATGTACAACTTCATCAACAAGTCGAAATCACCTGACGTAGAATAAAGCTCCGAATGGATCTCACGAAGCGCAATTTCTTCTGCAACACGATAGGTGGTCCCGGGACGGCAACGGATTTGGACAAAGACGCAGGTCGACATGAAGACGCTTTCGGCTGGTTATGCTGCGCTCAAGCTGACATATGGGGGTATGCGCTGCAATGACTCAATCGCTCTTCGGCGCACTTCGATCGGTCACTTGGTCTTGGCGTGGCGATCCACCCTGCTATAAGGCCGTAAAGACGGAGAACTCACATGCGCCAGTCCACCATCAAACGCTCAACCGCGGAAACTGACATCACCGTCGAAATCGACCTCGATGGTACCGGATCATATGCAAACGACACCGGCGTGGGTTTTTTTGACCATATGCTCGATCAATTGGCGCGGCATTCTCTGATCGATATGAAGATCACCGCGAAAGGTGATTTGCATATCGATGCCCACCACACAGTCGAGGATGTAGGCATCGCGTTGGGTCAGGCACTGACCTCTGCGCTTGGCGACAAACGCGGCATCCGACGTTATGGTTCTTGCCTGCTGCCGATGGACGACGCATTGCTTCGGACCGCGCTTGACCTGTCAGCCCGCCCCTTTCTGATCTGGAACGTAGCTATCCCAACGGCGAAGATCGGTGATTTCGACACTGAACTGGTACGTGAATTTTTTCAGGCCCTCAGCACCCACGGTGGGATCACCCTGCATGTCGATATGCTACACGGTATCAATAGCCACCACATAACAGAAGCCGCTTTCAAATCTGTCGCACATGCGTTGCGCCAGGCCACCGAGATTGACCCACGCAAATCCGGTGACATCCCGTCAACCAAGGGTGCATTGTAAACCATGTTGACGGCGATAATAGACTATGAATCCGGCAACTTGCATTCGGCTCACAAGGCATTTGAACGCATGGCGCGCGAAACCGACGCCGGGCAGGTAGTCGTCACTGCGGACGCCGATGTCGTCGCGCGCGCAGATCGGCTGGTCTTGCCGGGCGATGGTGCCTTTCCCGCTTGCATGGCATCGCTCAAGGGTCAGAGCGGTGTTTACGCAGCTATTGTCGAAGCCGTCGAGGTAAAGGCCCGGCCCTTTTTGGGCATCTGCGTCGGTATGCAGCTGATGGCGACATGGGGTCGTGAGTATGAAGATACGGCAGGGCTGGGGTGGATTACCGGCGAAGTGACCAGAATTTCGCCCGAAGACCCCGGTTTGAAGGTCCCTCACATGGGGTGGAATGATTTGATCATCGATCATCCTCACCCGGTTTTCGAAGGTGTAGAAACCGGCGCCCACACCTATTTTGTCCATAGTTATCAGATGAATGTGTCCAACTCGGACCAACGGCTTGCTCATGTCGACTATGCTGGCGATGTAACGGCAGTGATCGGGCGGGATACGATGCTGGGCATGCAGTTTCACCCCGAAAAAAGCCAGACGACGGGTTTACGCATGATCGCCAACTTCCTCAGCTGGCGGCCTTAGTCAGAGGTTTTCGCTTTCCGTCAACGCAAGCGCGTCCAGACCATCTCGTCGCACTGCCCGTCGGCGCATTTTTGCAACTTCATCGCGTTTCCGTTCACCAGCATTGTCGCGATCTGCTTTTTCGACGCAGATGGCTCCAGGAACGTGCCCACATAGCTTCCGTCAGCCTGGGGCTTCATATCCCAGAAAACGCGTTTGCCAACGGCCGTTGATCTTTTCTCGTAACCGTAGCGGTCTTTGGCCCGTTCAACCGTACCACACATTGCCGTCCCACATGGTTTGGCGCGAACATGTATGACCAACCCGTTCTGGTCCGGCTTGGATCGCCAGACCCCTTCCACCACATCGGAAAAAACCGGGGCAGACACCCCCGTGACGACTACGGCAAGCAATATTGATTTAAACAATGGCATTGTATCACTCCCCCAAGCGACACGTGCCTTACAGTTTTTCGATAGCGCACCAAAAAACCAAGGCGCAGCCTATCATACGCCTGCGCCCCGATTCGTTCAATTACCCTATCGCTTTGCTCCCGCCCGACGCGGCTACTGTACGCGCTGCCAGGATTGTTTGGAACATATCAACCCGCCCGCAACGCAGCCCGACAGCTTGAGATTATTCCCCGAAACCGACATTTTTCCGTTATAGATCTTGTTGTTGGAAGGCCGCCATACCTTGCCTGCGTAATCGCCGTTTCCATCAGGCACCATATCAATCACCAACTTTTTGCCCAGGTTTTCCGACATGTACTCGCCTTCATCCCTGAACGTTCTCTGGATCGTTCCGCAGATCGCCGCCCCACAAGGGACCATCTCGACATAGGCATAGGCGCCGTCGTCGGGCTGGGTCTTCCAAACGCCGATGGCGGGATCCGCTGCCAGTGAAGCTCCTGCCCATGCAATGCCGATCACGGCCGCCAGTATTGTTTTTTTCATGATTTAACCTCCCTACATTGTCACACATTGGGGCGAGATTGACGATTCAGGCAAGGTTGACGTAACGGCTACTCGCGATCCGTTGCAAATTCCCTCCCCTCGTGCGATCTGGCCCACAACTCCCACAGCGCAAGGGCGAATATCATGATCCTATACCCCGCAATCGACCTCAAAGATGGTCAGGCAGTTCGTCTTGTTCATGGTGAAATGGACCAGTCTACCGTTTTCAACGATGACCCGGCAGCCCAAGCCCGCGCCTTTGTCGACGCCGGCTGCTCATGGTTACACCTGGTTGATCTGAACGGGGCCTTCGCAGGCACGCCGGTGAATGCCGCCCCCGTCGAGGCGATATTGAAAACCTGCAATGTTCCCGCACAATTGGGCGGTGGTATCCGCGACATGGCGACAATCGAGGCGTGGCTGGACAAAGGGCTGGCTCGCGTGATTCTGGGAACAGTCGCGGTTGAAGACCCGGGATTGGTACGTGAAGCCGCGCGTGCTTTTCCAAATCAGGTTGCCGTGGGGATTGATGCGCGCAACGGTCGCGTTGCCACCAAAGGATGGGCCGAGGAAACCGATGTGCGTGTCACCGACCTGGCGCGTTCCTTCGAAGATGCCGGCGTCGCCGCGATAATCTACACCGACATCCTGCGCGATGGCGCGATGGGCGGGCCGAATATCGACGCAACGGCGGCGCTCGCCCGCGCAGTCGACATACCGATCATCGCCTCCGGGGGCGTAAGCTCGTTGGCCGATCTGCAAGCCCTCAAAGCCACCAATGTGATCTCGGGTGCCATTTCGGGTCGTGCTTTGTATGACGGTGCCATCGATCTGGCCGAGGCCCTGAAAGCACTGGCCTGATCTTCCAAATGGTCTTAAATCCTCGGGAGGTCTGGAGGGCGGACCGCCCTCCAGCGGCTTGCCATCAGCCATGCCTCCCGCTATGGAAACACCATGCTAAAAACCCGTATCATTCCCTGCCTGGATGTCGCCGACGGTCGTGTGGTCAAAGGCGTCAATTTCGTGGGCCTGCGCGATGCGGGCGACCCGGTTGATGCCGCCATCGCCTATGACGCCGCCGGGGCCGATGAACTGTGTTTTCTTGACATCCATGCCACTCATGAAAACCGCAGAACCATGTTCGACCTCGTCACGCGTACCGCCGAACATTGCTACATTCCCCTTACGGTAGGGGGCGGCGTGCGCAGCTTGGCGGATGTGCGTGCCTTGCTGTTGGCCGGTGCAGACAAGGTCAGCTTCAACTCTGCGGCAGTTGCCAACCCCGACGTGATCGCTGAGGCGGCGGATCAGTTCGGCAGCCAGTGCATCGTCTGTGCCATCGACGCCAAAACCACCGCCCCCGGCAAATGGGAGATTTTTACCCACGGCGGGCGCAAACCGACAGGTATCGATGCTGTGGAGTTCGCCCGGCTGGTGACCGCGAAAGGAGCCGGAGAGATTCTCTTGACCTCGATGGATCGCGACGGGACCAGACAGGGGTTCAACCTACCCCTCACCCGTGCGATTTCAGACGCGGTAAGCGTGCCTGTCATCGCCTCGGGCGGCGTCGGCACCCTTGATCACCTTGTTGACGGTGTCATCGAAGGAGGCGCATCAGCGGTTCTCGCTGCATCGATTTTCCACTTTGGTGAATTCACCGTGGCCCAGGCGAAACAGCACATGGCTGCCGCAGGCATCCCGATGAGGCTCACATGACGCTCAACGACCTTTTTGAAACGATCAAGGCCCGCAAGACGGCTGATCCGACGGACAGTTGGACCGCGCAATTGCTGGCAAAGGGTCCTGAAAAATGCGCCGAGAAATTTGGCGAAGAAGCCGTCGAAGCGATCATTGAAGCGGTGAAAGGCGACCAGGCCGCGCTGACATCCGAGGCCGCGGATGTTCTGTACCACCTCTTGGTGATGCTCGCGTCGCGCGATGTCGAGTTGACAGATGTCCTTGATGAACTCGCCGCGCGTCAGTCCAGAAGCGGTATCGCGGAAAAAGCCTCGCGCTAGGCGACAGGGCAAGGCTACTCTGCCCAAGGTTGGCACCGCCTCACTTCGTGGGGCACTGGCTGCGCCACCCACAGCACCCGGTTGTTAAAGCTTGCTGGAAATGATCCCGGTCGCGAAACCTCCCATGCGCAGTTCGCCAAAGAGACGTTGATATTCGATTTTAGGGCATCGGTTCTGGATCACGGTAACGCCACGCGCCTCGGCCAGTTGAGCGGCTTCGGCGTGTTGCACGCCAAGCTGCATCCAGATTGTCCCAAGCCTCGGAAAGGCATCCAGTGCCTCGGTCACGATCCCAGGAACAGCGTCGGATCGGCGAAAAATATCCACCATATCGACCTCGCCTTCGATATCCGACAGGCTACCGACAATTGTCTCGCCGAACAGCGTGTCTCCGGCGTGCCCTGGGTTCACAGGCACGACCTGATATCCCTTTAACTTTAGGTACCGCGCAACATAATGGCTTGGCCGCACCGGATTCATTGAAACGCCGACCACCGCAATACGTTTTGTTTGCGTGAGAATCTTTTTCAACGTTTCGTCTGAATATGTCATGGCTTTACTTTGCACATCCACGGGCATAAAAAAAGCGCCCTTATGGCGATAACCATAGGGCGCAAAGGTACGGAACGAGGGACAGTATAGTGACCGACAAGCGTTCCGGGCTTGCCGTCCTGGTAACAAGCTATGAATTCGATACGTGATTCAAAGACCTTTTGACAAATCCGTGAACCGTTCGCTGAAAAACAAGCCAAAACCTGCCGATGCGGCACGCAGACTAGTCAAAAACATCCTCCACTGCATCGGCGACCTCATGGGCCAGCTTTTGAAGCCATGATTTCTTCTTCTTAACGCGTTTCTGTTTCACCTTCTTTTGCTTAATCTGTGGAAACTGCCGCAAAACAGGCCGTGTCGCTTTCGTTGGTGGCTTTACAGGAATGGATTTCAGATCGTGCAAGGGGGCACCACAGTTTGCGCAGGCAAGCTCATGCCTGCCCTCGCCCAACGTCAATGCCGCCTTACTTCCGCAAAAGCAGCATGTTGCGATTCGGGTTGGGTAATTCAACCGGTCTCTCCTTCGCCGCAAACCATACCGTTAATCGAACAGCCGCCTTAAGTGTGCGCCCGAGAAGCATATAAGGCGATCGCCGCCGCGTTCGAGACATTGAGCGAGCCAAACCCACCCCCTGCGTCAATCCGTACCAGCGCATCGACGGTTTCTTTAGTCTTTTCACGCAGCCCAGGTCCTTCGGCCCCCAGAACCAACGCGACGGGCCGGTCGCGCTTGCCCTCCAGCGCCGTTTCCACGGTCATATCGGCTTCGCCGTCCAGCCCCAGCACCAGATAGCCCATATTTTGCAGTTCTTTGATTGTGTCTGCCAAGTTGCGCACCCGTAGATACGGCTGTCTCTCCAGCGCACCACTGGCCGATTTGGCGAGCGCGCCCGTTTCAGGTGCCGCATGATGACGCATCCCGATCACAGCCGACGCCCCGAGCACTTCGGCAGAACGCAGGATCGCTCCGACGTTATGAGGGTCCGTCACACGGTCCAGCAGCAACACACGGGGGGCGACCGCGCCGATGCACACTTCCTTCACACTTCCCCAGCTTAGCGGCTTCACCTCAAGCACCGCCCCCTGATGCACCGATCCGGAATCAAGCGGCGGACGGAATTTTCGCGGGTCCACGACCTCGGGCGTGACCCCTGCCTTGGCGATTGCCTCTTCCAACTTGGCCTGCGCATTGGGCGTGACCATTAATTTTAATTTTTCCCGCGCAGGATTCTCCAGTGCATCGCGCACCGCATGCAGACCGAAAAGCCACACCGTCTGGCTCGCTTCGACCTTTTTTTCCTGCTCTTTTTGCACAACCCACTTAGGTTTTTTCATCACGGAACCTTCTATCCTGTCTCGCACGGAAAATTTCCCTGCACTTCGCCCCGGTTTTCGCCTTGACGCCTATACGGACCGCTTGTAATCACGCCTCCACGTCCTGTGCAATGCGCAGGGTGAAAGTGGGCGACAGGCCGCAAGGTGTGGCAGGGGACTGTAACTCCCTCGCGGAGACGCACGCCTGGTTCGATTCCAGGGTCGCCCACCATTTTCCCTCCTCAAATATACGGCTTATCGCGCTAGGGGTTTACCCCGTTGCGCCTGTCGGGCCAATTCGTGTCTTTTGTGAATCTTGTTTTGCATCTACAGTTCCACTGATGACGCAACGAGGTTTCTGGATTTGCCCCAAGCCCCCGCCCAAGCACAAGATTTCAACATCGCGATTGTTGGTCAGCGCGGTCGGTTGTCCTATGAAGCATTGTTGTTCGCTGCGTCCCTGCGCCACACCAGTCCGGATTTCCATGGACGTCTGTTGATCATGGAACCGCAGCCCGGCGACCTTTGGTCAGAAGACCCCACGATCAAGGATCCCGAAATCCGTGGCGCGCTCAACAACTTGGGGGCGGAAATCATCCCCTTCCAGAGCAACCACTTTGGCACCGCCTATCCTTACGGCAACAAGATCGAAATGCTGACGGCCCTGCCCAAAGACGAACCGTTTGTGTTTTTCGACACCGACACGTTGATCACCGGCGATATCACATCGGTTCCGTTTGATTTTGACCGGCCCTCTGCATCGCTGCGACGGACCAACACCTGGCCAGTGCCGCAGTTGTATGGGCCACAATATACCGGTCTATGGAAATCGCTTTACGACAAATTCGGGCTGGATTTCGAAAGCAGTCTGGATCGGGGTCAACCTGATGAATACTGGCAACGCTATCTGTACTTTAACGCGGGTTTTTTCTTTTACCGGTGTCCGCATGAATTCGGGGACCAGTTTTTGAAATTTGCCTTGGAAATCCGTGATGCCCCCCCTGACGAGCTTTGCGCGCAATCCTTCGATCCATGGCTGGATCAGATCGCCCTGCCCCTGGTGATCCATTCCCTGGGCGGAGGCCGCAGTACGCTGCCGACAGGTTTGATAGATGGGCAGGTCAGTTGCCACTACCGGCTTTTGCCGCTCCTCTACGCCCGTGAACACCAACTCGCGATCGATACGCTTGAGACCGTCACGGCACCGAACAAGCTTAAGAAAGTGTTGAAAGGCTATGAGCCGATCAAGCGGATGGTGTATCAGGGACGGGGACGAAAAGCCCGGGCCTTGTTTGACCAAAACAAGTTGCCCCGCAAGGAACAGGCCATCCGCAATCGACTGAAATCTAACGGGTACTGGATGCGCTAGGCGGTCGCCGCGACAGGATGTGCGCCCGCCTTGCACCAAGCGACAATCACTTGTAACGGAATCTTCGTTCCCCTAACCATATCGCAAGCAACATACGGGAGAGCACACATGACAAACGACCCCACATATGGTTTCGACACATTGCAGATTCACGCAGGTGCAAAGCCTGATCCAGCGACAGGTGCGCGCCAGACGCCGATTTACCAGACCACTGCCTATGTGTTCCGCGATGCCGATCATGCAGCCGCGCTGTTCAACCTGCAAGAAGTGGGCTTTATCTATTCGCGCCTGACCAACCCGACCGTTGCTGTGTTGCAAGAACGTATCGCCACCCTGGAAGGGGGCGTTGGTGCTGTTTGCTGTTCGTCAGGGCATGCCGCGCAGATCATGGCGCTCTTTCCCCTGATGGGACCGGGCAAGAACATCATCGCCTCTACGCGGCTGTATGGCGGGACGGTCACGCAATTCAGCCAGACGATCAAACGTTTCGGCTGGTCGTGCAAGTTTGTCGACTTCGACGACGTTGACGCTGTGAAAGCGGCTGTTGACGATGACACGCGCGCCATATTCGGCGAAGCGATTGCCAACCCGGGCGGTTATATCATGGATGTGCGCGCCATTGCCGACGTGGCGGATGATGCGGGTATCCCTTTGATTATTGATAACACCACGGCCACGCCATATCTATGCCGGCCCATCGAACTTGGCGCGACGCTCGTGGTACATTCGACAACCAAATACCTGACCGGCAACGGCACGGTAATGGGAGGTTGCGTCGTCGATTCAGGTAAATTCGACTGGTCGGCAAATGATAAGTTTCCATCCTTCAGCCAACCCGAACCAGCGTATCACGGTCTCAAGTTCCACGAGACCTTTGGTCCGCTTGCCTTTACCTTTCATAGCATCGCCATCGGTTTGCGGGATTTGGGCATGACAATGAACCCTCAGGCTGCTCACTATACCTTGATGGGTACGGAAACTTTGTCGCTGAGAATGGACCGTCATGTCGAAAATGCGATGAAGATTGCCACTTGGCTCGAAAATGATGACCGCGTTGATTACGTGACCTATGCGGGGCTTAAATCATCACCCTATTTCGAGAGAGCGAAATCGGTTTGCCCGAAAGGGGCCGGCGGCCTGTTCACCTTTGCTGTCAAGGGCGGGTACGATGCTTGCGTCAAGCTGGTGAACGCGTTGGAAATATTCAGCCATGTCGCCAACCTGGGTGACACCCGTTCGCTGATCATCCACTCTGCATCCACCACGCACCGACAGCTGAGCGCTGAACAACAAGAGGCCGCAGGTGCCAGTGCCAATGTCGTGCGCGTGTCGATCGGCACGGAAGATGCCAATGACCTGATCGCTGACCTGGACCAGGCATTGACCAAAGCAACCAGCTAAGCCATTGAATTTGCATATTACCCCGGCAGAAACTTGAATTCTGCCGGGAACGGTGCCACCTTACGGTCCGCTTGATCATTCACCTTGTTCGATGGCAAAATGCACGGTGACTTGCACCCGCACATCAACTTCGCCTGTCTCGATTGGCGTATCCATGCTTTTCATCTGTGAAACGCGCATTTCCATTGGCCGATAGCCCTGACTGCTTTCGGACATGCTGATCACATCTCCAAGCTTTACACCCGCCGCAGAGGCCAGTTGCGTCGCCTTAGCTATGGCATCGTCAACGGCGTTCTTTCGCGCCTCGAGCAATGATTGGGAGTTATCTCGGATACCAAATTGCAGACCATTGAAATCATTCGCGCCCGCGGCGACCACCGCATCCAGCAAAAGCCCCAGCTTGGTCAGGTCGCGCACAGTCACGCGAACGGTATTACCCGCCTCATAGCCTACGACCTGTACCGATGTGCTGCCATCACGGGACCGTTCGTCGTAGACCGGGCGCAGATACAGACCACTGGTCTGCCGGTCCAGACCCGCGACCTGCAAGGTATCGAGCTTGGCCAGAATACCCCGCACTTTTTCCGATGTATTGGCCATTGCCTCAGACGCGGTTGGCGCACGCTCGCTGACGCCCAGGCTGAGCGTCGCCATATCAGGCGCTTGCGATACGACGCTTTCGCCGTTCACAGTAATCCCGGGGATGGTTTCCTGAGCCTGAACCACAGTAGCAAGCACGCCCCATATGATAACGGCCATCTTCAGTATTTGCATTTCCTCAACCTTCGACTGCTAAAAATCCGTGACATCTTGTTGTGGAGAGCCGGGCCAATGGCTGCAAGTCCTGTCGCCGCTGCACCCTTTCCATAGGCAAACTACTGCTCTATTCTTGATCCTAAGTGAGGCATCTCTATTTTGGGTCGCAGTCGCGTGTTAAAAGCTGAGAAACCATCGTCTGCCACTAAAGACCTTTTCTGAACCTCGAAATAAAGCGTTGTCATGAAGCCAAACTTTGCCCTGTCTCTCTCTTTTGAAGGTATCCGTCTTGCACGCCGCGCGATGGGGGGCTGGCGAGTTGTCGGGGATGTTGCATTGGACAGCGACGACCTCGCCGGTGAACTGGCTATCTTACGCAAGACCGCTGCGGCCCTGGAACCCGCGGGTGTACGCACCAAGCTTCTGATTCCGAACGATCAGATTAAATACATGACCATCGCGACACCCGGGCTGTCGGACGCGGCGCGACTACGCCAGGCCGAACACGCATTGGAAGGGGCCACGCCTTACGATGTCAAAGATCTGGTGTTCGACATCAGTGTGAACGGCGCGCAGACGCACATCGCAGCCGTGGCGCGAGAGACACTGGCAGAGGCAGAGGCGTTCGCAACTGAATATCGGTTCCATCCCGTCAGTTTCGCCGCCCAACCCAGTGGCGAAGAGTTTCTGAGCGAACCTTTTTTCGGCAAGACCAATTCGGCAAGTTCGCTTCTTGAGGATGGCGACGATGTTGAACGCGACACCGAAACGGTGACAATCATTGGCAATGCCGGTGAGCCTGAATCTCCTGATCCCGCAACGCCGCATGACACACCCACTGCGCCCAAGCCCCCCGATGCCCCCGATGACGAAGCAAGCGCTGAGGGACCGAGCCCCGCCTTGAAAAATGAAAATCCGCGGAAAGAGGCGGAATCACAGGCTGTAGATAGCGAACAGAATGGCACTGGCGCGCCTGAAAAAACCATGCGTGACCAAGGCGAAAACCCGGTCAAGCGGGTTTCGCCCGAAGCCAGCACCCCCGGCATTCCACCACACCCCGGGCAAACCGTCGCTGGTTCGCAAAGTCCTGCCACGCGATCCCCCTCACCCCAGCCCCAGCCATCAGTGGGCGTGCCTGACCGCGCGACCCCGAAAGTCACCAATATCAAGCCCAAGGACGCCGGCAGCGATACGGCGGCTTTTGCCAGCCGACGCAGCCCCCCTGACCTTGGCGGTGCCAGCCGCAACAACATCGGTCCTGCTTCTAAAAAACCTGTGCTCCCCCACCCTGTCCCTGATAGCAGTTCGCTTTTGGCGACTGCGCCGGTACCGCAGGACAAGCCCGTTAAACGCGGTTTCCTGAGCCGCCGAAAGGCGCAAAGCCCCGCCGTTCCATCCAGCCAAATTGCGCGTTCGGGACAGGCAGGTGCATCCGCCGGTTCCGGGGGGCAATCCATTGCGTCCGAAGCAGACCGGATGACAGTGTTTGGCGCACGCAAACCCCACGAAGTCAAAGGCAAACCGCGGTTCCTCGGGTTGCTCTTGACTATGGTACTGTTGCTTTTTCTGGCCGGGGTCGCCGCATGGGCGTCAGTCTTCCTAGATGACGGTATTGCGCTGTCTCGGTTGTTTGGTAGCCGCGAAAGCACTGTCCAAGCCACAGCTGACCCGCTGCCAACGGATGAAACAACGACAGACGTCGTTCCACCGTCTGAACCGGTCGTGGCGTCGCTTGACCCGACATTGACCGATACGGACGGCGCAGTGTTGGATGCCTTGCGGGTTCCCGAGCTGACTGCTCCAAAAGAAATGACGCCGCGGGATATAGATGCCAAATATGCCACATCGGGCATCTGGGTGATGGCACCCGAAATGCCGACCCCCTCTGCCATGATAGGTCTGGATGATTTATATCTAACCAGCATTGATCCCGTAAGCACAGCGAACGACGCAATTGCCTTGCCTGACGCCGCATCTTTCGCGAGCGACCAGATGGATCTAAAGCCCGCGTCCCCCGCTGCGGTGGGCACGGCTTTTGCTTTGGACTCAAACGGGTTGGTTATCCCTACCAGCAAAGGCGCGATCAACCCCGACGGTGTCATGGTATTCGCGGGACGGCCTGTAGTCGTACCGCCTCAGATCGAACGGGCCCAGCCTGAACAGCCTTCCGAGACTGCTGTTGATAAAAAAATTGCTGGATCTCGCCCCAAAGTGCGCCCCGCAGATCTAGTTGAACAAAACGAACGTTCGGTATTGGACGGGCTCACGCGGACCGAACTGGCCGCGCTTCGCCCCGAAGAACGCCCCGCGTCGGCACAACAGATCGCAGCGGAGGCCGCGCAGCCAGCGGTAGCGGAAACAGCAGAGCCATCAACACCTGACAATCCTGCGGCGTCGTTTGAAAATGCCACCGCCTTTGCAGTACGCTCTTCGATCCGACCCGATACACGCCCCGATGATTTTGCCCGTCGGATCAAGCCGGCGGAAGCCGCGGCCCCTGCACCTACCCGGGTGGCCAGCGCCGCATCAGCAATTGCGCCCAAGGTTGTGCAGCCGTCGCTTCCGTCCAAGGCGTCGGTGGCTAAACAGGCGACGGTGAAAAATGCGATCAAGCTGCGCGAGATAAATTTGATCGGGGTATACGGCAAACCGTCGAGCCGTCGCGCCCTTATCAGGCTAAGCAACGGCCGGTACCAGAAAGTCGCCGTGGGGGACACACTGGATGGGGGCCGGGTGCTCGCGATTGGCGACAATGAATTGCGCTACAAGCGGCGAGGCCGTGACGTCGTGCTCAGGATGCCACGCAGCTAATCCGTGACGGCGCGACGGCCCCCCGCGTGCTTTCAACAGGGATAGCAAGGCGTTGGCCAATGCGTCCTGCTAGCGGGCTTCCCTTTGTGTTCAGAACACCGGCGTCATGTCTGATGAAGTTCACCGCTGTCAATTTGCTCTTGTTCGATGCTTTCGAACAAAGCCTTAAAGTTACCTTCTCCGAAACCGTCGTCACCTTTGCGTTCGATGAACTCGAAAAAGATCGGTCCAATTACCGTCTTTGAAAAGATCTGTAGCAGAATGCGGGTTTCGCCTCCGTCCACCACTCCTTCTCCATCGATCAGGATGCCATGTTTCTGCATTCGATCCAGCGGCTCTTGATGCTCCGTAACACGGGTTTTGCTGAGGCTGTAATAGGCTGCCGGGGGGCCGGGCATGAATTTCAGACCGTTTTCCGCAATCTTGTCCGTGGCATCGTAAATGTCGCGCGCGCCCACTGCGATGTGCTGAATGCCTTCGCCGTTGTATTTCTTTAGGTACGCAACAATCTGTCCCTTCTCATCGCGATCCTCATTGATGGGGATACGGATGCGTCCACACGGCGAGGTCAACGCCCGGGATGTCAAACCGGTGAACTTGCCCTGGATATCAAAGAACCTGATTTCTCGAAAATTGAACAGGTCACCATAAAACTTGAACCACACATCCATGTTGCCCTTGAATACGTTGTGCGTCAGGTGATCGAGGTAATAAAACCCTACCCCTTCGGGCTTGGACTGAGCGATCCAATTATATTCTTCGTTATAAGGCGACGTGTCGTAGTATTGATCAACGAAATATATCAGCGAACCGCCGATCCCCTTGATCGCGGGTACGTCCAGAACTTTGCCCGCCCCGGTATATTCTTCTGCGCCTTGTTCCACCACATGCGCCAGAGCCTGACGCGCGTCAACGACCCGCCAGCCCATTGACGGCGCACAAGGGCCGTGTTCCTGAACAAAGCCCGCGGCAAAGCTGTCAGGGTCGGCGTTCAGAACATAGGTGATGTCGCCTTGTTGCCAAAGTTCGATCAACTTGGATTTATGATTTGCAACATGGGTATAACCCATCTGTGAAAACAGATCTCGCAGCTTTTGCGGCTCGGCACTGGCGAATTCCACGAATTCGAACCCGTCGCAGCCCACGGGATTGTTCCGAGTGATTTTCGACTTTTCAGCGTCATGTGGAAACGGACCCATCGGATTCTCCTGTTCGGGAAGTAGCTATGGGAAAAATACCGCCTATCAAGCGCGTGTTCTGCGCATTTATGTAGGCAGGACTGGATATGTCTGCGTAATTAACGCACACTTATGAAAAATAGCGCGAGAAACCCGCATGACCCTGGACGAAACAGATGGGCGGCTGTTGGCAGCTCTGCAAAAGAACGCCCACCTGACCGCGCAAGAGTTGGGTGAGCGTTTACACCTGTCCCCGTCGCAAGCCGGACGGCGACGGCAGCGCCTCGAAACTGAGGGCTATATACAGGGCTATACCGCAAAGCTGAATCCCGAACGGCTCGGACTTTCCGTTCAGGGTTTTATCCAGGTGCATCTGGGCACCCACGGCCCCGAGCATTCAGCAAGCTTTGCCAGGCTGTTAGCCACCCATGACGAGATCGTCAGCGCCTGGACCATGACGGGGGATGCCGATTACCTGCTGCGCGTCTACTGCGAAAATCTATCAAGCCTGAATCGCCTCATCCATGAAGTCCTGCTGCCCCATCGGGCTGTGGCGAAAGTTCACAGTCAGATCGTGATGGATCAACTTAAACATGACGGTCCCCTACCCACCTAACGCATCGGTCGCTTTAGACCCAACCAAAGAAGGTACCCTATGGAAGGTTTCCTGTTCCAAGCGTCAATCTACCTGGCTGCGGCGGTCATCGCAGTTCCCATTGCATCACGGCTCGGTCTTGGGTCGGTCTTAGGGTACTTGGCGGCCGGTATTATTATCGGGCCCGCCTTCGGTCTGGTGGGGTCGGAAACCAAGGATTTGCAACATTTTGCTGAATTTGGCGTCGTCATGATGCTGTTTCTGATCGGTCTCGAACTTGAGCCGCGTGCCTTATGGAACATGCGGCACCGGCTTTTGGGGCTTGGCGGTTTACAGGTAGTGCTGAGCGCGGCGGCGCTCATGGGCATTGCAATGGCGTATGATCAACCGATTGGGGTCGCAATCGCGATCGGCCTGACGCTGTCGCTTTCCTCTACGGCGATCGTGCTGCAGACCCTATCAGAAAAAGGGCTGATGCAAACTGCCGGAGGACGTTCGGTTTTTTCGGTTCTGTTAACGCAGGATATCGCGGTGATCCCTATTCTCGCGCTACTGCCTCTGCTTGTCACGCAGCTCCCGGCGCAAATGATGCCGGATGGGTCTATCTCCGTCACCCCGCATGAGACAGTGACCGGTGCGGTTGAAGGCACGGGTCACGGAGGCGCACAGGCCGTCGGTCAGGGGGCGGAAACGGCTCAGGCGGCGATTTCGCTGGTGCAGGGTTTGCCAGGTTGGGCCATTACCCTGGTCACCATCGGCGCCATCGCAGGGATCATTATTACCGGCGTTTTCTTCACGCGCCCGGTCTTTCGGTATATCCATGCCGCCAAGCTGCGTGAAATGTATACCGCCCTCGCCTTGCTTATTGTTGTGGGCATTTCCTTCCTGATGATGCTTGTCGGCTTGTCACCCGCACTTGGTGCGTTCATGGCGGGTGTGGTCCTGGCCAGCAGCGAATTTCGTCACGAACTCGAGACCGATCTCGAGCCGTTCAAGGGTTTGTTGCTGGGTCTTTTCTTCATCACAGTCGGAGCCGGGATCAACTTTGAGCTTTTGGTAGCCGACACGATAATCATCGTCGGCATGGCCTTGCTGGTGATTGCCGTCAAGGGAGTGATCCTGTTTGCCTTGGGCACGCTGTTCAAACTGCAAGGTCGCGATAAATGGCTGTTTGCCCTGGGATTGGCACAGGCCGGGGAATTTGGCTTTGTCCTGGTCAGCTTTTCGGTCGCGACCGGCGTGATGCCAAATGAAGTGGCGGAAACCTTGCTTCTTGTCGTGGCGCTTTCAATGCTGATTACCCCGCTTTTGTTTATTACCTACGATAAAATCAGCAAACACATGGATCGCATAGTCGGGCCTGTAGTGGCCGATGAAATCGATGAACAGGGTACGGTCATCATTGCCGGAATCGGACGGTTCGGGCAGATCGTCAATCGTCTGGTGCAGGCAAGCGGGTTCAACACGGTGGTGTTGGATCACAATCCCGAAACCATAGCAGTCATGCGCCGCTTTGGATTCAAAGCGTTTCTGGGCGATCCTACGCGTGCCGATATCCTGCGTAAAGCGGGCCTGCGCGACGCCAAGGTCCTGGTGGTCGCTCTCGACAACCAAAAGGCAGCGCTGCAATTGATCACGTATGCACGCAAAGAACGTCCCGACCTTCACATCGTGACCCGTGCGCATGACCGGACAGATGTATACCAGCAATATCAGGCGGGGGCGGACGACATTGTACGCGAGATGTTCGACAGCTCGCTCCGCGCGGGGCGATACGTACTGGAAAACCTCGGGCTCTCGGAATACGAGGCCGCCGAAGCACAACGGATGTTCTATTCTCACGACCGGGCGTCGGTGCGCGAACTCGCCGCCCTGTGGCGTCCCGACATTCCACCCAGTGAAAACAAAGCCTATGTGGCGCGCGCGAAAGAACTACAGAAAGATTTGGAAACTGCCTTTTTGAACCGCATCGACGAAGAGGAAAAAAAGCGCGCCTGAAGCAGGTTCAGCGATCCTTGATCAATACAAATGATACAAGCCGTGCCCGATATTTCCGGCACGGCTTGTTTTTTATTCCAAAGACGATGGATTACGCAGCGGCTACGCGGCTTTCCAGCACATCGCCAACCTGCTTTGCAGCGGCCAGTTCATCCCCGCCTGCCACGGCGGCAACTTCGCGCGTCAGACGTTCCAGCGCCGCCTCGTAAAGCTGACGCTCGGAATAGCTTTGTTCGCGCTGGTCGTCGGTACGGTGAAGATCGCGCACGACTTCGGCGATGGCGATCAAGTCACCCGAGTTGATCTTTTGCTCGTATTCTTGGGCGCGCCGGGACCACATCGCACGCTTGACCTTGGCCTTACCCTTTAGCGTTTTCATCGCATGGGTGATCACGTCAGGGCTGCTAAGGGCGCGCATGCCGATTTCAGTCGCTTTGTGCGTAGGCACACGAAGCGTCATTTTGTCCTTCTCGAACGAGATAACGAACAATTCCAGCGAAATTCCTGCAACCTCCTGCTCTTCGACCGACACGATCTGGCCCACACCATGGGCCGGATACACGACGAATTCATTGGGGCGGAAATCTAGCTTTTTCGACTTACTCATAAATTTAGCTCCTTGGGCGCGGGGACAGCCCGCATGGGGTAAATATCGTTGCCACAAAGACAACAGCCGATCGGCTTGGAAAGCCGTCAGCCCAGTTTCGTCACTTCAGATTTTCAGGTTCAACCACGGGAAAGGTTGATAGGTGGTATCTGCACAACGTCATTTATACATGAACATATCACAAAAAACGCTTCCGCGAAAGCAGCGCATTTCGCAGATTACATTAAATCTTTGTATACTATACGTTTTAGGCCTTCAAAGATCCCTGATACGCAACTTGTTCTTCTACAAATCAGCGAATCACTCAACCCCCTTCACCGGGCGCTTCAGAAAAATACTTCTCCAGCTTCCCGTCTTCCCCATCGTGTTCTTCTGCATTGGGCAACGGGTCTTTTTTGGTGATAATCACCGGCCACATCTCGGAATATTTGCGGTTGAATTCGACCCACTTTTCCATGTCCGGCTCTGTATCCGGACGGATCGCATCAGCTGGGCATTCGGGTTCACACACGCCGCAATCGATGCATTCGTCAGGGTGAATGACCAACATGTTCTCGCCCTCGTAAAAGCAGTCTACCGGGCACACTTCGACACAGTCTGTGTACTTGCAGGCAATACAGGCGTCATTCACGATATAGGTCATGGCATCAACTTTTTTGGCAGGTTCGGAAGTCTAGCTAAATCAGCACAGCCTATCATTCAAGATGGCGTGCCCGAGAAAGATCAAGTACGCGCCGATCGCGCTTGCTGGGGCGCCCTTTTCCCTCAAATGACGGATTTTCTGACATCTTTTTCTCTGATCGCAGCGGAGGAGGTGACAGATCAGTATAAAGCGTCTGTGCCTCGGGGGCCGGTCCGCGCCTGTGACCGATAGCGTCGATCTGGATGACACGTACGTTCTCACCCAGTTCAAACGTCAACACGTCACCCGCCACGACCAAAGTAGCGCGTTTCTTCACGATCTGCCCGTTCACCCTGACTGCGCCCGCTTGCACGCGGGCGGCAGCCAAAGATCTGGTCTTGAAGAAGCGCGCATGCCACAGCCATTTGTCCAGCCGTAATTTTTGCGTAGCTTCTGACAATTATTTGTTGTCTTTCAGCCCCATCAGGGCAGCAGCAAAGGGATTATCGGGGTCAATTGGTTTTTCCGCGCGGGAAGGCCGCGCATTTTGGTGCTGCGGTTTACCACCTCTGGCAGCTTTGTCCCCGCGTGGCGCACCCTTTTTGCCGCGACCGCCCGGCTTTCCTTTACCCTGAGGGCGATCCCCCGCCGCCCGGCGCTGACCATTGTTATGAGCACGAGGTACCCGCCCCCACGTGAAGACATAAAATGTCTCGAGATCGGCCCCGGCGATCGACGCGTCGGGCGCGGTGCCTTGCGGGGTCTCAGCCGGGTCGGATTCCGGAATATGGTCATCAACTTCCGGAGTCTCGGCAAGCTCTTCGGCAATAGGTGCTAGCCCCTCATCGGGGATGTCGGCAGTGCCTGCCACTACGTCGTCTGCGGGTGCCGGCATCGGATCGGAAATAATGCCCCCGATGGGCTGTTCGGCGGCTACATCCATCACAGGGGTCGTCGCATCGGCCCCCTTGTCCGCAGCCATACCAGCGCCGTCATGAGGCATCACCACATCGACGGCCTTCACCTTGGTGCGCTCCGATTTCTCGGCCTTGTATCCCAGCCCCTCCATCAAAGCGGCGAACTGCTCCAGTGTCATGCCGGTAATCGACAGCATGTCCGCATTGGCTTCGAACCCGCCACGCGAATCTTCTGACCGCAACATATCCGCAAGCCGCTCGAGCATATCAATGCGGATCGCCCGGTTGCCGGCATTGCGATAGCCAGACATCGTGGCCGCACCATGGGGGGCACCCGCATCAACGGGAATGGTCACCAGCCCCGGAGGTGGCGATTCAGGGAATTCGCTCAGGTTTTGTGAAAGAGACCACAATACCAAACGCAACCTTGTCGGTGCAGGCTTTAGAACAAGCGGCATGAAAATGGTGAACTGTCCGAATCGCACGCCGTGCTTGCGCAACGCACCTCGGGCGTCCTGATCCAAGGATTTGACATCTTCCGCTACGTCAGCACGTTGCAGGATGCCGAAATTCTCGACCAGACGAAATGCGAAACCGCGCGCCAGACCGGTCAGGGTCTCGTCTTTCGACAACGCCAGCAGAGGCTCGAACAACAGTGCGATCTTACGATCAATGAAGTGCTGCAAGCGACGTTGAACCTTCTGAGAGACCTCAGGGCCCGCCACATCGTCCACAAAAACCTCGATACCGGGTTTCAGCGGATCCGAACCCGCCACCAGCTTGCCGACCGCAGCGCTCCCCCACATCAGGCCGCCCTGTTCGGTAAAGTCTATTTCGGTATCCGGGGCGTTGTAAAAGCGATCCGCCCGAAGATGGAATTGCGGGGCCAGCGCCTGCAACGAGGCCGCCTTGATCGTCTTGTCTTCCGCAACACCCGCGCCTTTGTCCTGGCGAAACCGGAACCCGTCCAGCTTGCCTACGAATTCACCCTCAACGGTTACTTCACCGGTCTCGTTTACTTCGGCCACCATGGCTTCCTTCTGTCCTAGCCGGCGCAAAAGCACGGATGTGCGCCGATCTACAAATCTCTGGGTCAAACGCTCGTGCAGCGCGTCCGACAGTCTGTCTTCTACGACACGCGCCTCGTGTCGCCAATGGCTTTCGTCATTCGTCCAGCCTTTGCGTTGGGTGACGTATGTCCAGGTGCGGATAAACGCCAATCGTTTAGATAACGCATCAATATCGCCATCGGTTCGATCAATGCGCTTAATTTGTCGCGCAAGCCAATCATTGGGCACGGACCCGTGCTGATGAAGATAGTTGAATATCTGTTCCAGCAGGTTCGCATGCTCTGCATGACTTATACCACGAAAGTCGGGGATTCGGCAGACATCCCATAGCAACCGCACCGATTGCCCGTCAGTGCAACGCGCGGCGATTTCGGCATCCTCGGCCAATGTCTTTAGCGCCCGCAGATCATCTGCCTCGCGGGCCTTGAAGAGGCGTTCGTGATCAGGTGCCATCTCCAGCGTATTGATCAACCGATCAATCGATCCAAACTGTAGCGCGTGATTACGCCAGTTTATCTTGTTCTGCGGGGTGAACTGATGGTCCATTATGGCGCGGGCCACATGATCATCCAGTGGTGGGGCATCCCCCGTAACCCCGAATGTTCCGCTTTTGAATCCGCGCCCTGCCCGCCCGGCTATCTGCGCCAGCTCATTAGGCGCCAATGGGCGCATCCGCCGTCCGTCAAACTTGCTCAGGGCCGAGAATGCGACGTGATCCACATCAAGGTTCAAGCCCATTCCGATGGCATCGGTTGCCACAAGATAGTCCACCTCGCCGTTCTGATACATCGCGACCTGCGCGTTGCGGGTGCGCGGGCTCAGTGCGCCCATTACGACTGCGGCCCCCCCCTTTTGACGCCGGATCAGCTCGGCTATCGCATATACATTTTCAACCGAAAATCCTACAATCGCACTACGAGGTCGCATCCTACTTATCTTTTTCTGACCAGAATAGATCAATTCGGACATGCGCTCTCGGCGCATGAACTGCGCCTCTGGAACCAGCGCCGCAATGGTCCCGCGCATAGTATCCGACCCCATGAACAACGTCTCGTGCTGACCTCGGGCTCGTAGCAATCGGTCGGTAAACACATGGCCGCGCTCGGGGTCAGCGCATAGCTGTATCTCATCGACCGCGACCAGATCGGCTCCCATTCCTTCTGGCATCGCCTCGACTGTGCAGACCCAATATTGGGTGCGCGGGGGTACGATCCGTTCCTCCCCTGTCACAAGCGCGACGATGGATGGCCCGCGCAGCGCCACGATGCGGTCGTAGACCTCGCGCGCAAGCAGGCGCAGCGGCAGGCCGATCACGCCAGTTCGGTGCGCCAGCATACGTTCGATTGCATATGTCGTCTTGCCGGTATTTGTCGGGCCCAAAACGGCCACGACCCTACTTTCACCTGCCACCAGAAAATCCTTGAACTAGTTAAAGAGTGCGCCCGACGCCGTCACGGCGAAGCCCGTCCAGCGCCCGTTGAGCATTTTCATGGTGAGGGTTGATCGCCAAGACTTTGCGATAAAGATCGGCGGCAGCACGAAGATTGCCAAATTCCTGCAATATCGCTCCCAACCCGAAGATCGCGTTATACTGGTCCGGGTTCAACATCAGCGCTGTTTCCAGATCATCAATTGCCGGGCCGTATAATCCTGCCGCAAAATAGGCTTGCGCACGTGCGTGATACCCCTCGGCAAATTCCGGAGCGTGATCGGTCAGCGCTGTAAAGTGTTCGATCGCCAGCTTTGTATTGCCGTCGCGCATCGCTTCGCGGCCCCGACCGTACAATAAATCCATTGTTGCCGAACCTGACCGCGACCATGCCATCTGTACCTCGCGTTCGATTCGACCCGCTTCGGCCGGGGACGCAGTTCGTAACTTGTCCAGCAGTTCATCCGGTGCAGGCCCGGAATTCTGGGCAAAAACAACACCCCCAAGCAACACCCAGAAACCAAGTGCCGCTACGGTATGTTTGAGGTTGACGATAGGATTGGCCATAACAACAGTGAATGTAACAGGCTGCCGCCGCAATTCCAGATGTGACGGCACCATTTGCCAAAAAAGGGCGCATGATGAGCGATATTGTGAACGAAGCTGTAACTGTTCTGAACGAAAAGCTAGATGGGGCCGACTTTGACGGCACCGCGAAGTTCGACATCGAAGGAGAAGGCACCGTTATGATCGACGAAACCGGCGCACGCGCGGCCGATGAAGCCGCCGATGTGACCTTATCGGCCGATGCCGAAACCTTTCAGTCGATCTTGTCGGGTGACACCAACCCGACCAGCGCTTTCATGAGCGGCAAGCTCAAGATCGACGGCGATATGGGCATGGCGATGAAGCTTGCCACTGTTCTGGCATAATGACACTGACACCCGCACCTCTTTTCACTGACGTTTCCCCTGGCCCGGACACCGGTCAGGCGCATTGGGGCGAAACGTCGGATGGCAAAAGGCTGCGGGTCGTCCATTGGCCTCTCTCCGGGGCCAAGGGAACTGTCGTTCTGTTCCCTGGCCGTACGGAATATGCTGAAAAATACGGTGTCACCGCGGCGGAGTTCGCCAAACGCGGGCTTGCGGTCGTGACGATCGACTGGCGCGGTCAGGGCCTTTCAGACCGGCTGTTGCCGGATCGGAGCATTGGACACGTCGACCTGTTTTCCGACTACCAAAAAGATGTTGCGTTGATGATGCGCACAGCGCGTACATTGCAATTGCCCCGACCTTTCTTTTTGCTGGCCCATTCGATGGGCGGCGCGATTGGGCTGCGCGCCTGCATGGAAGGCCTGTCAGTACAGGCAGCGGCGTTCACCGCCCCTATGTGGGGCATCCACATCGCGCCCCATATGCGATTGGTCGCTACGGGCCTGTCGTTGTTCATGCCCCGCATCGGCCAAGGCACCCGGCTGCCGATCGGCATTCAGAACGCTTCTTATGTGTCCCTCGCTCCGTTCGAGAACAACATGCTGACAACCGACCCGGAAATGTACGCGATGATGCGTGATCAACTGGCGGCCCATCCTGAACTCTCGCTCGGCGGGCCCAGCTTTATCTGGCTCCGCGAGGCACTGTCGGAAACCAAACACCTTGCCCTGCGCGCGGCACCCAGCCTGCCCTGTGTGACTTTCCTTGGCTCGAATGAACGGATCGTCCAGATCAATCGCGTCCACAAGCGCATGGCAACCTGGAAGGGTGGAAAGCTTCAGGTCATGGAGGGTGCTGAACATGAAATCCTCATGGAGAAGCCCCAGATCCGTGACGCCGCGATCGAAGATATAACGCGGCTATTTCTGGGAAATGTCCGAAAGTGAACCGCCATTAGGGGGTGCGCGCGCCGCGGCACTCGCGCGAACAGCGGCGCATCATATCAAAATTCAACCCTCGCTCTGTTCAAATGATCCGTCACCGCTAGGTTTAGCGAATGACCAATGCACCCGTTCTCAGCTTCACCGAAAATGGCATATATTGCGCAGCAGGTGACTTCTACATCGACCCTTGGCGCCCGGTAGATCGGGCGCTGATCACCCATGGCCATTCGGATCATGCGCGTTGGGGGATGCAGCGGTACCTTGCCACCCATATTGCCTTACCCGTGATGCGACACCGCTTGGGGGATATCACGGCAGAGGGCATCGGTTACGGTGAGATACGCCGGATCGGCGATGCCAAAGTTTCGTTCCACCCGGCGGGCCATGTTCCCGGGTCCGCGCAGATCCGCGTAGAGGTCAAAGGCGAGGTCTGGGTCGCCTCGGGCGATTACAAGGTTGTCGATGATGGCCTTTCGGACCCGTTCAGCCCCGTCGAGTGCCATAGCTTCATCACCGAAAGCACGTTCGGTCTGCCGGTGTTCAATTGGGCAGATCAAACGACGGTCGCGGCCGAGATCAACGCTTGGTGGGCCACATGCGCGGCCAATGGCAAGACTGCGTTTCTCGGGGCATATGCACTGGGAAAGGCACAAAGGCTGCTGACGATGCTTGATCCTGCGATCGGTCCGATCCTGACGCACACGGCAATTGAAAACACCAACCGCATCATACGCGATCAGGGGATCGCGCTGCCCGATACGATTTTGGCAAATGCCGAGCTTGACCCGAAAAGTCACCCAAACGCCATCGTTCTCGCCCCGCCATCCGCCTTGGGCAGTGCGTGGTCAAAGGGATTTGGCGCGCAAGAAACCGCATTTGCCAGCGGCTGGATGGCGATCCGGGGGGTGCGCAGGCGACGGGTGGGTGACCGGGGGTTTGTTATATCCGACCATGCGGATTGGGGTGGGCTGATGTCGGCAATTCGCGAAACCGGCGCGGAAAATATATACGTGACACATGGTTACACCGAAGTGTTCAGCCGCTACCTGAACGACAGCGGATGGACCGCGCAGGTCGTACCGACCCAGTTCGAAGGCGAAAGTCTGGACAAGGACGGGACAGAATGAAACGTTTTGCCCAACTATTCACCGCCATCGATCAAAGCACCAAGACCAACACCAAAGTTGCCGCGTTGGCGGATTATTTCGAGCAGGCCCACGACCCAGACCGTCTTTGGACCATCGCGCTTTTCTCGGGGCGCCGCCCCAAGCGCGCCGTAACCACGACCAAACTGCGCGAATGGGCAGCCGAGCAGGCAGGCATACCGCTGTGGTTGTTCGAAGAAAGCTACAGCATTGTTGGCGACCTCGCCGAGACCATCGCGCTGGTTCTGCCTGCTACTGTAACGCACGATGATAAACCGCTGTCGGACTGGATCAAATCTTTGCGTGAAATCTATACGCAGCCGGAGGATGCTCGCAAAGACTTTGTTTTAAAGGCGTGGGCGACCCTCGGCGGCACCGAAAGGTTTATTTTCAACAAGCTCATCACCGGCGGGTTTCGCGTCGGCATCAGCCAAAAACTGATGACCCGCGCCTTGGCGCGCGCCACCGATAAACCCGAAGCCGAGCTCGCACACCGATTGATGGGTAATTGGCATCCTGACACCACCACTTGGCACCAGCTGGTCGAGGCCGATGACGCATCCGCCGATGCATCACGCCCCTACCCGTTTTATCTGGCTTACGGGCTTGAGAGTTCCCCAGACGACTTGGGAGAGCTGTCGCAGTGGCGTGCCGAATGGAAATGGGACGGGATCAGGGGTCAGCTTATCCGGCGCGACGGGCAGTATTTCGTCTGGTCACGCGGCGAAGAACTGATGACCGACCGGTTCCCGGAGTTGGCACGCACAGTCGATTTCATCCCCGATGGAACGGTACTGGACGGCGAACTGCTGGTGTGGCCCGATGGCCAGCCTACTCCGGCTTCGTTCAACACCCTGCAGGCCCGAATTGGCCGTAAAACCGTGCCGAAAAAGCTGCTGGCCGATGCGCCGGTAGTGTTGCACGCCTATGACCTGCTTGAATGGCAAGGCCAGGACATCCGCACCCGTCCCTTCTCCGAGCGTCGCGCTTTGCTGGAGAAGCTGTCGGCCGTGGTTCCCGCAGAAGCACCCTTGCGGATTTCGCCGCAATTGGAGTTCAGCTCATGGGAAGCGCTGGCCGAAATTCGCACCACTGCGCGTGAAGCGCAGGCAGAGGGGCTCATGTTGAAACGTGTGGACAGCCCCTATCTGGCCGGTCGCAAGAAGGGGGATTGGTGGAAGTGGAAGCTGGATCCGCTCACCGTCGATGCCGTCATGATCTATGCACAGTCAGGGTCAGGTCGGCGCGCCAACCTGTTCACCGACTTTACCTTTGCGGTCTGGGATGGAAACGACCTTATCCCGTTTACCAAGGCGTACAGCGGTTTGACGGACGCAGAGTTTCGCAAAATCACCGCATGGGTGCGCAAAAACACGCTGGAGCGTTTTGGCCCGGTGCGCAAAGTCACCCCACACCATGTATTCGAGATCGCTTTCGAAGGTATCCAACGCAGCACCCGGCATAAGTCAGGGGTGGCGCTTCGATTTCCACGCATGCTGCGCTGGCGCCAAGACAAACCTATCCAGGAAGCCAATTCGTTGGACGATCTGGAAGATATGCTACGCATTTACGGATAGTCACAGGCCCCCTGCCTTGCTTTGCCCGAAGCCGGTGCTTAGGTAGGCTTAACGTCAAAATGAGGTACAACATGTTTCAACCACCCGCACCCGTACTAGATGCAAACGCTGGCTCCGGGGCGTCTGCCTTTGGCAAGCTGCCGGAATGGAATCTTGACGATCTATACACAGGTGAGGACGCACCCGAGCTCAAGCGTGACCTTGACTGGTTGGAGGAAGCCTGCCGCAGCTTCGCCGAAGACTATGAAGGCAAGCTTGCCGAACTGGACGCCAACGAGCTGCTAGAGTGTGTGTTGCGCAATGAAAAGATCAACCAGATCGCCGGTCGTATCATGTCTTATGCCGGGTTGCGCTATTATCAGCTGACCACCGATGCCGGTCGCGCGAAGTTCATGTCGGATGTACAGGAAAAGATCACCAATTTCACCACGCCCTTGGTGTTCTTCACTCTGGAACTGAACCGTCTTGAGGATGACCATCTTGGCAATCTGCTGGATCAGAAACCTGATCTTGCGCGCTACAAGCCGGTATTTGACCGCATTCGGGCGATGAAAGACTACCAGCTTTCGGACGAGCTGGAAAAATTCCTCCACGATCTTGGTGTTGTAGGTGACGCATGGGAACGCCTTTTTGATGAAACGATTGCGGGGCTGGAATTCGAAGTCGACGGCGAGTCGCTGAACATCGAGGGCGTACTGAACCTTCTGACCGACCCGAAACGCGATCTTCGCGAAGCCGCCGCACGAGAGTTGGCGGATGTCTTTCAAAGCAATATCAAGACTTTCGCGCGTATTCATAACACGCAAGCCAAGGAAAAAGAGGTTATCGACCGCTGGCGTGGCATGCCCACCCCGCAGACTGGCCGTCATCTATCAAACCATGTCGAGCCAGAGGTCGTCGAGGCGTTGCGTAATGCGGTCGTCAAGGCCTATCCAAAGCTAAGCCACCGCTACTACGAACTGAAGCGTAAATGGCTTGGGCTGGATGTGATGCAGGTATGGGACCGCAACGCCCCCCTGCCCCTGGAAGACCCAAAACAGATTAGCTGGGACCAAGCCGAAACAACTGTAATGGAGGCCTATAACGCCTTTGACCCCCGCATGGGCGAGATCGCGGCACCGTTCTTTAGCGACGGCTGGATCGATGCCGGAGTAAAGCCCGGCAAGGCCCCGGGCGCTTTTGCCCATCCCACGGTGACCGACGTTCATCCGTATGTCATGCTGAACTACCTTGGAAAGCCGCGCGATGTCATGACCCTGGCACATGAGCTGGGCCACGGCGTTCACCAGGTATTGGCCGCGGGTCAGGGCGAAATGCTATCGTCGACGCCGCTGACCCTGGCGGAAACGGCCAGCGTGTTCGGGGAAATGCTTACCTTCCGCAAAATGCTGGAAAAGGCCAAGACCAATTCCGAACGCAAGGTGCTGTTGGCAGGCAAGGTCGAAGATATGATCAACACCGTCGTGCGCCAGATTGCCTTCTACGACTTTGAATGCAAACTGCATGACGCCCGCCGGTCGGGAGAACTGACGCCGGATGATATCAATGCACTGTGGATGTCTGTGCAGGCCGAGAGCCTTGGGCCGGCATTCGAGTATATGGAGGGGTATGAAACCTTTTGGGCATATATACCGCATTTCATTCATTCGCCGTTCTATGTTTATGCCTATGCCTTTGGCGATGGGTTGGTGAACGCACTCTACGCCGTCTATGAAGAAGGCAAGCCGGGGTTCGAGGACAAATACTTTGATATGCTGAAAGCTGGCGGCTCCAAACACCACAAGGAGCTTTTGGCACCGTTCGGGCTTGATGCGTCCGACCCCGCATTCTGGGATAAAGGATTATCGATGATTTCAGGCTTTATCGATGAACTCGAAGCGATGGAGGATTGATCCGGCGCGGGCATAAGAGTTTTTATGCCTTCGGCGAGGATTTCAAGCCATTTGGAAGCATGACGGGGCTTGGCCATGTCCGAGCCCCGTCCAAAACGGCTATTTGAGCTGACTGTCCTTACTGCCACGCCGGTTGATGCCGCCACGCGCCCGGACTTGTCCGTCGCGCTCTCTCACGCAATCAATACATAGTTTTACGCCGGGAAGTGCGATGCGCCGTGCCTCGGGGATCGGTTCTTCGCATTCGGCACAATGGGTAAAACTTTCGCCTTGCGGCACAGAACGGGCCTTTAGGCGTGCCAGTTCATCGTTGATCGACGCTTCGATCTGTTCGCTGACCGCGCCGTCTTTCGCCCAACCTCCAGCCATTTGCGTGCCCTCCTTGCTGCTTTACATAGGTAGAGCCCCTCGCCGCTGGCTCAAGTCAGTTCTGCAAAAACCATGTCGATCATCTGCTGGGTACCTTTGCTGAACTCCAGCGGGCATGCATATGGACTGCCGTCAGTAACAGATCGGCCGAAGGCTTCGACCTGCATGACGTAGTGATTGATACTTGGGAACCGCTGCGTGGTGATGGTGTGCGTATCGGTTTCGAGGTGAAGCTCGGCTTGTGCATGTACCGACGGATTGAAGGGGCAGCTTAGCTTCAACACGCCTTTTTCACCATGGATCACAACTTCCTGGCGTGGAAACATCCGCATCGAGATCGTTGCCGAAAAGTCGAAATCGTCGAATTCGGCGGCAACCTGTGCGAAAACATCCACGCCGTTTTCGTAGGCGGCCTTGGCATGGGTGATCACCCGCGGTTCTTGCCGCGTCACGAACCGGGTGGATCCAAAGGCGTAGATGCCGATATCGCGCAACCCTCCGCCGCCGGCGGCCGCGATGTTACGTATATTTGTCGCGTCGTCGTTGTAAAAAGAGAAGGTCGCGGCCACATGGCGCAGCCGACCCAGAACCCCCGATGCGACAATATCGCGGGCACGGGCCCATTGCGGGTGATGCACGATCATGAATGCTTCGGCAACCAGCAGACCGGAGTTTTCCCTTGCATCGATCAACCTGTCGAAGTCGCTGGCCATCAAAGTTATCGGCTTTTCACACAGAACGTGTTTTCCTGCCTCCAATGCCCTGAGGGTCCATTCTACGTGCAGATGATTGGGCAGCGGGATATAGACTGCGTCAATGTCGTTCGCCGCGAGCAGACTGTCGTAGCTTTCATAAATCTTGATATCCGGCACAAACGCCCCAAAGGCAGCGGCCTTGGTCGGGTTGGAGGTGGCCAACGCACAGAGGGAGGCCCCTTTGGCTGCATGGATGGCAGGCCCCATGTGGTGCAAAGCGAAATTCGCCGCGCCCAGAATACCCCAGCGTAATGGTTTCACCCTCAATCCCCCGTGCCTTCCCGATGATGGACTATTGTCTTTGGGGGCGAGGACTGCAAACGATTTCCCCCGCGGGCGGGGAGCCTGCGCGGGAAGTCGTCGGCGTGGCAGGCCAAGCTCCGTGGCGCGCAAAAAGCCTCAGGACGTCCCGATCATGCCCTTTTCGCGCGCCAGATCCCGCATCCGTTTCTGGAGTTTTTCAAACGCTCGTACTTCAATCTGCCGAATCCGCTCTCGGCTGACGTTGTACTGTGAACTCAGGTCTTCAAGCGTGACGGCTTCATCGGACAGCCGGCGTTGAGTCAAGATATCCTTTTCGCGGTCGTTCAACACATCCAGCGCATCGGCCAGCATTTCACGGCGGGTTTCCAGTTCGTCGCGTTCAGCATAGTCACCGGCCTGATCAGCGTCTTCGTCCTCAAGCCAGTCCTGCCATTGCATCGTACCCTCGCCCTCGGAACCGACGGTGGCATTCAAGGAGGCGTCCCCGCCGGACATCCGGCGGTTCATCGAGATGACTTCGGTTTCGGTAACGCCCAAATCGGTAGCGATACGCGCTACGTTTTCGGGGCGCATATCACCCTCTTCCAACGCACCGATCCGATTTTTGGCCTTGCGTAGATTGAAAAACAGCTTTTTCTGACCAGAGGTGGTGCCAAGCTTCACCAGGCTCCAAGATCTCAGAATATATTCCTGGATCGACGCACGTATCCACCACATCGCATAAGTCGCGAGCCGAAAGCCCTTTTCAGGATCAAAACGTTTGACGGCCTGCATCAGGCCCACGTTTGCCTCCGAGATCACTTCGGCTTGCGGCAGGCCATAGCCGCGATATCCCATCGCTATTTTGGCGGCCAGACGCAAATGTGACGTCACCATCCGGTGCGCTGCTTCAGTATCCTGTTCTTCGACCCACCGCTTGGCGAGCATGTATTCCTCTTCCGGCTCCAGCAGGGGGAATTTGCGAATTTCCTGCATGTACCGGTTTAATCCGCCTTCCGGTGTCGGTGCGGGCAGATTTGCATAGTTAGCCATTTGTTTGTCCCTTTCCCCGATTTCAGGGGCCCATGTTCATGTTATTGGGCTTAACATTCATATGGATAGCGCCCCTGTTGATTTCAAGTCTAAGGTAAACGCGTTCCGACCGGGTTTGGACTCATATTTTATTAATAAAATGTAATGCTACATCGTCTTCACAAGACCGTGCGCTAAGGCTGTGTTAGCGCCACCAACCTCAATAATTCGGTCATGTCATCGGGCAGCGGTGCCTCGAACCGCACCCTGGTGCCCGAAACCGGGTGTTCGAAGCCCAGAACGGCGGCGTGAAGCGCTTGTCGTGGAAAGTCCTTTACCGCCTGCGCAGCGAGGTCCGGTAAAGCATTCTTGGCCAACTTGCGCTTGCCACCGTAGGTCGGATCCCCGACCAGGGAATGACCCGCATGAGCCATGTGTACCCGAATCTGGTGAGTTCGTCCTGTTTCGAGCCAGCATTCCATCAATGCCAGAACAGCCGGTGCGCCGAAGCGATCAATGGTACGCGCACGCGTCACTGCATGGCGTCCACCTTGAAACAGCACAGCCTGCCGTTGGCGGTCAGTGCGGTGCCGGGCGAGCTGAGTTGTCAACTTGAGGATGTTTCCGGGCTCGAAGCTGGCACCCCTTACCCCGCGTAGCCGCGGGTCATTGGCATCAGGTACGCCATATACCAACGCTTGATAGTAACGTTCGACCGTATGCTTTTCGAACTGTTTTGCCAGACCGTGATGGGCCGCATCGGACTTGGCGACGACCAGAAGGCCCGTAGTGTCTTTATCGATCCGGTGCACAATGCCGGGGCGTTTCATCCCCCCCACACCCGACAAATCATCGCCGCAATGCCCCAAAAGCGCATTCACCAAGGTTCCAGACGGGCTGCCCGGTGCCGGATGAACCACCATACCCGCAGGCTTGTTTATCACGATAAGGTCGGCGTCTTCGAACACCACATCAAGCGGGATGGATTCGGCGAGAATGTGGCTGTCTTCGGCCTCCTCGACCTCGACGGTGATCTCTTGGCCACCCTCGATGCGGGCACGGGGGTCGGTAACGACAGTGCCGTCCACCTGAACTGCCCCCTGTTCCAGCAAACGCCCCAGACGGGTGCGTGACAGGTTCGCATCCTCTGGCACATCCCGGGCAAGCGCTTTATCAAGACGGGGCGGCGGCGTGTCCGCAATGGTAAATGTGATACGGCGGTGCGACATGACAGATCCTTCCGAGCCCCCAAACATCAAGTTTCTGCGAAGGCTGGTGACGGTGTTGACCGCCACAATGATTTTCGGCCTTCTAATCGTGATTGGGTTGCTTGTCATCCGGTTCTCAAGCGAGAGCCCCGATTTACCAAAAGCCATCTCCATGCCTGTCGGCGAAAAGGCGTTGGCGTTTACCCAAGGGCCGGACTGGTATGCGGTGGTTACCCAAGACAATCAGATACTGATTTATGATCGGATGACGGGGAAACTTCGGCAGACGGTCAACATCGAATAGTCCGAGCGTATCGTGCTGAAAGCCGATACCCGGACCCGAGGCAGCACGTTTCTGGGGGGGAGTGGTACCACCTCCTGGTCTCGAACCAGGGACCTCCTGATCCACAATCAGGCGCTCTAACCAACTGAGCTAAGGCGGCACTGCGGTCGATCTAGCGCCCATGCAAAAAGATTGCAAGACCCTAAGCAGTCGGTTTTTCATTTCCGCCGGAATTCCGCGGCATTGTTTGGGCCATCGGCGCGCGCACTGACGAACTTGCGTTCTTCGCGGTGCCGCGTTACGGATTTCGCAACACTTCGGAGGGCCTCATGGGTATCGACACTGAACGCGACATTGAAGCAAATTTGCAAATTGGGCCCACGGACAAGGGGATGGTACGGCTTTTCATTGAAGTCGAGGGCGGGATTGAGATACCCATGGATTTCACCCCTGACGAAGCGGTTGAGATCGCGGAAGAGATCATGGCGGCCGCGCATCGTGCCGGCAAGGGTGCAAAAGGCAAACGTTGAAATTGGCGATACCGCCGAAGGGGGCCAGCCCCCGACAGCGCTAAAGCGCTGTCACCCCCGGGATGGTTTCCCATTTGGAAATCAGGCCTGTGTCAATCCATGATGGTGCAACTGTGCGGGTCCTTCAGGACCTGCAAACGACGCGCGGCATGGGTGGCAAAGAGATGTGTCATCTTTTTGCGCCGCGCTGCGGTCAGACGGGATTCGCCGCCCATGCGCACCAGTTCCGCGCCATACCCGTCCGCGATGATCAGCCCCGTGTCTGCCGGCAGCAAGTCCGTGTCGAAATCAGCATCCACGGCCCAGAAGAACCGGTCGGCCCATTCGAGATAACCCTGCCATTTGCTGTCGGACATGAAGTCGGCTCGGCTCGACTTGCACTCGACGATCCAGATATCACCTTTGGGGCCGAGCGCCATAAGGTCGACCCGCAGGCCGCGCGCGGGGACCAGTTCTTCGACACAGGTGAAGCCCAGCGACATCAGGTGACGTGCGACTCCCCGGGCAAGCAATTGACCGGGGTGTTGCGGTATCGGTGGGTTTGGAGCGTCATAGGCCATGGGGCCCACTATGAACAATACATGAACATCCTGCAACCCGGTAAGGAACCCTTGGTAACGAAGCCGGTAAGCCCTATCTTAGAGCGCACGAATAAAAGGGTGGGTACATATGGCGCGGCTACGTGAAGAACCGGCACATCGGCAGCGCGGTATACGGTATGCCAAGGAGCTGGAGGGTCATCTGGCCTGGCTCGAGACCTTTTCAGGCACAGCTTTGGGCGTACTGGCTGTTGCGTCGGGTATCTATACCTATCTCGGCGTATCATCCCTGCTGGATGACAACGGAGCCATGTCGGCCTTTGCGGCTATCGCCTATTCAGTCGCCGTATCGGTGGGTATATTTGTCTTCTGGTCGTATATGCTGCGCCTTTTTCCGGCAGTGCGCACCGCGCGGGCTCGTGTCGGGTTACTAAGTGCGATGGCTTTGGGGTCGGTCGCGATCATTGCCATGTCCAGTTGGTTGAATGCCGCCGCCCTGGCGGGCTCTGCTGCTGTCGAACAACATTTGGCGGAGACAGTCCAGGATTACCAAGGCTCACTGGAACGTGCCCACGAGATCGCCCTGTCGGCGCAGGGGCTGGAGCGCGATGTGGCCCGGGTCCGGCAAAGTTTCGAGGATTTGAGCGAGCAGGAAGCCACCGGCGGTCTGTCGGGGTTGGCGGGGCGCGGTGCGGTGTTTCGCGTGCTGCGCCAAAAATCGTCAGAACTGGCCGGGTTGGAGGCGCAGATCGCCACACAGACACCTTTGGTTAATTCGGCTTTCGTGGAAGGGAACCAGATATTGAGCCAAATGCGCGCACTCACGGTCGAACCCGGCCCCGTCGAAGCGCGATCGGTCGAGTTTTCCGAACAAGCCGTCAGGTTGGCGGGGTTGATCACCCGTTTGCGGCAGCTTTCTGTCGCCCCTTTGGTAGAGCGGGCCGCGCAGGATCTGTCGGCCTCTGTCGTTTTGCCCGAGCTTGACGGTGGCACGGTGGAATCACGTGGCAGCCAAGCATCCACCATCTCCTCGGTGTTGGAGGTCCTTGCGCAACGGGCTGCCACGCTCGAGAGTGCCGCACAGGATGTACTGGCGATGCCCTCCCCTGCGGAGACCACTTATACGCCGATTTCAAGCGCCGATGCGGTGATAAAATACGCCCGGAATTTCGCGCCGTCATGGGCCGGGGCAATCGCGATTGATCTGTTGCCAGCTGTCCTCGTCTTTATCCTTGCGATCACTCAGGGTGCCATCCGCGAAGGCCGCGAAGGGATCGCCATCGAAGAGACATTGACCCTGGCCGAACTACGGGCGGCGGTTCTTGCAATGCGCGATATGGATACGGCGATGAAGGGCGAACCTGTCGACCCGCCGGATGACATCGTCAAAGAGAATCCTTCGCTTGTCACGCCGCTGAAACACAAATGAATGACTCCACCGATACCCCCAAACGCAACCACGTCGGAAGGGTGCTGGTCGCGGTGCTGTTCTTCCAACTGGGTCTTGCCGGGCTGCTTTTCTGGGATGACATCGCCGACGGGTTGCGGATGCCGGGCCTCAGCCCCCGTGCCCCCGCGCTTGACGACCCTATACGCCCGGGCGACCAGACCCGGCGGTTCCAGCCTGATCGTGCCCGCCCGGGCGGTATCCCCATGCCTGCGTCCCCCCTGCCCGACCGATTGACACTGACCGTGGTCGAAGCCGGCACACGCGTCCTGCTTGAAGGAACCATACAGGCCGGCGATGCCGAACGGATACAGAAACAGCTTTCCGCCCTTGAACCGACGCCCGAGGGTGTTTTTCTCAACTCTCCGGGGGGGTCCGTGCGCGATGCGTTGGTGCTGGGGCGGGCGCTGCGGCAAATGGGGATGACGACCGCATTACGCAGCGGCGATATCTGCTATTCCGCCTGCCCCTATCTTCTGGCCGCCGGCACCAGTCGAACGATCCCCGAAGATGCCTCCGTCGGCGTGCATCAACACTTCTTCGGTGAAAACACGTTGCTGCCGACATTTCTTGCCGTTGAAGATATACAGCGCGGGCAAGGCGAGGTGATGGAGTACCTCGACCAGATGGGAATTGACCCGCTGGTGATGCGACATGCGCTGGCTACTCCATCCGACGAGATATATTTACTGCTACCGGAAGAGCTGGAAAGCTATGGGTTCACCAAAAAACCGTCCTGAGACCAAGATACCCCTTGCAGCGGCACCGTAGCGATCCTACCTGTGGGATGTGACGGGTTCTGCCCTGTTTGTATACGTTACATTCCAGTGGCCTTAAGCAAATCCGAGGGAGCTGGCTCTGTTCGAGCCCTGGTTCGTTTATCTGGCGCCCACCTGTACATACAGGTCCTCGGGAATATANAACNGAACGGCAGNGGTGGTCCCGTCACACNNTCNNGACNNTANCAGCNCGNNNATANCAGGCTCNGCTTACAAGGCTCAGGNCNGTNNNNGCCGCACNAANGNNNACTGANCNNANNNGTGATNCNGCTCTANAACNCTTCNGGNCGNGCNTCGCG
Source organism: Roseobacter sp. (assembly GCA_002731875.1). Lineage (GTDB taxonomy): Bacteria > Pseudomonadota > Alphaproteobacteria > Rhodobacterales > Rhodobacteraceae > Sulfitobacter. The sequence goes on along the minus strand of PCCY01000015.1, from coordinate 98,710 downwards.
GGCCATNTGATCNAGAACGGCNTTCACGAACTTCGGCTCNTCGCNNCCNTCAAAGAANGCNCGNGCCACGTCNACNTATTCGNTNATNANNACCNNNGGCGGCGTTNCNTGNNCNCGCAGNTCGGCNCCGGCNGCGCGNAACANGGCNCNCAANGTNGGNTCNATCCGNGCGATNGNCCANTTNGCNACCAGCGCNCGGTCGGTCATCTGGTCAATCGCCGCNTGNTAGNTCACCGCNGTNTCAAGCANNTNNGCAAAANGNCGGATNTCACCATCGATCATTTCCTGACCGTCNTANNTGGCNCCNAAGCGNTGCTCAAGNAANTCNNNNCGCACGGTNTCAAAGCTTTGCGAGGAATGCTCCATCTGGAACANNGCNTGCACNGCNTAAAGCCNCGANGCTGATTTCATCTTGCGTTTTTGATTGCCCGAAAGGCCGNCNGAGGATGTCATGCTGTCTTGGGTCCGTCATTGTCGCCCGCCATCAGATATTCATCCGANCGCGGCTTGAAACCGATGTCTTTGCGAATGTCGCCCCACTTACGGCTGAGCGCGATAAGATGCAAGGCCGCAGCCGCGGCACCGCCCCCCTTGTTTTGCCCTGACGGATCGGCCCGCACCGCGGCTTGGTCGTGGTTCTCCACGGTCAGGATTCCGTTTCCGATACACAGACCCTGCAACCCCATCAACTGCAAGGCACGGCTGCTGTCATTGCACACGGTATCGTAATGGGTGGTTTCACCGCGAATGACGCATCCGAGTGCGACATATCCATCAAAATTGCTTTTGCGATCGGATATGCCAATGGCAGTCGGTATCTCAAGTGCACCGGGCATTTCGACAACTTCCCATTCGGCACCCGCCGCCTCGATTTCGGCCTTGGCTCCCGCCAGCAGCCCTGCAGCGATGTCGGAATAATAAGGCGAAACCACGATCAACAGCTTCGCGGGTTTGTCGAATTTAGGTGTAGCCAATGTGGTGTGATTTCCAGCAGCCATTGTTTTCACTCCGTAGAAATGGGGCGCGTGCCCACGATGCTCAGGCTATAGGCGTCCAGCCCAAGATAGCGCGTGTCGGGATTGTCGGTAAGCAGTATCAGCTCGTGCAACCCCATCGACGCCATGATCTGGGACCCCAGCCCTGTGCGTTTGACGGTACGTGGCCGGTCGTCCTCTTCATTCTCAAAGCGCAAGCGCGGCTCGGGATCGCGAAATAACAATACGGCCCCGCGCCCTTCCTGCGCGATGATGTGCATGGCGCGCGGCAGTTCATCGGCTGGGCTCGGTCCCAGACCAAGAATATCTTCCAGCGCATTTATCGCATGGGTACGCACCAGCACCGGCTCGGATGTGGTCAGATCTCCCTTCGAGAGAACGACGTGATCCGTACCGCTGATCTCGTCGGTGAAAATCTGCATCTTCCATTCGCCGCCATAAGCCGAATGCACAGTACGGCTGTCGCGTTCAACCAGCAGGTTGTCATGCTTGTGGCGATAGGCAATCAGATCGCTGATGGTTCCGATCTTCATCCCGTGCTGCTCGGAGAACGCCACCAGGTCGGGCAGACGCGCCATGGTGCCATCGTCTTTCATGATCTCGCAAATCACCCCCGACGGATGCAACCCAGCCAGTCGCGAAATATCCACCGCCGCTTCGGTATGCCCTGCCCGCACCAATACTCCGCCATCGCGGGCCCGCAGCGGAAACACATGGCCGGGGGTCGCGATATCAGCCGCCCCCATGTCCTCGTTTATCGCCACCTTGACGGTCAGCGCCCGGTCGGCGGCAGAAATGCCGGTGGTCACCCCTTCGCGCGCCTCGATCGACACGGTAAATGCAGTCTCGTGACGCGCGGAGTTATTCACCGCCATCATCGGCAGCCCCAGGCTGTCCACCCGGTCCTGCGTCATTGGCAGGCAAATCAGACCGCGCCCATGCGTCGCCATAAAGTTGATCGCCTGTGCATCGGCAAATTGCGCCGGTATCACCAGATCACCCTCGTTCTCACGGTCCTCATGATCGACCAGAATGAACATCCGGCCCTGCCGCGCTTCCTCGATGATCTCCTCGATGGGCGCGATAGCTGCAGACAGTTCTGCTTCAACGGGTCCCGGTGTCTCAAACTGCATGGGCGTTACCTCAATCCTTGCCTAGACTGGCACATAACCCACCGCAGCCGCGTTTGCCAGAGCAGGGTCACCCCCGCCTCATTTTCATTTTGCCAATTAAACTCATTTACACGCCGTCAACCTTGCCGGTCCGCTGCTGTTAGGCTCCGAAATATCGCGAAGCCTCCAGATATCCGGCCGCCTGCGCAGCCGCCACCCAATCGCGTTCCAGCCCGGTATCTCCGACAATCAACACCTGATCTCCGACCAGCTTGCGCCGTTGCACCATGTCCCCCAGATGGTCGCGCATCTGCGACCAGCTTGCGGTAAATCGCGGTGCCGCATCGACATGATCCAAGACAGGGTTCGCCGAATGCACGGCGGCGGCGCTCAGCGGAAGATGCACCAGAGCCAGCTTTTGAGCATTCTCTACAGCCCCCAGAATGTCAGCCTCGCGCACCGGGATCCGCGGCGCATCCGCCCGCATCACCTTCAGGGCATTTGACGAAAACAGCAGTGCCAGAATATCGCGTCCCGTCGCTTGCCGGATCGCTGCATAAGCCTTGTAATCCAACCCCAGCTCCCGGGCGCGTGCAACGCGCATCTTCACCACCATCAAAGGTATCGTCCTGGGCATTGCGGCCTCGCGCGCCTTTTGCCACTGGAACGCCCGCCATTTCTGTCCTCGCTCCAGGCTGGGACCCTTGTTGTGCCCGATGCCCGCGATCATGACATATCCGCCAACCGCGCCACGTACCGGGCCAGCGTGTCGATCTCGAGGTTGATCCGATCACCCACGGCCACGCCCCCCCATGTGGTCACCTCCTTGGTATGTGGAATGAAGTTGATGCCAAAATCACAGCCATCGACTTCGTTCACGGTCAGTGAGGTCCCGTTCAGGGCAACTGACCCCTTCGGCGCAATGAAACGCGCCAGCGCCTTGGGCGCACGTAACGTCACGCGGGTACTGTCGCCTTCGTCATGCGCCGCTATCACCTCGGCCACCCCGTCTACATGGCCCGACACGATGTGCCCGCCCAATTCGTCGCCGACCTTCAAGGCTCTCTCCAGGTTCAGACGCCGGCCCGGTTTCCAGTCTCCAATATTGGTCTTGGTCACCGTCTCCGCGCTGATCTGAACTTCGTACCAATCCGCCCCAAGATCCACGACGGTCAGGCAGACCCCGTCGCTGGCGATGGACGCCCCCATGTCGATTCCGTCGGTATCGTACCCGGTTTCGATACGCGCCCGCAGATCGCCCTGCTGTTCCAGCAAAGTGATCTTGCCAATGTCCGTAATAATACCTGTAAACATGCGCGCGCCTCTTCTATAGATCCCCTACCGAAGTAGCCCTCAGCAATCGTCATGACAAGACCGCGCCGTCGCCTCATTCCCGCCCGCATCCCGTTGCTATCTAGCCGCACCCATTCCAAAGACGAAAGATTGCAATGACCGCCGCCGCACCCAAAGACCGGGTATTCTTGTTCCTTCAGGGGCCTCACGGCCCCTTCTTCAACCGGCTGGGCAAGATGCTGCGGCTGGCGGGGGCAGATGTCTGGCGAGTGGGGTTCAATGCCGGCGATCGGGCCTTTTGGTTCCATCCACGCAGCTATATCCCGTTCCGGGGTGCTGCCGACGAATGGAAAGACACCTTTGTCGCGCTGCTCGCCGACAAGGGTGTCACTGATATCGTGCTTTATGGTGACACGCGCCCTATCCACGCCCAGGCAGTGGCCGAGGCCAAGGCACGAGGCCTGACCGTGCACGTTTTCGAGGAAGGCTATATGCGCCCGTACTGGGTGACCTACGAACGTGACGGTTCCAACGGCAACTCCCGTTTGATGGACATGACCATCAAGCATATGCAGATCGCATTGGCGAATTCCGATATGGAAGCCCCGCTTCCACCCGGCCATTGGGGCGACATGCGCCACCATGTCTTCTACGGGGCACTCTATCACTGGTTCATACTTTTCCGGAACCGGGATTACCGTAATTTTCGCCCCCACCGCAGCATTCCCGTGACCAAGGAATTCCAGCTTTACGTCAAGCGTTTGCTGCTCATGCCGTTCCTGTCACTGGACCGTCTGATTGCAACCTTACGCATTCGCCTGGGGGGGTTTCCCTATCACCTCGCGCTGCTTCAGCTTGAACACGACAGTTCGTTCCAAGAACATTCCCCCTTCGAGACAATGGCCGACTTTCTGACTGTCGTTCTCGAAGGGTTTGCCAAAGGCGCACCGCGCCATCACCATCTGGTCGTGAAGGCACACCCGCTTGAGGATGGCCGTGTCCCCGTGCGCCATGTTATCAGGCAGCTGGCGCGCGAGCTTGGCGTGGCTGATCGTGTCCATTACGTGCGCGGCGGCAAACTGGCGCAATTGTTGAATGACGCGCGCACGGCGGTCACGGTCAATTCCACCGCCGGCCAACAGGTTTTGTGGCGCGGCATACCGCTCAAGGTGTTCGGTGACGCGGTCTATGCAAAACCCGAGTTTGTCTCGGACCAGCCCATCAGCGATTTCTTTGCTGCCGCTGCGCGGCCGGACAACAAGGCATACAAGGATTACAGGCGCTATCTGCTTGAAACGTCGCAGATCCCAGGGGGGTTTTATGCGGCACGGGCCCGCACCCAGCTGATGCGTCAGGTGGTCGATATGATGCTGGCGAGCGAAGACCCGTATGATGCTCTGGAAACCGGAACCGCGGCACCTCGGCAACAGTTACATGTCGTCACCTAGTGCAAATCCCCTCAGACAGTAGATTTTTGTTCAGGACTAAGATAGCCTTGACGTAATTACGCCGAATAAACTGGCGAATGTGAGGCAGAACAATATCAGGTCGAGGAGACCGGGCAGTGAAATCCGTACCTTTCCGGTGGGCACGTCCCATCGTTCTATTGACGGCGGTCGCCGTGTTATCTTCATGTGGCTTGCCAAAAGTAGGGCCGAACAAACGCGAGATTTACGCAGGCTCTGTCCAACGGGAGGGCGACGCTTTCATCGTGGCGGTCAATGACCGTGTGACACGCGCGACAGCGGTGACCCCCGCGCTCGGATTCAGCCAGGCGTTCATCAATGCCGGTCAAATCGGGTCTGACACGATCAACCCCGGCGATACGCTGGGCCTGACGATTTGGGAAAACGTCGATGACGGGCTGTTGGCCGCGCAGGGCATAAACGCCACCACGCTTGAGGAAGTCCAGGTCGATGGCTCGGGCTTCATCTTTGTGCCCTATGCCGGACGTATCAGAGCAGCCGGGAATTCACCCGAAGCCATACGCAGGATCATCACGCAGCGCTTGTCCGAACAGACGCCCGACCCTCAGGTGCAGGTACGTCGACTGGCGGGTGACGGCGCGACAGTGTCCTTGATCGGGTCGGTAGGGGCGCAAGGCGTCTATGCCATCGAACGGCCTACACGCACGTTGTCTACCATGCTGGCACGGGCCGGTGGCGTGTCAATCGTGCCCGAAATTACCCAGATCACAGTTTTACGCGGTGGACAGACCGGCCAGATCTGGTTCGAAGATCTTTACAATCATCCAGAGCTCGACATTGCGTTGCGCGGTGGTGATCGCATTCTGGTCGAAGAAGACAAACGTTCGTTTGTGGCTTTGGGTGCGACCGGTGCACAGCGAAAGGTCCCGTTCGAGACGCAAAATCTGTCCGCGCTTGAAGGGATCGCCCAAGTCGGTGGCCTGAACGCAGGTACGGCCGACCCTACCGGCGTATTCGTGTTCCGCAACGAGCCTCAGGCCGTCGCCGAACAGGTTCTGGGCCGCACCGATCTGCAAGGGGCACAGCGCATGGTGTATGTCCTCGACCTGACCAAACCCAATGGCATGTTCATGGCGCGGGATTTCGTTATCCGCGACAGAGATACCATATACGTGACCGAAGCCCCCTTCACCCAATGGAGCAAGGTGATCTCTTCGATCACCGGGTCGGCCAACTCGGTAAACGGCCTGTCGTCGTTGGTCAGAAAAAATTGATCTAATCGATGGCTGAAGGGCCTTACCCGTGCTTTCTCCCTGCCGCCGGTTCCGAACAGGACCGGCGGCTTTTTGTGTTTAACGGAGGGTTTGTAACACAGCGCCGCGTGCGCCGGATTCTGCAACTGTCAGGCTATTCTCTCCATCTGGGACTGCCCGGACCAGGTGATGCCGTCGCTGTCTGGGGTAACGCGAAAACGGCGCATCGTGGCATCGCCATCGCGGACAAGCGCAGGGTACCGCTGGTATGGGTCGAAGACGCCATGCTGCGATCCTTGTTCCCTGGCAGAGCCGGAGAGCCCCCGGTCGGGCTGTTGGTGGACCATCGCGGGAACCACTTTGATCCGGCCCAGCCTTCGGACCTTGAACAGTTGCTGTCAAAGCATCCGCTGGATGACACGGCGCTGCTGAACAGCGCGCGCGGCGCCATCGCGCGGATGATCGAGGCGCATTTGACCAAATACAGCGGTTTCGACCACCTTCATCCTGCGCCGGCCCCCGGTTACGTGTTGGTGATCGACCAGACTCGTGGCGATGCCTCGGTGACCGCGTCGGGTGCGGACCGTGCGCGGTTTCTGGAAATGCTGGTCTATGCCCAACAGGAAAACCCCGGCGCGCGGATCATCATAAAAACCCACCCAGAAACCGCAAAAGGCTATCGGCAGGGGTACTTTGGCCCGCAAGACACCAATGAACATATCTCGTTGCTGACCGATGCCGTCAGCCCGTGGCGGTTGTTCGAAGGAGCGGTTGGCGTCTATACGGTGTCTTCTCAGATGGGGTTCGAAGCGATTTTCGCAGGCCACAAACCACGCGTCTTTGGCCAACCGTTTTACGCAGGATGGGGCTTGACCGAGGATGAATTTCCCCTGCAACGGCGGCAGCGCACACTGACCCGCGCACAGATTTTCGCCGCGGCGATGATCCTTTACCCCAAGTGGTATGACCCGCACCGCGATCAGCTGTGCGACCTGGATACCGCGATAGACATCATGGACGCTCAAAGTCGGGCATGGCGCGAAGACCACGGCGGATGGGTCGCGTCCGGGATGCGGCTATGGAAACGCCGCCCCTTGCAGCGATTTTTCGGAAAATGGACCCCGGTCACCTTTTCGCGCGATACCGCCACAGCAGCGGCTGCGGCAGCGACCAGTGATAAACGGGTGATGGTCTGGGCAGGAAAGGCAACCCCCGATCAAGCGAACATCTGGCGCGTGGAGGACGGATTTCTGCGCTCACGCGGGTTGGGGGCGGACCTGATCCCGCCATTGTCGCTGGTCTGCGATGATCTGGGTATCTATTACGACCCACGCCGCGCCAGTCGCCTTGAAGCGTGGATCGATCAGCGGTCGAAGCTGCGGCCTGACCAGATGCAGCGCGCCACGCGGCTGATCGCTGCACTGCGCGAAAAAGGCCTGAGCAAATACAATCTTGGTGGCTCTGCCAACTGGTCCGACCTTCCGGAGGGTCGGCGCATTTTGGTACCTGGACAGGTAGAAGATGACGCATCCATCAAATCAGGCACGACGGGAGTATCCACCAACCTGGGCCTGTTGCAAGCCGCCCGGGCAGCCAACCCCGATGCGGTGATCCTGTATAAACCCCACCCGGACGTCGAAGCCGGTTTGCGGCAAGGCGACATCGAAGCGGAAGGTATCGCGGATCGCATATTGCGCCAAGCCGATCCCGCGGCCCTGCTGCCATATGTCGATGAAGTCTGGACGATGACCTCGCTTCTGGGGTTCGAGGCGCTGTTGCGCGGGGTCAAGGTCGTCACCCTTGGTGCACCGTTCTACGCCGGGTGGGGTTTGACGGAGGACAGGGGCGATGTGCCCGCGCGACGTCACGCCAATATCACGCTGGAAGGGTTGGTTCATGCTGTTCTGATAGATTATCCGCGCTATTTCGACCCTCTCAACGGACTGGCCTGCCCGGTTGAGGTCGTGCTGGACCGTTTGGAAACAGGCACGGGCCTGCGCGCGGGTCTGGCGAACCGGTTGCTGGCAAAGGGTCAGGGGGTTTTTGCCAGTCAGGCGCATCTGTGGCGCTAGAGAGAGAGCGATTGATCCGGGGGCCAGCCCCCGGCCCCCCGGGATTTGCAGCCATTTGGAACAAGACCTAGCGACGCGACCAGATCTGGACAGTATCGGAACCTGTCTGCGCTATACTGTCCAAGGTGAAGCGCGGTGCGTTTGACAGGCGGTTCAAGTGCAGGGAGGCGATACCGGGGAGCCCGTCGGCCCCGATGGTGACGCCAGCAGTAAAGCCGATCAACCGGTCGACGAGGTCAAATTTCAACAGGGAAGCGGCGATTTGGCCGCCACCCTCGCAGAAGATGCGGGTCAGGCCGCAGGCGCCCAGTTTTTGCATCATGTCAACAGGATCGACGTAACCCTGCCGCGCGTCACATGACAGCAGCGTTGCCCCCCTGTCCTGCCAGTCGCGAATGTGGTTTTTCGGCGCTTCGGGACCGTGGCACAGGATCAACGGGATGTCTGCGGCAGTTTGCGCGAGCCTGGAGTCCAAGGGGATATCGAGGCCGTTGGAAATGACAATGCGCGTGGGCTGACGGTCGATGCCGAGGTCGCGCACGGTCAGACTGGGGTCATCCTGGCGCACGGTTCCGCCACCGACCATTACCGCGTCGTGGCGGCTTCGCAGGCCGTGCACCATACGTCGGGCCGTGGCACCGGTGATCCACTGGCTCTCGCCCGATGCGGTGGCGATACGACCGTCGACGCTGGTGGCCAGCTTGAGGGTCAGCATCGGGCGGCCGTCGTTGATGCGCAGGAAAAATCCCGCGTGGTCGGCGCGGGCTTCAGCTTCGAGCAGGCCGGTTTCGACGCATATACCGGCCGCTTTGAGCATTTCCACGCCACGGCCGCTGACGCGCGGGTCGCTGTCGGTACAGGCGATGACAACACGGGCCACCCCTGCATTGATCAAAGCTTGAGCGCAGGGTGGGGTTTTACCGGTGTGGGCGCAGGGTTCCAGGGTGACGTAGGCCACCGCCCCATAAGCCGCCGCACCCGCCTGGGACAGCGCATGGGTTTCTGCGTGAGGCCTGCCGCCGGGTTGGGTCCAGCCACGACCGACCACGCGGTTGTTGTTGACGATCACGCATCCCACAGCCGGGTTTGGCCAAACACTGCCCTGCCCGCGTCGGCCCAACGACAGGGCCAACGCCATATAGCGGGCGTCTTGTGACATGTTATTCTTCCGTGGGGGTATCGGGCCGCAGTTCCTGAACGAACTTGTCGAAATCATCCGCGGCCTGGAAGTTCTTGTACACGCTGGCGAACCGCACATATGCGACGGTGTCGATACGCGCCAAGGCTTCCATCACGATCTCGCCGATCTGTTTTGACCCTATATCAGTTTCGCCCATGCTTTCGAGACGACGCACGATCCCGCTGATCATCTGGTCGATACGTTCGGGGTCAATTGGCCGTTTCTGCATGGAAATGCGGATCGAGCGTTCGAGCTTGTCGCGGTCGAAGTCTTCTCGTTTGCCGGAGGTCTTGATCACCACAAGATCGCGCAGCTGCACGCGTTCGTAGGTGGTGAAGCGGCCGCCGCATGCCGGGCAAAAGCGACGGCGGCGGATGGATACGTGATCCTCTGCCGGGCGGCTGTCTTTTACTTGTGTGTCGATATTTCCGCAAAACGGGCAGCGCATGGCCGGTCCCCTTTATTATCTGATCTGCCTCACTTGTGGGGCACATCGCCCTCTTGTCTATAACTATAGGGCCTATGCGAGGTTTTGGGTAGAGGCGAAATGCACAGCTAGATGTTGTAGAGCAACCGGATCACCTGAACCATCTTCCCTGCCACGCGTTTACCCAGCGTAGTTCAAGACAGATAGGGTATCCCATGAGCAAGACGTTATTCATCACCGGCGCATCCAGCGGCATTGGTGCGGCGACCGCCCGCGCTGCGGCACACACAGGTTGGAACGTGGGCCTTTTCGCACGCAGCCGGGCAAAGCTTGACGAATTGGCCGCCGAGATTGGCGAACAGGCCATGGTGCTGACCGGCGATGCCACGGTTTATGAAGATCAGCGCGACGCAATCGAAAGGCTGGTTGACCGGTTCGGCCAATTGGATGCGGTGTTTGCCAATGCTGGCAAAGGAACGTCGAAAAGCGGGACTGAGAACGGCAACCCCGAAGAGTGGAAAGCGATGGTCGATCTGAACATAATGGGGGCGCTCTACACGGCGCATCTTGCGATGCCCTATCTGCGCAAGACAACCGGACAATATATCGTAACCGGGTCCGCCGCCGGGCGCAGGCATATCAAAGGGTCGATATACGGCGCGACAAAATTCTTTATCCACGGGTTTGCCGGCAACCTGGCCGATGAGATGGCCGAGTGGGGCGGGCGGTGCATGGTCGTTTCCCCCGGCATGGTAAACACGCCGTTCTTTGACGAAGAAAAACCGGACAAGCTGCACCCCGATGATGTCGCCGCCGCAGTCATGCACGCACTTGACGCCCCCGCGCGTGCCGCAATACGCGAGATTCATCTTATGCCTACCGGCTGACCAATCAAGCGAAATGGGCCGCGACGCGCCGGGTATGAGGCGCGTCGCGGTGTTCGAAGAGATAGATGCCCTGCCATTGGCCCAGCATCATCCGGCCCGCCCTGACAGGAATACCAAGGCTGACCGGCAAAACCGCCGCCTTGATATGGGCGGGCATATCATCCGGCCCTTCGGCAGTGTGACGCAGGAAAGTCATGGACGGATCCGTTGATGGTGGTACGCGGCGCTGAAAAAAGGCCAACAAGTCCCTTTGCACGTCGGGGTCGGCGTTCTCTTGGATCAAAAGTGACGCGGACGTATGCTGCACCATCAAGGTCAGCAACCCATCGCGTTGGCCCGCCAGCCACCGCCTGATGTCGTCGGTGAATTCATACAGGCCCTGCCCCTGCGTGAATACTTTGAAATCTGTGATCATGAACCGGTCATCGGGCTAAACTTCGCCCTCCTTTGGCGGCTAGCGAATTGGCAAAGTAACGTCGGGACAGAACGCCAGCGCGTGGCTGATGGTCATCGCCGACCCTCGCCGGGTCAATGATCCGCCGACTATGAAAACATTGGACGGCGTCAGACTGGCCGGGTTCAGCGTAAAACCTACAGCGCTCGAGCGACCCAAACCCTTTGCGAGCGGCTCACTCACATAGAGTTTCTGGCTTCGCCGTGCATCAAGCCGGTTCACCGCATAATCCGCGGCCGCACACCACGTTCCCCGGGCCCCCCGTCCGGTATGTCCGGTTATCTGTACGCCGTCGGGCAGTGGCGCGAATTCAAGACTGCCATCGGATATGTAGTTGCTCGCGCTCGAAGGACCGGCGGCGAACATGGCGATAAGCGCAAATGTGGTGCAGCGAATCATGATCAACCCTCGTGTTAAAAGATATGTGTTGGAATTATATAATCCTGACAGAACTGAACAGCATGGCCTACCGGCAGGCTAAGGCCCGGTTGGTTAACGGATATCGAGTATGATTTCGAGGGGGCCACCAACAGGTCTGAGCGATTCAATGTGAATACGACGCTGGTGCGCCCTAACCCGCTAACTGATCGCCCCCGAGAGGATTTGACGTAGAGTTCTGCCGGACCTCCTGCGCCCAACCGGTCGCGGGCGAAACTTGCAGCGGCGCACCAGATCCCCCGTGGACCTTCGCCGTAATTTTCGATCACTTCGAAATCCCCGGCGGCCGTCAACGGCACAACTTTGAGCCGATTTATCGCAGTGTAGGGTTGTGCCACAGCAGCAAAAGGCAGAACCACCAGCACTGCCGAAACCAATATACGTCGCATCGGGTGCTCCTGAACAGATTGATACCATGAGATAAGGATGGTTTCACCGTTCGCAAAATCACAGCTTTGTCATTGCCCCGACCGGACAACGTTCCGCGACCCGGTCTTGCAGCCGGCCGCGAAGCATCGCAGTGCGATCGAATGCGTAGGTTTTGCCGCATTGCGACAACCATCCGGTCGAATGCAAATGGGCTGGAACGCAAAGGGGCGGATGCCAAAACATCCGCCCCTTCTTCTAAACCAATCGTTGACCGTTTACTGATCCAGGAACGACCGCAACTTGCGCGAACGACTTGGATGCTTGAGCTTACGCAGCGCTTTTGCCTCGATCTGACGAATACGTTCACGCGTAACACTGAACTGCTGGCCAACTTCTTCCAAAGTATGGTCGGTATTCATGCCAATGCCAAAGCGCATCCGCAAAACACGTTCCTCGCGCGGGGTAAGTGATGCCAGCACCCGTGTCGTCGTTTCCTTGAGGTTTTCCTGAATGGCGCTGTCCAAGGGCAGCACGGCATTCTTGTCCTCGATGAAATCACCGAGCTGGCTGTCCTCTTCGTCGCCGATGGGTGTTTCCAGCGAAATCGGTTCCTTGGCGATCTTCATCACCTTGCGAACCTTTTCCAAAGGCATTTGCAGCTTTTCGGCGAGTTCCTCCGGCGTCGGCTCGCGGCCGATCTCGTGCAGCATCTGACGACCGGTACGGACCAGTTTGTTGATCGTTTCGATCATGTGCACAGGAATACGGATGGTACGCGCCTGATCCGCGATCGACCGCGTGATCGCTTGCCTGATCCACCATGTCGCATAGGTCGAAAACTTGTAGCCGCGACGGTATTCAAACTTGTCGACGGCCTTCATCAGGCCGATGTTGCCTTCCTGAATAAGATCAAGGAACTGCAAACCGCGGTTGGTGTATTTCTTAGCGATCGAGATGACCAAACGCAGGTTCGCCTCGACCATTTCCTTCTTGGCCTGACGGGCCTCTTTTTCGCCCTTCTGAACCTGCTGCACGATGCGACGGAATTCGGAAATATCCAAACCAACATATTGCCCGACCTGCGCCATATCCGAGCGCAGCTCGTCGACCTTGTCAGCCGAGCGTTCGATGAACATCTGCCAGCCACGGCCGGACTTCTCGGCCATACGCTCCATCCAGTTCGGATCCAGCTCGTAACCGCGATAGTTGTCTACGAATTCCTTACGGTTAATCCGTGCCTGGTCAGCCAATTTCACCATCGCAGAGTCAATCTGCATAATACGGCGGTTGATACCATAAAGCTGATCGATCAACGCTTCGATACGGTTGTTGTGCAGGTGCAGTTCATTCACCAACAACACAATTTCCGACCGCACACGCTGATATTCTTCTTCGTCGGCCTTTGAAAAAGTACCGTCTTCGTTCAAGGTTGCCGATATGCGGCTATCCTGGATTTGGCTCAGCTTGACGTAATCATCAGCGATGATGTCAAGCGCCTCAAGAACCTGTGGTTTAAGTGCGGCTTCCATGGCGGCCAACGACATGTTGGCCTGTTCATCATCATCCTCATCATCGTCGTCATTGGAAATCGGATTGCCGTCGGCATCCACTTCGTTTGACGATTCAGTCGGCTTCGTCTCGAGCCCGACAGCGGGTACGACGGGCGTTGAATCCTCTTCTTCGCCCATCTGCGTGCCAAAGGTCGCTTCAAGGTCGATAACGTCACGCAACAAGATGTCTTCGGACAAAAGCTCGTCGCGCCAGATGGTAATCGCCTGAAAGGTCAGCGGGCTTTCGCAAAGCCCTGCGATCATCGTATTGCGCCCCGCTTCGATCCGCTTGGCAATCGCGATCTCGCCCTCGCGGCTCAGCAGTTCAACCGACCCCATCTCGCGCAGGTACATCCGCACGGGGTCATCCGTCCGGTCAAGCTTTTCGGACGTGCCCGTCGACAACGCAACATCGCGGTTACTGTCCGTGGTGGTCAGATCTGTACCACCCTTGGCTTCTTCATCCTCGGCGTCTTCATCCTCGATGACGTTGATGCCCATTTCCGAAAGCATCGACATGACATCTTCAATCTGCTCCGAACTGACTTGATCGGGTGGCAGCACAGTATTGAGCTGATCGTAGGTGATGTAACCTTTTTCACGCGCGTCGCCGATCATCTTCTTGACGGCGGCTTGGCTCATATCAAGCGAATGGCCGGCGTCTTGGTCGTCAGACTTCGTGTCTTCGTTGGCATCTTTGGCGGCCATGAATTTCCTCCAGCGAATGGGCGCGAATCACCTACGGCGATTCGATTTCATAGAATCATGCGGGGTTCTGGGTGATTCTTAAACCCGTTACCCTGTATTTTGTTAAACATCCCGGCGAAAAAGCCACGCTGGGTTCATTTTTCATCTTTGGCGGGTCTTCCGCGAATTGTACCGATCAGTGCATCCAGTGCACTTCGCTCCTCTCGGCTGATATGCGCGCCGTTTTCTCCGATATCATATTCGGCTGTATCTTCTTGCCCGCTGCGTTGCGCGCGGTCTGCGTTGCGCGCGGCTTCGCTCAGCCGCCATGTCAAACCCTCGTCAGCACCACCCGTCAAATCCTCCATCGCATCGGCGATCTCGGCGTCCAGCCCCCTCGCAGCTTCCAGCTTGGCAATTTCTTCCGCTACCGTCATGCGCGTGATCTCAAGATTGCCGGGGCTGCGAATGCATGGTGTAATGGCAACGTGGCGCTGCGCGAGCATGTTTTCAAGGGTCACTGCACCCAGTGCGTCGTATATTTTTTCACGCAACGCGTCAGGCGATATATGTGAATGGCGGATCATCAAATCACGAATCCTGCGGTGGTCTGCATTCTGGCAACGCATCGTCGCCAGCCCGGTTTCGAATTCCTCTACCAGTTGCGGGCAGCACAGCAGCGCACATAGAATGACCGCTTCGCGTAAATGCTCTGTCGCGCCGTCGCCCGCAGCGGTTCCAAGCATCGACGATTTAGCCCCCGGCGAGGGTCCCTCGGGGGCCGCGCTCCAGCGTCCCTGCCCGCTGCCGCCAGCGGATCGTGGCACCGGTGCAAAGCTGCCCGGCTTCTTTTGTGGTCGGAACAACTGCCACCGCAGGTCCTTGATCTCTTGCCCATAATGGCTGCGGATCGACGGGTCTTTAATCATCATGATTTTTTCGCGCAGCGACTTGTCAAGCGCGGCCTTGCGTTCGGGACTGTCAAAAACCCGACCTTCGGTTTCTCGCTGCCACAGCAGGCGGACCATAGGGATCGCATTGTCCAACAGATCCTGCAGCGCCGGGGCTCCCTGGGCCCGTAGCAGGTCATCAGGGTCCAGCCCGTCCGGCATCACCGCAAAGCGCAGGGAACGCCCCGCCTCAAGCAAGGGCAATGCCAGATCAACCAGGCGTAACGCCGCGCGCTGACCCGCGGCATCGCCGTCCAATGTGATGATCGGCTCGGGTGCGATGCGCCACAACATCTGTAATTGGTTTTCGGTTATCGCTGTCCCCAATGGGGCCACCGCCGCGCCAAACCCCGCCTGTACCAAAGCGATGACATCCATATACCCTTCCGCAACCACCAAGGGCTTGCCCTGCCCGGCGGCGGCCCGGGCGTCCTTCACGTTGTAAAGGCTTCTCCCCTTGTCAAAAAGCTCGGTTTCCGGAGAGTTCAGGTATTTCGCGGGGTCATCCGGGTCCATTGCCCGCCCGCCAAACGCGATCGCGCGTCCCCTTACATCGCGGATAGGATACATGATCCGCCCGCGGAACGTATCATAAGCGCGCCCGCCCTTGGTCGAAGGCTTGGCAAGCCCCGCACCGAAAATCAACGCATCCTCGACGTCTTTCGCCTTCAGATGGTCCCATAACCCCTGCCATTGATTGGGGGCAAAACCGATTTCCCACCGCTCCAGCGCGTCGGCGGTCAATCCGCGTTTCGCCAGATAATCCCGCGCGCCACCAGCCGGTGCCGTGCGCAGTTGCAGCCGGAAGTACTGCACTGCCAGCTCCATCACCTCGGTCAACTGACCACGCTTGTCAGCTTTTTGTTGTGCCCGGGGATCCTGCCGCGGCACCGGCATTCCCGCTTCGCGGGCCAAGATCTCGACTGCCTCCATAAAACTCACATTTTCGGTTTCACGCACGAACGAGATAGCATCGCCTTTGGCATGGCAGCCAAAACAATAATAAAAGCCCTTGCGATCATCCACGTGGAAACTGGCGGATTTCTCCTGATGAAACGGGCAAGGTGCCCACATGTCGCCTTTACCCTGGTTGGACTTGTGTGGATCCCACATGACCTTGCGCCCCACCACCTGTGACAGGCTGGCGCGGCTGCGCAATTCATCCAAAAATCCAGGGGGCAGGCTCATAGCTGTATATATCGCCGCACGAGGCTCGAAGTCCAGCACCCAACGTGTAGATCTACCGTTTCATTTTGCCAGATAAACTCCGGGGGATCGCCCGTCAGGGCGATGGGGCTGGCCCCTCCCTGCCCCCACCGCCGGGCGATGTCCTCACCTGCCCAGGCACATCTCTTTCCAGGCCGCCCCCAGATCATTGGCTTTGACATCACGCATTTTCATTTCATAAACCCATGGGGTGACCAGAGGCACGACAGCGTTGTACTTCGCGGGCCAGGCGGGGGCGGACGCCGCGACATGCTTTGCCACGCCGCGTTCTTTCACCCGGTCCAGTCGGGCCTGACGCACTGCCTGCACTACATCTGCCTGATAGGCGCAACTAACCTCGGCGTCGCTGCTGACCGCCCAGGCCGGAGCAGCCAGGCTCACAGAGGCCGCCATTATTGTCACCGATAATACCTTCATCATCACATCTCCACATATCAACATGAATTCAACCTTCGCCGCGCCGCGAGGCGACTGCCCGCATGGCTTGGCCTAGTTCATGCACCAAACTAGCCGCCATGGATCGGAATACAAGGATAAGAAATGCCCGCGGCCCGGTGCGCGTAACGGACGCCGACATATGCCCCACTTGCGTGCGCGCGGTGTAGCCACGCTTGAAATGCATCCGGCGCACGTCGATGGGGACAAGCCGTTCCAACACCTGCTCCACATCCTCTCCCTCGACCGTGACTGCACACCATCCGTCGCTTTGATCCACCAGGGCCGCGTGTTCCTGCAAAGCATCTGCCGGTGCCGTGCCCACCAACATCGCTTGACGCTGTCCGAACCAGATGCAGCGCACCCCGCCTCCCTTGCCCGAAGTCCGGTTTGCCTTGGGAAAGCCCACCCCGTGCGCATCACTTAACGCGGAAGACAAGGCCGCTTCCTCGCCCAAAAGCACGACAGAGGTCATCACCCCCAGGTCGGCTTCGTCCAGGTTCACACCGCCAAACGTTAACGGCAGCAGACCCTCACAGGGCATCCTCGCTTTCAGTTCAGCCACGCGCGCGCCTCCCCTCGGGGTCCACAAAAACCGGCGGACATATCTCTACCTCGACGTCCAGCTCGCGCAGATGGTCGACCACGCGCATCACCTCGCCATAGCGCTCAGGGCCGCTTTTGACAAAACCCAAACCGACATAAGTCTCATAGGAAGGGGAAAAGCCCACCGACGTGATATAGCCTTGATCGTTTTCGCGTGTTGCCTCCATGCCCGCGGCAAAGACATGCGCACCAGCGCTCAGCTGCTTCACGGCACCTGTCGGCTTGAACCCGACCAACCGCTCGCGATCCCGGTCCATCAACCCAGGACGCGCGGCCATGACCTTGCCGATGCAATCCTTGGTGGCGCTTATCATAGCGCCCATGCCCACGTCGAAAGCAGTGGTCCGACCGTGGATTTCGGCATGGGTGATAAACCCCTTTTCGATCCGCAACACGTTCATCGCCTCCATGCCATAGGCTCCACCCCCAAGCCCCTCAGCCCGCGCGACCAACTCGCGAAACAGGGCCTCCCCGTAACGCGCTCCCACAGCGATTTCATAGGCATGTTCACCCGAAAACGAGACGCGGAAAAGCCGCGCGGCCACGCCCAATACCGATACGTCTCCGCAGGCCATGAACGGCCAGGTGTCATTGTCGATCGGCGCATCCAGCAATCCGTTCAGCAAATCCCGGGATCTTGGCCCCGCCACGGCGAACTGCGCCCATTGTTCGGTGGTGGATGTCATCGCGCCCCGCCACTCGGGACGCAGACATTGCGCCACAAATTCCAGATGCCGCATTACCGTACCCGCGGCTGCAGTGGTGGTGGTGATGACAAAATGCGTCATGCCCAGCCGGGCGCATGTCCCGTCATCCATGACCGTACCATCTTCCCGCAGCATCAATCCATACCGGACCCGCCCGACCTTCAAGGTGGAGAACGTGTTGACATACACAAGATCCAGCAGCGCCGCCGCATCGGGCCCCTGAATATCAATCTTGCCCAACGTCGAGACATCACAGACCCCCACGGCGTTGCGCACGTGACCTACCTCACGATCACAAGATTGCCGCCACGTCTTTTCGCCCGGTTTGGGAAAATAGCTGGGGCGATACCACAAGCCGGTTTCGATCATCGGTGCCCCCGCTGCGATACCGGCACGATGCGAGGTGGTAAACCGCTGCGGTGCAAACCCCTGGCCTTGCGCCCCCGCCCCCATCGCCGCAATTGAAACCGGGGAATAGGGCGGACGGAACGTCGTGGTGCCGGTCTTCGGTATCCCGCGCCCCGTGGCGTCGGCCAACACCGCCAATGCCGCGACGTTTGAATTCTTTCCCTGATCTGTCGCCATACCTTGCGTCGTATAGCGCTTCATATGTTCTACCGACCGAAAGTTCTCTACCACCGCCTGCTTGACGTCTTTCACGCAGACATCATTCTGGAAATCCAGCCAAGCACGGCCCTTGCCTGCCACAGCCCATAACGGTGCCAGGTTATAGGGTGCGTCCTCGGTCTGAGGCAAAGCACTATCGGGTGCCTTTTTTCCCAAAGCGTCCAACACCTGCCGGGCGGCTGCGACTCCATCGGCCAGACACCCGTGGGTGGAAAACGAACCCCTGCATGCTCCCGCCGTCGTCATCCCGGGTACGGCCCCTTCGGTCGGTACGAACGCCTGAATGTCGGCGCGCCATGTCGGTCGACCATTCATGTGGCACGTCAAATGCACAGACGGATTCCACCCCCCGGACATCGCCAGACAATCCGTCTGTATCTTTTCGGTCTTCCCGTTAACAAGAATGCTGATGCTTTCCAGCTCCTTGCCTCCTTGTGAATTGCTGACCTGCGCATTCCGGTACACCGGATATTCCGCAGTCGAACGCACCTCCGCCCGACTGTCTATCACAGCGGCCACCCGCACGCCGGCAGCGGTCATATCCTGCGCCGTGCGATGTGCGTCGTCATTGTTTGCAAATACCGTAACTGCCCTGCCCGGGCTGACGCCCCACCGGTTCAGGTATGCGCGCACAGCTCCGGCGGTCATGATGCCGGGACGGTCGTTGTTCTGAAACGCCACCGGCCGTTCTATCGCACCAGCCGCCAGAATGCTGTGCTTGGCAACAATGCGCCAAAAACACGCCAAGGGGGCTCCGTCACCGCGCCCGCCGCGATGCTGGTTCACCCGCTCCAACGCGCCAAAGGTTCCCTGATCGTATGCGCCCGTGACCGTCGTACGTGACATCACCCGAACGTTGCGCATGCTTTCCAACTCGGCCACGGCGCGCGCGGCCCACACATGCCCGGGTTCACCGTCGATTTCCAGAACCTCGGCATTCAGCCGACCCCCTGGTCGCGCGTCTTCATCGGCAATGATGACATCTGCGCCGGCGCGGGCTGCTGTCAGTGCCGCCATCAACCCCGCGGGCCCCGCGCCGATAACCAATACATCGCAAAACGCAAAAGCCCTCTCATAGGTGTCCGGGTCGGGTTCTCCGCTCAGCCCCCCCAGCCCGGCCGCGCGCCGGATCACCGGCTCATACACCCGCTCCCAGAACGCCTTCGGCCACATGAAAGTCTTGTAGTAGAACCCCGCGCCCAACCAAGGCGCAAACAGATTGTTGACCGCCAGCAGATCCAGATCCAGGGACGGCCACGCATTCTGGCTGCGCACCTCCAACCCCTCGAAAATCTCCTGAGTCGTGGCGCGCACATTCGGCTCCGCAGCTGCGCCGATCCCGACAGTGACCAAGGCGTTCGGCTCTTCGCTGCCCGCCGTCAATACGCCACGCGGCCGATGATACTTGAACGATCGCCCCATCAGCCTGACACCATTCGCCAGCAAGGCCGACGCCACCGTGTCACCCGCGAACCCGTCATAGCTGCGCCCGTCAAAGCGGAACGTCACGGTGTCGGACCGGTCGACAAGCCCCTTGCCCCTGATCCTCATCGCAAACCTTCCTTGACGCGTGATGCAAGCTCCACCGACTCGACCGCATGCGTCACCGTGTTACGTGTGACAACCAACCACGCCCCGCATCCCGATTCATGCAGCCATAGATCGCGCGTCTCTCCGGCAGGGTTGGCACGCAGATGCAGATACCCGTCCCACGCCGCGGCCCCCGCATCCGGCGCGGGGCGCTCCAGCAGCACGGCATCGCCCTGGTAATAGAACTCTCGCCGGTCACGGCTTCCACAAATTGGACAGTCCAGCCTCATGCCACTCTCCCCAGGGCCCGAAACCGCCCCTCTTTCATTTTGCCAAATAAACTCTCGCCGAAGGCTCCCACACCCACCTCCTAATGCAGGTTATGCTGGGAACCGGTGCCCTCTTCATCCATCAACCCCCGGCCGGTGCGGAAGCGGTCCAGCCGATAGCGCGCTGCCGGTCCGTGGTGATGACCGGTTGCCATCAAATGCGCAAAGCTGAAGCCGGACCCCGGCACCGCCTTGAACCCACCATAACACCAGCCGCAATCAATGAACAAACCTTGGGTATCGGTCTTGTCGATGATCGGGCTGCCATCTGGCGTCATGTCCATGATCCCGCCCCAGCTGCGCAACACGCGTGCCTTGCCGATCATCGGCATCAGCGCCATGCCCGCCTCCATGACATGTTCGGCCATCGGCAGGTTGCCCCGTGCCGCGTATGATGCATAAAAATCCAGATCGCCCCCGAAGACCAGCCCGCCTTTGTCCGACTGGGAAATATAAAAATGCCCCATGCCAAAACTCACGACATGATCAATGCACGGTTTTAGCCCTTCGGTCACAAACGCCTGCAACACATGGCTTTCAATCGGCAGACGCATACCTGCCATAGCCGCGACCTGCCCCGACCGTCCGGCAACCACGATACCGACCTTCTTGGCCCGGATCGCACCACGCGTGGTCTGCACGCCGCGTACACGTCCGTTTTCGATATCGATCCCGGTGACTTCGCATTGCTGAATCAGATCAACGCCGCGCTCGGACGCGCCGCGCGCATACCCCCATGCCACCGCGTCATGGCGTGCCGTCCCACCCCGGGGATGCAGCAAACCACCATATATGGGGAATCGCGCATTGTCGAAATCAAGGTATGGCAAATGCTTGCGCACGCCCGCGCGGTCCAGCAGCACGGCATCATCGCCTTGGTTGATCATTGCGTTGCCGCGCCGGGCAAACGCGTCACGCTGCCCGTCGGAATGGAACAGATTGATCAACCCCCGCTGCGAATGCATCACGTTATAGTTCAGGTCTTGTTCCAGCCCCTCCCATAACTTGAGCGAATGCGAATAAAACTCGGAATTGCCGGGCAAGAAATAGTTGGCGCGTACAATCGTGGTGTTGCGCCCTACGTTTCCGCCGCCAAGATAACCTTTCTCAAGAACGGCTACATTGGTAAGCCCGTGTTCTTTTGCCAGATAGTACGCGGTGCTCAGCCCATGCCCACCACCGCCGATGATGATCGCGTCATATTCGGCCTTGGGGTCGGCATCGCGCCACTGCGGCGTCCAACCTTTGTTGCCAGTCAATCCTTCGCGCAACACGCGCAAGCCTGAAAACCGCATACTCCCCCCTGACCCATGATCCCGACACCAGCGCCATATGCGCTACTCAATCGTCTCCTGCGTCAAGGTGCAATGGCAGTGGCGTTGATCGTGTGCGATTTGCGTCGTAAAAATTCGCGCCGTGAACAGGACGGTCCACGACACATGCACGCCGTCAATGCGCGGACCCGGTCAAAGCCCCTTGGTGCGATAGCTGGCCGCTACTTTGCCGATGCTCACCAGATACGCCGCTGTGCGCAGATCGGTGACATCTGTGCGGTTGTGCCAAACCTCTGCCATGGTCTGGTACGCATCGCTCATCGTGTCATAAAGCCCCGACCGTACCAGCTCCAGTTCTCCGGCACCGCGCAGGTATTTGTCCTTGAAGTTCGGGCTCAACTGCCAGCCGATGCCGCTATCCGCGCTCAGACGCTCAAGTTCGTCCACCAACAACTGGTGACGGCTTTCTTCGTTGCGCCGCTGCATCCGGCCAAAGCGGATATGGCTCAGGTTTTTGACCCACTCGAAATATGACACGGTCACCCCCCCGGCATTGGCGTACATATCCGGAATGATCACGATCCCTTTGCCCCGCAGGATTTCATCCGCTCCTGCGGTTACCGGACCGTTTGCAGCTTCCACGATCAGCGGTGCCTTGATATCTTCCGCGTTGCTCATATTGATCACGCCCTCGAGCGCGGCGGGGATCAGGATATCGCATTCCGCCTCCAGCAGTTTCGCTCCATTCTCCTCCAAAGGCGCATCTGGGTAGCCTTTTACGGTGCCATGTTGCGTGATCCAGCGGTGAACTTCCTCGACATCCAGGCCTTTGTCATCAAACAACGCCCCGTCGCGTTCAATAATCGCAGTTATCTTGCAACCGTCTTCCTCGCTTAGAAATTTCGCTGCGTGATACCCGACATTGCCCAGCCCCTGAACCACTACGCGCTTGCCGTCCAGCTCTCCGGTAAGGCCTGCTTTTTCCATGCCCTCCACATCCCGGAAAAACGCGTGCAATGCATATTGCACACCACGGCCTGTGGCCTCGGTGCGCCCTTGAATGCCGCCGGAAATGATCGGTTTACCGGTGACACATGCAGCCCCGTTGATGTCGGTGGTGTTCATGCGCTTGTACTGGTCGGCGATCCACGCCATCTCCCGTTCGCCCGTGCCCATATCGGGCGCGGGCACGTTCTGCGCGGGGTTGATCATGTCTCGCTTGATCAACTCATAGGCAAAGCGGCGCGTTATCAGCTCCAACTCGTGTTCGTTATATTCGCGCGGATCAATACAAAGCCCGCCTTTCGAGCCGCCGAATGGCGCGTTCACCAAAGCGCATTTATATGTCATCAAGGCCGCCAGCGCTTCGACTTCGTTCTGGTTCACGCCAAGGCTATAGCGAATACCGCCCTTCACTGGCTCCATGTGTTCGGAATGCACCGACCGATAGCCGGTGAATGTTTGGATACTGCCGCGCAGGCGCACCCCGAAACGCACCGTATACGTGGCATTGCAGACCCTGATCTTTTCCTCCAGTCCCGGCGACAAATCCATGAGCGCGACCGCCCTGTTGAACATAATGTCGACGCTATCGCGAAAGCTGGGTTCATTTCCGAGGATCATTTGTTTGCTCCTGTTTGGCAAAGTGACCTTTGTGATGATGCATCACCGCGCCGCAGTTTGAACATGCACGGCGTCGGTAATAAAGGTGCAAACGCGATTTAGGGGACAAAAATGCACAGAATTTAGGCGATTTGAAAACTTTGAAGCCTGCTCCGTACATTCCATTTCCCAGACCGTGTGAACATCGTCACCCGCCCCGCGCCCCTTGGTAAGATCAATTGCACCTGCGGCAGCGTGACAGGATGTGTCCATAATACACGTGATTTCGCCCTATTTCGGCCACCTTCATCCTTCATAAACCTCACATACGGGTCCTTGTGCGGGATGACTTGTAACGCGCGCAGGCAATTGGGAACAGGAATGATGACGTTCAACGAAGCGAAAGCACGGTTACAGCCCGCTTTGCGGCGCAGGCTCGTCAGGTTTGCTCGCGAGGAAGATGGTGTATTCACCATTCTGGCGCTTTTCATGATCATGATGATGGTGCTGGTGGGCGGTATTCAGCTGGACTTCATGCGTCACGAGATGGAACGGTCGCGCCTGCAAGCAGTAGCCGACCGCGCTGTGCTGGCGGCCGCTGACCTTGATCAAACGCTTGATCCGTCTGCGGTGGTGAAGGATTACTTCGCAAAGGCCGGAATGATCGATTACCTGTCAAACGTCACGGTTGCCAACGGTCTGAACTTTCGCACGGTTACGGTCGATGCAAGCATGGAAATGCCCACCCAGTTCTTGGGACGGTTCGGTTACCCGACCTTGAGCGTGCCAGCAAGAAGCCAAGCGGAAGAACGTGTGGCAAACGTCGAAATTTCACTGGTTCTCGATATTTCGGGTTCCATGGCGCTGAACGGCCGCATCTCTGAATTGCGCAAAGCGGCTTCTGTGTTCGTGGATACGGTTCTGACCAAGGAAAGCCAGGATCTGATTTCTGTTTCGGTGATTCCCTATTCCGAACAGGTCAACGCTGGTCCCGAGATCATGAAACGTATCCCGATGAATAAATCCCACGACTTTTCCCACTGCGTTGAATTCGACGAAACCGAATTTAAAAGCTCTGCACTAGACGTCAGCAAACCGCACGAGCAAGCGCAACATTTCCAGTGGAACTATGACGGGCGGAGCAACGACCGCAGCAGCACCGTCTGCCCGCGCGCCAGCTACGAACGCATCACGCCGTTGTCACAAAACAATACGGTGCTGAAAAACCAGATCAACGCCTTGGTGCCACGGGCCGGTACGTCGATCTTTCTGGGCATGAAATGGGCCACTGCCATGCTTGATCCGTCGTTTCGCAGTATCAACGACGGGTTGGTAACAGCGGGATTTGTCGACAGCAAATTCTCTGGACGTCCAAAGGCGTATGATGATCCGGAAACCCTCAAGACCATCATCTTGATGACCGACGGCGAAAATTCGATATCGAACCGCATCTCGGCCGAATATTACAATACGCCAAGCAAGGTCGTGCACTGGAGCAAATACAACTTTAATTACTACCTGTATAACGCCGTCAGCTACAGCGACTGGTACAAGTATTCGTGGAGAAAATACACTCCCACACTAGGCGACCAGCTTCTCAATAGCATTTGCACCGCTGCCAAACAGAAAAACATTGTCATCTGGTCTATCGGCTTTGAAGTTGAGGATCACGGCGCGAATGTCATGAAAAGCTGCGCGTCATCACCCAGCCATTTCTTCAGGGTTGAGGGTATCGAACTGTCCGAAGCCTTCCGTGCAATCGCGCGTCAGATCAATCAGCTGAGGCTCACACAGTGATGGGGCGGTTCAAATCGGCTTTGGGGCGTTTTCGCAAAGCGGAAGACGGTGCCGTTGTCCTGATCGAATTCGTCATCCTGATGCCGCTGGTGTTCGGCATCTTCCTGCTGTCGATCGACATGAGCCTTTATTCGTTGCGGCAGGTTCACCTGAACCGGGGCCTGGAAGACGCGGTGCGTTATATCCGGCTACACACGCGTTCCCCCATTACGCATACGATGATCAAAAACATGATTTGCAGCGGTGCCGGAACCATTGGCGATTGTGAAAATACCCTGCGCCTTGAAATGGTCAAGGTTGACCCCCGCGCTTTCAGCCAGCTTAACCAAACGGCGGATTGTGTCGATAAATCCCTGCCGGTGGAGCCGGAGCGCGGGTTTGTTCTTGGCAAACAACACGAGCTTATGTTGCTAAGGGCCTGTGTGAAGTTTGATACGATGCTCCCCGGCTCAAACTATGGTTTCGACTTTGAAACCGACGGGTCCGGTCAGGGCCGTATGATCGCAATCGCCTCCTTTGTGCAGGAGCCGAATTGATGCGCAGGCTTGTACCTTCACGATGCAACATCAGTCGATTTGGCCGAGATGAAAGAGGCAGCGCCTCAATCGAAGCGATGATCATGATACCCATGGTGTTCTGGGTCTACCTTGCGATGTTCGCCTTTTTTCAGACCTATCAGGAATACAATGCCAACCAGAAAGCCGCCTATACGATCGGAGACATGATTTCGCGCGAGACATTGCCCTTGGATGCCGACTATCTGAACGGCGTGCAGCAGCTGCTGGACTACATGACCCGATCATCAGAACAAGCCAGCGTGCGCATTACATCGCTACAATACAGTCTGGCCGACAAGAGGTTCTATGTTCATTGGTCGCGTTCACGCGGGCTGAAACCCCCGGTGAACGATGCCGATGTGTCTACGTGGACATCACGTATCCCGGTCATGCCGGATGGTGAATTTATCGTCATCACCGAAACCTGGACCAAGTACAAGCCGCCGTTCAACGTCGGCCTGGGGGCACAGGATATCGAAAACTTTGTCTATACCCGGCCGCGATATGCGCCACGGGTGCTGTATTCGGGCGCGACATAAAACAAACCAAAGATCCGCCGCGTTGCTACAGCGCAGCGCCCTGCCCTGTGTATCTAGGGGCGGCTTGCCATCATTGCCGAAATGATTTCGGACATAAATTTTGTCTGACTGCCGGGTGTCATGCCACCGATGCCAACGCGTCGTCCTATCCGCCACCAAAGCCCGGGCCGCCACACGTTTCCGTCTTGGGTACCTGCGGCTGTACGCAGCAAAAATCCGTTCGAGGGTTTGAACGCAAATACGCCTCTGTCCAAAGCTTCGATATCCGCGACGCGGGCGATGACGGTGCCATCGCCGTCACGCAGTTCAGTCGGCGTCAGTTCGATCACGCTGGCAGTCGCGCGCCGCATACGATCAGCCATCCAGATCGCTGCCCCGCCACAAACCAGCAAGAACAGTTGCCACCCCAGACCGGGGGAAGACGTAAAAGCGATGTATGCAAGGAAAACGCCCAACGCGCCGAGCGACGTCAGCCCTATCAGGCGGCGCCCAGAGGACGCCTTGACGGTCGCCAGAACTTCATTGGGGTCTGTGAATTCGAGGGTCATGTTCAGCGCTTTCCTTTAAGATCGCCTTGCCTACCCTTTCGCGCAAGGTTTTGGCAAGGTCGTGCGCTGTCGAAACGGTGCATTGGGCTGGTAAATCCCACGTTCACCGTTCAGTTATCACGCATCATACGTCCGCCGCCGTGCATAGGCCCACCTTCTAGCATGGCTTGCAGCCGATCCGCATAGGCGTTGCGGGAAGCTTTGTCCATTCGTGCAATTTCATCCAGCCACGCGTCTTGTACCATCTGTTGCACATTCAACGTTGTCGTGCGTTGCTCTTTCAGCACCTGCTTCATGGCATCAATGTCGAAGGGGTCAGTTCGCAAGGTGGCGAGGGCTTGATCATACAGCCCCCGGCGGGCGGCTTTGGTCACGAACTTGTCAGCGTTTGAAGCGCGCACGTCCTGAAAAATTTCCCGCCGCCGTTCGCTGGGCATCGCCATCAGGTACGGCGTTCCGTATTCATGCATATTGTACCCCCCGCCAGCCATGTGCGGAGCCGAGAAACGGTAGGCGGTACCGGCGACAAGCCCCACAATAAGCAGGTTGGTGCCAAGCGACAGACCCAGGGCCCAGCGTAAAATCTTGTCGTTGCGCGATTTCATTGCCGCCATGGTCTATCCTCCGTCTATGTCCCAGCCGAACGCCGTCAATTCGGGAACGCGGATGTCGTCAGCAGCGGCAAGCGTGTCCCCTGTGATGATCTCGGTGGCAAGATCAGGCAACAGACCTGGCGCAGATACCCCGAGCCAAAACCCGACAGCGGTCGCCGTCACCACGCCCCCCAGTGCCGGTGCCCCGCCGAACGCACGCCATAGGCCACGCCACCCCTTCGACGCGGGCTTAGGTTGCGCATCGATAGCGTCTGCCAACGCTCGATCCATGAGACCGCTAGGCATGCGCGGCGGCGTGGCCCGGGCGTCTTGAAAGAAAATTTCAAGCATATCTGTGTCAGATCTAATCATTGTCATACCCCAATGCGTCGCGCCGCCCGCGCAACAGTTTGGCCAGCGCTTGCTTGCCGCGTGCCGTCAGACTTTCTACTGCTTCGATGCTCACGTCCAGGATCGTTGCAATTTCAGAATTCGCCAAACCGTCGATATGGCGCAACACGACGGCCTGTCTCTGTCTTTCTGGCAAGACATTCAATGCGGATTGAAGAGCGTCCCGGCGGGCTTTGTGCTGCAACTTCGTCGCAGCGCTTTCGGTCGGATCGGCAGGTTCGGCGATATCCTCAAGGGGGATGGTACCCCGACCGCGTTTGCGCAACCTGTCGATACATAGGTTCGCCACGACCCGGTACAGCCACGTCGAAACCTTGGCGTCGCCCTCGCGCCAGTCGGGTGCGACTTTCCAAAGACGCATGAGAGCCTCTTGCGCAACATCTTCTGCCTCTGCGGCGTCACCCAAGACCCGAAACGCATGGCCGTATGCAAGCGGCGTCAGTTGTATGGTCAAAAGCCGCGCCGCCGCGGAGTCGCCCTGCGCATAGCGCGACAACAGTGCGGCGACGGGATCATCACGGTCCACATCGGAGGAGGCGCGTTCATTCATCACCGTCGAGCTAGTTGGCGCGGGCATGCAATGCAAGTACGCCCGCGCCATCAGATTACTCGGACGCCGGCTTTTTATCGCCGTCATCATCGCCATGTTTCATGTCCATGTCTTTCATTTCCATGCCTTCCATGTCCATGTCATCCATGTCCATGTCTTTCATCCCCATGCCCATGCCTTTTTTACCATGCCGACCGTCCATATGGGCCTTGGCGAATTCGTCAGCACTTAGGGTACCGTTGTTGTCGGCATCCATTCTCTTGATCATATCCTCTGGGGAATGACGCCCCGCCATTTCTTCCATAGACAGCTTACCGTCCTTATTGGCATCCATGCGTTTCATCATCTTGGCAGCACGATCGCCCATGCGATCCTCGCCCATCGCCTCAAGCTCGGTAGCGGACAAAGATCCGTTGCCATCCTTGTCGAGTTTCTTGAGCATCCGCGCACTGTGTTCGGCACGACGTGCCGCCGCTGCGGCCTGCATCTCCTCCGCAGTCAGGAAACCGTCGCCATCAGTGTCGGCTTTTCCAAAGCGCTCCGCTGAATGCGCTTTCATTTCGTCGGCGCTGAGTTGCCCGTCGCCGTTGGTGTCCATCTGGACAAAGCGGTCCTGGCTCGACGCGCCATTACCAGGTGTGCCTTGGGCCAGTAATGCCGTGCCACCGATTGCAATCAAACCGCTAAGAAGGGTGATTTGAAGATTTTGTCGTTTTGTCATCGTATTCTTCCTTTTGGTGATCTCAGTTTCGCCCACCGTGTTTGGCGCGGCGATACTGGGTCAAACGATGCCAACCGGAACTTCCGTCGTTATTGATCGAATTTTTTTGCACCTGCTTTGCGACATCCCGCCGCAACGCTACATTGGCTGCTTTCCTTTGGTCCCGTTTACCCCCATGTAAGCATGCAACAAGGATACCCGCCAATGACAGATCAGACGGTAAACATCGGACATTTACGATCAGAACAGCGCGGCCTGAAGCATTCGCTTTTGCGGGGCTGGCGCAGGAAATGCCCAAATTGCGGTGCCGGTCCGCTGCTTCGGGGATATCTCAAGGTGAATGACGTGTGCACGGTGTGCCGCGAGGAACTGTTTCACCATCGTGCCGATGACGGGCCCGCTTATCTGACAATTCTCATTGTTGGGCATCTGATGGCCCCAAGCCTGCATATCGTATTTGTAACCTGGCGCCCGGAACCGCTGACGTTGTTTACAATTTTTGCTGTTGGCTGTGTCGGCTTGTCGCTTTACCTTCTGCCAAGACTGAAAGGAGCCATGATCGGCTTCCAGTGGGCAAAGGGCATGGGCGGATTCGGCAACGACGATTAGCCAACCGTCCCTCGGCCCGGAAAGCACGTCAACCTAGGGGCCGTTCAATGACCATCGACAAAAGCCAGATCCGCAATGCCGCAACGGTGATCGTGATACGCGACCGGTATGAAAGCCCACGTATCCTGATGGGGCAACGCGGGGCTAAGGCCGCGTTCATGCCGAACAAGTTTGTGTTTCCGGGCGGTGCGGTTGATTTGGGCGATGCGCAGATAGCGCTTGCCAGCGATCTTCCCCGGATGTGCCGCGATCGCTTGGCCGAAGACAGTGATACCGACCTTGCACATGCCTTGGCTGTAGCTGCAATTCGCGAGCTTTGGGAGGAAACGGGGCTTATTCTTGGGCAAAAAGGCGACTGGCAGGGAACCCCACCGGCGGATTGGCTCACTTTTGCTGAACGCGGGTATCTTCCCCATGCCGCGCCGCTGCAATTTGTGTTTCGTGCGCTGACACCCCCCGGTCGTCCGCGCCGTTTCGACGCCAGGTTCTTTTTGGTAGATGCCGACGACGTGGCGACGGACCTTGATGATTTCGACGCGGCCTGTGATGAACTTTCGCATCTTCAATGGGTGTCACTGTCCGATGCGCGCGCCTTTGATATGCCGTTCATTACCGAAGTCGTGCTGGCCGAGGTCGAGGCACGCGCCAAAGAAACGTCACCACCTGTTTCGGTGCCCTATTTCAAGAATAACGACGAAGAAAGCCTGTTCATGCGCCTGCGTGGTCAACCGATGCCGGAATAGTCATTGCTTCGACAAAAAGTCGACTGACGGGTGTGGCCCTCGACGTTCGGACACGCCCCTGCTCAGGTCGCTGCGACCAGCATCAGAATTGACCCTACCAGCACAGCCATCCCCATCCATTCGCGCAGGTTTATCTTTTCGCGAAAAAACATCGTAGATGCCATCACGCTCAGGATCAGTTCAACCTGTCCGAGAGCCTTCACATAGGCGGCGTTTTGCAGGGTAAACGCGATAAACCAGCAAAGCGAACCGCCCATCGAGGTCAGCCCGATCCAGACGGCGACATTTCGTGCCGCCCAGACATCGCGCATCTGCCCCGGCTCGCGTAGCCGCAGATAAGCTGCCATGATGACGGCTTGCATACAGACAACGGCCGCCAGTGTGACTCCTGCCCGCAAAACCGGAAGTTCAGTCAGCACCGCCAGCGACGCGCCGCGATAGCTTACTGCTGAAATCGCGAACAGAAACCCTGACGCAATTCCCAATCCAGCCGCGCGGTTACGCAAGTCGCGCACGGCAAAGCCTTTCGCGTTCGCGCCCCCCGACAACAGCAACAGCCCTACAACGCCAAGTCCGATGGCGGAAAAGCCAAGCAGTGTCACACCTTCGCCCAAGACCATCCAGCCAACCAGAACCGTCAATATGACTTCGGTTTTCTTGAAGGTGATGCCAACGGCAAAATTGCGTTGCTTGAAGAGCAAGACCACGCAAATGGTCGCGAGAATTTGGGCAGTACCGCCGATAAGCCCATACGCCCAGAATTCAGGTAGCATCACCGGCAACGCGGTGCCGGTTAACCCCAGATACCCAACCAGGCCCGCAACTATGAACGGTGCCGAATACAAGAACCGCGAAAATGTAGCCCCCGCAGCCGACAGCGTGGCTGTGGCAAGATACTTTTGCAGCATGAACCGGCCGGTCTGAAAGACCGCAGCCGCAAGGGTGACGAGGATCCAAAGATCGGGAATGACGTAGTTCATGCAATTCTATTGGCCTGAATCTGACCTAAGGGCCAGCACGTATCCAGGCAATCTATAGCTTCGGATCGGGGTTTTCTGTGTGCCCGTCCACAGCAATCACCTGACCCGAAACCAATCTCGCCCCGTCTGACCCCAAAAACACCGCCATATTGGCAATGTCACGGGCTTCGACAAAGCTGCGCATTGATGTGCCCGACGCATATCCATCATAGACCTGATCACGGGTCATCCCCTTGGCTTTGGCCTCTCGGTTCAGCACACCTTCCATGCGCGGCCCTTCGACCGCACCGGGGCAGATTGCATTGACGCGAATGCCAAACGGTCCCAGCTCCATGGCAAGGGTTTTCATCAGGCCGATCATGGCCCATTTTGCCGCGGCGTATGGGGCACGGTTGGGATAGCCGTAAATACCGGCTGTCGAGGACGTAACGATGATCGCGCCTGCGCCTGCCGCTTTCATCGAAGGCGCTGCGTGTTTGGCAGCGATGAAGGCCCCCTCCAGATTGACGCTGACACAGGCGCGGAAATCTTCCAGCGCCACATCTTCGATCAACGCGGTCGGTCCGGCGATACCGGCATTGGCACACAGTATGTCGATCTGGCCCATATCCTTGGCAACGGCAGCCATTGCAGCTTCGTCAGTGGCGCTTGCGAGGTGACAGAGCCAGTGATCGGGGCATGTGTCCAGTGCCGCAGCGTCTACATCGGTTACCCAAACTTCGTAGCCGGCCGTGTCAAATGCCTCGGCCATCGCGCGCCCGATGCCCGAACCGCCGGCGGTGATCAGAACGCGTTTCACCGCGGTGCCCCGACAAAGCGTCCAACGCCGTTCGGCGCAGGCAATTTGGCGTGAGCGTCGGCAAAGCGTACCAAGGCCGCTTCGATATCCGGCGACGGCTCCGAAGGCTTGCGCGTGGCCAGGCTCACGTGGAGCAGGAAATGCTCGCCCGTTGCCAACAGCCGGTCGCCCTCGAACATCTCGTGCCAAAGGTGCATCTTTTTGCCCGCCCCCATCAACACGCGTGTACGCACTTCGATCATCGCGCCTGCATGTGCCTCATCGACATGGCGGATATGGGTTTCTGCGGTGAAATAGCTGCCGCCCGACGAAATATAATCGGCGTCGCAGCCGATAAGCTCCATGAAGCGGTCGGTCGCGTCGGCGAACGCCTGCAAATACTTCGCTTCTGTCATATGGCCATTATAGTCGGTCCAATCCAACGGCACGGCGCGGCGTACCGTTAGAACCGGCTGGCTCGGGTCTTCGATATCGGCAGATCGTGCCGCAAGCACCGTGCCTGACCGCAAGCGCGTTTCGTGCTGCTTCATCAAGGCACCTGCGCCCCAGTCCTGCTGCTTGAGAGCGCGCATCATCGCCACCAGATTGTTGTCGCGGATACGTTCCAGATCGCGAATGCCGTAAGCCCCCGATTGGGCGTCTGACTGACCCGCGATCAGATCGACCAGCTCCTCATTGAATTCGGGGACATCCATCAACTTGGTCCATGGCCATTTCAACGCCGGGCCGAACTGCGCCATGAAGTGCTTCATGCCAGCCTCGCCGCCCGCAACCCGGTAGGTTTCAAACAGGCCCATCTGCGCCCAGCGAATACCAAAACCATAGCGAATGGCGTTGTCTATCTCTTCGGTTGTGGCGATACCGTCCTTGACCAGCCATAATGCCTCGCGCCAGACGGCCTCAAGAAAGCGATCGGCCACATGAGCGTCGATCTCCTTTTTCAGGTGCAGCGGGTACATGCCGATCGAGATCAGGGTTTGCTTGGCCTTTTCCACAGTCGGCCCGTCTTTTCCGTCGCCAGGCACAAGTTCCACCAGCGGCAGCAGATAGACAGGATTGAACGGGTGCGCGACCATGATCTGATCTGGGCGCGCCATACCGTCTTGCAGCTCTGATGGCTTGAAACCGCTGGTGGACGAACCGATCACGGCATCGGGATCACAGGCCTGCTGGATCGCGCCAAAGGTCGAATGTTTGATCTCAAGCCGTTCCGGCACGCTTTCCTGAATCCACGACGCCCCGCGGACTGCATCGGAAATGCTGTCGTGAAAACTGATCGTCCCTTCTGGGGGCAACGCAACATCTGTCAGACCGGGCATAGAGCGCCGGGCGTTCGCCATCACCTCGCCAACCTTGCGTTCGGCCTGCGGATCGGGGTCGAATATCTGTACGTTCCAACCGTTGAGCGCAAACCGTGCGGCCCATCCGCCGCCAATAACTCCGCCCCCGATTATCGCTGCTGTCTTGGTCATTTTCGCATCCTTAGCTGGCTGATATCATAGCCATTGAAATCCAATATCTCTTGCGCTGCGGTGATCCGGTCCGAACCGCCTGTCGGGTGACGGTCCAATATCCAGCCATAATCGCCTGCCGGATTGCCGACCGCGGCCGTGCGAAACCCTTCGTCGACCCACAGAACCCACAGCTCGCGCGTGGTGCCATCGGGGCGCGACAGTACGTATCGCCCATGCCCCTTCTGACTGGCCAGCCACAGCGTTCCCCCCCCGGTACAGGCCGGGAGAGCACAAAGTTGAAACGCCGCGCCCCCGGTTGTTTCGACCAAGGCAATCTGGCTGGCGTCATCGCCAAAGCTGCCGCGCACCACCCAAGGCCCCTTGAACCGCGCTGCATCAAAGCGACTGGTCGCCCCGATCAACGCTTTCGGGTCACGAAACCCATGCGCTGCATCAGGAACAGGGGCTGCACAGCCC
Source organism: Roseobacter sp. (assembly GCA_002731875.1). Classification (GTDB taxonomy): domain Bacteria; phylum Pseudomonadota; class Alphaproteobacteria; order Rhodobacterales; family Rhodobacteraceae; genus Sulfitobacter. The sequence continues at coordinate 64,501 of PCCY01000015.1, read as the reverse complement.
CCCAACACGACCATCGCCAGAAACGCCAGCTTCACGCAGGCGCACGCTTGGTCAGGCCCAGCTTTTCGCGTACTTCAGCCGGACCGATAACCCGCGCCCCCATGTTTTCGATAATCGTGCCTGCGCGTTCCACCAGTTGCCAGTTTTCGGCCAGAACCCCCTTGTCCAGCCACAGGTTATCTTCGAGCCCGACCCGCACGTTACCACCGGCGAGTACGCTGGCGGCGACATAGGCCATCTGGTTGCGGCCCAAACCGAACGCACTGAACGTCCAGTCGTCAGGCACGTTGTTCACCATCGCCAGGAAGGTGTTCAAATCATCCGGTGCCCCCCATGGTACCCCCATGCAGAGCTGGACCAGCGCAGGGCTGTCGAGCACGCCGTCTTTGACCAACTGCTTGGCGTACCAAAGATGGCCGGTATCAAACGCTTCGATCTCGGGTTTCACGCCAAGATGGGTCATCATCTGGCCCATCGCCGTCAACATGCCGGGGGTGTTGGTCATGACATAATCGGCTTCGGCAAAGTTCATCGTGCCACAGTCAAGCGTGCAGATCTCGGGCAGGCATTCCTTGATGTGCTGCACCCGTTCCGATGCACCGATCATATCGGTCCCATCCACCGGGGGCATCGGGTTTTCGGTGGGCCCAAAGATGATGTCACCGCCCATTCCCGCCGTCAGGTTCAAGATCACGTCAACTTCGGCCTCGCGGATACGTTCCGTCACCTCGCGGTACAGATCCAGACGTCGGCTTGGCGCGCCCGTTTCGGGATCGCGCACGTGGCAATGCACGACCGCCGCCCCTGCTTTCGCCGCGGCAATGGCGCTTTCGGCGATCTGCGCAGGCGAGCGCGGCACATGGTGGCTTCGGTCCTGACTGCCGCCCGATCCGGTAACGGCGCAGGTAATAAACACGTCTTTGTTCATCGTCAGTGGCATTTTAAGGCTCCTTGCTTTTCGAGGGTCAGTCAGGGCTTTCAGTAAGGCATCGGGTGCGCTTTGTGCGCGGCATCAATGTCGGTCAGGATCTCATCGCCCAGGGTCAGGTCCAACGCGCCCAGAACAACATCGAGCTGATCCAACGACGTCGCCCCAAAGATCACCGAGGTCATGAAAGGTCGCTGGCGGGCCCAAGCCATCGCCATATGAACAGGGTCCAGCCCGTGCTTTTGCGCAATCGACAGATAAGCGTCCACCGCCTTGAAGACTCGGTCGGTCTTGCGCCCGCCCAGATCACCGTTGATGGCCATGCGCGATTTGTCAGGTACCGCTCCGTTTTGATATTTCCCGGTCAGCAGACCGGCGGCCAACGGAGAATACGACAGCATGCCGATATCTTCGTTGTGGCAGACCTCTGCTACATCTGTATCGGCAAGACGCGCCAACAGCGAATATTCATTTTGCACGGATACAGGGCGCGGTCCGTCATTGCGGTCGGACGCATTGGACCATTGCGTCAGGCCCCACGCGCTTTCGTTGCTCAGACCGAAGCTGCGGATCGTGCCGCGCGTAACCTCGTCTTGCAAGGCCGCCATGCAGTCGTCCATGTGGGCCATGGTGTCGGCACGGTTCTGCGAGGACGGATCAAACTGCCAGTTCTTGCGAAACATATAGCTGCCCCGGTTGGGCCAATGAAACTGATAGAGGTCGATGTAATCGGTTTGCAGCCGCTTGAGCGACGCCTCGATCGTGGGCCGGATGGTATCCGATGAAATTCCGGCCCCGTCGCGCACCGGTGCCCCTTCCCCGGAATGCTTTGTCGCCAGCACGAAATCGCTGCGCCGCCCCGAACTCCCGATCCATTCGCCAATGATTTCTTCGGTACGACCGATGGTTTCGGCGCGGACCGGATTAACCGGGTACATCTCTGCCGTGTCAATAAAGTTGATCCCGGCACCAAGCGCGCGCTCGATCTGTGCGTGGCCTTCTTTGGCGGTGTTCTGCGTACCCCAGGTCATCGACCCCAAACAGAAATCAGTTACCTCAATATCGGTACGGCCCAGCTTGTTCTTCTTCATCGAAAATCCTCATCTCAATTTGCGCCCACCCTCACGTTTCATCGACAGCATCGCAATAGCCTTTTCAAGCACGGCGGCGAAAAGCTGATTAAGTCCTGTTTTCGACAATCTACGTCGCTAAGGGAGTTGGCTCCCTTCCCCAAAGAGGCGACAGTGGCCGGATATGCGCTTGCTCATTTCCTTTGCCGCTCTGTTCATGTCCGTGATCCTGCTTCAACTTTCGTCCGGGGGAGTCGGACCACTGGACGTGTTGTCCGGTATCAAGCTGGGATTTTCCAACCAAGAGATCGGTCTGCTGGGCTCGGCGCATTTCATCGGGTTCTTCGTCGGATGCTGGTGGGCACCGCGGGTAATGGGAAGCGTCGGTCACAGTCGCGCCTTTGCTGCCTTTACCGCCGCCGGGTCAATCGGCTTGATGTCGCATATGCTGATCATCGATCCCTATGCATGGGCGTTGATGCGAGTGGCGTCAGGGTTCTGTGTCGCGGGCTGCTATACCGTCGTCGAGGCATGGCTCAACGCCAAAGTCACCAACGAAACCCGAGGGCGCACGATGGGCGCATACCGCGTCGTCGACATGACCGGATCACTGGCCGCGCAGATGATGATCGGGGTACTGACACCTGCCTCTTATGTCTCATATAACCTGTTGGCGATCCTGTGTTCAGCAGCACTGCTTCCCCTCGTGTTGACCCGGCTGCCTCAGCCCGAAACCCCTGCCCAACCAAGGCTGCGCCCCCGTCTGGCAATGGACCGGTCCCCCCTTGCAGCCGCCGCCGTGGTCGTCGCGGCCCTGTCCAGCGCATCGTTTCGGATGGTTGGCCCCATCTACGGCCAAGAGGTCGGGCTGAGCGCAGGTCAAATCGCATGGTTCCTGTCGGCGTTTGTCCTGGGCGGGGCGTTGGCACAGTTTCCGATCGGCTGGCTGGCAGATAAATTCGACCGCCGCTGGGTTTTGATCTGGCTATCGGCCGCGTCTATCTTGAGTTGTGCAGTTACGGTCATGGCGGCAGGGATGGGTACCGGCGCGATTTTCCTGGCCGCCACGTTATTTGGTCTGACCACCTTTCCGATATATTCTGTCGCCGCTTCGCACGCCCATGACTTTGCCAAAAGCGAAGAGCGGGTCGAACTGTCTGCCGCATTGATGTTCTGGTTTGCCGTCGGGGCGATATTCGCACCCTATCTGGCCTCCGTGTTGATCGAAAACTATGGACCCGCGGCCTTGTTCGGCATGATATCCATCGGTCACGGGGTGTTGGTGCTGTTTGGACTGACCCGGATGCGGGCCCGCCCCACGGCAAAAAAACGCACGCCGTATGTCTATGCGCCGCGGACGACATTCATCATCGGTCGTCTGATGCGTCGCCAACGGGACAATCACAGCGTTGGTCGCAAGGCCCCCTAGCCCTTGCCCTGTAGCTGCGTTACAGGGTGGGCAAAGCATTATCGGGGTCTAAATCATGAAACGCCACCTCATCACATCCGCCATTCCGTATATCAACGGCATCAAACACCTCGGCAACCTGGTGGGCAGCCAACTGCCCGCCGATCTATACGCCCGCTATCTGCGCGCCCGAGGGCACGAGGTTCTGTTTCTTTGCGCGACCGATGAACACGGCACCCCCGCCGAACTGGCTGCCGCCAAAGCAGGCAAACCCGTCGAGGAATACTGTGCCGAGATGCATGACGTTCAAGCACGCATCGCCGAAGGGTTCGGGCTGTCGTTCGACCATTTCGGACGGTCGTCCAGCCTGCAAAACCAAAAGCTGACCCAGCATTTCGCCGGTGCGTTGTACGATCAGGGGCTGATCGAAGAAGTAGAGCAGCGTCAGATCTATTCCGAAACTGACGGTCGTTTCCTGCCCGACCGCTATGTCGAAGGGACCTGCCCCAACTGCGGGTTCGAAGACGCCCGCGGTGACCAATGTGACAACTGCACCAAACAGCTGGACCCCGAAGACCTGATCAACCCGCGATCCACCGTGTCCGGTGCCACTGACCTCGAGATGCGCGCGACCAAACACCTGTTCCTGCGCCAGTCGCAGATGAAGGACAAGCTGGACGAGTGGATCAACAGCAAGGCCGACTGGCCGGTGCTGACCACGTCCATCGCCAAGAAATGGCTGCATGACGGTGACGGTCTGCAGGACCGTGGCATCACCCGCGACCTTGATTGGGGTGTCCCCGTCAAACGCGGCGACAAAGATTGGCCGGGGATGGAGGGCAAGGTGTTTTATGTCTGGTTTGACGCCCCCATCGAATATATCGCCTGCGCCCAGGAATGGGTCGATGCCGGGAAAGGCAGCGATTGGGAAAGCTGGTGGCGCACTGACAAAGGTGCCGACGACGTGCGCTATACCCAGTTCATGGGCAAGGATAACGTGCCGTTCCACACGCTCAGTTTCCCTGCCACGATCATGGGTTCGAACGAACCTTGGAAGCTGGTCGATTACATCAAATCGTTCAATTACCTCACCTATGACGGCGGGCAGTTTTCAACCTCGCGCGGGCGTGGGGTGTTCATGGACCAAGCACTGGAGATCCTGCCCGCCGACACCTGGCGCTGGTGGTTGCTCAGCCATGCACCCGAAACATCCGACGCGGAGTTCACGTGGGAAAATTTCCAGGCATCTGTGAACAAGGACCTTGCCGACGTATTGGGCAACTTCATCAGCCGGATCACCAAATTCTGCCGCTCCAAGTTCGGCGAAGAGGTCCCGGCAGCGGGTGAATATGGTCCCGCAGAGCATGCTTTGATCGCGGACTTGACTGAAAAGGTCGCGCAATACGAGAAATTGATGGAGGCGATGGAGGTCCGCAAATCGGCGACTGAACTTCGCGCGATCTGGGCCGCGGGCAATGAATACCTGCAAGCCGAAGCACCATGGTCCACATTCAAGACCGACCCCGACAAGGCCGCGGCTCAGGTGCGTCTGGCCCTGAACCTGATCCCGCTTTACGCGGTTCTGTCAGGCCCGTTCATTCCCACCGCAGCCGCCAGCATGCTGCAAAGCATGCACGTCGACGATGCCGCCTGGCCCGATGACGTGCCCGCAGCCTTGGGCCAACTCGCCCCCGGCCACGCGTTCGACGTTCCAGAGGTTCTGTTTACCAAAATCACCGACGAGCAGCGCGAAGAATGGGCTGAAAAATTCGCCGGGGTACGGGCTTAGGCGATCCGACCTGGAAAAAACGATGGAGCGGGGCTGGCGAGCCAAGTCAGCCTCCAACAGCCGCTAGCGGTAGGCGAAGGTCAAACCGATAGTCCGTGAATGGTGGTGGTGCGGGCGGGGGGACTCGAACCCCCACGGGCATACGCCCCTCAGATTTTAAGTCTGGTATGTCTACCATTCCATCACGCCCGCAACGACGCGCAACATAGCGAGGTTCGCAGCGGTGTAAATGTCAGATATCGCTTCCCTGCGGTCCAAGGGGCGCATCTTTGGCTAAAAGCCCGGCCTCTGGCAGCCACGGGTTATTTTCCACCGCGATCAACAGCTGCGCGCGCGCTTCGGATATACGACCCATATGCATCAGCGTCAGCGCTCTGCCTGTCTGAGCGGCAACATGCAGAGGCTGCAAATTCAGTGCCATGTCGAGATTGGTGAGCGCCGCCGCATACTCACCGTTCAAAAAATGAATGTAGGCGCGTTGATTGTATCCTTCGGCGTAGTCGGGGCAATATGTAACCAGACGATCAAATTCACCGATCGCCCCAAGAAAGTCATACGCGTCACGCCGACGAAGCCCGGTGTCCAGTATCCCTTGAGCAACCTCATCCGGAGCACGCAGCCAGACCTTCCACATCGCATCCGATACGACGCGACCGGCACGAACATCAGGCGCACGGTCGGCTTGCTCGATCAGATTCCGAAGCTCGGGCGAATAATCGGGCAACTGCGGACACCCCGCTGCAAGCGCGGGGCCGGAGAGCAAGGTCAGGATACCTAATATGCGCATAATCGAACGTTTGCGCCGGATCGGTTTCAAGTCAAGTCACATCGGCAAGCATGATTTCCTTGACAGCTTCCATCGCCACATAGGTAGAGGTGTTTGACACATGCGGCAGGGCGGTGATCTTTTCTCCCAGAAATTGCCGATAGGCGGCCATGTCTCGGGTCCGTACCTTAAGCAGGTAATCAAAATTGCCGGCAATCATGTGCGCCTGTTCGATTTCGGGGACACGCAACACCGCGGCATTGAATGCCTTGAGAGCGGCTTCGCGGGTGTCGCTTAGCCGCACCTCCACGAAAGCGACATGATCCAGACCCAACCGAATCGGGTCAAGCAACGCCCGATATCCCAGGATTACCCCTGCGTCTTCCAGGCGCCGCAGCCGCGCCTGGGTCGGCGATTTCGACAAACCGATCCGCTTGGCAAGATCGGTGATGCTGATCCGCCCGTCTTCGGCCAGCACTGACAAAATAGCGGCGTCGAAACGGTCCATTCTGAAATCTTCATTTGTCACGCGAATCACCTAATAATAAAGCGCTTTGACCATCAAACTTGATGGAATCAGGAACTACTACTCCGTTTCCATAGGTATACTAGTCCAATTGTTCACTGGAGTAGCCCATGGCACGCGATTCGTCCCCGATTTTACGCCATCAGATTGATGCAGGTACCTATACAGATCAAGAAAACGTCCTGCGGGAACTGGTGCGTAACGCGCATCTTTCTCCGGAAGAGCGCGCTGCGATAACCAAGGCCGCTGCGGACATCGTCAGAGCGATCCGTGGCCATACCGCGCCCGGTATGATGGAGGTCTTTCTGGCTGAATACGGGTTGTCCACCGATGAGGGCGTGGCGTTGATGTGTCTGGCAGAGGCGCTGTTGCGTGTGCCCGATGCAGAAACCATTGATGCGTTGATCGAAGACAAGATCGCGCCCTCCGATTGGGGACGTCACATGGGGCATTCGACCTCGCCTTTGGTCAACGCGTCGACATGGGCGCTGATGCTGACCGGGCGCGTGCTGGACGATGACCAGCCCGGCCCGGTGCGTCACCTGAGGGCGGCCATCAAACGGCTGGGCGAACCGGTGATCCGGACGGCGGTCAGCCGCGCGATGAAGGAAATGGGCCGCCAGTTTGTGCTTGGCGAAAACATCACCGCCGCGATGGAACGCGCCAAGGGTATGGAAAAGAAGGGCTATACATATAGCTATGACATGCTGGGCGAAGCTGCCCGGACAGAAGACGACGCAAAACGCTATCACCTCAGCTACAGCCGGGCGATATCAGCCATAGCGGTTGCCTGCACCAACAAGGACAGCCGCAAGAATCCCGGCATTTCAGTAAAGCTGTCGGCGCTTCACCCCCGCTACGAAGTCGCCCAGGAAAGCTCTGTCATGCGCGATCTTGTACCGCGTCTGAGAGCCTTGGCGCTCTTGGCAAAATCTGCCGGCATGGGCCTGAATATCGACGCGGAAGAAGCCGACCGCCTTGGTCTTTCTCTCGATGTTATCGAAAAGGTGCTGTCTGAACCGGCGCTTTCGGGTTGGGCCGGTTTCGGGGTGGTCGTACAAGCCTATGGTCCACGCGCCGGTGTGGTCATTGATGCACTCTATGACATGGCCATTCGCCACGATCGCAAGATCATGGTGCGACTGGTGAAAGGTGCCTACTGGGACACCGAAATCAAACGCGCTCAGGTGAAAGGCGTCGATGGCTTTCCGGTGTTCACCCAAAAGGCCGCGACTGACGTATCCTATATCGCCAATGCCAGAAAACTGCTGAACATGACCGACAGGATCTATCCGCAGTTTGCCACCCACAACGCCCACACGGTCGCAGCGGTGCTGCACATGGCCGAGGACAAGGAAAAATTTGAATTCCAACGCCTGCATGGCATGGGCGAGACTTTGCACAATATCATCATGGAAAAGCACGGTACCCACTGTCGCGTTTATGCGCCGGTCGGGGCGCATGCGGATCTTCTGGCGTATCTGGTACGGCGATTGCTGGAAAACGGTGCCAATTCCAGCTTCGTCAACCAGATCGTTGACGAAGAAGTTCCCCCCGAAGTCGTTGCGGCGGACCCTTTTGAAAGCCTGTCCGGCACCACGTTGCATATCCCCACGGGACCGGAACTTTACCTGCCCGCCCGCGTAAACTCGATGGGGTTCGACCTGACACACACGCCGACGCTCGATGTGATCGAATCCGCGCGCGCGCCATGGAAAGCCCATAGCTGGGCAGCGGTGCCGTTGCTGGCGGTCGAGGCAAAGCCCAAAAAAGCGGTGCGCCTGCTGAATCCTGCCGCATCAAGCCGAAGCCCCGGTACCGTGCGAAATGCGTCCGAGGCGGATGTCCAAGCTGCATTGGATAACGCTGCTGTTTGGGACGCTCCTCTGGAACACCGCCAAGAGGTACTGCTGCGCGCGGCCGATATGCTTGAATCCCATTACGGCGAAATCTTTGCCCTTTTGGCCCGCGAGGCAGGCAAAGGCCTGCCCGACTGCGTCGCCGAATTACGCGAAGCCGTGGATTTTCTGCGCTATTACGCGTGTCAGGCAACCAATACCCCACCTGCTGGACGCTTCACGTGCATCTCGCCGTGGAACTTCCCGCTGGCGATCTTCTGTGGCCAGGTTAGTGCGGCTCTGGCAGCCGGCAATGCCGTGCTGGCCAAACCTGCCGAACAGACACCCCTTATCGCATTTCTGGCGACATCGCTCCTGCACGAGGCGGGCGTTCCGCGTGCTGTGTTGCAACTGCTTCCCGGTGGGGGTGACGTCGGCGCGGCACTGGTATCGGACCCGCGCATCAACGGCGTAGCTTTCACCGGTTCAACAGGCACAGCACTGCGTATCCGTGAAACCATGGCCAAGCACTGCACCCCCGGCACGACGCTGATCGCGGAAACCGGCGGGATCAATGCGATGATCGTCGACAGCACCGCCCTGCCCGAACAGGCCGTCCAGGCCATTGTCGAAAGCGCGTTTCAATCGGCGGGCCAGCGGTGTTCGGCCCTGCGGTGCCTCTATATCCAAGAGGACATCGCCGAAGACGTGATCGAAATGTTGACCGGCGCAATGGAGGTGCTGACCCTCGGCAACCCGTGGCAGATCTCCACCGATGTCGGCCCGGTAATCGACGAAGCGGCCCGCAAGACCATCGCCGACCACATCGACGCCGCCCGCAGCGAAGGCCGCGTGATCGCTGAACTGGCCGCCCCCGCCAAAGGCACGTTCGTCGCGCCGACGATGATCCGCATCAATGGCATCGCAGACCTGAAACAAGAGATCTTCGGCCCCGTACTGCACATCGCGACCTTCAAAGCCACCCAGCTCAACAAGGTGATAGATGCGATCAATGCAACCGGCTATGGCCTGACGTTTGGCTTGCAAACGCGTATCGACGACAGGGTCCAGCATGTATCCGAAAGGATCGAAGCGGGTAATATCTATGTGAACCGCAATCAGATCGGGGCGATCGTTGGCAGCCAACCCTTTGGCGGTGAAGGCTTATCTGGCACAGGCCCAAAGGCGGGCGGCCCCAATTATTTGCCACGTTTCAGCGAACCGGACTTGAAAACCCAAGGTGAAACCTGGGACACCGACCAAACAGAACTGCCCCCGCTGCCTGCCCATGCGGTACCGATCCTTGAAACGGTCACCCTTCCTGGCCCGACCGGAGAGTCCAATCGGCTCAGCACATTACCGCGCGCCGCCTTGCTGTGTATGGGGCCGGGTCCAACCACAGCCGCAGAACAGGCGCGTGCGGTTTCGGCGCTTGGCGGTACTGCCGTCGAAATGAACGGGCAGATCGATGCCGCGTCACTCACCGGCGGCCCGGCGTATGGTGGCGTCTTATGGTGGGGCGACGAAGAAACCGCCCGCGCGATCGAAGTGGCCCTGGCGGCTCGATCCGGCCCTATCGTCCCTTTGATAAGGGGGCTTCCCGATACGGCACGGGTCCGCGCCGAAAGACATGTCTGCGTCGATACGACGGCTTCAGGGGGCAATGCTCAGCTGCTCGGTGCTGCTGGCTGAATGTGTTGGTGGCGGGCAACATCGATTGCTCGCCGTACCGCCAGAACCGGTGTCGTCATCACCGGCACGCGCAACTCAGACAACAAAGCCGCAGCGCCGTCCATGGATGCCTGGGCCAGAACGATGCAATCCGTGTCGGCCAAGACATCCATGCCAGCTACCACATCTTGGGCAATCGCGGCATAAAAACCCGCCATATCCGCTTCTTCAAACAAGCTCCAGGCGGTTTGACACATGATCACATGCGCCCGGACATCCGGCGCTTTCGCGCATGCTTCAAACAGGTTGACCGTGGCCGCACGCGTGCTTTCCAAACAGATGACCAGCATGACGCGCTTGTACCGCGCCGCCGCCTCCATGACAGGCCGGTCAACCCTTACATACTCCGCCGCAAGGCTTTCGATCAACGGGCCCAGCGTCGAACAACTGCACAACAAGGCATCGCCGGCCATGTGCGCCCCGATTATTTGGGATACCTCTCCTCTGACGGCCTCTGGCCCACCGGCCTGGGCACGCGCAAGCAAATCGGGCCGGACGATATGTGCAACTCTGCCTTCCCAGCCCTCGGCCTCGAACAAAGCCGATAACCGGGGCACATGAAGTGCAGCGGTATGCAGGCAGGTAATTTCCACGGAAGTGCCTTTCAGTTCACCCATTAAACATCCGCCACGATGCCTCTTGACCAGTCGTAACGGATGTCTGAGGGTCCGTCCATGTTCCCCATTCGCGACCATAACCCGTCAGGGCGCACGCCCTATGTCACTTATCTGCTGATGGCGGTGAACATTGGCGTATTTCTAAGCTATGTCGGCCTGTTCGGCGAAGACCGCGCCCTCAATATCTTCTTCTTTGAATGGGCATTGATTCCGGGTCGCGTGACCTCAGGCCAAGACTACTCCGGGCTGTTCACCTCGATGTTCCTGCACGGGGGCTGGCTGCACCTCGCTGGCAACATGCTGTTTCTCTACATTTTCGGCGATAATATCGAAGACGAGATGGGCCATATCGGCTACCTGATCTTCTATCTTGCCTGCGGCGTGCTGTCAGCCGGGGCGCATGTCATTTCGGCCCCCTACTCCCCGGTTCCAACTGTGGGGGCCTCTGGTGCCATTGCCGGCGTCATGGGCGGCTATCTGCTGCTCTACCCCAAAGCCAAAGTCGATATTCTCATCATCTTCATCGTGTTCTTCCGCATATTCCCGATACCGGCATGGATCATGCTGGGCCTGTGGCTCGGAATGCAACTCATCGGCGGGATCGGGGCCGACCCGACCATCGGCGGCGTGGCCTATTGGGCCCACGCCGGTGGCTTCTTCGTCGGGATCCTGCTCACCCTGCCGCTGTGGCTCCGCCTCGGCGGCCCGGCGTTCTGGTCGTCGACACAAGGTCACCCTCCGCACGCCGAAGCCCACTATACCATCGCCACCAGCCGCATCCCGAAGGTGAAACGCAAATGACCCCGCCCGAGGAAATCCACCACGCAACATGCCACTGCGGGGCAGTGACCCTCAGGGCAACCCTGCCCACCGGCCTGTCGTCCGCCAGTCGCTGCACCTGCTCATTTTGCCGCCGCCGTGCCGCCGCGGCGGTCACGGCTATCGCCACGTCTGTAGACGTCTTGCACGGAACGGAAAACCTCACGCTCTACAGATGGGGCACCGGGACCGCCAAGCATTATTTCTGCAAAACCTGTGGGATCTACATGTACCACCAGCGTCGGTCAGACCCCGCGCAATGCGGCATCAACCTCGGGTGCATTGACGGGGCCGAACCCTGGCTCCTGGAACCCATTCCATATACCGATGGCATCAATCACCCGTCGGACAGATAGACCTGGACCCAATTCCAAATGGCCAAAAATCCTCGCCGAAGGCATCCTTTCCAGGCAGGATACTCAGCCCCTGGCGATTTTCGCGAAACCCGAAAACAGCGCTTCATTGGCACAGACGATCTCACCGTCTTCCAGGACATTGCCTGCGGGGTTCAACGGCTCGACCATGCCACCGGCCTCGCGCACGATCAGCATACCCGCGGCCAGATCCCAAGGGCTCAACCGCCGCTCCCAAAAACCATCGTAGCGGCCGGCGGCGACATAGGCCAGGTCAAGCGCGGCGGCGCCCCAGCGACGCACCCCTGCGCACACCGGCAGGATACGCCCCAGATCGCTCAGCGTATCGGGCAGATCCGCACGTCCGCCAAACGGCAGACCCGTGGCGAATATCGCCTCGATCATCCGGGACCGGCCCGAAACCCGCAAACGGCCGTCGTTCATCCAGGCACCCGCGCCTTTTTCGGCAAAGAACATCTCGTCCTTGGCGGGGTCGAACACGACACCGGCCACGATCTGGCCCTTGTGTTCAAGCGCTATAGACACAGCCCAATGGGGCAGACCATGCAAAAAGTTCGTCGTGCCATCCAAGGGGTCGACGATCCAGCGTCGCGTGGGGTCCTGCCCGTCTTCGCCGCCACCTTCTTCGGCCAACCATCCATAGGTCGGGCGCGCGCCCATCAGCTCGTCTTTCAGGGTCTTTTCAGATTGAAGATCGGCACGGCTGACAAAATCGCCAGCGCCTTTCATCGACACCTGAAGGTTCTCTACCTCGCGAAAATCCTTGACCAGCCCGCGTCCCGCACGCCGCGCTGCCTTGATCATGATGTTTAGATTTGCACTGCCAACCATATTTCGCGTCCCTCAATGGATCAGGCCGTGCGTATAAGCCTACCTTCCCCATTTGCCAAGGGGGCAGGGTCATCTGACGTAACGTGGCGCGGATCGCCACCTTGTGCATGGCGGTATTCCAGATAACCTGCCGATAACACCCCCAAGGAGGAAAGCTAAATGTCTGACCAAATGAAACGTATCGTACTGGCGTCCCGCCCCGATGGCGCACCGACCGCCGATAACTTCCGTCTCGAAGAAGGGCCCGTGCCCACCCCGGGCGACGGCGAGGTCCTTGTCCGCGTGAAATACATGTCGCTTGACCCCTATATGCGCGGTCGGATGGATGACGGAAAATCCTATGCAGCGCCTGTGCCCGTCGGTGGCACCATGGAAGGCGGGTCGGTCGGCGAGGTCATCGCCTCCAACAGCCCCAATTTCAAGGTCGGCGATCACGCATTTGGCGTGTTCGGCTGGGCCACCCACGGGGTTCAGCCTGCAAATCTGCTGCGGAAGGTCGACCCCGATCAGGTGTCCATCACCACCTCGCTCGGCGTGCTTGGCATGCCCGGTTTCACCGGCTGGCATGGGCTGATGGAATATGGCCGTCCCAAAGCGGGCGAGACCCTTGTGGTTGCCGCGGCAACAGGGCCGGTCGGCTCCATGGTGGGGCAGATCGCCAAGTCGCATGGCCTGCGCGTGGTGGGTATCGCGGGCGGTGCAGACAAATGCGCGATGGCCAAGGATCACTTTGGCTTTGACGAATGCATTGACCACCGCGCTTACGACGACGCCAAATCCCTGCGCGCCGCCCTGAAAGACGTCTGCCCGAAGGGCATCGATATCTATTTTGAAAACGTCGGCGGCAAAGTGCTCGAAGCGGTGATGCCGCTGATGAACCCGCACGGGCGTATCCCGATCTGCGGCATGATCGCATGGTATAACGCCGGTGGTCTGGGTGCCAACGCCGCCGAAGAAGCGCTCACTGCACCAAAGCTGTGGCGCACGATTCTGGTAAACTTCCTCAGCGTGAACGGATTTATCATTTCCAACCACTGGAACAGGTTTCCCGAATTCATGAAAGAAGTCGCGCCCAAGGTCGCCGACGGTACCATCGCGGTCAAAGAGGACATCACCGAGGGCCTTGAAAACGCACCGCAGGCGTTCATGGACCTGCTGACCGGCGGCAATCAAGGCAAGGCCATCGTCAAGGTCGGCTGAACAGATATCGGTGGGGGCGTGCGCGCCCCTGCCCTTCCCGCTGCCAGGGCATGACAGCGCCCTCACAGCGACATCCCCGCCACATCATCGCGCACGGCGTGTGCCCTATCCCCTGGCAACAGGCCCGGTCAGCCTGATTGCGGCCTGCATACCGCGATTGTTTTCGCGGGTCGCCCCGCACATGCGATCAAATAGTTTATGCGCACTTGAGTTGCCTCTTGAAATACATCGCGACACATGTCACTTATTTAGCGACACGTGACGAAAAGGAGTACAGCCATGGGTGCTACAGCCTTTCTAAGTGAAAGGGATAACCTCCCGTTAATGAATGCGGAGACAGACGACGCCGTGCGCGCTTTCCGGCTTTTGGGCGGGCAAAAGGTCATCAAGCAAACGGTGCGAAACTCTTTGGATGCGCATGATGTGATCGTGAAGGGCATTTCCTCTCAAGCACTGCTGCATCTTGTGGACACAGTATCGGTGCTGTCGTCGGGCGATGCGCTGAACAAGGCGATCGGCATGAGCCTACGCACCCTGCAACGCAAAAGAGCCGAAAAAGGCAAAGACCGCCTGTCTACAGAACAAAGCAGCCGAGCTTGGCGCTTTGCAGAGTTGCTGGCGCAAGCTACCGACGTCTTTGGCGACCAGGAAGCAGCCGAGGCCTGGATGCTGGCCCCTGCCATTGGTCTGGACAACCGACGGCCCATCGACCTGCTTTCGTCGGCCGCAGGGGCCGAAGCGGTGGAAAACACCCTGACCCGGATGGAGTACGGGGTCTACGCGTGACGCCACTGCCACCGCCGCTCGGAACGGGCGAACTGCGGTTTTGGAGGCTCGACCAGCGGCAACATGCGCCGACATGGCACACTGGCGAAGGGTCATACCGCGTGGGGGGCCGCTGGAATTCGCAAGGGGTCCGGGCGGTCTATACCTCTCTTGACCCCGCGACCGCGATCATGGAAGTCGCGGTCCACAAGGGCTTCAGGGCGCTGGACACTGCACATCATGTGCTGACCTCTGCCAGAGTGATCGACCCTGCCAGGGTACATGTCCTTGATACCGCTGATATACCTAATGCGAACTGGTTGGTTCCGGGGTCACATGGGGCGGGCCAAAAAGGGTTCGGCGACGCGCTGCTACGCGACCACCTGTTTGTTTTGATCCCCTCTACAGTGTCCCGGCATAGCTGGAACCTGATCTTCGATGCCACCAAGGCCACAGGCCAGTTCGACGATGTGCAGCAAGAACATTTCGCTCTTGATCCACGCCTGCATGTTTAAACGGCGACATCACGCCTTAAGCCCGCTGCAATTTCCGCGCTTCTTCCCCTGCCAGTTTCAGCAGTTGCGACATGAAAGGCTTGTCCAGATCATCCTCGCGCACGGCGGCGTACAATCTGCGCGTCACGCCGTTTTCCGTCAGCGGACGCGTGACATAATCGTTGCTGTATTTCACCTCGCGAACGACCCAGTCGGGCAAGACCGCGACCCCGCGGTTGGAAGCGACAAGCAACAGGATCACCGCCGTGAGTTCAACCTGACGGATGGCAAGCGGCTCGACCTTGGCGGGAATCAACAACTGGCTGAACACGTCAAGGCGTGTGCGTTCCACCGGATAGGTAATCAGCGTTTCGCTTCTGAAATCCGCGGCCTCGACATATGGTTTGGCCGCAAGGGGGTGATGGCTGGCGGCGACAAACACCGCCTTGTAATCGAACAATTCAACAAACTTGACGCCGGGCAGGTCCTCGGGATCAGATGAAACCACCAGATCGACCTCTTCGCGCAACAAGGCGGGCAAGGCATCAAAGGCCAGACCGGGGCGGATATCGACATCTACATCGGGCCAGGATTTGCGAAACTGTTCAAGCACCGGGAACAACCATTCGAAACAGGCGTGACATTCAATGGCAATGTGCATCCGGCCTGTGCTGCCAGCACGCAGCCCCATGAATTCAGCCTGCGCCGCCTCGAGCTGTGGCAGCACCTGTTGGGCCAGCTTCAGCAGGCGCAGTCCCGCAGGCGACAGCTTTAGCGGTTTGGACCGACGCACGAACAGCTCTACCCCGGCCTGATCCTCCAGCCCCTTTACCTGATGCGACAAAGCGGATTGGGTGATGTTCATCGTATCGGCGGCCCGCGCGAGACCTCCGGCCTCGTGAATGGCCTGAATGGTGCGCAGATGACGGAACTCAATATGCATATGAGGCGTTCCTCATGTTGAAGATGAAAGTTATGAGTTTGTTTCACAACTCAGTTCGTGCGACAAGAGTTGAAATAAAGAATAGGATTGTCCGACATGACCACGCCAGCCGTTTCCTTTGAAGTTTTCCCGCCCAAGTCCGTCGACGCATCATTCCGTCTTTGGGATACGGCTCAAGCGCTGGCACCTTTGGGACCCCGCTTTTTTTCCGTGACCTACGGTGCAGGCGGGTCGACCCGCGATCTGACGCATGATTCTGCTCATGTACTGCGCCGCACATCCGGCCTGCCGGTGGCAGCGCACCTGACCTGCGTCGGCGCAAGCAAAGCCGAAACACTTGAGGTCGCGAACAGCTTTGCCGAAATCGGCGTCACCGATATTGTCGCATTGCGCGGTGATCCTGAAAATGGGGCCAGCGTGTTTACGCCACACCCGGATGGCTTTGCCGACAGCTGCGAATTGATCGAAGCTTTGGCCGCGACGGGGAAATTTACGCTGCGGGTCGGTGCCTACCCCGAGCCACACCCCGAATCCCCGGATCAGGCGCAGAATGTCGAATGGCTCAAGCGCAAGTTCGATGCTGGTGCCGACGAAGCAATCACTCAATTTTTCTTTGAAACCGAAACCTTTCTGCGTTTTCGCGATGCCTGCGCCGCGGCCGGTATCACCAAGCCGATTACGCCGGGCATCATGCCGGTGACCAATTGGAAGTCTGCGCGCAATTTTGCGACGCGCTGCGGCGCTTTGGTGCCGGCATGGCTGGACGAAGCCTATAATGCCGCGCTCCGCGATGATCGCCACGATCTGTTATCCACCGCACTATGCAGCGAAATGTGCAGTGAGCTGGTGGACGAAGGTGTCGAAAACCTGCATTTTTACACTCTGAACCGCCCCGAGCTGACCCGCAGCGTGTGCCGCGCCTTGGGCGTGACATCACAAACAGCATTGTCAGACGTCGCGTAAGATATATCTCGGCTTGCCCTCAGGCAGAAAAATCAACAAGTTTCTCCGGCACATATTTGCCGGAGATTTCTTAAATGCCACACCTTGCCAATGGTCCCGAAGACCTGCTGAGCCAGTCCGAAGTGCTTGGGTTGACTGGTCTTGAATTCATGCAGAAAATTCTGGACGGCACCAACCCCGGCCCGCCCATCGGCGGCACCATGGGGTACACCTTGCACGAGGTGTCAGACGGGCGCGCTGTTTTTCGGGGTGCTCCGGAATTCAATGTTACCAACCCGATGGGCACGGTGCACGGCGGCTGGTACGGTACCTTGCTCGATTCAGCTATGGCCTGCGCCGTCATGACCAAGGTCCCGCGCGGGTCGGTGTACACAACGCTGGAATACAAGATCAACATTCTACGCGCGATCCCATTGGGCATGCAGATTGACTGCGTAGGCGTAACCGATCACGTGGGCCGGTCTACCGGGGTTGCGCATGGTGAAATTCGTGGCGTCGAAGACGGCAAACTTTACGCCACGGGCTCCACCACGTGCATTGTCATGCAAATCGCCAAATAGAATTTCGCTTCCAAAGTCTCAAACGACGTGGGGGCGGGTGTACCCCCGCCCCCACGTCGCGATAACCTCGGGATCATTCGGCGGCGATTGCCTGATCATTAAGCATTTCCCAAACCCTGTGCGGGGTGAATGGCATATCCGCCTGACGCACCCCTTGGTCCCACAACGCATCCTGAACCGCGTTCGCGATGGCAGCCAGTGCACCGACAGTCCCTGCTTCGCCACATCCCTTCATTCCCATGAGGTTTGCCGTGGATGGGACAGGTTCGGAATTGAACGCGATGTAGGGCACATCAATGGCGCGCGGAATCGCATAGTCCATGAATGACGCGGTGAGCAACTGTCCGTCTTCGTCATACACGACGTGTTCCTGAATGGCCTGCCCTATACCCTGAACCACGCCGCCATGCACCTGACCTTCTGCTAGCATCGGGTTGATAAGATTACCGAAATCGTCAACCACAGTATAGCGTTCGACAGCAACGATACCGGTTTCAGGGTCGATCATCACCTCGGACACGTGGGCCCCGTTGGGATAGCTGCGGCCCGGCAAGGTCGCGCGTTCATGATGTACAAGCAGGTCGGTGCGACCCTTTGCACGGGCCATCTCGGCCACCTCCAGCATCGTCGGAGTCATGTTTGACCCATCCGCACGGAAGCGTTCGTCGTCAAAGCTGATTGCGGCGACCGGCACGCCCATCTCATCGGACAGAAACGCTGTGAAAGCCTCCGTCATCTTCGCAACCGTCGCAAGCGTCGCCGTGCTTTGCGTCGTGACAGAGCGCGAACCGCCGGTACCGCCGCCTTGGGCAATCAAATCGCTATCGCCTTGGATCACGTGGATCAACTCGGCCGGGATGCCGGTCTGGTCCGACAGGAACTGCGCATAGACAGTCTCGTGACCCTGCCCGTTCGACTGGGTGCCCACATAAATAAAGACGGTGCCATCTTCGTTGAACTCGACTTTGGCCCCTTCTGCGGGATCGCCAAGGATGCTTTCGATATAATAGCACAGGCCCTGCCCCCGCAGCAGCCCCCGCTCGGCATCCTCCGCCTTGCGGGCGGCAAAACCTTCGTGGTCGGCCTCGGCCGCCGCGCGCGTCAACAAGCGGTTAAAATCCCCGACATCATAGTTTTCGCCTGTCGCGGACGTATACGGAAACTGTTCAGGCTTGATAAAGTTGATCCTGCGAAGCTCCCACGGGTCGACACCCAACTCTCGGGCGGCGCGGTCCATCAGGCGTTCCAGCACATAGATCGCCTCCGGGCGACCAGCACCGCGATAGGCATCGGTCTGCACCGTGTTGGTGTAATAGCCTTCGACCTGCAACCAAGTAGTCTGTACGTCGTATACGCCCATCAAAACCTTGCTGAACAGCAGCGCCTGAATGGGCTGACCGAATTGGCTGTTATAGGCCCCGAGGTTGCATTTGGTGCGGACGCGGTAGGCAGTGATCTTGTTATTCTCATCAAACGCGAATTCGGCCAGTGATGTCAGATCGCGCCCGCCATTATCGCTCAGCATTGCTTCGGTCCGGTCCGACATCCAGCGCACCGGACGCCCCAAGGCCCGCGCCGCCTGCGCGACCGAGAAATATTCAGGATAGGCCGACGCCTTCATGCCGAAACCGCCGCCTGTGTCGGGGTTGGTCACCTGCACGTGGTCGTCGTCCAGATCGAACACGCGTTTGAGGTTGCCTTTGTGTACCCAGACGCCCTGCGCGTTGTTGGCGACATGCACCTTGCCATTGGTCCATTCGGCATAACACCCCCGAGGCTCCATCGAATTTACGATGATCCGGTTGTCCCCCACGTCCAGGCTCACGGTCCTGGCTGCGGCATCAAACGCCTTCTGGGTCGCTTCTTCGTCACCCATCCCCCAATCAAATGCCATGTTGTCAGGCGCTTCGGGGTGGATCGTGGCTCCGCCGCGCTCCAGCTTCATGTTGGTCGGCAGGTCGTCGACATCCAGCACGATCAGTTCGGCGGCATCGCGGGCCTGATCCAGCGTATCTGCAATCACGACGGCAACCGGTTCACCCACATAGCGGACCCTGCCCTTGGCCAGCATAGGCCGCAAAGGTTTCGCAGCGTCGGTGCCATCTCGGTTCTTCAGGATCGTTCCAGCCATGGAAATGTCCATGCCGGCGGCTTCAAGGTCATCGATGGTAAGCACCGCATGCACACCCTCGGCCTGCGCCGCATCCTCCACGTCCAGCCCGGTGATCACCGCATGCCCAACCGGCGAGCGAAAAAAATACGCATGCAGCGCGCCTGCTGGTGTGATGTCGTCCACATAACGCCCCTCGCCGGTCAGAAACCGCACATCTTCGACCCGTTTGACCGGCTGGCTTTTTCCAAACTTATCCATCTGCTCGCATTCCTTCGTTCCGTCACCTCGTTCGGGCTGACACTAGCCTGCAAAGCCGTAATGTCCAGACACACCGCGTGACCGGGCGCTTTGACATTTCTAGAAGTATTAGACCCGCCAGCCTTCCCCTTTCCCTCTTGCTCGGCTAGATCATCCCCAAGTTAAAAGAAGGACGCTGATCATGGCACTCGACAAGAATTTTGACGCCGCCGAAGCCGAAGCCCGCTTATACGCCGCATGGGAAGAGTCAGGTGCTTTCAAGGCCGGTGCCAACGCCTCGCGCGAGGAAACCTTTTCGGTCATGATCCCGCCGCCCAACGTGACAGGATCGCTCCACATGGGCCACGCGTTCAACAATACATTGCAGGATATTCTGGTGCGCTGGCACCGGATGCGCGGCTTTGATACGCTGTGGCAGCCCGGTCAGGACCACGCCGGTATCGCGACGCAGATGGTGGTGGAACGCGAGCTTGCCAAAGACGGCAAACGCCGCACCGATTTCACCCGCGACGATTTCACCGCCAAGGTCTGGGAGCAAAAGCAGAAGTCCGGCGGCACGATCATCGGTCAGCTCAAACGCCTCGGCACCTCGCTTGATTGGTCGCGCAACGCCTTTACCATGTCCGGTGCCCCCGGAGCCCCCGCGGGCGAGGAAGGCAACTTCCACGACGCCGTGATCAAGGTCTTCGTGGATATGTATAACAAGGGCCTGATCTATCGCGGCAATCGCCTGGTCAACTGGGACCCGCATTTCGAGACCGCGATTTCCGACCTCGAGGTCGAATCCACCGAAGTCGACGGGCACATGTGGCACTTCAAATACCCGCTGGCCGATGGCGCGACCTATACTTACGTCGAGAAAGACGAAGACGGCAATGTGACGCTTTCCGAGGAGCGCGACTATATCTCTATCGCGACGACCCGCCCCGAAACCATGCTGGGCGACGGGGCGGTAGCGGTACATACCTCCGACGAACGCTATGCGCCGATCGTTGGCAAACTGTGCGAAATCCCCGTCGGCCCCAAAGCGCAGCGCCGCCGCATCCCGATCATTACCGACGAATACCCCGACAAGACCTTCGGCTCGGGCGCGGTCAAGATCACCGGCGCGCATGACTTCAACGACTACGGCGTCGCCAAACGCAACAATATCCCGCTCTACGCCTTGATGGACACCCGCGGTGCCATGCGCGCCGACGGCCTGCCCTATGACGCCGCCGCCGCGCGCGCGCAAGCCATCGCCGAAGGCCGTGAAGACGCCCCCGCAGACGCGACAGAGATCAACCTCGTCCCCGAAGAATACCGCGGCCTCGACCGGTTCGAGGCGCGCACCAAGGTCATCGCCGACATCACCGCCGAAGGCCTGGCCGTCATGGTACCGCCGACGGATCCCCGGTTGGGCAAACCCGTCAAAGCCCCCCTCGCCCCCGAAGAGGGAGGCGAAGAGCGGGACGAGACGCTGGTCCCGCTGGTCGAGCCCAAGAAAATCATGCAGCCCTTCGGCGACCGGTCGAAAGTGGTGATCGAACCGATGCTGACCGATCAATGGTTTGTCGAGACCTCGAAAATCGTGCAACCCGCCATCGACGCGGTGCGCAACGGAGAGGTGCAGATACTGCCCGAACAGGACCGCAAGGTATACTTCAACTGGCTGGAAAACATCGAACCCTGGTGCATCTCGCGCCAATTGTGGTGGGGGCACCAGATCCCTGTGTGGTTCGACGACGAGGGCAAGGAATACTGCGCGGCAACCGAAGTCGAAGCGCAGGCGATGGCCCCCGGCAAGACGCTCACCCGTGACCCTGATGTGCTCGACACCTGGTTCTCGTCGGGTCTCTGGCCCATCGGTACGCTCGGCTGGCCCGAACAGACGGATGAGCTGGCGAAATACTTCCCCACCTCGGTGCTGATCACCGGCTTTGACATCATCTTTTTCTGGGTCGCCCGGATGATGATGATGCAATACGCCGTTGTCGATCAAAAGCCGTTTGATACAGTATATGTCCACGCGCTGGTGCGCGACGAGAAGGGCAAGAAAATGTCCAAATCGCTTGGCAACGTGCTGGACCCGCTGGACCTGATCGACGAATACGGCGCGGATGCGGTGCGCTTTACCCTGACGGCGATGGCCGCCATGGGGCGCGACCTGAAACTGTCGACCGCACGCATCGCCGGCTACCGCAACTTCGGCACCAAACTGTGGAACGCCCACCGTTTCGCCGAGATGAACGGCGTGTTCGAAGAGAGCGTCGAGCCGGTGACCTACACCAGCCACACCCAGGTCGACCACACGCTGAACAAATGGATCATCGGCGAAACCGCCCGCGTCCGCGAAGAGGTCGACGCCGCATTGGACAACTACCGTTTCAACGACGCGGCCAATGCGCTGTATGCCTTTGTCTGGGGCAAGGTCTGCGACTGGTACGTTGAACTCTCCAAACCCCTGCTGCAAGACGACGCGCCAGAGGCCGCCGAGACTCGCCAGACGCTGAAATGGGTGCTGGATCAATGCCTTGTACTGCTCCACCCGATCATGCCCTACATCACCGAGGAACTGTGGCAGACCACGGCTACCCGTCCCAAGATGCTGGTGCATGGCGACTGGCCGACCTACAGCACCGCCGAAATGCTGGACGCCGACGCCGACCGCGAACTCAACTGGGTGATCGGCCTGATCGAATCCATCCGTTCGGCACGGGCACAGATGCATGTGCCTGCGGGGCTCAAAGTACCCATGCTCTATACCGACATGGACGACGCCGGCCAAACCGCATGGGACCGAAACGAGGTAATGATCAAACGTCTGGCACGGGTCGAAACCATCGAGAAGACAGAGAGCTTCCCCAAAGGCACCGTCTCCATCGCCGCGCCGGGCGCGAGCTTTGGCCTCCCGCTTGCGGGGCTGATCGACATCGACGCGGAAAAAGCCCGTTTGCAAAAGTCACTCGACAAACTGGGTAAGGAGATCGGCGGTCTGAAGGGGCGCCTGAACAACCCCAAATTCGCCGCTTCCGCCCCGGCCGAAGTTGTCGCCGAAGCCCAAAGCAACCTTGACGCGCGTCAGGAAGAAGCAGACCAGCTTCAGGCCGCTCTGAACCGTTTGGCTGAATTGGGATAATCGCCGTCGCTTCCAAATGGTGAAAAATCCTCGCCGAAGGCATAAATCTCTTTTGATCCACCAGAAGAAAAATGCCTTCGGCGAGGATTTTTTACCATTTGGAAATCATTTGCAGTGATCTTGACCTCGCGGTCCTAGCTGGGAAGCGAAGATCGTCCATTTGGAAGGCCCCGTCTGAAATCTCAGGCGGGGCTAACCTGTCAGTCGGAAAACACCGCGCGACGCTTGCCAAATTCTGCGGCGATAACTTCCATTTGGTGGGGCCGACCCAGCAGCGCTGCCTGTTCTCGCGATTCTTCAAGCAGAACGTCGTCCACGCCGGAAACCTCGGCGAATGTGATCAGGCGTTTGGCCGCCTTGATGGCACTCGGGCTTTTACCGGTAATCACCTCTGCAAGTTCCATTGCAGTCAGAACGGGATCGTCCGCCAGTTTCGTAATCAGGCCCCAGCGTTCAGCACTGAGCGCGTCAATCGGGTCGGCGGTGTAGGTCAGCAGACGTAGTATATCACCGCGCACCAGTTTGGGGAGCAACACCATGCCGCCCATGTCGGGCACGATCCCCCACTTCATTTCCATAACCGCCATTTCTGTATCCGGTGCCGCGATACGGATGTCAGCCCCAAGGGCGAGCTGGAGCCCCGCCCCGTAAACCTTGCCATGCAGCGCTGCGATCACCGGTATGCTCAGGCGGGTCCAGATCATCGACACCTCTTGCCATTGATTGGTGGTGCCATTGCCGTGCGTTCGGGGCATCATAAGGTCAGCCGGGTCCCCCCCGGCCATGGAGCTCAGCCCGTTGATATCGATACCAGCGCAGAAAGATTTGCCTTCACCGGATATCAGCGCAACGCGGGCGTCGGACGCAGCGACCTCGCTTCCCGCTGCGATTATTGCGTCGATCATTTCTTGATCGAGCGCGTTCATTTTTTCCGCGCGGGTAAGCCGCACATGCGCGATATGGTCTTCATAGGTAACGGAAACGCGTGTCATGATATCCTCCTGGCCAATGAATTTAGTGTGACGTCAGACCCATGCGCTTGCAAAGCAAAACGCTACGGCATGCGTTTGATTGGTCAGGTATGTTTCTATCCTTGCTGAGCCGACTTCACATGCGCTACGTGATGGACATGACACAATATCGCCTCACGCCGCTCGCCGCTTCGTTACCCTCGACCGTACCCTTTGTGGGGCCGGAAACACAGGAGCGTGCACAAGGCCGCAGATTTGCTGCACGGCTGGGGGCCAATGAAAGTGTCTTTGGTCCATCCCCCCGGGCAACAGAGGCGATGGCAGCTGCGCAACAGTGGATGTACGGTGACCCAGAAAGCTTTGATCTGCGCAGTGCTTTGGCCGCACATCACTCTGTCACCCCCGAACACATTATCGTAGGCGAAGGCATCGACGGGTTACTGGGGTATCTGGTTCGCCTGATGATTGCCCCGGGCGATCCGGTCATCACGTCTGAGGGGGCGTATCCCACGTTCAATTACCACGTCGCGGGTTATGGGGGTATTCTGCATAAAGTGCCTTATCTCGACGACCATGAAGATGTGGCAGCTTTGTTCAAGGAAGCTTCGGAGAAAGATGCAAAGCTGGTCTATCTTGCCAACCCCGACAATCCTATGGGCAGTTGGCACACCGGAGAAAAGATTGCCAGCGCGCTTGATATGTTGCCGCAAGGCTGCCTTCTGGTCCTGGATGAAGCCTATATTGAATGCGCCCCAGCCGAGGCCGCCCCTGCCCTGAATGCAGATGACCCGCGCCTTATCCGGATGCGGACCTTTTCCAAGGCGTATGGGTTGGCCGGGGCGCGGGTGGGATATGCCATCGGCACGCCCGATCTGATCGCGGCCTTCGGCAAGGTGCGCAACCATTTCGGAATGAACCGCGCCGCTCAGGCGGGGGCGCTGGCAGCGTTGCTTGACACCGGATGGCTTGCCCAGGTTCAGGAACGGATTGCAGCGGCGCGCGACCGGATCGCGCAAATTGCTGTACACAATGGCTTGTCACCCCTACCTTCGGCGGCGAATTTCGTAGCTGTTGACTGCGGGCGTGACGCTGCTTTTGCCAAGGCAGTGCTGGACGGATTGGTCGCACGCGGCATATTCGTTCGCATGCCCTTTGCCGCACCGCAAAACCGCTGCATTCGGGTAAGCTGCGGTACTCCGGCGGACCTGGACGCTTTTGCAGCCGCCCTACCCGACGCGCTTTCCGATGCCAAAATCGGGATGACACAAGCCTGATCCGGCATATGATTGCGAGGTCCCCCGTACCGGAGTGAACCGATGCGCCACACCGACCAAGGCAGATCTGCCCCAAATTACATCAGCGCCTGCGTCGTCATGTTTGGCGTGAATGTCCTGTGGGTGTTCATGTTGATTTGGGCAATATGGGGTCTTCCAGCGGTAATGCTTACGGGCTGGGCCGTTAGAATCGCAATAGACCGTATCGGCGCACGGCACCGGAATTAACCCCCGCCAATGACTTTGGCCGCGGCGTCGAGCGCACCTGCCCCACGCTTGATCCCAAGTGCCGCCATTCCCGCTTCCATTCCCCCGAGAACCCCCATGATCATCTGGCCGTTGACGTGCCCCATGTGCCCGACGCGGAAGAATCCGTGGCTTGCGGCACTGCCCACAGGTGCCATTCCCAATCCTATGCCCAGGGTAAGGCCGATATTCTCCTGGACCCAATCGCGCAACTGCGTCGCCTGAGGCGCATCCAGTCGCAGCGCCGTCACCGCGTGGCTGCGCAGCGCGGGGTCAGCGATATTGAGGGCAAGGCTCCCTTGGGTTCCCCACATTTCGCAAGCGGCCCAAACCGCCCTTGCCAGTGTCGCGTGCCGCGACCAGACGTTTTCGATACCCTCGGCGTTGATCATGTCCAGTGCTGCGCGCAAGCCATAGATGTGATGTGTTGGCGCGGTACCACAATGGTACTGGAAGAATTCAGCAGGGTTGGCCCGCGGGGTCCAGTCCCAAAACCGACTTACCCGGGGCAGAGCGGCGCGCACGGCCGATGCGCGGTCATTGAAAAACACAAAACTCACGCCCGGCGGGACCATCAGCCCCTTTTGACAGGCGGTCACCATCACATCGACACCCCAGTGATCCATTTCAAATCGGTCACAGGCAAAAGACGCAATGCAGTCCACCATCAACAGCGCCGGGTGTCCGGCTGCGTCAAGTATAGCGCGTACCCCCGCCACGTCGTTCACGACCGAGGTCGACGTATCGACGTGAACCACCAAAATCGCCTTGATCTCATGGGCTGTATCGGCCCTGAGTCTCTGTGCAATGCGGTCAATATCCAACGCGCTTTGAAGCCCGAAATCCATGACCTCTACATCGGCCCCGAGGCCGGTTGCCGTGTCACCCCAACCAATGCCGAACCGACCTGTCGCTGGCACCAGCACCTTGTCACCTGGGGCAATCACATTGCTGAGTGCTGCTTCCCATGCGGCGTGACCGTTGCCAATATACATCGCCAACTGGTGGTCGGTTTTCGCGATGCGGCGCAAATCCTGCATCAGGGGCGGCATCATGTCGATCAGTTCACCGGCATATATGTTGGGCGCAGGACGGTGCATTGCGTTCAATACAGCCTCGGGCATCACCGACGGGCCCGGTATCGCAAGGTATCCGCGCCCTTGCGAAAGGTTGGGATGATGTGACATATGTGCGGGCCTTTCACGCAGAAAATTTAATGCAACTTATCCTGCCGCGGCGTGGCGTCAATCATGCAATCAACGTCGCTGTGCTTGCCCTACCCTGCCGGGCTGCGTAAACCCGTCGGGATGGATACCCTAACGGATGCTGCCCAAGTATGAGCGACGTGACCTATACCTCAAGCGAATTGCTGAAATGGCTTTGGCGTGATTACCTGCGCAAGCATATGGGCTTGCTGCTGATTGCCCTCGTCTTCATGGCGGTCGAAGGCGCGACCATGGGTGCCTTGGCCAAGCTCATGCAACCGATGTTCGATCAGGTCTTTGTGGCCGGTCAAGAAAACGCATTGATCTGGGTCGGGCTGGTGTTGGTCGGGATCTTTGTTCTGCGGGCGATCGCTGGCGTGGTCCAAAAGGTCTTGCTGACCCGCATAGCGCAGAAATCGGCCGCGGACATGCGTATTGATCTGCTAGATCGTATGATGATCCAGGACGGGGCCTTTCACCAGACACACCCGCCGGGTTTCCTGGTGCAGCGTGTGCAATCCGACGTAAACGCGATCGGGGCTGTCTGGCAGGCCGTCATCACCGGAACCGGGCGCGATTTTGTCGGGTTGATCGTCTTGCTGGGTGTTGCGGTGTCCATTGACCCGGTTTGGGCCTTGCTGGCCTGCATCGGGGTACCTTTGATGGTGATGCCCGCGGCATTGGCCCAGCGTTTCGTGCGCGCCCGCTCGCGCGAGGCCCGTGACCTTGGGGCGCACCTGTCTACCCGGCTTGATGAGGTTTTTCACGGTATCGTCCAGATTAAGCTGAATGCCTTGGAACGGTACCAGGCCCGCCAATACCGCGACCTGACCCGGACGTATGTACGCACCGAGGTCCGCGCATCATTCGGCAATTCGGCTTTGCCGGGATTGATAGATATCATGTCCGGAATCGGGTTCATGGCTGTGATCCTGTACGGAGGCTCCGAAATCATCGACGGCGAAAAGACCATCGGCCAGTTCATGACGTTTTTCACCGCAATGGGCTTCACCTTTAACCCGCTGCGCCGCTTGGGCGCTATCAGCGGCCTGTGGCAGACGGCCGCCGCAGCCCTGGAACGCATCAAAGAGCTGATGGATGCGCCGGTAAACCTCAAATCGCCCGAGCACCCTGTTGCCGCGCCGACGGCGGCGCCTGACATCGTGCTGGACGGCGTAAGTCTGTCGTATGGGGAAGCCTCGGTTCTCGACAGCTTGTCGCTTACTGCAACTGCGGGGCAGACAACTGCACTGGTCGGCGCGTCGGGCGCTGGCAAGTCAACCATATTCAACCTGTTGACGCGGCTGATTGACCCGCAAAAAGGCACCATTTCGATCGGGGGTGTAGAGCTCAAGGACATGGAGATTTCCGACCTGCGTGGGTTGTTTTCAGTGGTCACACAAGAGGCGCTGTTATTCGATGAAACCCTGCGCGAGAATATTGTTCTGGGCCGGGAAGACGTCAGTGACGACGAGCTGCAAAAGGTGCTTGAAGCTGCACATGTCGCGGATTTCCTGCCAAAGCTTGAACACGGGCTAGAGACCCGTGTCGGCCCGCGCGGGTCGGCCCTTTCGGGGGGCCAGCGTCAGCGTGTCGTGATCGCCCGAGCCTTGCTGCGCAATACGCCGATCTTGCTGTTGGACGAAGCAACAAGCGCCCTTGATGCGCAGTCAGAAAAGGTCGTTCAGCAAGCCTTGGATCGCTTGTCAGAAGGGCGCACCACCCTGGTCATCGCGCACCGGCTTTCCACCATCAGAGGGGCGGACAAGATTGTGGTCATGGACAGGGGCCGGGTGATGGACGAGGGTAAACACGACGAGCTTTTGGCGCGCGGCGGCATCTATGCCGACCTTTACCGACTACAGTTCGAAGATGGAAAAACCGTCTCGGACAGTCGCAACGTGGACGCGCTTCGTGCACTTCAGCCTGGGCTGAAGCCATCGGCCCCGAACATTTTCCAACGCTTGGGGCAACGCCTGTTCGGGTAAGGGCTAACGGCTCGTTTTCTCGCCTTGCTCACTTTGAATAATCCGCAGCCAGTTTGGCCGGTGTTGCGCCGGCCAGATAGCGTGTCAGCGTCCACAGGTTGCGTGCCCCTCGCTTGATCCAGCCGCTGCGCCGGTACCTGTCAGCCGAAGTCACCGCCGTAGCATCCAGACCAGTCAACTTACCTTTCAGCAGCAGAGCCAGTGCAACGTCCTCCATGAGGGGTTGGTCCGGATACCCGCCGATGGACCGATAAAGCGTTTGCGGGATCAACATCCCCTGATCGCCATATGGCAAACCCAACCTGCTTCGCGTGTTGGCCCACCCCGCGACAAACCTTGCCGGAAATCCGCCATGGTCAAAGCGCAGCTTGAACCACCCGGCTTGCTGACCCTCGAGGTGCGCGATCACCGGCTTGGTCCAGCCAGGTGCCAACTGCGTATCGGCATGCAACACCAGCAGCCAATCCGCCTGCGCCTTGGCGCAACCGCGTCGCAATTGCCCCCCCCGCGAGGCCGCCCCCTCAACCACCTGAGCGCCCCAGGCCTCCGCGAGCGCAAGCGTGGCATCCTGCGATCCTCCGTCTGTCACGATCAATTCACGGATCAGCCCGGCGTCCAACCCTTCCATCAATGCGGTCAAGCAATTGCTCAACCCCGCTTCGGCGTTCAGGGTCGGGATAACCACAGATATAGGTGCCCGCATGGTTGCCCCTTTCAGCTTCGTTATGGGGTGCTATATGTCATGGCAAAGATTAAAAGGACAAGCGATATGAATGACCGCCGCATCCTCAGAATAACGGGCCGCGATGCAACCGGTTTTCTGCAAGGTTTGATTACCAACGACATTCGCAAACTGGATCACGGGCCGATCTATGCCGCCATCCTGACGCCGCAAGGCAAGTTCATAACGGACTTTTTTCTATCCAAAGCCGACGATGCGATATTACTGGATGTGGGTGCGCCGTTTGCCGATAGCCTGGTACAGCGATTGACCATGTACAAACTTCGCGCCGACGTGACGATAGAGGCAACCTCGCTCTACCTGCATCGTGGCCTGGGCGACGCACCCGAAGACGGATATGCCGATCCGCGTGATCATCGTCTGGGCTGGCGGGCCTACCGTGATCAAGCCCAGGTCGATGACGACACCGATTGGGATGCCATGCGCGTGGCGTATCTGATACCCGAAAACGGGGTCGAGCTTGGCCCAGACAGCTTCATTCTCGAGATGGGATTCGAACGGTTGAACGGGGTCGATTTTCGCAAGGGCTGCTATGTCGGCCAAGAAGTGACCGCCCGCATGAAGCACAAAACCGAGCTTCGCAAAGGACTCGCCCAGGTCGAAGTCAGCGCGCCCGTTACATCGGGCACCGAGATCTCAGCCGATGGCAAACCCGCGGGCACAATCTTTACCCAATCTGGCAACCATGCGTTGGCGTATTTGCGCTTTGACCGTGCCCGTGCGGCGATGCAGGCCGCGGATGCCACCGTTACGTTGATGACAGACGGCTGAACAGGCTGCGGGCGGCCCGGGGCTGGCTCGCGCCTAGTCGAGCCACCAATTTTCGATCTGCTCGGGGTTTATCTGCCCCTCAAGCCCGATGCCTACGACCTTGGTGCCCTGCGCCTGGCTGATCGGTTTGACGCTGACAGCGGGACCGACGCAATGCACCTCCCACCCGCGGCCCGAGGGGCCAGCCACAAAACCCTTGAACCGAAACAGCCCTGCGGGGCGGGTGTTGAGCTTGGCCAGCAATGCTTCATGGTCCAACTGAATTGGGCTTGAACTGCTCCAGGTGACATAGGGCGCGTGGGCCTGCCCCTTGACCATCGGGATGGTCCGTGGTGCCCCCCCGAATAGCAACGGTGCCAGTGCATTTCGCTCTGCCAGGTCGACCACAGCCGCGCGGGACTGCACTCCCAAGCGCAATGTCAAAGCCGGGTCGGGGTGGTCCAGCTTGCTGATCAACACCAGGTCGGCGACGCTAGTCTGCCTTTCGATCTGCGCACCTATCAGAGGGTCAGCCACCAGTGACGCATAGGTTTGCCCATCCACGACAGTAGCGATGCCGCCGTAAACCAGATCCGGTTCGGCCATGGCGACTTGGGCGATACGGGCCGGGTCCGCTATGCCCGACGCTTCGATCACCAGATAATCGGGGCGCGTGTCGCGATCAAGCACATCGCCAATCGCCATATAGAGGTCGGCACCCATGGTGCAACATACGCACCCGTTGGTTAAGGTCATCGTATCATCGCCTGCCTCTGCCAGAAGGTCGGCATCAATATTGATCGCGCCGAAATCGTTGACCATCACCAACAACCGCAGCCCGTGTGGCTCGGATAACAGGCGATTGATCAAGGTTGTCTTGCCAGCGCCAAGATACCCCGAAACCACCGCCAACGGCAGACGCGGTTTCATAGCAGATGCACCCGTCCTCCAAAGACGGTTCCCAACACCGGCACGTCCTTGAGCGCCATCGGGTCAACCTTGGTCGGATCGTCACCCAATACCGTAAAGTCAGCGCGCTTGCCGGTCTGTATACTCCCGATTTCGCGGTCGAGCTTTAATGTATAGGCCGCCCCCAACGTGATCGCGAAAAGCGCCTCTTGCACGGTAATCTGCTGCGCATGACCCAATGTGCGCCCCGAAGTCGTCTGGCGATTAACGGCGCACCACGCGGTAAACAGGGGTGCCATCGGCGTCACCGGCGCGTCCGAATGGATCGCGATATTCACACCCGCATCAATGGCGGACCGCGCACCGTCCATCCGTTCGGCACGGTCGACCCCAATGGTCATAGCGACATGTTGATCGCCAAAGTAATAGATGTGATTGGCGAATATATTGCAGCACAACCCCATATCGGCGGCACGCGTAAACAGGTCACGGCCCATCATCTGACAATGTTGCAGCACATGGCGATGGCCCATCCACGGATGTTTGCGCAAGGCAGCTTCGATCGCGTTCAGCGCCACTTCTGCGGCTTCGTCGCCATTGACATGGATGTGCATCTGAATGCCACGACTGTTCAGCTCTTCGACCAGTTGAAAGATCACCTCGGGCGGGGTGTTCCAGATGCCATTGGGCTGTCCGCCGACATATCCGGGAGATTTTATCCGCGCGGTCCAGCCCTGGATAGCACCGTCGGTCATCAGCTTGACTGCCCCCAGCCGAAGCTTGTCGGTGCTGCGCTTTGCCAAGGCTTCGGCCTTGTCGGCGATCGCCTTGGGCCCGGACATCGCGCCAAGCGCCGGCACGATGCGCAACGGATAGCTGTCTTCGCCAGTCACGCGCAGCATGGTTGCCACGTCCTCTTCCTCCATCTCGGAATACAGGTCGGTGACGGTGGTCACCCCTGCCCGTCGCGACACGTCGGCATAGGCACGGATCGACGTTTCCTTTTGGCTCAGCCCGCGAAAATCTATATTCAGACGTCGCATCACCGGAAACATTGCGGCCATTTCCTGCAATTCGCCTGTGGGCGTACCGTCTGGCCCCTTGATGACACCTTCGGCATTGGTTGTATGGTCAAAGCCCGCCATTTCAAGAGCGACTGAATTCACGCACATCAGATGGAGGTTCGAATAGAGTATGGCAATCGGCTTGGTCGTGCTGATCTGGTCCAGATGCTTCTTGCTCAACCTCTCTGTCTTCAGAAAGATCGGATCAAACCCCCACCCGACCAAAGGCGCGTCATCGTCCAGACCTTGCGCGTAATCGGAAAGCCCGCCGATCACCGCGTCGATGTCGGTCAGGCCTGGCCAAAGCTTGCCATCCGGATCGATCCGGTCGTGAAATCCGGCATAGGCATATTCCCACATCGCCCCCGCCATCATATGCGCATGGGCTTCGATGAAGCCTGGCATCAAAACGGCATCCTTCAAGCTGTCGTCATGGGTCACCGTACCCCATTGATCAGCACAGCGTGCATCACCCACCGCCAGAACCTCGCCGTTGCGCACAGCGACGTGGGTCGCCTCGGGCCGGTTTACATCCATGGTGATAATCTTTTTCGCAGAATAGACGACTATATCCGACATCATGCCCCCCCTGAGTTTCCACCTAGCTATAACATTCCAAATTGGAAAAAATAGGCTGGTGTTCAAAGTTCGGTAAATACGCCGAGTGCGCTGCGATATCGAAATCGCCGGCGTGCCGAAAATCCCGGGGCGCGAAATCGAAAGGCAATGTTTCCAAGCACAAAGCGGCGTGAAGAATTGATGCATAAATGCAACAATCTAACCGTCAAAATTGGGGTTCTCACGAATCGGCGCTGTCAAGACGTCCTTCAAAAACGGAAAAAGCCCCGGATCGACCGGGGCTCTGCGATGCAGCGAAGGTATGACGTAACGTCAACGCTCAGGCTAGGCGCGCTCTGAATATTCCATTGTTTCAGTGTTGACGATGATATCTTCGTCAGGCCCGACAAACGGCGGCACCATTACCTTGACCCCGTTGTCCAGAATGGCCGGCTTGAAAGAATTCGCGGCTGTCTGGCCTTTCACAACAGGCTCGGTCTCAACGATCTTGCAGGTAACCTTTTGAGGCAATGAAGCGTTCAAGGCTTCATCCTCGTGATATTCAACAACCACCATCATTCCGTCCTGCAAGAACGGACGACGTTCGCCCAAAAGTTCGGCAGAAAGCTGAACCTGCTCATAGGTTTCTGTGTCCATGAGGACCAACATTCCTGCGTCTTCATACAGGAATTGTTGATCTTTCTGTACCAACCGTACCTTTTCAACCTTGTCGGCGCTGCGAAACCGTTCGTTCAATTTCGACCCGTTGCGCAGGTTACGCATTTCGACTTGGGCAAAGGCACCGCCCTTGCCGGGCTTTACGTGGTCGACCTTAACAGCAGCCCACAAGCCGCCGTTATGTTCGAGAACATTTCCCGGCCTGATTTCATTCCCGTTAATCTTTGGCATGTATCCGCACCATAGCAATAAAGTTGAAGAAGAATTTGGGTGACCTATATGTGTTATAGCTGTCCCGCGCAAGGCAGCCCTACGATGCTGCGCTTGCGACATGGTATGCGAAATTTGCATAACTGTCATGCAATAAAGGTCTATCCGAATCGCACTCAATCCGTCATAAGGACCTCCACGCCTAAATGACAAGAGCAAGAATAATAGAAAGGACGACGAGATGAAAGATTTCGTTGATGGCACTGCCTTTAACAATGAACAAGGTAACCGTGCCCGCAAACTTTTCGCAGCAGTAGTTCTGGCTGCGTTGGATGACGCAATTGCCGATGACAAGAAATATGGCAATGGTCCAGAGCAGATTGCACGTTGGGCGCGTTCGCGCGATGGCCGCGAAGTGCTGAGCTGTGCCGGTATTGACCCCAATGAACGGGTTGTCTCCGGCCTGATGGATTTCGTTGGCAAAGGTGTTCGGACTTCCGTGGCCCTGTCACGTGAAGAATCCGAGCGTCGTCATGCTGCTCAGCAAGCGGAAGCTGCATAAGCGCTACTGAGTTGATTTCAAAAAAAGCGCGCTCTTTCGAGCGCGTTTTTTTTTGCGCGATGGATGCAGTACGCCAATGCTTTAACTGCTATTTCAGCTCGGAAAAACAGCCTCAACCGCAACGTATCAAAACAACTTTACGAGGTCATTGAATATTGGGACAGTATCGCCCTACGGCTGGCTGTTCGCCTGTGATCCGTCCACGGGGCATAACGGCCAGAACAGATCGTTCTGGACAAAAACAGTAATCAAACCGTCTTTGAAAACGCGATATGCCTATTCCAGATCCTGTGATGTAAGCGCACGGTGGATTTCGCGCCGAACCAGCTTTCGGACGTTACGGGTGATACGTTCACCCAACGCGCCCTGCAGTTCCGTGCGGACGATTTCACTGACCAGATCACGCAGCATTTCTTCGTCGAAATATTCGTCACCACCCAGGCCAAGGCCGGTTTCCTGTTCAGTTTCCAGAGGATCAACCGGATCGGTCTTCTGGGCGACTTCATCTTCGATGTTGCCGGTCAGGTCTTCGCTTGCAAAATCCATTTCGCTCAGCGGGTCATCGGCAATGTCATCGGAAGCGGAATGGTTCGCACCCGAAGAGAATGTCGCCGCAGCGTCGAGCGGATCTTCATCCAGCACTGTAGATAAACGCGCGCCGGTTGCGTCCAGTTCGACGTCATCTTCCCACGCCATCGCGGGGGCATCGCTGCCCGAGTAATCATCGTCACCAGGTTCGTCAGGGTCGTAGGTTTCGGGAATTCGACTGATAGCAGATTCCAAGGCGGCAATCTTGGCGCTCAGGCGATCCGGCGTCGGCGGCACGTCTTCAACCAGTTCCGATGCGCCGAGATCCAAAATTCCCGGTGGACGCGCCGAAAACCGGAAGGCGGAAAGATTAGACTGAAGGTGTTGGGTTTTCTCTTCATCGATGTTGGCAGGTTTCAGACCCGCGTCAACATCTTGAGGGCGCTGCTCGTGATCGTCCGCGATCAGGTCCAGATCTTCAAATTCTTCAGCGAGCGAAAGCGACGGGGCCGGCTTGAAAGAGTTTTCAAGCTTGTCGGGATGACGGACGTCGGATTGGTCGGGGGAAGACCCTAGCCGACCGTTATCGTCATGCGCATCCGCAGACAGAGCCGACGTGGCGGCGGCATCACGCGGCGACGCCCCCCCCATCCCAAGCGACGCGCCCCCCGCCCCACTTGGGGGCTGCATCGGCTTGCGCTGTGACCGGAATGAATCCGATGCCGGTGCATCACCGGCTACGCGAAACGAAGGTGTCAGTACCAGCCTATCATCCTTGGTCACATCCAACCGTTTGCGATTGATGGGATGCCGGTCTTCAGACACCAACCGGCGAATTGAAGAAAGAACATCCTCGACCTCTGAATTGGACACTGGATCAGACATAAATAACCACCATTCACTGCTTGCGTGCAAGTCTAACCCGAGGCTTTCATTCAGACAATGGGGACGTGAAAATTGTCAGTCTTTTTGCAGCGCCCGCAACACACGGTCCAATTTCTTCCCTTCTTTCGAGTACTTGGCAGGCCCGTCCTTGACCAGATTATAATAGGCCGCCGGGTCGTAAATTTGCACCGGTAGCTTCAGGGCCTGTGCGGTCAGCTGGCCCGTTGCGGACAAAACCGAATAGGCCGCGACATAAAGCTGCGTCTGTGCTGTAACCACGGAAGAACGCGCTTCGTTCAACGACTGTTCCGCACCCAACACTTCCAACGTCGTACGCGCACCCAATGACGCCTCTTCCCGGATCCCCTGAAAGGCGACCTGTGCAGCTCTGACTTGACGTTGCGATGCGTCAATCTGAGCGCGGGCAGAGGACAAGACTGCATAGGCATCACTGACCGCCCGCTCGACATTGTCCACGGTCACGAACAGGTTGCCTCGCTGGGCATCTCGCTGCGCTCTGTTCTTACGCACCCCGGCAGACAACGCACCACCTTGGTAAATGGTCTGGCCGAATTGAATGCCGACGCTGGCGTTATTGCTTGAGGCATCGGATCCAAAGGTCTCGGTCAATCCGTACGAACCTTGCACAGAGACTTGCGGCTTCATACGGGCTTCGCTGCTGCGGATCAGCAATTCAGCCGCGGCAACCTGATGCTGCACAGTAAGGATATCGGGATGGCGACGAACGGCCCCTGCTTTGGCTGCGGCTACATTGCTCTCGATGGACGGCAGGCGTGGTGGAGGGCTAAGCTGGCCCGGATCGCGACCAATGGCGACCTTGTAATAGGCCTTGGCGCTCATCAAATCACCCTGCGACCCCGCCAAGCGGCTGCGCGCCGACGCCAACTGCGCTTCAGCAAGGGAAACGTCGGTACGCGTAACTTCACCGACTTCGAACCGATCGCGGGCGGCGCGCAATTCCTGCGTTAGCACCCGCACATTATTTTCGCTGATCGACATCAGCTGCTGGGCTTGTATCACCCCCATGTAGGCATCAACCGCACGCAAAAGCACCTGCTGTTCCACGCTGACCAAGCTTTGACGCGTCGCAAGAACTGTTTCCTTGGCGGCTTCGACCGAATATTGCGTCGCGCCGAAATCATAGACCAACAGCGATGCAATCAGATTGACCGACGTAGAAAGCGAGTTGGTCGAGCTCTTGGTCCCTGCCGGAATGAAAGTCGAACCCGCGCTTACCGATCGACCGATCGCTTTGTTCAGGTTGCCGGTCCATTGCACCACCGGCTTGAGCGAGGACTTTGCAATAGCGACGTCTTCGTCCGCGGCGCGCAGTACCGCGCGATTTTGGTCCAACAAGCCCGAATAGTTATATGCCCCGACCAAAGCGTCAGCGAGTGTCTCGGCAGATACAGGAGATAGAAAGCCCAAGCTGAGACAGGACGCGGCAACGAAAGTTCGGAAATTCCGCTTGGTAGGTAATACTGTCATAAAAACCCCGTAGGTGAATCACACCGTATGCGTTGCGTGTTGCAACTATATTGAAACTATAGCTGAAAAGCTTTCTCGCGGGTAAAGCCCTCAAGTATCGGCGCACCAGCATTGAATGCGGGACGCCAGCTTATTGCGTTGTCGCGCTTGTATCCCAGACGAACTTCGCCCAACGGACCATCCATGAAGATGCAGGCGATGCGACCGCCATCCTTAAGCTGTGCTGACAGATCATCAGGCAGCAAATCCACGCCGCCTTCAACGATAATGACATCATAAGGCCCGTGTTTCGGGGCACCTTCGGCAAGGGGGCCGTGATGCACGATCACGTTATCGATATCCGAAGCGATGATGGTTTCTTGCGCGTCTTTCGCCATTTGTTCGTCGACCTCGACGCCGACGACCACTTGGGCCATATGCGCGATGACGGCGGATGAATAACCATAGGCGCAGCCCACGTCCAAAACCAGCTCATCGCCATTGATCGCCAGCGCATCCAGCATTTTTGCCAAAGTCCGGGGTTCAAGCATGATCCGACCTTCGCCGAGTTCAAGATTTTCCCCAAGATAAGCCGCTTCGCGCTTTGCGACCGGAACATAGTTTTCGCGCGCCACCTTTAGCATAGCGTCTATGATCGGGAATTTTGTGACATCCGACGGGCGCACCTGGGTATCAACCATCATCCTGCGCCTGGCTGTGAAATCAGTCATTATCTAAACACCTTCGTTCAGTTGTCTGCGACGTTGAAATGCCACATCGCAATATGCCTAGCAATAGTCGGTTGGGACGTTCACGCAAATGTATGTTATCCCTCGCAGAATCCGGGCTAAGTTGTAGTTGTTGCGCGACCTTATCAACCCAGCGGCAGGGGAATTTACTTTTTCTCTCGACTATGTTGCCCGAAAGTCAGGTTAATGAACAGCTTTCGCGCCCATGAATTGCATCAAATAGAAGGTACATCCACATGACAAGGATTGTCATCGCCCCATAAGGGCCAACGAGCGCCATGCGCTTTTACAGTTTCAACCCTATCACCGCGTGATCAAGGCGCATTGATTGTCTCTGGAAATACTGGAGGCGAGTAGGAGAATCGAACTCCTGTACACGGATTTGCAATCCGCTGCGTAACCACTCCGCCAACTCGCCTCTATCACGTGACCGCGATAGGCGCACACCGATCAAAGCCCGTGTGCGTTTCGGCTTATCCCGATTTTTACAGGGATTGTCTAGTCCAGTTTGTGACATTTGGGCGGCTTTATTTTCGCGCCCTCGCCCTGCCTCGCCTACAGCGAAATGACCGGTCTGTCGGCGTTTTCGGGCGCGTCGAGCTGAAGATGGTGATCTTCCAGGATCAAAATATTCTCGGAACCGATAATTGCGCTTTTCGTCTTGTAGCCAATTACGTCCTCGATCTCCATCTCGGGATTTCGTGCCATCAAGATGGTTTCCTCGGACGAAAAGTTGGTCAAACCCCGTGCAAGCTCGTCCCCGCCTTCGTCATAGACATGCAGGACGTCACCCTTGGAGAACTCGCCCTGGATCGAGACAAGATCGCTGCGCAGCAGGCCGCGTTCCTTCCTGGAAATCGGACCCACGGCCGCGTTTGAAACCACCAACGTGCCCGCGACCTGCAAACGGTTGCTTAGCCAGATCATCAAGGGCGACGCCGCCTTACCGGTCGCCAAACAACGGGTGTGACGGCGTTCGCGGTTCAGGACGGACGAAACGGGACGGTCAATGATGCCCTCGGCGATGATCGTTTCAACCCCGGCGTTCTGTGCCATATTGGCAGCAAGCATCTTGGTCAACATCCCACCGGAACCCAGTTCACTGATGCTTTTGGTGGATTCCAGATGCTCGGTCACATCTTCGATCTCGTCGATGAACTGCGCACCCTCTTCGGATGGATCGCGATCATACAGCCCTTCCACGCTGGTGAGGATAATCAGGTGGTCTGCTTCGACCATCTGCGCGACCTTGGCGGACAGGCGGTCATTGTCACCCACCTTGAGATCGCGAGTGGCGACTGAATCATTCTCGTTGATGATCGGCAGGATGTCGTTTTCGAACAGACGCAGCATGGTATTCTTGATGTTGAGAAAACGCCGGCGTTCCTCCATGTCTTCAACGGTCACCAGCATCTGCGCGACTTCCACGCCGAATTCCGATGCGACCTGACGATAGGCATTCATCAAAAGCGGCTGACCACAGGCGGCGGCAGCCTGTTTGTCAAGCAAACCCGCATCTTCGGGGCGCTTTCCGATCATGTTCAAACCAAGTGCAACGGACCCCGAAGAAGTCAGGATGATTTCGCAGCCTTCGCTTTGCAAATCGGCCAGATCGGACATCAACCCGTTCATAAAGGCATACCGCAAGGTAAGTTTCTCTTCGTTCGCCAAGAGGCTCGACCCGATTTTGACAACGATACGTTTCTTTTTGGACACGACGATTGGTGCTCCGTTTTTTTGTTCAATTTCAACACTGGCGCACTTTCGGCTGTTAATGCCGCAGCGCAGAAAGGAGTGTGATTCGAGGGTGTATAACACGTGGACAAGACCGGATTGCAACCGGCTAACCGATTGCGTGCCGGTTCCTGCCAACCGATCAGCGTGTTTGAAGCATTGCCAACGCTTCGCGAATGTCGTCCGGTATCGCAGTCGGGCGATGCCCTTTTCGTTCGACATAAACGTGAACGAAAAAGCCTTCCGCCGACGCACGTTCCTCGTCATTGCGAAACAGCCCCAGTTCCATCCGAACCGAGCTTTTGCCCAAATGCGCGACCCTTAACCCTGCCGTGACGCGATCGGGAAACTGCATTTCACCAAAATAACGGCATCCGGTCTCTACCACGAGCCCAAATGCAGGGCTCGTCAGCGGATCAAGCAACCCGCGTTCGATCAGCCACCCGTTCACCGCCGTATCAAACAGCGCATAATGCACGACGTTGTTCATATGACCGTAGGTGTCGTTATCGTTCCACCGGGTTTGCAGGGGATAGAACTCGGCAAAGTCGGCGCGGTTCGGGGCGGTGGGACGGTCTGCCATTACCAGGCAGCCGTATAGATCATGCGGGCGTCGTCTTGGGTCACCTCCCGCGGGTTGTTCACCAGCAAACGTGACTGCAGCATCGCGTCGGCGGCCATTTTGTCGATTGCGTTCTTCGGGATATCAACGTCACGCAACCGCGTTTGCAGCCCCACCCTTGTTGATAGATCGGCTAACGCATCGATAAATGCCGCGGTGCGCGCCTGGGTGCCCTCCAGGTCGGCAAGATGCGGGAAAGCGTCACCTGCGATTTCCGCATAAAGCGAACCGGCGTCGGGCGCATTGAACCGTAGCACATGCGGCAGCACCAACGCATTGGAAAGCCCATGCGGAATATGAAACGTGCCGCCGATCGGATAGGCCAGCGCATGAACCGCCGCGACAGGCGAATTAGCAAACGCCTGCCCCGCCAACATCGACCCCAACAGCATGGCCCCGCGCGCCTCGATATTCGATCCATCGGCAATGACGGCTTCGATATTGGCCCCCAGAAGCCGCAGCGCCTCGCGGGCGAGCAGCTTGGAGATTGGATTGTTGTTCGCGTTTTTCGACGCGTATGCCTCGATCGCGTGTACCATTGCGTCGATTCCGGTTGCGGCGGTGATGTGCGCAGGCAAACCCAACGTCAATCCAGCGTCCAAAATCGCCATATCGGGCAAGATGACCGGTGACGATACCCCGCGTTTTTCCTCGGCACCCACGGTGATGATCGACACCGGTGTCACCTCTGAACCGGTTCCCGCGGTCGTGGGGATCAGGACCAGCGGCAGACGCGGACCCTTTGCTTGGCCCACGCCCCACGCGCTATCCAGGTCCGCGTCAGACCCCAGCAAGAGCGCCGCAAGTTTTGCCACGTCCTGAGAGGAACCACCGCCAAATCCGACGACGCTGGTCACCCCCGCCGTTTTCCCTGTTTCGACGGCCTTCATCAATGTTTCGCGTGAGGGGTCCGCTTCGACCTCATCAAAGATAACAACCCGATGACCAGCGGCCTCCAAGCTCGAAACAGTGGCGTCAACAAGCCCGAGCTTGCGAAGCCCCGCGTCCGTCACCAGCAAGCAGTCGGTTCCCAGCAGGTCCCCGGCCAGATCAGGCAGGCGCTGTGCTGCTCCATTTTCGAAAACGACAGATTTC
This sequence comes from Roseobacter sp., assembly GCA_002731875.1. Classification (GTDB taxonomy): domain Bacteria; phylum Pseudomonadota; class Alphaproteobacteria; order Rhodobacterales; family Rhodobacteraceae; genus Sulfitobacter. The sequence goes on along the minus strand of PCCY01000015.1, from coordinate 23,132 downwards.
GTAGTGTTAAAGATAAATGGAGACACAATAAAAGCCTTTCATGAGACAATTGAGCCTTGGGAAACCGTGCAAGGCAACTCCCATTAAAGGCAATTCCAAGCCTGTCGCCTAGTGTTAATCTGGTTTTTGCGCAGACGCTTTGGGGGTCCTGAGGGCGCACGCCTGATCTGCCCCCTGCGTCAAGGACGCACTGCCGAGCGACGCGTGCAGACGACCAAAGAGGGGCTTTAGGCTGCTTCAGTTTAGCTCATCCGGTAGAAACAACAAAAAGGTTCGATAAAGATCATTATGACCATTTAATTACGAGAAATTCGAGCCATAAATGCCCCAATAGTACAACCAGTATTGACGCCATAAGCGAGTGATATAGAACCATCTACTTCTGAATTAGTTATTAAAAAAACATATTTTTAACAGGCTATCCTCATCCATGAAGGTTGTTGCCGACACGGTGTGATAATTTCAACGCTTCAGGGCAGTTTACGCGCTTCGGTCGGTTGATGACGCAGGTAATCCATCACCGCCGCCCGCACCGATTGGTCGCCCCGTTCCCGAGAAGCATAGATGACGTCGCGGACTTCCCCAAGATCCGATCGGCGCAGTAGGCTTTTGACCGGCCCGATCGATGCGGGGCGCATGGAAAATGATGTCATACCGATCGCCGCAAAACATAATGCTTCGACCGGACGGCCGGCATCCTCACCACAAAAAGACAGCGGCGTTCCTGTTTCGCGACACCGATCGACGATACCTTCAAGGAAGGTCAGAAAGCTCGCGTTCAGCGTATCATAGCGACGCCGTACCAATTCATTCTCGCGATCAGCCGCAAAGAAAAACTGTTTGAGGTCATTCCCACCGATGGACAGAAATTCGACCTCTTCAAAAAACTTTTTCGGCGCGAATGCCAAAGAGGGAGTTTCAAGCATTGCACCGACTTCGATCCGCGACGGAAGGACATGCCCCAACCGCTTTTCCGTCGCCAGTGTCTTGTCCATCTCCAGCTTTGCGGCACGATATTCTTCAAACTGCGCCACAAAGGGAAACATCACAGACAACGGACGCCCATTCGCGGCGCGGATCAGCGCCTGCAACTGCATTCGCATGATGCCCGGCTTGTCCAGACCTACTCGGATCGCGCGCCACCCCAGGGCCGGGTTCGGTTCATCGTTGGGCTTCATGTAGGGCAGCACTTTGTCCGAACCGATATCAAGGGTCCGAAACACCACGCGTTTGCCGTTGGCGGCATCCAGCACGCGACTGTAAAGCGCGGACAGCTCGGACCGTTTCGGCATCTGGCTCCGGACCAGGAATTGCAGCTCAGTCCGAAACAACCCCACCCCTTCGGCACCCGACCCTTCAAGCGATGGCAGGTCGGCCATCAACCCGGCGTTCATGTGCAACCCAATAATGGTACCGCACTTGGTTTCAGCGGCCTTGTCACGAATGGAAGCATATCGTTCCTGTGCCTCGGCCTGCATGGCGATCTTATCGCGGAAAGCCGCTGCAACTGTCTCGTCCGGCCGCAGGTGCACGACGCCCTGTTCCCCGTCTACCATGATCCGATCACCGTTCAACGCATCGTTGGTGATCCGAGACGCATGTACAATCAAAGGTATCGCCAAAGCCCGCGCGACGATAGCGGCGTGACTTCCAACTGAACCGCCTTCAAGCACAATCCCACGCAAGGATCGGCCATATTCCAACAATTCAGCAGGCCCGATGTTTCTAGCTACCAAAATCGGGTTAGGCGGCATCTCCGCACCGGTATCGGCCCCTTGTCCGGTCAGGATTCTCAGCAACCGGTTGCTGAGATCATCCAGATCGGACAGTCGTTCACGCAGATAGGCATCGCTTGCCTGGCCCATACGTGCACGCGCATGCGATTGCTCTTTCTCGACAGCGGCCTCCGCTGACAGGCCCCGGCTGATGTCCTCCTCCATCCGGCGCAACCAACCTTTTGAATTGGCAAACATCCGATAGGCTTCCAGGACTTGTTGCTGATCCTTGTCCCCGCCTGCCATAGACATCATCTGGTCGACGCTGACGCGCAGCTGATCTACAGCCTCGTTCAGCCTTTCGGTTTCGCGCACCGGGTCGTCTGCCACCGGGTTCGAGACGACAACGCGCGGTTCGTGCAGCCATACATGGCCTTCGGCAACACCTTCCTGGCCTACCGTTCCCCGCACCAGAACCGGCTGACTGTGACGCGCGGACATGGCCGCACCTTCGCCGACAAAGGCACCCAGTTCGGCCATTTCAGCCAACACCATCGCGACGACTTCAAGAGCGTATACTTCGTCGGATGAAAATTCGCGCGCCGCCCTGGATTGCACCACAAGCACGCCGAGAGTTTCACCGAGCCTCTGCACCGGAATACCCAGAAAGCTCGAATAAAGCTCCTCACCGGTTTCCGGCATGAACCGAAACCCAGGTGCCTGAGGCGCGTTAGGCGTGTTAATGATACGTTTGCGCTTAGCGACACGTCCAACAAGACCTTCGCCCATTTTCATGCGCGTTTCGTGCACCGCGTCCGCCTTCAGACCTTCGGTGGCGCACAACTCCAACGTGTCTTCATCGCGAAAAAGATAGATAGAGCAAACTTCACAGCCCATCGACGTGGCAATCAAGTGGGTGATCTTATCAAGGCGGGCCTGGCCTGCATCGTCGCTGGCCATTGCATCGCGCAAACGGCCCAGCAGCTTGCGACTTTCTGTCTCGATACCATCACCCATGCAAAAAATCTCCCCCAGCCAAGACGAACTTAGACCACAGGCTTCAACCGAATGAAACGCTGATCTGGTCGTTTTCTATCACCAGACACGGTTTACAGAAAAGAAGCTTTTCCACCTTCGCGGGAGATGCACAGAGTTTGTGCACCTGCCTGCACGGGTTTTAAGCGGCTTTATGCAGCTCGAACGCGTCGTGCAGCGCTTGCACGGCCAGCTCCATGTATTTGCGGTCAATAAGCACTGAAATTTTGATTTCCGAGGTGGTGATAACCTTGATGTTCACACCCTCGTTCGACAGCACCTGGAACATCTTGGCTGCAACGCCGGTGTGGCTGCGCATGCCGATACCGACGACGGAAACCTTCGCCACATCCGAATCCGCGATCAGTTCATCAAAATTGATCGCACCCGCCGCTTTGGCCGCATCCATCGCGACCTCGGCGCGTTTGATCTGGTCGACGGGACATGACCAGGTCATGTCGGTTCGGCCTTCTTCCGCGATGTTCTGCACGATCATGTCCACGTTCACGCCACCGTCGCTAAGCGCGGTAAAGATCGCGGCGGCGATGCCGGGCCGGTCGGCGACGGACACCAGGGTCATCTTTGCCTCATCCCGAGAAAACGCGATACCCGATACAACATTGCTTTCCATGATTTCTTCCTCATCGCAGACCAGCGTTCCAGCTTCGTCCGATTGCTCTTCAAAGCTGCTCAACACTCGCAACTTTACCTTGTAACGCATCGCCAGCTCGACCGAGCGGGTTTGCAGAACCTTTGCCCCCAAAGACGCAAGTTCAAGCATTTCCTCGAACGCGATCTTATCCAGCTTGCGGGCTTTGGCACTGACACGGGGGTCAGTAGTATATACACCGTCTACGTCAGTATAGATATCGCAACGTTCAGCGTCGAATGCCGCTGCGAAAGCGACCGCAGTTGTATCGGATCCGCCGCGTCCCAACGTGGTGATGCGTCCTTCGGGGCTGACACCCTGGAATCCGGCAACGACCGCGACACGCATGCCTTCGGCGAACTTGGCCATGATATTGTCCGACGGAATTTCCTCGATCCGGGCCGACGAATGCGCCGATGTGGTCTTGACCGGGACCTGCCAGCCTTGCCAGCTACGCGCAGGTACGTCCATTTCCTGCAACGTCAGCGCCATCAGTCCGGCGGTCACGTTTTCACCCGATGATACGACGGCATCATATTCACGCGCGTCATACAGGGGGGATATCTCGTTCACCCAGCCGACCAGTTCGTTGGTCTTTCCGGACATGGCTGACACGATCACGATCACGTCATAGCCTTTTGCGACTTCGACGCCCACCCGCTTGGCCGCGCGGCGGATACGGTCCAGGGTGGCAACAGATGTGCCACCAAATTTCATCACCAGAACAGGCATAGGTCCCCCGCTACAAAACTCCGGCGCGGTTTACGCGCAAGCAGATGCCTTAGCAAGCCCACGCGACGCTGATCGCGCGGTTCCTTCCTGTCAAAATCACCGTGTTCAGCGGCTTATTCACAGCAACCGGGCCAAAGCCGGTCGCCCCGCACTCCATTCAAGTTGGAATATCGTCCTTGTCTGGCAGCCAGGCGAGCACCGAGACCGCCAGTTTGACGCAGATTGCCGCCTCGGGCCGTGCAACGTCGGGCCTGCTATTGAGTGGACTGCTTGGGGATAAACGGCAGAGGTATTACTTTTATCCCCTCTTCCATCAAGGAACGCGCCTGATCCAGACGTGCTTCCCCATAGATAGATCTCTCAGGGACGTCGCCAGCGCTCATTGCGCGGGCTTCTTTGACAAAATCGTTCCCCACGTAATCAGAGTTCGCTTCGATCTCATTGCGCAGCGCCGTCAGCTTTTTTTCGAATTCGGTCCGTGGTCGGGTCAATGCCGAGACCCGAGGGTTCACCGCCGGATCATCCTTGTCCGTACTGGACGCCGTGGAAACCCGAGGTGCCATGATCGCCTTGGTCACGTTGCCCGATCCGCAAACCACACACTGAATATGCCCTGCCTTTGCCAGCGCATCAAACGCCCTGGCCGATTTGAACCAGCTGTCAAAGCGATGGTCGTGGTCACATTTTAAAGAAAACTGGATCATTGTCTTGGCAGTTTGCCCTTTCTGATGGTGCGGCACAATAATATGGTGAGGTCTTGCCGTTACGTCAAGCTATGCGGTGGCCGCCGCGAGGGTCGAAGTCGCGGATCAGTCGCGCAAGCTCGGGCTCCATCACCATTCTGGTCGCCTTCTTGCGAGATACCCATTTGCGACGCCTTTGTCCGACTTCGGGGTAGTCATCAAGAGTGGCCTTAACCTTGACCGGGTAAACCATCGCCACGACAGGCAAAATTTCTCCGTCACCCATATCTTTTGCATAGGAATACACGCCGAGGCAACCGCCTGTCACCTGGCCCTGCACTCCGGCCTCTTCCCACGCCTCCTGTTCGGCGGCGGCCGCGGGGGTCTTCGCGTTCATCGGCCATCCCTTCGGAACGATCCAGCGTTTGGCATTCCGAGAGGTGATAAGCAGCACCTGCACTTTACCATCACGCACGCGGTAACACAGGGCAGCGAATTGCGACCGAACGTCACCCTTGCGGGCACCATGAATGGAAATAGGCAGTTGTTTCATCTTGAGCATCTTCATCCGGGGTCGGTTTGGCGTATACACATCACAAAACCTTACCTGCGGCGACTTGGCAAGGCCAGCCACCCTTGCACCCGTCATATGCTTGGCAGATAGTAAGACGTTATGAAAACACTGCTGATCCTCCTTGCTTTTTTCCTGCCCGGCGTTGTCTTGGGGCAACCCGCCCCGGTGACGGTATTCGCAGCCGCGAGCTTGCGCGGGGCGCTCGACGCGGTCGCCGAGGATTTCGGTGCGGATGTCTCCATCTCATACGGTGGCTCCGGGACAATGGCGCGTCAGATCGACGCCGGTGCCCCGGCGGACATTGTCATTCTTGCGGCACCGGTCTGGATGGACTGGCTGCAAGAACGCGGAATTCTGGGGGATGCGCCGCGAACCTATCTGCTGGGTAACCGACTGGTGCTTGTCGCCCCTGCCGACAGCACCATTGCCCCTGATCCCGGAAACCTTGCGGCATCTCTTGGTGACATGCGGCTGGTGATCGGGCAGCGTGACGCGGTGCCTGCCGGGATCTATTCCCGAGAGTGGCTGCAAGCCACAAAGCAGTGGGAAGCATTGCAGAACATGCTTGCCGAAACCGATAATGTACGCACTGCTCTTGCTCTGGTCGCAAGGGCTGAGATGCCGCTTGGCGTCGTCTATCGTACCGACGCCATGGCCGAACCCAAGGTGCGTGTGGTCTACACCGTGCCCGACGACCAACATAGCCCGATAGTGTATCCTGCCGCGGCTCTGACGGATGCGGGCAAGGTATTCTTGAAATTTCTTCAAACCGATGAAAGCATGGATATCTTCGCCGCACATGGCTTCGCGCCGGTCAAGCCATGACGCCCGACGCCGCCGCATGGGATGCCCTGCGCCTGTCATTGTGGGTGGCATTTTGGGCGACGTTGCTTGCGATCCCCCTCGCGGTGTGGGTCGCGTGGTTACTGGCGCGAAAAGACTTCTGGGGCAAGGCGGTCCTGAATGCTGCGGTTCACCTCCCCTTGGTTTTGCCGCCAGTGGTGACGGGTTACCTGTTGCTGCTTGCTTTTGGCCGGACTGCGCCGTTGGGGCAAGCCTTGAACGCCTTGGGGATACAGCTGGCGTTTCACTGGACGGGCGCAGTGCTTGCGGCGATGATCATGGGGTTCCCCCTGATGGTCCGTGCAATGCGGCTCGCCATCGAGGCGGTTGATCCCAAGCTCGAAGACACCGCAGCCACCCTTGGTGCACCGCGTGGAATGGTGTTTTTCCGCGTCACCTTGCCATTGATCCTGCCCGGTGTTCTGGCGGGCACCGTCATGGGGTTTGCCAAGGCGATGGGTGAATTCGGGGCCACGATCACATTTGTCGCAAATATTCCCGGCAAGACGCAAACCCTGCCAAGCGCGATATGGGCGGCGTTGCAGATCCCCGGAGGTGAGCGCCAGGCGGTGATGATGGTGCTGATGGCCTCGACCGTGGCCATCGCTGCGGTGTTGCTGGCAGAATTGTTGGCCAGGCGGGTCGCGGCACGGATCGCTGGCGCATGAGCCTGTCCCTGACGCTTTCGCACCGCTTTGCCGACTTCGCGCTTGACATCACGCTTGAGGCCGGGCCGGGCATCACCGCGCTTTTTGGCCGGTCGGGGGCGGGAAAATCCACTATCATCAACGCGGTTGGAGGCTTGCTTCATCCAAATTCCGGGCGCATCGCGGTTGACGGAGACGTGTTGCTCGATACTGATCTGGGTATTTTTGTGCCCCCCCACAAACGCCGCCTTGGCACGGTTTTCCAGGATGCCCGTCTGTTCCCCCACCTGAGCGTATCGCAAAACCTGATGTTCGGTGCCCGCTATGCCCCGCGCGGCAGTTCCGGGCCGGCGTTAAAGGATGTTGTGGCGTTGCTGGGTTTGCAGGATCTGCTGGATCGTGCGCCGGCAACCTTGTCAGGCGGCCAAAAGCAGCGTGTCGCGTTGGGTCGGGCACTGTTGAGCCACCCGCGCATGCTGTTGATGGACGAACCGCTGGCCAGCCTTGATGGACCGCGCAAGCAAGAGATCCTGCCGTTTCTCGAACGTTTGCGGGACGGTCCATTGGGTCTGCCGATCCTGTATGTCAGTCATGCCGTTGACGAAATCGCGCGCCTTGCAGATACGCTTGTGCTGATCCAAAGCGGGAGGGTGCAGGCACAGGGCCCGCTTTTTGATGTAATGGCGGACCCCGCCGCCGTTCCCCTGCTGGGCGTGCGCGAAGCCGGTGCGGTGATCGAGGCCGATGTGCTGGCCCATGGCACCGATGGGATTTCAACCTTGCGTATAAGCGCCGGTACGCTTGAACTCCCGGGCGTACATGCCGAAACGGGTGCGCGTGTGCGCCTGCGTGTCCTGGCGCAGGATGTGATCCTGTCGTTGACCCGGCCCGAAGGGCTGAGTTCTGTCAACGTGTTACCGGTCGAAGTTGAAGCGATCCATCCCGGCGACGGTCCTGGGGCGGCAATCGCGCTGCGTGCCAACCAGGACCGATTGCTGAGCCGGGTCACCGCCCGTGCAGTGACCGAACTGGGGCTTCGTCCGGGCTTGAAGTGCTATGCAATCCTCAAGGCGACCACCGTCGCACCGGGCAGCATCGGGCGTTAACCTACCCGCTTGCGGCCTACCTTCTCACGCAGACGTTCGACCAGCTTTTCCTGCGGGATATCGGCATCTATCGCCAGCTTGCGCAGACCGAAATGCACATGCGCCATATCCTGGTAATAGCTGGTATACGCATAGTTCGTCGCGGCACCCGCCACGGCACCCAGCACCGGAACAGCCTGCGCCGCAAGCTTTTGGCCCAACACGACCGCGAGGCGCGGCGCGACTTTGGCGATCACCGCCTGCATGGCCCGGCCGCTCAGGGCGACACGCGCAGACAAAAAGCCCAGATCCGCACCGTCGTCGTCGGACAAGGGACCGGCTGCACTGAACACCTGTACGCAGTCAAATTGTACATTCTCGGATAGCGGGTCGAAACCATGCTCGACAGCTACGCCTTGGATGACCCGCAACAGCAAGGTCGTGGTGACCGGCAGTTCGGCCATGGCCGTCGGCAATCCGCCTGCCCCGCCAGCGGCCCCCATGGCCGCGCTGACCGCCTGGTTCAGCCAGCTTTTCTGATCCGGGACCAGGCTACGCGAAGACGTCGCAGCCTTCATCGCCTGATGCAACGCCTTGACCGTCGCGCTTTCCAGATTTTGCCGCACCACCGACGGCAGCCTGTCGATCAACCCTTCGGCGCTTCCGCCGATCACATTCAAGACATTGATACCCAGCCCGCCGGCGCTTTTATACCGCGCGGCGATCTGGTCCAGCCGCGCTTCTACGTCAATCACACGTGGCAGGTTGCTTTCGATTTGCATGGGGATGGCTCCGGCTGTTGCACTGTGAGATGTAGGTGAGGCACGACCCGTTTCAAGCTGTCCACGCCATGACATCGCCGGCTATACCATCCCATGCGCCATCCACCAGCGCCCGTCCGAGGACACGCGCCGGGTTGGTCGGTGGCGGCATGACCACGTTGTCAAGCAAAGTGAACCCGAAGCGATTGTAATAGGGCGCGTCGCCAACCAGCATGACCCGGCTCCAGCCTAATGGCAGTGCCTTGTCAAGGCTGCCTTCGATCAGAAATCCACCCAACCCTTCGCCCTGACGCGTGGGGTGTACGGCAACAGGGCCAAGCAGCAACGCCGGGTCGCCCGCGCCGATCCTGACCGGCCAGTACCGGATAGCACCGGCGAGAATACCGTCTGCATCCCTTGCGACATGGCTAAGCTCGCGCACGGGCGGGATGCCATCTCTCAGGCGATAGGACGACAAGGCTTCGCGACCCGGCGCGAAACAGGTATCATAAAGCGCTTCGACCTCCCAGTGGTCGGCTGCCGTCTCGGGGGTGATTTGATACAAGGGCTGGCACCTCTGGACGGTTTTACTGTGGCAAAGGCCTTACCATAACGCTAGCCATAGGTGCAAACCATGAGGAGAGTTCGATGTTCTACCGTCCCCAAGATGGCCACCCCCTGCCGCACAACCCGTTCAATGCCATTGTCACGCCCCGCCCCATCGGGTGGATTTCTACCCGGGATGCCCAGGGACGCGACAATATCGCGCCCTATTCCTTTTTCAACGGCGTCGCCTATACCCCGCCACAAGTCATGTTTGCCTCGACCGGAACCAAAGCCGATATCGATGGTACAAAAGACAGTATGGCCAACATCCGCGAGACCGGGGTGTTTTGTGTCAATGTCGTGGAATATGCAATGCGTGACGCGATGAACGCATCTTCGGCCACGTTGCCGCATGGTGCCGATGAATTCGGGCACGCCGGTATCGAAAAGGCCGCATGCGATCAGATTGCCTGTGCACGTGTCGCGACAGCACCAGCCAGTCTGGAATGCCGCATGACGCAGATGGTCAAAATCGAAGGCGAAAACAACTTTGTGGTCTTCGGAGAGGTCGTGGGCGTGCACATACGCGACGACTGCATCACCGACGGGCGATTTGACGTTACCACCTATCAACCGCTGTCACGGCTTGGTTATCGCGACTATGCCCGCGTCACCGAAGTGTTTGAAATCATTCGTCCCGATGACTGAAACAGTAAGCCCGGCAACATGGATGTCACCGGGCTTTTGACCGTCACGGTGTGGTATTCGGGTCGGCGGCGGCCTAGTGGCCGCCCAGAATACCGGTCCGGACCTGATAATTAACGGCAACCTGATATTCGGGGTCGTCGTCGCTGTCGATCATCAGGTGCCCGGCCTTGGTCAGCAGACGGTGGCAATCTCGGCTGAGGTGGCGCAGCTGGATGCGCTTGCCCGCCCCCTCGTATTTCGCTGCAATTGTTTCGATCGCCTGAAGCGCGGATTGGTCGACGACCCTGCTGTCCTCGAAATCCACTATCACTTCGCTGGGGTCGGCCTTTACATTGAACAGCTCGGCAAACCCTTCGGACGATCCGAAGAACAGCGGGCCCTGTATCTGGTAGACCTTGGCCCCCTCTGGGGTGATATAGGTTTTGGCATGGATGCGCCGGGCATTATTCCAAGCATAGGCCAGCGCCGATACGATAACACCGACCACTACCGCGACGGCAAGGTCCTCGTAGACGGTCACGACGGTCACCAGCAGGATCACGAACGCATCCATAAGCGGCACCTTGCGCAGGATCCCGAACGAATTCCACGCGAAGGTACCGATCACGACCATGAACATCACACCAACAAGCGCGGCCAACGGGATCTGCTCGATCAGCGATGAACCGACCAGGATGAACAGCAGCAGGAACACAGCCGCCGCGATGCCCGCCACGCGGGTGCGGCCGCCGGATTTCACATTGATCATCGACTGGCCGATCATCGCGCAGCCGCCCATGCCGCCGAAAAAACCCGTGACCGTATTCGCGACGCCCTGCGCAATGCATTCCTGGCTTGCCCCGCCGCGTGTATTGGTCAGGTCGCTGACAAGGTTCAGTGTCAGGAGCGATTCAATCAGGCCGATGGCCGCAAGAATGACGGCGTAGGGCAGAATGATATAGAATGTCTCAAGATTGAAGGGGGCCAGAGCCGTGCCATAAAGCCCGACGCCATCACCGAAAGGCAGATGGAACATCGGAAACCCGCCCTGGATCGACGCCAGGTCACCAACGCGGGGCACGTCCATGCCTGTCGCGATCACCAGAACGGCGACGATACCTATGCCGGCCAGTGGCGCGGGGATCAGTTTGGTGACCCGCGGCATCACCCAGATTATCGCCATGGTTGCCGCCACGAGGGCCAGCATCAGATAAAGTGGACCACCCGACAACCATTCACCACCCGACATGCCATGGCCGGTATCGACCATGGTACCCGGGACCTTGAACTGGCTCATCTGAGCCAGGAAAATCACGATGGCCAATCCGTTCACGAAGCCCAGCATCACCGGGTGTGGCACCAGACGAATGAACTTGCCCCATTGCATGATCCCCGCAAACATCTGGATCAGCCCCATCAGGATCACAGTCGCGAAGAGATATTCAACCCCGTGCTGCGCCACGAGCGCCACCATCACGACCGCCAAAGCCCCCGTCGCCCCCGAAATCATCCCGGGGCGTCCGCCGATCAGCGCGGTGATGAGGCCAACCAGAAACGCGGCGTATAGCCCCACCAGCGGATGCACCCCGGCGACAAAGGCAAACGCCACCGCTTCGGGCACCAACGCAAGAGCGACAGTCAGCCCCGACAGCAATTCGATGCGCAAGCGCGAGGCCGAGAACGGTTCTCCGGGCATCCAGCGCAGATCGGTAACGTCGAGGTTTTTGGTAAAACTGCGGAAAGTGGTGCGCACCATGGGGCATCCTTCGGATCAAATCGTATCAGTAAGTCGGAGAGGTCTTTCGGGCCTCCTAGCTTAATCGTGAACGAAATGAAACCCACACCGCCTTCAGCCGTTGATTTGCGGCTTTTCATCGGAGTGTTCCTTGGTACTCTGGCCACGACTGAAATCCAAAGGCGTTTCCATGACACAGACGAAAATAGCCATTATCGGCGGATCGGGTATTTACGACATCGAAGGGCTGGAAGGGGCCGAATGGCTGACGGTTGAAAGCCCGTGGGGTGCACCGTCCGATGCGATTCTGACCGGGACGCTTGGCGGCGTTGAAATGGCATTTCTGCCGCGGCATGGGCGCGGGCATGTTCATTCACCATCAACCGTACCCTACCGTGCCAACATTGACGCGCTGAAACGGTTGGGATGCACCGATGTCGTAAGTGTTTCGGCCTGCGGTTCGTTTCGTGACGAGATGGCACCGGGGGACTTTGTGATCGTCGATCAATTCATCGACCGCACGATCGGGCGCGCGCAGACCTTCTTCGGAGAGGGCTGCGTGGCTCATGTGAGTGTTGCCCATCCCACCTGCCCGCGCTTGGGCGACGCCTGCGAGACCGCGGCCCGCCGCGCCGGCATAACCGTGCACCGCGGCGGCACCTATCTTGCCATGGAGGGCCCGCAGTTTTCGACATTGGCGGAATCCAGGATGTACCGGGAGGCATGGGGGGCCGATGTCATTGGCATGACCAACATGCCCGAGGCCAAGCTCGCTCGGGAAGCCGAACTGTGTTATGCGTCAGTCGCGATGATCACCGACTATGACAGCTGGCACCCCGATCACGGCGAAGTCGATGTGACGCGGATCATCGCCACGTTGATGGGCAATGCCGACAAGGGCAGACAGATGATCAGACATCTGCCCGATCTGCTGGATCCGCGCCGGGAACCTTGTGTCCACGGGTGCGACCGGGCGTTGGAGTATGCGATCCTTACAAAACCCGAAATGCGAGATGCCGCGGTGGTGGCGAAGCTTGATGCAGTAGCGGGCAGGGTTATGTAAACGCTGAACCTGTCGAGGGTCGATGGCGCGTGGCAGATGAGTTTATTTGGCAAAATGAAATGGCGAGGTCGGCAGATCAGCCGCCTGTGTCGTGTGGTATGCGACCGAGCGTGGAAGTGACTTGCTGATCGCGGCGGGCTCGCTTAGGGCTGTCACGCAGGTTTCCGCATTTGCGTGGGGCCTCGCATACTTGCCAACCGACCGGAGCACCGCATGAAACAGGTTCAGGACTACATTCGCACCATTGTTGATTTCCCGCACGAGGGAATCATGTTTCGTGATGTGACCACGCTGTTTGCCGACCCGCGCGGGTTTCGCATGGCTATCGACCAGATGCTGCACCCGTACGCGGGCGTGGACATCGACAAGGTGGTGGGGCTTGAGGCGCGCGGGTTCATTCTGGGCGGGGCTATCGCGCACCAGCTTTCTGTCGGCTTTGTGCCCGTGCGGAAGAAAGGCAAATTGCCCGGGCGTACAATTTCGCAAGACTACAAACTGGAGTATGGCGAGGCGATCGTCGAGATACATGACGATGCCATACAGCCCGGCGAACGCATTCTTGTCGTCGATGATCTGTTGGCCACGGGTGGTACGGCCGAGGCAGGGATCAAGTTGATTGAACGTCTGGGGGGCGAAATCGTGTCATGCGCCTTTATCATTGACCTCCCCGAGTTGGGAGGCCGCGAGCGGCTTGAAGCGATGGGCATCGAGGTGAACGCACTTTGCCGCTATGACGGAGCGTGAGACACCCGCGCTGCTGACACCAAACCCGATGATAGCTGATCACAGCCGACCCGGTATCGAACCGGTGGCGACATATGCCGCCCCCCCGTCAGGCTGGTGCAGGCAGGATGACACCGGGGTTCATAATGCCGTTCGGATCCAGCGCCGCTTTGATCGCACGGATGGCCGACAGCTTTGCCGGTTCGCCATATCGTGCGAGATCCTTGACTTTGAGGCGCCCGATGCCGTGTTCGGCGCTGACCGAGCCGCCCATCTCGTGAGCGATATCGTGGACCGTGGTCTTGATGATCTCTTGCTGAGCAGCGTGATCTTCGCGTGATCTTCCGGGTTTCGGAAAAACGTTGTAATGCAGGTTCCCGTCGCCCACATGCCCAAAGCAATTGATGCGAAAATCACCCAGGCCGGCGATCGCCTGTTCCGCTTCGCGGATGAAATCGGGTATGGCCCCCAGCGGCACCGAGATATCGTGACTGGAGATCGAGCCAATCTTGCGATTGGCGTGGGGAATCATTTCGCGGATCGCCCAGAAATCGTCCGATTGTTGCTGGCTCTGGGCGATCAACCCGTCGACCACGAGATCGGCACTGAACGCGGTCTCGAACAGTTTTTCCAAGGATGTTGTCGGGTCCAGGCCACCGCTAAGTCCAAGTTCGATCAGCACGGTCCATTCGGGGGGCGTCGCGAAAGGTTGGCGCACATCGGGTAGCGTTTCGGCCAGAAAATCCAGCCCGGTGCGGTGGATGATCTCGAACGCGCTTATCATCTCGCCCAACTGGTCGCGTGCAAGGGACAGCAATTCCAACGCTGCGGCAGGAGAATGCACGACCAGCAGCGCAGTACCGGTCTTTGCCGGGCGCGGATAGAGTTTAAGCGCCGCCGCCGTGATCACCCCCAGTGTGCCTTCCGCCCCGATCAACAGATTGCGCAAGTCATAGCCCGTATTGTTTTTCCGCAACCGGGTCAGCCCGTGCCAGATCTGACCGTCAGGTAGAACGGCCTCGAGTCCCAAACACAAGTCGCGCGCGTTGCCGTAGCGAAGCACCCCGGTACCGCCGGCATTTGTGGCTAGATTGCCCCCGATACGGGCTGACCCCTGTGCTGCCAGCGACAGAGGAAACAGGCGGTCCCGGGCTTCGGCAGCATCTTGTACGTCCGACAGGATGACGCCTGCCTCGGCGATCAACACGTTTTCATCCGGATAGACCGCGCGGACCTTGTTCATCCGCTCGAGCGACAGGATCAGCGGTTTGGGCCCGGTTTCGGCAACCTGCCCCCCGACCAGCCCGGTACCGCCGCCATAGGGAACGACACCGACGCGTGCTGCATTGGCGTGCCAGATCAGCCTGGAGACTTCGTCCACGGTGCGCGGCAGAGCAAGAACGGCCGCCTGTCCGCGATACAACCCGCGTGGTTCTTCCAAGTACCGCGGCTCCGCCTTACGGAACACATCGGGAGACAGATCGGCACGCAGCGCGGCCTCGAACGCGGGATCAGCGGGGTTTAATGTCATGACGTAGTGTTCGCGCCTGGGCTGAGCGGATGCAAGCGGCTTTGTAAGCAACCTTTGGAATAATCAACGCAGAATCGGAGGTTTGTTCGGATCGGTTCCCGGTGCTTGCATGCGCGGTGTCTTTTGCAGGGCCTCCATCTGGGGCAGATCGAACCGCAGGCCGACCTTGGACAATTTCGCGACGGTTGGATCAGAGGGTTCGAAAAAGCCGACATCCATCGCCCCGGCCTCTATCCCCGAGAATGTGAGTGCTTCGGATGCGGCGCGCACTAAGGCGTCTTGTGCACGCGGGATCGCGCCAACAAAGCCCAACATGTGTCCGCGCCCGCCGCCTGTATATTCGACGCCTACCAACCACGCGCCGGCCGCCATGCCTGTGGCCGTCGCCAGCTTGGAATCGAGCGCCGTGATCAATGCCTCGGGTAGACCCTTGGGAGGCATGACCCGTTCTATTCCCGTTTGCACCTGCTGCGCTTCGTTCGCCAAGGTATCACGTAGCCAGGCAATGGCCGTATCGGGTAACAGTATCGCCGATGGTGCCGTGTTCATATTGACCGCCATACCCAGCGTCTGCCCTTCGAGCATACCGGCAATCGCGCGTCCCGACAACGCCACGTAGGGCGCAGGTTGCCCGACATAGGCCGCCAGCCTCTCGATCCGGTCAAACACCATCACGTAGGCATCATCGAGCAATACAGGATTTACCTGATCGCCTTCCGCTTCGCTCTCGAGCAGCAGAAACAGTTCGACGTCGGCGATACGCTCGTAAAAGCGCAAACGCGCGATTTCGTCGTTTTCATCTGCCATCATAGCTGCGTGGGCGATATCCAGCGGCGTCTTGTCAGTCATCCAATGCATCCTTTACGGCCTTGCGCAGGCGAGGAACCACGTCTTCCTCGAACCACGGATTTTTCTTTAGCCAACCGGTATTGCGCCACGACGGATGAGGCAAGGCAAACACGCCCTCAGGCCAGTTTCGCCAATCTGCGACCGCCTTGGTCACCGAGGTGAAATGCGGCAAATGATAGCGCATGGCGTGGCCGCCTATCAGCACGGTTAGCCGAACGTCGGGTACCGTGGCCAGCGCCTGAGCCCGCCAGGTCTTCGCACATATGGCCGGAGGCGGTAAATCGTTTCCTTTGGCGTCATATCCGGGAAAGCAAAAGGCCATCGGAACAATCGCGACCCGGTCGCGGTCATAAAAAGTTTCCTCATCCACCCCGAGCCAATGGCGCAACCGTTTACCAGAGGCATCCCAAAACGGGGTGTTTGCCTCGTGTACGCGCAGGCCCGGAGCCTGCGACGCGATCAATATACGGGCACCGGGTTGAAACCACACCACAGGGTTGGGACGATGCGCTGTCGCGGTCAGCGCAAATCGGTCAGCGCACAAGGTGCAGCGGCGCAAGGCGGGGCGGATGTCAGTCATATCAAGGCAGATAGCAGAGCAGCGGCAGCTTTCAAATACTGGCCCGGATCACGATTTGACGCCTGTCCGCCTACAGCCTGGCAATCACGAAATTACCCTTGGCACCCTTGCGAGCATGCGACGTTACCGCGTTGTACATTTGCACAAAAATGGGACATAATATGGTCAAGATCATCGGCTAGACGTTCGCCAACCCCCGTCAACAAGGGGGAATGACAGGCCCACTACAGCACCAACCGGAGCAGGCATGCTGGAATTCGACAACGTATCTAAATCGTTCTGGACGGGTACTCAGCACAAAGTGATCCTTGATCACGTGTCCTTTAGGGTGGAACTGGGAAATTCGTTGGGGATTCTGGCACCGAACGGCACCGGCAAGACGACATTGATCAACATGATGGCGGGGCTTGAGAAACCGGACGAAGGTGAGATCAGGCGCGGATGCAATATCAGCTTTCCGCTGGGGTTTATGGGCGGTGTGGTAAACAAGGTTTCGGCCATGGAAAACGCCCGATACATTGCACGGCTCTATGGGCTCGACCCGGACTATGTCGAAAGCTTTTGTCGCTGGTTGTGCGGGCTTGGCGAATATTTCGACCAGCCCCTTGGCACCTATTCCGCCGGGATGAGGGGGCGCTTCTCTTTCGCCCTCCTGCTTGCACTTGATTTCGACATTTACCTGATCGACGAGGGGATGCCGAGCACGACCGATGTTGAATTCAATCGTAAAGCCGGCGAAATTCTGCAAGAACGGCTGCGCACGACCACAATTATCATCGTTTCGCACCAAGCCGAAACCTTGGAGCAATTCGCGCGTTCCGCTGCTGTACTATTGGGCGGAAAGCTTCATATATTCGATACCTTGGAAGAGGCAAAACAGCTTTATGACTACGAAACCCAAGGCTAGAAAATTTCGCATCAGACGCAACGCACCGGTGGCGTCGCAACCGGCACAGCCCGCGGTCGCCGCAACACCCGCAGATCCGCAGGGGGCGGCGGCCCGGCCTGCCGCACAGCCAAGCCGCCCCCGCGCCGTAGCCGATACGCCCCGCCCTGCCCCATCTTCGCCAAGAAACACAGGCCCGGTGCGCAGCGGAGAAGTGGCATCGGCCAGCGAGGTCAGTAGTGAACAGGACATGGACGCCATTCGCCGCGAAGGGCTGACGGGGCGCCAGTTACGCATGGCCCGCCGGGTCGCACAGAAGCACGGACTTGCCCCCACCTCTGATTTTGATGCGGTGCGTTTGCTGCGCGCCGAAGGCATCGACCCGTTTCAGCGATCAAACATGCTCGAGCTTGTGGTGCCGCAGGAAAAAGGCTCGGGGAGCACGGCGCTGACCAAGGGGCGTATCCAACTGCCTCAAACGGTTCCCTCAGGGGGCGGCAACCTGCCCTCGACCGAGGTCAATCCAATGGATCGCCGGATGCGCGAAATAGCGGACATCCAGCGCGATATCACCAAACGTCGCCGCCGTAAGATGGCGCTGCTCATGGTGCGCCTTGCGTTCTTTGTTGGACTTCCGACAGTTATGGGCGGGTATTATTTCAACAGCATTGCGACCCCCATGTATGCGACTGACAGCCAGTTCTTGATCATCCAGAACGAAGGCACCGGCGGGTTGGGTCCGCTGGGGGGGTTACTACCGACCCAGTTTGCCAACTCTGCCGACAGTATCGCCACGCAAAGCTATCTTCAGTCCAAAGACGCCATGCTGCGTTTGGACAAGGATGTAGGCTTTATCAGTCATTTTTCGGATCCAAAGATCGATCCTATTCAGCGACTGGATGTTGGCGCGTCAAATGAGGCCGCATACAAGTTCTATAAGAAAAACGTGAAAATCGGGTACGACCCGACCGAAGGCATGATCCGGATGGAGGTTATCGCCGCAGATCCGCAGACAGCCACCCAGTTTTCCGAGCATTTGCTAACCTATGCGGAAGAACGCGTTAACGCCCTGTCGCAGCAAAAGCGTGAAGACGGGATGCGCGATGCGCGCGAGGCCTATGAACAAACGGTCAAAAAACGCCGCGATGCGCAAGAGGCGCTGATCAAGCTGCAAGTCGAAAACGGTGTAGACCCGGAAGCGGTCATTGCGTCGATCCGGGCCCAAATCAGCAATTACGAAACCCTGTTGCTGGAAAAAGAACTGGAGCTGGCGGCGTTGATGGACAACCCGCGCCCCAACCGGGCGAAAGTTGATGGCGTCCAAGGCGACGTCCGCCGGATCAGTAACCAGCTTGATCGGTTGAACGAACGGATGAACAGCGCAACCGCCGGCAGCAATTCCCTGGCTCAACAGGCCGTAAGCCTCCAGTTGGCCCAGGCCGATCTGGCAGCGGCTGACATGGCGCTTCAGGCCTCGCAGACGCAGATGGAACAAGCCCGCACAGAAGCCAATCGACAGGTCCGCTACCTCACGGTGGCGGTGCGTCCGGTCCCGTCGCAGGCCCCGTCGTATCCGCGCAAGTTTGAAAACACGATTTTGACATTTCTGATCTTTGCGGGCATCTATCTGATGTTGTCGCTGACATCGTCCATCCTCAAGGAACAGGTAACAAAATGATCCAAGTCGCCGTCGGAAATGTCACAATTGGCAACGATCTCCCTCTGACGGTCATCGCCGGCCCATGCCAGTTGGAGAGTGAAACCCATGCACAGATGATCGCGGGCCGGATGAAGGAAGCCTGTGATGCTGCGGGTGCCCAATTCGTTTTCAAGGCCAGCTATGACAAGGCCAACCGTACGTCACTGGGCGGCAAGCGCGGTCTTGGTATCGATGACGGTTTGGCCATCTTGCAATCGGTCGGAAAATCTATCGGTGTTCCCGTCCTGACTGACGTGCATACACAGGAACAGTGCGCGATCGCCGCCGAAGCGGTGGACATTCTGCAAATTCCGGCTTTCCTGTGTCGTCAGACCGACATGCTGCTTGCGGCTGGAAATACCGGCAAGGTCGTCAACGTGAAGAAGGGGCAGTTTCTGGCACCCTGGGACATGCCGAATGTGGTTTCCAAGATCGAATCCACTGGCAACAAGCGCATCTTGTTGACCGAACGTGGAACGTCGTTCGGCTATAACACTTTGGTTGCAGACATGCGCAGCCTGCCGCAAATGGCAAAGACTGGATACCCGGTTGTAATGGATGCCACGCATTCGGTGCAGCAACCCGGAGGACAAGGTGGATCAAGCGGCGGTCAGCGGGAATTTGCACCGGTAATGGCGCGCGCCGCAGTTGCCATCGGCGTAGGAGCGGTGTTCATCGAAACGCACGAAGATCCGGATAAAGCGCCCTCGGACGGGCCAAACATGATTTATCTCGATCAAATGCCGGCACTTATTGCATCGTTGATGAGGTTTGACTCACTGGCCAAGCAAGACCCGATCACGTTCTGATCATTTCCGAACCTAGACTTTCGCAGCCTTACCGAAGGCTGCGATCAAGCCCGCGTCTTTGACCCCCGGGCGCGTTTCGACCCCTGATGATACATCGACCTGTCGCGCCCCCGTCATCCGCGCCGCTTCGGCGACGTTTTCAGGGGTCAACCCCCCCGCCAGCATCCACGGTTTGGGCCAGCTTCGCCCGGCAAGCAAACGCCAATCAAACGCCAACCCGTTGCCACCCGGTAACGCCGATCCTTTCGGTGGCTTTGCATCCAACAGTATTTGATCGGCGACATCCATATACGCATCAAGCTGCGCAAGATCTTCGGCCTGCGCGATCCCTACGGCCTTCATCACCGGCAGACCATATCGTTGCTTGACCTCGGTCACGCGTGCCGGTGTTTCGCTGCCGTGCAACTGCAACATGTCAACAGCCACAGCATCGGTGAGCGCGTCCAGAAACGCGTCATCGGCATTGACGGTCAATGCAACCTTGCAAAGCCCCAAAGGCACCTCAAGCGCCAAAGGAGCAGCCTGCTGCAACGACACATTCCGCGGAGATTTTTCAAAGAAAACAAAGCCGACATACCGTGCACCTGCCGAGACTGCGGCCGATACATCGCCCACGTTCTGCAATCCGCAAAACTTTACATGCAAATTCAGGGCCATCGGTTCTTCCTCGGACCGTCGTGGTCCGATGACGTCTTAGCTTGCTTGCTCCAAAAGCGCCAGAACCTCGTCCTGCCCTTCGTGTTTTTCGACTTTCAGTCGAGCGACTTCGCGCTCGAGCCGGCGCATCTCGCGGGCCTGACGCGCGGCTTCGGCACGCTGGCCGTATTCACGCACCCACTCCCATACGAACCCCACCAGCAAACCGGCAATGATGCTGCCGAGAATTACGATGAACAAAGGTACCCGAATTTCGGGGTTCAGTGCAAACCAGCCCGATACCTCGGTTGGCAGCAGCTTAAGCGACACCATGGACCGGTTGGCCAAGGCAACAGCAATAAGCGCAATGGCAAAGACTGCGATGCAGAGGTAGCGAACGTAACGCATTAGGTATTCCCGTTTAAACGATCTCGAAGCAACTTGCCGGTTTTGAAGAACGGCACGTGTTTTTCTTCTACATTAACCGTTTCACCTGTACGAGGGTTCCGGCCCACACGCGAGTCACGTTTTTTGACAGAGAAAGCACCGAAACCGCGAAGCTCCACCCGATCACCTTGAGCCATGGCACCGGTAATCTCTTCAAAGATGGTATTCACAATCCGTTCGACATCGCGCTGATAGAGGTGCGGATTATCGTCGGCAATCTTCTGGATCAGTTCAGATCGGATCATTTAACGTCCCCCCGAGATGTAATCTCTCATGATTTTATTTGGTGGACTATAGCAAATCCCACGCGTTCGTGAAGGCATGCATATTTCTAATCTACCGATTTCATGGCGGGAAGTTGCTGTTATTCGGTCGTTTTTTGCCGATTCATGTTATCGCTCGCAGCATTCTGCGCTGCGGCGCTTGATTGGTTCTCATCCAATCCAGTTGCGATTCGCACAAAAAAAGCCCCGCAGCGATCGCTGCGAGGCCCCGTTCAATCCAACAAGCGCTAAGGCTTATTCGTCGCCTTTCAGAGCGGCACCCAGGATATCGCCCAGGGACGCGCCGGAGTCAGACGAGCCATACTGTTCGACTGCTTCTTTCTCTTCTGCGATTTCGCGGGCTTTGATCGACACACCCAGACGATGCGCTTTGGCATCGACGTTGGTGATGCGAACGTCGACCTTATCACCTACCGAGAAACGCTCGGGGCGCTGTTCGGCACGGTCACGCGACAGATCAGAGCGACGGATAAAGGCTTTCATGCCTTCGTAATCCACTTCGATACCGCCTTCTTCGATGGACGTAACAGTCACAGTCACCACGGAGCCGCGTTTAACACCGCCCACTGCTTCTGCGAACTTATCACCACCGACACCTTTGATCGACAGCGAGATACGCTCTTTCTCAACGTCGACTTCGGACACAACGGCCTGAACCATATCGCCCTTGCGGTAGTTCTGGATCGCGTCTTCGCCACGTTCATCCCATGACAGGTCGGACAGGTGAACCATGCCGTCGATGTCGCCTGGCAGGCCAACAAACAGACCGAATTCGGTGATGTTTTTGACTTCGCCTTCGACTTCGGTGCCTTCAGGGTGTGTTTCTGCAAACACTTCCCATGGGTTACGCTGTGTCTGCTTGAGACCCAGGGAAACGCGACGCTTGGCACCGTCGATTTCCAGAACCATGACTTCGACTTCCTGGCTGGTGGACACGATCTTGCCGGGGTGTACGTTCTTCTTGGTCCAGGACATTTCGGAAACGTGGACCAGACCTTCAACCCCGGGCTCTAGCTCAACAAATGCGCCGTAATCGGTAATGTTGGTCACACGGCCAGTGTGCGAGGATTCCAGCGGGTATTTAGCGGCAACCAGATCCCATGGATCTTCTTGCAATTGCTTCATGCCCAAGGAGATACGGTGTGTCTCTTTGTTGATCTTGATGACTTGAACCTTGATGGTCTCGCCGATTGTCAGGATCTCGGAAGGGTGGTTCACACGGCGCCATGCCATGTCTGTGACGTGCAGCAAGCCGTCAACGCCGCCCAGATCAACAAACGCACCGTATTCGGTGATGTTCTTGACCACGCCGTCGACTTCCTGACCTTCGGTCAGGTTGCCGATAACTTCGGCGCGCTGTTCGGCACGTGATTCTTCAAGGATGGCACGACGCGATACAACAATGTTACCACGACGACGGTCCATTTTCAGAATCTGGAACGGTTGCTTGAGACCCATCAACGGGCCGGCATCGCGCACGGGGCGCACATCAACCTGAGAACCGGGAAGGAAGGCAACGGCGCCGCCCAGATCAACGGTAAAGCCACCTTTGACACGGCCAAAGATCGCGCCTTCAACGCGTTCTTCGGCGGCATAGGCTTTTTCCAGACGGTCCCAGGCTTCTTCGCGGCGCGCCATCTCGCGAGAGATAACAGCTTCGCCACGTGAGTTTTCAACCTGACGCAGGAATACTTCGACTTCGTCGCCGACTTCCACTTTGGGTGCTTCGCCAGGCTCGGCAAATTCTTTCAGCTCAACGCGGCCTTCCATCTTGTAGCCGACGTCGATAATAGCTTGGCCCGCTTCGATCGCGATAACCTTGCCTTTGACAACTGAGCCCTCTTCGGGCGTGTCCATTTCAAAGCTTTCTTCCAAAAGTGCTTCGAAGTCTTCCATTGAGTTCATAGCCATGTAGCTTGATTTTCCTTTAGCA
>PCCY01000014.1 GCA_002731875.1 Roseobacter sp. | reverse complement strand
CCAGAAGCTCTTCGTCGTCAACCTGGTCAACCTTGTTCATGTAGACAACCATGGTCGGGATCCCAACCTGGCGGCCCAGCAGGATGTGCTCGCGGGTCTGGGGCATCGGGCCGTCGGCTGCGTTCACAACCAGGATCGCGCCGTCCATCTGCGCCGCACCGGTGATCATGTTCTTGACGTAGTCGGCGTGGCCGGGGCAGTCAACGTGGGCGTAGTGACGTGCTTCGGTCTCATACTCGACGTGCGCGGTCGAGATGGTGATGCCGCGTGCTTTCTCTTCGGGCGCGCCGTCGATCTGGTCATAGGCGCGGAAGTCGCCGAAATACTTGGTGATCGCAGCCGTCAACGTCGTCTTGCCGTGGTCAACGTGACCAATCGTGCCGATGTTAACGTGTGGTTTATTACGTTCAAACTTTGCCTTAGCCATGGTGGCCTCCTTGATTTTCAAATTGGGCGGTAGGCTGGACACCCACCCTACGGTTTGGGTAGGGCGGGGTCATTTCCCCGCCGTCCCAGTTATTTAGCGTTTCGCCAGTTAGGCGAACTTGGCCTGGATCTCGTCCGAGATGTTCTGTGGCACAGGTTCATAGTGCGAGAACTGCATGGTGAAGTTCGCACGACCCGAAGACATCGAACGCAAGGTGTTGATATAACCAAACATGTTGGCCAGCGGCACCTGGGCGTCGATCGCGATTGCGTTCCCGCGTGTGTCCTGACCCTGAACCTGACCGCGACGCGATGTAAGATCGCCGATGATGCCGCCTGTATACTCCTCAGGGGTAACAACTTCGACTTTCATAATCGGTTCAAGCAGCTTCGCGCCAGCTTTCTTCATGCCTTCGCGCATACCCATACGGGCAGCGATTTCGAACGCCAGAACGCTGGAGTCAACATCGTGGTATTTACCTTCGATCAAGGCAACCTTGAAGTCGATAACCGGGAAGCCTGCCAACGGACCGGAATCCATCACCGACTTGATCCCTTTTTCAACGCCAGGAATGTATTCCTTGGGCACCGAACCACCAACAACGCGGGATTCGAAGGAATAGCCTTCGCCAGGTTCGGTTGGCATCAAGATCATCTTGACTTCGGCGAACTGACCAGAACCACNCGACTGCTTCTTGTGCGTATAAACCACTTCGGCTTCACGAGAGATGGTCTCGCGGTAGGCAACCTGCGGCGCGCCGATGTTTGCTTCGACCTTGAATTCACGCTTCAAGCGGTCAACCAGGATATCGAGGTGAAGTTCGCCCATGCCCTTCATGATGGTCTGACCGGATTCAATGTCGGTCTCAACCCGGAAGGATGGATCCTCGGCGGCCAGACGTGCCAGACCGGCGGACATTTTTTCTTGGTCCGCTTTTGTCTTAGGCTCGACCGCGATCTCGATAACCGGATCAGGGAAGGTCATCGTTTCAAGAACCACCGGATCGGAAATGGAACACAGAGTGTCACCGGTTGTAGTGTCCTTGAGGCCAGCCAACGCGATGATGTCGCCCGCGAATGCTTCTTGAATTTCTTCACGATCGTTCGAGTGCATCATCATCATACGACCTACGCGCTCTTTCTTGCCTTTGGTCGAATTCAAGAGCGTGTCGCCCTTGTTCAACTTACCGGAGTAGATGCGTGTAAACGTCAACGAACCGACAAAAGGGTCGTTCATGATTTTGAAAGCAAGGCCAGAGAACGCCATATCATCATCCGCGCGGCGCGGAATGTTACGTGTTTCTGTTTCGTCGCCTGGCTTAAAGCCCATGTAGTCGACAACATCCAATGGAGATGGAAGGTAGTCGATGACAGCGTTCAACAGAGGCTGAACACCTTTGTTCTTGAAGGCAGAACCGCAGAGGACGGGGATGAACTTGATGCCCAGTGTGCCTTTGCGGATCAGCTTGCGCAGCGTTTCGACGTCGGGCTCAGCGCCGTCCATCAGATAGTTTTCCATGGCTTCATCGTCCATCTCGACCGCAGTCTCGATAAGATGCGCACGCCATTCGTCGGCCAGGTCTTTCAACTCGGCACGGATTTCGCGCTGTTCCCAGCTTGCGCCCAGATCTTCACCGGCCCAGACCCATTCTTTCATGGTGACCAGGTCGATCATGCCTTCCAGCTCGTTCTCGGCACCGATCGGAATTTGGATCGGCGCTGGTGTTGCACCGGTACGGTCTTTGATCATCTTCACGCAGTTGAAGAAGTCAGCGCCGATTTTGTCCATTTTGTTGACGAAAACGATCCGCGGAACTTTATAGCGGTCGGCCTGACGCCAGACGGTTTCGGTCTGCGGTTCAACACCGGCGTTGGCGTCAAGAACGGCAACCGCGCCGTCAAGAACGGCCAGCGAACGTTCAACTTCGATGGTGAAGTCAACGTGGCCAGGGGTGTCGATGATGTTCATCCGGTATTTGGTGTCGGATGTTGCGTCTGCCTCTGGCAATTCCTGGCGCTGCCAGAAAGTGGTCGTCGCAGCAGAGGTAATGGTGATGCCGCGTTCCTGTTCCTGCTCCATCCAGTCCATCGTCGCGGCACCGTCGTGCACCTCGCCGATGTTGTGGGATTTGCCGGTATAGAACAGGATCCGTTCGGAGCAGGTCGTTTTGCCTGCGTCGATGTGGGCCATGATGCCGAAGTTACGGTAGCGTTGGAG
Source organism: Roseobacter sp. (assembly GCA_002731875.1). GTDB lineage: Bacteria > Pseudomonadota > Alphaproteobacteria > Rhodobacterales > Rhodobacteraceae > Sulfitobacter. Next base: position 17,929 of record PCCY01000014.1, on the reverse strand, counting down.
CGGATAGTCGCGTGCCATGGGGCTGCTTCCTCGAAAATATCTGAAACGGATAAGTCGCGTCCCGGTACGGGACGCGACGAGAACGGCTTATGCCGCCCGAATTACCAGCGGTAGTGGCTGAATGCTTTGTTCGCGTCAGCCATCTTGTGGGTGTCTTCCCGCTTCTTGACAGCGGTACCACGCGACTGGACAGCATCCAGAAGTTCGCCGGCAAGGCGCTCTTCCATTGTGTTTTCGTTGCGCGAACGGGACGCTTTGATCAACCAGCGGATCGCCAGTGCTTCGCGACGCTCGGGGCGCACTTCAACCGGGACCTGATAGGTCGCACCACCGACGCGGCGCGAACGCACTTCGACGGACGGTTTGATGTTGTCCAGCGCTTCGTGGAAAACTTCAATCGGTGCGCGCTTGATCTTGTCTTCAACACGGGTCATCGCGTTATAGACGATACGCTCTGCGACTGACTTCTTTCCGTCAATCATCAGGTTGTTCATGAACTTGGTAAGAACCAGATCACCATACTTGGCATCTGGCAGGACTTCGCGTTTTTCAGCGGCGTGACGGCGTGACATTGGTAACTCCTAATTCATTTACCGTTTGAACAAACGGAAGCCTTAACTTGACAAGTGCCGGCACCATCTCGGGCCTCACACTCTGCCAGGGCGCGTGCATGGGATGCAGAGGCTGTTTTAAAACCGTAGCTGATGCCGGTTTGCTTCATGGACTTTGAAGTCTCGGATGCGGCAAGCGCACCACAGGAATCTTCGAGCCAAACGCCGACCTTGCACCCCTTGCCACCGGCAGCCTTGCAAAATTTCAGTGCAGAAGCTTCTGCGGCTTTTCGGCTATCAAGATTCCAGGAACGACCATATTTGTCGCTTTGGATACTATAGGCAATAGCGCCAAAAGTCTGTGCAGCAGCCGACTGCGCAACGGTCGCGATGACCAATGCGACAGCTGTTGTAGCGATGCGGTTCATTTCGGACGCTTAGCCCCGTACTTCGAACGGCGCTGCTTACGATCCTTGACGCCTTGGGTATCCAATACGCCGCGCAGGATGTGGTAACGCACACCGGGAAGGTCTTTTACACGACCGCCGCGGATCAGAACAACAGAGTGTTCCTGAAGGTTATGCGATTCACCCGGAATATAGCTGATAACTTCGAAACCGTTGGTCAGGCGCACTTTGGCAACCTTACGCATGGCCGAGTTCGGCTTTTTTGGAGTGGTTGTATAAACACGCGTACAAACGCCACGCTTCTGCGGGCATTCCTGCAAGTGCATGGATTTCGAACGTTTGATTTTAGGCTGGCGCGGTTTGCGGATCAGCTGCTGGATCGTTGGCATTCCGGTTTTATCCCCGTTTAGCTCACATAAGTGGTGCATCAGGGCGAACCCCAGTGCGGTTTCAAATTCGGTCGCTTCGCACGTCCACGAAGCCTATCATTAAGCTCGCACCGGTGGTGCAAAGCAAAATCACCGCAGCGTTTCCGTACCGAGGAAAACGAGGCGGTGGGGTAACAGAGGATCGAGTCAGCATTAGACCGGATCGTGACCACAGTAGATATGATGTCGGCAAAGCAGGGCTAGCCCTACATCCGAGATATGGCGCGTATAGGCAGAGTCGCCCCCACTGTCAACAGTGGCTGTCCACCCTGCCCTGCGCCAGCCGCGCCAAAAATTGGAGCTTGCTAAACTGCAAGCCTCTCTCGCATATTCCAGCACTATTCACCAAGCAGCCCGAGGGGAAAAATCGTGCAGGTCATCGGTCTTTGCCGCTTCTCATATCCCTGCCTCGGCGGATTTCAGGTTGGCCACGACAGTATCGAAGCCCGAATAGATTACCTTTACGACCCCGTCAGGTTGGAAGAACGCTTTCGCCTTTTTGAAACGGTCGCCCTGCCCGGATTGAAAGCCCAGACAGACGTTGACTTTGAGCTGCTTGTTGTTGTTGGGACCAGCCTGCCGAAGCCCCATCTGGAAAGATTGCACGATCTGGTCGGCACAATTCCCCAGGTTCGGGTCATCACAGAACCGCCGCGCCCGCACCGAGAGGTGATGAAGGAAATTTTGAACAAGGCGCGACGCGACCCTTCGCGGCCATGTGCGCAGTTCAGGTTCGACGACGACGACGCGGTGGGGGTCGATTTTATCGCCAAGCTTCGCAAGGCGATAGATGATAGCGCACCGTTGCTTGTCCAGCACAAGAGCGTCGCATTGGATTGGAACAAGGGCTTCATCGCTGAATTCGGTGCCCACGGGATACGCGCCACCCCGACATTTCGGCCCTTTTATACCGCCGCGCTGGCGATGTTCGTCAATGGCAACTGCCCTCTCACCATCATGAACTTCGCACATGACAAGCTGCCCCGCTTCATGCCGGCCATAAGTTTCCCCGATCAAGCGATGTATATCCGTGGTCACAACGATTTTAACGATTCACGGCAAAAACCCACCAGACAGGTTGAACTGACGGTTTTGTCCGATGACCAGATCGAGCTGTTCCAAAACCGCTTTGCCATCGACATCGATACAGTTCGCGCCGCATATCGATCGGACTAAAGCGGGGGCAAGGGGCGCGTGGTCTTGCGCTCTCGGTAAAGTGTGAACAACCCTGTCGCCGCGACGATCGCAGCCCCCGCCAATGTTGATGGCACCGGCCAATCTCCGAACACAAACCACCCCAGGATCAACGCCCAGATCAACCCGGTATAGCGGAACGGCGCGATAAACGACACATCACCAACGCGCATTGTCTGTACGCTCAGGTAATAACCGATCAGCACAAAGAACGCAGCAGCCGTGATCGCGACCCAGTGCGTCGTCGAAACCGGCTGCCACGGGGTGGATAGTTGAGCGAAGGCGGAAAATCCCGTTACCGACAACACCGCAGCAAGCGTCACGGTCATAGAGGGCACCGCTTTTGATAACCTGCGCGTGCTAAGGTCCCGGACTGTGACGAAAAATACCGCGACCAGCGCATAAACGGACCACACGTTGAAACCGTCGGTACCGGGCTTGACGATAAGCAGCACGCCGGCGAAACCCACCAGGATCGCCGAAAATCGCCGCCACCCGACTTTCTCCCGGTACACCAGCGCTGCCCCCAACGTGACCGTCAACGGCAATGATTGCAAAATTGCACTAAGGTTCGCCAAAGGCATGTTGAACAGCGCCGTCACAAAGAAATAGCTCGCGCCCACTTCGGCCGCCGAGCGGATTGCCACCAGTTTCCAATCCCGGCGGCCAAGTCGAAGGTGCATCGGCCCCAACCGCCCCCAGAGCACCAGAATAAGGGTAATCGAGATCAGCCCGCGCAGGAACAACAGTTGAAAAAGTGGGACAGCGCCGCCAGTAGTCTTGGTCATCGTATCGTTCAAAACGAAGGCCGCCATGGAGCCCATCATGAACAAAGCTCCGATTAGATTTGGCGACATGGTATGACTTTCAATTCGTTAGGTTAACTTACCATTGACTTAAGCCTGCGCGGAAAACCAGAGCAATTTCGACCGATCGCACGTCATATCCATGTAACTCAAAACCTCAGGACGTGACCCAACGAAAAAGCCCCCGCCGGTTGCACGGCGGGGGCTCTCAGTTTGCCAGATCAGCTTAGATTGAATATCAGCTGCGGCTTTCGTCATCGTCATTGATGACAGTGTTGAACACATCACCCCCGACAACATCATCAGAAGCAGCGGCCTGCGGTGCCGCCAGGCGTGCGGCGGTCTCGGCCTCTTCGCGACGGGCTTCGATAACCACGTTGTCCCGATCAGCCGCAACTTTGCGCATCTGCTGGGTCGCACCACCGGTACCGGCTGGAATCAGACGGCCAACGATGACGTTTTCCTTAAGACCGACGAGCTTGTCGCGCTTACCTTGCACCGACGCTTCGGTGAGCACGCGAGTGGTTTCCTGGAACGACGCCGCCGAGATGAAGCTGCGGGTTTGCAGCGACGCCTTGGTGATGCCCAACAAGATCGGTTCGCCCGTCGCCGGGCGGCCCCCCTTGGAGATCGCTTTCTCGCAGGCGTGATCGAACTCCTGCTTGTCCACGTGTTCGCCTTTCAACAGCGTTGTATCGCCGCTGTCTTGGACTTCCCACTTCTGCAACATCTGACGTACGATGACTTCAATGTGCTTGTCGTTGATCTTCACACCTTGAAGACGGTAAACATCCTGCACTTCGTCGATCATATAGTCAGCCAGCGCTTCAACACCCATAATCGCAAGGATGTCATGCGGCGCAGGGTTGCCGTCCATGATGTAATCGCCCTTCTGGACAAAGTCACCTTCCGCAACGGGAATGTGCTTGCCCTTGGGCACCATGTATTCGACCTTGTGATCCGGATCTTCAGAGCTCTCGATCGCGATGCGACGCTTGTTCTTGTAATCCTTGCCATAACGCACGTAACCGTCGATTTCCGCGATAATCGCGTGGTCTTTAGGGCGACGCGCCTCAAAGAGTTCCGCCACACGAGGCAGACCACCGGTAATGTCCTTGGTCTTGGCACCTTCACGCGGAATGCGCGCAACGATGTCACCGGCCTTGATTTCGGTCTGGTCCTCAACGGACAGAACGGCATCAACAGACATTGGGTAGGTCACCGGGTTACCCGCATCGTTGCGGACCGGTTCACCATCGGGATCGACCAGAATGATTTCCGGCTTCAGTTCGTTGCCTTTGGGGGCCGCGCGCCAATCGATAACGATCTTCTGGGTCATGCCTGTCGCATCATCCGTCTCGTCCTTGACCGCGATCCCCGACACAAGGTCAACGAATTTGGTCATGCCGGACTTCTCGGCGATGATCGGCAGGGTGTATGGATCCCATTCAAACAGCTTGTCACCACGCAGGATGGATTGCCCCTCCTTGACAAACAGCTTGGTACCATACCCAACCTTGTGGCTGGAACGTTCATCGCCATTGTCGTCGACGATGGACAGCTTCATGTTCCGGCCCATGACCATGATCTCGCCGGCGGCGTTCTCAAGTGTCTGGGCATTTTCGAAGACAATCTTGCCCGACTGGGATGCTTCCAGGAACGATTGCTGGCCACCTTGTGCAACACCACCAATGTGGAAAGTACGCATGGTCAACTGTGTGCCAGGTTCACCAATCGACTGTGCGGCGATAATGCCGACAGCTTCACCTTGGTTCACCAGGGTACCACGCGCAAGGTCACGACCATAGCACATGGCGCAAACGCCCTCTTCGGCCTCACATGTCAGCGGGCTGCGGATGCGTGCGGATTGAACAGCCGCTTCGTCGATGATGTCGGCCAGACGTTCGTCGATGATTGTCTGCGCAGGAACCAACACTTCGTCGGTACCCGGACGCAGGATATCATCTGCCGCGACACGACCCAGCAGACGTTCGGCCAAGGACGACACGACCTCACCATCGTTGACGGCTGCTTCGGCTGTGATCGCGGTTTCGGTGCCACAATCGTGCATACGAACGATACAATCCTGTGCCACGTCCACCAGACGACGGGTCAGGTAACCCGAGTTCGCTGTTTTCAAAGCGGTATCCGACAGACCCTTACGGGCACCGTGGGTGGAGTTGAAGTACTCCAGAACGGTCAGACCTTCTTTAAAGTTCGAGATAATCGGCGTTTCGATGATGTCGCCGTTCGGCTTCGCCATCAGTCCGCGCATCCCGCCCAGCTGTTTCATCTGTGTGACCGAGCCACGCGCACCGGAGTGCGCCATCATGTACACCGAGTTCGGCTCCATCACGGCACCCTCATCGTTGCGACGTTCGGCCGAAATGGCACCCATCATCGCGTCGGTGACCTTGTCGTTACACTTGGACCAGGCATCGACGACTTTGTTGTACTTTTCACCCTGAGTGATCAGGCCGTCCATGTACTGCTGTTCAAAGTCCTTGACCTGCTCGCGCGTCTCGTCGACCAAGGTCCACTTGGTTTCCGGGATCAGCATGTCGTCCTTACCGAAGGAAATGCCGGCACGGAAAGCTTCACGGAAGCCCATGGTCATGATCTGGTCACAGAAGATAACGGATTCCTTCTGACCACAGTAGCGGTAGACCGTATCGATGACCTGCTGCACTTCTTTCTTGCGCAGCAAACGGTTGACCAGATCGAAAGGTGCCTTGGCGTTCAGCGGCAACAGCGCACCAAGGCGAATACGGCCCGGCGTGGTATCGTAACGCTTCATTACCTCGTTGCCTTCGGCATCAATCTGCTTGATCCGCGCCTTGATCTTCGAGTGCAGGTGAACCGCACCTGCGCCAAGCGCGTGCTCGACCTCTTCGACAGAGCCGAACACCATGCCCTGGCCGGGCATGCCTTCGCGTTCAAGGGTCGTGTAGTACAGACCCAAGATCATATCCTGCGAAGGAACGATGATCGGCGCACCGTTTGCAGGCGACAGAACGTTGTTCGTCGACATCATCAGAACGCGTGCTTCCAGCTGTGCTTCAAGCGACAGCGGAACGTGAACGGCCATCTGGTCACCGTCAAAGTCGGCGTTGAAGGCGGAGCAGACCAGCGGGTGAAGCTGGATCGCCTTACCTTCGATCAGAACCGGTTCGAACGCCTGAATGCCAAGACGGTGCAGCGTTGGCGCACGGTTCAGCATGACGGGGTGTTCGCGGATCACCTCGTCCAAGATGTCCCACACTTCGGGACGCTCTTTTTCAACCAGCTTCTTGGCTTGCTTCACGGTCGACGAAAGACCTTTGGCCTCCAAGCGCGAGTAAATGAACGGCTTGAACAGCTCGAGCGCCATCTTCTTGGGCAGACCGCACTGGTGCAGCTTCAGTTCGGGGCCGGTCACAATGACAGAACGACCGGAGAAGTCGACGCGCTTGCCCAAAAGGTTTTGACGGAAGCGACCTTGCTTACCTTTCAGCATGTCGGACAGCGATTTCAGCGGGCGCTTGTTGGCACCGGTGATCACGCGCCCGCGCCGGCCGTTGTCGAACAAGGCGTCGACGGATTCCTGCAACATCCGCTTCTCGTTGCGGACGATGATGTCAGGCGCGCGCAGTTCGATCAGACGCTTCAAGCGGTTGTTCCGGTTGATGACGCGGCGATACAGGTCGTTCAGATCCGACGTCGCGAAACGGCCACCATCCAGCGGCACCAGTGGGCGCAGTTCTGGCGGGATAACCGGAATGACAGTCATGACCATCCACTCGGGCCGGTTGCCGGATTCGAGGAACGATTCAACAACCTTCAAACGCTTGATGATCTTCTTTGGCTTCAGCTCGCCTGTCGCCTCTTTCAGGTCGGCACGCAGTTGGTCTGCTTCGGCTTCAAGATCGATCGCCGCCAGCATTTCGCGGATCGCTTCTGCACCGATATTCGCGGTGAAAGCATCCATGCCGTAAGCATCCTGAGCGTCCATATACTCTTCTTCGGTCATCATCTGACCGTAAGTTAAGTCTGTAAGACCGGGTTCGATCACGACATAGTTTTCAAAGTACAAAACCCGTTCGAGATCGCGCAATGTCATGTCCAGCATCAGGCCGATGCGCGATGGCAGCGACTTGAGGAACCAGATATGCGCAACAGGCGACGCCAGCTCGATATGGCCCATACGCTCGCGACGGACCTTTTGCAGCGTGACTTCAACACCACATTTCTCGCAGACAACGCCGCGATACTTCATGCGCTTATATTTACCGCACAGGCATTCATAGTCCTTGATCGGGCCAAAGATACGCGCGCAGAACAGGCCGTCACGCTCTGGCTTGAACGTCCGGTAGTTGATGGTTTCTGGTTTCTTGATTTCACCGAACGACCACGACAAGATACGCTCTGGCGATGCCAAAGATACCTTGATCTCGTCAAACGTCTTCATCGGCGCGACGGGGTTGAACGGGTTGTTTGTCAGTTCCTGGTTCATCTTAAATCCTTAGATTAGTCTCGAAAGCGAAAGAGAGGGGGCCCGATTTCGACGCCGAAACCGGGCCGGAATTTAGAAAATTCCGGTGCTGCCCTTACTCGTCTTCTTCCGCATCCAGGAGTTCCATGTTCAGGCCGAGGCCACGGACTTCTTTGACCAGAACGTTGAACGATTCCGGAATACCGGCTTCGAAATTGTCCTCGCCTTTGACAATGCTCTCGTACACTTTTGTACGACCAGCAACGTCGTCCGATTTCACGGTCAGCATTTCCTGCAAGGTGTATGCAGCGCCGTAAGCTTCCAAAGCCCAGACCTCCATCTCACCAAAGCGCTGACCACCGAACTGCGCTTTACCGCCCAACGGCTGCTGGGTGACCAGCGAGTATGGACCGGTTGAACGCGCGTGGATCTTGTCATCCACAAGGTGGTGCAGTTTCAGCAGGTATTTGACGCCGACAGTCACGGGACGTGCAAACTGCTCGCCTGTGCGACCATCGAACAGCACCGACTGACCGGATGTGTCGAAACCGGCCCGTGTCAGGCTGTCATTGACATCTGCTTCCTTGGCGCCATCGAAGACTGGCGTTGCGATCGGCACACCGCGGGTAACGTTACCCGCCGCTTCCAGCAACGTATCTTCGTCCATACCAGCGATACCTTCGTCATAGACGTCGGCACCATAGGCGTGGCTCATCGCGTCGCGGACAGGTGTCAAATCGCCAGAGCGCTTATATTCCTGAAGCGCCTCGTCGATATTGATGCCCAAACCGCGTGCAGCCCAGCCCATGTGGGTTTCAAGGATCTGTCCGACGTTCATCCGCGACGGAACACCCAGCGGGTTCAAACAGAAGTCAACCGGCGTACCGTCTGCAAGGAACGGCATGTCTTCCATCGGTACAACCTTGGAAATAACACCCTTGTTGCCGTGACGACCGGCCATCTTATCGCCCGGTTGCAGCTTGCGCTTCACCGCGACGAATACTTTGACCATCTTCATCACACCGGGGGGCAAATCATCGCCACGGCGTACTTTTTCGACCTTGTCCTCAAAGCGCGCGTCCAAGGTCCGTTTCTGGATCTCGTACTGCTCGTTCAGGGCTTCGACGATTTTCGCGTCGTCTTCGTCAGCCAAGGCCAACTGCCACCACTGACCACGGGACAATTGATCGTCCAGCAACTCCTCGGTGATCGGGCTATTCGCCTTAACACCCTTCGGACCTTTGACGGCAACCTTACCAAGGATCATCTCGCGCAGACGTGCATAGATGTTCCGGTCAAGGATACCAAGTTCATCGTCACGGTCACGGGCAAGGCGTTCAACCTCTTCCCGCTCGATCTGCAAGGCACGTTCGTCTTTTTCAACACCGTGGCGGTTGAAGACACGCACCTCAACAACCGTACCGAAGTCACCCGGTTTAACCCGCAGCGACGTATCGCGTACGTCCGATGCTTTTTCACCAAAGATGGCACGCAAAAGTTTTTCTTCTGGTGTCATCGGGCTTTCACCCTTTGGCGTGATCTTCCCAACAAGAATATCGCCCGGTTCAACATCCGCGCCGATGTACACGATGCCAGCCTCGTCGAGGTTGCGCAGCGCTTCTTCACCGACGTTCGGAATGTCGCGGGTAATTTCCTCTGGCCCGAGCTTTGTATCGCGTGCAGCCACTTCGAATTCTTCGATGTGGATCGACGTGAATACGTCATCGCGCGAAACACGCTCGGAGATCAGGATGGAGTCTTCGTAGTTGTAACCGTTCCAGGGCATGAACGCGACAATCACGTTCTTGCCAAGCGCCAACTCACCCATGTCGGTCGATGGACCGTCAGCGATAACCTGACCTTTTTGAACTGTCTCACCTACTTTCACCAGCGGGCGCTGGTTGATACAGGTGTTCTGGTTCGAACGCTGGAACTTGCGCATGCGGTAGATGTCTACGCCTGCATCGCCCAGCTCAAGGTCTTCTGTCGCACGGATAACGATACGGCTGGCGTCGACTTGGTCGATGATACCACCACGTTTCGCCATATAGGCCGCACCGGAATCCCGTGCGACGACTTCTTCGATACCGGTTCCTACCAGTGGTGCTTCGGCTTGAAGCAAAGGCACCGCCTGACGTTGCATGTTCGAGCCCATCAAGGCCCTGTTCGCATCGTCGTTTTCAAGGAAAGGGATCAAGGACGCAGCGACCGAGACCAACTGTTTAGGCGAAACGTCAATCAAATCAACGCTTTCGGAAGGCGACAGCGTATAGTCACCCGATTTCCGCGTCGACACCAGATCGTTGACGAACTTCATGTTCTCATCAAGGTTCGCGTTCGCCTGCGCCACAGTGTGACGCATTTCTTCGGTCGCGGACATGTACTGCACATCATCGGAAACCACACCGTTCGTCACCTTGCGGTAGGGTGTTTCGATAAAGCCGTATTTGTTCACGCGGGCGAATGTTGCCAAAGAGTTGATCAGACCAATGTTCGGACCTTCGGGCGTTTCAATCGGACACATGCGACCATAGTGGGTCGCGTGAACGTCGCGCACCTCAAAACCGGCCCGTTCGCGTGTCAGACCACCTGGCCCAAGCGCTGAAAGACGGCGCTTGTGCGTCACCTCGGACAGCGGGTTGGTTTGGTCCATGAACTGCGACAGCTGGCTGGAGCCGAAGAATTCACGCACCGCAGCGGCCGCTGGCTTCGCGTTGATCAGGTCTTGTGGCATGACAGTGTCAATCTCGACCGAGGACATACGTTCCTTGATCGCGCGCTCCATCCGAAGCAGGCCGACGCGGTACTGGTTTTCCATCAGTTCGCCAACGGAGCGTACACGACGGTTACCAAGGTGGTCGATGTCGTCGATATCGCCACGGCCGTCGCGCAGATCAACCAGCGCCTTGATACAGGCGACAATATCGTCACGGTCCAGCGTGCGCTGAGTGTCTTCTTTGTCAAGTGCCAGACGCATGTTCATCTTCACGCGGCCAACCGCGGAAAGGTCATAGCGGTCCGCATCAAAGAACAGCGTGTCGAACAGGTTCGACGCGGCTTCGACTGTGGGCGGCTCGCCCGGGCGCATCACGCGGTAGATGTCCATGAGCGCGGTGTCGCGGTTCATGTTCTTATCTGCCGCCATGGTGTTACGCATGTAGGGGCCGACGTTGATGTTGTCGATGTCGAGAAGTGGGATCTCGGTGATGCCCGCGTCGATCAGCTCTTTCGCTGTACCGCCGATGAGCGTGCCGTCTTTGTCATGCTCGAGCGTAATCTCGTCACCGGCTTCGACATAAATCGCACCGGTTTCTTCGTTGATGATGTCACGCGCAGCGAACTTGCCCGCGATGTGATCGAAGGGCAGCAGCAACTCGGTCACCTTGCCTTCGTCGATCAACTGCTTGACGGCCCGAGGTGTAACTTTCTTGCCCTTCTCGAACAGGATTTCGCCTGTAGCAGCATCCACGAGGTCATAGGTCGGACGTGTGCCCCGCACACGGTCCGGATAGAACGGTGCGACCCAGCCCTTACCATCTCTCAGTGTGTAGCTAATGGTATTGTAGTAGGCGTTCATGATCGCTTCTTGATCAAGACCGAGCGCATACAGCAACGTGGTGACAGGCAGCTTACGACGACGGTCAATACGTGCAAACACGATGTCCTTGGCGTCGAATTCAAAGTCCAGCCAGGATCCACGGTATGGGATGATCCGGCATGCGAACAGAAGCTTACCTGAAGAGTGCGTCTTACCCTTGTCATGGTCAAAGAACACGCCCGGCGAACGGTGCATCTGAGAAACGATCACGCGCTCGGTGCCGTTCACGACAAAGGTGCCGTTCGGCGTCATCAACGGCATATCGCCCATAAAGACATCTTGTTCCTTGATGTCTTTTACCGATTTCGCGCCTGTGTCTTCATCAATATCGAACACGATCAACCGCAGCGTCACCTTGAGAGGCGCGCTATAGGTCATGTCGCGTTGCTGACATTCCTCTACATCGTATTTGGGCTTTTCCAGCTCGTACTTGACATACTCAAGCACGGAGGTCTCGTTAAAGTCCTTGATAGGGAAAACCGACTGAAAAACGCCTTGGATGCCGTCGCCATCTGTTGGCGTCTCTGCATCGCCGGAGCGTAAGAACAGATCATAAGAAGATTTTTGAACCTCAATCAGGTTCGGCATTTCCAGCACTTCGCGGATTTTGCCATAATATTTGCGTAGACGTTTCTGGCCAAGGAAGGATTGCGCCATGTGTCATGTCACCTTTCGTGTCTCTTGCCGAGCACGCCATCACCGGGGCCGTGATGCGCGCCCATAAGAGCGGTAAATCCTGATCAATTCTTGAGGCACGTCCCACCGTACCTCTTCCGACCTTTAGGACCTATCCAGAGAAGCATTTCACTCGAAATACTTTTCAAAACAGATCAGGCTGGACAAGGAAGCACCCCATCCAGCCTTTGTTTTTACGGGCTGTCCCGAAACATCAAGTGCTTCGGTCCGTTTTCATCACTAAAAAACGGCACCCTGATCTAGTGGCTTACGCCAGTTCAACTTCTGCGCCAGCTGCTTCCAGCTTGGCTTTGACTTCTTCGGCTTCGGCTTTGTCGACGCCTTCTTTGATCTTGCCGCCAGCTTCAACCAGATCCTTGGCTTCTTTCAGACCAAGACCGGTGATGCCGCGAACTTCTTTGATCACGTTGATTTTGGATGCGCCGGCGTTCTTCAGAACGACGTCGAATTCTGTCTTCTCTTCTTCAGCAGCGCCACCATCGGCAGGGCCAGCCATCATCACTGCGCCGCCAGCTGCGGGCTCGATGCCATACTCGTCCTTGAGGATGGTTTTCAGTTCTTGTGCTTCAAGCAGTGTCAGACCAACGATCTCTTCTGCCAGTTTTTTCAGATCAGCCATGTTTAGCTCTTTCCGTTAACGATATGTGTGTTCCAACGCGAGTGTTCAACCCTGCGCCAGCTTGACGAGATTGCTTTACGCAGCCGCCTTGTCCTCGATGGTGGACAAGATGGAAGCAATGTTGCTTGCAGGTGCGCCAATGGCCCCGGCGATGTTCGATGCTGGTGCGCCCAACATGCCCGCGATTGTGGCGATAAGTTCGTCACGCGAAGGCATTTTGGACACGGCTTCGACACCGGCGACGTCCAGTGCGTTCTCTCCCATTGCGCCGCCAAGAATAACAAACTTTGCATTCTCTTTAGCGAATTCCTGAGCTAACTTGGCACCAGCCACGGGGTCTTCGGAATAGGTAAGAACGGTCATACCCGTCAGGAGATCAGCAATGCTTGCGCACGGCTTTCCGTCCAGGGCAATTTTGGCGAGCCTGTTTTTGGCAACACGCACGGCCCCGCCCGCAGCGCGAGCGCGCGCACGAAGGTCCTGCATTTCAGCAACTGTCAGACCGACGTAGTGGCTAACCACAACAACGCCAGAGCTTTCAAAGATTTGGCCGAGCTCGTCGACCAACTGTTCTTTCTGGGCTCTATCCACAGTTTCACTCCAAATCTGGGGGTTACCCCCCGGCTCTATTAAGTCTGCTTGCGCAAACAGTCTTGGTCCATTTTACGGGAATAAGCCAAAATGCCCCCACGCTTACGCGAACGGTAATTCTTGCATCTCCCATCTCAGAAAGGAAATTAAGGCATGCGCCACCCTTCGTCTCGGACAGAAGACTCACCCGCATGATATGCAGGTGAATCGAGGGCGTTCATAGGGGGTGCGCTTACAAATGCCAAGAGCAAATATTAAACGCTCCGAAATGAATGCCAAAATGAAAGGGCCTCACGCGTGCAGCATGAGGCCCCTCCGATAAACAACCGAAACCGAATTACTCGGTAACAGCGCTGTCCACTTCTACGGTGACGCCTGGGCCCATGGTAGAGCTCAGGGCGATCTTTTTCATGTAGGTTCCTTTGGAACCGGCGGGCTTGGCTTTGGAAACGGCACCGACAAAGGCACGTACGTTTTCAACCAGCTTGGCCTCATCAAAAGAAAGCTTGCCGATGCCGGCATGCACAACGCCGCCCTTTTCAGCTTTGAACTGAACCTGACCACCTTTTGCGGCCTCAACAGCTTCTTTGACGTCCATTGTCACGGTACCGATTTTTGGGTTCGGCATCAGGTTACGTGGACCCAGAACCTTGCCCAGACGACCGACGACGGGCATCATGTCAGGTGTTGCAATGCAGCGATCAAAGTCGATCTTGCCGCCTTGAACAGCTTCCATCAGGTCTTCAGCTCCGACAATGTCAGCGCCGGCAGCGGTTGCTTCTTCGGCTTTTGCACCACGTGCAAATACCGCAACGCGCACAGTTTTACCTGTGCCGTTTGGCAGACCTACAACACCACGGACCATTTGGTCAGCGTGACGAGGGTCAACACCAAGGTTCATGGCGATTTCGATGGTCTCATCAAATTTCGCGTTTGCGTTTGCCTTGATCAGCGTCACCGCTTCTTCGACAGACATGTTTTCCTTGCCGACGAATGCTTCGCGTGCGGCGCGGGTGCGTTTTCCGATTTTTGCCATCTTACTTCACCTCAATGCCCATGGAACGGGCAGAGCCCAGAATGATCTTCATGGCCGATTCGACGTCAACCGCGCTCAGATCCGCCATTTTTGCTTCCGCGATTTCGCGCAGCTGCTTGGTGGTCACTGTCCCGATCGTTTCACGGCTTGGCGTCTTCGATCCGGCATTAACTTTAGCGGCTTTCTTCAGGTAGTAGGACGCAGGAGGCGTCTTGATGTCCATGGTGAAGGACTTGTCCTGATAGTAGCTGATAACGGTCGGGCAAGGGGCACCGGGCTCAAGGTCCGCTGTCTTGGCGTTGAACGCTTTACAGAATTCCATGATGTTGATCCCGCGCTGACCCAATGCGGGGCCGACGGGGGGGGATGGGTTTGCTTGACCCGCTTTAACTTGCAACTTCATCGTACCGACGAGTTTCTTGGCCATTGGCCTTCTCCTTTTGATGTCGGTGGACTTGCATCCACCCTACCCAATCACAACGCGTTGTGATCGTTTGCTAGCGTGGTACGGCTGAACTGCGCGCAGCTTCGCCTCCCACAAACGAACGGTGTTGCCACCGTATGGCGGGTCGCCCCGCCGATCGCTCAGACCTGTTTATTGACCTGAGTGAATTCCAGTTCGACCGGCGTTTCCCGGCCAAAGATCGACACAGACACCTTGAGGCGCTGATTATCCTCGTCGACTTCTTCGATCATGCCGTCAAAGTCCTCGAACGGGCCGTCGGCAACCTTGACCTTTTCACCCACCTCAAAGTGGATCAATGTACGTGGTGCCTCTTCGCCCTCTTGGACCCGGCCCAAGATAGCGGTCACTTCGGCGTCGCGCATCGGCATTGGCCGGCCTTGCGGGCCCAAGAACCCCGTGACCCGGTTGATCGAGTTGATCAAGTGGTAGCCACGGTCAGACATCTCCATGTGCACCAGAACGTATCCCGGCATGAAACGACGTTCCGTAGTAACTTTCTTGCCGCGCCGAACTTCAATCACCTCTTCGGTGGGAACCAACACTTCGTCGATCTGGTCCTCAAGCTCCTGCTCGGCGACCGTGGTGCGGATTTGCTCAGCGATCTTCTTTTCGAAGTTCGACAAAACGCTGACCGAATACCATCTTTTCGCCATCTGAACTCTGGTCCCTGTCTTACGATGCAGCTTTGACTACACCAAAATATTCTCAACTGATGCAGACCTGTGTCTGCTATTTCCGAACAAAAAATCGGCGCGCAACTCGAATCGCCGCACGCCCGCTGTTGATCAGGGTTGCGGGATAGCCCGCAACGGCAAATGTTTCAAGGGGCGTTAGCGCTTTTGCGGCGCTCGGATATCAATCAGCTGAACGCCGAAAGAATGTACTGCAAACCGCCTCGGATCAGAATATCGACAATGGCAAAGAACACCGCCGTCAATGCAGCAAGGATAAACACCATGACGGTGGTCAGCATCACTTCGCGGCGAGTCGGCCAGACGACCTTAGATACTTCGGAACGCACTTGCTGAATGAACTGAAGCGGGTTGACTGTGGCCATAACGGTTTTCCTGTATACGAACGATTGCTGGGATGTACCCCTCAACCTGCGCGAATTCAAGGCTTCAATCGCGCTCCAGCAGAGCGTACAGCAAAGCCTACCCTGCGACGCCGTTCAGATGACTGTCACATGACCTGTCAGTTTCCTGAGCGGCTGTGGCGATGTTACTGATATCGGGGAGGTATAACCCGGATACCAGCCGTTCTGGAAATCGATCCAGAACCGCGTCCCAACCCATTGCCAGACGGTCAAGGCGCATCTGTATTTTGGCCGCTCGCGCTTGATTGCGGATCGCATAATAGCGGACAGGACGAAGGGCATGATGCCAAAAAGTTTCGTAGCCAAATACCAGATATGGTACCACACCCAAAAAGATCACCGCCAGAACAAGGGCAAGACTGACCTGCGGAAACAGAATCGCGCTGAACAGAGCTATCAGGGCGACGGTAGCGTAAAAAGTGGCTGCATCGAAAATCGCCTTGAGCCGCCTCATCTTGGCCCTGCGCAACTTGCGAATTTCCGCCGCACATTCCTGCGCACTAAGCTGGGGTGACGGGTTCGCCGCGCGCGAACGCGCATCTGTATCCTTTGGTGTCGACCTTGCCTCTGACGGATGACTGAAGCCCGAAGGGGTTGGCGGCCGTAGTCCGTCGCCATAGCTACGACGGGCAGCAGTCTCTTTCGAGATGACTTCCAGCACCGCAGCAATCACAGAATCGTCCGGTTGCGCAGACTTCGATTTTGTTTGAATGATTTTTGGCATCTCGGCTTCCTGGATATTCAGATCACCGCGAGCTTCGCAAAGATAAACATCAATTCCATGACGAATTTGTGGCACCAATCGGGCAAGCTGCGCAGTGCGCGCCAAACAGCAATGCCGGGCTGTCGTACATGGTTTAGACGGCACAGGCCGATTTCGGGAGAACAGGTGCAACAACAAGGGGTACGACGCGGCTTCGAGACACCCTCAACGCCATTCCGCTGTGAATAAATAAGCAGGAAACGCCTTCTTTATATTGGCAGGGGCTGAGGGACTCGAACCCACGACCCTCGGTTTTGGAGACCGATGCTCTACCAACTGAGCTAAACCCCTATGCCGGTGGTTTGCCTAGTCCCAATCGCCGGATGGATCAAGGGCAGATCGCGCCCGCGACCCCAAAAACCGCGCCGATCAGGAACGGCGCGGCAGGATGGAACGTTGAACCGGGACAACGAAATTTTAACGAAAGGGATTACACCATGGGCATGAACAGCCTCAAAGACGTCTATCACGATCAACTTCAGGACCTGCACAGCGCCTGCAAACAGTCACTCGAAGTGGCGAACGAACTGGGCCGCGCCGCGAAGGACGAAGAACTGTCCAAGGCACTGATCGCCGGGAGCGAGGGGATCTCGCGCGGCATGGACGTGCTGAAAACCATCTGCGCCCGGCACGACATCGACCCCGAAGGGGAGCATTGCAAGGGCATGGAAGGTCTCGTCAAAGAGGCGAAAGCACATGCGCTCGATGAAAGCTTCGGCGATGACGACACGCGCGACGCAATGATCATCACCCAGTACCAGCGCATGGTTCACTACGCACTTGCCGGGTATGGCTGTCTCGTGGCCTTCGCCAACCGTCTGGGCAAGGACGAAGACGGCGCCGAACTTCAGGCGCAGCTTGACCATACCTACGATGGCGACCGTCACATGACCCAGATCGCCACGGGCGGCATCAACAAGGCAGCCGTCTGACCCCCTTCCAAATGGCAAATCATCCCGGGGGTCCGGGGGCAGCGCCCCCGGCCTCGCCCGGCATTCAGCAACGCAAAAGGGCCACCCCCACTGGGGATGGCCCTCTTTCTGTCTCACAGGCGGTAGGCCCTGAGGGCTTACTCGGTGATCTTGCTCACAACGCCGGCACCCACGGTGCGGCCGCCTTCGCGGATGGCGAAGCGCAGACCGTCTTCCATCGCGATCGGCGCGATAAGCTCCACGTCGAACTGCAGGTTGTCACCCGGCATCACCAT
>PCCY01000013.1 GCA_002731875.1 Roseobacter sp. | reverse complement strand
TCCCATCCCGAACTCGGCAGTTAAGTGCTACTGCGCCAATGGTACTGCGTCTTAAGACGTGGGAGAGTAGGTCACCGCCAAACCTAATAAGTTCATCAACAACGTATCTCTCAACGATAAATATACATAATCATAAAAATATACGACATAGAGCATTACGTGCACGGCACTCATACCGGCGTGCGACTAAGTTGTGCCGACATGGGTGCGTTGATGTTTGATCAACCACCAGAAACTCTTCTGAAGCCCGTATGGAAAATACCAATACTGTGCGTCAGGCAGGTGTAATCAGACAAATCCGGCATTGCGCGCGATCATCGCTGCATCCGTGCGGTTTCTTGCGTCCAGCTTTCGGCAAAGAGTCTTTACATGAAGCTTTATTGTCACTTCTTGTAGCTCAAGATCTCTTGCGATTTCCTTATTGGACTTTGCGTTCATTACGCCCCTTAGAACTTGCCTTTCGCGGTCGGACAGCCCCTTTTCGAAATCCGTTTCCCCGGGATCATCTTTACCGGACATGAAATTCACTGGTGCATAGGTTTCGCCGGCAGCCATGAAGCGGACGGCGTTCACCAAAGATTTTGCCGGTAGGGTTTTTGGAAGGAAACCGATTGCACCTTCAGCAAGCGCTTGCTCCGCAATAAGGCGGGTAGCGGTTCCGGAAATTATACCGACGGGCTTTCCTTCATTCGCGCCAATGGCGACTTTCAACCCTTCAAGCCCGTGCATCCCAGGCATTGTATAGTCTAGAAGCACGAGATCAAACGGTCCTTCCGATCTGATTTTTTCTAAAGCCTCGTGGAGGTCGCTCGCTGCAACCGTCTGAGTTGATCCATCGGTATCAAGGAACATGGCAATCGTATCGCGTATGACCTGAGCCCCTAAAACTCCTCCAAATTTGTGTAGAGTCCGCCCAACAAAAGGACGGACAAATGAAGGCGAGATTTACGGACGAACAGATCATAGCGATGATCAAGGAACAGGAATCTGGCGAGAAGACTGCCGATGTATGTCGGCGGCATGGGATCAGTTCAGCGACGTTCTACAAATACAAATCGAAGTACGGCGGCATGGAGCCGTCTGACGCGAAGCGGCTGCGAGCGTTGGAAGACGAGAACGGTAAGCTGAAGAAGCTACTGGCCGAACAGATGTTGGACAACGCCATGCTGCGAGACATCAATTCAAAAAAGTGGTGACGCCCGTAGCGAAGCGGAAAGCTGTGGTTCACTTGATGGAAGTTCATCAGGTCAGTCAGCGACGGGCGTGCGATGTGCTGCAAGTTGATCGGTCATCGGTGCGGTATCTGTCGCGTCGTGGTGATGATGCTGAACTGCGAGATGCTATCAAACGGGTTTCGCGAGAACGGCGACGGTTTGGTTGTCGTCGTGTCCACGTGATGATTGCGCGGGAGGGTTTTGTCGTGAACCACAAAAAGGTCAGGCGCATTTACGTCGAAGAGAAGCTTCAGGTACGCCGTAGAGGTGGCCGAAAGCGTGCTTTGGGCACAAGGAAGCCAATGGTGCTGCCGGATGGCCCGAACCAACGCTGGAGCTTGGACTTCGTGTCAGACGCGCTGACAGACGGGCGCAGGTTTCGCATCTTGGCAGTCGTCGATGACTTCAGTCGTGAGAACTTGGTTCTGGTTGCTGATACATCGCTGTCCGGACACCGGGTTGCTCGTGAACTGGACAAGGTGATCGCAGAACGAGGCATGCCGAAGACAATAGTTTCAGACAACGGAACTGAGTTCACCAGTATGGCGATCCTCAAATGGGTTCAAGACACGGGTATCGATTGGCATTACATCGCGCCTGGAAAACCCCAGCAGAATGGCTTTATCGAAAGCTTCAACGGCAAGCTACGAGACGAATGTCTCAACGAAACGTTGTTTGGAACACTGGGTGACGCCCGCGAAACGCTTGAAGAATGGCAGGAGGATTACAACTGGCGCAGACCACATTCAGCATTGGGCAACCTGACACCGATGGAATTTTTGCAGAGAAAGACAATGGACAAGATGGCGGCTTAACGCCAAAGATTTAACTCCAAGGACTCCGCCCAAAGCTGGAGGGAACTTGGGGCTCAGGTCACTATCGTTAGGAAAACCTCGATGTTTCCAATATCGCAAGCGATAAGATGGATAAGGTCCTTTAAGTGAGACTTTCCGTTGAGATGCTTAATTAGATTTACGTACTTAGTATCAATTTTGTATCTTGGCCCAGTAATGCTAGTTGGATCTATTCTCATTCTACGGAAAATCTCACTAGATTCTTCTACTATATCTAAGAAGTCAAAAAGTTCATAAGTCACGCCGTAGTCCAAGCGAAGGTGGCCGTGATGGCGATCGAGATGAATGTCTTTAGCTCCAGCTTGCTCCCTAGCTATACTTTGAAGTTGCACTGCTCTGAGGTCTCCGGCCCGAAAGGCTTCACAGATAGCAAAACAGAAACTCATTTCTTCTGTCTTTTCAAAAACCTGAAAGTCTGTGGACAGTTCTAAATGCCGAAATGCCGTGTCTCTTTCCTTCCACGACGCCCATACGACCTCGGGTGATACAACTTTTTTTCCGAATAGCTGGAAAACGCCGGTATCAATAGCAATCCTTGGAGGCTGACATATCGCTTGTCGGTTGAGGGCTATCCTTCGCGAGTTCGCGCTTGAAGCCAGTTTGCGAGAGCACATTGACAGAATGAAGTGAGTAGCCCCTCTCTGCGGCCAAAGGGAACGTACGAACCGTTTCACCGAATCCCCTCAAACATCCAGCTCTTCCACAAACTGGGCGTTCTCCTGGATGTACTGGTATCGCAGTTCCGGTTTCTTCCCCATCAGACGTTCCACCAGATCGCTGGTTTCCCCGGCGATGTCCTCTTGCACGGTGACGCGGATCAGCTTGCGCGTCGTGGGATCCATCGTGGTTTCTTTCAGGTCCTTCGCGTCCATTTCGCCCAGACCCTTGAAGCGTTGCAAATCAATTTTGCCTTTGCCGCCAAGACCTTTTTCCAGCCACATGTCCTTTTCCGCGTCGTCAGACACATAGACGCGCTTGGCGCCTTGGGTCAGGCGGTACAGCGGCGGGCAGGCGAGGTAGAGATGCCCCGCATCGATCATCGGGCGCATCTGCGTATAGAAGAACGTCATCAGCAGCGCCGCGATATGGGCCCCGTCGACATCCGCATCGGTCATGATGATGATCTTGTCATAGCGCAGATCATCAAGGTTGAACTTCGTGCCCATCCCGACGCCAAGCGCTTCGCACAGGTCGTTGATCTCGGCGTTGGTGTTCAGCTTGCCGGATGCCGCGCCCAGAACGTTCAGGATCTTGCCCTTTAGCGGCAGCAGCGCCTGATTGACGCGGTTGCGCGCCCCCTTGCCGGAGCCACCGGCGGAATCGCCCTCCACGATGAACAGCTCGGTGCCTTCGCGGGTCTTGGACGTACAGTCGGTCAGCTTGCCGGGCAGGCGCAGCTTTTTCGTAGCGGTCTTGCGTGCGGTCTCTTTTTCCTGACGACGGCGCAGGCGTTCTTCGGCGCGCAGCACAAGGAAATCAAGGATCGCCCCGGCGCTTTTGGTATCCGCCGCCAGCCAGTTGTCAAAGTGGTCGCGCACGGCGTTTTCCACCATGCGCTGCGCGTCCACCGTGGCCAGCCGGTCCTTGGTCTGGCCGACGAATTCCGGCTCGCGGATAAAGCAGGACACCAGCGCGCAGCCGCCGGTGATCAGATCATCGCGGGTGATGGTGCCGGCCTTCTTGTTGCCGACCAGCTCGCCATAGGCTTTGACGCCCTTCAGGATCGCGGACCAGAAGCCGGCCTCGTGGGTGCCGCCTTCGGGGGTGGGGATGGTGTTACAATAGGACTGGATGAAGCCATCGCGCGACGGCGTCCAGTTGATNGCCCATTCGACCTTGCCCGGTGCGTTGAANTTCTCGCGGAAGTCGACGGTGCCGCCAAAGGGNTGNTCGGCGTAGGTTGTCGACCCTTTCANCGTTTCGTTCAGATAGTCCGACAGGCCGCCGGGNAAGTGGAACGTCGCCTCTTGNGGGGTGTCGCCGTCCTGCTGGCCGCATTTCCAGCGGATTTCGACGCCGGAAAACAGATAGGCCTTGGACCGCGCCATCGCGAACAGCCGCGCGGGCTTGAGCTTGAGCGCGCCAAAGATCTCTGCATCGGGGTGGAAGGTGACAGAGGTACCGCGCCGGTTCGGGGCCGCGCCGATCTTTTCAAGCTTGCCTTGGGGGATGCCGCGCGAAAACTCCATCGCGAANAGNTCGCGGTTGCGCGCGACCTCGACCCGCAGGTGNTCNGACAGCGCNTTNACNACNGACGANCCCACGCCGTGCAGACCGCCCGANGTNTCNTANGAATCGCCCGAGAACTTGCCACCTGCATTCAGCGTGCAGAAAATGATCTCCAGCGCCGATTTGCTGGGGTCTTTGGGGTGCGGATCGGTAGGGATTCCGCGCCCGTTGTCGCGCACGGTGACGTGGCCGTTTTCATGCAGTTCCAGCTCGATCCAGGTGGCATGGCCCGCAACCGCCTCGTCCATCGAGTTATCGATGATTTCCGCGACCATATGGTGCAGCGCGCGGTCGTCCTTGCCCCCGATGTACATGCCGGGGCGGAGGCGCACGTGCTCCATATCCTCGAGAACCTGGATCGAAGAGGCATCATATTCCTTGGCTTTGGGCTGCGCACCGGAAAGGAGATCGGACATGAAGGGGCCTGCCTGTATATTGCTTTTGTTAGGGTGGTACTATGCCAGACCGTTAGCGGCGGGGGAAGGGTGGATGGCATCGCAAAAACCACAGTTTGTAGAGGTTGTGGCGTCGGACCGCAGCTTGGCTGCGCACGGGCCTGTGGCGGGACCCGCGAGGCGGCGCTCGCTCCTAGAGCCACCTGAGAATCGCGTCGGCGATCTCGTCCGGCTTTTGGTGGTGCAACCAGTGGTCGGCACCGTCGATCGACACGCGGGTCAGGTTCGGGGCAAAGTCTTCCAGCCCTTCGGTAGACTCGGGCAACAGCGCGGTGTCGTCCTTGCCCCAGATCAACAGATGAGGGCAGCGGATTTGTAGCCGGGCGGGGTCGAATGTCAGCGCGTTTTCCAGCCGCTCGCCCGGCCGACCAAGTCTGAGAGGCGATGCACGATACCAGTTGATCATCCCACGCAACCCCGCTGCATCACGCCACGCCGCTTTGTAGCCGACCAGGGTATCGCCGTGCAGCCAGCTCATGTTCATATGCGCGGAAAACAATCCCATCAGTTTAGCAAAATCATCTGCGGCAAGAATATCCTCGGACCCCTCACGTCGCAAAAAGTGGATGTATTGCGAGGCATCGGTCTGCGGACCGCCCTTGGCAAGTTCGCGCTGGAATGGCGCAGGGTGAACGCCGTTCATGATGATAAGCTTTGACACAAGATCCGGGCGGCCGATCGTCAATGCATAAGCGACCGACGCCCCCCAGTCATGGCCCAACACAATAACGGGCGCGTCCCCGATAAGCGCCACCATATCCGACACCAGTTGCGACGTTTTATAGTGTTCAACTTCTGACGGTCGCCAGCTTTGGCCATAACCGCGTTGGTCGGGGGCGATGCAGTGGAACCGTTCAGCCAATAAAGGCGCAAGTTCGGCCCACGCGCCCGAATGCTCGGGGAAACCGTGCAGCATCAATAACCGTGGTGCGTTTTCATCGCCCCAGTGGCGGATGTAAAAGGGCTTGCCATTCAGGTCGACGGTTTCGGTCCAATGGGCTGTCATGCTGTCATCTCCATTTTTCGGCACGGCTGGGTTGAAACTTCGCGGTCGTCACAAGACAAGCGGGTCTTTCCCTTACCACGATCGCACAGTATGTGGGAAAGATGACAATGAAAATGACATATGCGGGGCACGCGCGCGCGATCACCATAATGGGTCTGCCGCTGGTCGGAGGACATCTGGGGCAGGTGGCCATTGGGGTCACCGACACTGTCATGGTGGGGTGGTACAGCGTCGAAGGGCTTGCCGCCGTCACACTTGCAAGCACCTATTTCTTTGTCCTGCTGATCTTTGGATCGGGCTTCGCATGGGGGGTGATGCCAATGGTGGCCGCCTTTGACGCCGAAGGCGACGAAGTCGGGCTGCGCCGCGCCACCCGCATGGGGCTGTGGCTCTCGCTCGGATTTGCGCTGCTCGCGTTGCCGCTGTTCATATGGTCCGGGCCGATCATGGGAGTGATGGGGCAGGAACCTGAGCTGGCTGAAATGGTCCGGCAATATCTGATGATCGCAGGCTGGGGCATCATTCCTGCGCTGCTGGTCATGGTGCTCAAAAGTTATCTTGCAGCGCTAGAGCGCACTCAGGTTGTGTTCTGGATCACGATATTTTCCGCGGTGGTGAACGCTCTGGCCAACTACATGTTCATTTTCGGGAACTGGGGCGCACCGGAACTGGGGGTGCGCGGCGCGGCCATTGCATCGCTGACGTCGCATAGCGCGTCTTTGCTGGCGGTCGTGATATACGTGCTGAAAGCGATGCCTGAACACCAGATTTTTGTGCGTTTATGGCGTCCCGATTGGGAAATGCTGGCACGGGTATTCCGCTTGGGGCTTCCCATCGGGGTGACAGGGTTAAGCGAGGTAGGGCTGTTCGCGGCGTCCGCGGTGATGATGGGGTGGCTGGGTACTATCGCACTGGCCGCCCACGGTATTGCGCTGCAACTGGCGTCTATCACGTTCATGATCCACCTGGGAATCAGCAATGTCGCGACAATACGCGCCGGCAATGCCTTTGGCCGTCGCGATCCAGCACACCTGGTTCGGGGTGCGGTTACAGCCACGACGATGTCGCTGTTGGTGGCAGCGGCGACCATTGTCGGTTTCGTTCTATGGCCGGAGCCATTGATCAATGCATTCATGCAACGTGATGAGCCCGCCCGGGACCAGATTCTTGCGGTTGGGGTCGGCCTGCTGGCGATGGCAGCGCTGTTTCAGCTGGTCGATGGGGCCCAAGCCGTGGCACTGGGGCTATTGCGGGGCGTTCAGGATACCAAAGTCCCGATGATCCTTGCCGGGATCAGCTATTGGGTCGTCGGCATCCCGGCGTCTTATCTTTTTGGGTTCATGTTGGGGCTGAACGGCATCGGGGTCTGGCTTGGTCTGGTGGTAGGGTTGGGTGTGGCGGCGCTGCTGCTAAACGCACGCTTTTGGACGACCACCCTGAAGGCACTAATGCCGGCCCCAAGCATTAACATCTGACTATGGAACGTGCGCCGGAGCCTAATTGAGCCGGTCCGCCTTTTTACGCACCAAGGCGTTGCGCAAATCATGCATGGCCATCAGCAAACGGTCAGTAACGACGTCAAGCTGGTCTTCCGTCGCCTTGGACTGAACCCATTGAGTGGTCAGGTTCAGGTGGTCCAAGGCACGGTGGATGTCATCCATTTCACGTCGCGCAAGAATTTGTTTTCGCTCTTCCATCCATGCCTGGATACGCGCCAGGTCGTCGTCGGACAGCACACGTTCGCCTTGTGGCTTGATCTCTCCGTTACGGATATTGACCACGGCAATCTGATCCATCTCGATCCGACGTTGCCGATTTTCGGTATCCACACGAAACACCGCTGCGCCGTTTTCGCGAACCCTAAAGTAATAGTCTGGCAAATCGCTCGACATGGCGTGGTCCTTCGTGCTTCAGGTCAATTTTGCGCAAAAGCTCTGAATTCGTGTGCAAGCTTCCTTGAGCGCCTCGTCGGAGGTTGCATAGCTGATGCGAAAATTCGGTGACAGACCGAACGCCGCCCCGAAAACCACAGCGACGCCGGTTTCCTCCAGCAATGCGGTGGCAAAGCTTTCGTCATCGGAGATTTCGACGCCCGCCGCCGATGTCTTGCCGATCAGCCCCGCGATGGAAGGATAGACATAGAATGCGCCTTCGGGAACAGGACACACGATGCCGTCGATATCGTTCAGCATATCCACCACCAGATTGCGACGGCGCACGAACATTTTGTTGTTCTCGGGAATGTAATGCTGCGTACCATTCAACGCTTCTACCGCCGCCCATTGGCTGATGGTGCAGGGGTTTGACGTGGACTGCGATTGTACCTTGCGCATCGCCCCGATCAGCTTTTCTGGACCGGCGGCATAGCCGATGCGCCAACCCGTCATGGCATAGGCTTTGGACACGCCATTCACGGTCAACGTGCGGTCATACAGGGCCGGTTCAACCTGCGCGGGGGTGCAAAATTTGAAATCATCATAGGCCAGATGTTCATACATATCGTCGGTCATTACCCAGACATGCGGGTGCCGCATCAAAACATCCGTAAGCGCTTTCAATTCATCCCAGCTATAGCCCGCGCCGGTGGGGTTCGACGGCGAGTTGAAGATGAACCATTTGGTATTTGGCGTAATCGCTTCTTCCAACGCGTCCGGCGTAAGTTTGAAATTATTCTCAAGCGTGGCGGGGGCAATAACCGGAGTACCGCCTGCCAGCAGTACCATGTCGGGGTAGCTGACCCAATACGGGGCCGGAATTACCACCTCTTCGCCGGGGTTCATTGTCGCCATCAGCGCGTTGTACAAGATCTGCTTGCCGCCCGTGCCAACGCTGATCTGCGCGGGCACATAGTCCAACCCGTTGTCGCGCTTGAATTTGTCGCAAATCGCACGCTTCAGTTCGGGGATCCCATCGACAGCGGTGTATTTGGTCTTGCCTGCGTTGATTGCAGCGATACCGGCATCCTTGATATTCTGCGGCGTGTCGAAGTCGGGTTCACCTGCGCCGAGCCCAATCACATCCTTGCCTGCGGCTTTCAGTTCGGCTGCCTTTTGGGTTACAGCGATGGTGGGCGACGGTTTTACGCGCGCAAGGGTCTTGGACAGCAGTTCCATTTCGGCCTCAGTTTGATATATGTACGTCACCCTCATACGGCTGAGCCACGCACCGTTCAAGCGACATCGGTGTCAAAAACAGGAGAGACACAATGACTGAGAATGAAGACTGGTACGGATCCGAGGTTGCTACCTTTGGTGATCGTGTCGCTGCTGCACGCGAGAACGCAAACATGACCCAAGCGGCATTGGCCAAACGTATCGGTATCAAGCAGTCAACGTTGCGCGCCTGGGAGGATGATCTGTCTGAACCACGCGCGAACCGCCTTTCAACCTTGGCGGGTATACTGGGGGTCTCCATGATGTGGCTGATCAATGGTGAAGGCGAGGGGGTCGATGCGCCCGAAGACGTATCGACAAATGCTGCAAGCGTGAAGGAAGTCTTGATCGCGCTGCGTGAAGTGCGTGCCGACATGCTGAAGCGGGCCGAACAGGTCGGACGTCTGGAAAAGCAACTACGTGGCATTCTTCAGGGTGAAACCCGTGACTGAGCTTTATGAATATAAGGTGAAACGCTTGCATATGAGATCAATGCGGCGTGGCATAAAGGAAATGGACCTGATCTTGCCGTCCTATGCCTCTCAAAGGCTTGCGACGATGGATGAGGACGGTTTGTCGCTGTATGATCAAATGCTCAGCGAAAATGATCACGATCTTTATCAATGGGTTACGGGGCAGTCTGTCGTACCGGATGAATATTCGGGCCTAATTGCGGATATCCAGGCGCATCTGGCGGACAACCCTCTGTAAGTCCCGAAACTTGCGCGAAAACCACCAATTTGAACGGCATCCGTTTGGTTTAACGATATATTTTAGTTTCTTCTCCAGTTTCTGACCCACAGTCAGAGTTGGAGAAGAAATATGAGTATTCAAGATTCCCTTACCTTACCGGGCTCTCATGCGAACTTTATGCAAGGTTATCTTGATGCATTAAGCCTTGTTGAAAGATTGCACCGCTTGCTGCTGGACGTGATCAAAGATGAATTCGAACGGGTCGGGGTGATAGAAATCAACGCCGTTCAGGCATTGCTCCTGTTCAACATCGGGGACAACGAAGTAACCGCGGGCGAGCTGAAAACGCGCGGATATTACCAAGGCAGCAACGTCAGCTACAATTTGAAAAAGCTGGTTGATATGGGCTATATGCATCATCAGCGATGCGAGATCGACCGCAGATCAGTGCGGGTGCGCCTGACGGAAAAAGGCCGGCATATAAGCGGGGTGGTATCGGACCTGTTTGGCCGTCACGCTGTAGGGTTGAAAAAGAAAGGTGTTCTTGGCCCGGCCGGGATGGAAGATGTCACCCTCTCGCTCAAGCGGATGGAGCGATACTGGTCCGATCAAATTCGCTATATTTACTGACTTTCTCCGTATGCTTTTTGAAATGAGGCATTCCGGATCAGTGGGTCTGGACCTCGGCAATCTTGCGGATCATGATGGCGTCATGCACGAAACCCTAGGTTAGGCGAAAAATGAACCTGATGCACCCATTGCGGCTTGCTGCTTTCGCGATTGACCAACAGGGGGGCAATCCTGCCGGGGTTGTGATCGCGGATCACCACCCAACGGTCGCAGAGATGCGCCAGATCGCAGCTGATGTGGGGTATTCCGAAACAGTTTTTGCCCGCGCCGACGGGGACGGATGGCGCGTTCGTTATTTTTCGCCGGAAAGCGAAGTCCCTTTTTGCGGTCATGCCACCATCGCCTTGGGGGCTGCCTTGGCTGATCGGTTCGGCGACGGCATCTTTGATCTGACCTTAAATGCAGCCCAAATAACCGTCGAGGGTCGACATTCAGACACCCATTTACACGCAGCGCTGCAATCGCCGGCCACGAAAAGCAAACCCGCAACGGAGCCGGTTACCGAGGCGGCGCTGCAATTGTTCGGCCTAACCGCCAACGACCTGGACCCACGGATAAAACCCTCGCTGGCCAACGCTGGTGCAGATCACCTGATCCTCACTTTGAACAGTCGCGCCACGCTGGCCGGCATGGCTTATCCGCTGGATCCAGGCAAGAAGTTGATGAGGACGCACGGATTGGTCACCATCGCGCTGGTCTGGCCAGCATCCGACACACTGTTTCACGTAAGAAATGCCTTTGCCTCCGGCGGTGTCCTGGAAGACCCGGCCACAGGGGCTGCGGCGGCGGCATTTGCCGGGATGCTGCGCGATATCGACTGGCCCCATGGGGGCGAGATTACCTTGATCCAAGGCGAGGATATGGGCGCAAAATCAATGATAACCGCCCAGATTTCGCCCACTCCGGGAAGCTCGATCCGCATCAGCGGGGGGGTGCGCTATCTTTGATCCGCCGTAAGCTGGGCGACAGACAGACCGGCCAATTCACGCAATAACTTGCGTACCATTGCAGCCTCATAATCGGCATACCCTCTCGCGGTCTCAGCAAAAGCGTCGGCACCTGTAATGACTTCCGCTTTGAAATATGCCGCTAGATCTTCGTTCCCGGCATCGCTACCTTCAACGGGGCGCGGACGGTCCAAAGTGACAACCAGCGCATTGACCGTTATCCCCATGCCCGCCATGTTGTTTTTGACATCTCGGGGACGTGGCCCGAGGTTGGACTTTCCATCACCCGAAATGTCCAAGGTGCGCTTTGCACAATCCGGGCGCTGGCTCAGGTGTTGTGCGCCCGCTGCCATGGCCGCGCCAAGTGCGGTACCCGGCGACGCATCGCGACGCGCGGTGCTGGCCAACTGATCAATAACTTCATCTATTGTGGCGCTTCCGGAGATATCGGTCCAAGGCACCAGAACTCTTTGATCATCCGGGCCGCTCCATTCATAGATCAGCACCGAAACCACTGCGGGTCGTGTTGCCAGCAACGCGTCACGCACATTGGGGTTGCCCAAGGCTGACGCGACACCATCCAGCTGCAATCGATATTCGCGCGCATCGACCGATCCCGAAACATCAAGCCCCAGAACCAGCGCTTGGCGACATGGGGCGGCGTTTGCAGTCCCTGCCAGTGCAAGAGCCACGGCCAACGCCCTTATCATCCGGCGAACTCCGGCTTGCGAAGCTGCCCAATGGCAGGGGGTGTCAGTTCTCTCTCCAGTTTAATCCGCATCGCGCGCTCATAGTCTCGAAAGCCGTTGGCTATGATCAGAAAAGCCCCCGGACCGTGCAGCACCTGGTTTTGGTAATAGTCAACCAGTTCCACTTCGGCTTCAAACTCTGCAGCGTTCACCACCAAACCGTTGACCGTCACGTCGCCAAACGGGAATTCCGTATAGGCAAGCTGCGGTCCAAAACCTTCGTTGTTTTGACCGTCACCAGCCATGTCGAGAGTGGCATAAAGACATTCCGGCCCGCGCTCCAGCAGTGCCGCCCCAAAACCAAGCCCGTATCCCATGGCGGTAGGGAAATCATTATAGCTCCGCTTGCTGTATGCGATGGTTTCCGATGCTTCGCGCAGGGCGGAGGGGCTATCGATCATCCGCCAATCCAGTATGATGTGCTGATTGTACCGCCCTGACCATTCATAAACAGCCAGAGCGACAGGCAGATCAGACGAGAAAAAGGCTGTTCTGACCGGTTCGGACAGCAACGCCGAGGCCAATCCGCCGCGTTGCAACCTGTCTTCTTCGGCATCGACCGAACTGGACACATCCATCGCCAGAACCAAGGCCAACCTGCACCCTGCGGCGGATGCCGCCGCCGGCACAGTCATCAACAGTACTGAAAACGATAAATTTTTCAGCACCTTTACGATCATTACCAATGGCCGGTGTTTGCCATGCTTGCCCAAGGTTCGGCTGGCTCAAGCGCGTCACCTTCTTGGAGCAATTCGATTGATACATTGTCAGGCGACCGAATAAACGCCATGCGCCCGTCACGTGGGGGGCGATTGATCGTCACGCCGTTATTCCGAAGCATCTCGCAAGTCTCGTAGATGTTTTCAACCGTATAGGCGAGGTGACCGAAATGGCGACTGTCGTCCGGCAATGCATCATCACCGTCCCAATTATAGGTAAGCTCTACATCCGCATGACCGTCATCCTGGCCCGGGGGGCACATGAATATAAGCGAAAACCGGCCTTCTTCATGATCGATCCTGCGGCGTTCTTGCAGCCCCAGCAGTTCATAGAAAGCCTGGGATTTTTCCAGATCTTTAACGCGTACCATTGTGTGAAGATACTTGATCGGCATGGGAGGTCCTTTTGATCTAATTGCGCCTTGAACCTAGCATGGCTGGTAGATCATGCCAGCACTTCTCAGAATTTTGATCGAATGCCCACGGCGACAGAGATTTCTCGGGTATCGAACCTGCTGACATTCGACTGGGTGCGTCCTGCGCGGATCCTTACCGTGGGGGCAAAGCCCGCGTAATCCATATCAGGCAAAAAGATATTCACATCTGCATAGGCTGACCGGTCCTGTTTGCCGCCGGGCACGTTGAAAACGGCTACGTAGTCTGGATAATCTGATCGGCCAAGCACCAGCCCCACGCTTACCAGCGCTGGACCAATCTGGTCGGCAAAGCTATAGGTCATACGCACGGCGGCGGCCGAGACACGGCTGTTTACAAAGTCGCTGGCGGTGTTCAGCAGGTTCAGTGATACAGAGACACTGTCCCCCCATCCCAAAGTGTGCCGCGCACCGGCGACGACCCCGAGCGTGCGGCTGTCATAGATGTCTGACCGCGCGGAAAATCGTTGTTCCACGCTGGAGTTCAGGGTCAATGCCGTCCGCGCGTTCATCTGCCACTGATGGCCTGCCCCCAAACGGACAAAGCCATAATTGGGGTTACCCCCTATCCAGTATCGGCCGACCGCGGCATTAAGGTCTACGCTGCTTCCCGGGCTACCGATCGCGAATTGTTGGTTCAACGCAATTTCGCCATAGGTGCTTGCCAGGTCGCTGTTGCGCACATCGGGCGCGGTTGTATTCGCTGCGCTGTCCAATGCGATGCGCTGCACAAACACCCGCGCGGAAACGTCCATGCGCGACGTAGCCGTACCGCGCAATCGATAGCCCACGATCCCGTCGATTGACCCAATCACGCCGGACAACGCCTGCGCTGATCCGCTTAGCTGCCCCGTGAACGGAAGCCCGTCGATCACTTGCTGGGCGGTATCCGCCCCGTTGTTGACGTTGGTCGAAGGTCTTAGCCCGCCGCTCAGTGAAAAAGAAAACGGGTTTTGTTGCCGGACTTTGGCGTAATCCTTTGCCAGCTGTGCCTCTATCTGCGCGGAGGGAGCGTGCTGCACCGCGCGACGCAACCATAGCTGCGTCAGGGTAGGCCGTTCTTGTGCATAGGAAAGCCGGGCTGCCAGCTCGGCCGCCTCGAATTTCTGGACGGGTATTGTTGAATAGCGATAGGCACGTGACGCCGCCTGGCGGCCTTCGCGGATGCGGCCCATCTCGGCGTAAGCGTTGGCCAGCACGTAATGCCCATATGTGGATCTGGGGTCGGCCTCCAGCAGACCGCCGGCTATCTTTGAGGCCAGTTCGGGTCGGCCATTGGACAATGCGTGCGCCGCCAATGCCCGTGCCTCGGGTAACGAAAGCTCAACAGCGTTTTGCTGCGCCCGGGTCCAGTGGGGGGCAACGGATAGGGCAACTGCGACGCAGACCACGGCAAGAGTTTGCGGTTTCAAGACACCTTGCATGCGCGCCCTTAGCGCACGGGCTGATTGCAGATCGGATCTTCGTTCGGCTGGCCACACTGCGCCAACACGAATGCACCATATTCGATTACCGGGTCCAAGTTGTCTGTCGGGGATGCCAGATGCTGCTCGGCGCGAACCACTCCTGCCACCTCGGTCGCGCCGACACCGCCGAAAATCCCGCCATATTCGCCGATGGTCGTATTCCTCTGCGATGCGGTACCAAGGAAGCTCCCGTCTTCGGCAATAGCCGTCCCATCCAGCGCAATGTTGGGAACGCTATAGGGCGCGTCGGTTTTATAGTCCACGATTTCCCGCTGGTAGATGATCCCATCAACGGTTGCATCGGTAAAGTCGCCGGTGATAACTACTTTTCCGGTAACCTCCGCCGCCTGCACAGACAGCGGGTCATCCGGCGTGCCTGGCGTGACTGAGGTCAAATCCTCGCCTGAGCCTTCGATATTCAGCAGCCCGACATAATTGCCAGCATAAGTCACCAGACCACCTTCGCCCTGCGTTCCGGGTTGTACCGGTGCTACATACGACGCACTTGAATATCCAGCGCCCGAAAAGAATTCCTCAAACTGGCCGCCGGTAACGATTACAGTTGCACGGGAACCATTGATGTCTTTCACGTAGGCGGTGACGTGGCGATCCAGTGAACCGTCCTGTGCTGTGTATGCTTCATATCCCGCTCGATCCAAGCCCGGACGGCGGCGATAAGCTGCGGTAAACTGGCTGTCGTCTGCGTTGATGCCCGTGACGGTGAGGGTCTGGGCAGTGGGGTTATACGCGAAGCTTTTCAAGTTGTTGGCCAGTGTTTCGGGGATGGCGGTGCCGCCTGTCCCGTTTCCACCACCATTTACAACGGTCACGGAGTTGAACGGGGTACCACCGCCGCATGCCGCCAACCCCAGACACAGCGCGAACCCTGATACACCGGTTTTCATAATCCATTTGCCTCAAATATTCTTTTTGTTGTTACAACAGTCGCTATTTCGCGGTGCGATTGTCAATGTTCCAACAACGTTCGGGCGTATTCTCCGCGAAAGTGCTACCCAAAAACAATACTGCATATAGCGGTTTCGATGTGGGCTTGGCGCAGATATAGTGAGGGCCGAATCTACGCCCATATGACAGGACGTCCCCCATGCCACTGAATAAAGACCAACAAGCCGAAATCGACGCCCTGCGCGCGCATCCCAGACCTACCTTGCGGGCTGTGTCCGAAGGCATGGAGGCCCATCTGTACAAGGCGATCCCCGTTCTGGACCACGGTTTTGTGCGCGTCATTGACTATATGGGCGATGATGCTGCGATTTGCCAGGCGGCACGGGTCAGCTATGGCAAAGGCACAAAAACAGTACAAAATGACGAAGGGCTGATCCGCTATCTCATGCGGCACTGGCATTCCACCCCGTTTGAAATGTGCGAAATCAAGTTGCACGTCAAACTGCCGGTATTTGTCGCGCGGCAGTGGATACGCCACCGGACAGCAAACGTGAATGAATATTCTGCCCGCTATTCGATCCTTGACCGCGAGTTCTATATTCCGAGCCCCGACCA
This sequence comes from Roseobacter sp., assembly GCA_002731875.1. GTDB lineage: Bacteria > Pseudomonadota > Alphaproteobacteria > Rhodobacterales > Rhodobacteraceae > Sulfitobacter. The sequence continues at coordinate 57,415 of PCCY01000013.1, read as the reverse complement.
CGTGAATGCGCAAAGTGTCGTGAACAATCAGGGGCGCGGCGGCGTGCTTGAGGGCGAGGAAGCGGCCCGTGTGCTTGAAATTCTCAAGACCGACAGCAACCGCGCATATGACAACTACGAGTCAATGATCGGCGAAACCGGCCCCGATGGGCAGCCCCAGGACGGCCTGGCAAGGGAACTGGCGCGGATGAATCTACCCTCAAACATCTACACCCAGTGGTATTGGAAGGTAGATTTGCACAATCTGTTCCATTTCCTGCGACTGCGGGCCGATGCCCATGCCCAATACGAGATCCGCGTTTACGCAGATGCGATCTGCAACCTCGTGGCAGATTGGGTCCCAGCCGCTTATTCCGCGTTCGAGGATTACCGCCTGGGCGGGGCGACACTGTCGGGCAAGGCTCTCGATTGCATTCGCAAAATGGTGAAGGGCGAAGAGGTCACCCAGGAAAGTTCCGGGATGTCAAAAGGGGAATGGCGCGAATTTCAGCAGGTTGTAGGGTAGCTCGCTTTTTTTTAAATGAAATCATCAGCATAAGCTACCGCTCCTCCTGCCCTGAAGGTCGGTGATGCAAGCGAAGCGGCCGTCTCGTGCAGGATCTTGAGCGATCGCCTTGTTGCTTCTGGAGACGTTCCCCGCATTGACATAAAATGACCTCTGTGTTCTCGATCAGAAAGCAATGTCGGCCGGAAAGCTACATAGTATGCCCGAACCCTTTGAGCGCCTCGTAGAGCGGCAAATCCAGAAGGCCCTTGCTGAGGGCAAACTGCGTGGCCTAGAAGGTGAGGGGAGACCGCTAGCAGACCGCTCAGGCGAGGCATTCATTGACATGGCGACGGCAGTAGCGGGCCGCATAATGGCCGAGGCAGGTGCCTTGCCCGAGGAATTCAAAATCAAGAAGCTGCTCGATGCGGCGAAGCAGAGCTACAGGGAGGCAGAGGGTGACGATGCCAAACACGTTGCGATGGCTCTGATCGCTGACCTCCAGCAACGTTACAACATAGCCGTGGAGGCACGGCGGCGGTTCATGGGGACTTAGCAGCAAGCGGTTCAGTGTCCGCCGCACAGCATCGGAAAACGCGGACCCGGAGCCAATCCACCACTGCATGGGGCACCACCGACACACGCCTTGTCTACCTCGACGATATACTCCAGCGGCCGCAGCTCTGTGTTCCGGTCGTTCATCAGCTGCGTGATGGCGTGACCCATCGTCCACGCGGATTTCTGCTTCCGCACTTCCTAGGCAGCGTTGACACTCCGACGAAACCGGGCACATTCAAGGCATGTTCACCCTCTCATCGCCCCCGGACGGTTTCATCGAGGATCCGTTTCCATTTTACGATCAGTTGCTGGATCAGACTCCGGTCTGCCCTCAACCCGATGGGTCATTCCTGATCTGCAAACACGCAGACCTGAGCGCGATCTACCGCGATACCAACATCTATGTATCTGACAAGAAAACGGCTTTTGGCCCGAAGTTTGGGCAGGGGTCAGCGTTGTATGAGCATCATACCACGTCGCTGGTGTTCAATGATCCGCCGCTGCATACCCGCGTGCGACGCATCATGACTGCCGCCCTGACGCCCAAGGCGCTTGCCCGGATGGAACCGGGACTTATCGATGTAGTCGACCAATTGTTGGATACGATGCCGCGCGAACCTGACCTGATCGACGATTTCGCCGCGACCATACCGGTTCAGATTATCGGTAATCTGCTGGACGTGCCCATGACCGAACGCGGACCCCTGCGGGACTGGTCGCTGGCCATCTTGGGTGCGCTGGAGCCGACGTTGACCCAGACCCAGCTTGAACAGGGAAACCGGGCGGTCAGCGAATTCAAAACCTATCTGCAAGACTTGATCGCGCGGCGCAAAGCGACCCCGGGCGACCCTGATACCGATGTGCTCACCCGGCTTATCTTTGGCGACAGTCACGGGGAACTGACAGAAAACGAGTTGATTCATAACTGTATTTTCATCCTGAACGCAGGGCATGAAACGACAACGAACCTGATTGGGTCGAGCCTTGCGTTGCTGCATGACCACGCCGATCAACGCTCCAAGCTTGCGCGTGATCCAAGCTTGATTACGTCATGTATCGAAGAGGTTTTGCGCTTCCGGTCACCCAATCAGTTTGGCAATCGGGAAACAACAAGGCCTGTAGCGATCGGCGGGTATGAAATTCCGGCTGGAACGAATCTGCATTTGTGTATCGGCGCGGCCAATCGCGACCCCGAGGTATTCGACAATCCGACCCATTTTGATATTACCCGGCACCCCAACCGTCATCTGGCATTCGCAGGTGGCCCGCATGTCTGCGTCGGCCTGACGCTTGCCCGTATGGAAGGGCGGATCGCGATTGATCGTTTCCTGAAAAAGTACCCGAAATTCAGTCTGTCCCCTTCGCGCACATATGGCAGGCGCATACGGTTTCATGGGCCAGCGCACCTTCCTACACGGCTGTTTTGACACCTGAAAATCGGCTTTCCGGACGAAATGACTAGACACATGCGGGTGAGCTGGGCACATTGAAAGAAGGTTATTCAGCTATCGCGGGGGACAAGATGCGTTTTAAAATGGAATTATTTGGCATAATCGGGATGGTCGGGGCGGTCTTGGTGCCCGTTCAAGGTTCTGCCGAGGTGAAAGTATACCCGTATCCCAGTTCGGCAAACTATTGTCCCGCAGGGCTTCAGCCGGTCGCTATCAACGGTATCATTTCTTGTGGTACCCCAAACCAGTCCATGACCTATCAACAGGTCAAGATGCACCCGGCACGCCACAGAGCTCACCACGGACGCCACTATCATCCGCATCACCAACCCCGGGCTGTCCGGTATTCCTGTTTCCCGGGTGACAAAGGCTGTCGCTAGTCACGACCAGGCCGGCAGAGCCGGTCAGGGCGACCGTTCGTTCATGCGCCAACGGTCGTCCGTGTGCTGTGCCCCGCGCTGAAAACCCAATAGGATGATGACAGCGTCATGGTAACGCACCCCGTTTGCAATACGCCCGCATGATAATGCGCCCCCGCATTGACAAGGCAGGATGCTGCGGTGGCGTGAAGCCAAGCTAGGCAGAACGCGTAAATTTAGGATTGAGAATGCTGATCTACGGACTCAAGAATTGTGACACTTGTCGCAAGGCAATGCGAAGCCTACCGGATGCAAAGTTGGTTGACGTCCGCGCACAGGGTGTGCCCGCCGATGTGATGGGCCACGCCTTCGAGGCGTTTGGCGAAGCGCTGGTGAACAAGCGTTCGACCACGTGGCGCGCGTTGACCGACGCTCAACGCGCCGAAGATACCCTGGTGTTGTTGTCGAACCATCCGACATTGATGAAACGCCCGTTGATTGCGTTCAACGATCAGGTTTTTCTAGGTTGGAACAACGAAATAGAGGCCGAAGTTAAAGCTTTGTCATAGCGCATTTTGAAGCCGGGAGGGTCGCAGGCCTGCCAAGCGGTCGACAGCGAAAGGCCCGCCGCCCTTTATGACCAGCGTCAAAAGCACAAACACCCAGAAACTCCGCTGGTCCAATATTGTACTGTCGGGAAATCTGTCAAACCAGCCGCCCAACGCATCAACCTGTCCGTGCCCAAATACATCCGTGAATGACTGCACCATAACGAATACGATCAAACCCAGGGCTGCAATTCTGGTGAACAACCCCAACACGATGAGTACCGGCAAGATGAATTCTGCGAGTATGCCGGCATATACGATGATGTGCTGAAGCATGCCCAAACCCGACGGATCATAACCGGCGGCCTCGAACGCTTTGGGGAGAATTTGGACATATGCGCCCATCGAGGGCGATAATGCACCGCTAAACCCTTGGCCAATCTTGGTTAAGCCGGAATTGATGAAATACATAAAAAGGGTCGCAGCAAAAAGCAGGCGGCCACAAGTTGGAATGATCCATTCCTGATCCGCCATATATGCTACGATATTGCCATAGATGTTCAGGGGTCTCAGCATCTTAAAAACCCTGAACTTTGCAGAACGCAGCGCTTTGGAATGCTACAATCAAGCTTTTCGAGAGATCAAATTCTGGCGTGGCGGCCAAGGCTGCATCGTATGCTTGTTCAAATGTATCACCCATGCCGAGCCTATTCAGCCAAAAGGCGGCACCCATCGGTAACAGGTAGGGTTGGGGGTCGAATTCAGGACGCGTTATCAAGACATCCTGCGCCTGCGGTGTGGGTTTTGGCGCGTCCGCGACATTGTTGAAGCGCCAGATGTCGAATATCGGCCAGTTGGATCGCAGGATGCGCGTGGAGGCCGCAAGCAACATCCTTTCCTGCATCAACACGTCCAGCGGCAGAGATTGAAGCACGGTGGGGTCAATCGGAACAGTGTCCGCCGCATGGTATGACGCGCGAAAAGCAAGGTCTAGCTTGGCGCAATCTGCCAGATACCCAAACTTGGAAAGCTCTGGCATGTCGGCCAGAAACTGAGGAAATTCAGCGCCATAATGCATCATCAAAGGAGAACGGGGCGGGTGCGCCCGTACAAACGCCGGTGCCAGGGTGTCAAAGCTTTTTCCGCCCAGAATTTTGTATACCAGCGGAAAGGCTGTCCGAAGTGCGGCGATCAGCGAATGTGTGACGTTGTTGCGGTAGACGTCATAGCGATTGCCTGCGGCCTGGCGGGTGCCGTTTTCCAGACCCTTAGGGACGGGGTAGCCGGGATCGAGCAATCCCATGCGGAATGTATCAAGGGATGTCATGCGGCCAGAACCTCTGCGATGCGTTTGGTTTCGGCTTGTAGCGCGGGCCAATCGGGCACGTCGTTGTCCCATTCAACCAATACTGGCTTGGGACCCGTTTTGCCCAACGTGTATTTCAAAAGCTCCCAAACTGGCTCATCCACTGGTTGACCGTGTGTGTCGATCAAGAGCGGCGCGCCGGAATCGTCGGTTTGCGTATCGTGGCCCCCGACGTGAATCTCGTGAACATGGTTAATCGGATAGGCATCAATGTAGTGGGACGCAGATATGCCAAGATTCACTGATGAAATGAATACATTGTTGACATCCAGCAAGAGACCGCAGGAAGTCTTGTGGACAACTTCGGCAATAAAGTCAGTTTCAGATAAGGTTGATGCAGCAAAAACAAGATAGCTGGATGGGTTTTCCAGCAGCATCTTTCTACTTAACGTGTCTTGAACCTGATTGATGTGGTCCGCAACACGCGCCAGCGTCGCTGGTGTATAGGGAAGCGGAAGAAGGTCGTTTAGGAACTCTGACCCGTGGGTGGACCATGCAAGATGTTCCGAGAAACTGGCCGGTTTTGCCCAATCGCATAGGGCTTTCAACCGTTTAAGGTGGTCGACATCCAGCGGCATTTCTCCTCCGATGCTAAGTCCCACCCCGTGGATCGAAAGGGCGAACCTTTCAGACAGCGCGGCAAGCTGCGCGCGGGGGCGGCCGCCGTCACCCATATAGTTTTCCGCATGCACCTCAATCCATTCAACTGGATCAGGATCGTCGCAGAGCTGTTTGAAATGCTGAGGTTTATATCCTACGCCAGGCGTATTGGGGAGCCGGTCAAATTGTCTGGTACTGTCAAGCATGACATGTCTCCCCTCGGGGCTGGCGCGGTCTGACGGCGGCGCATGAAACCATTGATATCATGCGCCTCTGTAGGCTTAGCTAGGAACGTCGCGGGTCAATGCTTCCAGCGAACCGGTGCGCTTGGAACCGTCTGCCGCATTGGGCAATTCCATGGTTTCGCACGTTCCCGCATCAACCAATGTCCACGAGTTGCCTTGATAGTCATTGACCGACGTGCCGGCGCAGGTCGTACCGGGACCGGCTGCACAGTCGTTTTTACCCGCGAGCGAAACGCCATAGCATTTTTCTTTCGAGGCCGCGTTGGCGCTGGTAGCGGGTGCGGACATTGCCGCGGCGATCGCTCCGGCGACCGCAAGGGATTTCATAGTAGCTGACATATGTTCGTCCTTCTAATGGTTTGGTTTGATGGGTGATAAGACAAGTAAATCCGCGAACCTGCGACAAATCCACTCACGTAGCAGTGTGTCACAGCCGCGTCAGTATTTGGGTAGGTTTTTTGTAACAATCGGTAGATTATCACGGATCGTAACCGCATTGTTGAAATATTCAGTCATATTCCAAACAATGCGGTCGCGAAGTAATTACGAATGTTTCAGTCAGCGGCGCAAATCGGGGGGGGTGGCCTCAAGCGCCAAAGCGTCCGCCACCTCGGCCAAAGGTTGGACCGAAGTCTGCTTTTCGCCCAAGCGTCTGACCGAGACAGTCTTCTCTTCCACCTCACGTGCACCGACCGCCAGAATGACAGGCACTTTGCCGACCGAATGCTCGCGCACCTTATAGTTGATCTTTTCATTGCGCACATCGGCCTCGGCGCGCACACCTTGTGCTTGTAGCGTCGCAACAACCTCGCGGACATAGTCATCTGCGTCAGAGGTGATGGATGCAACGACGACCTGGCGCGGGGCCAGCCAGAACGGCAGCTTGCCCGCATGTTCTTCGATCAGAATCCCGATAAACCGCTCAAATGACCCCAAGGTCGCCCGATGCAGCATCACAGGACGGTGCTTCGCGCCGTCCGACCCGATATAGGACGCATCCAACCGTTCCGGCAGCACAAAATCAACCTGGTGGGTGCCACACTGCCAATCGCGGCCAATGGCATCGGTCAATACAAATTCAAGCTTTGGGCCGTAGAACGCGCCTTCGCCGGGATTCAACGTCGGTTCAATACCGGCAGCGCGGGTGGCAGACAAAAGGGCGGATTCCGCTTTGTCCCACACCTCGTCAGAGCCTGAGCGTTTTTCGGGGCGGTCTGAAAATTTGACGCTGAAGCTTTCAAAACCGAGATCTTTGTAGATCTCAGACAGGAACGCGATGAATGTGGCGGTTTCCGCTTCGATCTGGTCTTCGGTGCAGAAAATATGTCCGTCGTCCTGGGTAAATCCGCGCACCCGCATGATGCCGTGAAGAGCCCCAGAGGGTTCATACCGATTGCACGAACCGAACTCAGCCATGCGCAACGGCAAGTCCCGATAGGATTTCAAACCCTGGTTGAAAACCTGAACGTGGCAGGGGCAGTTCATCGGTTTAAGCGCGTTGACGGCTTTTTCCCGCGCATGTTCTTCATCGACTTCCACGATGAACATGTGGTCTTGGTATTTTTCCCAATGGCCCGACGCTTCCCAAAGTTTGCGATCGACAACCTGGGGCGTATTCACCTCGACATAGCCACCCTTGCGTTGTTTGCGGCGCATATAGTCTTGAAGCTGGGTATAGATCAGCCACCCGTTGGGGTGCCAGAAAACCTGTCCGGGTGCTTCTTCTTGCATGTGAAACAGGTTCATCTCGCGACCCAGCTTGCGGTGGTCGCGCTTGGCGGCTTCTTCAAGCATATTCAGGTGGGCGCGCAGTTTTTCCTTGCCGGTGAAGGCGACACCGTAGATGCGCTGCAACATGGGGCGGTTGCTGTCGCCGCGCCAGTATGCACCGGCAATGGACATCAGTTTAAACGCGTCGCCGGGAACCTGTCCGGTGTGTTGAAGATGCGGACCTCTGCACAAATCCTGCCAGTCACCGTGCCAATACATGCGCAGCGGCTCATCGCCGGGGATCGCTTCGATAAGTTCGACCTTGTAGGGTTCGTTCAGGTCTTCGTAATGTTTGATGGCGCGGGGGCGGTCCCATACTTCGGTGCGGATAGCGTCACGCTTGTTGATGATCTCTTTCATCTTCTTTTCGATCAGACCAAGATCTTCGGGGGAAAACGGTTCCTTGCGGTCAAAATCGTAATACCAGCCATCCTTGATGACCGGCCCGATGGTCACTTTGGTCTCTGGCCAGATTTCCTGAACGGCGCGGGCCATGATATGCGCAAGGTCATGGCGCAGCAATTCGTTGGCCTGATCTTCGTCCGCCATGGTATGGATCGCGATGTCGGCATCGGCGTTGATTGGCCACGCCAGATCGACATGCGCACCATCCACGGTCGCACTGATCGCCTTCTTGCCAAGCGACTTCGAGATGTCGTTGGCCACGTCGCCCGCAGTTATACCTGCGTCATACTGCCGTGCGTTGCCATCGGGAAGGGTGAGAGTAATCTGAGCCATGCTGGCCTCCTCGTCGGTTTGGCGCCTACGAGACGCCCGGTTGCGGGTTTATATCCGTGGCCTATCTGGCGGTGCTGCGCAGGCTTGTCAATATCACGACGGCACCGGCGAGGCGTTTGCGACCGTTGCGGACCCATAGGCCGGGTTGTCCCGGGGCGTCTGCGGCAATTGGTCCTGCGCGGGCCCAAGGTGCCGATTGAACGCAGGCGACACAGCTTCTATGATGCAAGGATGAATTTGATCCAAGAGAGGTTCATCATGTCCAACTACAATCGCAATTTCGATCTCTCGATAAGCGATATTGACCTGATCGAGGCAGCACTGCACGTGACCAAGCGCGATCTTTCCATGGATGCCCTAAACGGCACGCAGGCGATGTTGCCTGTCGATGCGACAGAAGATTCCTTGCGTAAAATCGACGATCTGCTTGGACGCTTGCACAATCAAAAGATTTTCTACAGACCAACCAAGGGCACGTATCTGGGCGGATGACAGCGACCTCGTATCTGGACACGCCACAAGGCCGCAAACTGGCCTTTCACCGGGTTGAGGGACGCGGCCCCTGCGTTGTTTTTCTGGGTGGTTTGAAATCAGACATGATGGGAACCAAGGCGGTTTTCTTGGAAGAATGGGCTGTTCGGACAGGCCACGCCTTTTTGCGCTTCGACTATTCTGGTCACGGAGAATCCTCGGGGTTATTCACCGACGGCTGCATCGGCGATTGGGCCGAAGATACAAGAGCCGCTGTCACGGCACTGACTGACGGCCCGATCATTCCGGTGGGGTCATCGATGGGGGGGTGGCAGGCGTTGCTGCTCTCGCGGGCTATGCCCGATGCTATTGCCGGATTGGTCACCATCGCCGCAGCCCCCGACTTTACCGAAGACGGTTATTGGGCCAGCTTCACGGATGCCCAAAAGCGAACGCTTGTCGATGAAGGGCAGGTCGAACTGCCGTCGGACTATATGGAGCCCTACGTCATAACGCGCCGCATGATTGAGGATGGCCGAAAGCAGTTGGTGCTGCGCGACACGCTTTCCCTGCCGTTTCCCACGCGGTTTCTTCAAGGAACAGCCGATACTGCGGTCAGCGTTGCCACCGCTGTGCGTCTGCTTGAACATGCACAAGGACCGGACATGCAGTTGCAGCTCGTCAAGGATGCTGATCATCGGTTTTCTGATGACAGGTGTCTGTCGTTGTTGTCGGATGCGCTGAACCAGGTGATCGCATTGGCGACCTAGGCAAGCCTTGAACTGCGCAAGGCGACGTGGTTCGAAACAAAGGACGTGTCCATGCGAAAACCTGCCAGCATGTGGAGCCTGGAGACCTTTGGAAGGACGCGCCTGTCGAAGCACTTTTTCATGCGTGACTTTCTTTTTTCTGAGATATCCGCCTTTCACGGCATCCCGAATATTCCCGACCGGCCAGACGTGGCCATCAAGAACGGGCGTGCCTTCTGCACGACGCTGCTTGACCCCCTTGAAGAAACGTTCGGCAGAATAGCGGTGCGATCGGGGTACCGTTCACCCTCTCTCAACCGCTTTGGGAACGTTCACAAGCTTAACTGTGCCGCGAACGATAATCCGGCCGAATGCCATATTTGGGACCGGGGCAGGGGCGCTGATGCGATCGCCGGCGCAACCATCGTCATCCCCTGGTTCGCGGATCAGTACCAACAAGGGCGCGATTGGCGCGATCTGGCCTGGTGGGTCCATGACCATCTGGCCTATTCCGAGATGTGGTTTTTCCCCAAGCTGGCGGCATTCAATCTGGTTTGGCGCCCCGGTCCGCTGCGAACGATATCCAGTTACATCACACCAAGGGGCATGCTTTTACGTAGCGGTGCGATGCCGTCAGAGCCTCCCGACCTTCGCAAACAACGCTACGCTGATTTTCCGCCCTTGCGTGGGATCGCCTATCCGTGATGTTATCGGCCGTAATGGCCGTGTTACATCATATCCGCAGGCGAGGAACGAAATGAAAAGTCGGTGTGACGCTTATGGCTGAACCTTTGGTTCTCTTGCCCGGTCTGATGTCCGACGCACGAGTCTTTTGGCCGCAAATCGCCGCTCTGTCATCGACGCTTTCCGTTACCGTTGCTCCAGTCACCTTGGGTGAAAGGGTCGAGGAGATTGCCTCGGGGTTGTTGGATCAACTGCCTAAACGCTTTGCTTTGGCGGGTCTTGGGCTAGGCGGCATTATCGCCTTGGAGGTCATGCGCCGTGCCCCGGATCGCGTCATGCGGATTGCGTTGATCGATACCAACCCGATAGCCGAAACGCCTCAGGTCGCGGCGGCGCGGGAACTGTTGATCGTCAAGGCGAAATCCGGTCGGATGGCGGATGTCATGAACCACGAAATCCAACCGGGCTTTTTGGCACCGGGGCCCAACCGCAATGCGATTATCGACATTGCGATGGATATGGCCGAAACGCTAGGCCCCGAGGTGTACGTGCGCCAGGCGCGTGCCTTGCAGCGCGGGCGTGATCAGCAAGCGGTATTGCGCACGTGCAAAGTCCCCGCTTTGGTGATGTGCGGCGATGTCGAAAAGCTGAACAGGATCAAACGTCACAGTTTCATGGCGGAACTCATTCCCAACGCGACCCTGAGCGTCATCGCCGGTGCCGGTCTGCTTCCCACCCTGGAGCAACCTCAAGCGTCAACCGTCGCTTTGAGAAGTTGGATGAAGATACCGTCTGCGCTTCGCTGAAAATGGCAAGACCCGCCCAAACACCCGGTCAGGGGCGACTATGGGCGGGTGATAGATTAGACTGGCGTCGATTTGGTCGGCGGAGCCTTGGCTTCGGGTGCTGGCGTGGAAGGCCCCTTGGCTTCAGCAGTCTTGGGTGATGTTGCCTTGGCTGCACCGGGTACCGAAGCAGGCGCTGCACTCGCCGCCGACTTTGACGGCGCGTCTTTGGCGCTGGCAGGTGCAACCGGCGCGTCTTTGGCGCTGGCAGGTGCAACCGGCGCGGCTTTGGCGTTGGCAGATGCAGCCGGCGCGGCTTTGGCGCTGGCAGGAGCAACCGGCGCGTCTTTGGTGCTGGCAGGTTTTTCTACGACTGTTTTTGTCTGCGGTGCCTGGTTTGCATCGATGAACTTGAGAACCAGAGGGCGGATGTTGTCGCGCCAGCTTTTCCCCGCGAAAATGCCATAGTGACCGGCACCCTCTTCAAGATGGCTCGCCTTTTTGTCTTCCGGCAAGCCGGTGCATAGGGCCAGCGCCGCGATACACTGACCGGGCGCGGAAATATCGTCTTTCGTCCCTTCGACAGTTTTGACGGCAACAGTGGTGATCTTGCCGATATCGATTGGCTTGCCGCCGACGCTGAACTGGTTTTTCCCGACTTCGTTATTTTTAAAGATACGTTCAACCGTGGAAAGATAGAATTCGGCGGGCATGTCCATGACAGCAAGATATTCGTCGTAGAACTTGTTGTGTTTATCGTGATCAGTCGCTTCGCCCTGCGCGACCCGCATGATTTGATCACGGAAAGCCTTGGCGTGAGTTTCCATGTTCATCGAGATGAAGGAATTAAGCTGAAGCAGACCGGGATAGACTTTGCGTCCCACGCCCTGATGCTGGAAGCCGACTTGCTGGATCATCATCTCCTTGAGCTGGCCCATGTTCACGCGGTGGCCGAAATCGGTAACTTCGGTCGCCTTGGCTTCGGGGTCGATAGGGCCGCCGATCAAGGTCAGCGACCGAGGCTGAGCCTTGGGGTCCTCTTCGGCAAGGTAGGCAGTCGCCGCCAGCGTCAGCGGTGCAGGCTGGCACACGGCAATGACATGGACGTCAGGCCCAAGGTGGCGCATGTATTCGACAAGATGCAGCGTGTAATCTTCAACGTCGAACTTCCCCGCGCTGACGGGAATGTCGCGGGCATTGTGCCAGTCGGTGATGTAAAGATCGGCATCCGGTATCAGGCTGATGACCGTGGATCTTAGCAGGGTCGCATAGTGGCCAGACATCGGTGCGACCAACAGGATTTTGCGTTTGGGGATTTCACGGCCCTGAACCACAAACCGGATGAGGTCTCCGAAAGGGCCTTCTATTACTTTTTTGATATCCACCGAATGATCGGCACCATCGTCACCAACAGTCGGAGGTATGTTCCAATCTGGTTTGACGACCATGCGCGAAAAGCTGCGCTCGGTCACTTCGCCCCATGCGGCCATCCAGTTCAAAGCCGGATTGGGGATCGCGGCAAAAGCCGGGGAGGAAGCCATAGCCAATGCCGTCGCACCAAGCCACTGATTGGTGTTTCTCATCGTTTCCATTAGGTCGTAAGATGCCATATACTTCATGAAGGGGTCTCCTGTTGGTTGGCCCTGTGCTTGGGCATTCCGCCGGTCCCCTCCCAGTCAGGTCGGCGCGATGCTGCGAGTGCAAACATAGGGAGGAACGGTTACCATGACAACAACAACAAACACGACCGAAGCCACGAATACTGCCGCATTGGCGAGGATGACGGAAAACCTGAACAAAGTTGAAGCACTAGGTGCACGATTGACGCAGATACTGATTGGTCGGGAAACCCATCAATCAAGCCTAGACGCCCCGAATCAAGAGCTGTTTACAAAAGCCGCGCAGTCTTATTGGTCCGAAGCCATGCAAAACCCCGCCAAACTGATCGAGCATCAAGTGTCCTTTTGGAGTAAATCGGTGGGACATTTCATCGAGGCGCAGCAAGCTCTCGCCAAGGGGTCGCTGAAAGCCCCCGAGGATAAAACCCCCGATGACCCCCGATTTGCCAACCCGTTATGGAGCTCGCATCCATATTTCAATTTTGTCAAACAGCAATACCTCATCAATGCCGAAGCCCTGAGCCAAGCTGTCAATGATGCCAGCGACCTGGAGCCCGCCGAGAAAAGACGCCTGCAATATTTCAGTCGCCAGATTATCGACATGATGAGCCCCACGAATTTTCTGGCGACCAACCCCGATGCCTTGGAACGCGCTGTGCAGACCGAAGGCGAAAGCCTTATCAAAGGCCTGGAAAACCTGATCTCGGATCTTGAGGCCAACAACGGAGAGCTGGTCGTCCGCTTGGCCGATGAAAACGCTTTTGAGCTTGGCCGCAACATTGCAACGTCGCCGGGCAAGGTGGTGTTTCGCAACCGGATGTTCGAGCTTATCCAGTACAGCCCCAGCACCGAGACAGTGCACGCGACACCCGTGGTGATATTTCCACCCTGGATCAACAAGTTTTACATCCTGGATTTGAAAGAGCAGAACAGTCTGGTGAAGTGGATCGTCGATCAGGGCCATACCCTGTTCATGGTGTCGTGGATCAACCCCGACCGATCCTATCGCGACACCGGTATGGGGGACTACATCCAGGACGGATTCATGACCGCTATTGATGAGGTCAAGAAAATCACCGGCGAGGATCAGGTTAACGCAGTGGGCTACTGTATCGCAGGGACCACACTGGCGCTCACGCTTTCATTGATGAAGCAGCGCGGTGATACATCGGTAAAGTCTGCGACCTTTTTCACGGCGCTTACAGATTTTTCGGATCAAGGCGAATTCCAACCGTTCCTGACCGATGACTTTATTGACGGAATAGAAGCCGAAACCAAAGACAAAGGTATTCTGCCTTCGATTATCATGGCGCGGACATTCTCTTTCTTGCGGTCGAATGATCTGGTCTATGGGCCTGCGATCAAGAGCTATATGATGGGCGACACCCCCCCAGCTTTTGACCTGCTGTATTGGAACGGCGACGGCGCAAATCTGCCCGAACGCATGGCGATGGAATATCTTCGCGGGCTTTGTCAGCAGAACAGGCTGGCCGATGGAGGCTTTGATTTGTTGGGCCACCATCTGGAACTGAGCGATATCGATGTGCCGCTATGCGCGGTTGGTTGCGAAACCGATCATATTGCACCCTGGAAAGACAGTTATCGCGGCGTTCAGATGATGGGGAGTAAGGACAAGACCTTTATCATGACCCAATCAGGCCACATCGCCGGGATCGTCAATCCACCCAGCAAAGGCAAGTATGGGCATTACACCAACGCCGCTACCGGGCTTGACCACGAAGCATGGTTGCAAGGCGCGACGTTTCACAAGGAATCATGGTGGCCGAGATGGGGAGACTGGCTGGCGAATCGATCCAAAAAGCAGATCCAAGCGCGTAATCCCGGTGACAACGGCCAGGAAATTTTGGGCGACGCTCCAGGAACTTATGTGACCAGGAAGGCAAGGGGCTGATCTAATTGTGGTAAATTAGTGGACAAACTCAAATGCTGCATTGCAGAAAAAACTTGCAATGCCGCAGTGCAGCATGTATATACGGCTCAGTCATAACGAAGCGGTAAACGCCGCTTAGCCCAGAAAGAGAGTTTACCATGACAAAGACACCAGATATCGCCGCCATGATGAAAGACGTTATGGGAGCCTTCCCAATCGATACATCCGCCATGAGCGATGCGTTCAAGACCACTGCTACACTGAACGAGAAACTGTCCGGCGTTGCGCTGACGGCCGCTGAAAAATCCGCGGAAATCTCCAACAAGTGGACAAAAGACACGCTGGCAAAGCTGTCTGACATGTCGAAGGTAAAGCAAGAGCCTGCCGACTATGCAAAAGCCATGACCGAGTTTACTTCTGCTTCTGCCGAAGTAGCCGCCGAGCACATGGCAGCTTTCGCAGAGATCGCCAAAAAGGTTCAAATGGACACAGTTGAGCTGATGATGGCGGCCGGCAAAGATATGTCGGAAGAAGCTACAGCCGCGGTCAAGAAAGCCACAGCTGACGCGACAGCAGCATCTAAAAAAGCGACAACCAAGTAAGCCGTTAATCGATAATCAATGGTTGACGAGTTTCAAAGGCAGGCTTTTTGAGCCTGCCTTTTTTTGTGGCATCTATCTTTTTCTTTTCGGCTGTCCTAAGCTGCGGTGCAGCACGCATTTTGAAAAGGATCCGCCGTGACCGACACTGTCAAGCCACTGCTCATCAAACGTTATGCCAGCCGCAGACTTTATAACACCGAAACAAGCGACTATGTAACGCTCGACGACATATCCGGCTTCATCCGTGATGGGCGCGAAGTGCAGATCGTCGATCTGAAATCCGGGGATGACCTGACCCGGCAGTATCTCTTGCAGATTATCGCAGAGCACGAAAGCCGCGGTGAATCGGTGCTTCCGGTGGACGTTTTGAACGATCTGGTGCGCAGCTATATGTCACCGGGGGCCAGCGTGGTGCCGCAATTTCTCAAGGCATCCTTTGATATGCTGCGCGATGGCCAGTCACGGGTTCTGGAAAACATGAACACGATTAACCCGATGGCAAAGATGCCGGGTTTCAAGGTCATGCAGGCTCAGCAGGAAGCATTCATGAAAGCCATGACCGGAAAGATTCCTACGGCTTGGCCCAGCGTTCCCGGGTCCGAAAAAGAGCCACCCGCCAAAGCTGGTCAGGGTGAAGATCTGGAGACCATCAAAAAACAACTGGCAGAGCTGCAAGAGAAGCTGTCGAAGCTGAAATAGCTTTTGGGGCGGCTCCGAGCCGCCCGCGTTATGACAGTTGGGGCCAGGCGGAGCGACCCAGATGCGATGTAGTGTCAGTGGGTAATGTCGGTGCCTCCGGCGGGAGTTTATCTGGCAAAATGAAACGCGAATATCACGCTGCAACTGCTTTGATGACCGAATTCAGGGCACCCAATACAACGTCGGTGACCGCCTCCAGGTCATCTGGTTGAAGCTGCACGGGGAGCCGCAGGTCGCACGCAGACATTAGCATCTTGCGGGTTTTGGGCAGATCCTGCCGAGGCTCGATAAATTCCCAATTCCAAAATGCGCGGGCATTGTCGGTGCTTAGGCCAAACACCTGAACCTTGACACCTGCGGCAGCGCAGGCGTCAGCAAAAGCCGTAATCGATTTGTCATCGAGATTGATAAGGTTGAACTGAATGGAATCCGGCGCCCGGGTTTCTGGTGCCAAGGCCGGAGGAACCACGATGTATGGGCAAGTCTCGAGACGGGCCGCGACGAGATCATGGTTACGCAAGCCGTCTGCGATGCGGCGGGGCAGCTCGGGCAGTTGTGAGCGTGCCAGCGCCGCCGAAAGGTTATTCATCCGCAGATTGTAAAGAGGCAACTTGTTTTGCCACTTCGTGCACGCCTGGGAAACGCCGGGGTGTTTCTTCCAATTGTGTTCGTAGGCTCCGGACATGATGATCGCGCGGGCAATGAGGTTCTCGTCGTCAGTGATCAATATGCCGCCTTCGCCTGCATTGATCATCTTATAGGACTGGAACGAGAAGCAGCCGATCTGGCCAATGGTCCCGATCTTTCTGTCATGCCACAGGGTACCCAACGAATGAGCGGCGTCTTCGATCACCGGAATGCTGGCGGCATTGCACAGGGTCATGATAGCATCCATGTCCGACGTGTGACCGCGCATATGGCTGATGATAACTGCGTCCACCGAAGGAAGCTTTGCTGAGAAATCAGCCAGATCGATCCGGTAATCGTCGCCGACTTCACAGAGTATGGGGATGCAATTGGCATGCACGACGGCCGATGGTACCGCCGCAAATGTAAACCCTGGGATCATCACCTTGGCGTCGCGCGGTAAATCAAGTGCCAGCAGCGACAGGAAAAGTGCTGCCGAACATGACGAGACCGCAAGCGCATAGGTGCTGCCCATCATCCGCGCAAATTCTGCCTCCAGCAATGAAACAGGTGCGTCCTTGGAAGCGGTGTATCGAAACAGATCACCGCTTTGTAAAAGCCGTTCGATTTCGATACGCGCGCTGTCCGGAATAGGTTCGGCTCTTTGCAGGTCTGGCAGGGGCATATTTCAAAATCCTGAATAGTAGTTTCCGGAAATGTAAAACAAGCGCGCATCCACACCAAGCAATTTCGACGTTCAGCGATGTGAATATATTGTGACTAGATACCTAGTCTGTCGCGGAGGCTATACCACGTCATCGCCAGCGCCAGTAAAGGAGGGCGCAATGAGGTGCCACCCGGAAAAGGCAGAGCAGGAATGACGCTCATCGTATTAAAGCCATCTGAATCGCCCTGGATCGCACGCGCCATCAATTGGCCCGCATGTACCGCCGTACCTACTCCGTGACCTGAATACCCCGACGCAGACAAGATATTTGGGGCCACGCGTGATACATAAGGCATGCGTTTCATGGTAATCGCCAAGGTTCCACCCCACGCATAGTCAATGGCGACATCTTTAAGGGACGGAAATATCTCAGTCATTGGTCGTCTTACCTTCGCGGCGATATCTGTGGGGAAGCGATAGCCATAGCTCTCCCCTCCGCCAAAAAGCAACCTGCCGTCATGGCTGAGACGAAAGTAATTGACGACGAACCGGCTATCCGCCACCGCGACGTCGCGGCGCAATACGTCGTCAACCCTGCCGCCAAGCGGTTCGGTGGCCACAATGAAATTATTGATCGGCATGACACGAGCTGCAACCTGTCGGTTCAGATTACCAAGATACCCGTTACACGCCAGCACGACATGATCAGCGGCTACACGCCCGGCTTCCGTCTGTACGGTGACCCTGGCACCTTCATGGATGGCTCGAACCGCACTTTGTTCAAAGATACGTGCACCTGCGGCTTTTGCTGCCTGCGTAAGCCCAAGCGCCAGGTTCAGCGGATGCAGATGGGCGGCATCCATATCCAGAATTCCCCCGCTGTAGTCCGGCGATGGGCAGATCTCGTGCAAACCTTCGCGACTAAGGGTTTCCATCCGGTCATAGCCATAACGATCATTCAAGAACCCGGCATAGCGGTGAAGGTGTTGCACGTCAGCGTTGCGGGATGCGGCCCAGGCAACCCCGGGTTTCAAATAACATTCGATATCATGCTGAACAATCAGCTCTTTGACCAATGCCTTGGCGTCTTCACCAAGCTCCCACAATCGGCGGGCCGTATCGATCCCCAGCATCCTCTCAAGTGCTTGTTGATCAACGCGCTGACCGCTACCCAACTGGCCGCCGTTCCGCCCCGAAGCGCCGAAACCTACCCGCTGTGCCTCCAGCAACACAACACGCCGGCCAGCCTGGGCCAGATGCAGCGCCGCAGAAAGTCCGGTGTATCCGGCACCCACCACACACACATCGGCGGTGATACGCTCCTGCAGTGGCGCAAAGCCGACGCTTGGCAAACGGGTCGCCGCGTACCAGCTCTTGGGGTAGGTGCCTTTTTCGTCATTGGCGTATAGGAGATTCATCGATGCAGGCCGCTTCCTCTATTTCCAAATGGTTGAAAATCCCCGCCGGAGGCATCCATCGCTTCCAGCGCGCTCAGACGTTCATCAAAAGAAACTCGCGTTCCCAAGGTGAGATAACGTGAAGAAATTCCTCATACTCGGCGCGTTTGACGATCGCATATACACGGGCGAACTCTGGGCCCAATACTTCATGCAGGCCGACCGCATCTTCGAATAGATCCAGTGCCGACCCAAGGACCTGGGGGATATCTCCATCGCCATGGTAGGCGTCGCCCTTGAACTCGGGCTTTGGTTGTTTCTTTTCCATCAACCCCAGATATCCGCATGCAAGTGATGCAGCGATACCAAGGTAAGGGTTGCAATCCATCCCGGCCAGTCGGTTTTCCACACGGCGCGATGATGGCTTGGACAACGGGATACGTATCCCGGTGGTACGGTTATCGCGACCCCATTCAAGGTTAATAGGAGCGGCGTGATCCTTCACATACCGGCGATAGCTGTTCACATAGGGTGCAATCACCGCCAGTGCGTCAGGCATGTGGTTCTGCATGCCGGCGATAAAGTGATAGAACGTATCGGTTTCATCACCCTGTGCGTCCGAAAACATGTTTTCGCCGGTTTCAGCATCCAGCACCGAATGATGAATATGCATCGCGCTGCCAGGCTCGTTCGCGATTGGTTTGGCCATGAAGGTTGCATAGCAATCATGGCGCAGCGCTGCTTCGCGTATGAGGCGTTTGAAGTAAAAGACCTCGTCAGCGAGGCGAACCGGGTCGCCATGGATCAGGTTGATCTCAAGCTGTCCGGCTCCGCCCTCTTGAGTAATGCCGTCAATCTCAAACCCCTGGGCCTCGGCAAAATCATAAATGTCGTCGATCACCGGGCCGAATTCATCCACCGCAGTCATTGAATAGGCCTGCCGCGCCGCAGCCGGGCGCCCTGATCGGCCCATCATCGGCTTGATTTCATGTGCGGGGTCCAGATTGCGGGCAACCAGAAAGAACTCCATCTCGGGCGCGACGACTGGTTCCCACCCCTGAGCACGGTAAAGTTCGACCACGCGCTTTAATACATTGCGCGGGGAATACTCCACCGCATTACCGTCACGGTCATAGGCGTCATGAATAATCTGCAAGGTCCAGTCAGCAGTCCAGGGTGCGGCTGTCGCTGTCGACATGTCGGGGCGCAGGATCATATCCTTTTCGATAAACCCGTCAGCGCCAGCGGCTTCGCCCCATTCGCCAGTGATGGTCTGGTAGAAAATGCTGTCGGGCAAATGGAAATACTCTTGCCGGGCAAACTTTGTCGCAGGTACCGCCTTGCCACGAGCGATACCGGGCAAGTCCGGAATAATACATTCGACCTCGTCCAACCTTTTGTCGTCCAGATATTCGCGTGCGGCCGCAGGTAACTTGTCAAGCCAGTCGGACATTATGATCTCTCTTTTTTGAAAAAGTCAGCGATATGATCCGCGATTTTGGCATTGTCGGTGGGCGCATCCAAAAGAGCGGCGGCGGCGTCAAGCTGACGATCAGGTACCACCCCGCGGCCGCGCGTCCGGATTAACCCGTCAATAAAGTCATGCCCAAACTCGGGGTGTGGCTGGATGGTCCAGATGTTATCATCATAGAGCAAGGCCGCGTTCGCACAAAACTCTGACGACCCTACGACCTTGGCATCGGCGGGCAAAGCGGTAACTTGATCTTGGTGCCAGGCGTTCAATGCCAGCTTCTTGCCCTCGATGGTATATTCGGTGCGCCCGACGGCCCAGCCACCGGCAAATTTCTCTACCGTCCCGCCAAGCGCCTGGGCGATGATCTGATGACCAAAGCAAACGCCGACCAAGGGCTTGCCAGTCTCGCGAATGGCGCGGATCAACTCTTCCAATGGTGCGATCCAGTCGTGATCTTCATACGCGCCGAACTTGGATCCGGTGATCAGCCACCCGTCGGCATCCATCGCGGACGCCGGGAATTCGTTGTCCACGACGGACCATATCTGGAACGTGAAACCACGGTTATCCAAAAGCTTTTCGAACATCTGGCCATAGTCACCCATTGCCTCTTTCATGTTGTCAGGCGAATGGCCGGTTTGAAGAATGCCGATTTTCATGGGTTTACCTTTTCAAACGGTATCAAGATAGATTTCGACCTGCTCTTGCGGAGTCAGCTCCTGCATATAATGCAGTTCCTGGCGTTTGGTCAGGATGAAATTACGTATCATTTCCGGCGCGAATATCCGTGCAACTTCGGGGGACGCTTCAAACGCATCAATAGCGGATTTCCAGTCGCCGGGTATCTGGGGCAGACCGGCGGTATAGGCATTCCCGGTGATCGGTGCGGGCGGCTCGGTGCCGTCCTCTATCCCGTTCATCGCGGCCCCCAGAACCGCCGCCAGCATCAGATAGGGGTTCACATCCCCGCCGGATACGCGGTGTTCGATCCGTCGCGCCTTGTGGCTGCCTGACGGAATGCGGATGGAGGACGTCCGGTTTTCGTAAGCCCAAGAAATACCTGTGGGTGCATGGGCCCCGGGTACCATCCGGTCAAAGCTGTTGGCATGGGGTGCGAACACCAACGCGCTGCCAGCCATTGCGTTCATACACCCCGCAACGGCGTGGCGCATCAATGCCGTGCCTTCCGGGCCGCCGTTGTCAAAGACATTTTCCCCTGTCTTGTCCAGCACGGAAAAGTGTGTGTGAAGCCCCGATCCGGGATAATCTTCATACGGTTTGGCCATGAAGCTTGCGGCAAAGCCGTGGCGACGCGCCAGCCCCTTGACCAGCATCTTGAACAGCCAGGCATCATCGGCGGCGCGAAGCGCATCGTCGCAATGCATCAGGTTGATCTCGAACTGGCCCAAGCCCGCCTCGGAAATTGCCGTGTCAGCGGGGATGTCCATTTCCTCGCAGGCATCATAAAGATCGGTAAAGAATTCGTCGAACTGATCCAGCGCCCGAATTGACAAAGTCTCGGCGGCCTTGCGTCGCTTTCCCGAACGCGGTGACAGTGGCACCTGAAGCTTGCGGCCAGAATCGTCGATCAGGAAAAACTCGAGCTCGACTGCGCACACAGGGGTAAGGCCGTGTTCCTTGTATCGGTCCAGCACCGCACGCAGGGCATGGCGCGGGTCACCGCCATAGGGGCGTCCGTCTTCGTGAAACATCCAGATCGGAAGCAACGCGGACGGCGCATCCAGCCAGGGCATCGGCAGAAAGCCACGCTCAGTAGGGCGTAAGATCCCATCGGCATCACCGGATTCAAACACCAACGGACTATCGTCGATGTCTTCGCCCCAAATATCGAGGTTCAGCACCGACATCGGAAAACGTGTACCATCTTCGACCACTTTATCGGCAAAGCGCGAGGGAATGCGTTTGCCGCGTGCCTGTCCATTCAAGTCGGCGGCGGCCACGCGAATTGTACGGACCTGTGGATGTTTGCGGAGCCAGTTCTTCATAACACACCTTATAAGCGGCGGGCATGAAAACGGAGTTCTGAAGACGCGAAAACCCGGGTCGGCGCCCACGCGCCAAAAAATTTGATCAAAAAATCAATACTACCGTATCAGATTAGGACGCAAGCGAATTTTCTGAACCGCGTTCTGTGGCAGGTGTCGGTTCAGACGTCGGTTTATGACGCCGAAAATACCGATGATGACCAGGGTAAGAAGGATGAAATAGCCCGCGAGAATTGGATAAGGGACAAACGGGTTGAATGTTTTATCGGCAAAGTAACTTGCATAATACAAGGCATCGCCGCGCTGTTGCCACGCGGGGAACCCGGTAAAGAACACCAACGTCGTTGCGTGAAACAGAAATATGGCCTCGTTGGTATAGGCGGGCCACGCAAGCCGTAGCATAGTCGGCCAGACGATCCGTCTGAAGCGTGGCCACCCCGACATGCCGTATGCATCCGCGGCCTCGGTGTCGCCCTTGGGGATGGACTGCAACGCCCCGTAGAAAATTTCGGCAGAGTAGGCTGAAGTATTGAAGAACAATACAATCAACGCCCCCAGCCACGCCGAGGTAAACATGTCGAAGAACGGGTGAACGGATTTGAGGCTGAGAAACAGGAAATAGCCAAAGAAGAACTGGATGAAAAGCGGCGAGCCCCGGAATACAAAGATGAACCATTCGGCAGGTTTGCGCACCAGGGGATTGGGCTGTGCCTTGGCAAACCCAAGCGCTGTGGCAAAGACAAATCCGGAAATCAGGGCGAAAAATCCGAAGTAGATATTCCAGATCATACCTGATCCGATCAGCGTGAACTGATCACACAAGGTAAAATCACTGCGCGGTAGCAGCCTTTCGCCGACTCCCAGCGATCTCAGCCCGTAGGACTGTATCGTGTCCCAGCAGCTCATGTCATCGCCTTTCGCTGGTTTTCACCGCCAGCCGTAGCTTGACCATGGGTCAATCGCCGCATCAGCCGGTCGAGAACGATTTCGGACAGCCGGGTAAAGCACAGGTAGAAGACCAACAGCGCCAAGAAATACCACATGCGCCAGTCCGGGTGGGGATAATCAGTAAAGCGCGGCGTCTTGGCTCCACCCAGTTCGCGGGCCCAATAGACAATATCTTCGACGCCAAGTAAAAACAGCAATGGCGTGGCTTTGATCAAAACCATCCACAAGTTCCCTAGGCCGGGCAGGGCATAGACCCACATTTGCGGTACGAGAATACGCCAGAACGTCTGGCGGGGTGACATGCCATAGGCTTCGGCGGTTTCAAGCTGGGCGTGGGGTACGGCTCGCATGGCACCGAAAAGCACATTGGCGGCAAATGCGCCGAACACGATGGCAAAGGTCAGCACCGCCAGTGAAAACCCATAGACCTCGTGTACCCATTGCGGCGAGCTTCCCAAGGGCATCTTGGCAGCCTGACAGACGATGAAATCGCTACCTTGTCGAATTGGTTGATCCCAATCGGGGCACTTAACCTTGTGCCGCAGGTATTCCAGCGCTTGGTCCAGCGCGATGACAAAGAACAGGAAAAATGCAATATCGGGCACGCCGCGTACAATGGCGATGTAACTGCGGCCGATCCAAGACAGGGGCTTGAACGGTGACCGCGCTGCCATGGCACCGCCAAAGCCAAAGATCAGCGCCGCGGGAGCCGTGATTGCAAGCAGTAACAAAACCGTGCCGAATGCACCGTAGAACGCCATGTGCTTGCCTGTCGTCAGGTAGCAGGACAACCAAGACAGGCCAGAAAGTGTTTCGGGGTCAGTGCAGACAAAAATGGTGAAATGTCCCGGATTGGTCGCGCCTCTGATAAGGCACCCGCTAGAAAGACGTCAATGGATATGGGGCGGCATATTGGCCGCCCCCAATCAGTTCAGAATGTTTTGGCGTCGTCGCCGAACCACTTGCGGATAAGCTCGTTCAGGCTGCCATCATCCTTCATGGATTGTATAGCGGCATCAAACTTGGCCTTCAGCTCAGTGTCGCTTTCACGCAGTCCCAGGCCGATACCACCGCCCAATGGAACGTCATCCCCGACGAAAACCAAAGCGCCGCCCGATTCTTCGACGGTGGGGGCCAGCGCGTCTTTGTCGGCAAACACCGCGTCGGCTTCGCCATTGTTCACGGCTGAAACGGTTTCATCGTAGGTTGCGAATTCAAGCAAGGTCGCGCCGGATTCCGCAACATAGCCCGCCTGGATTGTGCTTGTCTGGGCGGAAACGACGCCGCCTTTGATGTCGGCATCAGCAGATTTCGCGACATAGGCAGAGGCCGCAGGCGGGAAATAGTTTTGGGTGAAATCAATTACTTTTTCACGCTCATCGGTGATGCTCATACCCGCGATGATGGTGTCATAGTTGCCGGATGTAAGGTTGGGGATGATGCTGTCCCATTCGTTCGTAACCCATTCGCAGGTCAGTTCCGCACGGGCGCAAAGCTCGTCACCGACTTCGCGCTCGAACCCGTCCACTTCACCGGCATCGTTCAGAAAGTTATAGGGAGGATAGGCACCTTCGGTTCCCATACGGATGGTTTTACCATGCGCATCGGCCATCGCAAAGCCGGTGCTCAGTGCAAGTGCGGCTGTCGCCAATAGTAGTTTTTTCATGTTTAAATCTCCCAAATTGTTATTTCTACGCGGCGTGTGTAGCAGAAAGAAAGCCACGCAGACGTTCTGATTTAGGTGCGCCGAACACTTCGTCCGGCGTCCCTTCTTCCTCGATCAGGCCTTGGTGCAGAAATACGACGTGATCTGACACATCGGCCGCCAGCTTCATGTCGTGGGTCACGATCATCATCGTGCGGCCCTCGGCGGCCAGGTCCTTGATTACCTTGACAACCTCTTGCTCCAGCTCGGGGTCCAGAGCCGACGTCGGTTCGTCAAATAGCAGCGCTTCGGGTTCCATACACAGCCCGCGCGCAATAGCAGCCCGCTGTTGCTGCCCCCCCGAAAGCTGAGCAGGGTACGCATCGGACTTGTCGCCGATACCCACCTTGTCCAGATACCCTTGCGCTGCGCGTTCAACTTCGTCGCGGTCGCGGCGCAATACGGTCAGCGGGGCTTCCATGACGTTTTGCAAGATGGTCATGTGCGCCCATAGATTGAACTGCTGGAATACCATCGACAGATTGGTGCGAATACGCAGCACTTGCTTGGCATCTGCAGGGCGGCGGTGGTGGTCGCGACCTTTCCAGGCAACGGGTTCACCGTTGAACAAAAGCTCCCCCTGTTGGCTATCTTCCAGCAGGTTGCAACACCGCAGCAAGGTGGATTTGCCGGAGCCCGACGATCCGATCAGTGAAATCACGTGCCCCTTGGGGGCAGTCACCGAGACGCCTTTAAGAACTTCGAGCGGCCCATATGCCTTATGAAGGTTTCTTATTTCAATTACAGGTGGCTGCTGTGTCACTGTTCTGCCTTGTCGCGCTGTAAGACCCGAGTAAAGGTGATTTTCGGGGTCATTTGCAATCGCGAACTTGCGAAGGGGCCGGTTAATGTTCAGCTGACCCGACGTAAGTTCAACAGATGCAGGAATTATCTTTCATCGTCGATCCGCTGGCGTACCAATGCGCTATCGGTGTCCGTAACGCCCAAAAGGTTGCTGACCAAACGCAAAAGCGCATTTTCTTCGTCAGATCGCGTCCCGTCCGCCAGGACCACGCTCCACAGCGCCTCGATCACATCCAGACGTGATTCGTAGGGAACGGCATCTTTAATGGCACGCGTGAACCGAACCGTATCAGGGGCTTCGGCCTCGAGCGCCTCGGCATCGCTGCGCAAATCGGCGATTTCAGCTTCATTCAAGCCATAGCGTGTGCCAATGATCCGGTTGATCTGAGCCCGTTCGGCGGGGGCATAGTCATTGTCCGATTTGGCGATACGTACCAATAGCGCAGTCAACGCCAAACGCGCATCGGCGTCGGGCAATTGGGCGGGGTCAGGCTGGGTCAGCCGCTTAAGGAAATCTGAAAACATTTTTACCGTATAAAGTGGTCAAGGATAAAGGCCAAGGTCACAATGTACGCAAAGCCTTTTCGCGTGCGGATGCCATGTCTTTGTCGGTCAAGCCAAGCGCGGTTTCAATCGCCAAAAGCTGAATTTCTTCGTCTTCGTCGCGACCGCCATCCGCGAGCGCGACCGCCCACATCGCGTCACCCAAGGCTTTGCGATCTTCATAACTCACCTCTTCGCGCATGATCGCCGCGTATTCGGGTGTGCCCGGCGCATGGCGTTCAAGGGCTTCGCATGTAGCGCGCAGCTTTGCGGCCTCGAGGGGTTTGAGGCCGAAAGTCTTCGCCAGAATTTTGTCAATCTGTCCGACTTCTTCCACACGGTAGGACCGGTCCGCCAACGCAACGCGCACGAGCAAAGCACCCAACGCCAACTGAGGTGTCGGCTGTGGAAGCGGCTTCGGGTCGGGCTTGCGACGGGGAAACAAACGGTCAAACATAGGCACTCTTTATCCTTCAAGATGTCCTATTTTAACACGAAGCTTAAAAAGCGGTTCCCCTATATGCGCTTTGAAGCGTGGGTGGTGCATAAAAACCTCAGACTACGGGGTATAGCCCTCGACGATGACCAGATTACCGTCTGATACACTGGCGCGGATGTCCTTTGCGGCTTGGTAATCCGCGCTTTCATAGCAGGCTACCGCATCCGCCAGACTGGCAAATTCGATCACGACGACTCGGGGGTGCGATGATCCTTCACGGATGTCAGGCGCAGCCCCCCTGACCAGGAACTTTGCCCCGAAATCGGCAAAGGGTTTGGCATTGGCTGCGCGGTATTTTTCATACACGGCGGCATCGTGGACATCGACATTGGCGATCCAGTAACCTTTGGGCATAGAGAGGGTCCTTATCTGGGCAAGCTCTTGAACTTGAGACTGAGCTTAGCCGCTTCTTCCTTCAGACCAAAGGGGGGATTAATCACGAACAAGCCCGAACCGACCATGCCGTGACCTGGGCGGGCAGGGGCAAAGTCAACCTCGTGTCGCAGCGCGTCAGGGTGGGCGGATACCAAGGTGCTTAGCATCCCGTGATGGGCTTTGCTGGTCAAAATGGGGTACCAAAGCGCGATAACGCCGACGTTCCACGCCTTGGCCAACTTGCCGATATTGCGGGGGATATCAACATAGTCGGTCTTGATTTCAAAGCTTGGGTCGATCAGCATAAGCCCACGGCGCGGCGTCGGCGGGGTCAGGGCAAAGGCCATGTCGAACCCGTCGCTATAGTGGCATTTTGCCTGATAGGGTGACATCGCAAGATCCAGCGCACTGTGTTCACCGGGGTGAAGTTCAGCAAGGTGGATACTGTCACCTTCGCGCAGCAGTTTGGCGGCGATAAGCGGGGAACCAGGATAGGCATGCGCGCCCTGTTCCCGGTTTACCTCGTCCAGTACCCGAACATAGGGATGATCGGGCGCGAACCATCTGCGGGCGCGGCCAATGCCTTGCTCGGCTTCGCCGGTTTTCAACGCGGGCGCGTCAGACAGGTCGTACAAGGCGCGACCGGCGTGAGTTTCCAGATAGCTAAGAGGTTTATCCTTTCGCGTCAGGTAACTTAACATCCACGCCAACAGGCTGTGTTTGTGGACGTCCGCCAGATTGCCGGCGTGATAGATGTGTTGATAGCTTAGCATATCGGGGTCGCCTTTCGACAGGATCAGACGAGCCGCGACATGTCCTTGGCTGCGCGAACGAAATCCTTGAACAACGGGTGCGGGTCAAAGGGCTTGGATTTGAGTTCAGGATGAAACTGAACGCCGATGAACCATGGATGGTCCGACCATTCCACGATCTCGGGCAACTTTCCGTCAGGAGACATTCCCGAAAACGTCAGGCCGGCTGTTTCCAGTTGGTCTCTGTACGCGGTATCAACTTCGTAGCGATGGCGATGGCGTTCATCAATCGATACGGTGCCGTAGATATCCGCCACACGGGACCCTTCTTTCAGCGTTGCGTCATAAGCTCCCAGGCGCATCGTGCCGCCCTTGTCGTCGCTGAGCTTGCGTTCAACCTTGTGATTGCCCTGCACCCATTCTTTCAGGTGGTAAACCACTGGTTCAAAACGTTTCTTACCGGTCGATTCATGATCGAACTCCTCTGACCCGGCGGTGGCCAATCCCGCCACGTTCCGAGCCGCTTCGATCACGGCCATCTGCATGCCCAGACAAATGCCAAGATAGGGGACTTTGTGTTCCCGCGCATACTGCGCCGCCTTGATCTTGCCTTCGGTGCCGCGTTCGCCAAATCCACCGGGTACCAGAATTGCCTGAAAGCCTTCCAAATGTGATGCAAGGTCATCGGATTGGTCAAAGACTTCTGCATCTACCCACTCGATATTTACTTTGACCCGGTTCGCCATGCCGCCATGGGTCAGCGCCTCTGCGATGGATTTATAAGCATCCTCAAGCTGAGTGTACTTGCCCACGATCGCCACCTTGACCGACCCTTCGGGGTTATGAACTCGGTCGGATACATCACGCCAAACCGACAGATCGGGCTTGGGTGCAGGTGATATCCCGAAGGCATCCAGAACCGCTTGATCCAGGCCCTGCGCATGATACGCCAAAGGCGCGTCGTAGATCGTCTTCAGGTCATAAGCAGCGACCACGGCTTCCTTACGCACATTACAGAACAGGGCGATCTTTTCGCGCTCTTTCTCCGGAATGGGGTGTTCAGAACGACAGACAAGAATATCCGGGGCGATACCGATGCTTTGCAATTCCTTGACCGAATGCTGGGTGGGTTTGGTTTTCAGCTCGCCACTTGCGGCAAGATAGGGCAGCAAGGTCAAATGCATGAAGATACACTGACCCCGAGGCTTGTCATGACTGAATTGGCGGATCGCCTCGAAGAACGGCAGCCCCTCGATATCGCCTACAGTACCGCCGATTTCGCACAGCATGAAATCGACTTCGTCGCCGCCGACATCAAGGAACTCTTTGATTTCGTTGGTGACATGCGGAATGACCTGAATAGTCTTACCCAGATAATCTCCACGGCGTTCCTTTTCGAGAACCGTCGAATAGACCCGGCCGGAGCTGATTGAATCGGTCTTTCGCGCGGCAACACCCGTGAACCGCTCATAGTGGCCGAGATCCAGGTCGGTCTCTGCTCCGTCGTCGGTCACAAACACTTCGCCATGTTCGAAAGGCGACATCGTGCCGGGATCGACGTTGAGGTAAGGGTCAAGCTTGCGCAGCCTTACCGAAAAACCGCGGGCTTGCAGCAATGCGCCAAGTGCTGCGGAGGCGAGACCTTTGCCAAGGCTGGAAACCACACCGCCGGTGATAAAAATATAGCGTGCCATGTGATCGAAGACCCCCGTGAAATTCAGATTTGATGTGGCAATAGCCAGCCAAATGAGCTGCGGAAAACCACAGCACCACGGGACTTAAGGCTAACAGGATTCGTAGGTGCAAGGCAAGGCCGTGCCGCAACATCGTGTGGCGTTTATCGACCTAAGCCCAAGCGATTGTAGAGGCTGAATTAATCAGCCGTCGGAACTTGCGGTGTGTTTTCCTCGGCGGTGGGTGGCAGCAGGCTGTTGCTGTCGGGCAGGGCCGGGGACGCGGGTACATTAGCGGCGGGCGGTGTGACGCCAAGCCGATCAATTACAGACGAACCGGCCGATTTTTCGGCAGCGATGATTGTCAACGTAATTGATGTAATGATGAAGAGCGTGGCAAGAACCCAGGTAATCTTGCCCATCGCTGTCGCAGCAGAGCGCCCGGATACCGCACCGCCACCGCCGCCACCGCCCATACCAAGGCCACCGCCTTCCGACCGTTGCAGCAACACGACTGCAATCAGACCAAGGGCCAGAATAAGATGGATGATCAGGACGACATTTTCCATTGGTACCTACGGCTCTTCGCTTTTCACTTTGGGCGTATCTAGGCAAGTTTGCCCATGGGGGCAAGGGAGGATTGGGGCCGCGATGCTTGTTCGCAATCCTTTGAGGGAAATTTGGTCACGGTCCCGGCTTTGCCACAGCGCTGTATCTACACCTATGTCGGTCAGGTTTCAACGTCATCCACATCGGCCTGACCCGAAACGGCACGACGAAAGATGCTCCAGCTCAGGCCGATTCCAAGGACAAAGCTTAGGGCAAGAATCGCGATCCACGTGTTGAAGCTCGGGTTATCCAGGCGCAATATCCCAAAGTCATATAAGACCCACAAACATGCGCTGACCAGCGCAATTACCAGCAACATCCCCAAGCCTCCGATGGAACGAAGGGTGGCGCGCAGATAGATGATATATCCTATAAACAGCAACAGTCCCAACAGGACTGCGATCGACAGGTTCATATAACCATAGGCACGCACCCAGCTTACATAGTTATAAGCCGTAGGGTTAAAAGTTACCGCCAATAGAACAAAGGCAAACGCCCACCGCATCAAGAAACCCATTCGTATCGCCCTCGCCATGAAGCTGTGACCGAAAGTCGCTATGCTTCGGCCGTCCGCTTGAAAACTTATGTCATTTCTCCGGTAAATCTATAATCAAAGCGGATATTTGCGCTCTCATTGGTGCCGCGCATCATTTTGCAGTTTCGGTTCCGTGCCGCCGCCGCTATACCGGCGCGGGTTTGCACGGTTATTTGAACTGTTAAAGGAATATCATCATGGCCAATGTCGTTGTCGTAGGCGCTCAGTGGGGCGACGAGGGAAAAGGCAAGATCGTTGACTGGCTTAGCGAACGCGCCGATATCATCGCGCGGTTCCAAGGGGGCCACAACGCAGGCCACACGCTGGTGATCGACGGAACTGTCTTCAAGCTAAGCCTACTACCGTCAGGCATTGTGCGGGGCGGTAAATTGTCGGTAATTGGCAATGGTGTCGTGCTTGACCCCTGGCATCTGGTCAAAGAGATCGAAGCGCTGCGTGCCCAAGGCGTAACGATAACGCCCGACACGCTGATGATTGCGGAAAATCCCCCGCTTATCCTGCCGATCCACGGTGAATTGGACCGTGCCCGCGAAGAACAGGTCGGTGTGGCAAAGATTGGTACCACTGGCCGGGGTATCGGCCCCGCCTATGAGGACAAGGTCGGGCGCCGGTCTGTGCGCGTGGCGGATCTGGCGGATGACGCCACGCTGGAGCTGCGCGTTGACCGGGCCTTGGTGCACCACGACGCGCTGCGCCGTGGGCTTGGGCTTGATCCCGTTGACCGTGACGCATTGATTGCGGCGCTGCGCGAAATTGCCCCTTCTGTGCTGGAATATGCTGCACCAGTTTGGAAAGTGCTGAACGAAAACCGCAAGGCGGGAAAACGGATTCTCTTTGAAGGTGCCCAAGGTGCGTTGCTTGATATCGATTTCGGCACTTATCCCTATGTGACGTCATCGAACGTGATCGCCGGTCAAGCGGCGACAGGTACCGGGATCGGACCGGGTTCGATCGACTTTGTATTGGGCATCGTCAAAGCCTACACCACCCGCGTTGGCGAAGGGCCTTTCCCTGCGGAATTGCACGATGCCGATGGCCAGCGTCTGGGGGAGCGGGGGCATGAGTTTGGCACGGTCACCGGGCGTAAGCGGCGGTGTGGATGGTTTGACGCCGTATTGGTCCGGCAGACCTGTGCGACATCGGGTGTAAACGGAATAGCCTTTACCAAGCTTGATGTTCTGGACGGTTTTGAGACCCTGAAGATTTGTGTCGGCTATGAACTGGACGGGAAAACGCTGGAATATCTGCCCACCGCAGCGGATCAACAGGCCCGCTGTACACCTGTCTACGAAGAAATGGCCGGTTGGTCCGAATCTACCGAAGGCGCGCGCAGTTGGGCCGACCTGCCGGCCAACGCGATCAAATATGTACGTCGCGTAGAAGAATTGATCGGCTGCCCGGTTGCGCTTCTTTCTACATCGCCGGAACGCGATGACACGATCCTGGTGACCGACCCGTTCGCCGACTAGGCTCGAGATATATCCAGCGCGGCGGATGCCGCAGTGATGGAGATGATCAAAGGAGACCCGCAAAATGGCACTCGGTTACAAAGCACGACGCAGATGGGCGCTGATCATATTACTTGTCGGCTTGCCGCTGTACATCATCGCCGCAGTCTGGGTGGTTGCGCTGTTTGATCGCCCGTCGGTGCTGGTCGAGATACTTGTCTACGTCGGTCTTGGGGTCGTATGGGCCATTCCGTTCAAGTTCATCTTCAAAGGGATAGGTCAGCAAGACCCTGACGACCGAGAATAACCTGTTTACAATAAAAAACGGCCCCAAACTCGGGGCCGTTTTTCATATTGTCCGTAATATTCTTAGCTCGCAGCGCGTGCATCAGGTTGAAACCCGATGTCATCAGTTGCTTTGAACTGTCCGCCGTTCAGTTTTTGCAGCTTACCTGTGCGCAACAACTGCCCGAAGTGCCGCAATCCTTCTTCGCGGCTAAAGTCTTCGTCGCTGCTCTGGCGCACCGTATTCATCAGCTGGGGTCTGGAAAACTGGTCCAGCCCTTCGACGAACGCCATATAGGCCGCAGCCGCTTCCAACAGATCAGGCAACTTGGTTGCCCCCATTTCGGATGCGAATTCGGCAAAGCCGCCGGCGGCGGGTACCGGCGCATCTGGAACGGCCACTGCTGCAACGCGGCGGGGACGTACAGGTGCCGATACATGGGGTGCGTTCGTGTCGATACGCTGTTCTGCCACAAGTTTCAGCGGCGCAGGACGGCCCTCTGACGGACGCTCCGTCCGGGCATTGCCAGTCGCAGGGCGGCGCGGTCTTACTACTTCGGCTAGATCACTCCGATAGGCATTCTTGTCCTTTTCGTGGGCATCCGTACCTCCCAGTGCCGCGTCTGCCTTTCGGGCGGCGACTGCTGCACGAAGATGGGTAATCGCGTCGCGACGCGTGGCGCCTTCCGGGTCGTCCATCTGGTTGTCGGTTTCCGCCAGCAAGCGGTTCATGTCTGATTCCTGATCCGCATCCAACGTCGGAAGGACCCGCCGGGCGGAGCCATCGAGCTGATGCGCATCTTCGGCTTCTTGCGATCCATCTGCCAACGTCGCCTCAACGGCGGCCAATTCACGTGCCAGTTCGTCTTCGTCTTCGTCAGACAGCGTCGATACAACACCGTGGTCTGGCTCGGAAGACGAAGCGTCAACGCTCTCTGTTTCCGGTGCGACCTCCTCCAACGCTCCTTTGGCGATGGCGTGTTCAAGATCTGCGCGCTTTACCTTGATCACGCGGCCATGGGGCGCATCCATCTCTTTGGGTTCGGATGCCACTTCGTGCTTTGTGTCTTCTTCAGCTTCAGCGTCAGTTTCACTTGCCCTGTCTTCGGTTGGAACTTCTTCAGAAACCTGATCTTCGATATCGTCGTCCGAAGCCAGCGCCTCTGCTTCAGCCGAGGCGGAACCCCGTGTCACGACGGCGTCGTTATCTTGCTCGGCAAGGGGGCTTTCGTCTTGGATCGCTGTCTCGGGTTCGGATGCCGGTTCGCTTTGTTCGTCAAGGCGGCTCAGCAGCGAATTTACTTCCTCATCGCTTTGTTCACCTTGGTCGCGTTGCCGTGCACTGGTCATTTCCACCGCGTCATCAGCGTCCAATGCTTCTTCAATGTCGTGTACCGCGTCAGAAACGAGATCGGATCTCGGTGAAGATTGAGGTCCACGGTCCGTGTCTTCGGCATGCTCGTCTTCGCTGTAGTCGACCTTGGTTGCCTTGGTTTCCTGCTTGGACACGACCGCGCGGATGCGTTGCAGCTTTGCGGCAATACTATCGTGAGCCGAGACGCTTGGGGAGGGGATATTGGCACTATCCTGGATGTCTTCGGCAACAGGCTCCTCGTGGCGGCTCTCTGCGAAGAACGCGTCGATTTCATCGTCAGACTGATCGGAGACAGCAACTTCCTTGTGCTGAACCGGTTCCGCGGCCACTGCTGGTGCTGCGGTTGGCTCGGGTGCCTTGATCTTTGCGTCATCTGTCTGGTTCGCAGGCGCATCACGCTTGGCTTCGACAGGTTTCTCAATGGACTGATCTGCATCCTGCTCGGCTACGGGTTGGTCCGAAGGCTTGGCAGCATCGGGCTCAGGGGTCTTCGGTGTGACCTTGCGCGCATGACCCAAGGCTTTCAGTGGACTCACCTGATACGTCACATAGTAGGGTGAGGTATCCTTTTCTCCGCGCAGGGAGATACGATGGGCAGGTTCAGCTGTGGGTGCTTCGGCAGCGGGTTGCACTTCATCGCGCTTGTTATCGGCATTTGCATCGGGCTGAGCGCTCAGGACGATCTTGCCATCCTGCTGACGCGCCTCCACCCTGCGCGAAATTTCTTTCTGCGCAATGTGGGCCAACATGTCAGCGTCCGGTTGTGGCGGTTCTGCCCCGAAATAGCGGTCTTCCGATGCGAGGTCGCGAAAATACTCCGCAATCGCCTTCATGGTGCCGAATGAATCGTCAAAGCCTTCTAACGTACACGAAAAGGTGCCGTATGAGACCGTTAGAATTTTATTGTTACTCATCATCGGATGGTCGTCCTCTGCCTATTTGCAGCTTACTGTTTACCATGTTGTTCAAGTCTAAAGCGGCTCGAATCTGTGCCTATCAGCGTATCATTTTATGTCAACTTTGTGGCATTGTTTCCCGAGACCAAGGAATTTGCGTGATTGACATGATTGTTTCCAGTTTAACACCGCTCACCCTGGTGGGCGGGGGCGAGGCCTGCGTAGGCGACCTGAACGAGGCTCTGACGATCGCGCCGACCTGTGTTGCGGCGGACGCCGGGGCCTTGCTTGCGCTGAAGGCAGGCGTGCCTCTTGCGGCGCTGATCGGCGATTTCGATTCGATAGCCGAAACCGCTCTGGCGCAAATACCAAAGGATCGGCAATTCAAAATCGATGAACAGGATACAACCGATTTTGATAAAGCTTTGCGCAATCTGGATACACCTCTGGTAATAGGGGTGGGTTTTTGTGGCGGTCGCTTGGACCACCAACTGGCAGTATTGCATAGTTTGGTACGATACGCACATCGGCGCTGCATTCTGGTGGCGCAGTCCCAGATCGTTCTGCTGGCACCCCCCGAACTTGAAGTGGCAACCGTACCGGGCGACGTCGTATCGATCTTTCCGTTGGGACCGACACAGGGTCGCAGCGACGGGTTGGAATGGCCGATCGATGGGCTGGACCTGAACCCGCTCTCGCAGATTGGAACCTCGAATCGGGCGCTCGGCCCCGCTCGTTTGGAAATGGACGAACCGAATGCAATTTTGATGCTGCCGCGGCGCATTATTCGGCAGGTTGCTGAGGCTTTATTGCATCCAGACGCCGCTGGATGGCCCCCTCCCGGATGAGAATATACACGCCCGCGGCCATCGTGACGGCTATGCCAACCATCGCCCACCCATCGGGGAAATCGTTGAAGATCAGCAAACCAATAAGCGTGGCGATCGGAATTTCCAGATACTGCATCGGGGCAAGCGTCGCGGCAGGCGCATAGCGCAACGACCAGGTCATCAACAGGTGAGCAAGACTGCCGAGAATTCCGATAGCGAGCAAGAGAAACCACTGGTCTGTGTTGGGCGTGATCATCGTGAAAGCGCCAATGCCCAGTTTTTCACCCCCCCATATCACGGGAACCATGAGCGCCACAGCCATCGCGCCGCTTACGGCTTGCAGGCTGATGGGGTCGGTATGTTTCGCAATCTTACGGGTCACCAGGATGAAAACCGAAAAGTTGGCAGCGACAAATACTGGAAGGATCGCTGGCCAACCGACCTCGGAAAAGCTGGGTTGCACGATAAGCAAGGTACCACCGAATCCGGCGACACACGCCAGTAATCTGCGACCTCCGACTTCTTCGGATAATACGAACTTACCCAGGATCAGCATGAAGAATGGCATGACAAACACGATAGCCACGGCATCTGCCAAAGGCAGGTATTTCAGCGCCGTGAACATGGCTGCGATCCCTGCGATATGCAGCAATGTGCGCAATACGGTCAGCCACAATACAACGCCGCGTATCCGCAATGGTCTGCGCGATAGCCAGACCAACGGGGCCAAAATAATCAGCTGTACCGCGAAGCGAATAAGAACCACCTGTGCAAGAGGGACGGAAGCCCCCAGCAGTTTCGCAACGGCATCGCCAAAAGGTGCCACGATGCAAAACCCGAGCATCAAGGAAATACCAATCAATGGGCGGTCTGTGGTCATACAAATCTTTCCTGCAGGTTACTTTGTGGCTTGCCGAAGGCGAAATTCGCAGCTCACGATGTTGCAATGGGTTTTTCCCCAAAGCATAGAATATTGCGGTCAAAACATCAGGCTGCTTGGCGGATGAGCCTGACCTGATTTCGACCAAGGCTTTTCGCGCTGTAAAGTGCCCGATCCGCATGATTTATCAGTTCAGCCGCAATCTTGTTCACGGGGCGCGCCATCAAGGTATCGGCCGTGGCGATGCAAATGCCTATGCTGATTGTCAGGCTTACGGACGTCGGACCGTTGGGCAGCGTAAAGGGAGCGTCGCTGAATATGCTGCATATCTTTTTTGCCAATCTTGTCGCATCGGCATCCGTGATACACGGGAGGATCAACAAAAACTCTTCCCCGCCAATGCGCGCCAAAATATCTACAGGGCGAAGCTGCGACTTTAGCCTGCGCGACGTTTCCACAAGCGCGGCATCGCCCGACGCATGGCCAAAGGCGTCGTTTACGCGCTTGAAATGATCCATGTCAGCGATCATCACGGCAAACCCCTTGCTGGTGTTTTGGGTGTTCTCGGCAAGCCGCGTCAGCTCAGCCAGCGCGTGCCGGCGGTTGTACAGTCCGGTCAACGGGTCAAGTATCGCTTCGCGCAGCTCAGTGTCGACGCTACGCCGATTCAAATCCGCCTGACGTTTGCGCCGCAGCAGGCTGGTCAACCGCAACGACAGCTCCTCTACTTCAAAACCGTGGGGCATCAAGTCGTCGGCACCCAGATCAAGAACATTCGCACCGACCAGTTCGTCGGCAATGCTCTGGATGACCAGAATACCGCAGTGCCGCGTCACGGCGTTGGAGCGGATCGACGATATCATGCTCAATTGCGTCGCTACGTTTTTGTCGTTGCCTGACAAACCGATCACAAAGATATCGGGCACTGTCGAATTGCGCAGACACTCCAACGCGTCACCGAACGTCGATAAAGTTAACTTATTGGGCGACATGTCCCTGAGTTGTGACGCCCAAATATGGTTCACACGCTTTTCATCGCCCACCAGCTGAATGTGTCCGGGATGCACGAACCCGCTTTGAGATTCCGCCAGGCCAAAAGTCCGGCCAGTCCCGCCGCGCGTGTTCCATTCCTCGGAGGAGTTATACGCCCTGATCAAACTGCGTACCCGCCCCAGTAGCAGGGCATCTTGAACCGGACGGGTCAACACGTCGTGCACCCCTTGCGACAGCAGCGTCTTTCGGATCGCGGGATCGGGGTTGTCGCCGATCGCCAGAACGGGAATTCGCGCTGTCTGAGGCAGTGCCGCCAGCCCGCTGCACACCGCCGTTGCATTGGCATCCGGGAGATTGAACGTCGTTATCACAAGGTCAGGTGGGGTCCGCTGGGCTATCGCCAAAGCCTCGGCCACAGTCGTCGCCTGGGTGACATCATAAAAAGAGGACAGAAGCTTTATCTTCAACATAATGCGATTGGTTGCAACGGCATCAATGATGAGGATTTTACCCTGCACTTGCGTTCCCTTCGCTAAAAAATTATTCGACCACTACATTCTTTTTGACCTTAATAGTTAACAAACCGTTTCGAAGATCTGTAACGGGAGGAAAAACCCCTGTGATCAAGCGAGAAGCCGCCGAAACTTTTGCGCTCCAAGCCCTGGCATGGCTTGCCGCAAATGATGACTTGATGCCGGTTTTCATGGGGGCCACCGGTGCGTCGGCGCAGGACCTGCGAAATCAGGCCGGCGACGCAGCCTTTCTAGGGGCGGTGCTGGATTTTTTGATGATGGATGATGCTTGGGTGATCAGTTTTTGCGATAGCGTTAACGCGCCTTACGACAGGATCATGCAGGCCCGCCATGCGTTGCCCGGCGGAGAACAGGTGAACTGGACATGACCGAAATAAAGGCTCTGCTTTTCGATAAGGACGGTACCCTTTTCGATTTCTCCGCGACGTGGGAAGCATGGGCGGCAGGCTTTCTGACGCGGCTAAGTGCGGGTTCGGACGCACGGGCGACGGCTCTGGGCCATCTTATCGGTTTTGACTTCAGGACCCGGAAGTTTTCCCCCGACAGCATCGTCATCGCGGGTACTCCGGCCGAAGTCGTACAGATATTGGCACCGCAGGTTCCCGAGCTGTCCCCGCATGCGCTGCTTGATCTTTTGAATGAAGAAGCCGAGTTGGCACCGCAGCTTGAAGCTGTGCCCTTGCGGCCTTTGTTGACGTTGCTCAGGGAAAAGGGATTGGCGCTTGGGATGGCAACGAACGATGCAGAGGCACCAGCGCAGGCGCACCTTGCAGAAGCTGGCATTACGGACATGTTCGATTTTATTGCGGGGTTTGATAGCGGTCACGGCGCAAAGCCCGGGCCGGGCCAATTGCTGGCCTTTGCGTCAAAGATCGGGGTCGAGCCGGGTCATATCGCCATGATCGGCGACAGCACCCATGATATGGTTGCAGGCCGCGCTGCCGGGATGGTTTGCGTCGCGGTGCTTACCGGACTTGCGACCAATCGCGACCTTGAAGGCCATGCAGATGTGGTTTTACGCGATATTGGCGGCCTGCCGGATTGGCTGGATTCCCGATAGAGTTCGCAAACCGACGTGTAAAAAACGACATCTGCGGTCGGAAACGGCAACGCCCTGGCGCACCTGTCGGTCTTTCTTGGAAACAACCGAGGGAGAACACCATGGCTGCACCCGATCATAATCGTCGAACCCGAAACGGTGGCCGGGCAGGCGCGCGCACCCGCCGGGGGCGTTCAGCTATCGAACAGATGCCGTGGAACCCACCCGTCAACATCGATAGACCAACGGAACCGCTGACCCCCGAGGGCGTGCATGCGATCCATGACGGTGCCATGCGCATTCTCGAAGAGATCGGCGTCGAGTTCCTGAACCTCGAAGCGTTGGATATCCTGCGCAAAGCCGGCTGCACGATCAACGGTGAAAACGTGCGCATGGGGCGTGAATTTGTGATGGAGTGGATCGGCAAGGCACCCTCTCAGTTCACGATAACCCCCCGAAACCCTGATCGCACAATCACCATCGGGGGCAAGCACCTGCTGTTTGGCAACGTGTCTTCACCGCCCAACTATTGGGATATGTCTATTGGTACCAAAGTTCCCGGTACCCGCGCCAGATGCCAAGATCTGCTGAAACTGACGCAGTACTTCAACTGCATCCACTTTGCGGGGGGATACCCGGTGGAACCCGTCGATATCCACGCGTCGGTGCGACACCTCGATGTTCTGTACGACAAGCTTACCATCACCGACAAAGTCATGCATGCCTATAGCCTTGGCAAGGAACGGGTAGAGGACGTGATGGAGATGGTCCGTATTGCCGGAGGGCTTAGCCACGCCGAATTTGACGCCACGCCGCGAATGTACACCAACATCAATTCGACATCGCCGCTTAAACACGACATCCCAATGTTGGATGGGTGGATGCGACTTGCCAGACGGGGGCAGGGGCTGGTCGTGACGCCCTTTACCCTTGCTGGTGCGATGGCACCCGTAACAATGTCCGGTGCCGTCGCGCAATCACTTGCCGAAGCGCTTTGTGCTGTGGTGCTGGCTCAAATCATCAACCCGGGCGCCCCGTGCGCGATAGGCACGTTCACATCAAATGTTGACATGAAAACCGGCGCACCGGCCTTTGGCACACCCGAATACATGCGCGCGACGCAGATGACCGGCCAACTGTGCCGATACTACAATCTTCCGATGCGATCTTCGGGTGTCTGTGCCGCGAATGTACCCGACGGGCAGGCGATGTGGGAGACATCGAACAGCCTCTGGGCAGCGGTGCAGTCAGGTACCAATATGGTGTATCATGCCGCCGGTTGGCTGGAGGGCGGGCTGATTGCGTCGCCCGAGAAATTCATCATGGATTGCGAAGTTCTCCAGCAAATACAACGGTATATGGACCCTGATATATGCGCGACCGGACCGGATGAAATCGCATTGGACGCGATTAAGGCGGTTGGGGATTCCGGGCATTTCTTTGGAATTCAACACACCCAGGACCGCTACAGCACTGCCTTTTATCAACCGTTTTTAAGCGACTGGAAAAATTACGAAGGCTGGGAAGCCGCAGGAGCGGTCTGGACCCCCGAGCGCGCTCATCTGATCTTCAAGGAGATCATCGCGGAGTTTGAAGAACCGCCGATGGATGTTGCGATCCGCCAAGAGCTTGCAGAATTTGTGGCACGGCGGAAATCAGAGGGCGGTGCACCGACGGATTTCTAGCGCGTAGACCGGTTACCGAACCGAACGACTCTGCAGATGGATATCTGCACAATGCCGCAATTTCGCCGCAGAATCTTGGCGGATTGTTAACACGGAGCACCGATGTTCGGTGTTGGTAGCGGTAAAGGGTATTCATGCACGGGCTTATAAATAGAACTATCCAAAATTTTATCAGCGATAACTTCGGCGTTGCTGTCTGGAAGCAAGTCGCCAGACGCGTCGGAATGGACGATGAAGAATTTGAACCGATGCTGACCTATGAATACCGTCTGACGTCTGACGTGATTGACGCGATGTCGGACGTTTTGGAGCACCCCAAGTCCGAACTTCTGGAAGATCTCGGGGCTTACCTTGTCTCGAATCCTTCCCAAGAGGGGGTGCGCCGTCTGTTAAGATTTGGCGGGGTGGGATTTGAGGATTTTCTATATTCGCTTGACGACCTGCATGATCGTGCAAAACTTGCTGTTCCCAACCTTGATCTCCCGGTGATGGAGATTGATCAGGTTGAACAGGGTCATTTCACCTTGGTGTGTCGTGGTCCCATGCCGGGATTTGGCAATGTAA
This sequence comes from Roseobacter sp., assembly GCA_002731875.1. Taxonomy (GTDB): domain Bacteria; phylum Pseudomonadota; class Alphaproteobacteria; order Rhodobacterales; family Rhodobacteraceae; genus Sulfitobacter. The sequence goes on along the minus strand of PCCY01000013.1, from coordinate 16,633 downwards.
TGACCGGCGTGCTGCGGGTTATTGCCGATGATTATGGGGCGCTGGTCCTGCTCGACAATAGTTGCAGTTCTGACGGATGTGAGAAGATTTGCATCAAACTGGTCGAACGCGATTTTGCAGAAGGGCGAGGTTTTGAATTGGGCGCTCCTGTCCCATGACCAGATCGGCCCATTCGCAAGTGCTGGATATCTTGTGCCCGATGCACCTGGTCGTCGGCAAGACCGGAAATATCCTGCATGTGGGTCCGACGCTGCGTAAGTTGCGCCCCGATGACACATATCCCAACACGTCCTTTTTCGACCATTTCGCAGTGATGCGACCAAAGATGATCCATTCGATCGAGGATATGCAGTGGCAATCGGGCATGACCATGCACTTGTGTTTCCGTCAAGATCCCTCCAGCACCTTCAAGGCTGTGATGGCCCCCTTTGGCGAAACCGCCGAAATATTTGTGATTAACCTGTCGTTCGGTATCACCATCCAGGAAAGCGTGCGCCGCTTCAATCTGACGAACGCCGATTTTGCCGCGACCGATATGGCGATGGAAATGCTATATCTCGTCGAAGCAAAGTCGTCGGCCATGTCTGCAACACATCGGTTGAACCTGAAACTGCAAATAGCCAAGATCGCCGCGGAAGAGCAGGCATTCACCGATACCCTGACGGGGCTGAAAAACCGTCGGGCGGTCGATCATGTATTGGGGCGATTGGTCGAAAGTGCCCAGGGTTTTGCGGTTATGCAGGTCGATCTTGATTTCTTCAAAAATGTGAATGACACGCATGGGCATGCGGCGGGTGACCATGTGCTCCAGGCTGCGGCACGGATAATGGTAAACGAAACCCGCGCAGAAGATACGGTTGCCCGCGTGGGGGGCGATGAATTCACTTTGATCCTACCAAACCTTCACGACGCAAAAGATCTTCAAGCTGTCGGGGAGAGGTTGATCAACCGACTTGAACGGCCAATCATGTTTCATGGTCGCCAGTGCCGCATATCTGCCAGTATCGGTACCGTTTGGATACGGCCCAACAAGAACCTGGCGGCAAAGGATATTCTATCCTACGCCGACACGGCTTTGTATCAGTCAAAGAATACGGGCAGAGCGCGGCAAACAGTTCTGGAAAATACCGGTTCTGACCGGCTTTGACCCATAGATGGTAAATACCTGCCGCGCAGGTACCTAGGCCGCATCTTCTATTTCGTCCCAATCCGCGATCGGACAGGTGAACCAGAACACCGTTTCTTCGCCGGGATCACTTTCAAACCCGATCTCACCCCCCATTGCTTCGATCAAGTGACGCGAGATGTTGAGCCCCAGACCAGTCCCACCCCGTTGTCTCGTGTCGGAGTTGTCAGCTTGCGAGAACGGTTGAAAAATCTGGCCGCGGAATTCCTCGGAGATACCTTTGCCCAGATTGCTTACAGATACCTTGGTGAACGTCGGAAAGGCTTCGGCGGTCAAGCAAACTTTGGTGCCAGGATAGGCAAATTTGCACGCATTCGATAAAAGGTTGGTCAAAACCTGCGTCAGACGCAGTTTATCTGTCAGAATATACTGATCTCCTTGGGGTGTATCGACCTCTAGAGCGACCTCCCATTGTGATGCGTAGGTCTCAAGTTGCTCAGCGGCAAGCATCATGATGTCGGTCAGATTTTCGGGTTTGGTATCGTGGGTCATGCTGCCAGCGTTCAACTTCTCCATGTCCAGCAAATCATTAACCAGCTTCGTCAGCCGGTCGCAGTTCGACGTTGCTATTTCAATCAGGCGGTCAGTCGCTTGTGGCTTGTCGCCCTTGACCTGAGGGGCCAACAACCCAAGAGCGCCCTTGATGGATGTTAACGGTGTGCGCAGTTCATGGCTGACTGTCGCGACAAAATCGTGCTTCATCTGATCAAGGTCAAAGCTTTCCGTGACATCTAGCTGAATGCCAAGCATGCGCAGCGCAGTACCATCTGCGGCGCGCTTGACCACCACCGCATCGGATTTTATCCAGCGCCATTCATCTTGGCCGACGTTTACCCGAAAACACGCCTTGGCATGATCGGTTTCACCGTCGATGCAAGCCATTTCGGCCAGCTGCAGCGCCGGCAGATCGTCTGGATGGATGCGGTCCAGTTGCAAGCGGTACGGGTCGCGCGCGTCCATATGGCCTTCAATGCGTAGAGTGTTGCGCCAAGTGTCCGAAACAATCGAGGTATCATGCTCTAAATTCAGGTCAAACACACCGATTTGCGCACCCATCAGCGCCAGGTTCCAGCGCTGTTCGGCCTCTCGCAATTCCTGAGCGTGACGTTCGCTGGTGGTGATGTCACGCAAAAGAAGTGTGATGCGGGTGTCACCATCGGCGGTGACCCAGGTATTTTTCTCTATTTCGATTGTCAGGCTGTTCGCCTTTCCGGCGGCATTAAGATGCAGTTTGGATGCGCCGTCGGGGCTGTGGATGTTGAAGGATGGCAATAGCTGATGCAGAAGCTTGCCTTTGACCCGTTGGTGAGCGTCAAGCGGCCGAAGAAGTTTTTTGGCGGCGTCGTTGGTATCTAGAATTTCGCCTGCGGCATTCGCGGAAACGATCGCAAGCATGGCGTTTTCCAGAATCGACCGTTTTTCCTTGTCCTGGGTTTCCAGATCTCGGGTTTTCTGTGCGACTATTGCAGTTATCATGCGGTCTCTTCTGGAGAACACCGCAAAAATCGTGGAAATCAGAGCAGTAATCAACACCCCAAGCATCAACACGATCCACCGTGCCCTGAACGACTGCAGCGCTTCGAATTCAGGGGTGCTTTCCCATACCAGGTTGAGTTCCTGACCATACATCTGCAAAGATTTGTGAACGACGAACTTTGAATTCGATATCACCGCGTGGTCGGTGTGGGTGTTATATTCCACACGAAGCGTGACAAGGTCTTTCTGTGCGGATGCTAAGTCGACAAAGACGCGATTGAAGTTAGTAACCAAAAAAGCAAATCCGACAAACGCCTTCTCGGGCGTATCGGGTTTTGTATCTGGTAGTGTTCTGTAGACAGGCCTTAACAAGAACATTTCTCGTGATGCCGATGTCCGGTTTCCCTTGGGGACCCCGATAGATGCGATGGCTTCGCCGGTTTTACGGGCGGTCAGCGCGGCGGCAAGCAAATCGGGTTCATTCGCGAAATCGTACCCCAGCAGACTTGCGTGTCGCGGCCGAGGTTCTGCCAATCTGATGACAAAATGCTCGGAACCCGCGCCATCAACAGGGGCCGGTAGCGCAGATTCAACCAAGTGGGTGTTCACATAGTTCACCGGGTTCTGATCGGTAACTTCCCCAAGCGAGGCAAACCCGATCGCAGTCGACGCCAACTTGTCCTGATGCAGGTTAAGCGCATCCGCATATTCGCCCAATTCGGTCGATGTCACTGCGTCGGACGCAAGCACCAATCCGGCGAGACCGTCGAGCGTCCGATTGAATTTATCTCCCTGCTGATGGATCAGGTTAAGGCTTTGATCGACCAATACGTCAAAATTTCCTTGCGAACGTGTACTGGCGATGTTGTGAACCAGCGCAAACGAAACGTACGACAGGGAAAGGCACACAACGACAAGAACTGCTTGAGATATACCTGTTCGGTGAGTGTTCGTCATACTATGCCTGCCGTTTGTATCCGGGTCTGTCGGTCTTGAACTGGTAAAATCGCTATTTTTGCTCGTACATGACCCATTAATACGAACAAGTTGGTTAAACTAAGGCGCAAATTCGACGGAGAATGTCTTGGACCATCGGCGCGCAGGGCGAGGTTGAACGTCACGCGACGGTGGCGGCGCAACCGCCGAACGTCAAACCGAACCGGCGGCGTTAGGAGGAGCAGAACAATATTCAAGACACTTCCGTGCAAATTCCAGATTTTGGATCTCCGGTTTCGCACAGAAATCGCGATATCGAATAAGGCTGATGTCTAAGCCTTGCTTGAAACACCTGAATTCGTGGGAAAATACGGGTTTTTAAAAACTGTTCGGAACCTTCCAGCGCGGGAAGGTAGTTGCATCTCTATACAATTCAATTTTTTGAGAGGTCCTTATGTCCTATTGGCGTTTTTTCGCGATGATCATCACCGCCACGGTTGTGATGTTCGGAATGATGTATCTTAACAGCTACGCTTGGGATCATCTTTTTTACAGTGAAACCCGCACATACATGGCGATCTTGATGGGTGCGATGATGGCGATCATCATGCTGGCGTTCATGCTTGGCATGTATTCCAACAAAGCCGCCAACATGTCGATCTTTGCAGGCAGCGCAGTCGTTTTTCTGCTCGCTTTGTTTCTGGTTCGCAGTCAGGCCACCGTCGGGGACATTTCATGGATGCGCGCCATGATCCCACACCACTCCATCGCGATCTTGACCAGTGAGCGCGCAAATATTTCAGATCCTCGTGTTCGCAAACTGGCAGATGAAATCATCAAGGCACAACGCTTGGAAATCGCCGAGATGAAAGCGCTTATCAATGATTTGCAGGGTGGGCCAACCGCCACCCCTGAAATTGACGGCAAATAACAGGGGAAATCGCATGGCCCAGGTCGATCAGGTAAAAACTGCCAAACTTTACAGAATGGTAATGCCTGGGCACATGTGCCCCTACGGTTTGAAATCGAAGGATCTGTTGGAGCGCCAAGGTTACACGGTCGAGGACCATCACCTGGAGACAAGCGCGGAGACCGAAGCATTCAAGGCGCGGCATGGTGTGAAAACCACGCCGCAGTCATTTATCGGTACAGAACGGATTGGGGGATATGATGACCTGCGGGTGTTTTTCGGCCTCGATAAACCCAAGGATCAGCAGTCCGATACCTCTTATCAGCCCGTGATCGCGATTTTCGGGATGGCGTTTCTGATGGCCTTGGCGTTGTCATGGTTCAGCTTCCAGACAATTTTCACACTGCGCGCTTTTGAGTGGTTCATCTCCATCTCGATGTGTTTTCTGGCCGTCCAGAAGCTTCAGAACGTGGAAAGCTTTTCTACAATGTTCCTGAACTATGACTTGCTCGCGCAGCGTTGGGTGCCCTATGGCAAGCTTTACCCATTCGGTGAAGCCTTGGCCGGTATCCTGATGACTGCGGGTGCAATGATGTGGCTATCAGCGCCTGTGGCAATTTTCATCGGGGGGATCGGGGCGGCATCCGTTATCAAAGCCGTCTATATCGAGAAGCGAGAGCTTAAATGTGCATGCGTTGGCGGTGATAGCAATGTACCCTTGGGGTTTATCTCTCTGACCGAGAACTTGATGATGCTTGGCATGGGCATTTGGATGCTGGCAAAGATCCTGTGAAACTGGCTGTCTGATAGACGCAAGATCTATGCGGCACGGGACGCCCCTGTGCCGTTTTTGCCTGATCAAACCAACTGGGTGCGAAGTTTCCTCGCCCGAATGCCGGTATGAAAGACGCGAACGATCGGTCGGAAAAGCGCAGTTCCGGAATGCGCCGATGCGTACACCATTAACCTAACGGCAAAGGAGCTGACATGTTTTTCGATGACGCCATTTTGGACGCCTTGGCAAAAGGGGCTATCTTAAGCGCTTTGGGGCTTTTCTGGATTATTTTTCTAGTACGCGTTGTCGGGTTGCGGTCGTTTTCCAAGATGACCAACTTTGATTTCGTCATGACGGTGGCCATGGGATCGCTGCTCGCTGGGGCGTCGCAGTCAAGCGAATGGACCGGGCTGTTGCAGACCCTGACCGCCATGGCAAGCCTGTTCGCCGTGCAGTACCTGGTGGCATATCTGCGACAACGCTCTGCGACGCTTGACGACTTGGTTCAAAATAGACCGGTTCTTTTGATGAAAAACGGCGTCATCCTGCAGGACGCGTTGAAAGAGACCCGTGTGAGAAAAGAGGATCTGGTCGCCAAGCTACGCGAAGCGAACGCACTTGATCTGTCCCAGGTTCAGGCGGTCATTCTTGAAACGACCGGGGACATTTCCGTTTTGCACGGTGCGAAGTGTGATGAAATTCTTACCCACGGCGTCAGGGAGGTCTGAGACGTCGAGCTGTCGGATCGTCCGCTCAAAGAGGGTAGTTTACTGCGGTACCGTGCCTTGAGGCATTCGGAAGGTGAATTTGGTTTCACGTTCATCCGACACCACATTCAGCGTTCCCCCGTGGGCTTTTGCGATCTCGGACGCGATATAGAGACCAAGCCCAAGGCCCTTGCGTTTTTTATTTGCACCGCCTTGTTGAAAAGGTACGAACAGGCTGGGCAGTATACTGGGCGGGATCATCTTACCTTGGTTCGCCACCGAAAGAATTATCTCGCTGTCGACCCGCTTCGCGACAAGATCGATCCGCTGCCCCTCAGCGCCGTGGGTGATTGCATTGCGTAGCAGGTTCGACAGCATTTGGGCGATGCGTTCCCGGTCACAATCGACATTTCCGTCAAGATCGATGTCGCATTCGATGTCATGGTCAGGTGATACGGATTTGATTTCGGCGACAATTTGCTGAATTACCGGTTCCAATGGCTCGGCTGCGTCGCGTTCGATGATGACCCCCCCATCATGCCGCTGACGGGCACGATCCAGAAGGTTTTCAATAAGATTGCTCATACGTCCAAGCGAAGCCTTCATGAGCGTGACGAGCTTGGTCGTAGGTTCGTCCAGATCTTTGCGCGCCATAATGCGCAGACCGGATTCAAGAGCACTGATAGGATTGCGCAGATCGTGTGCCAAAATGGCGATGAACTGCTGTTGCACCTCAGTCAGGTGCCGTTCCTGGTCGATAGCGATCTGGCTTTCCTTTAGCTTGTCTTCGATTTCCAGACTGTCGCCAAGCAATGATGCGAACAGTCGAAACATCGCCAGGATGTTCGGTGTCTTCAGGGTTCTGGGGTTGGGGTCAATCGCGCATAATGTGCCGAAGAACGTCCCATCTCTCCTGTGTATCGGAACCGAAATATAGCTTTGGATCCCGTACGTTGCCGGTGTGTGGTGATTGCAATATATCGGGTCATCGGCAACGTCGTCGATCACGATCTCTGTATTGGAGAGCCTGACTTCGTGGCACAGCGTGCTCTCTACGTCCAGTTCGTCGCCCGGTTCCAGGCCAAAAGAAATCTTGTCCACGGTCTGGCAGGTGATCCACCGCGATTCCGTCACACGGGCAACGGCGGCAAAACCCATTCCTGTCGCCAATGTCGCGGTTTCCAACAAAGTAGGGACCATCGAATTGCGCCCGATCTCTTCCAGATCGCTGTAAAAGTCATGAGTGTTCAGTTGGCGCGTCACGGCAAGGTCATCGCTTGGGTTGTTATAATGTGGCTAAGTTTAACGGGGTGTTACCGCGGAAAGGCCTCTCTAACCTTTCCATAACTTGATTTATCCGACCAGAACCTGTCGTGACTGTCAACTCCAAGTTGTCGTTAGGTCAACCTGACGGGTGACGATAAATTTGTATCGCCTGTGATCATGGGCAATCTGTGAAATCTCGATCAGCCTTGTCGGATACCCTGCGAACTGCCCGCTGACGTTCGGCCACTGCATGGTTTTGCCTTGACGTGTAGACTTTGGAACTCCAGCACTAAGTAAGACCCAAGGGTGGGCGCATGGCCCGTGTCATAAGCTCAACCCAGCTTGCAACTAACCCACTGAAGAAAATGTGAGAGGTCAGCGGCTTGAGGGACAAGAAAACCAGTATCATCTGTTCATTCCTGACAATGAAGGGAGCACCATGCCGTCCGATTTAGAAAATCTGGAAATTGAGTTATCATCGCATGGCTTTTTCTTTGATCTCGATGGGACGCTTGCGCCAATCACCGACGATCCATCGGCGGTGACGATCTCTGAAGGCATGAGGCAATCGCTGTCGACGTTGATCAACCTCACGAACGGGGCGGTCGTCGTGTTGACGGGCAGGGGGCTGAATGACGCAGCAAAGATTTTAGGGCCTCTGGATTTGCCGGTGGTCGGGTCTCATGGCTTGGAATACGACCATCGGTGTGACGGCCCAGACGGCGATCCGAAATCATCCGGGCAACTGCGCCAGGCGTTGAGCGTTCTTGAGACATTCGCAGCGGAAGCCCGGCTGAAGCTGGAACACAAGCCCGGCTCGATCGCGATCCACTATCGCCACGCGCCTGAACAAGGTGAAATCGCCCGGCAAACGGTGGAGAACGTTGCAAACCAGGTGCCCGGCCTGCGCGCGATACACGGCAAGATGGTCAGCGAAATAGCGATCGCTTCGGTGAATAAGGGCACGGCGCTGGCGTATCTTATGCATCGCCCCGAATTTGCCGACCGGATACCGATTATGATCGGCGACGATGTAACAGACGAGGACGGCTTTGAGGCTGCTCAAAGACTGGGTGGAAGCGGGATAAAGATCGGGGCCGGTCCGACGCAGGCGATGTATCGCGCGCAGACCATAGGTTCGTTTCATCAATGGCTTACACACCTGCTTGCGAAAGGAAAATAAATGGAACTTGGGATTATCGGCAATTGTGCTGTTTCCGCGCTAATTGACCCTGCTGGTGTGATAAACTGGTACTGTCTGCCGCGTTTTGATGGTGACCCGATTTTTCACGGTCTGCTGGGGCACGGAAAGGGTCGCCCCGACGACGGCACGTTTCGGGTCGAGCTGGATGGTTGCTTTGAGACAGAACAATCATACTTGGCCAACACAGCCATTTTGCGCACCGTGCTGCGCAGCGCATCGGGTGCGGTCGAGATCATTGATTTCTGCCCGCGTTTCGAAGCGCGCGGCCGGTCCTTCAGACCGCAGATGCTGATCCGTCAGGTGCGCCCGTTGGACGGGGCACCGCGCGTCCGGTTTTGTATCAGGCCACAGTTTGAATGGGGCACGGTACCCCCTTCGATGACGCGCGGTTCAAGCCACGTGCGGTTTGTCGGACCTGATCAAGTGGTACGTCTGACAACCGATGCACCGCTGGACCACGTGCTGGACGAAAGGTTGATCAACCTCGACCAGGAGATGTCATTTGTTCTGGGCCCGGATGAAACCTTGTCCGAAAGCCCACAGCACATCGCCCGAGACTTCTGTGACCAGACGACACGATATTGGCGACGCTGGGTGCAAAGACTGGCTATCCCTTGTGAATGGCAAGAGGCCGTCATCCGCGCCGCAATCACTCTAAAGCTGTGCAGCTATGAACCGACCGGAGGGATCATCGCTGCGATGACGACGTCGGTGCCCGAAGCACCCGGCAGTACCCGCAATTGGGATTATCGCTATTGCTGGGTCCGTGATGCGTTGTTTACTGTACGGGCACTGAACAGCCTTGCCGCTACTCGTACATTGGAAAACTACTTTCAGTGGTTGATGAATCTGGTGGCTGACGCCAAAGGCGGGCACATTCAACCCGTGCTCGGCGTGGGTTTGGAAACCGAACTGACCGAGACCATCGCCGAGGCGCTTCAGGGGTATCGGGGCATGGGGCCGGTGCGCATCGGCAATCAGGCCCATGAACATTTTCAACACGATACCTATGGCAACATCATTCTCGGCGCCGCTCCCGCTTTCTTTGACAAGCGGTTGTTCATGAACACCGGAAAAGCCGCTTTCGAGCATCTTGAAGCATTGGGGGAACAAGCTTGGCTGCTTCATGATCAACCCGATGCCGGTTTGTGGGAGTTGCGCAGTCGTTCGCGCATACACACGTCATCTTCGCTGATGTGCTGGGTTGCTTGCGATAGGTTGGGCAAGATCGCAGCGCATCTGGGGCTACCCAAGCGGGCGACATATTGGAAAGAGCGCGCCGATATCATTCGCGCCAAGATCCTTGAACGCACCTGGTCGGAAAAGCGCCAGTCCTTCGTCGAAAGCTTTGACGGCAGCACGCTCGACGCCAGCGTTTTATTGATGGGCGAGGTCGGTTTTCTGCCTCCTCAGGATCCGCGGTTCGTGGCGACGGTCGAAACCCTGTCTGCCACATTGGGTCGCGGTCCCTTCATGCTGCGCTATGAAGAAGCGGACGATTTCGGCGTTCCGGAAGTCGGGTTCAACCTGTGTGCTTTCTGGCGCGTCGACGCCTTGACCCGCATCGGGCGCAAAGACGAAGCACGCGACTTGTTCGAGGCGCTGCTCGACGCGCGCAACCCTCTGGGGTTGATGTCCGAGGACACATCATTTGCGACTGGCGAGGCTTGGGGGAATTTCCCGCAAACCTATTCGATGGCAGGCATCATCAACGGGGCAATGCGGTTATCGCGGCCTTGGGAGGAAGAACTCTAGGAATATGTGCTAAAATCCCCGTGGACGGGAACCATACGCGAGCGGGGTAATTATATTACTATAGTCACTTTGTGGTTAATTGTCGCAATGAACATCACGTTCTGGCGGTGACTTTGCTTTTTTAACGGTTCTTTGAGAGGTAGCCATGGGGGGTAGATTAGTCGTCGTTTCAAACCGCATTCCAACCGAGGCAGAACCTTCTGGCGGCTTGGTTGTTGCGTTGCACAGCGCGCTTTGCGCAAAAGGCGGCATCTGGATAGGATCACACCCAGATTTGTCCGAAGCGCCATCCGCCCAACTGCAACCAATCGGTAACGAACAACGATACACGCGTCTGGCCTTTCAGATCACTCAACGTGAACATGAAGAATTCTACCTTGGCTTTGCCAACTCTGTCCTGTGGCCAGTCTGCCATCGCCGCGGGGACTTGGTTGATTTCAAGCGCAGCTTCCAGAACGCCTACATGGAGGTGAATAAACGCCTCGCCCGGCTTATCGTCGATGTGGTTGAACCAGATGACCTGATCTGGATACAGGATTACCATTTTTTTCCTTTGGCATCCGAACTGCGCAAGCTTGGATTTACGGGGCGTATCGGCTTTTTCCTGCATATCCCGTTTCCCACCCTGGGGGATCTGGGGGCGTTGCCGGAAAGCGCCAACTTGGCTGATTGGCTCGCGGATTACGACCTGGTCGGGTTGCAGACCCGTGCCGATGTTGCGCGCTGCCTTGAAATGTTCCGCTCGCAAAACCAAGCCGAAGTCATGCTCGATGGGCGAATCAAGTACGGCGCACAGGTTTTTTCCGTCCGCTCATTCCCGATCGGCATAGACGTGAAGGCGTTCGCTCGGGCTGCCAGCCAAACCCCTACCGGCGCCGATCTTGGCCCCGACATGCGCGGCGAATACATCCTGGGGGTGGACCGCCTCGACTATTCCAAAGGCCTTCCAAACCGGTTTCGTGCCTTTGCGCAATATCTTGAAAAACGTCCCGACAAGGACCGGCGCGTAAGCCTGTTGCAGATCGCACCGCCGACGCGCGAAGAAGTCATGGCGTATAAACAAATCAGGTCCGAACTGGAGGAACTGGCAGGCCGGCTGAACGGCACACACGCCGAACTGGACTGGACGCCGCTGCGCTACATTCACCGAAATATCAATCGTGACCTGCTGGCAAGGCTTTACCGGGGCGCGCGCGTGGGGATGGTGACGCCCTTGGCTGACGGAATGAACCTTGTCGCCAAAGAATATGTCGCCGCCCAGGATCCCGACGATCCGGGCGTATTGGTATTGTCACATCTGGCGGGGGCTGCCGAGGATCTTACCGAAGCGCTATTGGTAAACCCTTATGATATTGAAGGCATGTCAGACGCGTTGTCCCAAGCTTTGGATATGCCGCTCGAGGAAAGAAAGCGGCGTTATACGGCCTGCATGGATCAAGTCGAAAAGACCGACGTTAATGTCTGGTGTAACAGCTTTATTTCGGCGCTCGAAGCCTGCGAAGCGCCGCTGGGGTGGGGTAATTCGACAATGAATCACAACCCGCGAAAGACGCTCAAACCCGCGACCTGACATTGCCGATCAAACTCCCGCGCTGCGCCAAGCACGCGCTATGACCCTACCAGCTTCACCGGTTGAACGTCGTAGGGGTCAAAACGGCACCCAGAGCTGCGTTTCTGTTGCAATGGCGGAAAATGCCGCCCCGGGCCGCTAGGAAACTGGCCAGAACGGCCGGTCACGCGGTCTTACCACCTGCAAAGACATCACTCAGGGAGTTACAAGTGGCAGCCCGTAGGGGAAGGGGACCTATAGGCTAAGTGATTGACTTCATTAGTGTGGGGTGTCCCACACTAATGCATTTAGCGGGCGTTATATGTCAACGAATTACGGAAAGGGTGTCCCACGCACTTTAACTGATATTAGCTGGCTTCAGCCTGGAGATCGACTATGATTTGACAGAAGACTGACCAGTCTACTTCACAGCTTTGTCGATGAAGCCCAGCGTCGTGGCATTCTCCATAAGCGTTCTTATTTTTGCGCGATCAAACCCCTCCGCGATTTCGGCATCGATTTCGAGCCGTAACGTTACTTCCGCGCCAGGAAGCGTTGTGAGCTGCTCAACGATGGCTTCGACAATCTGATGCATGTCACGGGCGGGGCGGTCTGGCGAAAGCATTACTGTTCCCACGAACTGAGTGGGTTTCTGCTCAGCCCGCGAAGTTGTCGAATCATCATTGTTATAGTCAGTAGCCTGTTCACTTCCATTGGCGTGCTTCGCTGATCCGCCCGGACCGGTGGAAATAGCCGAGCTTTGATCGAGTCCGTTTGTTTCTGCCGACGGCGTAGGCTTAGGTCTATGGCCCTCCGCGATTGCGAGGTTGACGATCACTGAATCACTGTCGATCGTTATCAGTCGGTTTTGGTTACCTTCAATCACCAGACCAGCATACGTCGCCGTCGGGCCGTCCCAACGCTCGGCATAAGCAAATGGACCTGGCAGCATCCCTGACACCGCCGATCTCACCGCTTTAATCAGCGTTTCACGATCCTTCAGTCTGGGAAGGTAGGTGTAGCGGTTATGGTATTCCCAAAGATCGTTAAGGCTGAGATGCGATTTGCCATTCCATATGTATTTCTCCAGTTCTCGGTTCAGGCGCTCAGGGCCGATCTCGGGAAGAAGCGCTTCATCACTAACAAGTTTTTTGCTTGCTCTACTGAGTACTCCGTCTTGGGCGGGAATTTTGGCGGTTGTGAATTCAACATCAGACTGCGCAGAGTCTTGATAGGGATAAATCAGATAACACCAAGTTTCCTTTAAACGAGTGCTTGTTGTTTCATGCGCCTCTTTGGCTTTGTCCTTCGCGAGCGCGATTTCTGTCGTTCTTAAATTCAGGCGTCCAGTTTCCGCATCGCGTAGTACAGCGTTCCAAGCTAAAGACGCACGAATAGCTTCTTTGAGATTCTCGAGCTGGCGGTTGTCGGCCGCAAGGAATACGAGAGTATTGCGATACACCCGCGGAGTTGCGCCACGTTGGAGCAGTATGTCTTTGACTTCGACCATCGCAGGTGAACTATCGCGGCCTGAGTGCGGATAGTTAACGCCCAAAACTACAGCGCGTACACCTCCCGGTTCATCGGGAATCCCCGAGGATCCATCCGGGGCAACTTGCACGGCGTCGAATTGTCCTCTGTCTGGCAAACCGTTAATATAGGTGGCCAGAGCTTTGTCGATTTCTACAGTGACGAGGGCTTCTTCGAGTTGAGCGGCTCTGTCAGCTGCAACTCGGTTCAAGCTCGCCGACATAGAATACCAATAACGGCCAAGGTCACTATGCATGAATTTGGCTTGGTTGGTCAGCCGACGGAGTGCATCGCCAAAAATTGCAACTTTTTCGCCGGGTTGGACGACGCCGAGGTTGATCCGCTTATCATCGATCCCACGGTTTTGTTGGCCTTCAGTTGGTGCCGTCGCTGCAAAAATTGCTCGCGCAACGCGACGGGTCGCAGAATAGCGATTAAGGTTGGGTGCTGCTTGGTCAATCTTGTAGGGGGTAGAGTTTGCACCATCCACGTCTCCGGCAATAATCCCCTGCCATGCGTTTGGTAGGTAATGCAGGAGTTCTGGTTCAACGCGCGCAGAACTGATCGCGACATTGCCAGGCATGATCATGACTGACGGATCCCCGGACATCCATAGTTCATGAATAACCTGTGCCATCAAGCGCAGAACACCCCTCGTTTTTTGAAATTTCTCAAGCGATCCCCACGCTGTGTAGAGATGATCGAAGAGATCAGGATGTATAGGATAAGCTTTCTCGAGTTTACGGCGATAATCCTCGTCAGCGCAGCCTTGCGGGAAATCACTTGGACTTTCCCGATAGAGCTTGGCAAATTGCTTCAGCGTATTGTCTCTATGCATATACTTGTCGCCAGGAATCTCTTTAAACAAGCGTCGCCGGACGATTTCGTAGCTTTCTTCCTGTGAAGCCGGACGCCATGAACTTTCAACGCGGCTGAAGGTTTGCTTTAGCCTCGCCAATGCCTCTTGGCCGCCTTCACCACCAACTTCAATTTGGGATGCGGGGAGAGAGGCAACCAAAAGCGTTTGGGGAGATGCTTTTACGGCTTCGGTAAGCGCCTGAACGAAAGATAGGTTGGCATCGAAAGAGCCTGAGGGTAGGCCGTCGACTTTATAGATCTGGCGAAGATAGGCCACCCATTCGTCGATCAAAATAAGGCACGGGGCGCACATTCTGAAAATCGCTTCAAGAAGATTCGAGCCCGGGGCAATGCCGCGAATATCATTTTCTGCGATCATATCGAACGCTTTTTGTCCGCCGAGCTGCCATGCAAGCTCACCCCAGGTGGTCCGAACTTCTCGCCCGTCATCCAGCTTAATGACGTCCTGTGGACCTCGGGAGGTTCCAACAAGAACAGCACGATTGATGCCGGTCGGCACCATAAGCTCTTGCATTGACAAAAGTTGATCGAGTCCGGGCAGGTCCTGAACTGGTGTCTTCCCAACCATGTGATAGAGCGCGAGCATAGAGTGAGTTTTGCCGCCCCCAAAGTTAGTCTGCAATTCGACCACAGGATCTCCGGCCTTACCCGCCAACCGTTTGGCTGCACCTTCTAATAACTTGCTTAGCCCGTCTGTCAGATAGGTCCGGCTGTAGAATTCCCGCGGGTCGCTGTACTCAAACGGCGCGCTGCCGTTGTGTACCTTCGCGAGGTCGGCCGCGAACTCGGCTTGCTGGAACTCGCCTGTTGCAACGTCTTGGTGCGGTTCCACCACGTCGCGCCAAGGTAGCAGGCCGGATATGGTTTCGGTCGAAATGGTCGAGGTCTGACCCTTGCGCTCTTCCGCCCTCGCAAGCTCGCGATATTTCGTTCGCAGGATCGTATCACGCATCTTGCCCAACTGGCCTGCGGTCCCGCCTGCACTGATCGCTTCGCAGAGACGGCGCATCGAGTCCAATGCGCGCTCGGCATCATCGTAACTGAATGCCTCGTTGTGCGAGAGGCGGTTCCGCACCTCGAGCAGCTCGGACACCATGGAACGCTCCATGTGTCCCAAAACGCTCGAAAAGCTCTCCTTCCAGTAGGCCATCATGGTCTGCATTAGGCCCTGCTGGTCCCACGCGACCGTGCCTTTGGAATTCGGGCGCAGCCCGCGAATCCGTTCCACCACATCTATCTGCCAGTGCCCTTGCAATGTACTGTCAAGGCGCTTCTCTACGAATGGAATCAGCGCTTCGGGCATCAGCTCCATGCCTTCAAAAACGGTTTGGCGTGCACTCTTTGCCATTTTAAACTACCTTTAAATATCCATTGCCGACTGGCGGTTCACATCTTCTACCCGAATTGTCGCGGCCAGACGCGTAAGGTCTGTCCAGACCGCGATCAGGCCGTTATAGGAAGTCGCCTCTTTTGCGTCCTTCCGCTTGTTCGAGCAGAGATCGTAAAGATAGTACGCGAGATCTTTAACCATCTCAGCCCGGTCGGAGCCCAGCTTCTTGAGCAAGAGAGCTGCGGCGTATTCGCCGTCGTTCTCCATCACGCGGATCAAGTTTTGGCAGCATTCCCAGATAGTCAGGTGGTCGTCCTCGGTCGGGTCCCAATCAGGGTCTAACTCAGCGCGTTTGAGAATGCGGACTTTGCCGACAGAGCTGTCAACGATCCCGGCATGCTTTACGCTTTCGACTGAGATGCCACGTGCGCGAGCAAGATTGTCTGCTGCGCCGTAGTCGCCCTTGTCTGTGCCGTGTTGTTCAAACCAGGTCGCGGCAAAGCGCGTCTCAGGGTCAAATTCGCCGTGCAAGTCGTTTAGAAACTCGTCGAGTTCAGCATTGATTAACTGCAGTGCGGTCTTGACCGTCATTGGGCTATCGTCAGCTTCCAGCACGGCTCTGTAGCGGGAAAAGACACCCATACCGGGCCCAATGGCCGATTGAGGCATG
The DNA here is from genome assembly GCA_002731875.1 of Roseobacter sp. Taxonomy (GTDB): domain Bacteria; phylum Pseudomonadota; class Alphaproteobacteria; order Rhodobacterales; family Rhodobacteraceae; genus Sulfitobacter. Next base: position 460 of record PCCY01000013.1, on the reverse strand, counting down.
TCGGCAGGCGAAACGTTGGCAGCCTGAAGCTCGGCGATGGCAGGGGGGAGTTCGCGTTTTAAAGCACGGATAAATTCGGCGCGAGTAATGGTTTTTGCACTGATTTCTTTCTTTCGACACACGAGGACCACGGAATTAGCGAGCGCGTTAGAACCAGTCGCTCGCATCCGGTTTGCCATCTCTGTTCGCAGAGGCCAAGTACCAACAACAGCATAGGAGGCATCCAAGATCGCTTGTAAGAAGGTTGCCCATCCAGTCGAACTGATGCCTTCTTGCTCTATCTCACTTTGCTTGAAAGCGTAGTAGATAGTAGTAGGCGCTTGTTCGCTTGATTGGTTGGCCATTCGGGAAACAGCAGTTGTTGACCTGAGCCCCTAAAACTCCTCCAAATTTGTGTAGAGTCCGCCCAACAAAAGGACGGACAAATGAAGGCGAGATTTACGGACGAACAGATCATAGC
>PCCY01000012.1 GCA_002731875.1 Roseobacter sp. | reverse complement strand
CCTATAGCTCAGCTGGTAGAGCAACTGATTTGTAATCAGTAGGTCCGCGGTTCGAGTCCGTGTGGGGGCACCAAAATTTCATCAGCGCCCTTTGGGGCAGATAACGCCTTGAATGCAAAGGTAGTTTTGGCGGTTCGAAGTCCTTCACTGCGGCTGTATGGCAGTCGTTCGGCGAACACTGATTTCAGCACCAGCCGCTTCCATCGAATATCCCTTTTTCTCCATATATCACAGGGGGTTGAGAGGATCTCTATGGTGTGTTCGAACAAGTCTTCGAACGGAGGTTGCTTTTCATCGAGATTTGCCTTCTGCTCCTCGAGGATCGCGAGCTGTCGCTGAAGGTGCGTGACCCTCTTTTCGTAGGCCGAGACAATGCTCGGATTTGTAGTCTCGACAATCCTGTCGAGAAAGCTTTCGATCTCTGCTTCGATTTTTCTTGCGTCCACCGTGAGACTCTTGCGTCGCTCAGCGAGATGAGCTCGGCGCGCATCCCACATGTCCTTCAACATCGCGCGTGCGGCGACCACGATGTCGGCGCTGGGTTGGAGCTGGTCGAGGCACTCTTCGAATTCGATTTCGAGCTTCTCCCGCGGGATGGCCTTCCGATGACTTGCACAGCCTTTCTTGTGGCACTCGTAGTAGGGATACCGAACCTTCTTTCGGTTCGTGGCCCAGTAGCTGGTAAGCGGTGACCCGCAGTCGGCACAGAGGATGAAACCCCGCAACGGAAAATCCAGTGCGATGTCCTTCCGGAAGGGCGCCGTCACCCGTTGGTTCAGGCGGTCCTGGATCTTCTTGTGGGTTTCCAACGATATGAGGGGCTGGTGTTTTCCCTTTGTCACTGGAACACCCCATGGAGCGTAGTCAAAGTAACCGGCGTAGATGCTACGGGAGAGCAAGTTCTTGACGAAGTTGTTCCCCACCCGGGGCTTCTTTCGCCCTACCTTGAAATCCGGATGATCTTCGATGAATGTTCTGACTTCACCGTGAGTTTGGAAGTGCCCAGATGCATATCCCTCGAGTGCCGCTTTCGCGATGGGAGCGAAGGTTTCATGCGGCACCATGACCTTCCCTTTTCCGTCCGACCTATAGCCGAACGGCGCCTTCATGCACCAGTAGCCGTTGATTAACCGACCCTTTGTCCGGCTCTTGGTCTGTTTCGCATTCTGTTGCCGTTGAAATTGATCGACAGAAATCTGAATGTTTTCCGAAAGCTCGCCTTCAGGTGAGTCTTCGAAACGGAAGGTCGGACAGGAAAATCGCGCCCCTGCTTTGATCGCAGCATCTTTGATCTCGTGGTAAATTCTGACGTCGCGCGCGAGCCTGGACAGTGCATCAAACACTACCACGACGTTCTTAGCCTTGTTGCGCACAAGCCACTGCTTCAGGCTGTTCAACCCCTTCCGATCGCCACTGCCTCCGGTAGTATCATCTTGGAAAATCTCCACAGCTTCGAAGTTGTGACTTTTGCAGTGCTCGTTACAGATAGCAATCTGCGAGGAAAGACCATTGCCTTCCCTAACCTGTTTAAGGCTGGAGACCCGAGCATAGATGACTGCGACATTCTTCATGAAAAACCTCCTCTTTTCCAAAGTGGCGATGCGGTTAGTTTCCTGGGCCCCCGCATGAATATCGCCGAGGCCCAGAAATTTTCGTCGTTACAAGTTCAAAGGCTTCCCTGAGGTTTCAGGGCCCCAAATGCATGTCAGTAGCTCGTAGAGCGAGCTGACTGCCTCGAGCTTTTGCTCCGTAGTTAAGTTCGGATCGCTGATAAGTTCGGCGTATTTCAGCATATCTTCGGGCTCTGTTGCCCCAAAGCCTACTCGATCTGCTTCCAATGTATGGGGCAGCGAGAAGCCTAAAATCGTTTCGTCCTTAGTGTCCATCCATGCTCTGTGGTCGAATGGCAGTGTGCCAATTTTCGGTCGAGCATTATTGCTCGGATGCAGTCCGAATGACTGCGTCAAGCTGAGCAGGAAAATTAGACAGACAAGCCCAAGCGCGAGGGGAACTCGGCTGCGATGAAAGTGGGCGGTTATTGATATTGACGAGTTTATAACAAGACCTTTTAACCTTTGGCATTACTGCCAGTGCTGCCGGGATTCCCCGGGATGCGGACTGCCCGCGTCAAGATCTGCAACATGAGCAACGTGTCTCTGTTGCAATGCGAAAACTATGATGTTTCCAAAATATGTCAAGCGCCTCTTCTTAAAATTTCTATTCTAAACAGTATATTGGCCGATTTCCTGCAAGGCGAAATTGTTTTTTGATTTTTAGGTTTCGATGAATTCTGCGGTGGCCTCTGAGAGGCATCGCTTCATTTTCTGGGTGGAATTTTAGTTGTGGCAGAACTGTTCGGATCAGAGCCGGTGCATGTCGGTCGCTGTCTGGTTCGGCTCTTCTTGGTGAGAGCCAATCCAGACAGCGACCGACAAGACCAGGAGGAGTGGGGACGAAAAGCAATCTTGACCCGGCCAAGAGCCGGACTTTCGAACTGGAGAACTGCATGTTTGATCAATTCCAATCTCCCTCCCTCTATTCGGTTTCTGACCCGATCGCCCCGCTTCGGGACTTCGTCGCAAGCCACCGTGAGGGTCTCCTACATGCCGCCGGGCTACTCGGCGGGCACCGTGGCATAGACTTGGCGCTCGAGATCTCAGAGGAGCTTTCGTCTGCCCGCCCTGTGTCTCGGCGCACCCGAACGCAGGTAATCGCGCTTATCGAGCTTCTCTCGCTGGAGCGCGTTCATCAACTCGGTAGTGAGGAGTGCTCGCGCTTCACTGCTATCAATCCATGCGACCCGGTCGTGGAAGAAATATGCTTGCTGACCGACGGACTGCGCGACTCGCTCAATCTGGTCTCGACGCACTATCACCAGTCGCCGACAATTTAACTGGCGAGAACCCAAGCTGCCGATTTCTCCGATCGGCAGTTCTTGACGACGACAGCAGTTTTAACACGCAGCAAGTGCTGCGGGGCTGTCGCCCAGGAGATAGCAATGAGTGCTTATACTACTGTCGCGGATCGAGATTCCGTAGCGTGCGGAGATGAGCGAGACCTGTTCAAAATAGTCGCTAATGCGCTTCGGCAAGCAAGGGATGTGCAAGGCATGCTTGTCGGGACGGTCATTCCGGCCATGCCACCTGCACGCCGCTCGTTCGCGGATTGGCTTGTTCAAACGCTCGACAATGGCAAATTCTTCGATGAGCCGACCCTGAGGGACATTGATGCGTTCATGTCGCTGCTTCAGCGCGAAATCGATGTAGGCACTAATGTTGGGTGGGAACCCGACGAGTATCATGTTCGCGGGGGCTATAAGCGTATCGAACTCGATGCCCGTGCAAAAAGTCTCGTGCCTACGTTGGCGGCGCTTACCACGCTCCGGAGCTCCATTGCGATAGCGCTGGACACGGCGCGGGCCACGTCGATCACGCAGGATCTTATATCCGGATAATCCTGCGGCGCCCTCCCTTCCGGGGCGCCGCTAACTTTAGGGCTTTCAAACCCGATCCGTCGGCCGGACACCGACAGTGGGAGCATGGACGACACTTCCTTTGCCGCTCGGATGCCGACGTGCCACATCAGGTTGGATTAAACGTATTGCGGTTTTTTTCTTGGTGGTCTTCTGGAGCTTGTTCATCCGCACGGTCCGCGGGCGGGAATATCAATTCGATCGGAACTCCCGTGGACCCAAGCCAAGAGCGTCGAAAGGCATTGGTCTCGGCGATCTTTTCTGAGAGCACACTCCCACACCACCCCGACTCGCCAGCCCATGTGCCGTAGCGCGACTATCGCACTCTCATCGCGTTCGACATTCCTCGCGAATTTGGCAGCCCAGAAGGATTGGTTCGACTTCGGTGTCGTGGCAAAGCGGCATCCTTGGTGCCGGTGCCAGTAGCAGCCGTGCACGAAAATAGCAGCCTTATGCCGGGCGAGCACGAGGTCGGGGCTGCCGGGGAGCTTGCGAACATCGAGGCGAAATCTCAGGCCGCGTGCATGTAGGTGGCGACGAACCAGCAGCTCCGGGCCGGTGTCCTTCCGCCTGTTCGCTGCCATCATCCTGGATCTGATCTCAGGTGAGACTGTATCAACCATAAACTGCCTCAATGACAACTTTCCTTCCTCAATTAAATGGTTCAGTGTCCGGAAAATGAAAGAAGCTTTTGGAATTGTTGATCTGTTCTCGGGTCCCGGCGGCCTTGGCGAAGGGTTCTCTGCCTGTCCGGGCGCTCAAGGTGGGTTCGAGATTGACGTCTCCGTGGAGAAGGACCCCGTGGCGCATGGAACGCTCAGGTTGCGAGCTTTCCTGCGTCGCTTTGGACCTCACTTTCCGCTGGAATACATCGATTTCATGAATTGCGGCGGTGCCGAGCCGAATTGGTCGGAGCTTTACCCTCGGGAATGGGCCGAGGCCGAGCGTGAAGCTCTGAACTTGACGCTTGGCAAGCCGGAAACAGCAATAATCTTGGATGAACGCATTGCCGAAATCCGGAGACGGCGCGGCGATCGCGTAGTCCTCATAGGCGGCCCGCCCTGCCAAGCCTACTCGCTCGCCGGCAGGGGCCGGAAGCCAAGTGACCTCGGATACGTTGCGCATGACGAGAACCGCCACCTCCTCTATCAGGAATACATCAACGTGCTGAAGAAGCTGCGTCCGGCCGCTTTCGTTATGGAAAATGTCAAAGGCATGCTTTCTTCGAGCATCGAGAAGCGCAAGGTCTTCGACTTGGTGACCGAGGATCTCAGTTCCGGTGGCGGTTCCGCGGAGTATGAATTGTTTCCGTTGACTGGCAGCGCAGATCTGCGCGGGCATGCTCAGCCAAGGGATTTCATTGTAGCGGCAGAGGACCATGGCGTTCCTCAGGCGCGCCATCGCGTGATCATCGTGGGCCTGAGGCGTGACCTGATATCTGCGATGGAAGAGTTCAAGCCGCCTCGGCTCGATGCAGTCTATGATCGCAACACGGTTCGCGATGTTCTTTCGGCGATGCCCGCTCTCCGAAGCGGGATAAGTCCACGCGGCGGGCATGTCGACGATGTTGAAGAATGGAGGCGGGCAGTCGCACTCGGCGCGGCCAAGATCGCGGTGTTGCCCCATGACCTCGACGGCAAAGCGGCGCTAAAATTCGGGGAGGCTCTTCGCACGCTTGACAGGGCTCGCAAGATTACTGTCGAGAAACGCAAGGATGCGGCCGGCGGCACGAGGTTGCCGGACAGCTGCACCGACGACCTCCGTGATTGGCTGGAAGACGGTAGGTTGACCGGGCTATCGCTACACGAGACCCGCGGACACATGGTCGGCGATCTCAAACGGTATCTCTTCGCCTCCTGCTGGGCAGCCGCGACCGGCTGTTCCCCCAAGGCGGCAAATTTTCCGGATGAACTCGCCCCGAAGCACGATAATTGGAAGTCCGGCAAGTTCAACGATCGCTTCCGGGTCCAGCCTTGGGATCTCCCGTCGTCAACCGTGACTTGCCACCTATCAAAGGATGGACACTATTTCATCCACCCCGACCCCACCCAGTGTCGCAGCATGACGGTGCGCGAGGCAGCGAGATTGCAGACCTTCCCGGACAATTATTTTTTCAGGGGCAATCGCACGCAGCAATATATCCAAGTCGGGAATGCCGTTCCACCATTCCTCGCATCGAAGATTGCCGCTGCGTTGCATCGAGTATTGACCCAGATTTTCGACACCGCGACCCCGATCGCCGATGACGTCGAGAAGGCTGCGATATCGGCATGACTGATCTGCCTTGTCACGAAAAAAGTTCGTATCACGAGGTTCGGCCGAACGCCGGGGCGCTGATCGAAAGCCTCCGTGACATCGGCTACACGATGTCGAGCGCACTGGCCGACATCGTCGACAACTCGCTGACGGCCGACGCAACGGAGATCTCGATCAGGGTTCGATCAGACCCCGATAATGCTGCCATCGGCATCATCGACAACGGCGTCGGGATGTCGCGATCGGAACTGCTCGAGGCGATGCGCCCCGGGTCGCGCTCGCCGACGGAAGCGCGAAACGCCGACGATCTGGGCAGGTTCGGCCTCGGGCTGAAGACGGCGTCCTTCTCGCAATGTCGACGATTGACGGTGGTGACCCGCCGTGACGATGCCGTTTCTGTGGCAAGCTGGGATTTGGACGTTGTGGTCGCTCGGAACGCGTGGGTTGTCGAAACACGCCAGTCGGCTGAAGGCATTCGCTTCGCCGACCTGCTGAGGCACGACGGCACGCTCATCCTCTGGGAAAAACTCGACAGGGTCGGCTTGGAGCTGGGGAGCCAGAATTTCCTGAGGATCATGGACGAGGCGTCGAAGCATCTCGAGCTGGTTTTCCACCGCTTCATGAAATCGGAGAAGGGGCGGAAGGCCGTGTCTTTCGAAGTCAATGGACGGAAACTGGTGCCGGTCGATCCGTTCGCGGAATGGCATGACGCGACGATCAGGCAGGCGGAAGACCGCCGCGTGGTGGGTGGTGGCACAATTACGATTCAGCCCTTCATCCTTCCGCATCGCAACAAGGTCGTTTCCGAGACGGAATGGAAGAAGATGGGCCTCCGGGAAGGCCACATGAAGTCGCAGGGCTTTTATCTCTATCGGAACAGGCGTCTCATCCGGCATGCAACTTGGTTCCGGATGGCGCCGCAGCACAGGTTGACCCAGCTCGCCCGTGTGCGGATCGACATCGGCAACGAGAGCGATGCGGCGTGGAAGATTGACGTGCTCAAGGCTTCCGCAGCACCGCCGCCCGCCCTCCGAGATTATCTTAGGAGGCTGATTGAGGGTCTCGGCGGGAAGTCGAAGCGCGTCTATCGCAAGCGCGGTGCGAAGCTGACGGACGAGAATCCACTTCCGCTCTGGCAACGAACGAAGACCGACAACCGCATCAGCTACGCCTTGAACGAAAATTATCCCTCGGTCGCGGCATTTGCAGCCACTTTGACGGAAGAGCAAGAGAACGCATTCGGCGAGGTCTTGCGTCTAATTGCGGCGGGCTTGCCGGTCGAGGCGCTCTATCACGACATGGCCGAAAATTTCACGGACATCAGGCAAGAATGTCTCGACGAGATCGAGCTTCGAGCAAATGGTCGCAAATTGATCGATCAACTCCGAGAAATGGGACACGGAGACAGAGACATCGCGGCGATGATGAAGGTTGTTCCACCCTACGCGGGGAACGAGCAGGTAATCAGCGAACTCTTGGTTCAGGAAAAGGCGGCACAATGAATATCCTCACGTTGGACAACATCCGCGGCCTGGTTCGGGATTTCATGATCGAGACACATAGGGCCGAGGAAGAACTGAGGGCCGAGATCGAGAAATACGCGCCGCTCGCGCGCGCGGAGGTGACACGCGAACAACTCGACGAACTCTACGACGAAATGCGCATCCGCCACGGCGTCTTGATCGAGACCGGAGCAGCACTTGTGGCGCCCGGGTTCTCGCCTTGGTTCGATGCAAGGCGGCGGCAGGAAACCAACTGGTTCTACTGGGCCCGCTATCGAACACAGCTTGCCAATTCGGGCTTTCCAGGGCCGGTGCTGGAGGCGATGAACGAGAAGACTAACCGTGTCATCGAACTTTGCGGCGATCCGCAAGCGGACGCCCCGTTCGATCGCCGCGGCATGGTGATGGGAGATGTCCAAGCGGGCAAGACGGGCAACTATACCGCGCTCGTGAGCAAGGCGGCCGACGTCGGCTACAAGGTCATCATTGTCATCGCCGGCATCCATGAGAACCTACGGAGCCAGACCCAGACACGCATCGACGAAGGGCTGATCGGACGGAACAGTGACATTTCACGGTTGGAAAACGTGCGGGACGACGGCCGGGTGGGCGTCGGACTAATCGATCCATCACGTGAGCCGAGTGCCATGACCACGCGCCAGGCAGATTTCCGGAAGGGGCAGGCAGATCAGCGAATTCCGCTTGTGAACATGGAAAAGGAGCCGATCGTCTTCGTCATCAAGAAGAACGCAAGCGTCCTGAAGAATTTCCTCACATGGCTGAAAGCTTTCAACCTCACACGTGGCGGCGGGACGATCAATCAACCGATGATCCTGATCGACGACGAGGCCGACAATGCCTCGATCAACGTAGCGAAGGGGCCGGAGGCGGTTTCTCGGATCAACGGTCAAATCCGTGCACTGCTGAACCTCTTCAGCAAGAGTTCCTACGTCGCATTTACAGCCACGCCCTTCGCCAACATATTCATCGACCCAGATCTCCAGCACGAGGAGGCTGGGCGTGACCTCTTCCCGGAACACTTTCTTATCGCGCTGGATCGACCCGGAAACTACTACGGCGCGGAGAAGGTCTTCCTGGGCGAACCCGATGAGGAAGCTGAGCGCCCTACACGCGACATCGAAGACAACGAGCCCCACTTGCCGTTGAAGTTGCCGAAGGGCCAGCAGGTCCGGGATCTTCCGGAGTCTCTGATGACGGCAATCCGGACGTTCATTGTCTCCGGAGCGATCCGTCACCTCCGCGGGCAACAAGACAAGCATCATTCCATGCTGGTGAACGTCTCGCACCTTACGTCGGTCCAGACCGATGTGGCGAACCTCATCCGGCACCGCATCAACGAGATCATTCGTCCGGCACTGAACCTGCACTGTGCACTCCCCCCTGACGAGGCGGAAGTCAACGCAGAAGTGGACGCGATGAGACAGGTCTTCAACGACGAGTATGTCGATACAGGAGTAGACTGGGAGGACGTATTGCCGCTTCTCGACCACGTGGCGGGACGCGCCGCTGTCTACGAGGTGAACAGCAAGTCGGGCGAGAAGCTGGAGTATCCGGAAATCAACGATCCCGAAAATGACCAGGTCACGGCGATCGCGGTCGGAGGATATTCCCTGTCCCGAGGACTCACGCTCGAGGGTTTGACAGTCAGCTATTTCCTGAGGAATTCGAAGGCTTACGATACGCTTCTTCAGATGGCCCGCTGGTTCGGTTATCGCCCAGATTATGAAGATCTTTGCCGAGTATGGATCAAGGACGAGGCCCGTCGCTGGTATGCCCATATTGCCGAGGCATCTGAGGAACTGAGGCAGGATTTGCGCTACATGGCAGCATCCGGAGCGAGCCCGCGCGACTTTGGCCTGCGTGTCCAGCGCCATCCGTCAGCCCTGGAGGTGACGGCACGCAACAAGTCCGGAAGCGGTCAGGAAGTGATTGTCGACGTGAGCCTGTCACGCAGCCGCATCGAGACAACGGTCATTCACGACAACGGTCCGGGCAATGAAGCCGAGGAAAACCGGCAAGCGGCGATCCGGCTCCATGACCGGCTCTCTGTCGGACCCTTCAAAATGGATGGCGAAAGCAAGCTCTCCCCTGCCGTCCCTTCCGATATCGTAAAGGAATTTCTTCAAGACTTCCGAAACCACCCGGATGCCGAACGGACTCAGACTGAGCCGGTGATCCGATACATCGAGGAGCGCGAGGACGAGAACCTCGATGAGTGGGACGTCGTCTTTGTCGGTAGCGAAAAAGCGGATGCTGCAACTTGGGACGGCTTGGGATTCCCCATGCGCATCCAGACCCGGACGCCAGGCGCACGCGAGGATGGCAAGGTAATCGCGACCAGCCGCCGGTTCTCATCGCGCGGGGTCGTCCGGTTCGGCATGACCGACGATGCCCTCGCGGAAGTGCGAGAGGAGGCCGCGGTCGAAGGCACGAAGAACATCGCGGACATTGCATACTTGGCAAGGCGGAGCCGACCGATACTGGCAGTTCATGTTATCGCGCTTCTTGATCGGGAAACGGGGCGATTGACTGAAGAGCCTCCAGTCACGGCGTGGACGATCGGGTTCCCGACATCAGCGAAGAAGGGGAGGACGGTGAGTTATCAGGTGAACACGATATGGTGGCAGCAGAACCGCGGCGAGATCGACGAGGAAGTGGGAGAGGCACTTGACCGGGAAGAGTGACGATCCATGGTTGGGAATTTCGGCTTCGCCGCCTGGCCCGCGCTTGAATGGGCGTCTGGTTGCGGGCAGCAGGCCTTGGGAAATCTTCCGCGCGCTCGACCACCTCGGACGACGCATCTTGTTTCTTGTCCATGCACGTGTCGCCGCCTCAGGGACGACCCTCCCCAAGATTGCAGGCGTCGACGTCGAAGCGCGGGTGAGAAGTGAAGACGACAAGGGCATCCTGTCGGTCACGTTGGAAAACGCGGACGACGCTGACATCTTCACGCGCTTCACGGATGACATCATCGAAACGGTTGCAGCTGCGCGCGACGAGGTGACGGCCGTCCAGTCCTTTGTTGGACGAACTTGGAAATGGCACTCTTTCCTGAAAGGAGGCCGGAAGCCGACACTAAGTCGAGAGGTGCAGCTGGGCCTGATTGGCGAGCTGTGGACGCTTTTGAATATCATCGCGCCCTCGAGAGGACTCAACACGGCGGTCATGGGTTGGCGGGGCTCCCAGCGTGCGCCGAAGGATTTCGAATTGTCCGACCTGTGCATCGAGTGCAAGGCGCGTGGCGCGGCTTCCCGGAACAAGGTCCGGATCACATCCGAACACCAGCTTGACGATGTGTCCGGCCATCAGTTGATCCTGCTCGTTCATACCTTTGCAACTGCGGATGAAAAGGATGCGGGAGCCCTTGATCTTTACGAGATTGTGGAACAGGTGCGCTCCGCCATTACATCGGACGCACCGCACGCTTTGAAGGCGTTCGAAGCGGCACTCGAAGATGCCGGACACGACGACACTCACCAATACGAGGTCATCGTGCTGCACAGGGCGTTCGATGCCTACCGAGTCCGAGACGGCTTTCCCAGGATAGTGCCCGGTGCCTTCCCTGATGGCCCGGTCGAGGTGGCATATGACCTCCCTCTCGCTGACCTTAGCGCATTTCACATGAGCGAACGCGACTTCAATGGTCTGCTTGCAGGCAAGGACTGACGATGAGCGACGAAAATCAGTATGCAGACACCCTTCGGGAAGACATTAGACTGCTATCCGAAGCGAACGGCACCTCGATGGAGGAAGCCTTTTATGCCCGGGTGACAGACACGATTACCGGTTCCGGGGAGATCGACGCCTTGGAGTATTTTCACCATCGGGGCACACAGCAATCCGGCATCAGGGTGGACGGCTGGGGCGGTGACCCGCGGAATTCCAAGCAGCTGACGCTTCTCGTCATTGACCATGCTGACGATCCGGACGCGCCAACTCTCACCGGCACCGAGTTGAACAGCCAGTTCAAACGTCCCCTTCGGTTTCTGAAGGCAGCGCTCGACGAGGATTGGCGAAACAGGCTCGAGGAGACGGCACCCGGTTTCGAATTGGCCGACATGATCGCCGCGCGATGGTCATCTGTGAAGAAGATACGCCTACTCCTGCTCACCGATCGCAAGCTCAGCAGCCGTGTCGATGGGCGCGAAATGACGGAGTTCATGGAGCGTCCGGTCAGCTACAGCGTATGGGACGTCACCCGTCTTGAGCGGATCGAGAGCTCTGCGATGGGGCGGGAGGACATCGTCGTCAACCTTGATCAGCATGGAGGGGCAATCCCTGTCCTTCCCGCCCATATGCCGGATTCACCTTACGAGGCATATCTTGCCGCTCTGCCGGGGCCAGTCCTTGCGTCAATCTACGACCGATGGGAGGCACGCCTCTTGGAACAGAACGTGCGCGTTTTCCTCCAGGCAAGAGGTAATGTGAACAAGGGAATCCGGAAGACCATCGAAGAAGACCCGTCGATGTTCTTCGCCTACAACAATGGGATCACCGCCACGGCCGAGGCGGTCGAAATCGAGGAGCGGGACGGCATCCCCATGATGACCCGTCTGACGAACTTCCAGATCGTGAACGGAGGACAGACCAGTGCTTCCATTCACGCTGCCCTGCGAAGCGGGAAGGACTTGTCGAAAATTTTTGTCCAAATGAAGCTTTCCATCGTCGATGCAGAGAAGGCCGAAAAAATCGTTCCGGATATTTCTCGGTATGCGAACAGCCAGAACAGGATCGCAGCCGCTGATTTCTTCTCGAACCATCCCTTTCACGTCCGGATGGAGGAAATTTCGCGAAGGCTCTATGCGCCGGCGAAGGAGGGGAATTTCACACAGAGCCGCTGGTTCTACGAGCGCGCTCGCGGCCAGTTCGCGGATCGCCGCTCCAGCCTGACGCCGGCACAGCGGCGAAAATTCGACCTTGAGCATCCACGAGCGCAACTCTTCACCAAGACCGACCTCGCCAAGGCGGAGATGACTTGGCGCGGGCGGCCTGAATTAGTAAGTCTCGGAGCACAGAAAAACTTCGCCCATTTCGCCCATACCATCGGCAAAGAGTGGGATAAGCGAGATGAGACATTTTCCGAGGAATGGTTTCGCAACGCGATCTCGAAGATGATAGTCTTCAGGAAGACGGAACGCATTGTCTCCGACGCGACCGGTGCTTGGTATACGGGCGGCTTGCGTGCGAACACGGTCTGTTATGCGATCGCCAAGCTGGTCTACGACGTCGCCGAGCAAGGGCAATCTCTTGACCTTTATTTGATCTGGAACAGGCAGAGTTTGCCTGAACCTTTGATAGATGTCCTCGACCAATACGGAGAAGTCATGCACGCTCACCTTCTTTCTCCGCCAACCGGGGGAAGCAACCCTACGGAATGGGCAAAGAAAAAGGCATGTGTTGACGCGGCCATGAAGACGGAGCTCGAGTTCCGCAGTGATCTCTCGGGCGTGCTTATCGGCACTGCCGAACGGCACCAACGAACGGCGGAGGGTCGTCGCGATCAACGCGTGGTGAGCGGCATCCAAGCCCAGGCTGCCGTGGCCGAGATTGGATCGGCTGAGTGGCTCTGTCTCAGGAACTGGGTCCGAAGTTCGGGTATGCGGCTGACGCCCTCTGAAGACGGCATACTCGAGGCGGCCACTCGTCTCCGGCTGCGGCCGCTAACGGAAGCTCAATCCGCAAAGGCGATGGCCGTGATAGAGCGGGCGCGGAGCCAAGGATATCAATCGCCGGATGCTGGCTAAATTGCAGATCGACGGCGTAGCCGAAAATCGTGCTGCACAAACAATTGGGGAAGTCTGTCTCGCTACATCCTCAAAGTTTTTTCAGCTTCTCAATCTCCCGAAGCGCGACACGTTCAAAGCGCTTAATTTGCTTTGAGATTTTTTGGTCGCCGCCGAATGCGGCGGCACTGCGCCGCCCGTAGGAGGAGAAATTTCGAACGGGCCTGACACCTTCATCGTCTCGCACCTTCAAATGGGTGAAACGGCGATAAAGTCGTTTTGTATGTGCCTTAGTCGACTTTCCGGAAGCTATGTTACGCTCAGCGATCTTGCGAGTCCTGTGCATCGCCCGTCGCATCTTCCGCCACTGGCGGGCGAGTGAGCTTTCTCGAATGGCTGGTCCCGCTTCGTGTAGCGCGAAGCCAAGGTATTGCGCCGATTTCCCCGACACGGTGCCTTTGCCCGTGAAATCAGCCCTTTCGGTCTTGTGCGCCGAGATCTCCAGCTTCTCTGCCTTGATAAGATTCATTATCTTAGCTTCGGCCGCTGTGGCGTGAGCGGGGTCGCAGATCACCAAGATGTCGTCCGAATACCGTCGATACAGCGCGCCGACGCTGTCGCAGTAGGCGCGTGCAGCCGCGTCAAAGTCAATCATATAAAGGTTTGACGCTGCTGCGCTGATGGGAGTGCCCTGGGGGATTCCCCGTCGATGCCCCCTTGCCAGTTCGGGGTTTGGATGGAACTTGATGCCATTGGATTTCAATTCTTCGACGCTGGCGATCCGGTCCTGGGTCTTCTCCTTGAGCCGGGCAGAGATCGTCACGTTCGCCTTGAGTTCTTCCATGTCGACGTAATGGAAGGCGGTGATCGCCCGAAACACGCGCATCCAATGTTCAGGGAGTGACGTTACACCCAACACAGTTTTCAAACGGCGCTTCAGGAGCGTGTGGTCAAGGTTGTCGAAGAAACTGCTGACGTCGAACGCCAGAATCGTGACGGGCGCTTTGCTCTTGGCAAACGCCAGCACTTCCGCCGAGAAGTCGTAATTTCCGCGTCCGAGGGCGCGATAGGCCAAAACGTTATCAGACAGTCCTTTGGCCTCATAATGGGCGTCCAGCGACTTATTCATCTCGCTGGCGTAGAACGAAAGTATGCAGGCATCCCGATGCGATGCATACTTGATCGGACGGTCCTTCGAGGTGATCGTCCGCGTCCCGGTCTTTGGGCACTTCTTGTAGCGCTTCTCAGACTTTGTGTAGTGCAAGAGAGGGAGGAAAGAGTGATTGAGCACGAAGTTCGGATTCATCACCTTTCTGGCAAACCTCTCGCCGACAGGAAGATCAAAATGGCGGTAGCCCCTGGACTTGAACCAATCGAGCGACATGAATCCCCCTTGTCGCAGAGTTCGGAGGACTGGCCCTGACCCTGGGCTCCGATTTTTAGGCCGGGCGTCCCCCGAACGCACGCCACCTTCTGTCAGCGCATACGTTCAGCGTGTCTTTTTCCGAACGTCTCGCAGACACGGGTCTCGAAACGCGAGGTGGTATAATGTAACCGTGGAGGTCCGAGCGATGCTCAGTGTCTCATCCAGTCTGGCTCTGGTCGCGGCGATGCTGTTCGGCATCTTGCTGCCAGGTCACCATAAAGAAGTTGACGAGTTCAACGGCCAAACCCATGAGCCAATTCCCATGGGCATACATGACTTAGTGAGCGTATTCCTGCTATTCAATGGCACGCACGCCCATTTATTTCTGAGAATGTGGGCAACTTGGGTTAGAGATTTTGACAGGTCGCTGAAAGTCCTGATTGATGGTTGGGGACTGCCTCTGCGAGGTGGACCTCGTTCCACAGGTGGATTCGGCCCAGATTTAGGTTGTGCGTAGCGTCGTAGTTGCCAAAACGAGGCGCTGGTGATCCTGAACCCATGAATATCGATGTCCTCCGGCGGTGCGGCTTGGTCCGCTCAATGAAATGCACTTTTTTGGTAGGAACGCGGGTCCGGTCGGTAATTTAGAGCGACCGGATCTGGTTGCGGATTTCGAAAAGTTCGTCAAAGATGCGGTTCGAACTTTCTCTCGTTGGGCGCACCACTTTTTTGACTGTCGTAATCGCGTTTATTTTATGTAGCGCCTTAATATGGCACTCCGCTCCCTTATCGATCTTCAACCCCGGCCCATTGATCGGTTGGATCAAGTATTGAATGGGTAAGGCTGCGGCGGGACCCTGTTGGGAAACGCTGGCCACATTTTTTGCATCCCAAAGACATCGTCGCCATATGCGGGTTGTTGCGTGGTCGCGTATCGGGCTGATCGGTAGCGAGAACGCAAGAATTATGCTTGCGCTCCCGTTGGAGTAGTTAGAACTGGTCTTCCGTCCTCGCGCCATTCCGGCAGACCGCCCTCGAGGCGGCGCGCATCCAACCCGTGCCGTCGCAAAGCAGCGACGGCTTGGTGGGCGTAAACGCAGTAGGGCCCGCGGCAATAGGCAACGATTTCGGCATCGGCCGCGAACTTGGGAACAAGCTGATCAAGCTCCGCTACTGTCGTATTGAGAGCACCCGGGATGTGGCCAGCAGCGTACTCGTCGGCCGGTCGCACGTCGAGCACGATCACTGAGCCTTTGGCCAACCGGATAGCCAAATCAGCGCGGCTAACCGGTTCGGGGGCGTCTTCGTCCCCTGCGAGGCCGCGCAGGATGTGGTCGACCTGTGCCAGATTTCGTTCGGCAACGATGCGCAGAAGGTCCATCAGGTCCAAAGTCTTCGCGTCCGATATCTGGTAGATCACGGCCTTTCCGTCACGGCGGCTGGTGACCAGACCTGAGCGGCGTAGCTGCTGGAGATGCTGGGAGCAGTTGGCGAGGGACAAACCGGTCTTTTGGGCCAACGCCTCCACACCCCGCTCTCCTTGTGCCAGTTGTTCCAGAATCGAAAGCCGTGCCGGGGCAGACAGGGCGTGCGCAACGCGGGCATATTCTTCCAGCAGGGCGTGTTTGGGGCTGATTGACAGCATGTGTTCCCTATCGATATATCAATCAAGTGATTGATTGAATGATAGCGATTTCCGACTGCCACTCAACCCCCGAAGGCCGAATACCGATGACCAAGACCACTGTGTGCGCTGCATCCGCCGAAAGCCCTGTGAGAATGTCCACCTTCCGCAAGGCCAAGGCGCTTTGCGACGTTTCAATGCTACGTCTGCGGCGAGAAATTCAGCCACAAATCTGCTGGACCTATACCGGCATTAGGACAGCACCGTTCTACATCCGCCGCATGGTTTGGCTTGGCGGGATGCTGAACCAGCCTCTGCGGTGTCCGGTTTCCGGCAACACAGTCAATCTGCGTATTCCTATGAAGGGACCTGCATCATGAACATGGACAATCTTCGGTACGGCGTCAGGGAAAATATCGGCCAGGTTACCCATCAGCTTATTCAGGTGATGTTGGTGGGCTTCGCGATAGGCATGACACGTACAGTGATTCCGGTCATGGCCGAGAGCGAATTCGGGCTCGAGCGCGGATCCTTTATGATGCTTGCGTCATTCGTGGTGGCTTTTGGCGCGGTAAAGGCAGTGATGAACTTTGTCGCGGGTCGCTGGTCGGAACGGATAGGGCGTAGACCGGTACTGCTTTGGGGTTGGGTCATCGCGTTGCCGATCCCGGTGATGATCTGGTACGCACCGGACTGGAGCTGGATCGTCGCGGCGACGGTGCTTCTCGGGGTCAATCAGGGGCTTTGCTGGTCGATGACCCAGACCGCGAAGCTTGACATCACCCGTGCCGAGGAACGTGGTCTCACGATGGGGCTCAATGAGTTCTCAGGGTACGTGGGGGTGGCGCTGGCCGGCATCTTGACTGCCTACGCAGCCGAGTGGTTAGGGGCGCGGAACGGGCTCCTTGTTTTCGGTATGGGGGTCGTTGTGACGGCGCTGGTGCTGACAGTGTTCTGGGTGAAAGACACGCTTCCATGGGCCGTGGCCGAAACTGCGGCGCACAAGGCCGCGCCGCCGCAGAACCTGCCGCGCTATCCCCGTGGCATCGCCGAACGCCCCACAACATCCGAGGTGTTCGCAGTGATGAGCTGGGGTGATCGGCGTCTGTTCGCCATCTGTCAGGCAGGGCTGGTCGAGAAATTCGTTGATGCGCTCGTCTGGGCACTGTTCCCGGTTTTTCTGGTAGGCCGCGGTGCAAGCCTGACTGAGATTGGATGGATCGTCGGCGTCTACGGCTTTGCCTGGGGCGGATCGCAACTGTTCACGGGCCGGCTTTCGGACCATGTCGGGCGGCTCTGGCCCAATGTGCTTGGCATGTGGATCTGCGGCGCTGGTGTCGCAATGGTGGTGCTTGGCACAGGGACGCTCTGGTGGTCTGTCTCGGCGGGGGTGGCGGGGTTCGGTATGGCGCTTCTGTATCCCAACCTCTCGGCGGCCGTGGCCGATATCACCCCACCGGCATGGCGCGGTTCGGCTATCGGCATCTACCGCTTCTGGCGCGATCTTGGCTATGCGATCGGCGCTCTGGCGCTCGGCCTGACGGCGAGCCTGACCGGTGCCGCGGAAGCGGCCTTTTGGTTCGTGGCGATATCAATGTTCGCATCGGGTGGTTTGGTGCTTTGGCTCTCCGAGGAAACCCACCCACGACTGAACCCCGCCGATCCACCGCACCCATCGACGTTCGACGCCGGTATGGGTCATTGAAATACCGGCGGCGGATATAGATGGCAGCGGGGCGAATTTCATGTGCTCAAACTGTTTCCAGCAAGGTCATCGGCTATGTCGTACCCCGCTTTTGCAGAATTTGAACAGCGCCTCACACACGGTGTGGACATGTGCGCCTTTATTGCGGAACATCCGGCGACATTTCCTGGCTGATGGTTTGTCGGTCGCGCGCTGAAGCGAAAGCTTTCTCGGCTCGGGTCCGTTGGTGTGCTTTCAGCACGGAAATGGCTGGTAAGGCGTCGTGTCGGCCTTCCCGATCTGTTGCCTGTGACCGTATCCATAGAAAGCAAAACTTATGAGAATCCCCGCCGAAGACCTTACCGATATCGCGATATCAATTCTGAGCCATGCAGGCGCGCGCCGCGACGCGGCGACAAAGGTTGCTACGCGTTTGGTTCATGCCAACCTCACCGGTCATGACAGCCACGGCGTCGGCATGGTGCCCGCCTACGTCGAGGGTATTCAGGCAGGCGAACTGTTACCCGATGCAGAGATTGCAGTTGTAAAGGACAAGGGGCCTTTTTTGCTGGTGGATGGGCAACAGGGTTTCGGTCACGTGATAGCTGAGCAGGCGATGGATTTGGCCATAGATCGGGCTAAAAGCAGTCACTTTGCCGTGCTCTCGCTACGCAACAGTTTCCATCTGGGGCGCCTGGGGGACTGGGGCGCAATGGCGGCCGACGCAGGGTTCATCTGCATTCTTTATGCCAATGTACAGTCGCCAAGACCCTTGGTTGCCCCTTTCGGAGGAAGCGACGCGCGGTTTGTGACCAATCCCTATTGTACGGCGATACCGGCCACGTCGAAAAACCCGATGTTTTTGTTGGATATGGCGACCAGCACCATCGCCATGGGCAAGGCCCGCGTCGCGCATCTTAGCGGCAAGACAGCGCCCGAGGGTGCGTTGATCAACGCAGCCGGCGAACCGACAAACGATCCGGCGGTCATGTTCGACGAACCCATCGGCGCGTTGACGACCTTTGGTCAGCACAAAGGGTTCGGGTTGGCATTGTTGGGTGACATGCTGGGTGGATCGTTCAGCGGGGGCGGGGCGTATTCACCCGAACACGAGGCTCCGGCGCGCATTTTCAATAATATGATGGCGATCCTTATTGATCCTGATGTCTTTGGGCTGGTCGACGAATTCAACGAAGACCTCGATAAATACACCGACTGGGTCAAGGCGTCGCCCGCCGCACCGGGGTCCCCGGGGGTGCTGTTTCCCGGAGACCCGGAGCGCCGCAGTGCCCAGGACAGGCTTGCCAACGGAATATACGTTGATGGGGGAACCGTGGCCCAGCTTGTCGAAACCGCAAAAAGCGTAGGCGTGCCGCACGAAGCGCTTCGCGGGATTGTCGATGACAGATAAGAAAGCGAAGGTCGAACTGGACCTTCGCCGCACAATTCAATTGGCCAAAGTTGTTAACTTCGGTTGACAGGGCAAAAACAAACTCCGTATCCTTTTCCACAGAGCGGAACTGCGTTTCGTAAGAAAACGAGCCGCCAGATGCGGCCGGCGTCAAGAGATTTTCGCTGGACTGGCAATTTTTTGGGAGGAAACCATGAACTATTTTACTACCACCCTTGCGGTGCTCGGGCTATCGACGACGATGGTTGCGGCGCAAGAGATCGAGCTACCCAAACAGCTAAGCTGGACGGCATATGATACCGGATCGGCTGGCTATAATCAGGCGGTGGCGATCGGTGCTGCGTTGCAGGATGCCACGGGGGTGAATCTCCGCGTACTGCCCGGCAAGAACGATGTGTCACGCACTGAACCGCTGCGGCAGGGGCGTGTTGAGTTTTCCGCGACTGGTGTGGGCGGCAGCTTCATGGCGCAAGAGGGCGTGTTTGATTTTGGTGCCGAAAACTGGGGCCCGCAGCCGATCCGTGTGCTGATGGCCAATAATGGCGGGGCCATCAATCTGGCCGTTGGCGTTGCCGGAGATCTGGGTATCAAGACCTATGCCGACCTGAAAGGCAAGCGCGTCGCCTATATCGTCGGGGCCCCGGCGCTGAACGTAAACACCGAAGCGTATATGGCGTATGGCGGCCTGACCTGGGATGATGTCGAGCGCGTGGAATTCGGCGGTTTCGGCGCAAGCTGGACCGGCTTGATCGAAGGTCAGGTGGATGCCGCATTCGCTTCGACCAACTCGGGCAAGGCGTACGAAGCCGAAGCGGGCCCGCGCGGGCTGTTCTGGCCACCGATCGACCCGGCCGACACCGAAGGCTTTGCGCGGATGCAGGAAATTGCGCCCTTCTTCACGATCAATAAAGCTTCGGTCGGTGCGACCATCGACGGAACCGATGGATACCAAGGGGCAGGCTATGCCTATCCGGTGCTGACAGCGATGGCGGCGGCCGACGAAGGCCTGGTTTACAATATGACCAAAGCAATGGTCGAACTGTTCCCCAAATACGACGGTAACTCACCCGGTATCGGGGGGTGGGCTCTCGACAAGCAGAACATGGAATGGGTGGTCCCCTATCACGAAGGCGCTATCCGCTATTTCAAAGAAGCCGGTGTCTGGTCTGATAAAGCGCAAGCGCATAACGACCAACTGATTGCACGCCAGGAGGCCCTTGCCGCTGCTTGGGAAGAAACCAAGGCCGCTTCTCCTGCTGATTGGGAAGCCGCCTGGTCCGATGCGCGGCGCAAGGCGCTGAAAGACGGCGGGTTCTCGGTCGTATTCTGACCTTTGTCACCAACGTGAACCAGCCGGCGATCTCGTCGGCTGGTTCGCTATGTTTACCCCAAGCACGAGTGTACCGATGACTGACCCCAAGACAAATGCCCCCGTGATAAAGGGGCTGGAACAAGTCGCCATTGATGGCGCTACGCCGGCGGAACGCCTCGCGGGGCCCGCCCGTTGGGTGGTTGTCATCGGGACGTTGCTATCGCTGGTATTGGTTATAAATCAGTTGTTTAACGCCCAGCTATTCGGGATCGTGCTGATTGAGGGGCGCTATCTGTATGTATTGGGCGGCCTGTTTCTGGCGCTTACTTTCCTGATTTTTCAGATGCGTGGCGGCAAGGGCGGTGTGCCGACCTGGCTGGACTGGTCGCTTTTCGGACTCGCCCTGGCAAGCACGGGGTATCTGGCTCAGACGGCGCAGTTGAACCTGTCGCAGGGATGGGAATACGCAGCCCCTAAAACCGCCGAATATGTGTCGATCGTGTTCTTCCTCTTGATACTCGAGGCGACACGCAGGGCGGGGGGGCTGGTGCTTTTCTGCATCGTCACGCTGTTTGCATTCTACCCGACGTTCGCGGGGCAGGTGCCTGATCCGTTCTCGGGCTTCCAAAGCACATTTATTCAGACAGTGGCTTACCACATTTATTCGGCCGAAAGCTCATTTGGCATCCCGATGAAAGCATTCGGCGGTGTTGTCATCGGGTTCATCCTGTTCGGTGCGGTACTGCAACGCACCGGAGGCGGCCAATTTTTCAACGACCTGGCCCTGGGGCTGGTCGGCGGGTATCGTGGCGGTGCGGCAAAGGTTTCGATTTTTGCCAGCGGGTTCATGGGGTCGATGTCGGGTTCGGTTATCTCCAACGTCCTGACCACCGGCGCAGTTTCCATTCCCGCAATGCGAAAAACCGGGTTTTCGGCCAGAACGGCGGCCGCAACCGAAGCATGCGCATCAACCGGTGGCGTGTTGATGCCGCCGATCATGGGTGCCACGGCCTTTGTGATGGCGTCATTTCTGTCGCGCCCCTATGTTGAGATCGCCCTGGCGGCAGCTATCCCCAGCATCCTGTTCTATTGGGGTCTTTTCACCCAGATCGACGCGTATTCAGCCAAACGTGGTCTGCGCGGCCTGCCAAAGCCGGACCTGCCGCGGCTAAAGGTCGTGATGACTGAAGGCTGGCCCTATATCTTTGTATTCGCACTGCTGCTGTACATGATGATTGTCCTGCGCAAGGAATCCTCTGCGCCGTTTTATGCGACTGTGCTGCTGCTGGTGGTCAACCAGTTCCGGGCAAGCCACCGGCTGAACCTCGAACGTTTGGGCAATATGATCGTCGGCGTCGGCATGGGCCTTGCGGAACTTACAGCGATTTTGTTGGGCGTGGGCCTTATCGTAGGCTCGTTCTCGGCGACGGGGCTGGCGGGGACTTTGGTAAACGAACTGGTGTTTCTGGCCGGGGACAACACGTTGGTTCTGTTGCTCATGGGCGCGATCACCGCGTTCATCTTTGGCATGGGGATGACGGTCACAGCCTGCTACATCTTCCTTGCGGTGGTTCTTGCCCCAGCTCTCGAGGCAGGCGGGCTCAATCAGCTGGCGGTGCACCTGTTCATTCTTTACTGGGGGATGGTCAGCTATATCACCCCCCCCGTCGCGCTAGGTGCGTTCGCGGCGTCTACGATGGCAGGGTCCAACCCGATCGCCACAGGGTTTGAGGCCATGCGCTTGGGCGGGGTCATCTATATCGCTCCGTTCTTTTTTGTGTTGAACCCGGCATTGATCGGTCAGGCACCGGCATGGGAGATCACGGTTGCGTTAAGTTGCGCATTGCTCGGGGTTGCGATGATCTCATCCGCCTTGCAAGGCTATGTGATACTCGTTGGCCCGCTACTCGGACGCACGGCATTGCCGTTAAGG
The DNA here is from genome assembly GCA_002731875.1 of Roseobacter sp. Lineage (GTDB taxonomy): Bacteria > Pseudomonadota > Alphaproteobacteria > Rhodobacterales > Rhodobacteraceae > Sulfitobacter. Next base: position 115,213 of record PCCY01000012.1, on the reverse strand, counting down.
GTGATGCTGTTTTTCGGTGGTGTCCTGATCGCGATGCCGCAAAACAGCTTGGCAAACCTTGGCTATCTATTGTCCTTCACATTCGGAATGGCCCTGTGCGCCTTGCCTATACTGATGGCATGGCGGGCAAATGCCGCCAGCCCCAGTCCGGCATGAAACAACGGGGCTGAGCACGATCCAGCTGCGCCCGCGCGCGATCCGGGTAAATCGCACGATGAAAACCGGCCTGTGGCCGACATGCCCCGCCTAATCCGACGGCGGCGGTCACGACGGTGAAGCAGCGATGGTCTTGATCCGGGCCAACAGATCATCGCTGACTTTTACGCCTTCGGCTTCAATCCTGGCTCGGTTATCGGCGCGGCGCTTGCCCGGCAATCTAGCGCCGGGTTGGTCGGTGATCGACGCGGCAAGCCGCGCCATAGCCCCCCCAAACCCGGCTTCCCCTGAACCAGCGGGATCTATCGCAATGAAGAATTGCCCTGTCCCCGGAGGACCACCGTTTGGTCCGGAAAACGGGCTGGCTTCGGTGCTTAGATTGGCCCCGGTCAGTGCCGCGGCAAGGATTTCGACCAGCAGACCGACGCCGAACCCCTTGTAGCCGCCAGATGGCAACATCGATCCCGCCAGCGCGGCATCCGCATCAAGGGTTTCATTCCCCTGTGCATCCAGAGCCCATCCGGGTTCGATCGGCACGCCTTCGCGGCTGCGTAACAAGATCTCGGATTTGGCGATGGCGCTGGCGGATTGGTCGATTACCAGCAACGCTTCGCCTTTTTCACCTGGTACCGCGATGGAAAACGGATTGGTTCCCACGACGGGTAGTTTGCCGCCCGGCGGGGCAATTGACGCGGGCGCATGGGTAAAACACAGCCCGATCAGTCCGTCTGTAGCAAGTCTTTCCGCGTGATGCCCCAGTACCCCGCAGTTATAGGAATTCTTGACGCTCATCGCAGCGATGCCGTTGTTTTGCGCCGCTTCGACCAGCTTGTCCCATCCGGCGTCGATTGCCGTATGGGCGAACCCGTGATCGGCATCGACATGGACAAGACCGCTGCGCGGTGTTGTGACCGAAGGGGTGGCCGATGCCGAAACCTTCCCGCACATCAGATGTTCGGCGTAGATCGGAAGGTACAACAAGCCGTGACTGCGGATACCGTCGCGCTCGGCCAGTCTTGTGGAACGCGCCACCGCTCGGGCTGCCGGGCGCGCGGCACCGGCAGCAGCGAGCGTTTCAAAAGCGAGGGCTTCGACGTCGTCGAGAGAAAGTGAATGTTCCATGTGGTCCTTTCGTTTCGGCCATTAAGTCGAAAAATAGCACACACGACAATCATTGAATGTATTTCTTCGGTCTGGCCAAATCAAAGCCGCCTGACCTGCTGGCCAACGCCAATCTGGGAGCAGGAACGCTGACCGGGTTTCTCTTGTCACTTTGTGAAGCGGATCGAACAGGGAAAGGCGGGCCTGACCTTGGGCTCGGGCGTCGCTGACGGGCGGGAGAGGCGATGATTAAATGGCTTGTAAAACTGAAACTGTCAGGTATTCGTGCGCCATGCCCTTGACCCTATCAGATTTCGAAGTCGCGGCGGCAAAGCAACTGCCGCCAGACGCACTTGCCTATCTCGAAGGCGGCGCGGAAGCAGAGCACAGCGTGGCCGAGAACCGTGCGGCTTTCGCACGGATAGGGTTGTTGCCCAAGCTGCTGACCCCTTGCGCCGGGGGGCACACCCGGACCCGAATTTTAGGGTGTGCAGCGGCACATCCCATCATTGTTGCACCGATGGCGTTCCAACTTCTGTTCCACCCCGACGGCGAAACCGCAACCGCAATGGCGGCTGCCGCCCAAGATGCACCGATGGTACTGAGCTGCCAAACCAGTACCCCCCCGGAGGACATTGCGACGATACCGGGGCGACGCTGGTTTCAGCTTTACATGCAGGGCAATCACGACACGACGATGATGCTGGTCGACCGCGCGGTAAACTGCGGTGCAGAAGCGCTTGTGGTGACGCTGGATGCGCCGATCAACGGCTTGCGCGACCGTGAAGTCGCCGCGGGCTTTGCGCTGCCGGCCGAAGTGCGCCCGGTCATGCTTGACGTGCTACCCCAGCCGCCGCGCCCCCAGTTGCAAGAGGGGCAAAGCGTTGTGTTCGATGGCATGATGGTCTTTGCGCCGACGTGGGCGGACCTGCTGCGATTGATCAAGGACAGTCCGGTGCCGGTGATCATCAAAGGATGCCTGCGCCCGGCGGATGCGACACGGCTGGTCGAGGCAGGCGCGCAAGGTATCATCGTATCAAACCACGGGGGCCGGGTTCTTGACACATTGCCCGCGCCAATCACCCGTCTGGCTGGCGTTGCGAAGGCGGTAGCAGGCGCAGTGCCGGTCTATCTGGATGGTGGGGTAAGGCGCGGTAGCGACGTGTTCAAAGCGCTTGCACTGGGGGCCGAGGCAGTGCTGGTGGGGCGCCCCGTGATGCATGGCCTGACAGTGAACGGGGCACGCGGTGCAAGCCAGGTGTTGCGCCGATTGCGCGACGAGCTCGAGGTGACGATGGCACTTTGCGGCTGTGCGACGGTCGCCGATATCACCCCCGATGCAGTGACTGAATTCAGCGGAACCTGTAGCTGATCGGGATCGCCAGATCAAACGGCCCGGCCCCCATTGCCGCCGGCGGCGCGGGCAAAGCCTTGAGCCGGTCAAAAATATCAAGCGCCGCTTTGTCCAGTACCGGCCATCCCGATGATTTCGATACCTCGCGGGCTTTGATGCGACCGTATTGATCCAGGGAAAACGCGACCGATACCGTGCCTTCAGCGCGGGCTTTGCGGGCGCGTCGCGGATAATCCTTGGCAGCATTCAACGCCAGCACCAGTGACTTTTGCCAGTCGGTAATCTCGGCCTGTTCCGCGTCGCTCAGCCCTTGTTCCTGCGCTGCACTCTGGTCTTGTTCGTCTTGGCCCGCACTGGCCTTGGGGGCGGCCGCGACGCTTTGAGGCGCACTTTCCTGCGCGGTTTCCTTGGGCACTTCGGTGGGGATTTCCTTTGCTTCCTTCTCGGTTTCGACCTTTTGGTCCGGATTGGCAATTTTGAACTGTAGTTCCGGGTCATCCGGGGCCCGTGGAACCTGTGCCAACAGCGGGTCGTTGGACGCTTTGGCCTCTATACGCTCTGACGGGCTTTCCATCACTGCCTGACTGTCCTGGGCCGGGTCGCCGTCGGGCAGATCTGTCTCAGGGGCGGCCATGATCATTTCAATCTCGGCCAGATCAATCAGCTCGCGCCCCTGAATGCCTTGGTCCTGCAAGGGTTCGGTGGCGGCGGCTTGTGTCAACCACAATGCGATCAGGGCCCCGTGAACCCCAATGCTCAGGCCAATACCAAGCATCAGGCCCGATTTAGGCGAAGCAGCATAGGCAAAGCTCATTTCGCGCTATTCTCCGCCGGAGGCGCGACGCCTGGGGCTTGGCTGCCCTCGTCCTCAAGACCGACCAATCCGATTTTCAGGTAGCCTTCGCTTCGCATGCGGTTCATCACCGCCATCACTTCGCCGTAAGGGACCGACCGGTCTGCATTGATATAAATGCGGGTGCTGAAATCGAGCTTGGTCAGCATGCCGAGCTGCATGTTCAGATCGGCCAGCGTCACATCGCCGTCACCGACGCTTAGGCTCAGATCCTTGTGGATCGTCACGAACACCGGGTCAGCGGGGCGCGCAGCGGGGGTGCCGGTCGCCACCGGGAGTTCGACATTTACGTCAACGGTGGAAAGGGGGGCGGCCACCATGAAGATGATCAGCAGGACCAGCATCACGTCGATAAATGGTGTGATGTTGATGTCAGCATTCGGTGCCAGTTCATCGCCGCCGTCGGACAGTCGCACACCCATTGCTCTACTCCGCCGCCAAATTGCGCAAGGTGGTCCGCGCGGGTACCGCCTCTGCGGCACGACGGTCAAGATCGCGCGACAGGCAGCGTTCTACCAATGCGGCTGCGTCACCGATCCGTGCCCGATACCCTGACACCACCCGCGTGATATGATTGTAAAGCAGCACGGCCGGAATGGCGGCAACCAGCCCGATCGCGGTCGCCAAAAGCGCCTCTGCGATACCGGGGGCAACAACCGAAAGGCTGGTGGTGCCGCTTTCGGCAATGCCGATAAAGCTGTTCATTATCCCCCAGACGGTGCCGAACAGGCCGATGAAAGGGGCCGTCGACCCGATGGAGCCAAGCACCATCGCGCCCGACTGCATTGACCGGGCGGCACCGGCTTCGATACGCGACAGTTCCGAGGCCATCCGTTCTTTGACACCGTCCTTCCCCAGTCCGGACGATATCTCGATTTCAGCCTGTGCCGCGTCAACCATGACCCGCACCGGCCCTGAATAGGTCTTTGGGTGCGCACCGGTCAACGTACCGGCGCGCGCCAGTTGCCTGTAGGACCGGCGCAGCCGGTTGTTCGCCACGTAGACTTGAAGCATCTTGCCTGCCCAGACAGCCCAGCCAAGTACTGACGCAAGCGCCAACCCGAACATTACCGATTTCACGACAATGTCGGCACCCATGAACATGGCCAACGGTGAATGGCCGCCCCCCTGCGCCGCGTCCCGCATCGGTTCCGACAGGGCAGGGCCGATCCATTGGTCAGCAAAGTTTATCAACGCAACATTCACCGATGCGGTATCGGCGGCGGCAACCTGTGGCAGGGCAGTCATTATCGCGGTGGTCAGAACAGCTGCAAATTTCATGTCACGTTTCCGCCCATTGCCGAATAAGATTGTGATAAATGCCGGTCAGACGCACAGCGGTGGCGTCGTTCAACCCCGCAGTTGCTGACAGCGCTTGGATGGATTGATCAAGGTCGAACAGAATTTCACGCTGCCCACCGTCGCGGATCATGGATTGGACCCAGAAAAACGATGCCACACGGGCACCGCGCGTCACCGGTGTGACCTGATGCAAAGATGTAGATGGGTAAAGAACGCAGTGCCCGGCGGGCAGTTTGACAGACTGGGTGCCGTAGTTGTCTTCGATGACCAGATCGCCCCCGTCATAGTCGTCAGGGTCGTTCAGGAACAGGGTGCAGGACAGATCGGTGCGCAGCCGCTGGCCGGTTTGAGGGTTGACCCGAATGGCATTGTCGACATGAACGCCGAAGGTCTCGGATTGCTCGTACCGATTGAACATTGGCGGTAGAATATGCAGCGGCAACGACGCGGAAATCCACGTAGGATTGGCCATCAGCCTTTGCAGCACCAGCGTTTGCAGATCGGGAAGCACCGGACTGTTGAGCGGAATTTGCCGGTTGCGCTTGGTTTGCGCAGATTGCGCACCTGCTGTTGCGCGACCGTCATCCCATTCAGCGGTGCTCAGCGCATCCCGGATATCGGACAGTTCTTGCGCAGACAGGATATCTTCGACGCAGACCAACATAAAATGTCCTTTCGGTTGGAAAACGGCAGGCGATAGAACACCGCCTGCCACGTGGGTGGTGGGTTAGAACTTCATGCTGACCGAAACCGATGCAGAGCGTCCCGGCGCGATGTAGGAAAACGGCGCACTCGAGCGGTACACAGCGTCATAGTAGGTTTCATCCAACACGTTATCGACGCGGAAGTTTACCGAAGCGGCATCCGTGATCTCGTATTCGGCCATCAGATCAAACCGCCAGAAGCTGGGAAGGTTGTTGCCGGTTGTCGCCGCAAACAACCCGCCTTGGACAGGGCCACGCCACGTGGCTTGGCCGCCAAAGCTCCATTTGTCGTTGTATTCATAGCGGGCAAGCAGGTTGAACTGTTCATGCGCAATATTGGCGAAGTCTGCCCCGATGTTGTTGGGATTGCTGCTGCTCAGAACCTCACTATCCATCCACGTCAAACCACCGGACACGCTAAGCTTTTCGGTCATCTTGCCGGCCATGCCCAGTTCGATGCCGCGAATGCGATATTCACCGGTATCGGTTATGACCAACGGGGTGGAGCGGCCGCCAGACGTTTCGCGAGCGTTGCTTTTCTCGGTCTGGAATACCGCGGCAGTGGCCGTAAAATCACCGAACTGCCATTTCGTTCCGAGTTCAAATGCGGTGTTCCGCTCTGGGGAAAGGGGTGCGTTTGCGGCCCCCAGCCCGCCGTAGGCGGCACCCGCGTCGAGCTCTTGCCCCGAAGGATTGCTTGACGTCGCATAGGAAAGGTAGACGGTCCCGTTCTCGCGCGGTTTCCAGACAACACCGGCGTTCCAGTTGAACATCACGTCATCGCGGCTGAAGGTGGTTGACCCGGCTGCCGTGGTGGTGCGGCTGATGCTATAGTCGTCTACCCGTGCGCCCAGGTTCAACTGCCATTGCGGGTTAAAGGTGATCGTGTCGTTCAGATAGAACGATTTCGTCGTGACCTTGGTCAGCGTGGCATTGGGGTCGCGCACCGTCGTCGGGTTCGGACAGCTGTTGGGGTCAGGATTGTAGATCGCGACGGTGCAGTCGGAAAGCCCGCGTGTTGTGGTAACACCTGCGCTGTTTGTTGTCCGCTCAAGATAGCCCTGCTGGCTGACTTCTTCTCGAACCACGGCAAAGCCGGCGACAAAATCGTGACTTGCGCTGCCGGTATCGAAACCGAACGACAGTTCGCTGGTATTGGCGAGAACGTCGTTCACCTGATACCGGGCCTGCGGGTGCGCGACCAGCGTCCATTGGTATGGATCGGGGTTGGTGGTATCGGGGTCTTCCGGGCCGGTCACGATATAATCGTTCTCGGTTTTGCTGATGCGGGTCCGGTTGGAAAAGGTCATGCCCGGGCTGATTTCATAGGTCGCGCCCAGGGTCGCCACGCTTTGTGTGGCGTCCTGAAAATCGCGATTGGTATTGCCATAAAAGGTTGACCGATCCAGCGTAGGGCGGCCTGCGCCAGGTTCGGTAAAGGGTACCCCGTTTTTTACATCCCAAGGGACACCCCAATCCGGCATCTGCTTCATCTCCAACCGGTATGCTTCCAGGTTGAAGGTCAGCTTTTCTGTCGCCTTGTACTCTGCGGCAACCGACAGACCCAGACGGTCATCCTGGCTATTGTCGCGACCGGCGACGTCGCTGACTTGCGCCAATGATCCGATCCGGGTCTTGAACCGGTCATTCCAGACCTTGTTCCAGTCCAGCTCCTGACGGGCCAGTTTGGCGGTACCGAACGTGGTGGTGGATTCTAAAAAATCGGTATCCTGGGGCTTCTTTGTCACCAGATTAAGGGAACCACCGGTGGTGGAGCGCCCCGCAATGGACCCTGACGGCCCTTTGGTAATCTCGACCTGTTCGGTCATGAATGTTTCACGTACTGCGACGCCTGAATCGCGGATGCCGTCGATGAACACATCGTTGGATGACTGAAATCCGCGGATAAACAGGACATCACCAAAAGCATTTCCGCCTTCACCGGTGCCCAGTGTGATGCCGGGCGTCGTACGGGCAAGTTCGCGCACCGAGGTAGCGTTCTTGTCGCGCAATACTTGTTGGGTCACCGCGGTGACCGAGCGCGGCGTGTCGACCAGTGGCTGGCTCAGCAACGAATTGCCTGAACGCACAGCCTGATATCCGGCGTCGGGGTTGGCATAGGGCGAAAGACCGTTCTCACCCGCAACCGGTCCGCTGGGGGAGGGAGCCGCCGCGGCAACGGGTGCCACGGGCGCAGGCGTCGGCACAGGTGCCTGCGCACGAGGTGCCTGACGCCGGGGCGCTGCGGGGGCGGCGCGACGTTGTTTTTTTGCTACCGGCTTTGGTGTCGGTGCTACCGGTTCGGATGTTTCCACCTCGATTCCCGGCAGTAAAAGCGGATCGCTGGTCGATTGCGCATAAAGTGTTGCGGGGGATGCCGCGCCGATCGCGGCGGCGGTCACAATACCGATCTTATACGTCTTTGTTGGATTTCGGAGCGAGTTGGGGATTCTGGTCTGTGTCATACGGCCCTCGTAAGTGCCCGTTGTGGGCTGTTGTTCGGGGGCTGTGTCGCGGACGATTGGCTACCTAATTTAAAGGCGAGCTATCAAGTCTTATTAAAACAGTCAACTATTAAACCTTCAGAAATGCGCCATGTAATTTATAAAAGAAAAGTGAAGATATACGGGGTCGGGTTGACGGATTGCACAGGCTGCCTGACTTGGCAGAGGGTGCGGGGCAGTGGCTATTTTCAACCGCGAAAGCCTAGTGGAGCGTCGGTCGCGCATCGACTCCGCGCATACCCCGAGAAGCCCCAAGCCGCATTTTCTTTAATGCCACCCCAAAGTCCGCGGCGAGCGACGCGATGAGCGGAGCCATGTCCCCCCGGACGAACAGGGTCGCGATCAACATCGCATCTTCGTGGTCACCATCAGTCGCGGTTGCGATGAAATTGGCGAAACAGGATTCGTCGGATCCCAAACACTTGCACATCACTGAATGCCGCATCAAAGGGCGGCGGCCATATTTGGAACAAAGGCTGCATAGCTGATCGAATGCCCGCAGAGCAGATTCGCCATGCGTTTGACCCAGTACCGCCATTATATCCGCTGAAACCTGGGCCTGTGTGACCGGACCGTCAAACCACATGCGGAAATACAATACCGACGCGGCCTCGATATCGCTTAAATCCGAGATGAGACCAACAGATGCGCCGCCGCGTTTATAAGCGCCATGGGTCATTTCGTCAGAATCAGCTTGCCGGCGCGTGTGATGCGCAAGGTGTAAGTTTGTTCGTCCAGGACGATCTGGGCCAGATCCCCGCCTTCAGTCAGGTCTTTGGCGGCATAGGTGGGCAGGGTATCCAGCTTCGCTTGCTTACGGGGCGGAGAATGAAACGTCATTGCGCACCTGCACCCGCAAGAGGTGACGTTCCGGCACCGATTAACGACGATGCATGAAAACCGGCGCCGGTCAGGGCAGGTTGCAAGACATGTTGGTACGGGAGGGGATGTGTCATCTGGAAAACCTAACATTGAACGGTGTCGGGCTTCCCCACTTGGGTCGAGGGGTGGCTTGACGTCAGATATTCCTGACTGAAACTGTATGTTAAGTCAACCCGACAATTTTTGTCGGATAACAAGCCGGCCCTGTAGACCGTCTGTTTCGCTGCCAGAGGCGGAGAATCGCCGGCGCTTTGAACGACGGTTGCCGGGCGATGTCAATGGTCGCCCCCCGCAAGACGATCCTCGCGGGGGGGGGCGGTTTCAAGCGTTCTTTCGTTCGGACCGCAAACCTTTGTAGATTGCGTAACACATGAACAGCAGGACGATGGCAAAGGGCAGGCCTGTGGAAATCACCATTGACTGAAGCGATTGCAAACCACCGATGGACAATAGCAACACCATCGCAACCGCGCCTTCGAAAATGCACCAGAACACACGCTGTGGAACCGGAGCATCCACCTTGCCGCCGGCTGTGATCGTGTCGATGACCAGCGAACCTGAATCGGACGATGTCACGAAGAAGACGATGACCAGAACGATACCAATCGCCGAGGTGATCCCCGCCAGCGGAAGCTGGTCAAGCATGGCAAACAGCTGACGCGGCAATTCTGCATCCTGTGCAGTGGTATAGCCGTCTTGTATGACTTGCTGAATGGCTACGCCGCCGAACACGCTCATCCAAAGGACGCAGACCAGGCTGGGAATCAGCAGTACGCAAGTGATGAATTCCCGCACCGACCGGCCTCGGCTGACACGGGCAATGAACATACCCACGAAAGGGGACCAGCTGATCCACCACGCCCAGTAGAACGAGGTCCAGCCCTGGCTAAAGTTGACGTCTTCGCGCGCGAAAGGGTTGGACAGGGCGGGCAAGTATTCTCCGTATGCCAAAAGCGACGTCACGAAATTTGCAAGGATCGTCCATGTGGGACCGACAAGAAGCACAAACGCCAACAACAAGAAAGCCAGCCCCATGTTCAGTTCCGACAGGATCTTTACCCCGCCATCAAGGCCCCTCATCACCGACACGGTGGCGATTGCCGTGATACCTGTGATCAAAAGGACCTGAGCCGTCGAGCCGACTGGTAGCCCGAACAATTCGTTCAAACCTGCGTTGGCTTGAGTGGCCCCAAAGCCCAGTGACGTGGCCAGCCCGAAAAGCGTCGCGAAAACCGCCAGAATATCAATGATGTGACCCGGCCAACCCCAGACACGTTCGCCCAGAATTGGATAGAAGGCCGATCGGATCGTCAGGGGCAGTCCCTTGTTGTAGCTGAACAGCGCCAGGGCCAGCCCGACCACCGCATAAATCGCCCAGGGGTGAAGGCCCCAATGGTATATGGTGGCGGCCATTCCCAGGCGCGTGGCCTCGGCCTGATCGCCAGCCGCGGCACCCAAGGGGGCCCAGTCGGTGCGCACGCCGTTTTCTCCCAACGCCGTACCGCCAAGCGAGCTTGAGAAATGCGACAGCGGTTCCGACACACCGTAGAACATCAGCCCGATGCCCATGCCGGCGGCGAACAACATCGAAAACCAGCCAAGGTACGTGTAATCCGGTGTCGCGTCAGAGCCGCCCAGTCGGACTTTGCCCAGCGGGGTGATGATCAGAAACAGGCAGAACAGGACGAATATGTTACCCACTGAAATGAAGAACCAATCAAAGTTCTTTGTCACCGAAGAGAATAGCCAACTGAACAGCGCACCGGACTGCTCTGGCAACGCCAGGGTGTAGAATACGAATGCCACGATGCTGACACCGGAGATTGCAAAAACCGGATTGTGAATGTCAAAACCAATCGGACCTACGCTGCCTTCATGGTTGTCCTGACCGATTTCGTAATCGGTATCGATCATATCCGCCGCACCGTCGGGAGCAGGAATACCCGCCGTCGTCACATCTGTCACAAGATGCCCTCCGTTTTATGTGAATTTATACAAGCTTAGATTAAATTCCCCCGGTTCGCCACCGCCTAGAACCTTTTTGGGTGATAAACCCAATCGTCGGCCGCGAATACGGGGTTTTGGCTTTTCTTTTTCAACGATACGGCCAATCCTGCACATGCCCGCATCAAGAGGAAATCGAGGATGACAATCAGAACTGCAATTATCGGCCTTGGTATCATGGGCCGACGTATGCTGGAACATCTTGAGAAACATCCCCACTACACCGTCACTGCAATCTGGGACCCGGACAAGGGGGCCTGCGATGCCGCACTGACCCTTGCACCAGACGCCCGCCTTGTGCCGAGTGCAGATGCAGCCATTCAAGCCGCAGATCTGGTGTATCTGGCCTGCCCACCGATCCCCCGTAAAACCTATGCACTGGCGGCCGCGGCGAGTGGCAAGGCGATTTTCCTTGAAAAACCGTTGGGTGTCGATGTCGCGGAAAGTCGCGATATGGTCGAGAGGCTCAAGGCATTTGACGTTCCTGTGGCGGTGAATTTCACACAGGCTGCGGGGGCGGCACTTGCCGATATCGGCTCTGCGGTAAAAGCAGGCGATCTGGGTGACCTCGTCGGGGCGGACATTATCTTGACCTATGCGCAATGGCCGCGCGGCTGGCAGCAAACGGCGGATTGGCTGCGGTTTCGCAGCGAAGGGGGCATGACCCGCGAGGTGATCTCGCATTTTCTGTTCTTCTCAGAACGTATCCTCGGCCCGTTGACACTGGTGTGGTCCCAACCCGACTATCCTTTGGATCAAGACCTATGCGAAACTCATATCGCAGCGCGGCTCACGTCGGCGCAGGGCCAGATCGTGACGGTCATGGGCAGCATAGGCGGGGCGCAACCCGACCGGCAAGAGCTGACAATCAAGGGTGCGAAAGCAAGCCGCCGGGTCTCGGATTTCTACCGAGATGCGCAATCCACGGGCGGTGATTTCACCGCCCTTCACAAGGACGACGCGGACCCGCGCGCTGTCAGCCTGAAGGCGCAGCTGGATGATCTGGCATTGCTCTGTGCTGGTAAGCCAAACCGGTTGGCCACGTTGGACGAAGCATTGCGCGTTCAGGTTCTTGTCGAGGCAATGTTAGCTGGCCACCGCACAAAATCCGATGCCACGACTGCCTAAAGGTTTCGCGATCTGGACGGCGGTAAGAAAAATACCTGCCTTTTCAACGGAGCGTGGACAGGTCGCCATAAGGTGCGTTAACCTTGGATAATTATTCGACAGACATTTTTTATTCTTCGGTTGGCGGGCCCTTTATGTACCCGATTTTTACGATTGTGCATCGCACAAGGCGATCATTCCTATCTCTGGGGCGGACGGCGCTGCATTGGTGCAAGTGGACGTTCCGCCGCCGGGCCTGGTTCATCCTGCCTGCGCTGTTTCTTGTTTCGGCATGCGAAGGGCGACAGTCCGTGCTTGATCCGTCTGGTGCTGATGCACGAAGGCTTTATGATCTCGCACTTGTCCTGTTTGTCGGGGCTGCCGTTTTGTGGCTGCTTGTGGGCGGGCTGTTCGTTTACGTCACCCGTATCAACCCCCGCGCGATGTCACGTCGTGCCGCCGAGGCCCTGATCATCGGGGGGGGTGTTATCTTTCCGGTGGTGTTGCTGGGCGGGCTGCTGATCTACAGCCTACCGCTGATGTCGGCGCAGCGCAGTGCGCCCGACGGGATGCGGATTCATGTTACCGCAGAACAATGGTGGTGGAGAGTTGAATACGAACTGCCTGATGGTAGCCGGGTCACATCTGCCAACGAACTGCGCCTACCTGTAGGCCAGCGCACCGGTTTGGTGCTGAACGCTCAAAACGTCATTCATGCGCTTTGGATCCCGGCGTTGGGTGGCAAAGCAGATATGATCCCCGGTCGCGAGACCTATTTGTCCTTTCTGCCGGAAAAGGTCGGGATATTCCGGGGACAATGTGCCGAATTCTGCGGAGCGTCGCACGCATTGATGGCATTCGAGGCCGTGACCATGACCCCAGATGCCTTTGCAGAGTGGCTGGATGCACAGGCAAAAGATGCTCTTGTACCCGAAACACCTGCGGCAATTCGCGGTGCCGAGGTTTTTGCCCGCGAAGGGTGCGGTGCGTGTCACACCGTGCGCGGTACCCCGGCCACCGGCCTGGTCGGGCCGGACCTCACTCATGTCGGTGGCCGCGTGTCGCTGGGGGCCGGAATATTGGGCGTTACGATTGACGATTTCGCGAATTGGCTTGGTCACACCGATGCTCTGAAACCCGAAGTCGACATGCCCACATATGACTTTCTGTCTCAGGATGATCTGATCGCACTTGCCGCCTATCTGGAGGGCCTGAAATGACTGGACGACGTTCGTTGCCCCTTCCACAAGGCCCGTTTCCCCCGACGGAGGAGATGTTGGCGCAACCAGTACCCGAAGCCGAACAGAAGCGCGGAGCAGACCAACTGCGGGCGGCGTGGAAAACCCCCACCGGGTGGCGTTACTGGTCTGCGGTCAACAACAGCGAAGTGGGTACGTGGTATTCGCTGACGGCGCTGACGTTCATGCTGATCGCCGGGTTGCTGGCCTTGGCCATGCGTGTGCAACTGGCATTTCCCGACAGCACCTTCCTGGATGCGGACCGGTTCAACCAGTTTTTCACCATGCATGGTTCGGCGATGATGTTCCTTTTCGCCGTACCGATGTTCGAAGCCATCAGTATTTTGCTGCTGCCTGCCTTTCTGGGCGCGCGCGACATGCCCTTTCCACGGCTTAGCGCCTATGGATATTGGTGCTTCTTGATCGGTGGGTGTTTCGTGCTTGGATCGCTGCTGTTCGATGCCGCGCCCAAAGCCGGATGGTTCATGTATCCGCCGCTGGCTACGAAAGAGGACGGTATCGGCCCCGATATCTGGTTGCTTGGCCTGTCGTTCATCGAAGTGGCAAGTATTGCCGCAGCGGTGGAATTGATCGTCGGGGCGCTGAAGTGCCGACCGCCGGGAATGCGGGTCAACGTCATGCCCTTGTACGCCTGGTACGTGATGGTCGTAGGCGGGATGATCCTGTTCGCGTTCCCGCCGCTGATTGCCGGCGATTTCCTGTTCGAACTGGAAAGGTCTTTCGATTGGCCATTCTTTGACCCGACACGCGGGGGCGACCCGATTTTGTGGCAGCACCTGTTCTGGATATTCGGGCATCCTGAAGTGTATATCGTTTTTCTACCCTCGATCGCGATTGCGTCAATGATCGTGCCTACCGTGGCCCGGCGGCCTATCGTTGGATATTCCTGGATCGTGCTTTCCGCTGTCGGCACAGGCTTCTTGTCGTTTGGTCTGTGGGTGCACCACATGTTCACGACGGGTTTGCCGCAAATATCGCTGGGTTTCTTTTCCGCTGCCTCCGAGGCGGTGGTGATACCGACCGGCATCCAGCTTTTTGCCTTTGTCGCAACCTTGATGGTGGGACGGGTAAAGATGTCGTTGCCGATGTTGTGGATCGCAGGCGCGCTCGCGATATTTGTCGCGGGAGGGCTGACCGGTGTCATGCTTGCCATCGTGCCGTTCAACTGGCAGGTTCACGACACGTATTTCATCGTGGCGCACCTGCATTACACGCTGTTTGGCGGGATGGTATTTCCGGTCCTCGCATGGGTTTATTATTTCTATCCGTTCCTGCGCAAAAAGCTGTTGTCCGAAACCCTGGGACGTTGGGCATTTTGGCTGATCTTTACCGGGTTCAACGTGACGTTCCTGCCGATGCATCTGACCGGGCTCAAGGGGATGCCGCGTCGCGTATTCACATATCCGGAGAGTTCGGGGTGGGGCTGGCTGAACCTGATCTCGACGATAGGTGCATTCGTGATCGCAGCGGGGTTTGCGGTGTTCCTTTATGATTTGCTACGCCCCAAAAAGGACCAACCCCAGATACCGCGCAACCCTTGGGGCGCGGGCACGCTGGAGTTTAGCCACGAAGTGCCAGCCGAGGCATGGGGTGTACGATCGGTACCCTATATTCACAGCCGCTATCCGCTGTGGGATCAACCCAAGCTGGTGGAGCGTATGGATGCGGGGCGGTTTTACCTCCAGGACGCGCCTGACCATCAGCGCGAAACCATTGTAACTTCGGTCATCGACGGCACCCCGATGTATGTGCAGCGTGTCACCGGCCCGGCGTGGATAACCTTACTGGCTGCGGGGTTCACTGGCGGAGCGTTCATCTTCCCGACGTTTCACATTTACACACCCGCCATAATTTCGGGTGCCTTCGCCATCGTCTGTGTGCTGTATTGGTTGTGGACGTCAACAGCGCGCCCCCCAAAGGACGATCTTCGCGAAGCGGGGCTTGGGCTACGGTTGCCAACCTACGCCTCTGGTCCCGATTCCGTCGGATGGTGGGCGATGTGGATCACGATGCTGGGTGACGCCACGGCGTTCGCTTCGCTGATATTCGGGTTCTTCTTCTACTGGACCGCGCGACCGGACTTCCCGCCGGCGGGGGCTGACCATGCCATCGGGGTATGGGTGGTCGCTGCGGGCGTGTTGCTTGTTGCCGCTTGGGCCTCCACGGTGGCGGCGCGCGAAGCAAACTCACGCGGGCGCATCATTATCGCCCGAACCGCATTGCTGGTCGCGCCGATCCTTGCGCTGGCGGGTGCGGCCGCGGCGTATATGGCAGTGCGTCAGATGGATCCGACAAGCCATGTCTATCCGGCGATCATGTGGGCATTGATGATTTGGTTGGTCGCGCATGTTCTCGCTGGGGTGATCATGCAAGGTTACTGCCTGGCAGGTTCCGTCTGGGGTAAGCTCACGGATAAATACGATGCCGATCTTCGCAATGTGACGCTGTATTGGCACTTTATGGCCCTGAAGGCCGTGACAACCGCTGTCATACTGGGGCTGGTCCCGGGGTGGCTGTCATGACCGATATCCGGCAGATCAAAAACACTTCCGTCTACCCTTCCGAAACCACAAGTGTATGGCGGATTACCTTTGCGCCATTGGTGTGGGCGCTGCACTTTGCGATCTCCTACGGGGCCACGGCCTTGGTCTGCGCGAAAGGTGGACAGGTAGGAGCGCTCAGGCTCGGGCTCGGGGGGGTGACCGCTGTGGCCCTCCTGGCGATCATCTGGCTGGCTTGGAGAGCATGGCGGCATTGGGATATCGTGCGGGACAGAGATTGGGAGAACGACGCGGGCACAAACGAAGACAGGCATCAGTTCTTGGGACACGCGGCTTTCTTGCTGGCGATTATCTCGTTCATCGGTGTTGCCTATGTTTCCTTGCCGCCCCTGTTGATCCAGACCTGCCAATGACTGCTTTGGGCTATATCGGTCTGCTGGTTCTGGCGGGGCTTTGGGCCTTGCCCATGCAAGGCTGGCTGGCCGCGGATTTTCCGCATCACATGCTGCGGCATATGGGCCTGGTTGCGGT
Source organism: Roseobacter sp. (assembly GCA_002731875.1). Classification (GTDB taxonomy): domain Bacteria; phylum Pseudomonadota; class Alphaproteobacteria; order Rhodobacterales; family Rhodobacteraceae; genus Sulfitobacter. Next base: position 98,955 of record PCCY01000012.1, on the reverse strand, counting down.
TGTCGCGCCATTGCTGGTGCTTGGGTTTCCTCGATTGGCATCGGTTTTCGCCGTTTCACCGCTGGTCGGCACGGTGGTTGAATTTGCCGTCGTCTGGGGGTGGCACATCCCCTATCTCTACGGCATGGCAAAGCTGCATGTAGTGGGGATGGCAGCGGAACAGGCCAGTTTCTTGCTGGCCGGACTACTGGTGTGGGCCGGTGCGTTTCGCGCCCATCAACCGCTTGCCGGGGCAGGCGGGCTGTTGCTTACTTCGATGCACATGACGCTTTTGGGGGCACTTATCATCCTTGCCCCGCGTGATCTTTACGCCAGTTCCTATGGGGGACTAGCTGACTTGACCGCTCAGCAGTTAGGGGGGCTGCTGATGCTCGGTATCGGTACGCCTGTCTATTTGATCGCGGGTCTGGCGCTGGTCAGGCAGGTGCTTGAACAAGGAAAGGAAGCCGCATGAAGCGGGTGTTACTTACAATCGTGGCCTTAGGCGTGCTGGCGGGCCTCGCCGGGGCTACGGTGGTCGGTTTCGGGCTTTACAACGTTTCTGCACGGCAGGGCCATTGGCCGGGGGTGACGTGGGTGCTGCACACCACCTACAAGCAATCGGTGCGCCTGCGGTCACCGGCGGCCTCGGAAATTCCGGATGATCTTGCTGATCCCGACAGGGTCGCCTTGGGCGCGCTGCATTTCAAAGACGCATGTAGTTTTTGCCATGCGGTGCCGGGGCAGGAGCAGACCGCGACGGCTCAGTCGCTGAACCCCGGCCCACCGCATGTGGTCGAAGCGGTAAGCAGATGGGAGCCTCAGCAGATGTTCTGGATCGTGCGGGAAGGTGTCAAGATGAGCGGCATGCCCTATTGGCCCGCAAGAGAGCGTGATGACGAAGTATGGTCCGTAGTGGCCTATCTTGAAGCAGTGCGCGATTTGACCGCGCAAGACCAGGCCGCGTTGACGGGCACAAACCCCGGGCCGGCATCGTGCAGCGCATGTCACGGCGAAAATGGCCGCAGCACAAACAGCTATGTGCCGAGATTGGACATTCTGACACCGGAGTATATTGGCGAAGCACTTGAACATTATCGCAATGGCACCCGGCGAAGCGGAATTATGCAACAGGTCGCGCTTGGCATGGAGGATGAAACGATTGATCGACTTGCAGGTAGATTTGGGACGGACGTCGGGGCTACCCGCTTAGAAACATCGCCTCAGGATAAAGAGACCGCAGGGTATGTTCTTGCCAATCAGGGCACCAAAGACGTACCGGCCTGTAGTAGCTGCCATGGGTCGAATCGCACCGCTGACGCACCTATCTCACCGGCATTGGCGGGCCAGAGCCGGGGGTTCCTGATCACTCAGCTGAAGTTGTGGCGCGACGGAAAGAGAAACGATGGCAAACGCGCCGAACAGATGCGCAAGGCGGCGCAAGATCTGACCGACGAGCAAATCAAGATACTGGCCGAATGGTACGCGGGGCAGTGACTTTCAACAAAGTGCTGTCCGACGAACGTGCGGCAACTGCATCTCGTGGTTGGGCGGGCTTCAGAGCGTATCACGCGCCTTGACGCTCCTCGTCGGACGATCTGGATAGTCGGGTATAAAGGGTCGTGCGTTGGCCTGCCTATGCGCAGGCTGCGATGTTCCACCCTTTACGATTTCTTTTGTGTGTCCGCGCAACCAATTCGGTGCTCCGACGTTCAACCTTGAGCAGTTCAGGGGCGCACAGGGTGAAAAACATAGCCATTATCGGCGGAGGGCCAACAGCGGTATATACGCTGGCTGCCTTGATCGCGTCCAAAACGCCCATCGGGGTCGTTATATTTGAAAAATGTTCTGAAATTGGCAGTGGCATGCCCTATAGCAGCGATACCGCAACGCCGAGCATGATGTCCAATATCGCCGGATTTGAAATCCCACCGGTGATAACACCGCTTCGCGATTGGCTCGCCGATCTAGACCGCAAGAGCCTCGCTGACATGCGCCTATCGGCTGAAGAGATCGACGCAAAAACTTACTATGGCCGTCTGGTTCTGGGGCGCTATTTTCAGGCCCAGCTTTCACAGATGGTGTCACGTGCACGTGGTGCCGGACACCAGATCGAACTACGTCGGCGCACCAAGGTTACCGATGTTCTCATCAAACGAAACGGCATATCCGTCTTTTGGGCCAGTCCTCTGGATAAGGGGGATGATCTGTTTGATGAAGTGGTCATCGCTACCGGGCACAGTTGGACCCGACTGCCAAAGGACGAAGCCACTGATACCAATCTGATTCCACTTTGGCCGATCAAGGACGTTCACGCCATCGCCGGCGACTATATCGGGGTGCTGGGAACCTCGTTGAGCGGTATCGATGCGGTCGTCGCGATAGCGGATCTTCATGGTGATTTCATCGAGGGAAAGAACGGCATGCGCTGGGCTTTGCGTGCGGGCCACAGTTTACCGCGCATCGCCATGTTGTCGCGAAAAGGTCTTCTTCCCGAAGCGGATTACTATTATCCATTTCCACTGCCCGAGCTGAACACCCTGACAGAGGACCGTGTTCTGGAAGAAAGCCAACACGGACAAACAGGATTGTTTGACCGGTTGTTTTCGCTGTTTATCAAGGATTTGCGCGCAGTAGTCGGCAAAGATGGCCCCGTCTTACGCGATGATATGAGTGTCGATGATTTCGTCGATACGTATTTTTCGACGCGTATGGCGACCGACCCGTTCGAGTATGCCCGCAGTAATCTGGCCGAAGCTCGTGCCGGTCACGCTAATCGTACCCCATGCCCTTGGCGCATTTCCATTCTCAAGGCGCACGAGGTCTTCGAGATGGCAGCGCCCTATCTGAACGAAGCCGATCTGGAGGTGCTAAAGTCGAAGCTAGGGTCGGTATTCGCTGACAACTATTCTAGCGTGCCGCACCCTTCGATTGAACGGATGCTGGCGTTGCACGATATCGGCGTGCTCGAAGTCATCGCCTTGGGGAATCACTATGACGTCGAAAACACTAGCAGCGGCGTAAAGATTTCCAACGGCAAGTTCTGTCATAGTTTTGATGCGTTGATCGACGCGCGCGGCCAGCGTCCATTGGGAATCAACGAACTGGGGTTTGCGGGCCTCGTGATTGACAAGACCGTCAAGGAGATGGGGCAGGGCGCAGGGGTACACCTCACGCCCCTGGTGCCGACTACGGGCTACATTCAATGCGTGGCGCTCCCGATCTTGCTGGCACGACGCCCGTTCGTGCAAGGGCTGGCAAGCTGCGCCAAGCTTGGTGCCGGTGCCGGTCAGTCCATTCTGGAACGGGTGAACAATGGTTGACCGTGCGCAGGATGCAAAGGGTTCGGCAAGAACGCGTCGCGGGTGCTACTTGTGAGGCTGGGTGATATTTTCAAACCGACTGACTTTGGCCGCGTTTTTCGAAAAATGGTGCTGAAGGGGAGGATTGAACTCCCGACCTCGTCATTACCAATGACGCGCTCTACCACTGAGCTACTCCAGCACTATCGGCGGCTGATTAGACGCATTCGCAATATGGTGCAAGCGTAATCTGGACCATATGGTCCCGCTACGCTAGACAATCGACATGTCAAAGGATACCGCCCCTCAAAAGCCCCCGAAATCCAATGCGCTTCGGGAAGACAGATTAAAGGCCGCGCTGAAGGCCAATATGGCCCGCCGCAAGGCGCAGGCACGAGCGCGCAAACCAAAAGCGCAGACAGGCAACGGCCAATCTGGCCAAGACAAGGAAGACTGAACGATGGATTCGATAGTGGTCAAAGGCGGCGGCACGCTGTCGGGGCAAATTCCGATTGCCGGGGCGAAAAATGCCTGCCTTACGCTGATGCCTGCGACCCTGCTGTCGGAAGAGCCGCTGACGTTGACCAACGCGCCGCGCCTGTCTGATATCCGAACCATGACGGAGCTTCTGCGCTCTCTCGGGGCTGAAGTCACGTCGATGCAGGACGGCCAGGTCCAAGCGATGTCGTGCCACGGTCAGATCAATACCCGCGCCGAATACGATATCGTGCGTAAGATGCGTGCATCCAATCTGGTATTGGGACCGTTGCTGGCCCGAGAAGGTCATGCCGAAGTCTCGTTGCCAGGTGGCTGCGCCATCGGGGCGCGTCCGATGGATATCCACACCGACGGCTTGGCGCTTATGGGCGCGGATATCGACCTGCGCGACGGGTATCTGCACGCCAAGGCCAGTGGTGGGTCCCTGAAGGGTGCAGTGATCGACTTTCCTTTCGCATCTGTCGGCGCGACCGAAAACATCATGATGGCAGCGACCTTGGCCAAAGGTACCACAGTCATCAATAACGCCGCGCGGGAACCGGAAATCGTAGATCTTGCCAAGTGCTTGCGCGCAATGGGCGCACAGATCGACGGTGACGGAACAAGCCGCATCGAAATACAGGGCGTTGACCGTCTGCATGGTGCGACCCATCGCGTGGTCACCGACCGCATTGAGCTTGGAACCTACATGCTGGCCCCCGCCATGTGCGGCGGTGAAGTCGAACTTCTGGGCGGACGGATTGATCTGGTCGCTGCGTTTTGCGAAAAGCTGGACGCCGCCGGTGTTGATGTAACCGAAACGGAAACGGGTCTGAAAGTCGCCCGCCGAAACGGAGAGATCAAAGCTGTGAATGTGACGACCGAACCGTTTCCGGGGTTTCCTACGGACCTTCAGGCCCAGATGATGGCACTGTTGTGCACCGCCGAAGGCACCTCCGTCCTGGAAGAGAAAATCTTTGAGAACCGGTTTATGCATGCGCCTGAACTGATCCGCATGGGGGCCGATATCGAAGTCCACGGCGGTACCGCCACTGTGACGGGGGTGAACAAGCTCAAGGGTGCGCCTGTCATGGCGACCGATCTTCGGGCTTCCGTTTCATTGATATTGGCGGGGATGGCGGCGGAAGGCGAAACCAAGGTCAGCCGCGTTTACCATTTGGATCGCGGTTACGAACATGTTGTGGCGAAGCTGCGCGGTGTAGGCGCAAACATCGAACGGATCAAAGAATAATGACTGATGACGCACGGTATGAAGATGGCCGCGAAGCACCGCTGAATCTGGGTGCCCTGGATGCCGACGACCTCAAGGTGATTTCGTCGCTGACGCAGGATGCAGTGTTTCCCGCCACGGAAATGCGCTGGCACCAGAAAGGTGCCCGATTTGCACTGCTGCTGAATCGTGTGCGGTGGGAGGACGCGGGCAAAGCGCGCCATGCCGCCGAACGCGTGCAATCAGTACTCATGTTCAATAACGTGCAGCGGGTTTCCAGCCAGGGCATAAACAAGGGTGACACCGACACGATCCTGTCATTGCTTCAGATCGAATTCGTGGAGAGCGACGCCCCGTCGGGGGATATCCTGCTGACGCTTGCGGGGGATGGGGTGATCCGTCTGACCGTGGAGGCGATCGAGGTGACCTTGAAGGACGTGACCAAGCCTTATGTGGCCCCATCGCGCAGCTTTCCCTCGCATCCGGACTGAGGAGACATCCGGTTAAGGTGTTCGCGCCTGCCTCCCTGCACGCTACGTCATGTGCGCGCTTTCCAACCCATGCTCGGGCCGGTTCGTCGGCCTATCGGCGGCAAAGGAAATATCATGCCCCAGTTTCTTAGTTTTGATCAGGCGGATTTTGAAACGGCGTTCTCGGCTCTTTTATCAGCCAAGCGCGAGGACAGCCCCGATGTGGATGATACGGTCGCCGACATCATTGCGCAGGTCCGTGCAACCGGTGATGCGGCGGTCATCGCGCTGACGGCAAAGTTTGATCGCATCACACTCACCCCCGAAACGCTGCGGATCACCAAGGCAGAGGTGGACGCGGCCGTGGCGGAAGTGTCAGCAAAAGATCGGGCCGCGCTAGAGCTCGCAGCCGCGCGGATCAGCGCCTATCACCGGCGACAGCTCCCCGAGGATGCCGAATGGCAGGACGATGCCGGTGCGACTTTGGGCTGGCGCTGGACCGCTGTGTCGGCTGCGGGACTGTATGTGCCCGGAGGCCTGGCCAGCTATCCGTCGTCCGTGCTGATGAACGCGATCCCCGCAAAGGTCGCCGGTGTCGAGCGACTGGCAATGGTCGTTCCCACACCCGACGGTATCTTGAACCCACTGGTGTTGCTGGCGGCACGGATTGCGGGTGTGGACGAAATCTATCGTATCGGGGGGGCACAGGCGGTCGCCGCGCTGGCGTATGGAACTGAAACGATCGCTCCTGTCGACAAGATTACCGGCCCCGGCAACGCCTATGTTGCGGCGGCCAAGCGGCGGGTGTTTGGCAAGGTTGGTATCGACATGATAGCGGGCCCGTCCGAGATACTGGTGATTGCCGATGCCGATAATGACGCCGATTGGATCGCGCTTGACCTGCTGAGCCAAGCGGAGCATGACGAAAGCGCCCAATCCATCCTGATCACCACCGATGCGGGTTTCGCGCAGGCCGTGGCCGATGCCGTCTCGACACGGCTGGAAACCCTTGAACGTCGCGCGATTGCCGGTGCCAGCTGGCGCGAAAACGGCGCGATCATCGTCGTCCCTGATCTTCACACTGCTGCCATGCTAAGCAACCGTGTCGCGCCAGAGCACCTTGAGCTGTGCGTTTCGGACGTCGACAGCCTCAGCGCGATGATTACCCATGCAGGGGCGATATTTATGGGACAATGGACGCCCGAAGCCATCGGTGATTATGTTGGTGGCCCGAACCATGTTTTGCCAACGGCGCGATCCGCACGGTTTTCCTCCGGGCTTTCGGTTCTTGATTTCATGAAGCGCACGACGCTGGCACGGATGACCCCCGAAGCGCTGCGCGCCATTGGCCCTTCCGCCGAGCGGCTTGCCAGCTCGGAAAGCCTTGAGGCGCACGGCTTGTCGGTTACCGCTCGGCTGAAAAAGCTGAACGAATGACGGCACGGCACGTCACGCGTAGCCTGATTGATCAACCCTCTTTCGGGGTTTAAGGTCGATGGAATTAACAGATGAATTGAGACCCCACATGTCCCGGATTACGCATATCGTACTAGACGATGCGAACCTTCCACCACCGACGCCCGAAATCGAACAGGAGCGCAAGGTCGCGATGTTCGATCTGCTGGAAGCCAACGTTTTTTCCATACCAAGCCGCGACGACAGACCGATACCCCAAGGGCCGTATCATCTGGGCTTGTCGATCCGTGACAAGCGGCTGGTGTTCGACGTAAATACAGAAAATGCCGAAAAGGCCGCTGAATTTCACCTGTCGCTGGGGCCATTCCGGCAAGTCGTGAAAGACTATTTTCAAATTTGTGAGTCATATTTCGAGGCCGTCAAGAAATCGGCCCCGGCCCAGATCGAAACCATTGATATGGCCAGGCGCGGCATACACAATGAAGGATCTCGGGTTCTTCAGGAACGCCTGGAAGGTAAAGCTGAAATCGATTCGGACACAGCGCGACGGTTATTCACATTGATATGCGTCCTGCATTACGGCGGATAGATGATAGAAACGCTGCCCCAATCGGTGCTGTTTTGCTGTGATCACAACGCAGTGCGGTCCCCGATGGCCGAAGGCTTGATGAAGAAATTCTATGGCACAGGCACCTATGTCCAGTCAGTCGGTGTGATGAACGATATGGAGATCGACGGCTTTTCCATCGCGGTCTGCCAGGAACTGAATGTGGAACTGTCACGGCACCGCTCTCGTAGCTTTGACGAAATGGAAAACTGGGGTGACGATCTAAGTTCGTTCGACTTGGTTATTGCGCTGAGCCCGGCCAGCCAACGCCGCGCGCTTGAACTGACCCGATATTATCATCTGATTGTGGAATACTGGCCCATCCTGGACCCTACTGGTTTGGGTGAAACCCGAGAGGCCAAGTTGGCCCAATACCGCGCCGCCCGTGACCAGATCAAAGACCGCCTGATCGACCGGTTCGGCGAACCCACCCGTCCCCAGACGTAAGGCCTGGTTCATCTAGTTGACGCAACCGTTCGGGCCCGCCCGTCGCGCAGGCCGCGGGTTGGGCGGGCAGTGCACGTATCTGCTTAGGTGGCCGAACACAGCGTGGCCGAGGTCTGGCCGAATGCTTTCCAAGCAGCCCAGAACGAATTGTCGTTCGCATTGTCAGACTGCCGCGCCTCTTGAAGAATGTGGGGGTCCTGAAAAACCTTGATGCCGAGCTGTTGATGTCTGTTTGAAAGCTCACGGTCCGCGACGGCCTGAATGCAGCCACATCTTGCACTGCTGGCCTCTTTGCGCCCTGATTGCATGCAAGCGGTGTTCAATGGTCCCTGGGCGAACAAGACAGCCCCAGAGCCGAAGCCGCCGCTTGGGTTGTACCCTCTGGGTCCGCCACACGCCGCCAGCGCGCCAAGCGCAAACATCATCGTCAAATTTTTGATCATTATTTATGCCTCACTAACCGATATCGGGCATCAGGTTTCCCCTGATTGTGCCCGTACTGCTGTACGCGTTATGCCGGAAATCGCGTGCTGGGGCAATTCACGAATGCAAAGCCCTGCCACCGTGTTCAAGCCGCTGTCCATGGCGTTCTACCTTCGCCGGCCGAACGATATCAGCAGAAATGCGGGTCGGCCGGCAACAATCGGCGGCCTTTGCGCACAAACACTCTCATCAACCCCGTACAACACCGTTCCGCCCATTGACCAAATCAGAAAAGCGCACCATATCGTTTTCCCATGACACCACTTTCACACATCCGCAATTTCTCCATCGTCGCGCATATCGACCATGGTAAATCCACGCTCGCCGATCGCCTGATCCAAGAGACCAACACGGTTTCGCTACGCGATATGAAAGAGCAAATGCTCGACTCGATGGATATTGAGCGTGAACGTGGAATCACGATCAAAGCCCAGACCGTGCGGATCAATTACACCGCGAAAAATGGCGAGGAATATATTCTTAACCTGATCGACACGCCGGGTCACGTGGACTTTGCCTACGAGGTATCGCGGTCTATGCGCGCCGTCGAAGGGTCGTTGCTGGTTGTCGATTCGACCCAAGGCGTCGAGGCGCAAACGCTTGCAAACGTCTATCATGCGTTGGATGCGGACCATGAAATTGTGCCGGTTCTCAACAAGATCGACTTGCCAGCAAGCGATTGCGACCGCGTGGCCGAGCAGATCGAGGATGTAATCGGCATCGACGCATCCGAGGCCATTCGGGTATCCGCGAAAACCGGGCAGGGAATTGTTGAAACGCTTGAGGCGATCGTGCACCGTCTGCCAGCACCCAAGGGTAGCTTGGACGCACCGCTGAAAGCGATGTTGGTGGATTCGTGGTACGACAGCTATCTGGGTGTTATCGTCCTCGTCCGGATTATGGACGGTCAGCTGAAAAAGGGCGACCGCATCCGCATGATGCAAAACGGGTCCGTGCATCACGTCGACCGGATCGGCGTTTTTCGTCCCGCCATGACCGAGATTGATTCACTGAACCCGGGCGAAATCGGGTTTTTGACTGCGTCGATCAAGCAGGTCCGCGATACCCGCGTCGGCGATACCATCACCCACGAGAAAAAGGGGTGCGAGAAAGCGCTGCCGGGCTTCAAGCCTGCGCAGCCGGTGGTTTTCTGTGGCCTGTTTCCCGTAGACGCCGCCGAATTCGAAGACCTGCGCGACAGCATCGAGAAGCTGGCGCTGAATGATGCGTCGTTCAGCTTTGAAATGGAAACCTCGGCCGCGCTTGGTTTCGGTTTCCGCTGCGGGTTTCTGGGTTTGCTACACCTCGAGGTTATCCGCGACCGGATCGAGCGCGAATATGACATCGACCTGATCACCACGGCCCCGTCTGTTATTTACGATATCCACATGAAAGACGGAACGGTCACGCAGCTGCACAACCCTGCCGACATGGTTGACCTGACGTTCGTGGATCACATCGAAGAACCCCGGATCAAGGCGACGATACTGGTGCCGGATGATTATCTGGGCGACGTGTTGAAGCTGTGTCAGGACCGCCGCGGCATTCAGATGGATCTGACCTATGCGGGAAGCCGCGCGATGGTGGTCTATGACCTGCCACTGAACGAAGTGGTGTTTGATTTCTATGACCGCCTGAAGTCCGTTACCAAGGGTTACGCTTCCTTCGACTATCAGATGATCGGATACCGAGAAGACAATCTGGTCAAGATGTCAATTCTTGTGAACGACGAACCCGTCGATGCGCTTTCCACGATGGTGCACCGCGACCGCGCGGAAGCGCGGGGCCGCGCGATGGTCGAAAAGCTAAAAGACCTGATCCCGCGCCACATGTTCAAGATTCCGATCCAGGCGGCCATCGGCGGCAAGGTGATCGCGCGCGAAACACTGAGCGCGATGCGCAAGGACGTGACCGCGAAATGCTATGGCGGTGACGCATCGCGCAAACGCAAGCTGCTGGACAAGCAGAAGGCCGGTAAAAAGAAGATGCGCCAGTTCGGCAAGGTGGATATTCCCCAGGAAGCGTTCATTTCCGCGCTCAAGATGGATGGCTAAGTGCGGCTGAGCGGATCGACACTGATCGGATCTGCCTATCCGTATCGCAGACGCGGGCGTCTTTAGGTTTTCGGGCGTCGCTTCAGGGCAGGTCGTGCAGATGTGCGGGCAATGCACCTGCATCCAGAAAGGTCTTGAGGCACGCACGGGTAAAATTCCAGATATCCTCGTTGTGAACCAGATGATGGGTCAGAAACCCCAGAGGTTCGGTGGCGTCGGACTTCCCTGATCGCCGATCCTGTAACAGCCGAACTATATGCGCAATCTGGTCTTCTGGTGGTACCAAACCCCGATCCCCACGCCAGAATATCGGATCGATATGCGTGTTGATCTGCACCAGACCCGGTGCTGCCTGTCTTCTGTCGCGCGGCAGATATGTCGAAACGCCCACATAGCCCGTTTGCGCCAATTTGGGTAACAAAGCCGGATCTAGACGGTTCCACGGCGGTACGAATATCGGCAGCAAACCCTTGCCGAACAGGTCGTGCATCCGCTGCAACGCCTCTGCCAGCTCAAGTCCAGCGCCTTCTCGGGGATGGCCGAATTCGGCGTTCTTGGCCCCTTGCGGAGCATGGCTGACATGTTGCCAGCCATGAACCAGCGGTACGATCATGTCGTTGTTGCGCGTGAATAACGGCAAAGACGGGTCAGCGGCTTTTGGAATTACCGCGATATGAACGGGCAGGGTCAGATCCTCTGCCAGCGCGGCCAGGCGGTCCAGCGCGGGGGTCGGTGCGACCGCATCGTCATCGCGCCACCAGATCGCTAACGGTAGGTCCTGATTGCGCCATTGGGACAGCTCCGCGCGAAGGGGGGTCCAGTCAATGTTCATTGCATCGCCTTTCGCATGGTTTCAGTCCAACGCACGGTTTCGATTGCCCCGTCAAAGCCCGTGGTTCTGGGGGCGCGGGGGGAGTCAGACACAACGCGGTCAAGTGCGCCGAGCAATGCATCCGGTGTAAGCTCTGCGTTGCGCAGGACTGCTATTCCCGTCAATTCCGCCAATGCGTCGGCGCGCAGACCCTGTTCCACTTCGTTGCCGGCATCAAAGGGGATGAAGACCGCGCGCACGCCGCTTTGCAGCACATCGAGCGCAGTGTTGTAGCCACAAAGCGAAACCGAGGCGGCAGCATGATACAGCATTTGCCGGAAATCGGGGCGTGCCGGTTCAATCGTGATATTTGCCGGGGCGGTGCGCATGAGCCGCGCACTTTTGGTGGCTGCATCGCGGCCTCCCAACAGTAATCGCCAGCGGCGCTTCGGATCACGCTTGGCTGCGGCAAGGCACGTGTCAAACACCTTTGCTCCGACGTCGCCACCGCCGGCGCTGACGATAATTTCGCTTTGGCCCAGCCTACCGGGGTGTGGCAACGGCGGCGGTGGCGCGACATAGCCAGTATAGTGCAACTTGCCGACAAGCCTGTCGGACACCGGCCAGCTGAGCGATAGGGGGGTGACGTCTGCATCGGCGTGAACCAGCACGGTATCATAGAATCTCTCGATCAGATCGTCCGTGCGGTCTGCTTTTGCGGGCTTGGAAGGCGGGGCAAGGATGTCACGGATCGACGCACAAATCAGCGGTCGACGGGGCAGCCTATGGGCAGCCTCAAGAAGTGCCACGAATTCAGCAGTGAGGGTTCGGCGGCCGAATGGAAACAGCTCGGTTATCAAAACATCAGGTTGGGCGGTTTGAACGTGTTCGGCCAATATGGCGCTTCGCGCCGAAAATATCGCATCGCCGGCGATGTGACCTGACTGATCCAGCAATTGCGCGAAATCCGCCCCGTCCGACCTCAGCGGTGGTAACTGCACCTGTTCCACTCCTTCGCCATCAAGATGGGGTGCATGCATGCCACCCGAAATGACAGTCGCGGAGTGACCCCCAGCAACAAACGCGCGCGCCAAGGTCAGGGCACGGGCCAGATGACCTGTTCCCAAAAGATGTGTGACGACAATTGAGACCTTCATGGACGGTGTTCCAGTCTTATCGGTTCAGGTATGGCACGCCAGCCGGAAGGCGAGATTTCCAATAGATATAATCGGTTGCGTTTGATCTGAAAGGGTGCGGGCCCGTCGAAGCCCCAACCGGTAGCGTGGGCAAGCAAGACCCGCATCACCCCAATATGGCAGATTGCCACTGTATCGCGGCTCAAGCTTGCGACCCACGGCAATAATCGACGGCGCAGGATATTGGGGCTGTCGCCACCGGGCGGTCGAAAGTGCCAGCCCCAGTGTTCTATATCACGAAATCCGCTTGACGGGTCGGCGATCAAGTCGACGCCACGCTTGCCTTCCCATGTCCCCCAATCCATTTCCATCAACGCTGGCGATGTCTCGGGTGTGCGACCCGAGACAAGTTTCGCGGTCTCAACCGCCCGCGACAACGGGCTGGCAACGATATCGGCCTGATCCCAGGGCGTAGGCAGACATAACCCGGCGAGCTGCACGCGGGCCTCTTCATCCAGTGCGATATCTGTACGCCCCTGGATACGCCCCAAGCGGTTCCAGCCCGTGTGCCCGTGGCGTAGTAACGCAAGTCGGATCACGGCAGAACCCCGCACGCAGCCAGCCCTGCCTGAAGGGTCCGGGCCGCGGTTGGCAACAGGTGATGGGCCGCGATATGACGGCGGGCCTCAGCGCCGCGTTGTGCCCGCAATCGCGTGTCTGTCAAAAGCTCGGTAATCTGGGCAGCCAGAGGGGCTACGCCCTGGTGAGGGGCCGAAGGGGCCGCGCGTGCCAAGACGTCGCAGACGCCGGGGCGGTTCTGCGCGACCACCGGTAGGCCCGAAGCCTGCGCCTCAAGATAGACCAGGCCGAAAGCTTCGTTCACGCCGGGCCAGAAAAACAGCGAGGCATCGCGATAGGCCCTTGCCATTGACGCCCTGTCCAATTGGCCAAGAAAAGTCACCGCCGGGCCGAAAGCGGACATCAGGGCTTCGACTTCGGGACGGGCAGGGCCGTCGCCTGCGATGTTCAGCGACCAGCCATGCGGAGGAAGCGTGGCGAGCGTTTCGGCGATGATCTTGTAGGATTCGAACTTGTCGCCGTGCCGCAACATACCCGCAACGAGCATGGGACCGTCGCCCGATGAAGGCGCTGGCAGGGTCTCGTGGGCGAGAAACGGCGGAAGATGGATAAGGTGTTGCGCGTCAGGTCTATCGCGTTCGATGGCTTCGGCGTCATGTTGGGTCAGGTAGAATATGACGTTGGCCGCATCGCTCGCCCTTTCGGCGGCCTCGGCAAATTGCGACCACGGACCCGTGAGCCGCGAACGAGCGCGGCTTGTCTCGATCAGCAGATACGGAATACCCAAGCGCTGTGCCACCTGGGGCCCTATTAGGTCAGGGGCCTTGTAATAATTATGATAGGTCACCCAGGCCTGCCAGCCTTCCAGACGCCCTTGCGGCACAAGCCGGCTTATTTCGGTTTGCGCTTGGTCCAGCACGAGCCGCTGGACATGTCGATCGCCGACACCGTCACGGCTGCGCAGGGTGCTGGCCAACGTGACGGTGGCACCGCCCCATTCAAGTGCCGCGATCAGGGACCGCGCCATCGTCCGTTCGCCCGAGGGTACCGGATGGCCCGGGTCTTTCAGCGGCGCGTAGAACGCTAGCTGCATCAGCCTGCGCGGCTTAACATAGCTGTAAGCCGCGCCCGCAATTGGGCGATGCCAGGGGCCATCGTGAAATCAGCCTTCAGGCGGCTGAATGCGGCCTCGGCCAGCTTGGGACCAAGCGTCGGATCGGTGGCGAACCTTTGAACGGCGGCGGCTAAAGCTTCGGGGGCATCATCGCTCAGCACGCCACTCTGGCCGGTAATAATGAACTCGGGGATGGCAGATACTGGTGTGCTCAGGATGGGGAGCTTTTGGCTGGCCGCTTCCATCAACACATTCGGTAACCCGTCGCGGTCACCGTCTTGCGCGATGCGCGAGGGCAGAACAAACAAATCAGCGGCACGCATGGCATCGATGACTTCGGGCTGATCACATGCACCGCGCCAGGTGATCCGACCGCTTATGCCAAGCGCTTGTGCACGAGCCTTCATGGCCTGAGAAAGGTCGCCGCCGCCGATATGTGTCCAATGCCAATCCAGAGCGGCTGGCAGCAATGCCAATGCGTCGATCAGATTATCAAAGCCTTTCTTTTCGACCATGCGGCCCACCGACATCATACGGAAGCTGTCGTTCACACGGCGCAGCGCGCGTGAAGGCGGAGCCGGAAAGCGACCTAGATCCAAACCATGATAAACCAGGTCGATACGCCCCGGATCTTCAGCCAAATCTTGCAGGTGTCGTGCCCCGAAGCCAGTGCAGGTTGCCCCGAATGCGGCCCCGTGGCGGGCAGGATCAAGCTTTTCGCGCAATTCCCACTCGGGCGAGGTCCAGATATCTTTGGCATGGGCTGAAAAGCTCCATTCCAAGCCGCGCAAAATGGCGGCGTATCGTGCAACCGACGACGGCGTGTGCAGAAAGTGCGCGTAAATACCCAGGGTACCGGGCGGCAGTTCATGTGCCATTACACAGGCCTGACCAAAACGCCGGCGGCGGTTTGGTGTATCATCGCGCGCGAGATCGCGTTCAAAAATGTCCGACGCGGCGTCATAACCCGGCATGGTCTGGGCTGCTTTCTGTGCGGCGGCGACGCGTTCGGGCGCGTCACGCAGATATTCAGGCAAATATCGCACCCGGGCCTTTAGCCGGTCATGCAGGGGATGGGTCTTCTGGTCGGTGGGATGACGAAGCGACCAGATGTCAAAGCGCAGACCGGCTTCCTCTAGCGCGACAAGTTCCTGCGCGATAAAGGTTTCAGACAGGCGCGGCCAGCCTTTGACCACCACGGCGAGAGGGGCATCAGTCATGAGACCTGATCCATAAGCGCGCGACCGCGTTCCACGACGACATCTAGCCCGTCGAGCAGGCCATCGGCCCCGGCTTCGGACGGTTTGCGTTGCTGCGGTAGGTTGCGGATCGCTGCAATCATCGCTTCGGGGGTCATGCCGTCGCGGGTCTCATCAAGCATGCGTACCAGACCGAGTTCTTCGGCGCGGCTGGCCCTTATCCACTGTTCAAGACGCGGTACGGTCCGTGGAACGATCACGGCACGCTTGTCGAATGACAGCACCTCGCAGAACGTATTGTACCCGCCCATACAGATAACCCCTTGGGCCCCCACATACAGTGATTCAATACGGCTATCAAAGCCCAGTGCAGTCACCCGCCCGTTCAGCTTTTCGACCCTTTCATCGAAGGCATCACGCACCTCGCCCGACAGAAACGGGCCATAGATCAACTTGGCGTTCGGGGTCAGTTCGGGGTCTTGTTCATAGGCATCAAGCACAAGTGACACCATCGCGGCACCGTCACCGCCGCCGCCGGGGGTGATCAGGATATAGGGTTCGTCGGGTACCTCGTTCTCGTCAGTTGCTTCGCGTCGCAAATACCCTGTCCAGTGCATCCGGTCGCGCACACTATCCGATAAGGGCAATCCCTTTGTTGGATCATACACATCATGCACGCCGTAAACCCAGATTTCGTCGTAAAACTCTTCTGTCGCGGCAACGGCACCTTTGCGCTCCCATTCCGTAGCCAGCACCTCGGGTTCATCCAAAACATCGCGTAGTCCCAGAACCGTCTTGGCCTTGCCGGTATCGCGCAGCCATTCAAGACTGGGCAACAGTTCACCCCGGAAACCGGTCGGTTCCTTGTCAACAATCAACAGATCGGGCGCAAACTGTTCGATCGCAGTTTTAATCAACCCGGCGCGAAGCGAAGTGACCTCGTCTATATCAAGCCCAAGCGTGTGCGACACGTAACTGCCATCGGCCAGCTTGGTGACACCGGGCAGGCGAATATGGTCCACCCCACGGGGAAAGGTAAACCGCCCCGCGACCGGCGATCCGGTCAGAATAATCGCCGACGCCTTTTCATCTCCGTCCATGAGCGCTGCCGCCAATGCTCGCGAACGTCGCAGGTGCCCCAGCCCAAAGGTGTCATGGCTATAAAAAATCACCCGCCGGGCAGGCTTTTTTTCACGGAGGTATGTCGGGGCCGTGTCGGGCATGGGCCGATCCTAACTAATTTTCTTTCGCCTACAGCCGCAGGTTGGTTCCTGTTTTGCGAAATACGCCTTTAATGTCAAAGAGAACCGCACATAAGACAGACAAAATGCCCGTGCAGGGGACTGTGACCATAGCGAACCCCGCATTTTGCGGTGTCCGCCACTCCACTGGCCCCTCATTGGAAAAGGGACAGATATTGCGAGTGTTGGGACGTGTGGAGGGCATGCATCGCGGCGTGTGTTGGCGTGTTGTCAAGGTGGTGAGCGAACCGGCAAAACCTCGGGTAATGCGGCATGAACGCTCTAGGTGGGGACGGTTCACCAAGATTGCAATAACTGGAAGCCTGGCTTAGCGTCAGCACAGGCTTTACCGGCCATCAGCGGGGCATCGTGCGACAGTTTTTACTTATATTTTTGATGTCGGTTTTCTGGGGTGCGCTACCGATTTCCGGCGATGCTCAAGGTCTCTTGTCGCTGTTGCCATCGGGCCAGGAAACGCGCAACCAGGACGACACCAGGATAAAAGACATCATCAAACAAGCCGCGGAAAGCGGCGTGGGCGTGGTGGTCATCGACCAAAACGGGCAGTTGTTGAACCAACTGGATGCGGCCCCGGCGCAAGCCCACGGGCAGGGACCGATGGACAGTCCCGAGGCAATGCAGGCTCATTCCCCGCTGATGCAATTTCAAGAGCGCACGAACCGGTTCAGAGCCGCGCTGATCGAGCGTATCGTGCAGCTTCCCGTCGCGATAAACGAAGTGCTTTATATCCTGCGAGCCGCCAGCCCCGACGGCACGATTTGGGCTTTCGGCAGGACGCTGTTGATTGCGTTGATTTTGTTCGCTGTTGGTGCGGTGGTAGAGCGCGAAATCTTCGGCAAGCGGATCGCGCGCAAGTTCGTCACGTCCAAGGTGATGGACCACCCGGTTGGGTACAGCGAAAAAATGCCGTTCCTGGTCTTCCGCTTTTTCATGGGGGTGCTAGGCATCTTGGTGTCGATGGCAGTTGCCTATGTACTGGGCGCGCTGTTTTTCGGCCCGCTTGAAGATACGGCAGTGCAATTCACCGTCACCTTGATCAATATCGGCTATTTCGTGAGCCGGTTCGTCGCCGGGTTATGGCGCATGATCCTGTCGCCGTATCTCCCTCAGTACCGCATCCCGGTCCTGAGCGACCGCGACGCCAGACGGCTGCACCGTTGGCTATGGGTGCTGGCCAGTTTCGATGCCTGTGCGATCCTGTTCGGCATCTGGATCGGCGAGCTGGGGCTGAACTATGATGTCTATGCCTTCATCTCGTCCTTGCTGTCGGCTGTTATCGTGCTGATCAATATTGTCATGGTGATCGTCAATCGAAGCGCGATTTCAAACGCATTGCGTCACGGCAAACCGATTGCCGAAAGTAGCGCGGTGACACGAGTGCTGTCGCGTACGTGGGTTCCGCTGGTGATCTTCTATGTGATTTTTGCCTGGGTCGAACTGACCTATGATCTGGTGTTGGCCAACCCAAGCTCCATCCCGCTTATCGCCGGGGCTTACGGTATCCTTGTCTCAATCATCGTGGTTTACGGTATCATAAATTTCGGGATCGAACGCGGTTTTGCCCGCGCGCGAATGGTGCGTCGGATCAACGAACTGCGTGAGGCACGTCACGCACAAGAGCAAGAGCCATTGGCGTCTGCGCAGGCCGATGGCGGCGCGCATGACAGCGAACAGGCGCAGCGCCTGGCGCTGGAGGAAGAACAGGCGCGCAGTCAGATGATCCCCCGCCGCACGATGAATTCCTTTGAGGCATTGGCGCGACGAGTTGCCGGGATATTGGCGTTCGTCGCGGGGGCCTATGCGTTCTTTTTTATCTGGGATAACGAAAGCGCGCTGATGCTGGAAAGCTATGCTGACCGGCTGCTTGATGTCCTGGTGATCATCTTCATCGGATACGTGATCTATCATGCATTCCGCATATGGATCGACACCAAGATCGAAGCCGAGGTGGGCGACCAGCCAGAAGCCGAGTTGGGCGACGAAGGCAGCGGGGCATCTTCTGCCAGCCGGCTTGCCACCTTGTTGCCGCTGTTTCGCAACTTTGTCCTTATCGTGGTGGTGGTAACCATCGTGTTGATCGTTCTGATGGAGTTTGGCGTCAACGTCGGGCCGCTGTTCGCGGGCGCAGGGATTGTTGGTGTCGCGGTCGGCTTTGGGTCGCAGGCGCTGGTCCGGGACATTTTCGCGGGCGCGTTCTTTTTGTTCGATGATGCGTTTCGCAAGGGTGAATACCTTGACGTGGGCGGGGTGAAAGGCACGGTCGAGAAGATCTCGGTCCGGTCATTTCAATTGCGTCATCATCTGGGGGCCTTGCATACTATTCCGTTCGGTGAATTGCAGGTCATGACCAACTACAGCCGCGATTGGGTGATCATGAAGCTCCCTTTGCGTGTGACCTATGACACGGATGTGGAAAAGGTCCGCAAGTTGATCAAGAAGCTAGGTGTCGAACTGCTTGATGATCCGGTGATCGGGGATAACTTCATCCAACCGCTGAAGTCTCAGGGTGTCATTGAGATGCAGGATTCCGCGATGATCATCCGGGTTAAATTCATGACCAAGCCGGGGGATCAATGGCTGGTCCGCAAGAAGGTCTATGAAGAGATACGCGCACTGTTTGAACGCGAGGGGATCCGCTTTGCCCACCGCGAGGTAACGGTGCGTCTGGCGGACGGTAAAGTCGAAGATCTGAACGATGAGGAACGCAAAGCAGTTACCGCCGCCGCACACGCGTCAATGCAAGACGACTTGCAGGAACAACCTGAACAGAATGGAGATGATCGCTAGGTGACCACCGACCGATCGGAGGATCGGCTTGTTGATATGGGGCCGTTCCGCGCTACTTTGGCAGTAGATACAACGCGACCTAACCAAAAACGCGACCTAATCAACAAGGAGACGACACATGCTTCAGTCCCGACGCCAATTTCTGATAAGCTCTACCGCGACCGCAGGTGTGGTAACGATGCTGCCCTACGCCGCTCAGGCCGCCGCGCATGCCAGCAATGTTTTCATGGCAGGTGATGCGAAAATCACCGTGCACCCCGTGGATCATGCGTCGTTCGTCATGGAAACGCCGACAGGCGTCATTTATGCCGATCCGGTAGGCGACGTTGCAAATTATTCGGATTTTGCCAAGCCTGATCTGATCCTCATTACGCACGAGCATGGAGACCATTTCAACGTGGATACGTTGAATGGTGTGATCGGTGATACAACGCAGATTATCACGAACCCTGCCGTCTATGACATGCTGCCCGATGCGCTGAAGACAAAAGCCAGCAAGGTGGCAAACGGTGAAACAGCCACGTTCAAGGATATCCCGATCGAGGCGATCCCCGCCTATAACACCACAGAAGATCGCAAGAAGTTTCACCCTCAGGGACGAGATAACGGGTATGTGGTGAACCTGCCAGATTTTCGCGTCTATATATCGGGCGACACAGAGGGGACCCCGGAAATGCGTGCGCTCGAAAACATTGATCTGGCTTTTGTGTGCATGAACTTGCCGTTCACGATGGACACTGATGCAGCCGCCGCCGCCGTGTCCGAATTCAAGCCGTCCTTCGTCTATCCGTATCACTATCGCGGGCGTGACGGTGGTACTCAGGACCCGGCTGACTTTGCCCGCAAGGTGGCCAGTGGCATCGAAGTCAAAATGGGCGATTGGTACTAAGCCCGGTCTGCACCTGCGCCGGTTTCCCGACTCCGGCGCAGGTGCTATGTCTTGTAGGGATCAAGGCTGGCTCGCAGCCCGTCGCCCAGAAAGTTGAACGCCAACACGACGACGATAATCGGCAGCATCGGAATGGCGGTCCACCAATAAATTTCGATACTTGCCAGATTTTGCGCGTCGTTCAGCATCACGCCCCAACTGACCGCAGGGGCGCGCAACCCCAGCCCCAGAAAGCTTAGCGCCGTTTCACCCAGGATCATCGCAGGTATCGACAATGTCGCGCTCGCAATCAGATGCGACATGAAGTTGGGCAGTAAATGCTTGCGAATGACGCGCGATGGCTTGGCACCCATCATCTCGGCCGCCTTGACGTATTCTTCTTCGCGAAGGCTAAGAAATTTGGAGCGCACAGCCCGCGCCAGCCCCGGCCAGTCCAGAATGCCGAGAATGATGGAGATGACAAAGAACACGGCCACGGGGCTCCAGTTGGATGGAACCGCGGCGGAAAGTGCCAGCCAGAGGGGCAGTTCGGGAAGCGACCGCAGAATCTCGATCATCCGATTGATGACCCAGTCGGTCTTGCCGCCAAAATAGCCCGCGATTGAGCCAAAAAATATGCCTAGAACAAAGCTGACGGTGATCCCGATCAGGCCCACGGTCAATGAAAGCTGCGCGCCAAACAGGATACGGCTGAACACGTCCCGGCCCAAACGGTCCGACCCCCACAGAAACACGGTGGCACCTTCGGGAGCACAGAACAAATGCGTATCTGACCGGATCAGCCCGAACAGGTTATATGGCTGACCCTCACAGAAAAATTCCAACTTTCGAGGCGAGGTGACGTCTGTCTCGTAGACCCAGCGGAAGTTGACCAAATCTGCCTCGCCGGTCGTTTCATATACGTAGGGGCCGATAAATTC
The DNA here is from genome assembly GCA_002731875.1 of Roseobacter sp. Taxonomy (GTDB): domain Bacteria; phylum Pseudomonadota; class Alphaproteobacteria; order Rhodobacterales; family Rhodobacteraceae; genus Sulfitobacter. Next base: position 77,792 of record PCCY01000012.1, on the reverse strand, counting down.
GCCCTGGTGCCAAAAGTTGATGCTTTGGGGAGGGGCATAAAGATGCTCGGCATCGCGCTGGTTCGGCGTATACGGCGCGATAAACCCAGCCACCGGCAGAAGCAGATAGCAAAAGGCAAGGAACAACCCGGAGATCAACGCCAGCTTGTGACGGCGGAATTTGCGCCACATCAGACGTGCGACTGACACATCCATGTCGGAGCGTTCGGGTCCTAAATGGTCCGCGTCATCGGTCCAGGGTGCCACATCGACAAAGCGGTTATCGGGTTGGATACTCACGTGCCTCTGGCCCCATAGCGAATTCTGGGATCAAGCAAGACCAGCAGCATGTCTGAGATCATCGTGCCGATCAGGGTAAGCAGTGCGACAAACATCAAGATGAAGGCCGCCAGAAACTGGTCCTGGGATTTCAATGCCGTCAGCAGATACGGGCCTATGGTCTGGAGCCCGAGAACAACTGACACGAGAACCGAGCCCGAGACCATCGCCGGAAGCAGGTTGCCGATGTCGGCAACGAACGGATTGAACGCCATGCGCAACGGGTACTTTACCAGCAACCTGGCCGGGGCCAGCCCCTTGGCCTTGGCGGTTTCCACATAGGGCTTACCCAACTCATCAAGCATGTTTGCCCGCAAGCGTTGCATCATCGCGGCGGCTCCGGCAGTGCCGATGACGAAAGTGGGCACAATCAGATGCAGCAGCACCGACTGCACCTTCTCCCATGACATCGGATAGCCTTCCAATTCGGGGGCCATCAGACCGCCGATGGGCAAGCCAAAGTATTTGTGGCCATAGTAAAACAGGATCAGTGCCAAAAGAAAGTTCGGGGTGGCCAAGCCAAGATAGCCCAGAAACCCTGCGGAATAGTCAACCCAGGTTTCGGATTTGGCAGCCGCCAGCACGCCAAGAGGAAGCGCTATCAGATAGACGAAAAGGACCGCCGCAAGATTGACCAGCACCGTCATCCACAGTGCGCTGCCCACGATTTCGCTGACCGGGCGGTCAAATTCGAACGACCATCCAAAATTCCCTTGTACCAGTCCGGAATAACCCTGAGGCCCTTGGGCGATGCCGGCCCAGATCATGTATTGTTTCCACAAAGGCTGATCGAGCGCGTATTCGTGGCGCAAGAACTCGGCCTTTGCCACACCTTCGGCCTGACCGGTCGCACGCAGTTCGGCGATCTGGTTCGAGAGGTAGTCACCAGGGGGCAGATTGATGATGACGAACACCAAAATGGAGACGACCCAGAGGGTTAGCAGCATCGTGAAAAACCGCCACACTGCATATTTAAGAAAGATCATCTGCCTACCTGTACATGTGGGTCGTCGAAATAGAATTCGTCAATGCGATGAATACCGAAATGGGCACCGGGGTCGAACGCCCAGATACCTTCGTCCGGAACATTCCGGAGCCGCTTTGACACCACTATCGGTTGCGGTGCCTCCGAGATGATGCCGATCCCGAATTGCTCTTGGGCGTGGATGGCAAGCATCTTTTGCCAAATTTCCAGGCGTTGCTCGGGGTTTTGTGTGTGGTTCCAATCGTTGGCCAGCAGCATCAACCGCTTTGCGGGCTGCATGTCGGGCGCATAACCGTTTTGGCCCAATGTCTGATAATACTGCCCCCACATCGGCCAAGCAAAGAATTCCTGGTTGGTGGGTGCCAGATACATCGGCGAAGTGGAGGGTCGCGGTATGCCGTTGTCCCACCCAAACCAGACCGAAGCCATCGTGGTTCCGGCGTAGATCCGATTGCGCAGGATGTCCCTGTCCAATGGGCGCATGATCAAGCGAATGCCAAGTTCGCGCCATGTATCGGTAATGATCGTCAGGGCGTTTTCCTCTTCGCTTCGTTCCCCCGAAGTTTCGATCACGAACTCCATCGGACGGCCATCGGGTAGCTTGCGAAGCCCCGACGGGGTGCGATCGGTCAGGCCCATTTCGTCGAGCAACGCGTTGGCGCGGTCGATATCGAAATTAGCCCAAGCCTTCATGTTGTCTTCCCGATACAGGGGACTTTGAGGGAGCGCGGTCATCCCCCCTTCCATCGCTAACCCGAAGTACAGGACCCGGTTGATCATCCGGCGGTCGATGCCCAGGCTCAGGGCGTGGCGGAAACGGATGTCGCGCATTACCTTACGCCACACCGGGTCAGCAAAATTGAGGTTTGGGTAAATGGCTATCTGGCTGGCCGCGCCATTCGCCCACAGCAAGGTACGGTAATTTCCTCCATCGAACTCCCCCTTCTTGAGGATCGAGATATCGGGAAAATCCAATCCCCGTGCCTGAAGATCGACTTCGCCGGCATTGGCTTTGGCGGCGATAAGCCCGCCGCCGACAACGGTCATTTCGACCACATCGATATAGGGCAGTTGCACACCTTTGCTGTCGATGCGGTGGTAATACGGATTACGCACAAACAACAGGCGCGAGCTGTCATTGTCCGACGTATTGATCCAGGGCTGCAACGTTGGCAGGGCGGGGTTGTCGTATTTATACATGCTGTCGCGTTTGTTGTGCAGCGCCGCCCAGCTATTGACCCGGGCCTCTTTGACTTCCTCCAACAGTTCATCCGGATCGGCAAATTTTACATGAAATTGCGATAGGTAATGCGCGGGTCGATAGATAAACGGCGGGCTGGCCTGCGCGAGTAAAGGCAGAAAGTTGGGGTTTGGTATCTCCCATTCGAACACGACGGTTTCCGGATCTGGAAAGCTGACCTTGCCCAGCTTGTTGTCGACTATCATGAAGTCAGGCGGGCCGCTTGGCGTTACATCGGGATCGTTTGCGACGTATTTCCACCAGTATTCAAAATCGGCTGACGTGAACGGGGCACCGTCAGACCAACGGTGACCGGGCCGCAGATGCAACGTGAACTTCCGATCTTCCTCGATGTCGACAGAGGCCAGGATATCCGGGGCAATCGAGTAATCGGGTTGATAGCCTACCAGTCTCGCATACCCGTGAACCACCATCTGGCGTACATCCTTGGACCGCGAAATCAACGTCCGCAAAGTCCCGCCCTGGGCCCCGAAACTGCGCCCCTTTGCCTCTAGGTCGACGACCAGCGGCTGTTTCGGCAGGCGCTGTTCGATCGGTGGCATATTCCCGTTGTCGACTTCCTGCGCCCAGAACGTGCTTTCGTGAACCTCCGAAGGAATTGACTGCGCCCGTAACGGCAGCGTCACGAGCGTTGCGATCATGACAAATGCCATCAAAACCGGTCTATGCATGGCAACGCACCATATGACCGGGCTCCATCTCTCGTAGGGCGGGGGGATTGTCACCTGTGAAACGAAAGCTTTCCGGCCAAAGCGCAGGAGAGCCGGCCCCCTTGGCCACCAGGTCCAGGTCAATTGGGCGACTGATATCCGGTTCGGGCTGCGCGGCGATCAAGGCACGGGTGTACGGGTGCTGGGGATTGTAAAACAATGTGTCGGGCGCGGCCTGTTCGACGATTACGCCGCGGCGCATCACGGCGACTTCATCCGCAATACGTGCAACGACAGCAAGGTCATGACTGATAAACAGATAGCTCAGGTTTGCGCGCTCTCGAATATCTTCGAGCAGCGACAAAATCTGTTCCTGGACAGAAACATCCAAAGCCGAAGTCGGTTCATCGCATATCAACAGTTTCGGGTCCAATGTCAGGGCACGCGCGATTGACAGACGTTGGCGTTGCCCGCCGGAAAAAGCGTGTGGAAACCGCCGCAGCATGTCAGGGCTCAATCCGACCCAACGCAGCATTTCCGCAGCTTTGTCACGCCGATCACCGGCAGATCCGATGCCGTGTATCTCCATCGGTTCAGTCAATGCCTCTTGTACCCGCATGCGTGGGCTTAGCGATGAATACGGATCTTGAAAGACCATTTGCGCCTGGCGCTGAAATGCGCTCCGCTCGGTGCCGGTCATTGTGTGAACGGGCAGGGGGGGTGCCCCCGTCGCCGGACGAAACAACACCTCGCCCCCGGTGTCAGGGGGTTCAGCCCCGATGGCGATCCGGGCGCAGGTGGTTTTGCCCGACCCGCTTTCGCCGACAATGGCCAGCGTCTTGCCGCGCGCAAGTTGCAGGTCGATGTGTTGGCAGGCGGGCACGGCGACGGGTTTGCGCCAGCCTGCGGCCCGCATCGTATAGGTTTTCGATACGTCCTTTAAGCTTAGGATGATATCCTGATCATTGGATGGCCGCGCAGGTGCCGCCACCTTTGGTATCGTCGGTGCCGCTGCGAAAAGCTTTGCCGTATAGGGGTGGGCCGGGGCCCTCAGAATGTCACGTGCCAAGCCCCGTTCCATCACGCGGCCCTTGTGCATAACAACGACATGCTGTGCCATATTGGCAACGACGCCCAGATCGTGCGTGACCAGTATCACAGCCATTCCGGTGTCTGCCTGAAGCGTTCGGATCAGACCCAGCACTTGGGCCTGAGTGGTCACATCCAATGCGGTCGTGGGTTCGTCCGCAATCAGCAAATCCGGTTTGGCAACCATCGCCATCGCGATCATCGCGCGCTGGCGCATGCCGCCCGACATTTCAAACGGATAGCTGTTCCACACCTGCTCGGGGTTGGCAAATCCAACCTCGCGAAACTCTTCAAGCACCACGCGCTTTGCTTCGGCGCGCCCCATGTTTCGGTGCAGCCACAAGACTTCTGCCACCTGGTTTCCCAAACGGTGGAGAGGCGAAAGCGAGCGCATAGGCTCCTGGAAGATCATCGAAATCCTGTCGCCGCGTATCGCTCGCATGGCTTTTTCCGGCAGATTCATGAGATCTACCGTCTGCCCTTGGCTGGCAAACTGCACAGAGCCACCACGCAACTGCGCCGCCTCGGGCAGCACCCGGAGCACTGATCGGCACGTCAGCGTTTTACCCGAGCCGCTTTCCCCAACCAAGGCCAGCGTTTCACCGGCATTTACCGAAAAACTTACCCTATCCACCACAGGTGCATCTTTACCAAATCCGATGGACAGGTCGTTTACATGTAAAAGCGCGGTCATGAGACTCCGGGGGTGACAGAAAGAACACGTCGTGCCGGAGTGAAGCCGAAAAAACCCACAGCGTCTAGGGGTCCCATGTTAAAGTCCCGTTTCGCTTCACATTGTCAGGTGCAATCCCCATCTATCAAGCTTGTCGTGCAAAAAAAGGAGCAGCAAATGAGCCGCCTAGATATTTTCATCAACCGTATGGTTTCGCAGCGGGCTTGCCTGAACCATGCTGCCGAATTGACAAAAGACCAGCCAGGCCCAGTGTTCGAATTGGGGCTTGGTAATGGCCGAACGTATCATCATATCCGTGAAATTATGCCCGACCGCGATATTTTCGTGTTTGAACGGGCCGTTGCGTCAAACCCCGACAGCACCCCCGCCGACGACAGGCTTATCCTTGGAGACGTGTACGATACCCTGCCTGCTGCACTTTCACGGTTCGGTGCGACCGCAGGACTGATCCACGCCGACCTCGGCGGTCACAACCTTGAAAAAAACGATGCGTTTGCCAAGGCCATTTCACCGTTGGTTGAACCGCTACTGGCCATGGGCGGTGTGATGGTATCAAGCGACAAAATGTATTTCGAAAATTTGCAGGAAATCGCCCTTCCGAAAGATGCCGTTCCAGGCAGGTGTTTCATCTACCAGCGGCAATAGGTTAAATTTCAATCCTCTAAGTATATGTAAATAATGATTAATTGTTGGGGCAGTGCTGTTATTTCGGTACTGCCCCAAGTTTTGCTTGCAGCTTAAAATTTCCATCCCTAGGGTGCGGCGAGATATAATGAAACGATATTTCGCATAGTGAAACAATCCTTGGGAGGGATTCATGACCCATCTTAAAAACCTGGCGGTCGCCGCTGTATTCGGATTTGCCGCGTCGGTCGCTGGCGCTGAAACAGTGCTAATCCACGGCGAGGCTGGCCCCAACCGCGGCGCGCGTGCCAACGCGTTGCAGTGGTTTGCCGATCAGGTCGCCGAGCGATCCCAAAATGATCTGCGTCTGGACATCCAGTGGGGCGGTGCGCTGTTCAAATCCAACGCCGCAGTGCAGTCCATCGGCGACGGCGTTGCCGACATGGGGTCCGTGATTGCCGTATATTACCCGCAGGAAATGGCTGGCTATGGCATCGCAGATTTGCCCGTTAACAACCCTGATGCCTGGGTAGGTATGCGCGCGACAGATGAATTGATGCGCACAAGCCCCGAAATCGCTGAAAACCTCGCTGAAAAAAATCTTGTATATATAGGCACTTGGACCACCAGCCAGGTGAACATCGGCTGCAAGGGCGATGCGATTCGATCGGTTTCTGACATTTCTGGCAAGAAAGTGCGTGGCGTCGGTGCCTACGGCAAGGTCTTTGGCGATGAAGGTGCGAACATGGTGAACATGTCCATCTATGACGCCTATCAAGGGCTGGATACCGGATTGATTGATTGCAGTCAGGGCTATTCATATGCGGTAGCGGCGCTGAAGCAGGCCGAGGTGATGGACAATTATACCCTGCTTAACTGGGGGCAGGTCGGCGGACTTGGCATCTTCATGAACAAAGACATGTTCGATAGCCTGACCGCCGATCAGCAACAGGTGTTGATGGCGACAGGTGAGGATATGTCCGATGAGTTTGGGCGGATGATTACTGCGGCCAACGACAACGCGATTGCTGCCATGAAAGAGCAGGGCGTCGAGGTGATCGAGCTGCCGGATGCCGAGCGTGCGAAGTTGGTCGATGCCGGCCAGAAATTCCTGGCCGAATGGGTGGAAACAGCAAATGCAACCGGCCTTCCCGGCCAGAAGTTGCTGGATGACTATCAGGCGCTGATCGCCAAATACACTGCTGAACGTGACACCAACGGGTACCCTTGGGCCGCGAAAAACGACTAAGACACAGCTTTGGGAGGAGCCGGGGCCATGTTGGTACCACTTGAGAAAATCCTGTTGGGGTTGGGCGCTGCCGCGGTCATTCTGCTGGGTATATTGATCACTACCAACGTGGTCGCACGGGCGGTGTTTGCGTCCAGTGTGCCAGACAGCGTCACGATGGTCCGAGAGTTGATGGTTGCGGCCATTCTGTTGCCTTTGGCCGCTGCGACCGCAAATCGCGCGCATGTCAGTGTCGCGTTCATCTCGGACCGGTTTTCGCCACGGTTGCGATCCTGGTCGATAGTATTGGGGTCGGTCATGGGGATGATCGCCTTGGCCGCCCTGATCTATGCCGGTACCCGTGAATTTCTGAGTGTCTGGGAAAAGGGTAGCTTTTTCTACGGTGATTTGAACCTGCCCAAGTGGCCGGGGCGGTTGCTGTTTGTTATTGGTATCACCGCATGCTGGCTGCGGCTGGCGGAACTGGCCATCCGTGATATTCGCACCATTCTGTCCGGTGGCGTCGTATCCGATGAACAAGATCACACCATCGAGCTTCTTGCCGAAAACGAGGTGCTGTAATGGATGCGTCTACCATTGGTCTGATCGCGTTCGGCGCGGTTCTGTTACTGCTTGCCTTGCGGGTGCCGATTGCATTTGCACTGGCCAGCGTCGCGACTATTGCGACGTTCTTTATCTTTGCGTTTCGCACGGGCACGTTTATGCCCGAACGTGCGATCCGCGCCACCACGTCGATGGTTTTCTCGAACTCTTTCGATTTGATCCATTCATATGATCTGTCGATGATACCGCTGTTTGTCGCATTGGGGCACATCGCCTATCGCGCGGATATCACGACCAAGATTTACCACGCGGCCAAGGTCTGGCTCACGCGCTTGCCCGGCGGTGTGGCTATGGCAAGCGTCATGGGCTGCGGCGGGTTTTCGGCCATTACCGGCAGCTCTATCGCCTGTGCCTCGACCATGGGGAAGATCTGTACGCCCGAGATGCTGCGCATGGGGTATGACCCGCGTCTGGCAACTGCTTCGGTCGCGGCAGGCGGCACGCTGGGGTCGTTGATCCCGCCGTCCGTTCTGTTCATCATCTACGGCATCTTCACCGAAACGTCGATCTCGTCGCTGTTTTTGGCGGGGGTTTTGCCGGGGCTTTTGACGCTGGCGGGCTTCATTCTGGTGATTGCTGTCTGGGTCTGGCGCTCGCCTGAAATCGCGCCATCGACCGCAACACGCTATGCGACATCCGAGAGATTGCGCGCGGCGGCGGAAAGCTGGCCCGCGGTTTTGCTGTTCGTTTTAATCATCGGCGGCATCTACGGCGGTATTTTCACCGCCACCGAAGCCGCTGCGGTTTGCGTCGTTGCTGCTACCTTGATCGGATTCGCGCAGCGCAAACTGACGTTGCAGGGGCTGTGGCACGCGGTGAAGGAAACCTGCATTCAGACCTCGGCGATCTTTTTCATCGCGGCGGGGGCCAAGATCTTTGTGGCATTCATCGCGCTGACCAATGTCGCCCCGATGATCGTCAACGTCGTGGCGCAGGCCGAACTGTCGGTGGTTGTACTGATGCTGGCAATTGCCGCAATCTACTTGCTACTTGGCATGTTCCTTGATCCTATCGGGATCATGGTGCTGACATTGCCGCTGATGATCCCGTTGGTCGAAAGTTATGACCTGAACCTGATATGGTTCGGTGTCGTGGTGATCAAGCTGTTGGAAATCGGGTTGATCACGCCGCCGGTCGGGTTGAATGTTTTCGTCATCGCCAACGTGGTTGGCAAGGACGCACCTATCGACAAGATTTTTGCAGGTATCACGCGTTTCCTGAGCGTCGATATCATCGTGCTGATCCTGATCATGTCGTTCCCCATGATATCGTTGCTGATCCCGATGGCGGCACGATGAGCAGCGAAAATGCAGATCGCAAGTTTGCAAATACGCTGGCAAGAGGATTGGCGGTGTTACGGGTGTTTCGGGCCAGCGACAGTGGCCTGACCCACGCGCAAATCGCCGAGCGCACCGGCTTGCCAAAGCCTACGGTGTCACGGCTTACGTATACCTTGTGCGAACTGGGATATCTCAGCCACGGCGGACGCAACGACCGGTTTCGGCTTGGCCCGTCGGCCATTGCGTTGGGGTCGGTGGCATCCGTGGCGGTGCATTTTCTTGATCTGGTGTCTGACGACATGCAGCAGCTTGCCGATGATACAGGTACGTTGACCCTTGTCGCGGTACGCGATGACGCCAAGATGATGCTGGTACGCACGTGGCGACCACAAAACGCGTCGACGATCTGGCTGGAACCGGGGCACCGGATCCCTGTCTTTGGGTCGTCTTCTGGCATGGCCGTCGTGGCGTCACTTAGCGAAGAACGGTTTGAACAGTTGACGCCCGAACCGGATATGCGAAGGTTCCGCGCGGAGGGATATTCACAATTGATCGGACAAGGCTTTGCCTATGCGCTGGAAGGCACTCGTTATGCCAGCACCATCAACGCCGTCAGCGTGCCTTACTTTGCCGAGGAATTTGGCGAACCAGTCGCTTTTACGTCAGGGGCAATGCCAAACGATCTGTCCGATCTGCGGATCCAAAACGAGGTTGGACCAGCCCTGAGGGAGGTCGTGCGCGGGCTGGAAAACCGCACGGGCCGTACCCCGGCGCTGAGCCGACGAGATTAATTCAAGACCAAGGAATGTGCTAAATGACTGACAAGATTGGATATACGCGCAAAGGTGACATTGCCGTTCTGCGGATCAGTAACCCCCCGGTCAATGCACTGTCCCATGCTGTCCGTGAGGGGCTTGTGGCGGGAATGGACCGGGCCGAAGCCGATGATGGCGTCAAAGCGGTGGTCATCGTAGGCGATGGCCGCGCGTTTATCGCAGGTGCCGACATCACCGAATTTGGCAAAACCCCGCTTGAGCCCTTTCTTCCTGACCTGTGCAAACGGATCGAGGATTCGCCACTGATCGTCGTCGCATCCCTGCATGGTGTGTCGCTCGGGGGCGGGCTCGAAGTCGCGTTGTCGGCACATTACCGCATTGCGCAACCCTCCGCGAAGGTGGGGTTGCCCGAGGTTCATCTGGGTCTGATTCCCGGTGCCGGTGGGACACAGCGGCTCCCGCGTTTGATCGGCGTGGACGCTGCGCTCGATCTGATCACGACTGGTCGCCAAGTCAAGGCAGACGAGGCCGACAGGCTTGGCATCATTGACGAGATTACTGAAGGCGACCCCGGGGAAGTCGGGTTGGCCTATGCGGAAAAGCTGGTAGCGTCGAATGCACCACGACGCCCCATAAGCGAGATGGAGGCACCGGACCCAATTGATTGGGATGCTGCATACGACGGGACCTTGAAAAAAGGTCGCGGCCAGATTTCACCGGCGCAAGCGGTCCGCGCTGTGCAGGCGTCAGTCGAACTGCCGTTCCACCAAGGGATGCAGGCCGAACGCGAAATATTCATGGACCTCATGAGAACAGACCAGCGTCAGGGCATGATCCATGCGTTCTTTTCGGAACGCGCCGTCGGTAACCTGCCCGAGCTGAAAGGCGTCGAACCCCGCGCGTTGCAATCCATCGGCATCATCGGCGGCGGCACCATGGGCGCAGGCATCGCCACGGCTGCGCTGTTGGCAGGCTTCAACGTCGTGCTGATCGAGATGAAGCTGGACGCCGCCGAAGCTGCGCGCGCGCGTATATCGGGCAACCTGTCGGGGGCGCTGAAACGCGGTAAAATCTCGGAGTTACAGTTCAAGACATTGACGACGGTCGCGCTTGAGGTGTCGATCAATTATGACAGCCTTGCGTCGGTTGATCTGGTGATCGAGGCGGTATTCGAAGATATGGCGGTGAAAAAGGATGTGTTTGGCAAGCTTGACGCTGTTTGCAAGCCGGATGCGATCCTTGCCTCGAACACTTCGTATCTTGATATCAACGAAATTGCCGCCAGCACGTCGCGTCCCGAAAGTGTGATTGGACTGCATTTCTTTTCTCCGGCCCATGTCATGAAACTTCTCGAAGTCGTTGTCGCCGAGAAGACCGCGCCGGATGTGGTGGCGACGGGGTTCGCCCTTGGTAAAGCATTGAACAAGATATCGGTTCGGGCAGGTGTGTGTGACGGGTTCATCGGCAACCGGATCCTGGCAACCTACCGCACGGCGGCTGATCATATGGTGCTGGATGGTGCTTCACCTTACCAGATCGACAAGGCATTGGTCGATTTCGGTTTTGCGATGGGGCCGTTCGCCGTGGCCGACCTTGCCGGGCTCGACATTGGCTGGGCCACGCGCAAGCGCAAGGCCGCGACACGCCATGCTGCGGAACGGGTGCCGACCTATCCTGACAAAATCTGCGAAGCGGGCAATTTTGGCCAAAAGACCGGTAAGGGTTTCTATGTCTACGAGGCTGGCACCCGGGGTGGCGTGCCGAACCCTGAAGTGCCCGAGCTGATCGACGCCGAACGCGCCGAACGCGGCATCACGCCGCGCGATTTCACTGATGCTGAAATTGTGCGCCGCTACATGGCCGCGATGGTGAACGAGGCGGCGAAACTGCTGGGCGAAGGCATCGCCAAGCGGCCTCTCGACGTCGATATGGTACTGCTGTTTGGCTACGGTTTCCCGCGCTATTGGGGTGGCCCGATGAAATGGGCCGACCTGCAAGGTTTGCCCGCGCTTCTGGCTGACATCGAAAGATACGCCACCGAAGATGCCTGGTTCTGGCAGCCTGCGCCGTTGCTGAAACAGCTTGTGGCAGAGGGCCGCACATTCGACGATTTGAATAAAGACGCAGCAAGATAAATGAATTTGGGCTCTTGCCCGACCGACATCAACCGGAGGAAGACAATGGATCTCAGCTATAGCGACGAAGAAAAGGCATTCCGCGCCGAAGTGCGGGCCTTTCTTGAGGAAAAGCTCCCCAAGGAAATGAGCGATAAAATTCGCAAGGGAGAAGAACTGGGTAAAGAGGGGCAGGAGCGCTGGCATGCGATCCTGAACGAACAGGGCTGGCTGGCTCCGAACTGGCCCAAGAAATTCGGCGGTGCGGAATGGAACGCGGTTCAGCGCCACATTTTCGAAGAAGAAGCCGCCGCCGCCTATGCGCCGCGCATCGTGCCTTTTGGCCTGTCGATGCTGGCCCCCGTGCTGCAAAAATTCGGCTCGCAAGAGCAGAACGATTACTGGCTGCCCCGCATCCTGTCGGGCGAAGACTGGTGGTGTCAGGGTTATTCCGAGCCGGGTGCGGGATCGGACCTTGCGTCGCTCAAGACCGAAGCGGTTCTGAACGACGAAGGTACACACTACATCGTCAACGGCCAGAAGACATGGACCACGCTGGGTCAGCACGCGAACATGATCTTCTGCCTCGTGCGCACCGACAAGACGGTGAAGCAGCAAGAGGGTATCTCTTTCCTGCTGATCGACATGGATACACCCGGCGTCGAAGTCCGCCCGATCATCCTGCTGGATGGCACCCACGAAGTGAACGAAGTTTGGTTTACCGACGTCAAGGTGCCCGTCGAGAATCTGGTGGGCGAAGAGAACAAAGGCTGGACCTACGCCAAGTACCTGCTGACCCACGAACGCACCAACATCGCGGGGGTCGGGTTCTCGCAAGCCGGGTTGACTGCGGTCAAGCGGATTGCACGGGCCGAAATGTCTGGCGGAAAACCGTTGATGGACAACCCGCATTTCGCTGCGCGTGTCGCACGGGTGGAAATCGACCTGATGGCGATGAGCACCACAAACCTGCGCATCGTCTCCAAGGCGGCAGCGGGCGCGGCACCGGGCGTTGAATCGTCCATGCTGAAGGTCAAAGGCACGATTATCCGTCAGGAAATCAACGACCTCGCGCGCCGTGCGGCAGGTGCCTATGCGATGCCATTCGCATCCGAAGCGATCGAAGGGTCGAACCTGGCCCTGCCTGATCCGTTGAACGCCGGCCCCGTCGCCGCGCAATATTTCAACAACCGCAAACTGTCGATCTTTGGCGGCTCGAACGAAATCCAGCGCCAGATCATTGCCAAAACTACGATGGGAGGTGGAGCATGAACTTCGACCTGACAGAAGAACGCCAAATGCTGCAAGACAGTCTGCGCCGTTTCCTGCGCGACAAATACGACACTGCGACCCGCAACAAGATCCTTGAAAGCGACACCGGCTTTTCCGCCGACATCTGGAACGGTCTGGCCGAACTGGGCGTCATCGGGGCGCTGTTCACCGAAGATCAGGGCGGCTTTGGCGGCGCTGGTTTCGACATCGCCGTCGTGTTCGAGGAACTGGGCCGCGCGGGCGTGGTTGAACCATTCCTTGATACCGCCGTTCTGGGCGGCGGTCTGATTGCCGACTTGGGCAGTGACGACCAGAAAGCGCATGTCGAAGCGATCATCGGTGGCACGCTGCAACTGGCATTTGCACACGGCGAGCCGAACAGCCGCTATGACCTGAACCGCGTGAGCACAACGGCGAAAGTCGACGGCGACAACGTGGTGCTGAACGGTCGCAAGGCGGTTGTGGTCAACGCTGAAAACGCCGACATGCTGATCGTTTCTGCCCGCGAAAGCGGCGAGGCAGGCGACGAAAACGGGATCTCGCTGTTCCTCGTGCCGGCGGATACAAAGGGCATCACGCTGCAAGGCTATGCACTGCTGGCCGGTGGTCGTGCCGCCGAAGTCACGCTGGATGACGTGTCCGTTCCTGCTTCTGCCCGTCTGGGTGAAGCTGGCAAGGCGTTCAAGGCGATTGAAGCGCGCGTCGCTGCGGCCAATGTCGCGATCTGTGCTGAAACACTGGGTGCGATGGAAACGGCAACCCGCCTGACCCGCGAATACCTGATGACCCGCAAGCAATTCGGCAAACCCATCGGCACGTTCCAGGCGCTGGCGCACCGCATGTCCGACCTGCTGATCGAGATGGAGCAGGCTCGCTCGGCAGTGATCGTAGCGGCGGGCCATCTTGAGGCTGAGTACAAAAGCCGCGAAAGCCATGTTTCAGCCGCCAAGAACCTGTTGGGCCGCGCGGGCCGCCTGGTTGCCGAAGACAGCATCCAGATGCATGGCGGAATCGCGATGACGCAAGAATACGAACTGGCCCATATCGCCAAGCGTATCATCATGTCAGACCACCGCTTTGGCGACACGGACCATCATCTGGAGCGCTACATTGCTATCGCCGCAGCCTGATGAAAGCCAGCTGATCCGGGACGAGACCGGCACCCAGACGCTGGTCGGATATGTCGTTGATACATCCGATCCGGCGCATGGGCGCTGCTATCTAGACTTGGGTCCACAGCACCTGAACCGCCATGGGGTTCTCCATGGCGGTATCGCGGCCACGTTGTTGGACAACGCGTGCGGTATGACCGGATCGCTGAGCGTCGACCCAACCGGCATGCACCCGTTTCTGACAATCTCGCTGACGACACAGTTCCTCGCCGCTGGCCTGCCCGGACGTGTCACCGCAACAGGGACGGTCAAAGGCGGCGGGCGCAGCTTGTTGTATATCGACGCCGAACTGGTCCACGAAGACGGCACAGTCATTGCGACATCCACCGGCGTGTTCAAACGGGTCCCCCAGGAGAAACTGAAATGACCGCACGGATCGAAGACAAAGGCGACCGGATTGTCGTTTGGAATGGTAACGCACACAAACGCGGTGCCCTGTCGCCAGAGCTTTATGCGTGTATCGGGCAGGCGATGGAGCTGGCCAAGGAGCCGCGCATTCGCGCAGTGATCTTGACCTCAGAGGGTGACTTTTTCTGCGCCGGAGGCGATCTTAACATTCTGATCGCCCGGCGCGAAATGGATAAAGACCAGCGCCGGGGCAAAATCGAAGAGCTGCACAATCTGATTCGTGCAATCCGTTCCAGCGCTGTCCCGGTGATCGCCGCTGTCGAAGGCGGGGCGGCGGGGGCCGGATTGTCGTTTGCGATGGCCTGCGATCTGATCGTCGCGGCCACGGGTGCGAAATTTACGGCGGCCTATGTCAAGGCAGGGCTGGTGCCCGATGGGGGGCTGACTGCTTCTCTTGCGCGTGCGCTGCCACGGCAATTGGCGATGGAAATGTGTTTGCTTGCCGCGCCGGTCACCGTTGATCGGATGGCCGAATTTGGCGTGGTCAATGTGATTACGGACAAAGGCAAGGCTTTCGATGAAGCAATGAATTTGGCCGATCGTCTGGCCGAGGGTCCGCGCGACGCTCAAGCCGCTATTCGCGGGTTGGTCGCACAAGCCTATGACGTTACCGAGGCTGCGCAACTGGATGCCGAAGGCGATGCCATGGCCCACGCCACCGGCGCAGATGAGGCCGCCGAAGGCATCGCGGCATTTCTGAACAAGCGTAAACCGAATTACGGCGACTGACAGGCTGCCGAATATGCCTATGCCCGGTGGATTCGAACGAATTGCACCGGGACTGAATGACTGCGGGGAGGCAGGAGGAACATGAGACGCGTAGAGGAATTTCTGACCGAGCAGGTCGCGATCCGCGGCGCAGAGCCGGCATTGAGCGACAGCATCGGCACCCAGTGGAGCTTTGATGAGTTTGACAGAGCCAGCGATGACGTCGCCACGCTGCTGCGCGACGCAGGCGTGCAGCCCAGTGACCGGGTTCTGATGCTTTCCGAAAATTGCGCCGCGGCCGTCGCCACGGTCTTTGGCACCTGGAAAGCGGGCGCGGTGATCATTCCGGTCAATGCCCGCCAAAGTCCCGCAGAAATTAAACGCATCATCGATCATGCAACGCCCGCGGCGATCTTGATGACAACCTGTGCATCAAGCGACGCGGTCAAACACAGCGATGCCATGGGCGGCAAAGAGGTAACCGGGGCATTTGGCAGTCTGCACCTTGCAACCCCGATCGCGTCCAATCCGGACGCTGACCTGTGCGATGTGGCGGTTTTGCTGTATACCACCGGAACCACCGGCGACCCGAAAGGCGTGATGCTTACCCATGACAACGTGCGCTTTGGTGGGAAAGCCTCTGCCAAGCTTCGAGGGATCAGCGCGGGCAATGTCGTCTATGGGGTTCTGCCGCTGACCCATGTCTTTGGCCTATGCTCGGTCATGACGGCGTCGTGCTGTGCCGGGGCGCATGTCCGGCTCGAGGCGAGGTTCTCGGCTGAAAAGCTGTACACGGCCTTGACCACCGGCGTGCATTTCCTGTCTGCCGTTCCACAAATGCATGCGCTGCTGATGCAGTATACCAAGGAAAAAGGCCTTACGCAGCTTGGATCCGAGACATTGCGCTATGTCTCGTCAGGGGCCGCACCGCTGGACCCCGCCTGGAAGCGCAAGGCAGAGGCGTTCTATGGCGTCGCGATCCAGAACGGGTATGGCATGACCGAAACCACCGCAGGTACGTCTGCCACCAGCAACCCACTGGGGTCGTCAGACATTTCGGTCGGCCCGCCCTTGCCAGGGGTAGAAATCAAGATCGACGACACCGTGGCTGGCAGCAGTCCGGGATGTGGCGAGGTCTTGACCCGCGGGGCACATATCATGAAAGGGTATTACAAAAACCCGGCAGAGACCGCAAAAGCAATCGACGCGGAAGGCTGGTTGCGAACCGGCGATCTGGGCACGATTGACCAGCAAGGCCATCTGCATATTCTTGGCCGTTCCAAAGAACTGATCATCCATGGTGGGTTCAACGTGTATCCACCCGAAGTCGAAGCCGCGATCAATGACCACCCCCAGGTTATCCAGACAGCGGTGGTCGGTCGCAGAAAGGATGGCGACGAGGAAGTGTTGGCCTTTGTCCAGATCGCTGAAGGCGATACACTTGACCCTGAAACGCTACGCGCTTTCGTGAAAGAGCGCCTGACAGGGTACAAACGCCCCAGCCAGTTCATCATTGGCACTGCGCTTCCTGCGGCCCCGACAGGTAAAATTCTCAAGCACAAATTGATCGAGACATTCAAGAATGAGCTTGCCTGACAGGGTTTAGAAAATATGGGTGGGGTATTTGCGATACCCCACCCGCGAGGTTGTTGCGCAATGCTGGTTGCGTATTCAGACGTAAGTGCCCGAAGCGGCCGCGCGGATGGCGCGGATATTTTCGCCATATGGCTCAGGATTGCTGACCGATCCACCTCTGAATACTGCGGAGCCCGCCACAAGCACATCCGCGCCGGCCTGTGTCACGCCCGGCGCCGTGTTCACGTCGACACCGCCATCTATTTCAATGTGCACGGGGCGATCCCCGATCATGGCGCGCAGGGTTCTGATCTTGTCGGTCATGTCGATGAACTTCTGGCCGCCAAAGCCGGGGTTCACCGTCATCACGCACACCAGATCGGCGATATCGAGCAGATGTTCGACCGCTGCGGCGGGCGTGCCCGGGTTCAATGCGACACCGGCTTTGACACCTGCCGCCCGGATTGCCTGCAGGGTGCGGTGAATATGGGGCCCGGCTTCGACATGGGCGGTGATGACATCGGCCCCAGCCTGGGCAAACGCATCAATATACGGATCTACCGGTGCGATCATCAGGTGCACGTCCATCACGCCCTTGATATGGGGACGGATCGCCGCGCACGTGGCGGGGCCAAAGCTGATGTTGGGCACAAAATGACCGTCCATCACATCGACATGGACCCAATCTGCCCCCTGTTTTTCAATAGCGGCGCATTCCGCGCCAAAATTCGCAAAGTCGGCGGCAAGGATGGAAGGGGCGATTTTCACGGTTCTGTCGAAGGTCATATGAGCGGGCCTTATGGATGAGAGCTGAGCTCGATATAAGGGCTGATCCTAGCGGAGGCAATCGGCGGAGCCTTCGGCGAGGATTTTAGACCATTTGGAAGGGGAGCCGCGATTTTCTATATACCGACCGTTTTGTTTCGCGATGAGGCAGACCCACCGGTTTGGGGTGTCCGAGGGGCTGCGGGAGTGCGGCGCTCCTGCGGTCAGGGGATGACAAAGGCGGCGGGACGGCGGGCCAAGTCAGCAGGGGGGAGGCGGGCAGGGCGTTCAGGCGAACCGGCGAAACCCTTCGACCAGCTGGCGCAGGCCGATCAAGGCCCCGATGACGATGCAGGCCAAGGTCACCGGTGCGCCATAGGCTAATACGGAAAATGCGGATAATCCTTGTCCGATGCTACAGCCGACGGCGATTACGGCACCGAACCCCATCAGCACGGCCCCGCCGATCTGGCGGCGTAATTCGCGCGGGTCATCGCAGGCTTCCCAGCGGCCGTGGCCCTTGATCAAGCAGCCGATGAAAGCGCCCAGTATCACCCCCAGGACTGAGCCGGTGCCGAAGCTTACCGAGTTGCCGGATGAGGTCATGAAATAGAGCACTGTTTCGCCGACGGGGGCCGTGAAGGTGTGGGAGATGACGACGTGAGGGGCAAATCCGTGGGTTGATATCCACTGTGTGAAGGCCCAGCCGGAAACAATCGCCACGCCCACGATCAGCCCCCAACACAGTGCGGCAGGATTCTTGCGCAGGCCAGCGTGCAAAAGCGTGACCCCGATTATCGCAATGCCGATGGCGATGCCGATGACGTGTAGGTCAAAGGGCAGGTAGGAAGCGAGCAGATAGGCGATGCTTCCCGGGGTTTCCGCTGCCGGTTCAATCGGGAAAAGCGCGAGGCGCAGAGATGACATGGGACCGCCAAGCGCGATATAGGCTGACATGCCCATGACCAACAGGATCACGAAGGACCGAAGGTCGCCGCAGCCGAGTCTGGCCAGTGCTCCATAGCCGCAATTGCCCGCGAGCGCCATGCCGTACCCAAACATCAGACCACCCACCACACTGGCCCAGGGGTTCCATGCGATCGCCAAATAGAGCGTGTCAGGCAAGGCCAACGCCCCGACACTGGACAGTCCGAACGTCCCTATGATTGCGACACCGAGTGCAATCCCCCACATGGCAAACCGGACCGAACTGGCACCATAGTAAAGGTCTTCGATGGCCCCTAACGAACAAAACCGCCCTATACGGGCCGCGAGCCCAAGCAAAATGCCTCCGAACAGCCCCGCCATGGCCATGAGCGTCGGTTCTGAAAACATCTCCAGCAGCGCCGCACCAAAGGCTGTCACCTTATCTAATCCGCCCGGCAGAAAAGATCATACACCACTTCCATGATCTGCTTGGGACGATCATCAGCGAGGCGGTAGAAGATTGTCTTCCCATCCCGGCGTGGTACGACCAGCCCCTCGAGCCGGAGCCGGGACAATTGCTGAGAGACTGCCGCCTGACGTGCCGACAGCAATTCTTCGAGTTCGGTGACAGATTTTTCGCCGGAGGCTAAATGGCACAGGATCATCAACCGACCTTCATGGCTGATGGCCTTCAGAAAATTCGATGCTCTGACCGCGTTGTCAGCCATTTTATCGAGATCTTCTGCGCACATGTTTTTGTCGAAAACGGGAAGACCCACAGACTATGCTCCTTGTCGGTTTTCAAGGGGGGAGCAAAGAGGCGACACGGGGTCTGACATCGCTTTCGTCATGAATTCAACTGCCTCCCTGCGCAATTGGGACCTCGGCTTCGGAGAGCATGCGCCCCAGAAGACCCCAAAAGAAGTCTTCTCCCGGATAGCCTTCGATCCGTGATACCTCATTTCCATCGATCATTAATACAAAAGTCGGCGTAAATCGCAAACTTCGGGCGAAAGTCAGGTCATCGGGTCGTTCGGCGTTGATATCGATGCGCCGCAAGGGGGCCGCCTTGCCCTCGGGAGTTTTGGGGTAGATCGGGGCAATTTGCTTGTTCCAACGGGCGCACCAGACGCAGCCCTGTTCTTCGACCATGATCAAAGCGGTTTCCGCAAATGCAGCACCTGCAAGCAGAAACGAGGTCGCGATAGCAAAAAGAGCAGTACGCAAACGCATGATAAATTCACCTGTTGATTTCATACTACCTAATGTGAATATGTGAATGACACAAGTCAAAGGCCTCACGAATGTTTGATATAACCTATTATGGCGCCGCATTCGCGGGACTGTTGTCCTTTCTGTCCCCGTGTGTACTGCCCATAGTCCCATTCTATCTTAGCTATCTGGCCGGCGTCGGGATGAACCAGATCACCGCCGACGGCCCGATCGATGCATCTGTACGCCGCCGGGCATTGCTTGCATCGTTGTTTTTCGCGGCAGGGGTCATCACGATTTTCGTCGGCCTGGGGGCGGTCGCCACGGTATTCGGCCAGGTGGTCCGGGACTATTTCGATATTCTGCGCTGGCTGGCGGCTGCGATCATCATCGCGATGGGATTGCACTTTCTGGGGGTGATCCGCATCGGCATTCTTTACCGCCAATTCCGCGCCGACGCCGGTGTCACCGGGTCATCCAGCCTGGTGGGCGCATATGTAATCGGCCTTGCCTTTGCCTTTGGCTGGACCCCTTGCGTGGGGCCTGTGCTGGCGGCAATCCTGTTCACCGCGGCGGGGGCCGATACCGCCGGAACCGGAGCACTGCTTCTGTTCACCTACGGCGCGGGGATGATGGCTCCTTTCGTGCTGGCTGCCGTTTTCATCGGGCCATTCATGCGCTGGATGGCACGCTTCAGGCAGCATCTGGGTACCGTGGAAAAGGTAATGGGGGCGCTTTTAATCCTATTTGGTATACTTATTGCCACCAATTCGGTAAACTACATTGCGCAGTGGATGCTTGAAACCTTTCCGATTTTCACTGCGATTGGTTAAGGGATATGGGGTATGGCCATTATTCGTAGATGCCTGATTGTTCTACTTTCCATGTTTTCCACGGCAGCCCTAGCCGTTACAATGGGCGACGACGGCTTGCACAAGACGACCTGGATGCGAGAAACCTTCAAGGATCTCCGAGAGGACCTGGCGGACGCGAATGCGGAAGGTAAGCGTCTGATGCTGATCATCGAGCAGCGTGGATGTATCTATTGCGCCAAGATGCATCAAGAAATCTTTCCGTTGCCGAATATCGATGCCTATATCCGCGAAAACTTCTTTGTGGTGCAGCTCAACATGTTCGGAGACGTGGAGGTCACGGATTTCGACGGTGAGGCGCTTCCCGAGAAAGACATGGTACGCAAGTGGGGCATGCTTTTCACGCCGACCATGGTATTTTTGCCCGAAACGGTCGACGATGGACAGTCGGCGGCTCAAGCGGCTGTTGCCACGGTGCCGGGTGCCTTTGGGCCGGGGACAACCTTTGGCATGCTGAAATGGGTCGAGGAAAAAGCGTACGAGGGGGATGAGAGTTTCCAGAAGTACCTCGCGCGCGAATTGTCGGCGCAAGGTAATTAACTTTGCTTCATTATAAAATTCAAAAAATCGAATTTATAGTTGCGTCATAATGGCGCGGAGTCTAGGATTTAGCAAATAAGAGTCTTTGGGAGGACGCATGAAAATTTCCGTAATGGCCTTGGTGGCGTCCGTGGGGATGGCTGCAAGCGCGGTTGCCGCTGAGATCGCGCCGACCGCCGTAACTTATACCGACGGCGCGGTGGAGCAATCGCTGACCGGCGTTGCGGGTAACCCCGAAGAGGGGGCAAAAATCATTGGCAGCAAAAAGCTGGGTAACTGCGTTGCTTGCCATCAGGTTACCGCGTTGGCCGATGTGCCGTGGCAGGGCGGAATCGGCCCGGTGCTGGATGGTGCCGGTGATCGCTGGAGCGAAGCCGAATTGCGCGGAATCGTGGCGAATGCCAAGATGATGTTCGAGGGGACGATGATGCCAGCCTTCTATAAGGACACTGGTTTTATCCGTCCGGGTAAGGCTTTCACTGGCGAGGCCGCTGATGATACGTTGGGCCCGCTTTTGTCGGCGCAGCAGGTCGAAGATGTGGTGGCGTATCTCGCTACACTTAAAGATTAAGATCCCGTTCCTAGGGATTTGTTCAGGAGTAAAATAATGGAATTTACACGACGTAATGTAATCGTCATGGGCGCAAGCGCCTTTGCCGTACTGTCTATGCCGAGGTTCGCCTTGGCATCTGCCGGCGATGACGTGATAGCGGCCTTCACCGGCGGAGCGGAAATGGCTGATACAGGTGTGACCCTGACGGCCCCGGAGATTGCTGAAAACGGCAATACCGTGCCGATCGAGGTTGATGCACCTGGTGCCACCGAGATCATGGTGTTGGCGATGGGTAACCCCACGCCAAAGGTTGCGACATTCAAATTTGGCCCTCTGGCGGGTTCGCAGCACGCATCCACACGGATTCGTCTTGCCGGCACCCAGGACGTGATCGCCATCGCCAAGCTGGCCGATGGAAGCTTCGCCAAGTCCTCTAGTACAGTAAAAGTGACAATCGGCGGCTGCGGCGGCTAAGGTTTTAAAGGAATATATGACATGGCAACTGGTGTAAAACCTCGCGTCAAGGTACCAAAGTCGGCTGCGGCTGGCGAAACGATCACGATCAAGACTTTGATCAGCCACAAGATGGAATCAGGTCAGCGCAAAGACAGCGATGGCAACTTGATTCCCCGGTCGATCATCAATCGTTTCACTTGCGATTTTAACGATCAAAACGTAGTGGATATTGAGCTTGATCCGGCAATTTCAACAAACCCATATCTAGAATTTGACGCCGTCGTGCCAGAGGCCGGGACGTTCAAGTTTACCTGGTATGACGACGATGGCGACATCTATGAAGAGAGCAAAGAGATCGCGATCGGATAAACGTCTGTATTCTTGGGAGGGACAATAATGAACATGCTTACTAGAGGTCTGGCTACCGGTATGATGGCGCTTTTTGCGGCATCAGGTGCTATGGCCGAAGCTGCGGACGACAATCTGGTGATCAACGGTGAAATCGAAATAGTCACCCGCACCGAAGCGCCGGCGCATCTTTCCGATACGATGGATGAAATCATGTCGGGCTGGTTGTTCAGAGGGGAAGAAACGCGTGCCATGGAGGCCGATGATTTCGATAATCCGGGCATGATCTTCGTTGAACAAGGCGAAGAGGCCTGGAATACCGCCGAGGGTTCAGAGGGTAAATCCTGTGCAGATTGCCACGGCGCGTCGTCCGAAATGGCAGGGGTACGCCCCGTGTATCCCAAGTATGTCGAAGCGGCTGGTGAAGTGCGCACCTTGGAAATGCAGGTCAATGATTGTCGGGAAAACCGCATGGGGGCCGAAAAGTGGGATTACACCGGCGGCGAGATGGTCAATATGGTCGCTTTGCTGTCATCTGTTTCCCGCGGTCTTCCCGTGAATGTGGCAATCGACGGCCCTGCGCAATCCACTTGGGAAAAGGGTAAAGAGATCTATTACACCCGCTTTGGTCAGTTGGAGTTGTCTTGCGCAAATTGTCATGAAGACAATTATGGCAACATGATCCGCGCTGATCACCTGAGCCAAGGTCAAATCAACGGATTTCCAACCTATCGCTTGAAAAACAACAAGTTGAACGCTGTTCAGTCCCGTTTCAAGGGCTGTGTCCGTGATACGCGTGCCGAAACCTTCAAGCCCGGAAGCCCCGAGTTTGTGGCGCTTGAGCTGTACGTAGGCTCACGTGGCAACGGTCTGTCTGTCGAGGGCCCCTCCGTTCGTAACTAGTATTCTGAAACCGCCTCGCCTGGTGCGAGGCGGTTTTTTTACTTAACCCATTCAAACATGCGCATGTGAATGCGCGAGACAAGGCCTCCGAATGATCTCTCGTCGCGACTTTCTTCAAGCCAGTATGGCTGCAACTGCTCTTTATGGGGCATCCTCCTTTGGTAACTGGGGCAAGTTGGCCGCGCAGCAGGCCCTGACCCAAGACAAATTGCTGGAGTTCGATACCTTCGGTAATGTCAGTCTGATCCACATCACCGACATCCACGCGCAACTTAAGCCGATTTATTTCCGGGAACCGTCAATCAATCTGGGGATGGGAAATAACAACGGGGTCGTTCCACACGTCACAGGTGCCGACTTTCGCAAGCTATACGGAATCGAAGACGGTAGCCCCTCGGCCTATGCACTGACCTACAATGATTTTACCGCCCTTGCACAGGCATACGGCAAGATGGGCGGGCTTGATCGCGTATCCACCGTTATCAACAAGATCCGGTCGGACCGGCCCGACGCGTTGCTGCTGGATGGCGGCGATACATGGCACGGCAGCTATACGTGTTACCAGACCCAAGGCCAGGATATGGTCAACGTGATGAATGCCCTGAAGCCCGACGCGATGACCTTTCACTGGGAATTCACGTTGGGGTCCGAGCGTGTGAATGAAATCGTCGAAGGCCTACCTTTTGCCGCTCTCGGTCAAAACATTTTTGACGCCGAATGGGACGAACCTACCGCCCTGTTCCCCCCTTACAAGTTCTATGAAACCGGCGGTGTCAAAGTAGCGGTCATCGGTCAGGCGTTCCCGTATATGCCGATCGCCAACCCCGGCTGGATGTTCCCCGAATACTCCTTTGGCATCCGCGATGAGCGTATGCAGGAAATGGTGGACGAAGTTCGCGCCAAAGGGGCGGAACTGGTTGTCTGTCTCAGCCACAACGGGTTCGACGTCGACAAGCAGATGGCGGGTATCGTCAAGGGCATCGACGTGATCCTGTCGGGCCATACCCATGACGCGCTGCCTGAACCGGTGCTGGAGGGCGAAACCATCATCGTTGCGTCAGGATCGAACGGGAAATTTGTCAGCCGCGTCGATCTTGATGTCCAGAACGGGCGTATGATGGGTTTCCGCCACAAGCTGATCCCGATTTTTTCGGATGTGATTGAACCTGACAAGGCCGTGACCGCCGTGATCGACGAACAGCGTGCCCCCTATACCGAGCAGCTGGCCGAGGTTATCGGGCGTACGGGCGAAGACACGCTGCTGTACCGTCGCGGCAATTTCAACGGCTCTTGGGATGATCTGATCTGCGACGCTTTGCTTTCCGAACGCGAAGCAGATATTGCGCTGAGCCCGGGCGTCCGGTGGGGGCCGTCGATCTTGCCAGGGCAGGATATCACCCGCGAGGATATCTGGAACGTAACCTCGATGACGTATCCCAACGCCTATCGCACAGAGATGACCGGCGAATTCCTGCACGTCGTGTTGGAAGACGTGGCCGACAACCTCTTCAACCCGAACCCATACTACCAGCAGGGCGGTGACATGGTGCGTGTCGGCGGGCTTGGGTACCGCATTGACGTGTCAAAGCCACAAGGCAGCCGCATCACCGAAATGACATTGCTCAAGACTGGCGAAATGATTGATCCGGCCAAGACCTATCAGATTGCAGGTTGGGCCAGCGTAAACGAAGGCACGGAAGGTCCTCCGATCTGGGATGTTGTGGAAAGCCACATTCGAAAGTTGGGCACCGTATCTCTTGACCCGAATAACAGCGTCACAGTCGACGGCGCGTAACCTAAATAACTCAAATATATAGGAGGAGTTTGTCATGTCGGACGCCTTTGACAACTTGCGACCAAGCCGCCGCGCATTCCTGCGTGGTGCAGCAACAGCCGGGGTCGGTGCGATGGCCGCGGGCACAGCCCGCGCCGAAACGCCGGACCCGCTGATCACTGAACCCCAGGAATGGGCGCAGTCTTTCGGTGACGGCGTCGATGCCACGCCCTATGGCATGCCGATCCGGTTCGAGGACGATGTTATCCGCCGCAACGTCGAATGGTTGACTGCGGATACAATAAGCTCGATCAACTTCACGCCAATCCACGCGCTTGACGGGACAATTACCCCGCAGGGTGCTGCATTTGAACGCCACCATTCCGGCGCGATCGAATTGCGCAAGGAAGACTATCGCTTGATGATCAACGGTATGGTCGAAAAGCCGTTGGTTTTCACATATGCGGACCTGGAGCGTTTCCCACGCGAAAATCACGTGTATTTTTGTGAATGCGCGGCGAATACAGGCATGGAGTGGGCAGGGGCCCAGTTGAACGGTGCTCAGTTCACCCATGGCATGATCCACAACATGGAATATTCCGGTGTGCCGTTGCGGACTTTGCTGGAAGAAGCCGGCTATGACACTGCTGGCAAATGGGTCTATGTGGAAGGTGCCGATGCGTCCTCGAACGGGCGGTCCATTCCAATGGAAAAGGCGCTGGACGATGTGTTGGTCGCTTTCAAGGCCAACGGCGAAGCATTGCGCAAGGAACACGGCTATCCTGTTCGTCTGGTCGTCCCGGGCTGGGAAGGCAACATGTGGATCAAGTGGATCCGCCGTATCGAAGTGATGGATGCCCCCGTCGAGAGCCGCGAAGAAACGTCGAAATACACCGACACGTTGGCGGACGGTATCAGCCGCAAATGGACATGGGAAATGGACGCCAAATCGGTTGTCACATCCCCCAGTCCACAGGCACCGATCACGCACGGGAAAGGCCCGTTGGTCATTACCGGTCTGGCATGGTCGGGACGCGGCGCAATCACCCGCGTGGATGTGTCCAGAGATGGCGGCAAAACCTGGGAAACCGCCCGGTTGGCCAAGCCAGGTGAGAAGCGCGCCCTGACACGTTTCTATCTGGACGTCGATTGGGATGGCGAGGAGATGTTCCTGCAGTCTCGCGCGATGGACGAAACCGGGTACGTCCAACCGACCAAGACGCAGCTCCGCGAGGTGCGTGGCTTGAACTCGATCTATCACAATAACTGTATTCAAACCTGGTGGGTACGCCCGAATGGGGAGGCCGAAAATGTCGAAGTTTCTTAAATCACTGTCTCTAGCCGCCGTCGCGACGATGTTGTCGCTACCGGCTGTTGCTCAGCCTCTGGGGTTGGGGCGCGCCGCTCTGCCCGAAGAAATATCTGCGTGGAATCTAGACATTCATCCCGACGGGACGGGTCTGCCCGACGGTGAGGGTGACGTGCTTGATGGCGAAGAGATCTTTGCCACGAAGTGCGCCGCCTGCCATGGCGACTTTGCCGAAGGTATTGACAACTGGCCGAAACTGGCCGGTGGCAAAGGTACGCTGAACCGCGAGGATCCTGTAAAGACAGTCGGGTCGTATTGGCCCTACCTGTCCACCACATTCGACTATATTCGCCGCTCGATGCCTTACGGTAACGCAGGTACCCTGACCAACGATGAGGTCTATGCCATCGTTGCCTACATCTTGTATTCCAACGATTTGGTGGAGGATGATTTCGTCTTGTCCAAAGACAACTTCCTGGATGTGAAGATGCCTAACGCCGATGGTTTCATCCAGGACAACCGTATGGAAGTCGAAATTCCCCAGTGGACGGGCGAACCTTGCATGACAGACTGCAAGGACAAGGTCGAAGTGACCATGCGCGCGCTAGTACTGGACGTAACGCCCGAAACTGCGGACGGTGCGACCGAGACCAAGGCCTCGGCGACAACGGAACCGAAGGAAGAAGCCGCGGCAGAGCAACCCGCAGCCACACCCGAGCCTGCTCCTGCTCAAGAGCAGGAAGCCGAGATCGCCGCAGTCGATCCTGCCTTGATCGAAGATGGCGAAAAGGTGTTTCGTAAGTGCAAAGCCTGCCACCAGGTTGGCGACGGCGCAAAAAACCGCTCGGGTCCGGTGTTGAACGGGGTAGTGGGAGCCACCGTCGGTCACATCGAAGACTTCAAGTATTCCAAGGCGTTCAAGGAAAAGAACGACGAAGGGATGGTCTGGAACGATGAAACCCTTGCTGCCTTTCTTGCAGGACCCAAAGCTTATATCAAAGGCACCAAAATGGGCTTTGGTGGGCTGAAGAAAGAGTCCGACATTGAGGCGGTGATCGCCTACCTGTCGACGTTCTCTCAGCAATAAGTAGCACTATAACAAGTTGGGGGCGGTGATTTTATGCCGGCCCCACTTACCCGGTTGGTGTGACGCATATCCGCATGCTAGAATGTCCCAACCCGATTTTCATTCCCCAGCGAAAGGTTAAGTGATGAGACAAGTTTTGTGTGCAGCCGCAATCTACGCGCTTTCTACTCCTGTGTTCGCTGAGGGGCAGGCTATTACCTATGATTACGATGGCAGCTTCGAGGACGCGACCTTTGCGGTCGAGAATGCGATCATCGGTAAGGGATTGGTCGTCGACTATGTGAGCCATACCGGTGAAATGCTGAACCGCACCGGCCCCGATGTCGGAAGCGACGTCGAGATATTCAAGGCGGCTGACGTGTATCTATTCTGCTCGGCCGTGGTATCGCGACGGGTGATGGAAGCAGACCCAATGAATATCGTACATTGCCCGTACAGCATCTTCGTTGCCGATATCGAAGGCAAAGTCACCGTCGGATACCCCACGTTCCCCGACGGTCCTATGCAAGAGGTCCAGGCGCTGTTGGATGAGATTACCAAAACCGCTCTGGACGGGTTTTAAACCCTCTATTCGAACTCCATCTGTTCAAACACTCGACCCGCGTTGATCGTCGCCAGTTCCTCGAATGTGTCAAGGTTGGCATAGGGGGACTGATCGACATAATAGGCATCTGCAAGCGTGCCGCCGGCATCCAGATGCTCTGCGATTTTACCGCGCAAATATTCCAAATACCCCTTGGTATCGCGACGGACCTGCGCCATGTTTGTCGGATGCCCATGACCGGGAATGACATAAGTCGCGTTCAGAGGCTCGAACGCGTTGTCCCATGTCTCCAGCCATTCTGATGTTATCGTATCGGAAAATATCGGCAGCAAACGTTCATTAAAGGCCATGTCGCCAGATATCACCAGGCTTTGCTCTGGCAGCCATACGACAATGTCGCCGGGGCTGTGCGCGGGGCCAAGGTAAAGCGCCTCGATATGGAAATCCCCCATGTCGACAACGTATTTGTCATCGAATGTTTCGGTGGGCGGTACCAGTTCGGTGCCGTCTGCGCGTTCCTTGGCGATGGACTGAGCGGACCGCAGCGATTGCGCGCCGTTTTCTTCGAACGCTTTGGCGGCGTCAGTGTGGGCCACGATTGCGACGCCTTGTTCAGCCCAATAGCTGTTGCCCAGCATCGCGTGGCCCTGACCGTTTTCGTCCAGCACCAGCTTGACAGGTTGGTCGGTAACCGCCTTGATTTCGTCGTGCAGCGCCTTGGCAAGCTGGTAGGATCCGCCGCCGTTGATCACAACCACGCCGTCGCCGGTGACGATAAAGCTCAGGTTATTGTTATGACCGGCATTTTCATAGGTGGGCGGGGCCGTCGCACCGATAGCGGAATAGACGCCGGGGATGAACTCGTACGGTTTTGAATACAGAACCGAACCGGGGTATTGATCGGCGATATCTTCGCTGGCAAAGGCTGGCACCGTGGTCAGCGCCACAGCGGCGGTAAAAACGAAACGCTTCATATCTTTAAACCTCGGTCCTGAAGGAAAATCCGTCATCGGTTTTCTCGATCCGCCCCAGGCCACCCTGGCCCAGGTGAAAGCCTACGATAGGCATCTGCGCCGCCACGAGATCATTGATTAATCCCACGCGGGTTTGCGCACCCAAAATCGGATCTTGGTCTGCTGGTGACAACCAGTCAGGACGCGCCAGCGCGATGTGGTCATTGCCGATACTGTCACCGACGATCATCACGGCACTATTGCCGTCGCGAACCTCGAAAGACATGTGTCCCGGGGTGTGCCCCGGCGTGATACGTGCGCCCACACCAGGTAGTATTTCCTCGGCATCCGAGAAAAACGTTGTCTGTTCGGCAATAACCTGAAGCCGGCGTTCGGCCCCGACGGCGAAAGCCTGCCGCGCGTTTCCGATTGTGCTGACGGTATTGGGGTCGGTCCAGTAATCCCACTCCGCTTGCCCCATATAATGCGTGGCGTTCGTGAACAACGGGTCCCCGAAATCGTCCAGCACGCCCCAAAGGTGATCGGGGTGGCCATGGGTGAAAATCAGGTCAGTGATATCATCGGGACTGACGCCCAATGCTTCCAGCGCCGCAAGTGACTTGCCGGCGGTGGGCATGAATTCAGTGCCGGATCCTGCGTCGAACAGCACCACACGCCCGTTGCCCCGCAGCAGGCTAAGATTGCACGGGGGAGTAAGCTGGTCAAAGGGCTGGTTCATCCGTTCGAGGATCGGCATGAGCTCGTCCTTGGGCATATCGTTGAACGCAAAGCTGCCTGGAAGGACAAGATGGCCATCGCTGACTACATCCAACGTCATCTGCCCCAACGTCATCTGTGCATGCAGCAGGCCCGGAAATCCAAGAAGGACGCTGGTCGCGAAGCCTTGTGCCAGGAACGCACGCCTGTCAATTTGCATAAACCACTTTCCCCTTTAAAAATTCCATAGTATGAATATGTTTAATATGTAGTAGCTTGGCAAGCCTTCTTGATCAAGCGCAGTACGTACAAGACGGAGTATACGATGATGTCAGGCTATCCTGTTAACATGAACGTCGTGCCCGAGGTATCAGGGTTTTTCGATCCTGCCACAAATACGATCAGCTATGTGGTGCGTGATCCGGAATCCACCTCTTGCGCCATAATCGATTCTGTCATGGATATCGACTATGCCGCCGGGCGGATCACCTATGACCACGCCGATACGCTAATTGCCGAGGTCGAAAGGCGGGGGCTGACCGTCGAATGGATTATTGAAACACATGTTCATGCCGACCATTTGTCGGCGGCACCCTATATTCAGGAAAAACTGGGCGGAAAGATCGGCGTTGGTGAAAAGATCATGACCGTTCAGGAAACCTTTGGCAAGGTTTTCAATGAAGGCACCGAATTTCAACGCGACGGATCGCAATTCGACGCCTTGTTCAAGGATGGCGACACTTACAATGTCGGCAAGATGACCTGTTTCGCGATGTATACGCCGGGTCACACCCCCGCTTGCATGGTGCATGTCATGGGTAACGCTGCCTTTACCGGGGATACTTTGTTCATGCCCGATGGCGGCTCCGCTCGCGCCGACTTTCCGGGTGGCGACGCAGGAGAGCTGTATGACAGCATACAAAAAGTCCTGGCGCTCCCGGATGATATGCGTTTGTTCATGTGCCACGATTACGGCCCCAACGGTCGCGATATCAAGTGGGAGACCTCGGTCGGCGAGGAAAAGGCGCATAACATTCACGTAGGCGGGGGCAAGACCCGAGAGGAATTCATCGCTTTTCGCACCGAACGCGATGCGCAGCTGGCGATGCCCAAACTTATTATTCCGTCGCTTCAGGTGAACATGCGGGCTGGTCATATGCCCAAGGATAAAGACGGGAACCCGGTGCTGAAAGTACCGGTGAATGGCTTGTGATCCGCGCGTAAAGGACGTTTCCCCATAATAAATACCTCTGCAACCAGAGGATGAGATAAAGACTGCGCCCCCGAGCAAGGGGGGGGCGATAGAGAATGAAAGCAGGCGTCAAGATGCCCCAAAGACTGCGGAACTATTTGCCCATACTTGATTGGGGGCGCAGTTATAACAAGGCGACTCTATCGAATGACCTGATGGCGGCAGTGATCGTGACGATCATGCTGATCCCTCAATCATTGGCGTATGCCTTGCTGGCCGGGCTGCCGCCCGAAGCGGGGCTTTACGCCTCCATCGTACCCATCCTGCTATACGCGGTATTCGGTACCAGCCGGGCGTTGGCGGTAGGCCCGGTGGCTGTTGTGTCGCTGATGACCGCAGCGGCGCTTGGCAATATCGCCGACCAAGGCACGATGGGCTATGCCGTAGCCGCATTGACCTTGGCGTTTCTATCGGGCGTTATCTTGCTGACGATGGGTGTATTCAAGCTGGGTTTTCTCGCCAATTTCCTGTCACACCCGGTCATCGCTGGGTTTATCACCGCCTCGGGTGTCATCATCGCGGCAAGCCAGATCAAGCATATCCTAGGTATCAGCGCATCTGGCGACAACTTGATTTCGCTTCTTGTCTCGCTTTGGCAAAATTTGGGCAATACCAACTGGGTCACGGTGATCATCGGTGTCTCAGCCACAGCGTTTCTGTTTTGGGTCCGCAGAGGATTGAAACCCTTTCTGAAATCAAAAGGTGCCAGTGCCAGGGTCGCAGACGTGGCGACCAAAGCCGGACCAGTGGCCGCAGTGGTCTTGACCACTGTCGCGGTTTGGATCTTGGGCCTTGCCGACATGGGCGTGCGGATTGTGGGGTCGGTACCACAAAGCTTGCCGCCGCTGACACTTCCCGACTTTTCCCTCGACATGATGGGGAGCCTGCTGCTACCTGCGATCTTGATCTCGGTTATCGGGTTTGTTGAATCGATTTCAGTTGCACAAACCCTGGCGGCGAAGCGACGCCAGCGCATCAATCCCGATCAAGAACTTATTGGCCTGGGGACTGCCAACATCGGCGCAGCTTTCACAGGGGGGTTTCCTGTGACCGGTGGCTTTGCACGTTCTGTGGTGAACTTTGATGCAGGGGCGGAAACTCCGGCGGCGGGGGCCTTTACCGCCGTAGGACTTGCCATCGCGGCCCTCGCGTTGACGCCGTTGGTGTTTTTCCTGCCGCAGGCTACCTTGGCCGCGACAATTATTGTCGCTGTACTGACGTTGGTCGATTTCAGCATTCTCAAGAAATCCTGGGCTTATTCCAAGGCTGATTTCGCGGCTGTGTTAGCGACAATGCTGGTGACGCTGGGGGACGGTGTTGAACTGGGGGTCACCTGCGGCGTGATCCTGTCGATTTTCCTGCATCTGTATAAAACCACCAGACCGCACATTGCCGAAGTCGGCTTGGTTCCCGGCACTGAACACTTTCGTAACATCCATCGCCACAAGGTCGAAACCGACCCAACGTTGCTGACGTTGCGCATCGACGAAAGCCTGTATTTCGCCAATGCTCATTTTCTCGAAGATTACATCTATGACCGCTTGGCGGACGACAAAAAGCTGAAGAACGTCGTGCTGATGTGTTCCGCGATAAACGAGATCGACCTAAGCGCACTGGAATCGCTCGAGGCAGTAAACGCCCGGCTCAGGGATATGGGGATTCAGCTTCACCTGTCAGAGGTCAAAGGCCCTGTAATGGATCGCTTGAAAAAACAGCATTTCATCGACGATCTGACTGGCCGCGTATTCCTGTCCCAACACGAGGCGTATCGGGCGCTCACTACGCAAACGGGATAGGATACATCCGTTTGCAAGTTCCTTCCTGATCGTTACAACTGATTCACGTGATGCCGACGCAATAATGTTGCGCGGTATTTGCGTGAATCAAATCAGGAAGCCCCCATGTTAGCGATCAATCCTCCTGCGCCTGCAACTGCACCTACCCGCACAATCGTGGAAGTCGTGCGGGCCAACGCCCAGACCCATCCGGACAAACTGGCGCTGGTCTGTGAAAACACGTCGATAAGCTGGCGAGAGTTCGATAGGCGGATCAACAAGATTGCCAATCTGCTTCTGTCGATGGGCGTTGCCAAGGGCGATAACATCGCGATTATTTCGCCCAACTCGATTCCGTATGCAGCGCTTTTCATGGGTATTCTGCGAGCGGGGGCCTGCGTAACGCCACTGTCGACGATGGCATCTCCGGATGCGTTACAGAAAATGTTAACCGATTGTGGTGCAAAGGCGATCTTTGTCGCGGCGCAATATCTTGATCTTGTCGAAGGGTTTGTCACCGATCTTGATATCGCCCGGTTCGCGCTTGATTTTGATCATCCGGCTTTCCAATCCTTCAGCGCGGCGGTGGAACAGGCGGATGTCACGGACCCGAACATCGCCATCGATATGTCTGATGCATTTAACCTGATCTATTCGTCAGGCACGACCGGCACGCCGAAAGGGATCCTGCATAACCACTGGATGCGCGCCGCGCAGATGGATCGGGTATCCCCCAACGGCTATGATGATGACGCGCGAACCTTGCTGTCGACGCCGCTGTACTCCAACACCACGATTGTGTCATTCCTTCCCACTCTATACGGCGGGTCCACCGTATACCTGATGCCGAAATTCGACGCGCGCGGATATCTGGAAATCGTTGAGCGCGAAAAGATCACCCATACAATGCTTGTGCCGGTGCAGTATAAACGGATCATGGACGTTCCCGATTTCGAAACGTTCGATTTGACCTCGATGAAGGTCAAGTTCTCGACCTCTGCGCCGCTGCGCGCCGCGGTCAAGGCCGACGTTCTGGCGCGGTTCCCTGGCAAGCTGCTGGAATACTACGGGCTGACCGAAGGCGGGGGTGTCACCGTCCTGAATTCGGCAGAGCATCCCGACAAGTTGCATACGGTCGGCCAACCGGCCCCTGGAAACGAGATCCGCTTGATTGACGAAGCAGGGAACGAAGTGCCAAGCGACGAAGTCGGAGAAATCTGCGGCCGCGGACCCACCATGATGGCCG
The DNA here is from genome assembly GCA_002731875.1 of Roseobacter sp. Taxonomy (GTDB): domain Bacteria; phylum Pseudomonadota; class Alphaproteobacteria; order Rhodobacterales; family Rhodobacteraceae; genus Sulfitobacter. The sequence continues at coordinate 43,781 of PCCY01000012.1, read as the reverse complement.
GATACTACGGGCGCGATGATTTGACGGCAGATTATATTTGGCGCGACGATGCGGGGCGAGTGTTTTTCCGATCCGGTGATATGGGTCGCTTCGACAAAGACGGTTTCCTGATCTTGTCGGACCGCAAGAAAGACATGATCATTTCGGGCGGCTTGAACATCTATGCTGATGACCTTGAACTGATGTTGCTGGCGGATCCGGATGTGATCGATGCCGCTGTCATCGGCGTGCCGTCCGAAGCGTGGGGCGAAACCCCCTATGGTCTTGTGGTGCTTCGTGCAGGTGCGACCCGAACCGGTGACCAGATCTGCGTTGATGCCAATGCAAAGCTGGGGAAAAGCCAACGGCTCTCCGCTGTCGAAATCCGTGATACGCTGCCGCGCAGCTCTATCGGCAAGATCCTCAAAAAAGAACTGCGGGTACCCTTTTGGGACGCGGTGAAAACATGATTCAAAGGAATTAGATGTGAGTCAATCAACCGATGATACGCTTATGAATGGTGCCGAAAGCCTGGTGAAAACCTTGCTTGAGAGCGGGCTGGACACGTGCTTTACCAATCCCGGCACCTCCGAGATGCACTTTGTCGCCGCGCTGGATCATGTGCCGGGAATGAGATCCATTCTGGTGCTGCAGGAAGGTGTCGCGACAGGTGCCGCAGACGGGTATTTTCGGATGGCCCGCAAACCGGCCTGCACGTTGTTACACCTCGGGCCGGGGTTGGCCAACGGGTTGTCGAACTTGCACAATGCCAAGAAAGCCGGTTCAGGGATCGTCAACATTGTGGGCGAACACGCGGTAAGCCATATCGAGCTTGACGCCCCGCTGACATCCGACATCGAAGGGATCGCGCGACCCGTTTCGCACTGGGTGCATACGTCGATGTCAGCCTCAGACGTCGGGGCAGACGCGGCCAAGGCAGTTCAGGCTGCCAATCTGGCACCGGGGCAGGTGGCGACATTGATGTTGCCCAGTGACACCGCATGGAACACGGGTGGTAAGGTTGCTGAACCACTGGCACCGCAACCGCGGCCACCGTTCGATGCGACCGCTTTGGATGATGCCGTCGCGGCGCTATCGGGTCCTGACAGCCTGCTGTTGTTGGGCGGCGCGGCATTGACCGAGGATATGCTGGAAATCGCAGGTCGGATATCGGCGAAAACCGGCTGCAAGCTGTTGTGTGAGTGGGCCAACGCCCGGCTCGAACGTGGGGCAGGGCGGGTCGTGATAAATCGGGTGCCATACCCGATCGACCAAGCACTAGAGGTATTGAAGCCGTTCAAGCGTATCGTGTTGATCGGTGCCCGCGCGCCCATCGGATTTTTCGCCTATCCGGACAAACCGGCGATCCTGACGGCTGAGGGCACGCAGATCATCGACCTTTGCCGGACATCGCAGGATATCGCGGGGGCGCTGAACGCTGTATGCGACAACGTGGGGGCCGCCGAAACCCCACCCGCCGGCATTGCGCCAAACGCGGTGCCAGATAAACCCACAGGTCCGTTGGAGCCGGGCGGTATCGCCGATGTACTGGCCAGAAGCATTCCTCGTGACGCTATTGTCGTGGACGAAGCAATCACGACCGGACGCAGCTTTTTTCCGGCGACCGCTGGCGCGCCGCGGCATACGTGGCTGAACAACTGCGGCGGCTCTATCGGCTATGGCATGCCGGTTGCAATCGGCGCCGCCGTGGCCTGCCCCGAACGCAAGGTTCTTGCCTTGGTGGGCGACGGAAGCGCGATGTACACCATTCAGTCGTTGTGGACGATGGCCCGGGAAAACCTGGACGTGACGATCGTGATATTCGCCAACCGGGTCTACAAGATCCTTCGGGGTGAGCTGACCAATGTCGGCGTCAGCAACGCAGGCCCCAAGGCGATCGACATGCTTTCGTTGGACCAACCGACGTTGCGCTTTGTCGAAATGGCAAAATCCATGGGCGTGGACGCAACACAGGTAACCGATTGCGCAGCGCTGGAACTGGCTCTGGAGACCGGGTTGGCGACCAAAGGACCCTATCTCATAGAAGCCGTGATGTGAATTACACCTGAACGGTGACAGAAAGCCCGCAGTCAGATCAACGACTGCGGGCTTTTTATTCGTTTATAAGGCTCAGCGATCCGGGCCAGCGTCGAAATCGTCACTGTCTGGAACATCGTCAGACGTGATTTCCTTTGTGGGGGTATTTGGGGGTGTAGGCTCGCTGCGCCCATCCGAAGGCGGTGCGATCTTGAAAGGCTGGGTCGATCCATCCTTGTTCTCGCCAAGCCATATCGTCTGTTGCGGGAACGGAATCTCGATACCGCGTTCGTCGAATACAGCCTTGAGGTAGCCATTGAAGGTTCGACCGATGCCCCATTGCTTGCCTGGTTCAGTCTTGATGCGGGTGCGCAGGACAACGGCGCTGTCTCCCAGCGATTGCACCCCGAACCATTCCAGATCTCCGATGACGTTGGTCGAAATATCGGGCTCTTTTTCGATCATCCGCTCAAATGCATCGAACATCGCCTGTTTGGCTTCTTCGACGTTTTCGCGATAGGCGATGCCCATATCCGTGACCGTGTATGCAAAGCCGCGCATGTAATTGCTGACCATATCCACAGTGGAAAACGGGATCATGTGAAACACGCCCTGCACATCGCGCAGTGAAACAGATCGCACAGACAGTTTTTCCACCGTGCCGGTAGTGCCGCCTACGGTTATCACATCGCCTACGTTGATGACGTTCTCGAACTGAATGAACACCCCGGTGATGATGTCCTGCACCATCTTTTGCGCACCAAAACCGATCGCCAGACCCAGCACCCCGGCCGAGGCCAGAAGCGGCCCGATATCCAGCCCGATCTCGCTTAGCACAAACATCAATGTCAGGATGACCAGTGCAATGGTGGCCGCGTTGCGCAGCAATGTCAGCAGCGTGGTTTCACGCGACGACGGTATCGCACCGTATTCAGGGTTCAGTTTATAATCCACGAAAGACGTCAGGGCGAGCCAGATGGCGAAGGATACGAACAGGATCAACCCGACCGAGATAAGCGCAGTGGTTACCGACAACCCGACCTGGCTTTCCAGCCAGCCGCGCATGTCGATCATCCCCAGAACGTCCAGAGTGAACATTAGAACCAATACCAGCAAGATCAGCCGTAACACGCTGAAGGCGCGCGGTACAAACCGGTTGATCCTGCGCTCTAGCAACGGAAGCTTGGCATTGATATCTTCGGGTAACGGAATGCCGCGATGTACAGCTTTGGTTAACCAGCCCGACAGCAAGGCGGCAATAAGAATGGCAGCAAGTATCTTACCCGATCCGACAATGGCATTCAGCGTGATTTCGGCAGATTGCGTCATCAAGACGGTGAACATTACCGCGATATACAACAGGGCGACCCAGTGCCATATACCCGCTAAGCCGTTCAGCATTCGCGCGATAAATCCGTTACGGGCTTTTTGGATAACCACGGGGTCGACGCCTTCGGCGTCTTCGGCCATGGCCGGATCCGCTTCGCTTTGCAGCCATCGCGTCACGTCCTTGCGGCGGCGCAGGACGATATAGACCAGATAGAGCAACACGAGAACCGACAGAACCGCCGACACACCGGCACCCGCGGCTGTATTCACGCTTTGGTTCACGATCGGTACAATAAGCAGCTGACCGTAGCCCAGGACGCTGACCACGATGCTAAGGTACCGCGTCAGCGATCTTGCGGCTGAATCGCTGACCGGTACCAGCCGCAGACCCGAAGCGATAGGCGACAGGAATGACCGGATGACGACCTTGGTCATCTCTACCAGCAAAAAGGCGTTCAGATACATGGTTTGGCGGATACCTATCTGGCCGAAATCGCCGACAGCTAGGATTGTGATCAGATACCCCGCTGCCCATGCGACCACGACGATCAGCGCGTCCAGCAAGTTCGACCCGAGAAAAAGGCCGATCGACCGTAGCAAGCCGCCGTTTTCGGCAGTGCGGCCCATTCGGGCGTAAAGACCACGTGCCAACCTGCGCAGGACCACGAACAAGACGACAGTGATGGCAATAACCGTAAGCAGGCCGGGGATCGCATCGAGCAATACAGAAAGCTCGGCCCCACTAAGCCCGGAAAACACGCCGCCGCCGCCCTTGAGCGATGCCCAGAAGCCCGACAACGTTGCTACAGTATCTTCGCCGACCCTTTGCGTCACCAAAGCGATACGACGCCCAAGCGAAGTGCCGTCTTCTTTTGCGACTTTCACGACCTTTTCCAAGACTGGTACGTCGGTCGTCGCGGTCGGGGCGGGACCCCCGATGGACGACTCGAGATCCGCAATAAGCGCGGCTCGCGCCTTGTCGTCCTTGAGAACTGTCAGCAGCGTGGCCAGCGGGTCCGCGTTGGCCGGATCCGCTGTCGGGCTTTCTGACGCAGGGGCCTCAGACTTTGACGATCCCCCGGTAAAAAGCGACTGCGCGTTGGCGATGGCAGGTACGAAAGAAAGAAGGAGCGCGACTAAAAACGCCCCGAACAACGTAAGCCAAGTTTGCTTCGCCATCGGGACCAATCGGGAATTTGTCATGAAGTCTCTCTTTTTTTGCCATAGCATTGCAGAAAACATAGAGGATTTGTCTCTTTGTCCACCCGCTTTCTATCGTATGACGTAACGGCTGGCCCGTCGAAAGCCCGTAGGTGCGCTTTGTCCTGGGCTCTGAACGGAAAACGCCATCGGGTAGGTTCCGTTCGGCGGGGATGGTGCGCGGGTCACCCGAACTGTCGCTAAATTGACTTGTCCTTGAGGCTCGTCATCAGGTGATTGAACTTTTCGCCCTGAATTGCCACGTGATCGCGCAAGGTATCCGCTGCGCGGGTACTGTCCGCATCGGTAAGCGCTTTCACAATTTCGCGGTGCTCGTCCATGGATTGTTTCATACGCCCACGCAGGTGCAGCTGAATACGCCTGAACGGCTTCAACCGTCTGTGCAGTTTCAGTGCTTCGCGTTCAAGAAATTCGTTTCCCGCACTCTTGTAGATAATGTGGTGAAAATGTTCGTTCTCAAGATAGTATTGGTCTGCATCCCCCTGATCGAGAGAGCGCTGACATTTTTCATTGGCAAGCTCGAGCTCGGCAAGCGCCTCTTCCGAAATACGTTTGGCCGCCAATCGCCCGCAGGTCGCTTCGATTTCCGCCATGAATTCAAACATCTCAATCAGCTCCATCGGGCCGGGCTGGTGGACGAAGGCCCCGCGCCGGGGCTCTTGTCGGACAAGCCCGGAGGTGGCGAGCTTTTGGATCGCTTCGCGCACGGGGGTGCGTGAGACACCGAATAAAGTAGCGAGCTTTATCTCATCCAATCGCTCTCCATTCTGTAATTCGCCGGTAAAAACAAGGCGTTCCAGTTCTTTTGAAATTTTGTCAGCGGTACGGATGTTCATACGGCAACGATATACCGAGCTAAAATAAACGCAAGGATGTAATTCTTGTATACAAAAAGGTTGACTTGTAATCCAGCAAGCGGGACTGTGCGCTGTAAGGTCTGTAAAAAAGGGGCCGAGCTTTCTGGGAGGAAACACAATGAGATTGAAACTGCTGTCCACTGTTGCGGCACTTGCGACTTTCGTCGCGGGGGCTGCTGTATCTGAAGAATTGCGCCTGTCGCACCAATGGTCAAATCAGGACGTCCGTAACAAGGTTGCACAAATCGTCGCCGACGAAGTGGCTGCGGCCGATGTTGATCTGGACATCAAAATTTTCGGCTCTCAGTCGCTGTTCAAAGCGCGCGAGCAATATACACCGCTAAGCCGTGGTCAGTTGGACATGACAATCCTGCCGCTTTCCTATGCCGGCGGCCAGCAACCTGCCTATAACCTGACGTTGATGCCGGGTTTGGTGAAAAACCATGATCACGCGGCACGGTTGAACAATTCAGATTTCATGAAGGCCTTGCAAGAAATAATGGCCCAGGATGATGTGATGGTGCTGGTGCACGGTTATCTGGCCGGGGGCTTCGCGGGCACCAAGGGCTGTATCACCAAGCCCGAAGACGTAGCCGGGCTTCAGACCCGTGCGGCGGGCAAGGCGTTTGAACAGATGCTGGCCGGTGCCGGCGCGTCAATTGCCTCCATGTCGTCATCTGAAATTTACAATGCAATGCAGACCGGCGTTCTGGACGCTGCCAACACGTCTTCATCGTCATTTGTGTCCTATCGCATTTACGAACAGGTGAAATGCTATACGCCTGCCGGTGATGTGGCATTGTGGTTCATGTATCAGCCGATGTTGATGAACAAATCCACATTTGAAGCTCTGAACGAAGAACAGCAAGCTGCATTGCTTGATGCCGCCGCCAAGGCGCAGGCGTTCTATCTTGAGGAAGCGAAAAAGGAAGACGCAGCTTCGGCTGATGTATTCCGCGAAGCTGGCGTCGAGATCGCAACGATGAGCCAGGCTGATTTCGATGCATGGCGTGCGCTGGCACAAAAAACGTCTTACGCGAAATTCGTGGAAGACACGCCAGACGGACAAAAGCTGCTCGATATGGCCTTGGCCGTCGAATAGCCTTAACCGAGGCGGCAGGCGCTGCCGCCTCATCCCCGTTCTTTCCTATATGTGAGTGTTCTGATGACAGGCCACCAAACCGTCACGCAAGCGCGCGTGGGCAACAACTATTTTCTCAAGGCTGTTGGGGCTATTTCCACACTGGCAGGGTGGACGTCTGCCACCATGATCGTCCTGGCTGTCGCCATCACCTGCCAGATGATCTTTGTGCGCTTCGTTCTGAACCATTCGACGATCTGGCAAACCGAAATGGTGGTCTATCTGGTGATCGCTGCCACGCTGATCGGTCTACCCTATGTGCAGCGTCTGCGGGGGCACGTAAATGTTGACCTGATCCCGTTGATGTTACCCAGACCCGTGCGCTTTTATCTGTGTATTCTGACGCTGACAATTTCCATTGCGATCATCGCGGTGATGTTCTGGTATGGTGCGGAATTCTGGCACTTTGCTTACGAGCGCGGCTGGAAATCCGATACGGTCTGGGGGGTCCGTCTGTGGATACCCTATCTGTCATTGCCGGTCGGGTTGGGGCTTCTCATGCTTCAGTTGACCGCTGACCTGGTTGCTGTCGTACTGAAAATTGATCTCCCTTTCGGACTGGAGGATTCCTGATGGATCCGCTCACGCTTAGCGGCCTTGTCGCCCTGACCACGATTCTCGTTCTCTTTTCCGGTGTATCCGTGGCAATCGGATTGCTTATTGTATCTGCCGGCTTTCTTCTGGTGTTTGATGGTGCCCGCTCGCTAGAGCTGATGCCCGAAATATTGTTTGGCAAACTTGATAATTTCGCTCTGCTGGCCATTCCGATGTTCATCATCATGGGGTCATCCATTGCCTCCACCCGGGCCGGCGCTGATCTTTACGAGGCGCTCGAACGCTGGTTGACCCGTGTGCCGGGCGGGTTGGTGATATCAAACCTCGGAGCCTGCGCATTGTTTGCTGCCATGTCCGGGTCTAGCCCGGCAACCTGCGCGGCGATCGGTAAAATGGGCATCCCCGAGATGCGCAAGCGCGGTTATCCGGATGGGGTCGCGGCGGGATCGATCGCCGCTGGCGGCACATTGGGTATCTTGATTCCACCTTCGGTAACGATGATCGTATACGGGATCGCGACGGAAAGTTCGATCGGCCGCCTTTTTCTGGCAGGCGTCATGCCCGGTCTAATGCTGGTCGGTTTGTTCATGGCTTGGTCGCTTTATTCCACCGCGCGCTCCGGCGACCGAGAGCTGCTGACCGCACGCGCCTATAGCTGGCGGGAAAAATTTGAAATCCTGCCGCGTGTATTGCCATTTTTGATCATCATCCTGGGTGTGCTGTACGCGATGTACGGTGGTATTGCGACACCGTCGGAAACTGCGGCTGTCGGCGCGCTGCTGTGTCTGTTGATCGCAATGGTGATCTACAAACTATGGAACCCGCGCGATCTATGGGTGGTGCTGCGTGACAGCACGCGTGAATCGGTGATGATCCTGTTTATCATCGCGGCGGCGGGTGTGTTTTCCTATATGTTGTCGAGCCTGTACATCACGCAGTCCATCGCCGAATGGATCGGCACGCTGGACGTCAACCGCTGGTGGCTGATGGGGGCGATCAATATTTTCCTCTTGATTGCCGGTTTCTTTCTTCCGCCGGTCGCGGTCATTCTGATGGCTGCTCCGATCCTGCTGCCCATCATCGTGACCGCGGGTTTCGACCCGATCTGGTTCGCTGTTGTGCTGACCATCAACATGGAAATCGGTCTGATCTCACCGCCGGTAGGGCTGAACCTCTATGTCATCAACGGCATCGCGCCTGATATCCCGCTCAAGACTATCCTGTCAGGATCAATGCCATTCGTTCTCTGCATGGTGTTGGCGATCCTTCTGCTGTGCCTGTTTCCCGGGATCGCTACATGGCTGCCGGATCTGGTTATGGGGGCGGCGGTATGAGCTTGCTGGCTGACTTGCTGTCGACCGTTTTTGACCGGCCGTCGCGGGCGATATCGCGTGCGAAATGGGATAGCCGCCCCATAGAGCAACTGATCGCTGATCTTATCGGGAATCGGGGCGAAATTCGCGGCATGACCCTCGCGCGGCAAATTCTTGACCGTTACGCCGTGATGGATGATGCCGAAAAGCTGGGGTTCTTCACGCATCTCGCCGTGGATCTCGATATCGACCCTGCTCAGGTACGTGCGACCTTGGAGATGTACGAGGCGACCCCGTCAAAGGCGAATTACCGGGCCTATATGGAGGCAGCAGAACCCCGGCGGCAGGAGTTCGTGCGCAGGCTGAATCAGGTTCCAAGCGCGACAGGCAGTCTGGTGGCGATGCGTCGCGACCTGCTTGGAATGGCGCGGGCGAACCCGAGTCTGGAAGCTCTGGATCTGGATTTCAGGCATCTGTTCTCATCATGGTTCAATCGCGGATTTCTGGTGCTGATGCCGATAAACTGGGAAAGCCCGGCGCATATTCTCGAAAAGATCATCCAATACGAAGCCGTACACGCCATTGATAGCTGGAGCGATCTGCGGCGGCGCATGCAACCTACGGACCGGCGCTGCTTTGCCTTTTTCCACCCCGCGATGCCGGATGAACCATTGATATTTGTCGAGGTGGCGTTGACCAAGGGAGTGCCCGGATCGATCCAGAAGGTTCTTGCCGACGGGCGCGATGTTCTGGATGCCGACAAGGCCGACACGGCTGTGTTCTATTCGATCTCGAACTGTCAGGCAGGACTGGCCGGTATTTCCTTTGGCAACTCGTTGATCAAGCAAGTGGTGGATGATCTTTCCAGACAGCTTCCCGGCCTCAAGACGTTTGTCACGCTTTCGCCCATACCCGGCTTGGCCGCCTGGGCCAAGGATATGGGGATCGAGGAGACCGTCACGCCGGACAATCTTCAATCGCTCGCGGCGCATTACCTGTTGAACGCAAAACGCGACGACGGGGCACCGCGTGATCCGGTCGCTCGGTTTCATCTGGGAAATGGGGCGATGGTACATGCGGTACATGTCAAGGCAGACACATCGGAAAGCGGTCAGGTGCAGTCATATGGGGCAATGGTGAACTATCTTTATGATTTGTCGGCAAACGCGCAGAACCACGAGGGTTTCGCGGATTCTTTCGCCGTTGCTGCCTCGACCGATGTTAAAGCGCTCGCCCGAGCTGCCAAGAAGAACGACACCAAAGGAACGATCTGATGTCCAACCCTTTGTATGATACCCTGTTTGGCCGCCACGCAGGTAAAACCACCCCGTTCTTGCACCTTGAGAATGGCACATCGCTAAGCCACGCGGATTTTCTAGCGCGGGCGGCTCAACTTGCTCATGCGATGGTATCGCTGGGGGTCAGACCCGGTGACCGGGTTGCTGCCCAAATCGACAAGTCACCGGATGCGCTTGCGCTTTATGCAGCATGCGCGCAAGCGGGGCTGGTCTTTTTACCACTGAATACCGGTTATACGGCTGATGAAGTAAGCTATTTCGTCGAAAACTCCGGTGCGGCCCTTTTTGTCTGCCAGGACCATCGTCGCGCCGAAATGTCAGTGTTGGCCAAGTCCACGGGGGCGTTCCTTGAAACGCTTGACCAAGATCAGGGCGGCAGCCTTGCTAAACGCGCAGACCGGCAACCAGCAGACTTTGATACGGTCGACCGTGACGGCGATGATTTGGCTGCGTTCCTTTATACGTCGGGAACCACCGGGCGGTCCAAAGGGGCTATGCTGACCCAAAACAATCTGCTGTCGAACGCGCAAACCCTGGCAGAGCTTTGGCAGTTTACTGCACAGGACGTGTTGCTTCATGCCTTGCCGATCTTTCATACCCACGGGTTGTTCGTGGCGGTGAATGTGACGCTGGCAGCGGGTGGGTCGATGATTTTCCTGCCCAAGTTCGATTTGGATTTTCTGCTGGAAAACATGCACCGCGCAACGGCGATGATGGGCGTGCCGACGTTTTATACCAGGTTACTGGAGGACCCCCGGTTTACCCGTGACCGGACCCGGGACATGCGCGTGTTCATCTCGGGTTCAGCACCGCTTTTGGCCGAGACACATGTTCAGTTCGAAGATCGCACCGGCCACCGCATTCTTGAACGCTACGGGATGACCGAAACCAATATGAACACCTCAAACCCCTATGACGGGGAACGCAAGGCCGGGACAGTCGGCTTCCCGTTGCCGGGGGTTGAGCTCAAGATAACAGACCCTGCCACCGGTGATACCCTTGCAAACGGAGAGATCGGCCAGATCGAAGTGCGTGGCCCCAATGTATTCAAGGGCTATTGGGAAATGCCCGAAAAAACTGCTGCGGAACTACGCGAGAACGGTTTTTTCATCACCGGTGATTTGGGCCGGATCGACGATGACGGTTATGTCAGCATCGTCGGACGTGACAAGGATATGATCATTTCCGGTGGCTATAATATCTATCCCAAGGAAATAGAGCTGCTGATAGACGATCAACCCGGAGTGTTGGAAAGCGCCGTTATCGGGGTGCCGCACCCGGATTTTGGTGAAGCCGTCCTGGGTATAGTAGTCGCAAAACCCTCTGCAAACCCCGAGCCGGACCAGATATTGAGGAATATCTCGACGTCACTGGCGCGGTTCAAACAGCCGCGCGCGCTCATCTTCGTGCGCGAGTTACCACGCAATACGATGGGCAAGGTCCAAAAGAACCTATTGCGCAAGGAATACGAAAATTACGCGCAATAACGTATTTCCGCCCCTGTTTGCGTCAGCGGCGGGCGGTTCTTCAGAATTGTTTTTTTAATGAGTATCACGAGTTTCAGGATAACCAGTGTCGGGAACGAGTTTGAGCTGAGGCAACGCCACCTGTGTGTTTTGGTGGCGTTGCCTTTTTTGGTTGGGACGTCCCTATGGGGGAGGGCGACTTGGAACGGCTAACTTGGAAGGCGTGGCAGTTGGTATGTGGTCTTGCCCTCACTGGGAACGCACCATGGCGCGCGTGGTGGTTACGGGGCTGGATGCCTCACAATGGGCGGCCTTGATCCTATCCGCACGAAACGGGTCGTTTCCAGCAGGCTTGCCAGGTTACCAGAGGCTAGCAACCTAACCATCTGGAACCGTCAAACATGACCAAAGCCCCGGCGCTCACCCTGGATCTGAAATCGACTATCATGTTGGTACTGCTCGCCGCAGTCTGGGGAGGTTCGTTTTTCTTTAGCGAAGTCGCTCTGACCGAGGTGCCGCCGCTCACCATTACGTTGCATCGCGTATTTTGGGCGGCACCGATATTGGCGTTTGTCGTGCTCTCCAAGGGGATTGAGATCTCACGATCTTTGCGGGTGTGGGGTGCATATCTGGTCATGGGGGCACTTAACAATGCCATTCCGTTTTCCTTGATATTTTGGGGACAGACGCAGATTGACAGCGGACTGGTATCGATCCTGAACGGCACCACCGCCGTGTTTGCGGCCGTTGTAGCAGGGGCTTTGCTGCCGGACGAGCCTTTGACAATGAAGAAGATTGTGGGCGCAGCCTTGGGTGTCGCGGGCGTGGCCTTTATCATGGGACCAGAGGCGTTGACCAATTTCAGCCTCAGCAATCTTGCACAGCTCGCCGTCCTCGGAGCGACATTGTGTTACGCATTTGCAGGTGTTTGGGCAAAAATTGCGCTTGCTGGCCAGCCACCGCTTATGAATGCCTTGGGCATGTTGACCGGCAGTACGGTGTTGATGATCCCCATCGTATTCGTGTTTGACGGTCCGCCGCAATTTGCACTTTCAATACAGGTTTGGGGTGCCCTGTTAGGTATGGCGGCGTTGTCGACAGCATTGGCGTTTGTGCTTTACTTCACCATTCTGGGGCGTGCCGGAGCCGCCAATCTATTGCTTGTCACATTGCTCATCCCACCGTTCGCCATTGGGCTTGGCGCGCTGTTTCTTGGTGAAAGAATGGAGCTTGATGCCTGGATCGGGTTTGCCATCATTGGCCTGGGGTTCGCCGTGACAGACGGACGCCTGTTTTCGTTCAGGGCACGAAAAACGCCGGTCAGAACCGGGGTTGGCAGGCCTTGACCGGCTGTTGCTGGCGCAGTGTCTATTTGCGACCCCCCCGCTGAACCACACGCTCTTTCGCTCCCACCACCGGGGACGGTCAAGTAATGGACACCGGAGCGCCGGTGCTGAATGTCTGTCCTTTGGCTTTGCCGTGGAACTGGTGTTTTGCGGTGTCAGCAATGACAGCGGCACCATAGCAAAGTCCGGCTCCCACCACGGGCAGCACCCAAGGGAGCCACATGACATGGGGTTCGATCACCATCAAGATCTAGCCAAACAACGCGAGCGCCGTTCCCAGCCCGAAAACCAGCAGGCCCTGTCTTCCCATCAATCGCAAAGGTGCTGCTGCGCGGTGTGCGCAAATTCTTGATACGACCGGCAGCGAAGCGAGCACATACACCAGCGCAACCGCATGCAGCAAACGCGGTAGCGCCAGCATTGATTTGTCATGGGTCACGATATTTGCAGGGGCACCCAATGCGCCGAGTTGCGACATCTTGTGGTTCATGAATGGTCCCAGCACAGGCATATACCGCCAGGCGAATGCGAAGATCAGAAAACCCAATGCGATCTTGAACATCAAAGGTGACAAAGGGAAAAAGCGGCTGTTGGTCCGGTGGCTTATCCCGATGACCAACCCGATCACAAAAATGAATTGCCAGGTGAACGGATTGAAAAACCACCCTCCGCCACCGGGATTGTTTGGAAGGTTCAGTTGCGTGGCCCCCGCGAATAGCCATAGCGCGAAGGCGGCAAGGATCGTCAGGCGGGGTGCGTACAGCCCGGCGGCGATTACCATGGGACCGATGATCAACAAAACCATATATGTCGGCAGTATGTTGACATAGCCGATCTGATAGCCAAGCGTCACCATCCCGATCATCGCGGGGCCGGGGCGGTCAAACAAAATACCCAGATTGTGGACGATGCGGAACTCTTCGCGCAAGAACATCTCGGCTGCCCAAGCATAAAGGGCGATGGCAACGACAGTCAGCAGGATGTGGACGGTATAAAGTTTCCAGGCTCGTTTCCACATCGGCCCCACGGCATCCCACAGGCGGGTATCGTGGTTCAGCCAGCGAATGATCGCGGGTGAATATGCAATGCCGGCCGCGATGCCGGACATGATGAAAAACGCCTCGGCCGCGTCGGAAAAGCCGATATTGCGTATGGTCAACGCCTCCCACGGGTTTCCCGGCATATGATCAATTAAAATCATGATCAGCGCCAACCCGCGAAACGCATCAATACGGGCATCGCGCGCACGCACCGGGGTGGATACGCTGCGCGTTGTCGGGCGGCCCGGATGATCAGACAGAGCGGGGGAACGTTCCATAGGATAGGTCTTTCTCGGCCGAGGTCTGCGCCAAGGCCGCGCGATAGGTCTGGATAACAGGCGGCACATGCAAGTCATGCGGGGACGAAAATACGCTGCTTTTCAAAGGGCGGGATGTTATCGCGATAAGAGCGGGCGCAACCGCCATCGGGACAGAGACCGGCAGCAACCATAGCATAAGATCAGGGGCCACCGCATAGATCAGCGCGGTCGCGCCGATCCCGAACAGTGAAATCCAGCGACCGGCCCGCCAGCTTTGTCCAAAGCTCAACCGACCTTCGCCGCGCGCGGTTGCAGGCCAGCCACCGTCCTTGCCCGCGAACACTTCAAAGACGGCGCGACCTTGATACATCAGCATCAGCGGCGCGATCATTGCCGTCAAAAGGATTTCGGCACCCACCGACTTGAGCGCGGTCAACGCCCCCCCATACCCCGAAGCGCGGCCAACGGCGACTGCTTCGATGTAGATGGCGATCTTGGGCAGCAGCAGCAGACCCCCGATACCAAAGGCAAGCACCACAATCTGGAACGTCTTGTCATCGGGGAACACAGGAAACAATTGATAGGCATTTGGAAAGTAATTCGGATTGCTGTTGGTGGCCGTCGCCAGCAAAGAAACCACCAGAAACGCGCCCCACGCCACTGAGACAAGGTAAGCCAATATCCCTTGGACAAAAACAAAACGGCTCCACCCGTGAAGACCGGGTGCAGCCAGCAGACGGATGTGTTGTAGATTGCCCTGACACCACCGACGATCGCGCCGTGCGTGGGCCAACACGTTGTCGGGGCCTTCCTCGTATGAACCGCCGATCCGGGGATCCATCTCGACACGCCATCCGCCCCGCACCAGCAGCGCCGCTTCGACGTAATCGTGGCTCAGAATGGTGCCGCCAAAAGGGGCTGGCCCTGACAGTTCGGGTAATGCGCAGCACTGGGCAAGCGCACGGACACGCACAATGGCATTGTGCCCCCAGAACGGGCCTGCGCGACCTTGAAGCCGCGCCAACCCCCGCGCAAATACCGCCGAATGAAAGCTCGCCGCAAATTGCATGGCACGTCCGAACATGGATGAAGCGCCAAAGATTTGAGGCAGGGTTTGCAACAGCCCGAGACCGGGATCAGCCTGCATACGCGCCACAAGATGCTGGATGGTCTTCCCTTCCATCAGACTATCGGCGTCCAGAATGACAACGTATTCGTAGGCACCGCCCGAATTGCGAATGAAGTCTTCCACGTTGCCCGCCTTGCGTCCGTGCCGATCCTTGCGGTTGCGGTAGAAAAATCGGTTGAGGGCAGTGGTTTCGGAAAACAGCGGGGCCAACGCCAGGCGTTCCAGCTTTAACGCAGCAGGATCGTGTGTGTCCGACAGAACGATAAAATCGACCGGCAGGGCCTGTGCCTGCATTGAATGCCGCATTGCAACAAGGCGGGCATAGAGTTCGACCGGGTTTTCATTGCAGACCGGAACAAGAATTGCAGTGGCCGGGATATCCGTAGACCCAAGCGGCAAAGCAGGCATGGGTTCAAGGGCGGCCAACCCCAAAAATGCCTGGGCTGCCCCCCAGGCAAGCCACGCCGTCGTCAGGGCAATCAAAGCGACAGCCATGACGTCCCAGATGTCAAAACCGGAGTTTAACCCTGCCTGCGCCAACGTCGCTGCGGCGGCGACCGCGCATGCCAATGCAAAGCCGATTGCCACGATACGGGAACGGCGGGTCGCGTGGGGCCAAAGGTGGCGTTGCATATCAGGCGTTACGCAGGAACAGGCGCGCCAGCACCGAGGTAACCGACGGGCGCTGTTCACGCTCAAGAACTTGCCGGGGCATATCCAAGGGGGCGTAACGCGGCGCGAGACTGGCGAAATCGACCTCCTCTAGGGTGTCATCCGCGAAGCGTGCGGGGCTCATTCTTTCAGCCATTGATAAGTCCATGTTTCTGTCAGCTTTCGTTCATCATTCACCAGGTCTGCCCGCAACTCGACAGCTGGTTTGCCGTCTGCGGTGACCTCAAGCACCAAGCGCCACATATCGGCGTGACCATCGACACGTTGAAGTACATGGCCAGCCAATGTGCCGTTGGTGATATTTATGTTTGCCGAGACCGTATCGCGGGCCGGCAGCGTCGCGAACACGGCTCCTTCGAAGTCGATCACGAACTTTCGGCGATCGGTTTGCGGTTTGACCCCTGCAACCCCGCCGGCCCCCGCCAAGGTACGAGCCACCCGTGCTAAATCGGACGACGCACCGGCGGGCGCACTGCCCCAATGCATGCGATACGAAAACGATGTATGATCGCCGGCCTTGAAGCCACGGTCATAAGTCCAGAACGCCACAATGTTGTCATTCCCCTCGAGATCGGACGGGATTTCGATAAGACGGATCGTACCATCACCCCAATCACCTTGTGGTTCGACCATGAGCGACGGTCGCAGTTCGTACCGTGCTTCGGCATCAAGATAGTCGTCAAACGACCGATGCCGCTGGACCAGACCGAAGGAGCGGGGCGACTGTGCCGCGAAATACGAATTAGCCAGTTGAGGCGGATTGTTGAGCACACGATAAAGCGTTTCCTGATCGGTGTTGACGATCAACGCTTCGCTGTCATGAACGCGGGGACGATAGTCGTCAAATCCGCCTTGGTCGTTTGCACCAAACAGATACATGGACGTTAGCGGAGCAACCCCAAGCTGTTCGACATCACTGCGAAAAAACAATTCGACACTCACATCCATCACCGTGGTCTGCCCTGGTGTCAGGGCGAATTTATAGGCTCCGGCGACGGATTCACTTTGCAGCAGCGCATAGAATGTCACTTGGGTCTGTCCGGGCTGTGGCCGTTCCAGCCAGAAAGCAGAGAAGCGGGGGAATTCTTCTGGTTCAGATATCGCGGTGTTAACCGCGAGCCCACGTGCGCTTAACCCATAGCGGTTTCCGGCGCCCAAGGCTCTGAAATAGCTGGCACCCAGAAACGACAAGGTTTCGTCAAACTGGAATTCGGAATTCAAAGGCGTGTTGATCCGAAATCCGGCAACGCCTGGCAGTTCGGTCCCGTCTGGAATTTTTGCCAAGGCGGCATCACCGTAGATGAAGTCGTCCGATGAAAACCGAAGCGGCTGAGCCATCCCATCGGCTACGTCGAACAAGGCGACCGTGCTGTCAAAAAGCCACCCAGGATGATAAGTATGCATGACCGCCCTGGCGGCCGGACCAGCCCAGAGCGCATGACGTTCCCGAAAGCGGATATTGCGGTAATCATCATAATCGAGATCGGTGAAAGGTGCCCCGACCTGTGCAGGCGGTGTATAGGTTTGCGATGCCAGTTGCCGTGCATTCTGGACCAGACTTTCAAATGAAAACGGCACAGCGGTTGGGGATGTTTGGACTGACTCTGCATTGGTTTGCGACGATAACAGCGCGGTGACAGCCAGCGCGGAACCGCTAGCCTGTAGAAAAGACCGACGCGACAGCGAGCCGAACTTGTTATGTCGATACATCAATAATGATTCCTGAAGATTGCTGCAATGCAGAATTCACAAAATTGGAAGAAGTTCAATATGTTACGGAGGGTAGCCGCCAGAATTCAGACGGTTCGTGCCAACGCGTTCAGAAAATGATCTCATATAGGCGGGTTTAAGGTTTTCTGCCGTCGATCACGGACGATAAAGAATAAATGCGGCTGAACTGTACCGTCGGTGACGGGTGGGATTGGCATATCGGGTTATTACGTGAAGGCGATGCAAAGCTTTCTATTTAACAGATTGCGAGTAACGTCAATACTATTGCCCCAGTGTCCAAGCGCTTTTTTCCGTTGGATAAATTCCGCGTTTGCATATGACCGTGTCGTGCGGGCGACGTTACCGAACAAAGCTGGGCGGGGCACAAATCAGGACCTCAATTCGGCTTGGGGGGCATGTTGGTGCTGGTGCGTTCAACCTTAGCGGCCCTTGCGCGTCTCTCATGCAGTTCCTACTGATGTCGGGAATGGTATCAACAATAATTGGCTTAGCAGATGACACCCAGCTCTCCGTCCCAAGTCTCTGGCTATGCCGCAGCATGGTCTATCGTGTTTGTCTGGTCGTTTTGGTTGATCGTAAGCCGCGTCGCAAATCAAAGCGGGCTTACGATTTATGACTTGGCCGCAATGCGTTACGGGTTGGCGTCGCTCGTGGCTGTGCCGTTATGTCTTTACTATAAACCGTGGCGGGGCATGGCCCTTGTGCAAATTGCGATCCTGTCGTTCATTCTAGGCCCGGTTTATATTCTAAGCGTTTTTAACGGTTTCGTTTATGCACCTGCGTCGCACGGCGGTATTTTCATGAATGGAATACTGCCGCTCGTCGGGATTGTGATCGGGATCGTCTTGCTGCGCAAAAACCCGACGCCGCGGCAAATAGTGGGTGCTGCGCTGATCCTGGTTTCCGCGGTTGTCCTGGCATGGGATGGCACGACCACTACCACCGAAACGGCTTGGATCGGTGATATTCTGTTTGTCATCGGCGCGGTATTTTTCTCGTTCTACGTCATTCTCTCAGAACGATGGCAGCTTAGCGCGATGCAGATCATCTTTTGCGGCACCGTGGTTAATGCCGCGCTTTATCTGCCAATCTGGGCGATCTGGCTGCCGTCAGGGCTGGCCGAGGCACCGATGGGGCCATTGCTGTTGCAAGCGATATACCAAGGTTTCGTGCCCAACCTGATTGGACTGCTTTTTATCGCACACGCTTCGCGCCGGATCGGCAACGCGAATACATCGTCGATCCTGGCCGCTGTTCCCGGTGTCGGTGGGGTGCTGGGGGCGGTGATCCTGGGGGAAAACCTTAGCATCATCGGGATGTCGGCGCTGGCCCTTCTGACGGTCGGGTTGCTGATAAGTGTCCGCAGGCGCGCCCCGGTACCGGTCTGAACCGGCGCTCAAGCCCCCCGCGCCGGTGATGCGTACCTAACCTCTACCCCGATACGGAGGAACGCCTTGATCGGGTATCCAGACATCGGTGGGGACGGCATCGGTTTGCCAGAACACATCTATCGGGATGCCGCCGCGCGGATACCAGTAGCCGCCGATGCGCAACCAACGCGGTGCGAGAAATTCGACCAGACGGCGACCTATTGAAACGGTGCAGTCTTCATGGAACGCACCGTGATTACGAAAGGCACCAAGAAACAGCTTGAGCGATTTGGATTCAACCAACCACCCATCAGGCACATAGTCGATCACCAGATGCGCAAAATCCGGCTGTCCGGTCATGGGGCACAGGGATGTGAATTCCGGTGCGGTAAACCGAACGCAATACGAAACATCTGCCTGCGGGTTCACCACCCGTTCAAGGGTCGCCTGTTCAGGCGACGCCGGCAATTCCGTCTGCCCACCCAGCTGTTTCAGATCACTATAAATCGTTTCCATCACATATTCCTTTTTCGGGGGTCACACCCCGCGTTTGTTGCCCCAAAGCATGACGTGAAGCTGTGGCAGAACACGCGGCGCGAACCAGCTGTCCGCCATCACTTTTTCAACCAGCCACAGCAATCTGTCCGACAGGTCCTGCGGCGCTATCGACACCGAAGGATCGACCTGGGGATTTCCGGGTTGCAGGTACAGCGGCAAGTCGGGGTATCTTTTGGCGGTGTCTTGCGCCCAAGCGTAATCGAGATCATCAAAGATCACGATTTTCATCACCGTCGTCGTCGCAGGCCCTGCCGCGTTCACGCAGGCGTCGAAGACCTTCCAGTCCACCGTTTCACCGCTTGACGGCGGCTTGGGGCTAAGCACCAATGTATCTAGATCTGCAAACCACGGCTTTGCCACCGATCCCTGGGTCTCGCAGGCGAACCGATATCCGTTTGCGTGGCCCTGCGCGATGACCTCGCTGAAATCCTGGATGGCTGGATTGCCCCCCGAAAGGGATACCGTTAGGGGCTTGCCAAGGGACAGCTGCACGATCCGGTCCCAGACCGCATCAGGTGTCATGGGCATCCACGTCCTTCGGTAAGAAGTGTCCACGGCGTGAAGACTGTCGCACCACGCGCAGCGATAATCGCACCCACCGGTGCGAACAAACACCGTGGGTTCGCCGATCAACGCACCTTCACCCTGTATCGTCGGGCCAAAGATTTCGGCGATGCGCAGCGTGCTCATGGTCTGTACTCCGCCCAGGTCTTTGGGGTTTCGCTTACCTTTACCGCTGCGGTCTCCGGCCAAAGCGCTGCGCACCAGTCATAAAAATGCCGGGCCAGGTTTTCTCCGGTCGTCATGTTGGTCATCACATCGTTCAGGTGACGGTGATCAAAATTCTCGTCGATGTAGGTCTTGAACGCCTTCAACTCTCCGTAATCTCGCACGAACCCGTCTGAGTTGAGCTGATCTGACGCAAGCTCGACGACGACGATATAGTTATGGCCGTGTAACCGGGCGCATTGGTGGTCAATTGGCAGGTGGCCCAACTGGTGCGAAGCGGAAAAGTGAAACTCTTTGGTGATCCTATACATGGGGTGCATCCTTGGCGGCTATCGCTTCGGACCAGAAATCCGCATCTTCATACACGGTCGGATCATCGATACCCGCCAGATGAAACGCTTCGCGTCGCTCCACGCAGGTGCCGCATCGACCACAGTGCAGTTCACCACCCTTGTAGCAAGACCAGGTTTCGGCAAATGGGGTGTTGTGGCGCTGCCCTGCGATGACGATGTCGGCCTTGGTCCGGGTTACGAAAGGCGTATACAACGTTGCCTCGGCATATCCTTCAAAAGCAGCCTTTTGCATTTTCTCGAACGCCTGCACGAAGCCGGGCCGGCAATCGGGATAGATGAAATGATCGCCCCCGTGAACTGCTGTCGCGACCGCCTGATCGCCATGAACCGCGGCCACGCCAAATGCAATTGTCAACATAATGGCGTTCCGGTTCGGGACCACGGTGACCCGCATGCTTTCTTCTGCGTAATGCCCATCCGGGACGTCGATGTCATCGGTTAGCGCAGAACCCGCCAACGCGCTGCCGATGGCGCGCAGATCGATGATATCATGCGGCACGCCCAGCCTTTCGGCGCAGGCGGCGGCAAAATCCAGTTCCTTACGGTGGCGTTGTCCGTAATCGAACGACACAAGCCGCGTAAGCTGGTTTTCGTTTGCCACCATGTGAGCAAGCGAAACGGAATCAAGTCCGCCAGAGCAGACGACGATGGTTTTCATTCTATGACCCTTGTTTTGATACCCGGGTAGGCTGCGACCGGGAAATTTCGTTTTAGCGTCTGACGCGGCGCGTGCCAAGACGGATCGGACAGAAATATTGCCCCTGTCGGGAGGGCGTCAACGCGGCAGTCGCAAACATGAAGCCCGCGAGACCGAGGTGTTAAACGTCCTCAATTCACGTGGCGGTATGAGATACCAGCCGCGAATATCGGACGGCGAACCCCATTCGCGTACACCGGGGGGCGCATACCCCCCCGGTGTGTCTGGATCAAAGAAGTTCCAGCAACTTACGTGCCGCTTCTGCCGAAGACGCGGGGTTCTGCCCGGTCACCAACTTACCGTCAGTCACAACGAAAGACGCCCAGTCATCCCCCTTTTCATAGTTACCATCATTGGATTTGAGCATGTCTTCGACCAAGAAAGGAACGACGTTTGTCAGGCCAACCGCTTCTTCTTCGGTATTGGTGAAGCCGGTCACTGTCTTGCCTGACACGATGGATTTGCCGTCAGTGCCCTTTGCGTGCTTGAACACCGCAGGCGCATGACATACCGCCGCGACAGGGCGGTCATTGGCTGCGAAGCCTTCGATCAGCGCCTTGCTATGTGCATCTTCCGCCAGATCCCAAAGCGGGCCGTGGCCGCCGGGGTAAAAGACGGCGTCGAAATCATCGGCCGAAACCGAGTCGAGCTTGACCGTATTTGCCAATTCACGCTGTGCCGCCTCATCCGATTTGAACCGCTTGGTATCTTCGGTTTGTGAATCTTCTCCATCGCTGGACGGGTCCAGCGGCGGTTGCCCGCCCTTCGGCGAAGCAAGCGTGATGTCGGCCCCTGCGTCTTTAAAAACATAATAAGGCGCGGCAAACTCCTCGAGCCAGAAGCCGGTTTTCTTGCCCGTGTCGCCCAATTGGTCATGCGAGGTAAGTACCATAAGAATTTTCATTGAAAGCAGTCCTTATCTTAATTCAATTTCGTTCACAGCGTAACGCGGAAGCAAAGCGCCGCGCTGTATCGTTGCGGTGACCCAACAACAGATGGGGTTAGATGTTCCGTCCGTTAAGTTCATTAATCGAAATTAGCACGTTTCCCTTACGTCATGTCTAGCCCAGCAGACTCCTAGCGGCCCGGTCGGGCCCCGAGCTGTTGTCTTGTGTTCTACCTCCGGACGGTCGAAAACGATCTGTCCTTTGCGCATCTGACCTCTGTCCGCCTGTCGGGTCAGGTCCAACTGACCGGCAAAGTGTTCGCGCCCTGGATTATTGGCTCCAGTTCGGGCCAGGTGATCATAATTGATGCCTGATTTCGTCAATAATTCCAGTGTCGGTACCCGTCGGCGGGGGCTTCGATTTTCGCCAACATTGTCTTTGGCGTTGAAGGAACCGCCGTATCAACCGGTTTTGCAAGTAGCATTGCGCAACACCGCAAAGCAGGTACCACCGCAGGTTCGCTTGATTTCCCGAACGGATTACTTGAGGTGCCCCCGCCCTTAGGGATGGACGCTGAAAACCGTTCACTAACAAGGGTTGCCGCGCGGGTTAGCAAGCTTCAGGCTAAGGCTGTCAATTCCGTGATCCTCGTCGGCAAGGAAACGATTTTTGACGGGCTGCGCTACGTCAATGACAGCAGCGAAGATCTGTGCTGTCCGACGTCCATGCCGATGGAGGCCGGGACTCCCACAGCACCCGCCGAGAACCCGCTATACGACGTTTATAACGTTGGCTTTCTCGACGCGCTCCTGCGGTTGGTGCAGCTTGGGGAAAGTGCGGCGGACGTTGCCATTCTTGGTAATGCAAGGCTGCGCGAGCTGTACTCTGCCATCCTGGAAGGCGAAGCAGGGGCGTTTGCTCTAGAGGCCTTTGCCGCCGGCAATGCCGTTGCGGGCTCAATCGCGTATATGTCGTCCCGGCTGGATGTGTCGGTATCCATTGACGACATGGCGGGTCGCGCTGGTATGCGCCGGGCCATGTTTCATCGCAAGTTCAATCAGGCGACCATGATGTCGTCGATCCACTTCGTATAGTCCATGCGCCTGAACAGCGCCGCGATGAAGATAGCAGACGGCATGACCGTTTCCAAAGCCGTGCTGAAGATTGGCTACGTCAGCGCCTCGCCGTTCAGCCAAGGGTTCAAACGCCGATATGGTCAGTCGCCACGGCGGTGGAGCGATGCGCGTCAATCGCCAGTGGCCGTGGTGTGATGCATTGATCATTACCGACGATTCTTCCGACCAATGGAATGCTCCCGTGACATGACACGGACGTCTGCACAATAACGCCGCCCTTGAATTACTTGTCTTCTGCGAATGTCGTGAAAAGGGCGGGCCGCGATGCAGCATCCTTTGTGGCGGCGGCAGTGGCGGAACATAATAGACATGCGTGCCGGTAATCGGGTCATCCATGCGTCCCGCATCGGGAACACCAGAGGCTGCATAGATGGTGCGCATTCAAGCCGAGTTTCTTTCCCCATACATGCGGTTTTTCCCAAAGCTGCTTAAAAATTAAGCTGTCACTCAGGTGTTGCAGATTTATTGTCACAATTCCGGGGAAATAAATTGCGCGAGTAACGATTCTGGGGCATTAAAATTAGGTGATCTTAAATCAGATCATGCTTTGGCCTTGGCCAAGCAAGGGCATTCGGGCCTCGACAGAAGCAACTTAGGTTGGCGGTGTCGGGGCTTTTTTTATGGGGATACCATGTCGAAGACGTTTGATCTTGGTGTATTGTACTCTCGCTCAGGCACCTATCGGTTGTTGTCTGAGGCGTTGTTCGCCGGGGCAATGTCGGCGATTGAACGTGTCAACGCCAACCATGATCTGCCGATCTTCTTCAACCCAATCGTCCGGGACCCCGCTGGAGAGCTTACGAATTACGCCCCGATGTGCGCGGAAATCCTATCCAGTTCTTCTGCAAAACATGTGGTGGGCTGCGTCACGTCCTCAAGCCGAAAGGAAGTTATCCCCGAGCTGGATCGTGCCCAGGCAACACTATGGTACAACGTTCCATACGAGGGGTTCGAGACATCGGCTCGTGTTGTTTATTCGCACGCTGCTACAAACCAGAACATTCTTCCGCTGTTGGGCTGGGCAACACGCCACTTCGGCATGTCCGTCTATCTTGTCGGGTCCAATTACATCTGGGGATGGGAGACGTGTAGGGTGATGCGCACGCGGCTTGAGGTTGCGGGCGGTGCTGTATTAGGTGAACGTTACCTGCCGCTGGGTGACACGTCTGTTGATAGCCTAATCGACGAGATAGAAAGAAGTCGCCCGAAGTTCATATTGAATTCACTTGTAGGGGCCTCCTCGTACGCATTCATCAACGCCTATGCTGAATTGGGAAAACGTGATTCTCATTTCGCACCCGACAATTGCCCCTTGCTGTCATGTAATCTGACCGAAGCAGAGCTTCCCGTGCTCGGGGAAGCGGCAGAAGGGTTGATCTCGGTTGGTCCATCCTTTTGCAAAACCCCCACAGCGAACGGGGAGGGGTCTTCTTTGGAGCGTACCTCGTATCAGTCTGTGCTGACTTTGGCTGAAGCACTGGCGCATGGAGCAAACGGTCCATTTGACAGTTATCTGGCGCAACACGGGGCCCTTTACGGCATTGATCCTGCGACCCAACACAAGTCGCTCGACGTGCATATCGCGCAGGTCCGAAGCGGCGCATTTAAAATCCTGCATAGCTGGTCGGATATTGCACCCGACCCTTACCTCACCCGACCATCGCGACACCCAAGATTTAGTGATCCGATGCTGAAAGTGGTGCAAGCATGAGTCCGCCGATCGATATAGCGGGATTGGAAGGTGCTCGAGCAATTGTTTTGCACCCTGCACATGACCGTTTGCCGGTGTTACTGCGTCAGTTGCGCGCGATCGGTCTTGAGGTGGAAACGGCGTGGCCGACACTGCCGGCTTCCGCGATCACAGCAGATTTCATTCTTTACGATACAGATGCAGGCCACGATGCTCAGTTTCCCTGGGCAACAGGTCAGTCACCAATGCCGATGATTGCACTGGTCGGATCCGAAGCGCCGGGACGGATCGAATGGGCATCCAAAACAGGTGCAGATGCACTTTTGGTCAAGCCGCTGGCCGCAAGTGGCGTCTTTGCGTCCCTTTTGATGGCGCGGCAATCATTCGAAAGACGCAAAGCACTGCTGGCCGAGATTGGTGCCCTGCGGGATCGCGTGTCGGCGCGTCAGACAATTGTGCAAGCAGTAACCCTATTAGCGAAGAAGACCGGCTCCGAAGAGACCGCATATGACGATTTACGCCAACTTGCGATGGCGTGGAAAATGACAATGGAGGACGCAGCGGTGGAGATCGTGAAGCATTCAGAGGCGAGAGGAGCCGATCGTGGCATTTGCTGAGGCGACACCAGTACTTATGCCACCGACAGTTTGCCAGCGACTGAAAAAGCGTAAACTTGCGCTTTTTGGCATGGCTTTGATAACCCTGACAGTATTTGGTGCTCTTTTTGCACCTTACCTCACTCCCTATGAACCAAACGACCAAATGTTCGATGGTCTCACCTTGCAAGGTGCTCCGATGGCACCGGGGGGCCAATTTGCACTGGGGACGGATCTGCTTGGCCGGGATTTGTTGACCCGCATTTTATACGGTGCGCGTACTTCGCTCATCATCGGTGTTCTGGCGAATGGTGTGGCCTTGATTATCGGGACGTTTGTCGGTGTAACGGCAGGCTATTTCGGAGGTGTTTGGGGCAACATGCTCATGAGGTTTACCGACCTTATGATGGCGTTCCCCGCGCTCTTGCTGGCTATTTGTCTTGCTGCGATCTTCCAGCCGTCGCTGTGGATCGTTGCAATGGTGATTGCCACGGTGAACTGGGTGCAAACCGCGCGTGTTTTGTATGCCGAAACGGCAAGCCTGTCACAACGTGAGTTTATAGCGGCAGAGCGTACATTGGGTGCAGGAAATATGCGTATCCTGTTCAGGCACATCCTGCCGCACCTTACCCCGACGATTATTGTGTGGGGTACGTTAGGCATTTCGACCACGGTTCTACTTGAAGCGACGCTGAGCTTTCTTGGGGTGGGGGTTCAGCCTCCCACGCCGAGCTGGGGTAACATTATTTTCGAGAATCAAACATATTTTCAGGCGGCTCCCTGGTTGGTGTTCTTTCCCGGCTTAGCGATCGTAACATTGGCCCTGGCCTTCAATCTCGTCGGTGATGCGCTGCGTGATGTGCTAGACCCTACACAACGGGGGCGCGAATAATGGTGGCCTTTATCATCAAGCGTTTGCTCCAGTCCGGTCTTATTCTACTGGGTGTTTCGTTTATCACTTTTGCGCTGCTGTACCTATTTCCAGCCGATCCGGTGCGTCAGATTGCCGGCCGTTCAGCGACACCGGAAACCGTCGCGAATATTCGTGCTCAGCTTGGTCTGGATCAGCCGTTCATCGTTCAATACGCGCGGTATCTCGGTAATCTGGTACAGGGTGATCTGGGGCGCTCTTACTTGCAAAAGACCGAAGTCAGTACGCTTATAGCCGCTCGGTTGCCCGCGTCCTTGCTTTTGATGTTAGGTGCCATCGTGTGTGAACTGGTTTTAGGAATCACCATGGGGGTGGTAGCTGCACTGCGGCGAGGTACGGCTACCGATAACACCTTAATGATGGCAAGCTTCATCGGCGTGTCTGCTCCGCAGTTCGTCGTAGGGTTGCTGATGCTCTACGTCTTTGCTGTCCAACTGCATTGGTTCCCGATAGGCGGTTACGGCACGTTCGCACACATGGTTCTGCCATCTATCACTTTGGGTATCCTTGGATCGGGCTGGTACAGTCGCATGATGCGATCTTCGATGATTGATGTCCTGCGACAGGATTTCATTCGTACAGCGCGCGCCAAAGGATTGAGCCGCATGCGTGTTTTGCTGCGTCATGCTTTGCCAAATGCCGTTCTGCCGATCATCGCGATGATCGGGATCGACGTCGGCATCTTTATGGGCGGTATCGTTGTTGTGGAATCCGTTTTCGGATGGCCTGGCATCGGACAGCTCGCATGGCAGGCGATCCAGCGTGTGGACATACCAATCATCATGGGCGTCACGCTGGTATCAGCTTGCGCCATCGTCATTGGCAATCTGGTCGCAGACATTGCGTCCTTATTTGCCGACCCGCGGATCAAGGTCCGCTAATAATACCTATCCAACAGGAGTAAATTATAATGAAAAAACTACTTACAACCTCGGCTTTGGTCGCAGCCCTCGGTCTGCCTCAGATGGTTGCAGCCGATGCCCATTCCAATCTTGATCCGAACGCAAAATCGGGTGGCAACATCACCGTGACCTATAAAGACGACGTCGCCACCTTGGACCCTGCTATCGGGTATGACTGGCAGAACTGGTCCATGATCAAATCTTTGTACGATGGTCTTATGGATTATGAGCCGGGCACAACCGAGCTGCGCCCTGGGCTGGCCGAAAGCTATGACATTTCGGAAGATGGTAAGGTTTTCACGTTTAAACTTCGCGAAGGGGTCAAGTTTCACAACGGTCGCGTGATGACAGCCGATGATGTGAAATACTCGCTGGATCGCGTGACCGATCCTGCGACCCAAAGCCCTGGCGCGGGTTTCTTTGGTTCGATCGAAGGATATAATGCCGTATCATCGGGCACGGCAACTGGACTGTCTGGCGTCAAAGTTTTGGATGAGCAAACCGTAGAGATCACCCTGTCACGCCCGGATGCGACCTTCCTGCACGTGATGGGCCTCAACTTCGCCTCTGTGGTGGCAAAGGAAGCGGTAGAAGCCGCAGGGGCCGATTTCGGCAAGACCGCGATGGGGACGGGTGCATTTAAGTTGGCAGACTGGACCATCGGACAAAAGTTGGTTTTCGAGAAAAACCAAGATTACTGGCGTGAAGGCTTACCTTACCTGGATAGCGTCACTTTCGAGGTAGGCCAGGAGCCAATCGTTGCGTTGCTACGTCTGCAAAACGGTGAAGTCGACGTGCCAGGTGATGGTATTCCGCCGGCTAAATTCCAAGAGGTCATGGGTGACCCGGAGCAAGCAGCGCGTGTGATCGAAGGTGGTCAGCTTCATACGGGCTACATTACGCTCAACGTGAAAATGGCTCCTTTCGACAATGTCGATGTGCGTAAAGCAGTCAATATGGCGATCAACAAAGAACGGATTACCCAAGTCATCAACGGCCGTGCCGTTCCGGCAACGCAACCGCTTCCACCTTCCATGCCCGGCTACACAGAAGGTTATGAAGGCTATTCCTATGACCCTGAAGCCGCCAAAGCACTGCTCGCTGAGGCCGGGTTCCCTGATGGTTTCGAGACCGAATTGTTTGTGATGAACACCGATCCGAACCCACGCATCGCGCAAGCGATTCAGCAGGACCTCTCGAAGATCGGGGTGAAAGCCACGATCCAATCCCTTGCTCAGGCCAGCGTCATTGCTGCGGGCGGTGAAGCTGACCAAGCACCGATGATCTGGTCGGGCGGTATGGCGTGGATTGCCGATTTCCCTGATGCGTCTAACTTTTACGGCCCGATTCTGGGCTGTGACGGGGCCGTGCCGGGCGGCTGGAACTGGTCATGGTACTGCAATGCGGATACCGATGCGATGGCGGTCAAAGCTGACAGCATGACCGATCCAGCTATGGTCGATGAGCGCCTGAAAATGTGGTCCGATATCTACATGGCAGTCATGGAAGACGCGCCTTGGGTGCCAGTGTTTAACGAGCAGCGCTACACCATGAGGTCCGAACGTATGGGCGGCGATGACAAGCTGTATGTCGATCCGGTCTCTATCCCTGTTAACTATGACTATGTGTATGTAAACGATGTGCAATAAATGTCCTGACTATACCATTCACGGCGCAAGCCACCACTTTGGCTGGGACAACTCGTTTGTCCCAGCCATCACGGTGGCACCTGGTGAAACAATCGAATTCGAATGCCACGACAGCTCAGCGGGTCAGCTGAATGCGGACAGTACCGTCGCCGATGTCGCGGCTATGGATTTTGGCAAGATCAACCCGGTCACAGGTCCCGTCTACGTGGACGGGGCCGAGCCCGGCGACGCGCTGAAAATCACCATTGAAGGTTTTAAACCTTCCGGCTTCGGTTGGACCGCAAATATACCCGGTTTCGGCCTGCTGGCCGATCAGT
The DNA here is from genome assembly GCA_002731875.1 of Roseobacter sp. Lineage (GTDB taxonomy): Bacteria > Pseudomonadota > Alphaproteobacteria > Rhodobacterales > Rhodobacteraceae > Sulfitobacter. Next base: position 14,592 of record PCCY01000012.1, on the reverse strand, counting down.
TCAAGAATCCGGCGCTGACGATCTGGAAGTATGATCCGGATACGCTGGAGCCAGCCTTGTTTGGCAAAAACGGGCGCGTTCCGCTTAAGCCTTTCGCTGGTACCATCGGTTGCGCTCTTGCGGAACCGGGGTTGCACTCGGTCGTCCCACCACGGCGCGTCGGGGGCAACCTTGATATCAGGGACCTGGCCGCGGGAACAACCCTGTACCTGCCGGTCGAAGTCGCCGGAGCATTGTTCTCCATCGGTGATACCCACGCAGCACAAGGCGATGGCGAGGTCTGCGGCACCGCGATCGAAAGCCCTATGAATGCCACGGTAACGCTCGACCTGATAAAAGACGCGCATCTCAAAATGCCGCGCTTCACAACACCGGGTCCCGTTACCAACCATTTGGATTCCAAGGGGTATGAAGTCACCACCGGTATTGGTCCGGACCTGATGACCGGCGCACAAGAAGCCGTAAGCCAGATGGTCGATTTGTTAGGCAAAACGCAAGGTTTGTCAGCAGAAGATGCCTATATGCTGGTATCGACATGTGGCGATCTGCGAATTTCGGAAATTGTTGATATGCCGAACTGGGTTGTGTCCTTCTATTTCCCGCGTTGCGTGTTCGAATGACTGCCTCCACACCAACCTCATCGGCAGCGACTGTAGCTGCCGGTGATCGGGCCCCAATCTTATCTGTACGTAATCTTGATATTTCTGTGCGCAGTGATGCGGGTATTCAGCCGCTTGTACGAGATCTCAGTTTCGATCTTGAAGCCGGTGAAACGCTTGCCATCGCAGGTGAAAGCGGTTCAGGAAAGTCGCTCACCTCATTGGCGATAATGGGTTTGCTGCCTCCGCCTGCGGTTCACATCTCTGGCGGCGGGATCATATTCGACGGTGCCGACCTCACCAGGTTGTCCGAACACAAGCTACAGCGTCTACGCGGCGACCGTATCGCTATGATATTCCAAGAACCCATGACTGCCTTGAACCCCGTGATGCGGATTGGAGATCAGCTAACCGAAGCGATACGCGCGCACGAGCCGATGTCGCGACGCGCGGCACGTGTTCGTGCACTCGAGGCGATCAAGGCCGTGCGCTTGACCGAACCAGAGCGCAGGATGAGACAGTATCCGCATGAACTATCTGGCGGTATGCGCCAACGGGTCGTCATCGCCATGGCGATTGCGCTGCGCCCTGATGTGATGATAGCCGACGAGCCGACCACGGCATTGGATGTGACCGTGCAGCGTGAGGTTCTGGACCTGTTGCGCGTACTCACGTCAGAAATGGGTATGGCGTTGATCCTGATCACCCATGATATGGGCGTTGTCGCCGAGATGGCGGACCGTGTTCTGGTGATGCAAAAGGGCCAGCTGGTCGAGGAGGCTGCGGTTCGCACGCTGTTTCGCGATCCCAAAATGCCTTATACGCAGCAACTGCTTTCCAGTGTGCCACGCATGGGAAAGGGACGCGAAACCAAGGTAGATACCACAGTACAACCTTTGGTTTCAGTGAGAGACCTGAGGGTAACCTATGATCTCCGCGGGGGTATTCTGGACCGTGTTCAAGCACGCGTCCATGCCGTCGAAAAAGTAAACTTCGAGATCTTTCCCGGGGAGACTTTCGCCATCGTGGGTGAAAGCGGGTGCGGCAAGTCTACTATTGCGCGTGCTTTGACCGGACTTGTCCCGCATGAGGGGGTCGTGACGTTTGCCGGCAAACCGATTATGCGTGACCGCCAGTCGCAACGCGCCAACACGCGCGCGATGCAGATGGTATTCCAGGATCCTATGGCAGCGCTTAACGGCCGCATGACCGTGGGGGATCTGGTCAGAGAGCCGATGGTCATTCATGAGATCGGTACGCCTCAAAGCCGAACGGATCGCGCGACAGAGCTGTTCAACCGCGTCGGTCTTGGTCCTGAAGCACTTGATCGCTATCCGCATGAGTTTTCTGGCGGACAACGTCAGCGAATTTGTATTGCGCGGGCGTTAGCTTTGAACCCGAAACTGATAATCGCCGACGAAAGCGTCTCAGCTTTGGATGTATCGGTGCAGGCAACTGTATTAGACCTTTTGCAGGAGCTGAAGTCTGAGTTCGGCATGTCCTATCTGTTTATCTCGCATGATATGGCAGTGGTCGAAAACATCGCCGATCGCGTCGCCGTGATGTATCTGGGCCAAATCGTCGAAATCGGTACCAGTGCTCAGGTGTTTGGAAATCCGCAGCATCCATACACGCAACGTCTTATCGCGGCCGCACCGTTCCCGGACCCAGAACGCAAAATACCCGCCAGTGAAAAGCCGGCAACAGAACTCGTGAGCCCGGTGATGCCAGTCGGTCAATCTCCTCAGATTCTTCAGTACAGGGCAATGGGAGCGGGGCACTTGGTTGCAATGTGATGTAAGCCTACACTGGGGTTAAGTGCCAGATGTGAGTCGTCGCGCAGCGCAAACAGTTGTCGGAAATCATTGGGCATCATCAGATCACGACGTGCCCATGGCCGCCGCGCCTTGGGCACGCAATCCGGGGCGGACGGGATGAAGTTGGACGGGACCTGTTACGGTTGATGCCGCCCCTCAAGCGCATTTACTGCAATTAAAAGATTGGCCAGGGGTCTGAAACCTACGGATGAACCCTGTGCCGATGTGGTACGTACTACGCTGCCGAGCGGAATAAAGCGCAAGACTATTTGTACCACCTTCGGTCACAGCCTCAAAACGCTGTGACACACAAACCGCGCCAGACGTGTTTGACACATCGCAGTTTCTAATGTGTCGAAGAAAAGTGGCTGGGATGGTAGGATTTTTTGCCATAATACCAGTCCCTTAATAACATTGGGATATATGTCCGTCGTTGTAGATCGAAAATCAAGTTTGAATTGAACGAGCGTTACAGTATAAATTTCAATGCGGTCGGAATCATAAACGTGCTCAAGCAATTCATATAGCGCCAAAGTGTTCGCTATGGTCCGGTACGAAAGTCCACTTTTATGCTGCAGATCCTCAGCCAGTTGTTCAATTCGGCGCACATAGGTGCTCGCGCCGAGTATATCCGCGGCGTCTTCATCGGTGGCCCGGAATTGTGCAATGTTGCGCCGCTCCGATGCTTGCGTTCGCAAAGTTGGTCCAAGAGGCCGGGGTTCCCGGCTGGCGTGGTTTCGGTCATCACAGGGGACACGGAGAGTTGCGCCATCCCTTTGACCCGTCATCCTGATGTCGACCGGATCGCCTTTACCGGCGGGCCTGAAACCGCGCGCCATGTGGTTCGCAACTCGGCCGAGAACTTTGCCGTGACCTCGCTTGAACTGGGCGGAAAGTCCCCGATCGTCGTCTTTGATGACTCCGATCTGAATGGCGCTGCCAACGGGCTGGTCGCGGGCAACTTCGGGGCATCGGGGCAAAGTTGTGCCGCCGGATCGCGCGGCCTGATCCACCGGCCTATCCTCGAAGCGTTGACAGAGCGTATCGCGCTCACGGTTCAAAGCATCGTTATCGGTAATCCTCTGGATGCCGCCACGCATTTGGGGCCGCTTTGTACCAAGGCGCAGATTGATCATATCATTGCAGCTCTGGCGAAGGCGAAGGCGCAGGGCGCACAGATCCGGTTTGGCGGCGCAGCACTGGAGCGGCCGGGCAATTACATGGCGCCGACCCTGGTACAATGTGATAGGCATGACATCGAAACCGTGCATGTTGAATTGTTCGGCCCCGTCATGTCCCTGATCCCCTTTGACACCGAAGAGGAGGCCATATCGCTGGCCAATAGTACGCCATTCGGGCTTGGATCGGGTGTGTTCACGCAAAACCTTTCCCGTGCACACCGCGTTTCAAAATGGCTCAAGGCTGGGATCTGTTGGATCAACACCTACCGTGCTATTTCACCCATCGCGCCCTTTGGGGGATATAACCACTCAGGCTACGGACGAGAGGCAGGCGTAGATGCGATCTATGACTATACCCGCACGAAAACGACTTGGATCAATACGTCGGACACGCCCATGGCGAACCCCTTCGTGATGCGGTGACGCGACTGAAGCCACTTGCCAGATGAATCGTGCATTCGACCCAGTCTTGTGGCGGCAAGATTTCTCTGTCGTTGTCCTGGGCCAAGTTATCGGCTATTTAGTATTGGCTACCAATTATATATGATTGCAGCCAGCCTTGATGTCGCTTGTCTTAATCACAGTCCATGACACAGTCCTTCGATTGCATCCCCTGTTTGATCCAAACAACAGCCTGATGGGAGGATACCGGAGCCCCCGAACCGTTTGAGCTAATAACGCAGGTCGAAGCATGTTGGATACAAGTGCAGCTTTCACGGTTTAATATACTCGGCACCTATCAATTCAGATTCCGAGATACGCGCGACGAATTCGATCATCTTGGGCCAACTCTGTCGCAATTCCCTCAAACTCAATGCTGCCCGAAGACATTACATATGCCCGTCCTGCGCTTTCAAGTGCGAGGGAAACGTTTTGTTCTACCAGCAGGACAGAGACACCGCTGTTGTGGATCTCGTGAAATCGATCGTGCATCTCTTCGACCACAATTGGCGCGAGGCCAAGGCTCGGTTCATCCAGAATAAGCAGCTTGGGGTCCAGCATCATGCCACGCCCGACGGCCACCATCTGCTGCTCGCCGCCTGAGAGCGTGCCCGCCAGCTGGGTGCGCCGCTCTTTGAGACGGGGGAACAGGTCGAAAATACGCGCTATTGAGTCGCCAACCCCAGAGGACTTTCCCCGCGTGAAGGCCCCCGTGCGGAGATTTTCTTCTACGGTCATTTCCGTAAATACATGACGGCCTTCGGGGACGTGAGCGATGCCTAATGTCGGCACGCAGTGGGCGGGAGTGTTCAGCAAGTCGTGCCGCAAAAAAGAAATGTTTCCTCTGGTCTGAGGCATCAGACCGGAAATCGCCTTAAGTAAGGTACTTTTTCCAGCAGTATTTGCGCCGATGATCGCCAGAAATTCGCCTACCTGCATGGTCAGGGACACGTCCTTGAGTACCCATGCGCCCCCGTAAGACGCGCAGAGGTTTTCGATAGTCAAAAGCGGGGCACCGGTTGCCGATGGTTTCGTCATGCCAGAACCTCCGGCGCTTGGTGTTGGCGTTTTTTGGCAAAGGACGATCCCAGATAGGCTTCGATAACCCGATCATTCTGGGCAATGTCTGCGGGCGTGCCATCGGCGATCAACTCGCCGAAATTGAGGACCAACAACCGTTCGCACAATTTCATCACTGCTTTCATGTGATGTTCGACCACGACAAAGGTAATGCCCTCGTCCCGCAAAGACCGCACCAGCGTGATGACGTCCTCCATTTCGGCGGGGGTAAGCGCGGCCATGACCTCGTCGAGTAATAAAATGTCAGGCTCGGTGCATAGGGCGCGGGCCACCTCTACGCGGGCACGCTCGGGGAAGGACAGATCACCGGCCTTTTTGTCTGCGATGCTGGCAAGTCCGACCCGCTCCAGTATAGCGCGGGCTTTCTTGCGGGCCTCGGGGAGGGTGTTTTTCAACAGCCCGCCGGTGACCACATTATCAAGTACCGAGGATTCCATGAACAAGGCGACGTTCTGGAAGGTTTTTGTCATCCCGCGGGCAGCTATCTTGTGCGGCTTCAACCCGCCACTTGGTGCACCGCGCAGCAGGATCTGCCCCGCACTCGGGGGGTAGATGCCGGTCAGAACGTTGAAGAGGGTGGTCTTACCGGCACCATTGGGGCCAATCAGGCCGACAATTTCTCCGGGGTCCAATTCAAAGCTGACGTCGTTGACGGCTACAAGGCCGCCAAACCGTCGGGTCAGGTTCTGGACCTGAAGGATAGGGGCTGTCATTGCGACCCTCCTTTCGAGAAAATCCGGTTCTTGATCTGTCCGATAAGGGCCACCAGACCTCGGGGGTTGATCAGGATGATCACCACGAGGATAACGCCGTAAGCGAATTGCGACAGCCCCGCGACAGAGGCTCCGAAGTAGCTGTTGGCAAACTCCTCCATCGGAATGATGAACGCGGCCCCGAGCAGTGGTCCAAGAAGCGTGCCGACGCCGCCCAGAATTGCGATCAGTGCCATCTTGACCGAAATCGTCGCCACACCGAACACCGTATCGGGGTCAAAAAAGAACTGGAATTGCGCATAGAGCGTACCCATAAAGGCAGTAATCGCGGCCGAGACCGTGCTTGCGATCAGTTTGGCGCGATAGGTGTCTACGCCGATAACCTCAGCGGCCTGTTCGTTTTCCTTTATGGCCCGCAACCGGAACCCCAAGGCGCCAGTCTGGATCTTCCAGAACACGAGGCAAATGATCACCAAGGCGATCAAAAATAGGTAATAGTTGGGCAAGACCGTGGGAAATTGCATCATCCAAAGGCTGCTCTCGCGGGAGTAGGGGACGGATATGCCGACCGGACCGCCTGTGACGCTGGTCCAGCTATTAGCGATGACGCGCATCGCCTCTCCGGCTCCCAATGTTGCCAGAGCAAAGTAGTGCCCCTTCAGGCGCACCGTCGGCACGCTGAGCAGCAGGGCGAAAAGCACGGCCAGCACCATACCCAAGATTCCACCGAGCCAAGGCGAAAGGCTGAACAGCCGCAACAGGATGGTTGAAGTATAGGCCCCGATCCCGAAATAGGCCGCATGCCCCAGCGAAATCTGGTTGGCCAGACCGCCTACAATGTTCCAGGCTTGGCCCAAGGCCGCAAAAAGCATTGCAATACACAAGATGCGAATCTCATATCCTTGTGGGTCGAGTGTCAGCGGCAAGAGCGACATGACTGTAACAGCCACCACTGCGAGGGAAGGATAGAAAAAACGGGTCATGAGCGTCTCCGTGCGGTCAGCCCTTCAGGCTTGAGAGCGAGCACCAGAATGAAAATTACGAAGAGCGTCAGATTTTGGAGCTGGATCGGCAATATCAGTGCCGAGAAGGACTGGATCAGCCCGACCATGATGCCGCCAACTACGGCCCCGGCAACCGAGCCCAGCCCGCCAAGGACAACGGCGGTGAACATCAGCACCACAAACTGCGACCCGACGGTCGGAGAAGCGGTGATATAGGGCAGAATAACCGCACCGCCAAAAGCGGTGGTGCCGACGCCGAGGCCGAAGGCGATCATATACATCTTGTCGGTGTTGATCCCCGTCAGCTTGGCCGCCATCGGGTCTTGGGACGTGGCGCGCATTGCACGCCCCCATGAAGTGCGGTTAAGAAAAAACCAAAGCGAGGCGCCGCTCAGGAGAGCCATCAAGAAAGCATAGAGCTTATCCAGCGGTACAAGGATTCGACCGGACTCGCCCGAAAAAAGGGTTAAAGCCTGTGTCTGGTAGGAAGTACTTACAGACCGAAAATCGGCCCCGAAGAGCAAAAGCGCACCGTTTTCCATGGCAAAGAGTAATCCGACGGTGAGGAAGATTTGTGCAACTTGAGGGGCGCCGATGATCGGCTTGATCAGCACCCGCTGCATGCCCATGCCGATAAAAAATGTGATAATCAGGGCAATGAACGCGCCCAGCATCGGGTCGATTCCGGCGTAGGCCCAGGCAAACCATGCAATAAACATACCCAGCATGAGAAACTCTGCATGGGCAAAGTTGACGATATGCATCACGCCAAACACAAGGCTCAGCCCGATTGAAATGACGGCATAGACGCCACCGATCAAAACGCCGTCGATCAGCGTTTGAAAGAAGGTGGTGATCGATTGCATAGTCTGCGGGATCCTGCTGCCACTGGTCCTGAACGGCTGAGTACCGTTCAGGACCCTGAGTTGGAAATTGAGTGATTACTTAGCTGTTCCAGACGACTTCGCCGGTGGCGTATTCCTTAGGATAAACGGTCACCAGTTCCCCACCGCGCCATTGCACCATCAGAGGCGAAGCATGGATGTTGCGGCCCATTTCGTCGAATTCAACCTTGCCGCCGGACATGACGGTCGCCCAGCCTTGGTCAAAGACACTATTCTGTAGTTGTTCTCGGATTGCCGCATGATCGGCGGATCCGGCAGCCTCGAGAGCGGAGTGCAGGCATCCCATGCAGGCCGCATGCTCTTGCGCTTCATGCACCATGAAATAGCCGAATTTCTCACGGAAACGCTCGGTATAGTCTGGCGCCTGATCATAAGCCGCCGGAGAGATCGACAGAACATTGTCCGCCAGATCGCCCAGACCCTCGCGGAAGTCGGGGATGATATACCCTGCAGCACCGCCGATGGTGGGGATATTGATGCCTTGCTGGCGCATCGAGCGCACGATCAGCAAGGAATCGTTGAGATAGGACACGGGGAATACTACTTGCGCATCAGAGCGGCGCAACTGGTTGATAAGCGGGCTGACGTCAGTGATGCCGAGAGGGTATGCCTCGTCCATCACCACTTCGATACCTGCGTCCTGTGCGGCTTTACGTAGACCGGCTGATTGCGACGTTCCATAAGCCGTATCTTCGTACATGATTGCGATTTTTTCGAGTGTTTGGCCTGCCTCTTGTGCCAGAGCGCGTGTGAAGTCGAACGTCGCGGCACCAATCTGGCTGCCCGGCGAAACGATCTGGAACACATTTTGGAAACCGCGATCGGTGATCTGGTCCGAGAATGACATGGTCAGAAGCGGCACGCCGCGCCGTTCCGTTACTTCGGAGATGGCGAGCGTCAGCGACGAGGCAAAAGCGCCCAACACAGCAACGACATTATCTTGCGACATCATGCGCTGTGCCACGGTGGCCGCCTGTGTCGGGTTCGAGGTTGCATCGGCTATGACCAGATTGATCTGCGCTCCGCCCATTGATTTGATCCCGCCGTTGGCATTGATCTCATCGGCGACCAACTGGATGCCATTGCGCGAGTTAATACCGAACTGTGCATTGGCACCCGAAAGCGGGACGATCACCCCGACATTCACAGCTTCTTGTGCAAAGCCGCGCCCTGTCAGCGCTGGCATGGCAAGGGCAGCGGCCCCCGTGGCAAGTACGGAGCGGCGGGTAAGTGCGGCAACCGAGGTCGATAGTTTACTACGCTTCATTTTTCATCCTCCCAGTGATGACCTTCATTTTCAAATAGCGTAGTGTGACGTCAGTTTGTTTGTCAACTATATTGACAGATTGTTAGACAATATGATTGATTGCTCCTGAAGGATTACGCAATGACCTCGAAATACGCACTGGACCGAGAAGACCTCACATTGAACGCACGCCTTGTGCGCGGTCTGCGTGAAGCCATCCTGTCGGGAGATCTCAAAGGCGGCGCCCGTCTTGTCGAGCGAGAGATGACTGAGATGTTCGGGGTCAGCCGTGGGCTGCTGCGTGAGGCGATTCAAACACTTGCCTCCGAAGGGCTGATCACACTGGTGCCTCACAAGGGACCCGTCGTCACTCTATTAGGCCGCGAGGAGGCTGCTCAGCTTTACCGTGTGCGCGGCGCTCTCGAAGGATTGGCCTGTTCGGAATTCACGCAGCGGGCCTCGGACGAGCAGCGCCAAGAGCTTTTCGATATCTTCGCCCGACTTGAAGCGATGGTGGGTAAGGAAGAGCCCAATGCCTTAGTCGAGGCAAAGAACGATTTTTATCGCTGCCTGTTGAATGGCACCGCGAACGAAGTGCTCGAGTTGATGTTTACCCAACTTAACAACCGTATTGTTCAGCTCAGGCGGCTGACGTTATCGGCTTCGGGCCGTTTTCCCGATACGCTCAAGGAAATTGGCAGGGTCGTAAATGCGATCCGTGCAGGCGACGGTCGTCGGGCCAGAGATATGGCTGAGGCGCATGTTGCAGCCGCTGCCGAGGTCGTTCAGCGCCGTTTCTCACAGCTTGATTTAGATAAAGAATAACCAAAAGGACCCAAACATGGATAAGGCTACCTACGACAAAGGCATGGTAATTCGGCGCGCAACCTTGGGCGACGCATATGTAGACAAGGCAATTGAAAATGCTGATGAGTTCACTAAGGATCTTCAGGAACTTGTCACGACCTACTGCTGGGGCGAAGTCTGGGGTCGTGACGGGATTGACCGTAAAACACGCTCCACGATCAACCTCGCCATGATAAGTGCGCTAAACCGTCCGCATGAATTGGCCGCTCATGTGCGTGGAGCCGTGAATAACGGGCTGAGCCATGCTGAGATCAAAGAGATTTTGCTTCAGGTAGGGATCTATTGCGGCGTGCCAGCCATGGTCGACAGCTTCCGCATCGCAAAAACTGTGCTCGACGAGCTGGAGGCAGAGTAGCGTGTACAAACTTGGCTTTATTGGAATCGGCACCATGGGCGCGCCTATGGTGCGGTGCATGGCACAAAATGGCCATGCACCGCTGATCTATGACGCGCTTCCCGATGCCGCACGTAAGGCTGGCGAGGGCAGTAAATTGCAAGTCGCCTCCAGCCTTGTTGAAGTGGGAGAGCATGCCGAGATCGTCATTTTGATGTTGCCAAATTCCAAGATTGTCGAGACCGTCTGCCTTGGTGCGGACGGCGTGGCGCGTTCAATGACGCAAGGCGGGATCATCGTCGATATGAGCTCTTCTGATCCAATTGAAACCAGAAAGCTTGGCGCTGCCCTGAAAGAGCATGGCATCGTGCTGTTAGATGGACCGGTATCGGGCGGGCTACGCAAAGCAGTCAACGGTTCGCTTGCGATTATGTTGGGCGGTGATGACCCCGCTGCTATTGATCTTGTGAAGCCAGTTCTCGAAAGCATGGGCAAGGTGTTCTCTGCGGGGGGGCTGGCAGCGGGCCATGCCACCAAGGCACTGAACAACTACGTCTCTGCCGCCGGTCTTGCCGCTGCTTGCGAGGCGGTGCTGATCGGGCAAGAATTCGGGCTTGATCCGGCGCGGTTGATCGAGATCATCAATGCTTCGACCGGGCGGAACAACTCGACTGAAAACAAGGTCGTGCAGTTTATCCTGTCTGAAAACTTCAAAGCCGCGGGCTTTGGTCTTGGATTGATGGCCAAGGATGTTGGTTTGGCCGCCAGTCTGTCGAAACATGTGGGCCAGCATCTGCCGGGCGTGCAGGCTGCCGCGGAAACATGGCGTGCGGCAGAGGCCTCGCTTAAGAAAGGTGCGGACCATACCGAAATATTTACCTTTCTTGCAGCTAACGATAAATGACCGACCAGATTAAAAACTGGCTACAGCAGGCCGTCGAAGACACGATTTTTTGCTGGTCTTGTCGCGGGCTGGACCTGCCGTTAACCTTACGCATTGCCGATCAGTCTTGGACGCTTCACCTTTGTGAGAAACCGCGTTTCCTCGACACTCACGGGGGCGGCATTACGCTCGAAGCGCCAATGGCACTTTGGGCTGAGGTCTTGCGTGTCGATCCGGCCCCGGGCCTTCACTCTTTTGGGGCTCTGATCCGCAATGAGCGAGGTCCGGCGGTGACAGGCTCGCCTATTGCGCTCGCTCAAGCACTTGCTGCATTGGAACGTTTGATTGAACTGGCGCGCCCCGCGCCGACTCCCTTTACTGGCTTTAACTTTCTCCATGACGTGTCGAATGTCACAAGCCGCCATCGGGTAGTTGCCTTGCCTGACGGGACGTTTGCCCGTCTTCATTATATGGAGGCGGGGCAGGGCTGGCCTGTCGTTTTCTTGCATACTGCGGGAGCTGATGCGCGGCAATTCCTGCATCAACTTGCGGATACAAAGCTTCAAAAGAACCACCGGCTTTTGGCATTCGATATGCCGTGGCACGGGTTATCTTCCGGCGCGGACAATGTCGAAACAACCGCCCAGTACAAACTTACCGAAGCACGATACCTTCAATGGGTGGTAGCCTTTATAGACGAGATAGTACAGGAGCCGGTCATTTTGGTCGGGTGTTCAATGGGGGCATCCATGGCGTTGACTGTGGCCGCGCAACGTCCTGACCTCTTGCGCGGGGTCGTGGCGCTCGAAGCGCCTCTCACCTCGCCGGGGCGAAAAAGTGAGTTGCTCACCGACGCCCGTATTGCCGACAGCCAACACAATCCGGCCTACGTACGTGCCATGCTCGGCCCGAATTGCCCGCAAAAGCAACGCGACGAGGCCTGCGCGATTTATACACAAGCCCGGCCTGGTGTTTATATGGGCGATCTGGGCTACTATTCCGAGGAATACGACGGCAAGCGACTTGCACCTGCACTGCGCACCTGCGGCGTGCCGATCGAGTTGCTAACGGGTAGCTATGACTATTCTGCCTCCCCTGCAAATACGCAGCAATTGTTAAACGAAATTGGCAGCAACACTGCGACATTTCACGAGATGGACGGTTTGGGCCACTTCCCCATGATCGAGGATCCGGACCGTTTCCGGCCGCACTTTTGCGCCGCGCTGGCACGGATAGAGGAGCGCCGCCCATGAAAGATCCTGCACAATACGAGGTCTATGCGATCAAGTACGCGCAGTCGATGCGACCCGCGTCGGACTACTTCATGGGAGCAGACCCCCACGACGGGCCGCTCCCAATTTTTTACTATGTCTGGCTCATCAAAAACGCGGATAGGGTACTTTTGGTCGATACCGGCTTCAACGCCGCACGTGCTCAGACGCGTAACCGAGATTTCCTGCGCTGCCCAATCGAGGCGCTTACGAGTTTGGGTGTTGCGCCAGAAGATATCGACACCGTGGTAATTACTCATCTGCACTACGATCACGCTGGCAACATGGACAAACTGCCAAATGCGCGTTTTGTTTTGCAAGAGAGCGAAATGAACTTCGCAACTGGGCGATACATGCGCCACAAGCTTATGCGGGCTCCGTTTGAACTTTCGGACGTCCAGCTCATGGTCGCCCTAAATTATGGAGGGCGGGTTGACTTTGTGAGCGGGGATATCGATTTAGCCGATGGCATCCGGTTGCACCATGTGCCCGGGCATTCTCTGGGGCTACAGGCTCTGACAGTTGAGACGGCGAGGGGGCGTCTTTGTCTGGCCTCGGATGCCGCGCATTTCTACGCGAATATCGACAGCGGCAAACCGTTTCCGATCATCGCAAATGTCGGGAACGCACTCGACAGCCAAGACAAGATGTTACGACTTGCTGGCAGCCCGAATCGTCTGATCCCCGGTCATGATCCAGCGGTCGCGGAAATGTACGACGCCATAGCGAACGACCGTCTGATTTTTGATCTGACATCGCCTGTAAACAACACCATAAAAGGCCTGGGACCGCACCTTTAATTCTCGCTGCTCGGCTCAACAGAATACATGCGCGTCCTTTCAGGCAACGGTTGCGCTTGTTCTTGTCAGCAAATACGCGGATCACTTGCCGTTGTATCGCAAAGCACAGATTTACAGCGGCCAGGTGCAGGACGTCACTTCAGGTCCCTAATTCCGCGGAAATTTGAGACGTGTAGCTTTAAGATTTTCGAAGGCATCTAAAGAAGGTCTCCATTTCTAAAGCATTCTCGACCGGATCGCAGCTCAAACCGCTTGAAATTTAAACTGCGGATCAGATGAAATCGATGATCCGAACCTCTTTGACCTAAGCGCCGGCGGTAAACTCGGCGACTGAGCTACTCCCCATTTGTTGGACAGGATCTGGCGTAGTTTAAGCTCCTCTTTGCTCTTGCTGATCGGGGTTGGTTGTTTCAATTCTCTGCCAATAGACCACAGCAGGTGGTTTGCCGACAAGGGCAGAATGCGGGCGCTTGTGGTTGTAGAACTCGATCCATTTTCTGACGCCATCTCTGGCCTCTGACCCGGTTTCCTAAGCATGCAGGTAGACGCATTCATACTTCAGTGACCGCCACAGCCGTTCGACAAAGATGTTGTCGAGGAAGCGGCCCTTGCCGTCCATTAAGATGCGCACGTTTGCGCTCCGCAACCTGTTCGTCCAAGCGAAAGACGTGAACAGGCTGCCCTGGACGCCCTTCTAAGTGTCAAGCGGCGATCTGAGCCTGATTGATTTGTTTGTGGCGGCAGGCGATGACGTTGAAGATCTCACGTGCAATGTATCGTTTGACACAACGGATTGCCTCGAGTTTGGAGTGGCCCTCTGCTATACGCCGCTAGACATATTCCTGAGTCTTCGGATCAAGCCGCAACCTTCCTATCGCGATGATGTGGAGCGCACTGTTGGTCGCGCGGTCACCACGTCTGTTTAATCGGTGTCGTGTTGTTTTGCCTGATGAGGCTGGAACTGGACTGGCACCACATAAGGCAGCGAAGCTGGCTTCGGATCTGAGACGCTCCGGATTATCACCTGCCGTGAGTAACAACTGTGCAGCGCTGTTCAGGCCCACGCCGTTACGTGCAATCAGCTCTGGGGCTAAATCTGTGACGATTGCCTCGATCATATCGTCAAGGTCCGCGACTTCATCATGCAGCTCGAGATAGCGACGCGCCAGTGATTTGAGCGCGATCTTGTAGGCTTCCTCGACGTCCCGATAGCTCAGTTCGATCTCGGCTTTGCTGCTTTGGATAACGACCATCCCGCTGTCCTGCGCCGCGAGTTGTTCACGGCACCAATGTTGGCCGTGCTGCCCCGTGTCTCACGAGCTTGGGCGGGAAACAGTGCTCTTGCCGGGAGATTTCGATCAGCGCCTGGACCTGTCGCGTTTTCGTGCCGCCCCCGGTGCTCGTTTAGGCCACCTTCCGTTCGAAGGCGACCGGGCTTTTCCAACCTAATG
>PCCY01000011.1 GCA_002731875.1 Roseobacter sp. | reverse complement strand
GACAAGAAATCCCGTGACCAGTTCGAAATCCGCACGCACAAGCGTCTGCTGGATATCGTTGATCCGACCCCCCAGACCGTGGACGCGCTGATGAAGCTCGACCTGGCCGCTGGTGTGGACGTCGAGATCAAGCTGCAGTCATAAGCGTAGGAGGGTAATAATATGTTGCGCTCAGGCGTTATTGCAAAAAAGATGGGCATGACCCGTTTGTTCATGGAAGACGGTAAGCAGATTCCTGTAACCGTTCTTCAGCTCGACAAACTTCAGGTTGTGGCTCAGCGTACCATCGAACGGGACGGCTACACAGCGGTTCAGCTCGGCGCCGGTACAGCCAAGGTTAAACGGACATCGGCACCTATGCGTGGTCACTTTGCTGCGGCAAAGGTTGAACCGAAGCGCAAGGTTGCGGAATTCCGCATTGACCCCGAAGCCATGTTGAATGTCGGCGAAGAAATCATCGCCGACCATTACTTTGCTGGTCAGTATGTTGACGTTGCAGGCACCTCCATCGGTAAAGGTTTTGCCGGTGCGATGAAACGCCACAACTTTGGCGGTCTGCGTGCGACACACGGTGTTTCGATCTCGCACCGTTCGCACGGTTCGACAGGTCAGTGTCAGGATCCAGGCAAGGTTTTCAAAGGCAAGAAAATGGCCGGTCACATGGGCGCTGCCCGTGTCACCACTCAGAACCTCGAAGTTGTCAAAACCGACAGCGCACGTGGTCTGATCATGGTCAAAGGTGCCGTACCTGGGTCGAAAGGTGGCTGGGTGACTGTTAAGGACGCGGTGAAAAAGCCGTTCCCAGACAGCGCAATCGTACCCGCCGCTCTGCGCTCCGCCGCCGAAGAAGCTTCCAAAGCCGCTGAAGAAGCCGCCGCCGCAGCAGCGGCAGAGGCCGAAGCAGAAGCCAAGCGTTTGGCTGAAGAGCAAGCCGCAACGGAAGCCGCAGCACTTGCGGAAGCCGAAGCATCCATTGACTCGGACAAAGCCGAAGCTGGTGATCAAAGCGAGACTTTGGACGAGACTAAGAAGGAAGGTGACGAATGAAACTTGATGTCATCAAACTCGACGGCGGCGCAGCCGGTTCGGTAGACCTGGACGAGGCCCTGTTCGGTCTTGAGCCACGCGCTGACATTCTGCACCGTGTCGTCCGCTGGCAGCGTAACAACGCGCAGCAGGGTACGCACAAGGTCAAGACACGGTCCGAGGTCAGCTATTCGACCAAGAAGATCTATCGCCAGAAAGGCACCGGCGGCGCACGCCACGGCGCACGTTCTGCACCGATCTTCCGTTCGGGTGGTATCTACAAGGGTCCAACCCCACGTAGCCACGGCCATGAACTGACCAAGAAGTTCCGCAAACTGGGTCTGCGCCACGCTTTGTCTTCGAAGGCAAAGACCGGCAACCTGGTTATCATCGACGATGTTACATCCGATGGGAAAACCGCAGCACTGGCCAAGCAGGTTAAAAACCTCGGCTGGAAACGCGCTTTGATCATTGACGGCGCGTCTGTGAACGAAAACTTCTTGCAAGCCGCGCGCAACATCGAAGGGCTGGATATCCTGCCAACGATGGGTGCAAACGTCTATGACATCCTCAAGCGTGATACACTTGTTATCACCAAGGCGGGGATCGAAGCACTGGAGGCCCGTTTGAAATGAGCACCAAGCACCAACATTACGATGTGATCCGCAAGCCGATCATCACCGAAAAAGCGACAATGGCGTCTGAACACAACGCCGTCGTTTTCGAAGTCACGATGGCGAGCAACAAGCCCATGATCAAAGAAGCTGTCGAGGCTCTCTTTGGCGTAAAGGTGAAGGCTGTGAACACCTCCATCACCAAGGGTAAGGCAAAGCGTTTCCGTGGTCAGATGGGCCGTCGGAAAGACGTCAAAAAGGCTTATGTCACGCTCGAAGAGGGTAACTCCATCGACGTGAGCACCGGGCTGTAAACCAACCCTGGTTCAACCGAATTAGAAGGCCCTTCGCAACATGCGGGGGGCCTTTTTTCGTTTTGGTGTGTCTACGGTAATCAATGCACCGCCCTCGCGTCGCGCACCGGCGCAGACGCAGCCGCGGTTTCATTTACACGAGCTATATCCAAAGTATGGGGAACCATTCATGGCAAAACTGCGTTTGCTAAAAACGAACTTGTGACTTGAGACTGCGGCGTCACCTAAGGGCCCGTTGGTACTGGTCGGCTTTTCCAGATAGGGCGAACGATGACAAAAACCGACCGCAATGCAGCCGCCTCCCGATTCAAGCATGCCAAGAACCTTGACGATGTTGATCCGCAGGACTTTGCCTGGGCCGTGCCGATCATGCGGGCGGGATACGCAGGCCGCTCTCTGGTTTATCTGGTTGTTGCCGGCGTGTCGCTTTGGTCCATCTTCAAAGGCGGTGAGGCCGAAGGCACCAAATCGGCCATGCAGGCTTTGGATGGTCCAGTTGGGTTAATAACGATAATCGCAATCGCCGTAGGGCTTTTCGCCTATGCCGTATGGCGCCTGATTGACAGCTTCTGGGATCTGGAGGCTTACGGCACGTCGGCAAAAGGTATCATCGCCCGAATTGGTATGGTGGTCACCGGGGTTGTACACGCGGCGATTGGGGTTATCGCAATCACCGCTTTGGGATATGCTTCGTCCGGATCTCAGGGGCAGAAACTCCTGTCTGATTTCATGCAAAGCACGTTGGGTTCCTGGGTAGTGACTATCGCTGGTCTGCTCACTGTCGCGACGGGCATATACTATTTTTACAAGGCAATATCGCAGAACTACCGTGACCACCTTCAGGCCAACCATTTTACGATGCACTGGAACTTTCTGTTGAGGGCGGGCCTGGCAGCGCAAGGCGCGGCGGTGATGATCATCGGCGGTCTGATCGCGTATTCCGGACTAAGCTCCAATTCGTCGGGGGCCGGGGGCCTTGGTACTGCGTTTGATTGGCTCAAAGACCAGGCATTCGGGAATATCCTGGTAATTTTGCTTTGTATCGGTCTGTTGGGGTTTGCTCTGTTTTGTATGGTGAACGCGTTCTACCGGATTATCCCAAAAGCTGCCGACCCATCTGTCGAAAGCATGGCATACAAGGTGCGGCAACTGGCGTCATAGGCGTGCAGTGAGACTGCGGTACAGTGGCTTTGGACAGCGCGATAGCGGGCATTCACGGCGGGGTATTGCACGAACGGGCCGTGCGCAGCGATTAATGCGGCCTAGCGCCTTGACGCTTGCCTCATCCTCCCCTAAACGACCCCATCGGCATCGCCCCGGATTCGTCCGGGGCTGTGTTGTTTTGCGGTACGGTCGATCATGTCGGCCTGACGCGCGCTGATGGGGCAGACGATAATCCGCCCGTATCAATATAATTTGGGACCTTCGGGGCCCTATAACCATCTCGGCGTCATCACAGCGACGTCGGGGCCAAGCAAAACGGAAGACAGAGAACATGGCACTCAAGTCGTATAAACCGACGACGCCAGGCCAGCGCGGGCTGGTACTGATCGACCGTTCGGAGCTTTGGAAAGGTCGCCCAGTCAAGGCCCTCACAGAGGGTCTTAGCAAATCGGGCGGACGGAACAACACCGGACGGATCACAATGCGTCGCACAGGCGGTGGGGCAAAGCGCCTTTACCGTATCGTCGATTTCAAGCGCAACAAGCTGGACATGTCCGCGGTTGTCGCACGGATCGAATATGACCCTAACCGGACCGCATTCATCGCACTGATCCAGTACGAAGATGGCGAACAGGCATACATCCTTGCACCGCAGCGTATTGCTGTCGGCGACAAGGTCATTGCTTCGGCCAAGGCCGATATCAAGCCTGGTAACGCTATGCCATTCTCGGGCATGCCTATCGGTACAATCGTTCACAACATCGAAATGAAGCCAGGCAAGGGCGGCCAGATCGCACGCGCCGCCGGTACCTATGCACAGTTCGTAGGCCGTGATGGTGGATACGCTCAGATCCGTTTGTCCTCGGGCGAACTGCGTCTGGTGCGTCAGGAATGTATGGCCACCGTTGGTGCCGTATCGAACCCTGACAACTCCAACCAGAATTACGGTAAAGCGGGCCGCATGCGTCACAAGGGCATCCGCCCTTCGGTACGTGGTGTTGTTATGAACCCGATCGATCACCCACATGGTGGTGGTGAAGGCCGTACATCGGGTGGTCGCCACCCTGTTACGCCTTGGGGCAAGCCGACTAAGGGTGCAAAAACCCGGAACAAGAACAAAGCGTCCAGCAAGCTTATCCTACGCTCGCGCCACGCCAAGAAGAAGGGGCGTTAATAGATGTCTCGTTCAGTATGGAAAGGTCCTTTTGTTGACTCTTATGTCCTCAAGAAGGCCGAAGCCTCCCGCGAAAGCGGTCGCAGCGAAGTGATCAAGATCTGGTCGCGCCGTTCAACGATCCTGCCACAGTTTGTTGGCCTGACGTTCGGTGTGTACAATGGTCACAAGCATATCCCAGTAAACGTCAGCGAAGAAATGATCGGTCAGAAGTTTGGTGAATATTCGCCAACTCGCACCTATTATGGTCACGCAGCCGACAAAAAAGCGAAGCGGAAATAAGCCATGAGCAAGGATAAAAATCCCCGCCGCGTGGCCGACAACGAAGCCCGTGCAAAACTGCGCATGCTTCGCACAAGCCCGCAGAAACTGAACCTCGTCGCCGCAATGATCCGTGGCAAGAAGGTAGAAAAGGCCCTGACGGACCTGACCTTCTCGAAAAAGCGGGTCGCACAGGATGTGAAGAAGTGTCTTCAGTCCGCCATTGCGAACGGCGAAAACAACCACAACCTTGACGTGGATGAACTGGTCGTTGCCGAAGCTTACGTTGGCAAGAACCTGATCATGAAGCGTGGTCGTCCACGTGCGCGTGGCCGTTTCGGCAAGATCATCAAGCCGTTTTCGGAAATCACGATCGTCGTGCGTCAAGTTGAGGAGCAAGCATAATGGGTAATAAAGTTAACCCGATCGGTATGCGTCTTCAGGTCAACCGCACCTGGGACAGCCGCTGGTACGCCGATACGAAGGATTATGGTGATCTTCTTCTCGAAGACCTTGCCATCCGTGCCTTCATCAAGAAAGAATGTGCACAGGCCGGTATAGCCCGTGTGATCATCGAACGCCCACACAAGAAGTGCCGCGTCACGATCCACACAGCACGCCCGGGTGTGATCATTGGTAAAAAAGGTGCAGACATCGAAGGTCTGCGTCAGAAAATCGCCAAGATCACCAAGTCTGACCTGCACCTCAACATCGTTGAAGTTCGCAAGCCAGAACTGGACGCAGCCCTTGTTGGTGAATCCATCGCACAGCAGCTGGAACGCCGGGTCTCTTTCCGTCGCGCCATGAAGCGTGCGGTTCAGAACGCCATGCGTATGGGTGCCCTTGGTATCCGTGTAAACGTTGCTGGCCGTCTGGGTGGTGCAGAAATCGCGCGTACCGAATGGTACCGTGAAGGCCGCGTGCCGCTTCACACTCTGCGTGCCGACATCGATTATGCGCACGTTGAAGCGTCAACTGCTTACGGCATCATCGGGATCAAGACCTGGATCTTCAAAGGCGAGATCATGGAACATGACCCGGCTGCGCGTGACCGCAAGGCACAAGAAATGCAAGACGGCCCAGCACCACGCGGTGCCGGCGGTCGTCGCTAAGGGGGAATGAAAGATGCTACAACCAAAGCGTACGAAATTCCGCAAGCAGCACAAAGGCAAGATCAAGGGTCTGGCAAAGGGCGGGTCTGACCTGAACTTTGGTACATTTGGCCTGAAAGCGTTGGAGCCCGAGCGGGTTACAGCACGTCAGATCGAAGCCGCACGTCGTGCCATGACGCGTCACATGAAGCGTCAAGGTCGTGTCTGGATTCGGATTTTCCCGGATCTGCCAGTCACATCGAAGCCTACCGAAGTCCGTATGGGTAAAGGTAAAGGTTCCGTTGATTACTGGGCATGCCGCGTGAAGCCGGGCCGTGTGATGTTCGAAATCGACGGTGTCGGTGAAGACGTTGCGCACGAAGCCCTGCGTCTGGCCGCGATGAAGCTGCCAATCAAAACACGGGTAGTGGTCCGCGAGGACTGGTAACCAACGCTCCGGCCAAAGCCGGAACAGTTGTCACGGAACCGAGATAGTTCAAAGAACTGCCTGTCCCGTCCCGGCGAAAAAGACCCCCCGCTGAGTGATCAGCGGGGGGGTTTCTACTTTTATACGGAAAAAGCAGTCGAAGTTTATGAACGCCAATTTTCAGGGGTTATCTTGAACTTGAAAAATTGTGGCTTTCAAAAATAGCACGACAAGCCTTCTCAAACGGCGTGACCTATGGGGTGCGAATAAAGCGTGCGAAGATAGTCCAATGCCCAAAGCGGGTTGTTCGAGACATGCGGGGGCTTTCGATCAAACTAAATGGTCGAGCGTTTTCCTTCTGAAACTGCCATTGCCGTTTCAAAAGTCAGAGTTCTGGACGTCGGCGTGCCGAGGAAGACTTTTTCACTCACCCTTTGATCGGGCCGCGACGAACCGAGCAGGCTGTCGCGCTTACTGGCCAAGGCAGGTCAGTGGGTCTAAGGTGATGGGAAGACCACCCCCCAGACAAAGGTCACCCCCATGAAACAAGTGCCTAAGCCCACCACCGACCAAGATCTCATTCAACAGTTCCTTAACAAAGGTGGCACCATCAAGAAGGGCAAGACCAAGCCGATGCCGGATGATCTGGGTCTATCCAACAATCAGTGGGGCAATAAGCTGACCAAAGAGGAAAAGGCCGCGATCAAAGAGCAAGAGGCGGCGCGCAAGGCAACGCCGCCCAAACGGGGTTAACCCCAGGCGTAGTTGAACGACACCGAGATGCGGTCCTCTTCGGCCATGTTCATCGGTACTTCGTGGCGCAGCCAGCTTTCCCACAGCAACACATCCCCGACGACCGGCTTGGCATAGACGAACTGACGCATTTCTTGCGGAGCGTCTTTCAAACGGCCGGGGGCTGCCATCATCATCGGCAGGCGCGGGTCTTCGAACTTGAGCGCACTGGTGCCTTCGGGCATCGCCACATAGGTCGTGCCGGAAATTACCGAATGCGGGTGAATATGCGCGGTGTGGATACCGCCTTCGGGAAGGATGTTTATCCAGATGTCCTCTAGCTTCAACTTTCGACCGTCCAGATCAAATGCCAAGTCCTTGGCAAAGGCTTGGACGTGTTTGTCCAGCGACTTTTTCACCGTCTTGAAGATGGGAAAGCGCCAAGGTAGGTCGGTAAGCGACGCATAGCTTGTATAGCCGGGGAAATCGTTTTGGTCGCACCATTCCTGTCCGGCCTCGTCATCTTCGGCGATGGACAGGCACGCGGCCTCAAGCTCCGACGGATCGACGGGCTTGCCGTGTTCGGACAAGGGCGCGCGGTACAGGCGGGTGACGAAAAGGGAATCTATTTGTGACATGTGGCATCTCTTACAGGAGGCGGGACAGGGTGGCGATAGGTTTTGCGCAAAGGTTACTTGCCATTCGTGTGCTACGGCTATAGAGGAACCTTTCACATGAACTCCACCAGAATCATGGTCACCCATAAGGGGCCTACTGGTGATGTCGAAAGGAACAGGCGATGAACGCCAAGGAACTGCACGACAAGACGCCGGATCAACTCCGCGATGAGCTTGTTAACCTGAAAAAAGAATCCTTCAACCTGCGCTTTCAGCAAGCCACCGGCCAGTTGGAAAACCCTGCGCGTTTGAAGACCGTCAAGCGTGACGTCGCACGTGTTAAAACCGTTCTCAATCAGAAAGCCGTTGCTGCGGCTTCTGCTGAATAATAGGAGCCTGAGAGTATGCCCAAACGTATCCTGACAGGCACCGTGACAAGCGATGCCAACGAGCAAACAGTAACCGTTTCCGTAGAGCGTCGCTTTACACACCCGGTTCTGAAGAAAACCATCCGTAAGTCCAAGAAATACCGGGCGCACGATGAGAACAACACATTCAAAGTGGGCGACAGCGTTCGCATCATCGAATGTGCACCAAAGTCGAAAACCAAGCGTTGGGAAGTACTGCAAGCCGCCGAGGCTTAAGGTACAACTTGGACGCGCCGATACCTCTTTCCCTTGACTCTAGCGGGGAGAGGGGTCAAAGGCACGGACGAGAAGCTGATTATCAGCTGACCAATATAATCGAAACCCTGGGGTACGGGCACGCATCGCCCCCCAGAAGGTCGGGAGAAACCAAATGATCCAGATGCAGACCAACCTGGATGTTGCTGACAACAGCGGCGCGCGCCGTGTTCAGTGCATCAAGGTACTGGGTGGTTCCAAGCGTAAATACGCATCCGTCGGCGACATCATCGTCGTGTCGGTCAAGGAAGCCATCCCTCGCGGTCGTGTGAAAAAGGGTGACGTGCGTAAAGCCGTCGTCGTTCGCACTGCCAAGGAAGTTCGTCGTGATGATGGCACAGCCATCCGTTTCGATCGTAACGCCGCCGTAATCCTGAACAACAACAACGAGCCCGTAGGTACACGTATCTTCGGACCAGTTGTTCGCGAACTGCGCGCCAAAAACTTCATGAAGATTATTTCGCTTGCGCCGGAGGTGCTGTAATGGCTGCTAAACTTCGCAAAGGTGACAAAGTCATCGTGCTTGCTGGCAAGGACAAGGGCAAGACGGGATCGATCTCGTCCGTTGACCCAAAGGCCAACAAAGCAATCGTAGATGGTATCAACATGGCAATCCGCGCCACGCGTCAGTCCCAGACGTCGCAGGGCGGCCGTATTCCCAAGGCGATGCCGATTGACCTGAGCAACCTGTCGCTGGTTGATGCCAACGGCAAAGCAACACGTGTCGGATTCAAGGTTGAGGGCGACAAGAAAGTCCGCTTCGCAAAAACCACGGGGGACGTGATCGATGCTTGATAACGCAACTTACACACCCCGCCTGAAGGGCGTTTACAACGACACGATCCGTGCCGCTCTCAAGGAAGAGTTCAGCTACAAGAACGAAATGCAGATCCCTCGTCTGGACAAAATCGTTCTGAACATCGGCTGTGGTGCTGAAGCTGTCCGTGACAGCAAGAAAGCCAAATCTGCTCAGGAAGATCTGACAACGATTGCTGGTCAAAAGGCCATGACAACCATTGCCAAGAAATCCATTGCTGGTTTCCGCGTCCGCGAAGAAATGCCGTTGGGTGCGAAAGTAACCCTGCGCGGTGACCGGATGTATGAATTCCTGGATCGTCTGATCACGATTGCAATGCCTCGTATCCGCGACTTCCGCGGCATCAACGGCAAGAGCTTCGACGGCCGTGGCAACTATGCCATGGGCTTGAAAGAGCACATCGTGTTCCCGGAAATCGACTTTGATAAAGTGGATGAAACCTGGGGAATGGACATCGTGATCGCCACCACGGCGAAAACCGACGCTGAAGCGAAGGCATTGTTGAAAGCATTCAACATGCCCTTCAACTCATAAGCGCGGGAAGGATTTAGATATGGCTAAGAAATCCATGATCGAGCGCGAAAAGAAGCGCGAAGCACTGGTCAAGAAGTACGCTGCAAAGCGTGCCGCCTTGAAAGAGATCGTAAGCGACGAATCCAAGCCGATGGAAGAGCGTTTCCGCGCTTCCCTGAAGCTGGCAAAGCTGCCTCGCAACTCCAGCGCTGTGCGTCTGCACAACCGCTGCCAGCTGACAGGCCGCCCACACGCTTATTATCGTAAACTGAAAATTTCGCGGATCGCGTTGCGGGATCTTGGCTCAAGCGGCCAAATCCCCGGCATGGTCAAGTCGAGCTGGTAAGGAGCGCATCACATGAACGATCCTATCGCAGATATGCTGACACGCATCCGTAACTCTTCGATGCGCGGTAAATCCACAGTCATGACCCCAGCCTCCAAGCTGCGTGCCTGGGTGCTGGATGTGCTTGCGGACGAAGGTTACATCCGTGGCTATGAAAAGGTCACGGGCGCCGACGGCCATCCCGCACTCGAAATCAGCCTCAAGTACTACGAGGGCGAACCTGTAATTCGTGAATTGAAGCGGGTTTCCAAGCCCGGTCGTCGCGTTTACATGGGCGTACATGACATTCCCGTTGTCCGTCAGGGCCTCGGTGTGTCGATTGTCTCCACCCCGAAGGGTGTGATGTCGGATCAGAATGCACGGCACGCCAACGTTGGCGGCGAAGTGCTCTGCACCGTATTCTAAGGAGAGCAAAATGTCTCGTATTGGTAAAAAACCGGTCGACCTGCCAAGCGGTGTTTCAGCATCCGTCAGCGGCCAGACCATCGAAGTCAAAGGCCCAAAGGGAACCCGTTCCTTCAAAGCCACTGATGACGTTACATTGACCGTTGAAGACAACGTGGTCACCATCACACCACGCGGTAAATCCAAGCGCGCGCGCCAGCAGTGGGGCATGAGCCGCACCATGGTGCGTAACCTGGTTACCGGCGTCAGCGACGGTTTCAAGAAAGAGCTTGAGATCCAGGGTGTTGGTTATCGTGCTGCCATGAACGGCAACACTTTGAAACTGAACCTGGGTCTATCGCATGACGTTGACTATGTCCCGCCAGCCGGCGTGACAGTCACAGCACCGAAACAGACCGAGATTGTGGTTGAAGGCATTGACGAACAGCTTGTTGGTCAAGTCGCTGCGAACATTCGCGCTTGGCGTAAACCAGAGCCCTACAAGGGCAAAGGCATCCGCTATAAGGGTGAGTTCATCTTCCGCAAAGAAGGCAAGAAGAAGTAAGGATAGCTCAGATGGCAAACAGCAAAAGACAACTGTTTCTGAAACGCCGCCTGCGCGTTCGGAACAAACTTCGCCGGGTCAACGCAGGGCGTCTTCGCCTTTCCGTTCACCGTTCGAACAAAAACATCAGCGCCCAGCTGATCGACGACGTAAACGGGGTCACTTTGGCTTCTGCTTCGTCGCTCGAAAAAGATCTGGGTGTTGTTGGAAAGAACAACGTCGAAGCAGCGGCTAAAGTCGGGACGGCAATTGCCGATCGCGCGATCAAAGCCGGTGTGACCGAGGCGTACTTTGACCGGGGCGGCTTTCTGTTCCACGGCAAGGTCAAAGCTTTGGCAAACGCAGCCCGCGAAGGCGGCCTGAAGATCTAACTTAGCGCAGGCGGCGCCGATTACGTGCCGCCTCGATGATCCGGGGGCCTTTAGGGGACCCACCAGGATTGACAAAATGACGCGCGCAAGCGCCGAACCCAAAAGGATGATGCCGCATGGCAAGAGATGACAACCGAGGTGGTAACCGCCGCAACCAACGCGACGAAACCCCTGAATTCGCCGACCGCCTAGTCGCGATCAACCGCGTTTCCAAGACCGTTAAGGGTGGTAAGCGCTTTGGCTTCGCCGCACTCGTCGTCGTTGGCGACCAGAAAGGCCGCGTAGGCTTTGGCAAAGGTAAAGCGAAAGAGGTTCCTGAAGCCATTCGCAAAGCCACAGAGCAGGCCAAGCGCCAGATGATCCGCGTTCAGCTGCGCGAAGGCCGGACACTTCACCACGACATGGAAGGCCGCCATGGTGCCGGTAAAGTGGTTATGCGGACAGCGCCAGAAGGTACCGGTATCATCGCCGGTGGTCCAATGCGTGCCGTTTTCGAAATGCTGGGCATCAAGGACGTTGTGTCCAAGTCCATCGGTTCGCAGAACCCGTACAACATGATCCGCGCCACAATGGACGGCTTGAAGAAAGAATCTTCCCCACGCGCTGTTGCTCAGCGTCGCGGTAAGAAGGTTGCCGACATCCTGCCAAAGCGTGACGACCATGTTGAATCGTCCGCACAATTGGCTGAGGAGGCGTAATCATGGCCAAGACTATCGTGATCAAGCAGGTTGGTTCGCCAATCCGTCGCCCCGCCAAACAGCGTGCTACGCTGATCGGCTTGGGCCTTAACAAAATGCACCGTGTACGCGAGCTGGAAGACACACCTTCCGTCCGCGGCATGATCCGCTCGATCTCTCACATGGTGGAGATCGTTGAGGAAAAAGGCTAAACGGCCTTTGCCTTAGCACAGGGTCCGATTTTTTGTAATTCGGGCAATCAGATCAAACGCCTCGCAGGAAACTGCGGGGCGTTTTGTTTGAGGGAAATGCTTTGACTTCAGTTAACATTGCTTTAACGCATAGGTTGTGTTGCAGTATGCATTCACACTTATAAGCAAGGAATGTAGGTGATGAGAATCGCATTTGGCTCTTTTTCTTTCTTTGTTCTGATCAACATGGTTGGCCTTCCCGTGAATGCTGCCTCATCAATGATGATTTCCAATCCCGCCACGAACATTGAACATGGCGGGGGATGTAGAAAATCATCACCCCCCGGCAAGTGCTGCCATGGTGGATCTCAGCCGGTCCACTGTCACTGATACCTCTTTTACAAGCCTGATGACCCGACCGCTTTGGGGGAACGGCGGACCGGTGTGGCTCACGACACCTTCACGGCTTGATTACTTCGCTGGGGATGGCTATACGCCCCCAGTGGCCAGTAATTGCCACAAGAATCATGAAACGCCGCGTTTGACCGCTCCCGTCGCTGGGGGTCACATCCGGCAAAAGGAGAAGCGACATGAAACTGCATGAACTGTCTGATAACGAAGGTGCCACCAAGAAGCGCAAGCGCGTTGGCCGTGGTCCGGGTTCCGGCACCGGTAAAATGGGTGGCCGTGGTATCAAAGGTCAGAAATCCCGTTCGGGTGTGGCGATCAACGGCTACGAAGGCGGTCAGATGCCCTTGTACCAGCGTCTGCCCAAGCGTGGCTTTACCAAGCCGAACCGTAAATCCTACGCCGTTGTAAACCTGGGCCTGATCCAGAAATTCATCGACGCGAAAAAGATCGACGGTTCTGCCGCGATTACTGAAGACGCCTTGATTGCATCCGGTCTTGTGCGCCGCAAACTGGACGGTATCCGCGTTCTGGCAAAGGGCGACTTTTCCGCCAAAGTCGACTTGCAGGTTTCCGGCGCATCCAAGTCAGCGATCGAGGCAGTAGAAAAGGCCGGCGGCAAGCTGACTGTTTCTACACCTGTGGCGGCTGACGCAAACGCGTAACCTTAGCCTTTTGGCTTGTGAGCGGGCGACGACCCGCTTACATAGACAATCGAGTTTTCCCAAATGCCGCCCGCCGGAAAACGGCTCGGGCGGCGTTTTTGCAAAGAAAGAGCCTCTACAATGGTATCAGCCGTCGAAAGTATGGCCGCCAACACCAGTTGGTCCGCGTTGGGTAAGGCGACAGACCTGCGCAACCGGATTTTGTTTACACTGGGTTTGTTGATCGTTTATCGCCTTGGCACCTTCATTCCGGTCCCCGGAATTGACGGCACCGCCCTTCGCCAGTTTATGGAAAGTGCAGGGCAGGGCATCGGCGGCATGGTTTCCATGTTCACGGGTGGCGCGTTGGGGCGGATGGGCATTTTCGCCCTTGGTATCATGCCCTACATCTCGGCCTCTATTATCATTCAGCTTATGACCTCGATGGTGCCTTCGCTTGAGCAGCTCAAGAAAGAAAGCGAGCAGGGCCGCAAGAAGATCAACCAATATACGCGTTATGGTACCGTGGCCCTGGCAACGCTACAGGCTTATGGTCTGGCCGTTTCGCTGGAAGCAGGCGATATCGCCGCCGATCCGGGGATGTATTTCCGAATCGCAAGCATGATCACGCTCGTTGGCGGGACCATGTTCCTGATGTGGCTGGGTGAACAGATTACCGCCCGCGGTATCGGCAACGGCATTTCTCTTATCATCTTCGTCGGCATCATCGCGGAAGTTCCGGCCGCAATCGCGCAGTTCTTCTCATCCGGGCGTTCCGGGGCGATCAGCCCCGCTGTGATTGTCGGCGTTCTGGTCATGGTGATCGTGACGATCATGTTCGTGGTCTTCATGGAGCGCGCGCTGCGAAAGATTCACATTCAATACCCACGCCGCCAGGTTGGGCAAAAGATGTACGACGGCGGGTCGTCCCACTTGCCGATCAAGGTCAACCCGGCGGGCGTTATCCCGGCTATTTTCGCCAGCTCTTTGTTGCTCTTGCCGATTACGATCAGCACCTTTTCGGGGAATTCTACCGGTCCGATCATGTCGATCGTGCTTGCCAATTTTGGACCCGGACAACCGTTGTATCTGCTGTTCTTCGTATTGATGATCGTGTTTTTTGCCTATTTCTACACGTTCAACGTCAGCTTCAAGCCTGAAGAAGTGGCCGACAACCTCAAGAACCAGAATGGTTTTGTTCCCGGTATTCGTCCCGGTAAGAAAACCGCTGATTATCTGGAATACGTTGTGAACAGGGTGTTGGTGCTGGGTTCGGCGTATCTGGTAGCGGTGATGCTGTTGCCCGAGATCCTGCGAGGCCAGTTTGCGATCCCGTTCTACTTCGGCGGTACTTCTGTTTTGATCGTGGTTTCTGTCACCATGGACACCATCCAGCAGGTACAAAGTCATTTGCTTGCCCACCAGTATGAAGGTCTGCTGGAAAGATCACAGCTGCGGGGTAAGTCTGGAAAACCACGCAAAAAACGGAGTCCGGTACGTCGATGAACATTATTCTTCTAGGCCCCCCCGGCGCGGGTAAGGGAACTCAGGCGCGTCATTTGGTCGAGACGCGCAACATGGTTCAGCTTTCAACCGGCGATATGCTGCGCGAAGCCAAAGACAGCGGCACCGAGATGGGTAAAATGGTCGCAGACGTCATGGCGCGTGGCGACTTGGTCACCGACGAGATCGTCATCGGCTTGATCCGCGAGAAGCTGGAAGACCAGACCGATCATGGCGGCTTTATTTTTGACGGGTTCCCCCGGACGTTGGCGCAGGCCACCGCGCTGGATGAATTGCTAAAGGCGGCCGGAAAACCGTTGGATCACGTGATTGAACTTGGCGTCAACGACGAGGCGCTGGTTGCGCGCATCGCCGGACGGTCGACTTGTGGAAATTGTGGTGAAGTCTATCACGACGTGACCAAGCCTCAGCCTGCAGATGGCAAATGCGTGAAATGTGGGTCGACCGAGTTCAAGCGCCGCGCCGATGACAATGAAGAGAGCCTGCGCAACCGTCTTATGGAATACTATAAGAAGACGTCGCCGTTGCTTGGTTACTATTATGCGCACGAGCTTCTGAGACGGGTGGATGGGCTTGCCGAAATCGACGACGTACAGGGCGATATCGCAGCCATTCTGGATGATCCAAAATAGACACGGCTGTGTTTTGGACATGAAATTGTTAAGACGTGGCCTCGGATAGGCCGCGTCTTTTTCTTAGCCCAAGTGATATGCGGATTATGGCAAATAATGTGCTGGCAGCTTTGGCAGGTTATCCGGGTCGATAAAATGCCGCAGGATAGACGGGTGTGGGTTGACGCTTCGGCAAAATACTCATAACCAGCCGTATCTCATTTGAGAATCGAATTGCAAAGGGTCACGATCAAGCCCGCGCATGAACACCTGATCAGCTGTAGCCCGATGGTATTAACGCCTCGGGCTTCACGTTGTGAAAAAAGGGTCTGGAGCAACGGACCCGCAACGAAAAAGGAAGATAACACGTGGCACGTATTGCCGGCGTAAACATCCCGACTGCAAAGCGGGTTCCAATCGCCCTCACTTATATCACCGGTATCGGCAATTCTTCGGCAGAGACGATCTGCGAAGCTGTCGGAATCGATTCCTCCCGTCGTATCAACGAACTTTCGGACGCCGAGATCCTGAAGATCCGCGAGTATATCGACGAGAATTTCACCGTAGAAGGTGATCTGCGTCGTGACACGCAGATGAACATCAAGCGTCTGATGGACCTTGGGTGCTACCGTGGCTTGCGCCACCGTCGTAACCTGCCGGTTCGTGGTCAGCGTACCCACACCAACGCTCGCACCCGCAAAGGCCCCGCTAAGGCCATTGCCGGCAAGAAGAAGTAAGGGAGGGTCTGACCAATGGCACGCGAAAAGACAAAGACGAAGCGTAAGGTTTCCAAGAACATCGCCGCAGGCGTTGCGCACGTTAACTCGAGCTTCAACAACACGAAGATCCTGATCTCTGACGTTCAGGGCAATGCAATCGCATGGTCTTCGGCTGGCACGATGGGTTTCAAAGGATCGCGTAAATCGACACCTTATGCTGCTCAGATGGCTGCGGAAGATGTGGGCCGCAAAGCACAAGACCACGGCGTGAAAACGCTCGAGGTCGAAGTGCAGGGCCCCGGTTCAGGCCGTGAAAGCGCATTGCGCGCGTTGGCTGCTGCTGGGTTCAACATCACGTCGATCCGTGACGTGACGCCCATGGCCCACAACGGTGTTCGCCCTCCTAAGCGCCGCCGCGTCTAAGGAAATAGGTTATCGGTGGGGTCGCGTGTCAGCGCGCGGCCCCATACTGCTTTTTTGAAACCTCGGGAGTCTTTCGCCATTTGGACATGGGGCGCAGGACAGGAATGGAGGGACGTATGATCCACAAAAATTGGGCTGAATTGATCAAACCACAGCAGCTGGACGTAAAACCGGGCAACGATCCGGCACGCCAGGCGACAGTGATTGCTGAACCGCTTGAGCGGGGCTTTGGTTTGACAATGGGCAACGCGCTGCGCCGCGTACTGATGTCGTCGCTTCAGGGTGCCGCCATCACTTCCGTGCAAATTGACAACGTTTTGCACGAATTTTCAAGCGTTTCGGGCGTCCGCGAAGACGTTACCGACATTGTCCTGAACCTCAAGGGTGTTTCCCTGCGCATGGAAGTTGAAGGGCCCAAGCGCCTGTCGATTTCGGCGAAGGGCCCGGGCGTTGTGACGGCAGGGGATATTTCTGAAAGCGCCGGTATCGAGATACTGAACCGCGATCACGTGATTTGTCACCTCGACGATAATGCCGACGTGTATATGGAGCTGACCGTAAACACTGGCAAAGGTTATGTCGCCGCAGACAAGAACAAGCCAGAGGATGCGCCTATTGGTTTGATCCCGATCGACGCGATCTATTCGCCGGTCAAAAAGGTTTCTTATGATGTGCAGCCTACCCGTGAGGGCCAGGTGCTGGATTATGATAAGCTGACCATGAAGATCGACACCGACGGGTCGATCACGCCGGAAGATGCAGTCGCCTTTGCGGCCCGCATCCTGCAAGATCAGTTGGGTATCTTCGTTAACTTTGACGAGCCTGAATCCGCATCCCGTCAGGATGATGACGACGGTCTGGAATTCAACCCGCTGCTGCTCAAGAAAGTCGACGAGCTCGAGCTTTCGGTGCGTTCCGCAAATTGCCTCAAGAACGACAACATCGTTTATATCGGCGATCTGATCCAGAAGACCGAAGCCGAGATGCTGCGCACGCCTAACTTTGGTCGCAAGTCCTTGAACGAGATCAAGGAAGTGCTGTCGGGAATGGGCCTGCACCTTGGCATGGACGTCGAGGACTGGCCACCCGACAACATCGAAGACCTTGCCAAGAAGTTCGAGGATTCGTTCTAAGAGATTTGTCGGGTGGGGTTTCCCCGCCCGACAATACGACCGGGCATCGGCCCCAAGGAGAGTTGGCGCTACGCACGCCAACCAGACAAAGCAAAACCGCCCGTAGAGGGCATTAAATTGGAGACTAGAAAATGCGTCACGCACGTGGTTATCGCCGCCTGAACCGTACACACGAACACCGCAAGGCGTTGTTCTCGAACATGGCAGGCTCGCTCATTGAACATGAGCAGATCAAAACAACCTTGCCCAAGGCAAAAGAATTGAAGCCGATCATCGAAAAGATGATCACATTGGCGAAACGCGGCGACCTGCACGCCCGCCGTCAGGCCGCTTCCAAGCTGAAACAAGACCAGTATGTTGCTAAATTGTTCGACATTCTGGGCCCACGGTACAAAGACCGCCAGGGTGGCTATGTCCGTGTTCTGAAAGCGGGCTTCCGTTATGGTGACATGGCCCCCATGGCCATCATTGAATTCGTCGACCGTGATCGGGACGCGAAAGGCGCAAATGACAAGGCGCGCGTTGCGGCCTATGAAGTTGCCGACGACTGAAGCAACGGACCTTGATTGATTTATAAAAAGCCCCTGCATTGGCAGGGGCTTTTTGCTTTTATGCCTTCGGCGAGGATTTTTTACCATTTGGAATATGGGTGTTGCGTTGACGATAAGGGCTGCTCATATCTAGGGCATGAAACATATTCTATTCGCCCTGTCCTTGATCGCGCTGCCAGCCTATGCAGAGACCGTGCCCGGTTCGGTGGCGCAAATGCAGTTGAGTTTTGCGCCTTTGGTGCGACAGGCCGCCCCGGCCGTCGTCAACATTTACGCCCGTTCGATCGTGCAAGACAGGCGTACTCCGTTTCAATCTGACCCGTTCTTCGAACGGTTTTTTCGAAACCCCAACGCAGACCGCCCGCAAGTTCAGAATTCGCTTGGTTCGGGGGTGATCTTGTCGGGTGACGGGATGGTGGTCTCCAACTATCATGTGGTGGGCGTTTCGACAGATATCCGTGTGGTGCTGTCGGACCGGCGGGAATTTTCCGCACATGTTGTCTTGAGTGATGCCGAGAGCGATCTGGCGATATTGAAGATCGACGATGTCGAGGGACTGTCGTTTTTGCCCTTGCGCGACAGCGATGAGGTGGAGGTCGGGGAGTTGGCCCTGGCGATCGGCAATCCTTTCGGTGTCGGACAGACGGTAAGCAGCGGAATTGTGTCCGGGCTGGCCCGCTCAGGCGGGATGAATGGCGACGGTCAGGGGTATTTCATTCAGACGGATGCACCAATCAACCCGGGAAATTCGGGTGGGGCACTGATTGACATGCAAGGAGCGCTGATGGGGATCAACACCTCGATCCTGACCAGATCAGGTGGGTCCAATGGGATCGGATTTGCAATTCCCGCCAACTTGATTTCTGCGTTCCTGGAGCAGGCGCGGGCAGGTGCCGACCGGTTCGTGCGCCCCTGGGCCGGGATGAGCGGCCAGCCCGTCGGTGCCGATATGGCCGCCCCATTGGGGTTGGACCGGCCCGGCGGGATCATCGTTTCGGGGATGCATCGGGCCAGCCCTTTTGCGGCCGCAGGTCTGGCTGTGGGCGACGTCATTACCGCGGTGAATGGTAAGGAAGTGCACACGCCGGCGGAAATGATATACCGGATGAGCGTTACCGGCCTTGGCCGTGAGGCGGTGGTGACGCGGTTGCGAGACGGTGTTTCCGCCCAGCTAAGCGTGGCGTTGATTGCGGCACCGGAGGAGCCAGCCCGTGAAGCGTTGGTTCTGGACGACCGCAGTTTATTACCCGGATTGGCGCTGGCGCGCATTAATCCGGCCGTATTGCAGGAATTGGGACTGCCGTTGGAAGTGGAGGGCGTAGCGATCACGGACAATGGCCCGTTCGGAATGCGGATCGGTTTGCAGCGCGGGGATGTGATTTTGGTCGTGAACGGGAGCGAGGTGCAGTCCCCTTCGGACGTCCGCGAGCATTTGACAAGAGCCCATCAGGTTTCGATGATCGTTCAGCGCGGGGTGCAGCGCCTGTCTTTCCAGTTCAGGCCCTGATCGGATGGCCGATTTATTCGACGCTGACGCTGCTGCGTTGCCAAAGGCCGGGTTTCGCCCTCTCGCCGATCGGTTGCGCCCCAGTGCATTGAGTGAGGTGATAGGTCAGGGCCAGATTTTGGGACCTGATGCGCCATTGACCGTGATGTTGGCATCAGGGTCGCTTGGGTCGTTGATATTCTGGGGGCCGCCCGGCGTCGGAAAAACGACCATCGCACGGCTGTTGGCCGATAAGACTGATCTGCACTTCGTTCAGATCAGCGCAATTTTCAGCGGCGTCCCTGAACTGCGCAAAGTCTTTGAAGCGGCCAAGATACGGCACCGGAACGGGCAGGGGACTTTGCTGTTCGTCGACGAGATCCATCGGTTTAACAAGGCGCAGCAGGACGGTTTTTTGCCTCATATGGAAGATGGCACGATACTGCTGGTTGGTGCCACGACCGAAAACCCGTCGTTTGAGTTGAATGCGGCCTTGTTGAGCCGGTCACAGGTTTTGGTCTTGGAACGCTTGCCGCTTTCGGATCTTGAACGCTTGGCGCAACGGGCCGAGCAAGAACTGGACCGCCCCTTGCCGCTGAATGGTGCGGCCCGCGCAAGCCTGCTTGAAATGGCGGACGGGGATGGCCGGGCGTTGTTGAACCTGATCGAACAGGTTGCCGCGTGGAAGCTGGACACACCGCTTGACGGAAAGTCACTTGCTGCAAGGTTGATGCGCAGGGCAGCGCAATATGACAAGGGCGGCGACGCGCATTACAACTTGATCTCAGCATTGCATAAATCGGTTCGAGGGTCGGACCCTGACGCGGCGCTGTATTGGCTGGCGCGGATGCTGGAAGGCGGTGAAGACCCGCGCTATCTGATGCGCCGCATCACGCGTATGGCGGTAGAAGACATCGGACTTGCGGATCCGCAAGCTCAAGTGATCTGTCTGCAATCGTGGGAAACCTACGAAAGGCTTGGGTCCCCCGAGGGTGAGCTTGCGCTTGCCCAGGCGTTGACGTATCTGGCGCTCGCACCGAAATCGAATGCGACCTATGTGGCGTATAAGGCGGCGCGAAAAGCCGCCAAGCATACCGGGTCGGCACCGCCCCCCAAACATATTCTGAACGCACCAACCAAGATGATGCAGGAACAAGGGTATGGTGCCGGTTATGCTTATGATCATGACGCCGAGGATGGGTTTTCAGGTCAGAACTATTTTCCCGACGGGATGGAGAGACCCCGATACTATCAACCGGTTGAACGCGGATTCGAGCGCGATCTGAAAAAACGACTGGAATATTTCGAAAAGCTTCGAGCGGCCCGTAAAACTTGACATTTCCTGCGCGACGCGTGAGAGACCGCACATGATTTCAACCCTGTCTCTTGTTGCAGCGGGGGGCGCGTTGGGCGCGTCCTTGCGCTATCTGTCCGGTGTCGCGATAACGCGCGTCTTCGGATTTCTGGAGTTTCCGGTCGCGGTGCTCGCGGTGAATATCCTTGGATCGTTCATCATGGGGCTGTTTGTGGTAACAGCGGCGCACAAGGGACTGGCCCATCTCAATCCGTTTGTCGCAACCGGAATCTTGGGTGGGTTCACGACGTTTTCGTCGTTTTCACTGGAAACAGTGACATTGATAGAGCGCGGCCAAATCTGGTCTGCTGGGATATATGTGGCACTGTCCGTTGGATTGTCGGTGCTGGGATTGATGCTGGGCCTGTTAGTGGCCAGAGGGGTATTTGCATGAGCCGGGTTCAACATTTGGTCGTCGAAGAGGGCGATGGAGAACAGCGGCTGGACCGGTGGTTCAAGCGCAAGTTTCCACTTATCGGACAAGGGCTTATCGAAAAGATGTGCCGCAAGGGCGATCTTCGGGTCGATGGCGGGCGGGTCAAGGCTTCGACGCGTTTAGAGGTAGGGCAAACGATCAGAATTCCTCCGTTACCCGACGCCGAGGCACCGCCGCCGCCCAAACGCACACGCATTTCCGACGCAGATGCCAAGTTCATCCGCGAGTGCGTGATTTACCGCGACGACCATATCATCGCGTTGAACAAACCGCCCGGTTTGCCGGTTCAAGGCGGGTCGGGGCAATCGGACCGTCACGTTGACGCCTTGGCCGATGCGTTGATGTTCGACCTGGACGAAAAACCCCGGCTTGTGCATCGTCTGGACAAGGACACTTCAGGTGTTCTGATCATGGCTCGAACCCGCGCGATAGCCGCTGATCTGACCGCGTCGTTCCGGCACCGTCAGACGCGTAAGATCTATTGGGCCGCAGTCGCCGGGGTGCCACACCCCAAGAACGGTACAATCAAGCTCGGCCTGGTCAAGGCCTTTGGTCACGGAGCACGCGGCGAAGGCGAAAAAATGTACTGCGTTCACCCCAGAGACATGGAAACCACCGAGGGCGCGAAACGGGCCACGACGGATTACGCGACCTTGGCCCAAGCGGGTAAACGCACCTGTTGGATGGCTCTGATCCCGGTGACCGGGCGCACCCACCAGTTGCGGGCTCACATGGCTGAAATCGGCCATCCGATCGTGGGCGACGGTAAATATGGTGGTTCAGGGCAGGAAAACATGGGCGATGGCTGGGGCGCGCAACTGGGGGGCGACATCTCGAAAAAGCTGCACTTGCACGCCCGATCCCTGACGCTGGAACACCCGGTGACCAAGGCGCGTCTGAACCTTACCGCGCCGCTGCCCGATCACATGCTGCGCACATGGGATACCTTTCAATGGGTACCATCAGATGTGCCCGCCGACCCGTTCGAGGAGGATTGGGCGTGAGCGAGTGGAAGGCAAAGAGGTTTTGGACCGAAGCCAAGGTCGTGGAAGCGGATGGCGGTTTCGCCGTAGAGCTTGACGGAAGACCGATCAAGACGCCGGCCAAGCGTCCGTTGGTTGTGCCGACGCACGAAATGGCCACGGTTATCACGACTGAATGGCAGGCGCAGGAAGGGGTGATCAACCCCGCGACGATGCCATGCACAAAGACGGCAAATGCAGCCATCGACAAGGTGGCGATACAACATGCCGAGGTTGCCGATATGCTGGCAGCCTACGGAGATTGCGATTTGCTTTGTTACCGGGCGGATGCACCACAAGAGCTTGTAGAGCGACAACGCGTCCACTGGGATCCGTATCTGGATTGGGCTGCAGCCGAGTTGGACGCCCGGTTGCAGCCGCGCACCGGCGTTATCCATGTTCCTCAGGCCGCCGGGGCCGTCGACAAACTGACGGCGCGTACCCATGCGCTGAATGATTTCCAACTGGCGGCTTTCCACGATCTGGTAAGTCTGTCCGGGTCATTGGTCTTGGGATTTGCGGCTGCTTACGATGCGCGCCCGATGGAATCGGTATGGGACGCCTCTCGATTGGACGAGATATGGCAGGCCGAGCAGTGGGGACTGGATGACGATGCAGAAGCCCTGAGCGCAGTGAAAAAGGCTAGCTTTCTTCACGCTAAGTTCATGTTTGACCTGAGCACGCCCAAATAAATTTCTAAGCATACGCCAACCCGAGAATTACGAGCGTTTTTTGGGCAGCTTGACTTGACCTTCGAGCTTAAATCCGCCCAAACTCCGTTCCACTGACGGGGATAACCCCATCAAAACATCTCCGACCCAAAAGGTGTCGGGTGAACCGCCCAAAAACGTGGCGGAAAATCAGGAAGAGGTAACAATGAACAAATCCGTATTTTTTGGTGCGCTAACAGTTGCTGGCCTAGCAGCCGGCGCAGCGGCCGCATCGACGCTTGACGATGTCAAAGCGCGTGGCAAGCTAAACTGTGGCGTAACAACTGGCCTGGTGGGCTTTGCCGCACCCAACGCCAATGGTGAATGGGAAGGTTTCGACGTCGCAGTATGCCGCGCTGTCGCCGCCGCTATCTTTGCTGATCCCAATGCTGTCGAATTCATCCCTACAACAGGTAAAACACG
The DNA here is from genome assembly GCA_002731875.1 of Roseobacter sp. Classification (GTDB taxonomy): domain Bacteria; phylum Pseudomonadota; class Alphaproteobacteria; order Rhodobacterales; family Rhodobacteraceae; genus Sulfitobacter. The sequence continues at coordinate 95,572 of PCCY01000011.1, read as the reverse complement.
CTTTACCGCGTTGGCCTCTGGCGAAATCGACTTTCTTGCGCGCAACACCACCTGGACGTTCTCCCGTGACGTCGATCTCAAGTTCGATTTCATCGGTGTGAACTACTACGATGGTCAAGGCTTCATGGTGCCAAAGGCATTGGGCGTTTCGTCGGCCAAGGACCTGGACGGTGCGACCGTCTGCATTCAGACCGGTACCACCACAGAGCTTAACCTCGCCGATTTCTTCCGCGCGAACAACATCTCGTATGAGCCGGTACCAATCGAGACAAACGCAGAAGGTCAGCAGCAGTACCTTGCAGGTGCGTGTGACACATACACCACCGACGCGTCCGGTCTTGCCGCTACGCGCGCGACATTTGAAACTCCTGGTGATCACATCATTTTGCCGGAAATCATTTCCAAAGAGCCTTTGGGCCCGTTGGTTCGTCACGGCGACAACGACTGGGGTGATTTGACCCGTTGGGTTCTTTACGCGCTGATCGCAGCAGAAGAGCTGGGCGTGACATCGGCAAACGTAGAAGAGATGGCAACAAACACAACCAACCCAGAGGTTGCCCGTCTGTTGGGTGCCGAAGGTACGTTGGGCGAGATGCTGGGTCTCGACGCTGCCTGGGCAAAGAATGCCATCGCTTCGCAGGGTAACTATGGCGAAATCTTTGCCAAGAACATCGGCGAAGAAACACCGATCGGTCTGGCACGCGGCCTGAACGCTCAGTGGACAGATGGCGGCCTGATGTACGCGCCTCCTTTCCGTTAAATCAATTCAAAAGGCGCGGAGTATCTCCGCGCCTTTTATTCTTACCGCGACAAATAAAATAACCGGACAAGCGACGCCGATTGTCGCGCTCTGACAGGTCCGGAACACAGGGATAATCAGATGACGACAATGTCCGACCCTCAACAGGGTTCGTTCCGGCTGTCGATGTTGCTAAACGACACCCGCTATAGATCCTATACATTCCAGTTTATCGCGCTGATGCTTTTGATCGCGCTGATGGCTTTCTTGGGCATTAACCTAGTGCGTAACCTTGCAGAGGCTGGGTTGAATATTTCGTACAGTTTTCTGTACGTACCTGCCGGATATGACATCAACCAGACGCTGATCGACTACAACAGCCAATCCACAAACCTGCGGGCCGCTGTTGTCGGAATTCTCAACACGCTCTTGGTCGCCTTCCTCGCATGCGTCACCGCAACTATCCTGGGGGTCATCGCCGGGGTGGCACGTCTGTCTAACAACTGGCTCGTTTCCAAAATGATGTCGGTTTACGTCGAAATTTTCCGCAATATACCGGTGCTGATCTGGATCTTGATGATCTACACGCTGATGACCGCCGTATTGCCGGCCCCGAATGCATTCCGAGGTGACAACGCGACGTCGAGCATGTTGTTCGATGCATTTGCGTTCACTAACCGTGGCATCTATGTCCCCGCACCTGTCTGGGGTCCCGGGTCGATGATCGTTGTCGCGACCTTCGTGTTATCCATCGTTGCCGCTGTCGCTTACCGCAAATACGCGGTCAGTCTGCTGTTTCGCACCGGCAAACTGCTTCCTACCGGCTGGCCGACGCTGGCTATCCTGCTGGTTCCGACCCTCCTGGTTTTCTTCGTGATGGGCAGCCCCATCGGGTTGGATTACCCTGCGCTGAAAGGCTTCAACTTCCGGGGTGGTCTGCAAATCGGGGCTCCGCTGATCGCGCTTTGGCTCGCCCTGTCCGTGTATACAGGTGCCTTCATCGCAGAGAACGTGCGTGCAGGTATTCAGGCTGTTTCAAAAGGTCAGACCGAAGCGGCGGCATCGCTGGGTTTGCGGCCCAAACGCATCATGAATCTGGTGGTACTGCCGCAGGCATTGCGAGTCATTATTCCGCCGCTCATTTCGCAATATCTCAACATCACCAAAAACTCATCGCTCGCCATCGCGGTCGGGTACGCCGATATCACGGCGACGCTGGGGGGGATCACATTGAACCAGACAGGCCGAGCCATTGAATGCGTGCTCTTGCTTATGCTGTTTTATCTCACGATCTCGTTGTCGATTTCTGCGATCATGAACGTTTACAATAACGCTGTCAGCTTGAAGGAACGGTAAGATGTCCGATACACACGCCGCCTCCGTACCCTATGTCAGAGAAACCATGCTGCCGCAGGTCGAGCCGCCGTCGACGGCAACGGGGCCCGTCAAGTGGGTCCACCAAAGTCTGTTCTCTTCGATCCCCTATACCATTCTGACGCTTGTTGCGCTGTATGTGATATTCGTCATTTTGTCCGGTCTCCTGCCTTGGTTGCTGGGTGGGGTCTGGAACACCGGCAATATCCGGGAATGTCGCGAGGTACTGGACGGTGCCCAGGGTGGCTGTTTCTCGGTTCTGACCGAACGCTGGAACCAGCTGCTGTTCGGGATCGCCTATCCTCAGGATGGGTACTGGCGCCCGACATTGGCATTCATTTTGCTGTTTGTCGCGGCGGCACCGGTGCTGTTTGGAGCGGTCCCGCGCCAGTTGTTGATTGTCACGGTGCTTTATCCCTTCCTGGCGTTCTGGCTGATCTGGGGCGGGTCGCTGTTGGTACCACTGGCGGCATTGTTCAGTTTTGCGATTGGCTATGTCGTCTACAGCAGCTTGGTAAAGTCCAGCTTCGCGGGTGGCCTGTTCGCCGGTATTGTCGTGGGTGTCGTGGTTTGGTTCGTCGCCGGGTTCATCACATCCAATCTAACCAATGTTCTGGCATTGGAAGAAGTCGCCTCGCGGAATATGGGGGGCTTTATGCTCAACATGATTTTGGGCGTCATCTGCGTTTCGCTTTCATTACCCCTTGGCATCGTGCTGGCCTTGGGGCGGCAATCGAACCTTCCGATCATCAGGTTGATCTGCGTTGTTTTCATTGAATTCATCCGTGGGGTGCCTTTGATTACCTTGCTGTTCGTCGCAAACGTAGTCTTGGCGTACTTCCTGCCGCCCGGTACGAACTTTGACCTTATCTTGCGTGTGATCATCATGATCACCATGTTCGCCTCGGCCTATATTGCCGAAGTGATACGCGGCGGGTTGGCAGCGTTGCCTCGTGGCCAATATGAAGCAGCCGACAGCCTTGGCCTTGATTACGCTCAGGCCATGCGGTTGATCATCCTGCCTCAGGCATTGAAAATATCGATCCCGGGCATCGTCAATGTCGCCGTGGGTCTGTTCAAGGATACCACGCTGGTGTCGATCATTTCGATGTTTGATCTGGTCGGGATGATCCGCGGGCCGATCCTCGCGTCTACCGACTGGAACGGCGTTTACTGGGAGCTATGGGGCTTTGCCGCCTTGCTGTTCTTTGTCGTCTGCTATGGCATCTCGCAATATTCACAATGGCTGGAACGTCAACTCCAGACCGACCACCATTAAGGAAAGGCTGTAATCATGGCTGAACTATCCCACGCACTGAACGTCTCGAACGAGGTCGCGATCAGCATTGAGAACATGAACAAGTGGTATGGTACATTCCACGTGTTGCGCGACATCGACTTGACGGTGTATCGCGGTGAACGGATCGTCATTGCAGGGCCTTCGGGGTCGGGTAAATCGACGCTGATCCGCTGCATCAATGCGTTGGAAGAACATCAGAAGGGGCGCATCGAAGTCGATGGCACCGTGTTGTCTTCGGACGTCAAGAACATCGACAAAATTCGATCAGAGGTCGGGATGTGTTTTCAACACTTCAACCTGTTCCCGCATCTGACGATCCTGGAAAACTGTACTTTGGCTCCGATCTGGGTCCGCAAAATTCCCAAAAGAGAAGCCGAAGAAACCGCGATGCATTTCCTGGAAAAGGTGAAAATCCCGGATCAGGCCAACAAGTATCCCGGCCAACTTTCGGGTGGACAACAGCAGCGCGTGGCGATCGCACGCAGTCTGTGCATGCGGCCGCGTATCATGCTGTTTGACGAACCTACGTCGGCTCTTGACCCTGAAATGATCAAAGAGGTTCTGGATACGATGGTGGAGCTTGCCGAAGAAGGCATGACAATGTTGTGCGTGACACATGAAATGGGTTTTGCCCGTCAGGTGGCAAACCGCGTTATCTTTATGGACGAGGGCCAGATTGTTGAGCAAAACGAGCCGGAAGAGTTCTTCAACAATCCACAAAGCCCAAGAACGAAACTGTTCCTGAGCCAAATTCTGGGTCATTAAGATCATCAGGGCGGGGCACCCCCCCGTCCTTTTCATTGGCGATTGTATATTTGACAAACCCTGAACACAGGCGCACGCTCGGATTCTAGTTTAGAGGGATTCGAGATATGGCCTATTTCATCGTCAACTACCAACTCAACAAAGACGGGCAGGATTATCAAAATCTCTGGGATGAGTTTGAACGGCTAGAGGCACAGAAGGCACAACGCACGGTTTACCTTGTCGATTGCAATGCAAATGACGCCTCGTCCCTCCTTCAGCACCTTCGATCTCTCATTGACGCCAATGACATGATGTTGGTTTGCGAACTTACCGAAAAACCTGCGTCTTTCAGATCTTACGAAGGCACGCAGGCTTGGATTGATGCACGTTTTTAGTCGGTGGCTGGCTGATGCAGGGGCCGGTTGAAGGGGATGCCAGACGCGTCCCACGCATCAACCCGTAGTAAGCGCAAGAGATATGATGCTACAATACGGTCCATAGGTAATATGATACCCCATTTATTTGGGGCATATCAATACCTCATTCGTCTTTCTTGTCGTCCGGCTTTTGCTTTGCCATCTTCCGCAGCTTCTCGTTGAACCGTTCTTCGTCGTCGTCCGTCTCTAGCTGGCGAGCGGCTTCTTTGAAGCGTTCGAGTTGGGGTTTTTTATCCGTGATCGACATACAGCAAGTCCACACGCTTCTTTTCTTCATGCAGCCGGAAGAATATTCGGAACAGGGGCAGGCCCTCTTGGGGGCGTTCGGATATCTTCGCCAGGTAAATGTTCGGCTCGACTACTACTTTGAAACCGGAAGGATTTCTTGAGATCGCGTACAGGATAGCCCCCAGTGCCTCCTCTGCTTGACTGACTTCAACGCGAAGCGTGTTGCACAGGCAATAGTCATAGCTGTTTTCATGCAGCAGCTCATAGCCTTCCATTGTTACCAACCCATTTCCTCAGACAGCCGCTGTGCATCTCTTGAGTCTTTATCAGTGACTGTGCCGTCCAGAAATGCGAACTCGTATGGCAGGAGATCTTGGTTGCGCACAACATCCCATCGAATGTCGTGGCTTTCTTCGCTGACCTGCATCGCAGACTTCGGAGCAAGCTCTGCGATAAAGGTGTCGAGAATTTTGGTCTCGGATTCGCTGAATAAATTGAGGTTCGGCGCTCGCCCTGCAATGCGGCTGTGGTTCATTGTGTCCCTGTCGACCTTTAAAGCCCCTTCACTTTCCAACTTACGTTCAGCCATGAGGATATGCTTCGGAACCGGACCCAGCCTTATCTTGTGGTATTGAGCGCCCGTTATCGAACTGCCAAGCGTTTTGAAGGCCTCCAAGTCGGCGTAATAAATCGTCTTGTTGATCTTGATGGACCCAAAGTCACCTTGAGTCTTGTGCGCAACATAGACGACCGCCTCAGCGAGTTTAGCCAAGCTTGCCGGAGTGTTGCTCCCAAATGTGAGGTTTTGCGCCATGCATTTTCTCCCGTTGGTATCCTACATATAGTACTAGCTGCGCGCTCAACACACAAGTGACGCGCATTGTCCACTGCATTTTTGATCTCAGCAGTGGTATTTTAACCGCTTACCAACCGCCCCAGTCAGCGCAATCTGACCGCGCTCCGCATCATCAACACCGTTCGCCACGCGATTGTTGTAACGGAAGTCAAACTCAGCCGCATAGCGGTGCAGGTGTTGCTTTCCGCAGTGCTGGTACACGCCCTTCATGCCGCGCTTGAAGACGCTGTAGAAGCCTTCGACAGTGTTGGTGTGGACCTCGCCGCGACCGTACTCACCTTGACTGTGACGGGTGAAGTCATGATCGGAGAAGTCGTCCTTTAGGTCGCGGTACTGGCCCGCTTCGTCGGTGTAGACCACGGCTTCCTTAGCGATGTTCTCGCGCAGTATCGGCACCAGTGTACTTTTCTTAAGGTCGTCCACGATGATGCTCTTCGCTTGCTTCGTGTCGCGATCCACGAGGGTCAGCATCTTGTGCTTATGTGCGTAGCCTCGGCCCTTCTTGACGCCATGCGGCTTCTTGCTGCGGTCGTTGCCGATAAATGTTTCGTCAACTTCCACCACGCCACCGCCATTACCAAAGCCCGCCAGTGCGCCAGAGCGCATGCATTCGCGAATGCGGTGGGTCAGGAACCATGCGGACTTGTAGGTGATGCCCAGAACGCGGTGCAGTTGGTGGCTGCTGATGCCCTTTTTGCTGGATACCATCAGGTGAATAGCTTGAAGCCACAGGTGCAGCGGCAGGTGGCTTTCCTCGAAGATGGTATTCTTGCGGACAGTGAATTGCTTGCGGCACTCGCGGCACTTCCATAGGCCGTGGCGCTCCTTGCCTTCCGGGTTCTTCTTGCTGGCCTTCGTGCAAACACCTTCCAGCTTATAGGCGCTATCGACCACGCCGCAGTGCGGACAGATCGGACCATCAGCCCAGAGCATCGCTTCAACGTGCGCAAAGGCTGCCGCTTCGTCGTGCATGTAGGGAGCAGAAAGAACGGACATGGCGGAAAACCTCTAACTTGTTGACTCCGATATAGGAGTGTCAGTTGGGTTTGTCAAATATACAATCGCCCTTTGTTAAGCGGTTGGAAAGCGCTACGCCACAATTCAACCGATTCCTGACCCCCGAAAATCATTGTGCCGGACCCGGACCGACAGGGTGTGTGCTGCATGCGATCTTATATCGCATCGAACTGTCACCCGCCCTGATAGGGTTGACTATCACAGCTGACCACGATCGCCATCCGATCAGGCCAGGTCAAGATCACGCTTGCATTCTCAAACAGCCCTAAAGCATGTTAATGCTACCTCAGGGTGGTCCACAAGGCAGCCGCCTGTTGGTTCGCGTGCCCATTTGGCGACCGCTTTGCAGCGTGATCAAGCATGCTCCATTTTTTGGCGTTTCGCTTACGCCGCAACGGCAGGGATCACTTGGGCGAAGTTCCATAGGCCCGTTTGGGCAGTTAGGCGATCAATGGCCACAGAACAATCGACATCTCGACGGGCTCACTTCTGGGCGAATTGGCGCTGTTGCCGGTGGCCGGTTAATTGCATTTGCAACCCTGTGGCGCTGGCTTTCGGGGTTGGGGCCCTCCCGCGCCCGCCGCAGTGGGGGAACACACGGCAGGACTACGGGTTGACCCATCAGTCTCAGCAATCATCAACAAGAGGAGTATCACATGATGGGATATGGAATGGGCGGCATATGGATGCTGTTGGTCATCGTATTGGTCGTGTTGGCGATCTTGGCGCTGATCAAATATCTATCGAAGTAATGAAAAGGACACTGGCATGACCTATACCTACAATCGCACTTTGACCGGCGTGGATATCGACGCGGCAGATACCCGCATCCGCGCCGCGCTAAAAGACAACGGCTTTGGTATCCTGACCGAGATCGACGTCAAGGCCACCATGAAAAAGAAGATCGATGTCGAAATGCAGCCTTATCGTATCCTTGGGGCCTGCAACCCCAAGATGGCGTACAAGGCGATCGGGATCGAGCCGCGAGTGGGAGCGATGTTGCCCTGCAATGTAATCCTTCGCGCCGTCGACGGCGGCACCGAAATTAGTGCGATTGATCCGGTGGCATCCATGCAGGCGATAGACAACGACGAACTGCACAGCGTGGCCGGTGAAGTCCGCGACATGATGCGAACCGCCGTGGATGCGGCATAAAAACCGCAATGCGCGGAACGGAAAGGGGTTTATCAATGCCACTGACACGACGTGATTTGATCAAGCGCGCGGGCGCAGCTGGACTTGTCGCCGGCTGGCCCGGGCTCTCACTGGCGCAATCTGGCGGTGGTATTTTGCGGATGCCGCCGCTGGTTGACGCGACCACGTCGCGGGCCTTTGATCTGCTGGCGCGGACTGGCGAAACAAACTTCCTTGGCCAAAGCGCCACGTCAACCTGGGGCTTCAATAATCAGACGTTTCTGGGACCAACCTTGCGGCTTGCCCATAACAGCCTGACAAAAGCGTCAGTTCGCAATGGCGTAAGCGAGCCATTTTCCCTTCATTGGCACGGGCTTGAGATCCCCGGACAGGCTGACGGAGGCCCACACCAGCCCATCGCGACGGGCGCGACATGGGCGGTTGATCTGAACATCGACCAGCCGCCCGCGACGGTTTGGTATCATTCGCATACCCACCTGCGCACAGCCGATCACGTTCAAAAGGGTCTGGCCGGGGTCATACAGCTTACCGACGGGCGTGACGATGAACGCGGCTTACCTTCGGATTATGGCACGGATGACCTGACGCTCGTAATACAGGACCGCCGGTTTGATCGAAGCGGGCGCGCGGTGTACGACCCCGGCATGCATGACAGAATGATGGGTTTTACCGGGGACGTCATCTTGGTCAACGGTCAATACGGGGCGCAGGCTGTCGTCCCGAAGGGTATCGTGCGGCTGCGCCTATTGAACGGGTCCAATGCCCGTATCTACAATCTGGCCTCTCGGGCCGGTCGTACATTGCACATGGTGTCAACGGACACCGGGTTCCTGGACCGCCCCATCGCCATTGACAGCCTACAACTGGCACCCGGCGAACGTGCAGAAGTGCTGTTGGATTTCTCGGACGGCACAAGCGACATGCTGGTCAGCAGCTCAATTGCCAATGGCGGTATGATGGGTGGCGGCATGATGGGTGGCGGCATGATGGGCGGCGGCATGATGGGCGGCTCTGGCGGCAGCTTCGACATTCTGCCCATCTCGGTTGATCCGTCGCGCCGCGCCCGGATTGATCGTATTCCCGAAGGTATTGGCGGTACGATGCCCGATCTGGATATTCGGGGAGCTTCTCGGCGCGATATAGCGCTTCAATCCGGTATGGGCGGCATGTTTCGGCGCCGTCGCAACCAACATTCCATCAATGGCAATTCATTCGAGATGGATAGGCTGAACTTCAGCGTGCAACGCGGTGCCACCGAAATCTGGGCGATCGATGGCCAGAATATGGCCCACCCCTTTCACGTTCACGGCGTTAGATTTCAGGTGCTGAGCGAAAATGACGGTCCGGTATCAAGCCGCAACAGCGGCTGGAAGGATACCGCTCTGGTAAACAGACGTGCGGAAATTGCCATTCGGTTCGATCAACCGGCACCGGCTTCCACCCCGTTTATGTTCCACTGCCACATCCTCGAACACGAGGATGGCGGAATGATGGGGCAATTCAGCGTAGTCTGACCCCATGTGCTGCCGGGACGGGCCATTCGTTACGGTCTGTCCCCGGCGGCAATCTAACCACCTGTCCGCAGCGACTGCCCACGTCGCCCTGAAAAGCGCACCGGTGCCAGCAGTCTTCAACCAGCGGGGAAAGTGCGCGAACGCCCAAGTCATACCGCTCGAATATGAATAAAGCCTGAACCTTTTGCCGAGAAGCAGATGCCAGGCGGGCATGCGCAATTCTTGTCATTCGGCCAATTAGCTTGAACGCATCCAATGATTAACAAATTGGTATTTTGGCTGCCTGATTGCCTTGCTTAAGGTGACCCAAGCGTGCCGTCGGGGCTGCTCTGAGCAAAGGATCAACGTGTTACCTGAAAAGACGGATACCGTAATTGTCGGCGGCGGTCAGGCCGGGCTGGCGATGAGCGAGCATTTAAGTAAATATGGCATTCCCCATGTGATCCTTGAACGACACCGGATCGCTGAGCGGTGGCGGACCGAGCGATGGGATTCACTGGTGGCAAATGGGCCAGCGTGGCACGACCGCTTTCCCAGCATGGAATTTCCCGATACCGCGCCCGACGATTTTGCAACCAAACACAGTGTCACATCGTACTTTGAAGCCTATGCCAAGCAAATCGCCGCGCCCGTTCATTGCGGTGTCGAGGTGCTCAACGCGACGCGTAACGCGCATGGAACTGGTTTCGTGGTGGACACTTCACAAGGAACGATTGAGGCACGCAATATCGTCGCCGCGACCGGGCCTTTTCAGACCCCGGTCGTTCCGTCGGTTTTGCCTGACCTTCCCGGCATCACCCAGATGCATTCCACCGCTTATCGCAGCCCGGATCAACTGGCCCGAGGTGCGGTGATGGTCGTTGGTGCGGGGTCGTCGGGCACCCAGATCGCGGATGAGCTTCGGCGTTCGGGCCGCGAGGTCTATCTGTCTGTCGGCCCTCATGATCGTCCGCCGCGCAGTTACCGGGGCCGCGATTTCTGCTGGTGGCTGGGCGTGCTGGGTAAATGGCAGGCGAAAACGCCTCCCGCTGGCAAAGAGCACGTCACGATTGCAGTCAGCGGTGCGCGCGGCGGTGAAACGGTCGACTTCCGCAGGATGGCCGCAACCGGGATCACGCTGGTCGGGCGTACGCAGAGATACAGTGATGGTCACCTACACTTCGGCCCGGATCTTGCCAAAAACATTGCGGAGGGCGATGCCAATTATCTCTCTGTTCTTCGCGAAGCCGATGACTACATCGCGCGTAATGGCCTTGATTTCCCGCCGGAGCCAGAGGCCCATATCATCCCCCCCGACCCTGCCTGTATCAGCGATCCTGTCTTGTCAGTCGATATCGCAAAAGCGGGGATCACAACGGTCATCTGGGCAACGGGGTTTGTGCAGGATTTCAGCTGGCTAAAGGTCGATGCCTTTGCCCCGGACGGGAAACCGTTGCATGACCGCGGGGTCACGGACATACCCGGCATGTACTTTCTGGGTCTGCCGTGGCTGTCGATGCGGGGATCGGCGTTTATCTGGGGCGTCTGGGTCGATGCGCAGTATCTGGCCGAACATATCGCTGCGTCACCCGCTTTGAAGGCAGGATAGCTTGCTTGTGGACCGAACCGACATCCTGAGACAGTTAATCAGCTTTCCCACCATCAGCGCGAACCCCAATGGCGAGCTGATCGCCTATTGCGCGGATCTGCTGCAAAGCGCGGGTGCACAGGTTGTGATGATCAAAGATCCTGTTCAACCCAAGGCCAATCTGTATGCGACCATCGGGCCCGACGACCGCGCGGGCGTCATGCTGTCGGGGCATACGGATGTCGTCCCCGTCGCGGGCCAGGATTGGACCGTGCCCCCGTTCGAAATGACCGAAAAAGACAGCAAGGTCTTTGGCCGAGGCACCACCGATATGAAAGGGTTCGTCGCCTGTGCATTGTCAGCCGCGCTAAGGGCCGCGTCGATGGACCTGAAAACACCACTTCATCTGGCATTATCATATGACGAAGAAATCGGCTGTATCGGCGTGCAATCAATGATTGATATGTTGGCCAAGGCCCCGTTCCGGCCCAAGTTTTGCATCGTCGGTGAACCGACCGGGATGAAGGTCGCCACCGGGCACAAGGGCAAGACCGCATGCCGTGTGAAATGCACCGGACGCGAGGCGCATTCAGCGCTTGCACCGACGGCCCTCAACGCGATCCATCTGGCCTGCGATATGATTGCAGCTATCCGCGATATCCAGAGGGAAATCAGTCGCACCACCACACCTGACAACGATTATGACGTGCCTTATTCCACGCTTCATGTCGGGACGATTACCGGCGGCGTGGCGCTGAATATCGTGCCGAATTCGGCTGAGTTCGCCTTTGAAATACGCAACCTGTCCGAAGATGATCCACAGGATATTCTCGATCACCTTGACCGGGCGGCACAAGATCTGCTGACCCCGTTGCGCGCCCAATTTCCAGAGGCCAACATCGAAATCGAAACAACCGGCAGCTACCCCGCCCTCGCGACTGGCCCAGACGCAGAGGTCGTCAGCTTTGTGAAGTCGTTGACGGGGCTAAATGCGACGATCAAGGTGGCGTTTGGCACCGAAGGCGGGTTGTTTTCAACGCGGCTTGATATTCCGACGGTGGTATGCGGGCCGGGGTCGATGGCGCAAGGTCACAGACCCGATGAATTCGTGCATGCCGATCAGCTCGCTCAATGTGATGCGATGCTGGACGCGCTGCTAGAGCGCCTTGCAGCCGGCATTTAAGCAGGATCGTGCGAACCCGGCAGCCCGTGTATTTGCAGGTGTTCCTTCACGTGCTTGAAAAACGCCGCCACAATCCCGGAGCGATGTTCAGACTGCTTTGTCGCCAACCCCAGGCTGACCGACCGCACATCCCCCAATAGCGGCAGCACAACCAATTTCTCGCCGTCGGGCGCGATGTCGGACCGGGTGCGCATGTTGACCAACCCGAACCCGAACCCGTTGGCCACAAGGCTGCGCGCCATTGCCATATCCGACGTGCGTTCGGTGATATTCGGGCGAAAACCGCTGTGCTGGAACATCGACAGAAAATATTCCCGGCTCAGCGGAAGGTCGAGCAGGACCATCGGTTCATCTTCCAGTTCCGCCAAACTCAGGGACGGTTGTCTGGCCTTGGGGTGATCTTTTGCCAACATCACATAAGGCGGCAGCGATATCAGTTCGCTGAAAGCGATGTCTTTGGGAATTTCGATGTCATAGGTGATCGCGACGTCGATCTCGGCCTGCCCCAGCATGCGTAGCAAATCCGTCTGGCTTCCCTCTTTCAGCGCGACAGAGGCATCGGGAAACTTTGCTTCGAAAGTCCGGCGCAATTGTGCGCTTACGACCGGTGCGACGGTTGAAAGCGCACCGATCGTGATCGGGCCGCGCACGGTGTCGACAATATCAATGGCAAGATCGTTTATGCCATGGGCAAGAAACAAGATGCGTTTTGCCTCGTTGAAAACGCGCCGTCCACCGGGCGTCAGCGTCAACCCCTGCGCGTGATGGCGCACAAATAGCTGGACGCCCAGATCCGTTTCAAGCTGGCTGATCGCAGAGGAAATCGAGGGAGGCGATACGTTGACGCGCTGTGCCGCCAACGCAATTGTGCCCGCCTCGCCAACAGCGATCAGATACTCCAACTGTCTGAACGAAAAACGCAAAGCCATGAACCTGCATGACTCTGAGCGCGCGGAATATCAAGCCCCACGCGTCGCAGGTTCCGGGGCCATGTCTTGCCGCGCTTGCCATGCCAAAAAGTCAAACACCGTCCCTTCGTAATCGGCACCGGCAAGCGGACCACCGGTTGCGTGCACCGACGACAGCGCGGTTTGCATGAGCTCCAGCTTTTCGCGATCCTCGCGATTGACTTCTTCCCACAGCGAAATTCGTTTCTCGATAGTGTCACCGTCAAGTTCGTCACCAAACGTGGACATGGTCCAGGTCACTTCGATTTCATCCACCTTCAGGGGCCGGATCGACAGCGAAACCAACAAAGAAGCCGCGACGCTTGCGACCTGGCAGGGGAACACGGAGAACAGCGAAGATCGCGAACGTTCGTCGTCGTCAAGATCCGGTGCGCCCTGCCCGCGTGATTCGATGCCCTGGGGGTATTTGGCGAAATAGCTGGTAAACCCGTCGCCCGACGGCCCCTTTTTACTCAGCCCTGTCGGAGTGTAGCCATGCAGGGTTTCGGGATGCACAACCGATAGGTGGTAGCCCTCCATGAAGTTCTCGACCAAGCATTTCCAGTTGGTTTTCCAGATTTCCGTTGCAGTATGGACGATGCGAAACCGTTCTGGCTGATAATGCCCGATAACGGTTTCCAAACCCGCCAGCGCCTTGTCGAGGTCTGGCGGCGTGCTGTCCAGACAGACATAGACAAATCCGAAACGTTGCTGGCTGACGATTTCCGGCAGGCGGCACGACTTGACGTCAAAGCTGGCATTTTTCATGCGTGCCGCACGCAACAGCGCACCGTCCGTGCCATAGGTCCAGGCATGATAGGAACAGACGAACCGCTTGGCGTTGCCGGTGTCCTTGACCAAAGGCATGCCGCGATGTCGGCACACATTAGAAAGCACCTTGATCCTGTCGGTATCGCGTACGACGATCAGCGGCTCGTCCAGAAGCTGGATTGCCCTGTAGTCGCCGACGTTGGCCAGTTCGTCGGCCCGGCCAACGCAATGCCAGTTCCGGCGCAAAACGGTTTTGCGTTTGTAGTCAAAATAGGCGGGGTCTGTATAGAACCGCCCGGATGGGCCTCGCGGTGCGTCGGCAGGCGCGTTGGCAATCTGCGCCAGTTCGCTCCGCATCTCTGTCACCTGCTGTATCATCATATCGTTGTCAGTCATCGCCCGGGACTCCGTAAGATGGCGCTTCTCGAGGGTCGAGCGCCCGCTGCACATAGGCCTTAAGTTGCGGTTTATAGATGCCCCACGCGGTCGCGACAGCTTCAATGGGGCAGTCGTCCGTCCAGTCGCAGCGCAGATCAGCCACCGGCCAGGGAACCGCGTCACACAACTGAAGACCGGCGGAATGAACCGGGCCTGCCTCTCCTCCTGCGGCCAAGCCTGCGCGCATCGCGTCGATCAGACGATCCCCAAGGTGGCCTGTCGCATTTTCAAAGGCGGTAACGATCGCTTGGGGTACGTCTTCGTTGGCCAACAGGTTGCCGGCAGCGATCACTCCGTTACCCTCTGCCTGCGTCCATATCCCAAGAGACCTTGGCCCCGAATGGATGGCGACGCGCCCGGCCCTGTCTATTGCCAGAACCTGCCGGTATTCGATGAACCGCGCCTTGTCCCGCACCTCTGCGATCGCTTGATCTGCGGACATGCCCGCTTGCATCAGGTCCAGCGCGATCGGCCCCAATGTCGGATCGGTGACGTTCTGGCTCGACACTGCGCCGACGCCGGCCCGGGTATAAGAGCACCGCGCAGCAACCGCGGGCGAAGACGACGCGATGGCAGTGCCGAACATTCCGGTTTCGGCGCAGCGGGCGACAAGCGAAAAGGTCATGACGGGATCACCGCCGTGCCGTCGATTTCAACAAGCCATTCAGGGCGCGCCAGTGCTTGGACGACAAGACCCGTGGAAACAGGATGCACACCCCTGATATATTCGCCCATGGTGCGATAAACCGCCTCGCGGTGGCGCACATCGGTGATGTAGACCACGATCTTGACCAGATCAGCCATTTCTCCTCCGGCTTCTTCGATCAGCTGTTTGATATTTTGCATCACCTTGTGGGTTTGCGCGATCGGGTCGTGGCTGTCGATGTTCTTGAAATCATCAAGGTCTTGCGGACATTGCCCGCGCAGATACACCGTTTTGCCGCCCTCTGTCACAACGGCCTGGCACAAATCATTGTCCAGTGATTGTTCAGGATATGTTGCCTTGGTGTTGAACGTGCGGATGCGTGTGTGTGTCATGTCTGAACCTGCTGCTTGGCCGCGGCTTGCAAGCGCGCGTTGATATACTGGGCAAAGTCGTAATTCGGCCGCTCAAGGTGCGAGAGATGGCCGGGTGCGGCCGCTTGCGAACACAGCCCGCGATATACCTTTTCGGTGCAGCCTTTGTCTTCGACATTCACCTCATCCAGCAACGCCTTGAGCTGTCTGAATTTGTCCTGCGCGTCCGGGTCGTTCGCATAGTCGTTGGACATGCCGCCGCCAAAGCCAATCCTAACCTGCCCGACGCCCTGAGGGTGGAGCGAGAGATACCAGAAATACCCCGGCGTCAGCGTAATCAGCAGGCTGGGATAGATGGCCAGCAGAAATGTGGTGCGGCGGCGTTCGCCTTCCATACGCTTGTTGCTTGGGTGCGCCATCGCAATTTTAAGTGTCTCATCCTTCAGGATCGTGTGATAGTTGAACGCGTCTTCGCCCGGGGGGCAAATCATCTCGTTCAGCTTTGACAGCCCGCCGATCGTACCAGCATGACAGACCGGCAGGTGATAGCTTTCCATGAAATTCTCGGCCAGGACCTTCCAGTTGGTGTTCCAGATATGGGTCTCGAAAAAGGTCTCGGAGTAGTTGGCCATGTTATAGTCATTCACCAGCTCTTCGACCTTGGAAAGCTGCCGGGCAACGGGCGGCACGTCCGGGTTCAGGGTTACGAAAACCCAGCCCAGCCATTCTTCGCAGCGGATATCGGGCAAACGGTAGTCGGATTTACAAAACCCCGCGTTTTGATCCATGGCGGGCGCGCCGCGCAACGATCCGTCAAGGTTATAGGTCCAGGCGTGGTAGGGGCAAACGATGCTTCGGGTGTTTCCCCTGCCTTCCAGCAATGTCGACATCCGGTGTCGACAAACGTTCGACATGGCTTTCAAGGCACCCTCTTGGTCGCGCAAGACAATGATCGGCTGATTTGCCAAATCAAGCGTGACATAATCTCCCGAATTGGCCAACGCATCAGCCCGCCCGACGCAAAACCATTCATTCGCAAAAATCGACGATGTTTCGAGCGCCAGAAAATCCTCTGACGTATAGACCGACGGCGGCATCGCACGCGCTTGATCAAAGGGCCGTGACACAGTTTCACGGAGTTCTTCGGCGGCGTCTTTCATCTTGTTTCCTTTTTGCACAGACTGGCTGGGCTATCATGACGTTTTCCAGTGCTCGGCGGGACGTGGCAATGATCAGGTCACGCCCACTCAGCCTACCCCCTTCAAGATTGATCGCTTTCTCCCGTGGATAAAGCACTCTCTTTCGCAGGCTTGCTTTGGAAAAAGCTAATCATGAGTTCAGCGAAGCGGACGAGATCGCGAAGTATCTGGATGTTGCGCTGGCTACCGTGCATGTCGCGCGTTTCGCACGGCGAAAGCTTCGGTCAAACCTGTACCCGTGAAACTGGAGCCGCTATCTGGTACCCTGCAAAACCCGCGCTGTCCCCCTTTGATCGGTTGACAGCGGCGTCTTATTTGCGCGCACATCCTTTCGCCTTCAAGCGTGATGCGCTGCTGTTGCGCCAGCACAATTCCGTGCAATCCGCCAATGGTCATGGAAGTTCTCTGACAGACCGGAATGACAGGGAAACCGATATTTCACTTTTTAGTCAATGACTTGGGCGGCGTTGTGCAACCGTTTTCAGCCTGCACAGCGCCATATTTTTTGTCAATTATTGAGCCGTCTCAATGGCTACGTGAAACCCTCACATCCCAAGCGCTTCTTTGTACATCTCAAGAACGGCTTCTTCTTCGGCGATGTCATCCTTGTCGCGCTTGCGAAGCGAAATGACCTTGCGCAATACCTTAGTGTCGTAACCACGTGATTTCGCTTCGGCCATGACCTCTTTTTGCTGCTCGGCAAGGTCCTTTTTCTCGGAATCAAGCCGCTCGATCCGCTCGACGAACTGACGCAGTTCGTTGGCTGTTACACGGTAAGTGGCGTCGCCTATGGCATCGACGGGTTCAGGGTTGGTTGCGCTGTCGCTCATGGGGGGCGTCCTGTATGGGGAATGATCAGCACCCTGAGTACCGCCCTGCCTCACTCCCCGCAAGCCACACTTGCCCCTTGCGCGAAATTCGGATAGCCCGCGCGCCATGGATAATGCTTCTCTTTCGATCTTTGATATCTTGATCTGGGCTGGTGCGATCATTTCGCTGATCGGGCTTGCGGGCCTGATCTGGTCTATCATCAAGGTCACCCGTGCCAAACGTGCCAATCTTGGCGATGATCAGATGCGCGCCGTCCTGCAAAAGGTGCTTCCGCTGAATTTGGGTGCTCTGTTTCTATCCGTCATCGGCTTGATGATGATCGTGGTGGGGATTTTTCTGGGCTGAATTCCGCTCAGGAAACGGCTGTATTCCTTCGCGGCCGCCATCGAATATGACGCATGGCGCGAACAGCGTCGAAATCCACCGTGTCGCCACGCTGCAAATGCTGGACACAGCCCCATAGGCTGGGTAAATCAACGTCATGGATATTCGTCAAATCACCCCCCGCTTCTTTGCCTCGCCTCAGATCGAACCGGCCGATATGGCCGCGTTGAAAGAGGTCGGTGTTACCTTGATTCTATGCAACCGCCCCGACGAGGAAGTTCCCCCGAACCTTCAGCATACGGCGATCAAGAAAGCTGCCGAGCAAGCGGGCATAGCTTTTGCCTTTCAGCCATTGACCCACCAGACAATGACCCCCGACGTCATTGCCCATAACCGCGACATCAGTGTGGCCCGCGACGAAACGGTCTTGGCCTATTGCGCTTCGGGTACCCGGTCGACCATCGCTTGGGCCCTGGGGCAAGCAGGCGATCAAAGTGCGGACGATCTGATCGACGCTGCACGCGCAGGCGGATACGATCTGTCGCATTTGCGGGGTCCGCTCAGCACGCGCTACGCCTGATCCATCAGGATCTTGGGTTTAGTCTCTTGTACTGAATGCGTCTGGGGCAACCTGATCCGGAAGCCGGTGCCCGGCACATCGGGCATATAGTTGATGGTCCCTTGCAATCTCGTGATGATCTCGCGGCAGATGGCAAGACCCAGCCCTGCTCCCTCCCCCCCTTGTCCCGGCACGCGACTGAACTTTTCGAATATCAAATCACGCGATGCCGGTTCGATACCGGTTCCGTTGTCAATCATATCCACTTCGACGCATCCGTCGATCAGGCGGGCGCGAATCTTCAGTTCGGGTTGGTCCGCACCGCAGTATTTCTGTGCGTTGGTGATAAGATTGATGAACACCTGCCCTAACCGGTCCAGGTCGGTCTCGAGCTGGATGTTTTCAGAATTTCGGTCCCGATCGATGACAACCGAACGCGTTGCGGCGGCTCCGGCGGTGGTGATGGCGCGATCCAGCAATTCTTGCAACGTACCGGATTGTCGGTTCAACGTGACCTCGCCGTTTTCCAGCACCGACAGGTCAAGCAGATCATCCAACAGCCGCGTCAATCGGATCGTTTCCGAATGGATAATGGACGCATAGCGGGTTTTTTCTTCGGGATTCAGGCCCTTGGCGTCGCGTAGAATTTCGGAGAACGAACGGATCGACGTCATCGGCGTGCGAAGTTCATGGCTGATCTGGCTCAGAAAACTGTCCTTTTGATGAGACAGGTGCGTCAGCTTTTCATTGGCGCGGCGCAGTTTAGCAGCCGTGTCGGTCAAGGCGCGGGACTTGATTTCCAGTTGGCTCGAATACTCCAGCATCTGCGCCGATTCATCCGCGACGGCCAGAAGGTCCTGCACCGATACAGAGGCCCCGCCCACCAACTGCGCCACCATCGCATGCGCCGTTGCCGCCCCGACCGACGCTGCCAGCTCCCTCTCGAGCGCCTGAACGAACCGAGGTGTCGGCTCCGGCAGGCCTTCGGACTTTTCCTGTAGCCTTGCCTGTGCCCTGAAAAACGCCTGGGCTTCCGGGGCACCCAGTATGCGCTGCGCCATGATCATCAGATCTTCGCTTGCGGCGACTGAAGCGGTCCACCCACGCGCCGGACTGGAATGATCGAATATATTGACAAACTGCGCGCCTTGCAGCCTTTCGACCGGCGACGGAAAGCTGAACAGCGACGCCAAGATAAACGATAGTGTGTTCAACGACAGGCTCCAGATTACCGCGTGTACGGTCGGGTCCAGACCACGCACTCCGAACAGCGCTTCGGGGCGCAGCCAGGCAATGCCGAACAGCCCCTGCTCGAAGGTCGCGGCAGACAACGCGGCCCCCGGGCCGAAACTGGGCAAAAGCATTGTGAAAATCCAAAGCGCAAAACCCACGCACAGGCCGGTCACCGCTCCGATACGTGTGGCACCTCGCCAAAAGATGCCTCCCAACAGCGCCGGCAAAAACTGGGCAACCCCGCCAAAGGAGATCGTCCCGATCGCAGCCAATGCGCCGCCACCGCCGGAAAGACGGTAATAGAAGTAACCCAAGGAAATGATCAGTAATATCGACAACCGACGCGACAAGATCACCACATGGCGCACGTCACCCGATTGCTGTACGGTATTTTGTCCATACGCCAGCCAGATCGGCATGACGATATGGTTGCTGACCATGGTCGATAGCGCCAGCGTCGCCACGATAACCATTGATGTAGCAGACGAAAACCCGCCCAAAAACGCGAACATGGCCAGGTTGCTTTGCCCCTGACTGAGCGGTAGGCTAAGCACGAACAGGTCGGGGTTAGATCCTTCGGGCAGCAGATCAAGACCGACCACGGCGATCGGTACCACAAAGAGGCTCATCAACATCAGGTACAGGGGGAAGGCCCAGCTCGCGATTTGCAGGTGTCGCTCGTCGTCATTTTCGACGACCAGCACCTGAAACATCCGCGGCAGGCAGATAAACGCCGCGGCCGCCAATAGCGTCAGCGCGACCCACCTGCCGCCCTCGACCTGCCAATGCCCCAAAGCGGACCGGTCAATCTGGGCCAGTGCTTCATCGATCCCGCCGGCTAGCCCCCAAACCACGAAAATGCCCACCGCCAACAACGCCAGCAGCTTGACGACCGCCTCTACGGCGATGGCAATGACCACACCGTGATGGCGTTCATTAACATTCAGATTTCGGGTGCCGAACAGCACCGTGAACAGCGTGAGCCCAACGGCGACCCAAAAAGCCGCCTGGGCAGAGTTGATCGGATCAGCCCCCGGTACCACGCCGTTTTCAGCGCTTGCAAATATTGATAACGAGAGGGTAACAGACTGTAATTGCAAGGCAATATAGGGCGTCACCCCGATGACGGCCATGGTGGTCACCAAAATCGCCAGCAAATTCGATTTGCCGTAACGCGAAGAGATAAGATCCGCGACCGACGTGACGCGGTGCGACCGTCCGATACGCACAAGGCGGCGTAATATCCACCACCAGCCAATCATCACTATGCTGGGGCCCAGGTATATGGTCACAAACTCCAGACCCGAACGCGCGGCATAACCAACGGCCCCGTAAAAGGTCCAGGCGGTGCAGTAAATCGACAACGAAAGTGTATAGACCAAAGGGGATCGAAGCAGCCAGTTTCCGTGCCCGCGCACCGCGGCTCGCTCTGCGGCAAAGGCAACCGCGAAAAGGCCGATCACATACAACAAACACACTGCGATCAGCTGATTCAGCGAAACCATCAGCGTTGGGTTTCCTGTTCAATCTGGCTCGACGTACGTCGCCACAACACAAAACACAGTATGACCGCCGCAAGCCAAGCCCCGAATACATATCGCAACGCGTGAGACATGGGCACTGACTCGGCTGTGACGGTCTCGTGAACCGGCCAAAGCAGCGGGACCATCCAGAATGCCAATACGATAAAAGGCAGCATCCGCACCGCGTCCATCAGTCGTCGAAACCGATAGCTGCGCCGTTCGAGAAACAGCGGCGTTCCGGGGTATCGGTTCATGCGTCCGCCGTGCCCGAGGCGGTTAGATCACGCACGGCACTTAACATTTCCTCGTTGGAAAATGGCTTGGTCATGAACCGGCTTACCCCTGCATCCTGGGCTATGTCGCGGTCACGCGACTGACCGCGTGCCGTCAGCATAAGGATCGGCAGATCGGCAAATGCTGTGTCCGCACGCAGTTCCTTCAGTATCTCGAAACCACTTTTACCCGGCAGCATGACATCCAGCATCACCAGATCGGGCACCGCCTTGCGAATGACCTCTACCGCTGTGGCCCCATTGGCCAGGGTCTGCACCCGCCACCCCTCGCGCCCCAGCAAAAACCGTATCGCCTCGGCGATGTTCGTCTCGTCTTCCACGAGCACAACATGCTTGCTCATTGGCAAAAATCCTCCCAGTCGGCCCTGGTCACGTTAAAAGGCGATCTTTAAAGGCCGAAGATTAGGATGCACCGTTTTCAGGCCCCTGTCAAAAGCCTGTGATGCGAACCTATACACCGTCGTTCAGTATCGAAGGTTCTCGCCGTGCCGCGCAGGCTTGACGCGGGCAAACACGGCAGGTTGCGCCGACATCAAGCTTCATGCTCGTCGCCACGGGATTCCGCGCCGGTAAGATCAACATCACGGCCTGAACCAAGGGCGGGACGTTATACCCCTGAGCGGGGAGCGACTCGCAGGTTGCGACACAGTCGAATTCCGAATGCCCCCGCCCCAATTGTTCCAACCTGGCGTGGGTCACGACCCCGGGGTTGCCCAGAACCGCAAACAATGGCCACAGCGGGCAACATGCCCCGAACCGCGGCACGACAAACCCGTCGATGGATTTGCGGAAGATCACCGTCCCCGACCGGTCGCAAATCAACAGTCCGGCCCGCAATTCAGGCATCGCCGCCATGCGCCGCAATACCCGCCCCACGGGTTGTTGAACCTGCGCCGCCACCGTCACCGGGTCCGGTCCGAGCGTATCCATTGCTTTGGTCAGGGTGACCATTGGCAAAGCGGCGGCATCCAGCGCGACCTGATGCAGCACATCGCGGGCAATATGGCGGGCAGCAACGCTTTTCAGTTCCGGCGCTGTCTGGGTGAGCCTGTCAATGACATCGGCGTCGCGGCCCGCCGTTTCCAATGTGGCAAATCGATAACGATGCGAAGCGAGAAAAGCCTCCACCTCCTCCTGAGGCGAATGGGCGACCGGCGTGGTTTCGGGGTCGGCCTCCAGATACCCCACAAGGGCCTGGGCACTGTCGGCCAGCCGCCGGCTGTCCTGATCTATGTTGATGTGAAACCGGTCGCGCCATTCCGGCTCGAGCGTCTTGGTATCGGCAAGGATCGAAGCCGTGGACCTGATCGCGGCGGCGGTCGACAGAAGTTCGTGCATGGAGGCCGCCAAATGCGGGTCGTGCGCCAAACGGTCAGTCAGGGTTTCGACTGTCCGCTCCAACGTGGCGATACGGCGCTGCGCATTGGCCAGCACATCGGCCCACCCCGGAAAGCGCCCGGCGAATTCATCGGCACGCGCCGCCTCGGTCGCACTTAGACCCGCGTCATCTGCGGCCTCGCGCAATGTCGAAATCAATGCGGCTTCGGCCCCTTCGGTCAGGGTTGTCGGCTCAACCGCAAGTGCGCTTGCAATGTTCAGCAACAACTTGCCGCCGATTCTGCGACGGTTGTGTTCGAT
Organism: Roseobacter sp.; assembly: GCA_002731875.1. Classification (GTDB taxonomy): domain Bacteria; phylum Pseudomonadota; class Alphaproteobacteria; order Rhodobacterales; family Rhodobacteraceae; genus Sulfitobacter. The sequence continues at coordinate 72,682 of PCCY01000011.1, read as the reverse complement.
CAAATTCAGGTAACTTGCCGAGATACCGATCGCTTTGGCCAGGTCGGCCTGCTTTTGACCCGCCATCACGCGCCTCTCTCGGATGCGACTGCCGGTCAGCCCCTCACGAGACATGTGGCCCCACCCAAGAATAACATCTTATTTTCAATGACTTTCTGCACCGCAATATCATAAAATTTACATATCCCCGATAAGTTTTGCGAATATATTTACAGAATAATCGTTTTTATCAAGGGACTTATTGATTGGTTTTCAGTTTTACCATCTTATCATATTTGCACCTCTGTGCATCGTGGACCCGGAACCATAACCGAGCCGCGATTTCAACATTTGGGAGGAACTACATGTCATTTTCGAATTTGACACGTCGTGGCGTGATCAAAACCGGCGCAGTCGCCGGGGCTGGTCTGGCGCTGCCGACGTATCTAAGCGCCGCGGCGCATTCCGGCTTCACGAACGCACCGACAGGCGATACCGTGACGCTGGGTTTCAACGTACCACAGTCCGGCCCCTACGCAGATGAAGGTGCCGACGAATTGCGCGCATTCGAGCTTGCCGTTGAACACCTGAACGGTCAAGGCGATGGCGGCATGCTGAGCACCTTCAGCTCCAAGGCGCTTGAGGGTAACGGCATCATGGGCAAAAAGGTCCAGTTCGTTACCGGCGACACCCAGACCAAATCTGATGCGGCACGCGCATCGGCGCAGTCGATGATCCAGAAAGACGGCGCGATCATGATTTCCGGCGGCTCGTCCTCGGGCGTGGCGGTTGCTGTTCAGGGTCTGTGTCAAGAAGCTGGCGTTATCTTCATGGCCGGCCTCACGCACTCCAACGACACCACCGGCAAGGACAAGAAGGCGAATGGTTTCCGTCACTTCTTTAACGCCTACATGTCCGCCGCCGCTTTGGCACCGGTTCTCAAGAACCTCTACGGCGATGACCGCAAGGTCTATAGCCTGACCGCCGACTATACCTGGGGCTGGACACAGCAGGAATCCATTCAGGCCGCGACTGAAGCCATGGGCTGGGAGACCATCAACGACGTGCGCACACCGCTCGCCGCGACTGATTTCTCCTCTTATATCGCGCCTGTCCTGAACTCCGGTGCCGATATTCTGGTCCTGAACCACTACGGCGGGAACATGGTAAACTCTTTGACCAACGCCGTGCAGTTCGGCTTGCGTGAAAAGCAGGTTAACGGCAAGAACTTTGAAATCGTCGTTCCGCTGTATTCCGAGCTGATGGCCCGTGGTGCAGGCAAGAATATCGCCGGTATCGTTGGTTCGCAGAACTGGGACTGGAAGCTCGAGAACGAAAAAGGCGACCGCTATAAAGGTACGAACGCCTTTGTTAAATCGTTTGGCGAAAAGTACGGCTTCCCACCCAGCCAGGCGGCGCAGACGTGCTATGCACAGACGCTGCTGTATGCGGACGCGGTTGCGCGTGCGAAATCCTTTAACCCCTGCGCCGTTGTCGAAGCCCTTGAGGGGTACGAATTCGACGGTCTGGGCAACGGGCCGACGCTGTACCGTGCTGGCGACCACCAGTGCTTTAAGGACGTTGTCGTCGTGCGCGGCAAGGAAAACCCCGAGAACGAATTTGATCTCGTGGAAATCGTCGAAGTCACTCCGGCCGAGCAGGTTACTTACCCAATCGATCACCCAATGTTTGCGGGTGGCGAACTGGGCGATTGCAACCCCGGCGCATAAACCAAGTATAAGGCGGGGGGAAACCCCTGCCTTTCCTTGCCGGCGGATCTGCTCCGCCTTTCATTCTTCAAAAATTCGAGGGCACCGCGATGGACGCCATTCTTTTGCAACTTCTAAACGGGTTGGACAAAGGTTCAGCCTATGCGCTCATCGCGCTTGGTCTGACCCTGATTTTCGGGACCTTGGGCGTCGTCAACTTTGCCCACGGGGCACTGTTTATGATCGGTGCTTTCTGTGCCGTCACGCTCAGCAAGATCTTTACCCTTAGCCACAAGGCAACAGAGCCGTCAGGCACCGATTTCCTTGGCAATCCCAAATTCGACGACGTTTTGTACGTCAAGGATTGGTTCGGAGAGACTGTCGGCGCTTGGTTGCTCGACTGGTCCGTCCCATTGGCGATCCTGTTCGCCATCCCGATCATGCTGGCCATCGGCTTCGTCATGGAACGCGGGCTGATCAAACACTTTTACAAGCGCCCTCACGCTGACCAGATCCTTGTGACTTTTGGTCTGGCGATCGTGCTGCAAGAGGTGATCAAGTATTTCTATGGCGCGAACCCGATCCCCACAGCCGCGCCCGAAGCATTTCGCGGGTCGTTCGATTTTGGCATCTTGCTGGGCTTTGACCCGAACGCGATCATCTATCCCTACTGGCGTCTGATCTATTTTGCCTTTTCGGCCCTGATCATCGGCGGTGTCTTTGCCTTCTTGCAGTTCACCACCTTCGGGATGGTCGTCCGCGCCGGCATGGCTGACCGCGAAACCGTGGGTCTGCTCGGCATCAACATCGACAAGCGCTTTACCATCATGTTCGGAATCGCCGCCGCCGTAGCGGGGTTGGCAGGTGTCATGTACGCGCCGATCAATTCGCCCAACTATCACATGGGAATGGATTTTCTGGTGCTTAGCTTTGTGGTCGTCGTGGTCGGTGGCATGGGGTCGCTGCCCGGGGCCGTTCTGGCGGGGTTCCTGCTGGGAATACTGGAATCCTTTGCTTCGATGAACGAGGTAAAAGACATTCTCCCAGGTATCGACCAGATCATTATTTACGTTGTCGCGATCATCATCTTGCTGACACGCCCCCGTGGCCTGATGGGCCGCAAAGGCGTGATGGAGGAATAAGCCATGCTCTCACTCAATAAAAAAGATTTCGGACTATTATTGGTGGTGGCGATTCTGACCCTAGCCGCCCCTATCATCCTGAACCCCTTCCCCGCCAATTCAGGGATGGCCCAGTTCAACGCAGGCTATCCAGACCTGATGCAACGCTTTGTCATCTTCGGCATCTTTGCCATCGGCTTTAATATCCTGTTCGGATTGACGGGCTATCTCTCTTTCGGACACGCCGCGTTCCTGGGTGTCGGCAGCTACTCTGCCGTCTGGATGATGAAGCTTTTGTCGATGAACGTTATTCCGGCGATCTTGCTGTCGGTGATCGTGGCCGGTTTGTTTTCGGTGGTGATCGGCTATGTCTCTTTGCGGCGCTCGGGGATTTACTTTTCGATCCTGACGCTGGCCTTCGCACAGATGTCCTTTAACCTTGCCTATTCGGTACTTACCCCCATCACCAATGGTGAAACCGGGCTACAGATCTCGCTCAGCGATCCACGGATTCTCGATGGTGCCAACGCGCCGAGCTATCCGAACCTGTTCGGGGCCCAGATGAACTCGGCCGCTACGGTTGAACTTGGTAACTGGATATTCACGTTCTCGGTCGGGTATTATTTGTGTGCCGTTATCATGCTGGCCGCATTCTATATATCTATTCGCGTATTCCGGTCGCCTTTTGGCATGATGTTGCGGGCGGTGAAGTCAAATCAGCAGCGCATGAACTATACCGGGTTGAACACCAAACCCTATACACTGGCGGCCTTCGTCATCTCGGGGATGTATGCCGGTCTTGCCGGCGGGCTGCTGGCGTCGATGGACCCGCTTGCCGGCGCCGAGCGGATGCAATGGACAGCATCGGGCGAAGTCGTCCTGATGACCATTCTTGGCGGTGCAGGTACCCTGCTGGGGCCGGTTCTGGGCGCGGGTTTTATCAAGTACTTTGAAAACATCTTTTCCAAGATCAACGATAACGTGCTGCACGGGTGGTTCTCGTTCATGCCCGACGGGTTCGAAGACTTTCTCGTCACCGTGATCCACCCCTTTGTGGGCAAGGGATGGAACCTGACCCTGGGTCTGTTGTTCATGCTCGTTGTGATCTTTCTGCCTGGCGGCCTGGTCGAAGGGGGTCAGCGTTTTGGCCGCGTATTCCGACGCAAGGACCGAAATGCCGGGTCTGTCGAAGCGGACGCCGCCAAGCAACGCAACCAAACCGCAGCCGAATAAAAAGGAGCTGAACAGATGGCCATTCTTGAAGTCAAAAATGTCGGCAAGCGCTTTGGCGGGTTGCAAGCGCTGAGTGACGTGAACCTGAGCGTTGCGGAAAATTCGGTGCATGCCATTATCGGGCCGAACGGCGCGGGCAAATCCACTCTGCTGAACTGTCTGGTGGGCAAGCTGATCCCCGACACAGGATCCGTGATGTTCGACGGGCAATCCGTGCTGGGGCGCAAACCCTACGAGATCAACCAGATGGGCATTTCCCGCGTTTTCCAGACCCCCGAAATCTTTGGCGACCTCAGCGTACAGGAAAACATGTTGATCCCGTGCTTTGCCAAACGCGATGGGTCGTTTCAGATGAACGCGCTGACATCGGTTACCAGCCAGCGCGATATCCTGGACAAGGCCGAGGAAATGCTTGTCGAGATGAAGCTGGCGGACAAGCGTCACATGCATGCGGCCTCCATGTCCCGCGGCGACAAGCGCCGTCTGGAAATCGCAATGTGTCTGTCGCAAAATCCACGACTGTTGTTGTTGGACGAACCGACCGCCGGGATGGCGCGGGCCGATACCAACAACACGATCGACCTTCTCAAGCAGATCAAGGAAGAACGTGACATCACCATCGCCATTATCGAACACGACATGCACGTCGTGTTTTCCTTGGCCGAACGCATCACCGTGCTGGCCCAGGGCACGCCGCTGGTCGAAGATACGCCCGACAAGATCAAAGGCCACCCCAAGGTGCGCGAAGCCTATTTGGGCGAATCCCAAGACGCGGCGTGAAGCAGGCTGTGCCGCCGCCGCGCCATTTGTCTTTGTAAGGATATGAACATGAATACCAAGCCCGACTTTTCCAGCAACGCCAATCAGGCTGCCACTGCTTCTGCCTTTCTGTCAGTGTGGGATATCCACGCCTATTACGGCGAAAGCTACATCGTTCAGGGCGTCAGCTTTAACGTCCACGAAGGCGAGATCCTTGCGCTTTTGGGCCGCAACGGTGCGGGCAAGACATCAACCTTGCGTGCGATTGCCCAGATCGGCAACCCGGAGCTGCGCAAGGGCGAGGTCTGGCTTGACCATAAGCCGTTGCACAAGATGGCCAGTCACGAGGCCGCCGCACACGGGTTGGCCCTGGTGCCCGAAGACCGCCGTATCATTGCCGGTCTCACCGTCGAGGAGAATTTGCAGCTCGCTCAGATCGCTCCGCCGATCGGGTGGTCTCTTGAGCGGATTTACGAGCTTTTCCCACGCCTCAAGGAACGTCGCAAGCAAGAGGGTGTGACCCTGTCGGGCGGTGAACAGCAAATGCTTGCCATAGCACGCGCCCTGGCCCGCGACATCAAAGTGTTGTTGCTGGACGAACCATACGAAGGCCTCGCCCCGGTGATCGTCGACGAGATCGAAAAAACCCTTTCGTTGATCAAATCGCAAGGCATCACAACGATCCTGGTGGAACAGAATGCTGTGCGTGCGCTTAAATTGGCGGACCGTGCGGTTATCCTTGATACGGGTGGCGTGGTGTTTGACGGCACCGCTGAAGAAGTACTTAACAACGCCGAGCTTCGGGCCGAATATCTTGCTATCTAATACTGCGCTACGGGTACTGCGCTACGGGTGGCGTGAAGGTTTTTGCAGTGCGGTTGCGCTGTAAAACCGGGCTGCCGCCCGCAGCGGATGCCACGGCAATTGCCGCATTCACCCAAGAAGCTTGCGTAGTTCCGTCTTGAGCACTTTGCCATAGTTGTTCTTTGGCAGTTCCGGCAGACGGATATATTCTTTTGGCCGCTTGAACCGGGCGATCTGCGCCAGGCAAAGCGCGTCCAATTCGGCCTCTGGTGCCGTCCCCACGACAAAGGCGACAATCACCTCTCCCCACTCGGGGTGCGTGCGCCCCACGACCGAAGCCTCCGCGACATCAGCATGTTGCAGCAACACTTCCTCGACCTCGCGCGGATAGACGTTTGACCCCCCGCTTATGATCACGTCCTTGCTGCGGTCCTGTAGTGTGACAAAGCCTTGCTGGTCCATCACCCCGATATCACCCGTCATCAGCCAACCCTCGCGCAGGGTTTTGGCGGTGGCTTCGGGATTGTTCCAATAGCCCTGCATCACGGTTTGGCCACGCACCATGATCTCTCCGGGTTGGCCGGCTGGAACCGCCGCGCCATTGGCATCGCCAATCTGCACCTCGACCGCCGATTGCGCCCGCCCGACAGAGGCGAGGCGATGCCGCCAGGCAGGGTGATCGCGGTCGCTCACTACCTCGCGCGGCAATGCGGTGATTCCCATAGGGCATTCCCCTTGCCCGTAGATCTGCACGAAAACCGCGCCAAACTGATCTACTGCCTGGATGATATCGGCATTATACATCGGACCGCCACCATAGACGACCGTCCGCAGCCCGCTACCGTCCCAGCCCGCCGCCTTGGCACCGTCGGTCATACGCTTGACCATCGTTGGCGCTGCAAACATGTGCACGCCGGTAAAGTGTGACGCCAGCTCCATAATTTCGGCGACGTCGAACCCACCGGAAACCGGGCAGACATGTCGCGCCCCCGCCTGAACGTGCATAAGGGTGTATAGGCCGGCACCGTGACTCAAGGGGGCAGCGTAAAGTGCGGCATCCGTCGACAGGACCTGATCAACATCGGCCCGGTAACACAACGCCATCGACAGCAACATCCCATGGGTAATGATCACCCCTTTGGGCTTGCCTGTGGTACCCGACGTATAAAACAGCCACGCCAGCTCTGCTGTGTCCCGGGGTGCGATTTCGGCAACCGGATCGCTGCGCAAGATCGCGCGGTAAGCGTCGCCTGGAACAGATATAACGGGACGGCCCCCGCTTAGGCTCGCCCCTTGCGACGCGCTGGCAAAGACGATCTTGGCATCTGCATCGTCCAGGATGTAATCAGCCTCGCGGCCATGCAGCTTGGCGTTGACAGGCACGGCGGCGGCACCGGCGTACCAGATCCCGAAAAGGACAACCAAATAGTCCGGTATGTTTTTCATGAAAATCGCAACGCGGTCGCCGGGCCCCACCCCCTGACCAAGCAGCCAAGACGCGACGGCGCGCGCCTGCATGTCAAATCCACCATAATCAGAGACCAGGGTCCGGCCGCTGAACAAGGCTGGCCGAAACGGATCTTCCTTGGACCTGCGGGCCAGCCAATGCGCTAAATTCATCAATACCCCCCGTTTGCCGGCAGTTTGCCAAGCAAGTTTACCTTACGCAACTGGTTGCTTTCCATGCCAGCCTGCATGGCCTATAAGGCAACAGCTTTGGGGCACAGGCATTGCCCTACCGAACAAGACTGGCTGAGGAAAACATGACAAAAAATACCCATGACGCCGATGTGGCTTTTATCCGTGCGCTTGCCGAATTGCTGAACGAAAATGACCTGACCGAACTTCAGGTTAAGCGGGATTATGCCGAAGATGACAGCCTGAATGTGCGTGTCAGCCGTAAGCCACCGCAGCAACTTGTGGCACCGCAGCATATGCAAACGGCACCCGCCCCGGTAGCGGCGGCCGCTGCACCCGCGTCGCCCGCAACCGCCGCCGCTGCGCCTGCATCAGATAATGCCGACCCGGCCGATCACCCCGGTGCGGTGGTGTCGCCGATGGTCGGTACCGTTTACATGCAGGCAGAACCCGGTTCACCGGCATTTATTTCAGTTGGCGCTTCGGTTGCCGAAGGTGACACATTGCTGATCGTCGAAGCCATGAAAACAATGAACCATATTCCCGCGCCGCGTGCGGGTACTGTCAAGCGTATCCTCGTTGATGATGGTGCCGCAGTCGAATTCGGTGCTCCTTTGGTGATACTGGAATAAGGCGGAACCCATGTTCAAAAAAATCCTAGTCGCCAACCGCGGCGAGATCGCGTTGCGCGTGATCCGCGCGGCCCGCGAGATGGGCATCGGGTCGGTCGCGGTGCATTCCACCGCTGATAGCGACGCGATGCATGTGCGTATGGCCGACGAATCCGTATGCATCGGTCCGCCGTCATCGCAGCAGTCCTATCTATCGATTCCGTCCATCATTGCCGCCTGCGAGATCACCGGAGCCGAGGCGATCCACCCTGGATACGGCTTTCTGTCGGAAAACTCCGGCTTCGTGCAAATCGTCGAAGACCACGGCCTGACGTTCATCGGTCCCAGAGCCGCACATATCCGGATCATGGGTGACAAGATCACCGCCAAGGATACGATGAAGGAACTCGGCGTGCCCTGCGTTCCGGGGTCGGATGGTGGGGTCCCGACCTTGGCTGATGCCAAGCGGATCGGGGACGAGATCGGTTACCCCGTTATCATCAAGGCGACAGCCGGTGGCGGCGGCAAGGGCATGAAGGTTGCACAATCCGCCGCTGACATGGAACGTGCATTCATGACAGCCCGCGCCGAAGGCAAGTCGAACTTTGGCAACGACGAAGTCTATATCGAAAAATACCTAACGACGCCCCGCCACATCGAAATTCAGGTGTTCGGTGATGGCAAGGGTGGCGCTGTCCACTTGGGCGAACGGGACTGTTCACTTCAGCGGCGTCACCAAAAGGTTTTCGAGGAAGCACCCGGACCTTCCATCACAGCCGAAGAACGCGCCCGTATCGGCAAGGTCTGTGCCGACGCGATGGCCAATATCAAGTATAGCGGCGCTGGAACAATCGAGTTTCTTTATGAAAACGGTGAGTTCTACTTTATCGAGATGAATACCCGCCTCCAGGTGGAACATCCCGTTACCGAAGGTATCTTTGGGGTTGATCTTGTGCGCGAACAAATACGTGTCGCGGCCGGGCTGGACATGTCCTTTTCCCAGGACGACCTGCACATCAACGGGCACGCCATCGAAGTCCGGATCAACGCGGAAAAGCTGCCCAACTTTTCTCCGTGCCCCGGTAAGATCACCCAGTATCACGCCCCTGGCGGTCTTGGCGTACGGATGGATAGTGCATTATACGACGGCTATAAAATCCCGCCATACTATGACAGTTTGATCGGTAAGCTGATCGTACATGGCCGAGACCGTCCCGAAGCATTGGCGCGTCTGAACCGGGCTTTGGGTGAATTGATCGTCGATGGTGTGGATACGACCATTCCGCTGTTTCACGCACTGTTGCAGGAAAAGGACATCCTGACGGGGGATTACAATATCCACTGGCTCGAACATTGGCTTGAAACAAACCTGGGCAATGCCTGAGCTTACGGCCGAGCTTTTACTGCGCGGCTATTCTGTCGGGATATTTCCGATGGCTGAACACCGCGGCGACCCGGAGATCTTCTGGGTCGACCCGCAACGACGTGGCATCTTTCCTCTGGACAGATTCCATATTTCGCGCAGTTTGGCGCGCACAATGCGGCATACCGCTTTTACCATCACCATCAACACGGCCTTTACCCAAGTGGTAGAAGGCTGCGCCGACCGTGCCGAAACCTGGATCAACGATGTAATCTTCACACTGTACAAACAGCTCTTCAAACAGGGGCATGCCCATTCGCTGGAGGTGTGGGAAAACGATACGCTGGTGGGTGGTGTATACGGCGTGACCCTGGGGGCCGCGTTTTTCGGCGAAAGCATGTTCTCACGCCGTGATAACGCATCAAAGATCGCTCTTGCCTGTTTGGTGGACCGGCTGAACCGGGCTGGCTTCAGCCTGTTCGATACGCAGTTTCTAACAGCGCATCTTGCATCATTGGGGGCGGTTGAAGTGTCTCGGGACACCTATCAAGCGTATCTTCGGCTTGCCCTGCAAAAGTCAGCCGAGTTTTCGCAACCCGCATTGGCCACCCCTTACGAGGTGGTGCAGCGGATGACCCAAACATCGTAGCGCGGGTGCTCCAGCGCGGATAACGCCGGAGAAGATGCGATCATCCAGCCAGAAAAGAGCCTGCCGTCGCCGCCCGATTCAGTAATTTCAAGCTCCGCATAGGCATCACCGGACGGGTTGCCTACCGGAAAGCGGCAATCGTTCAACTGGACGGTCAAGGATCCGATTTCAACGCTCTGGCCGCGGGTGATTTCAACATCCCGCGCAGCCCCTGATACTTTGTCCAACGCCCTCAGCACCGCGCCGTTTGCGCTTGTCGCTTCCTGCGCGTGGGCTGGTACGGCAATAAATGCCAACAAACACAATAATTTACGCATCATTTGTTACCTTGCCCCGATACAAACTTCAACAGCAGCGATATAAGGCTGACGGCACCTTGCGTGTCACTTATCACGTCACCTTGGGTAAAGTATGACGCAGAACCACCGGGTACGATTTCCATGTAGTTCCCACCAAGCAACCCTTCGGAGGATACGATCAACGCGCTGTCATCGGGTATTTCTATACCATCAGATATTTTGACGGTCGTATCTGCCCGAAATGTTTCACCGTTCAACGAAACGTCGGTGACCTTGCCGATCTTGACACCGGCCAGCCGCAGATCCGTACCAACATCGACGCCCTCGAGGCTACGGAAGCTTGCATGTAACGTATAACCGCCGCCACTGCCCCCAACGCCCGCTGCCTGACCGGCGAAAACCGCAAATCCCAGTGCTGCCGCCAATACGACGCCACCCACGAGTATCTCTGGCAGATCTTCGCGCATGATCTATTCCGGGCTCCATGCCTCGTAATCACCACGCTCCACCGGTTGCTTCTTTCGGATCGACCCGGCCGGGGCATAGGCCAAGGGCGTACCGGTAAGGTTTTCCTGATGCGGTTTTTCCCAAACCTTGCGAACCAGCGGCTGATCCTCCGGGGTCTTGTCCCATGTCCGGTGCAGCCACCCGTGCCAATCGACATTTACCCGCGTCGCTTCGATTTCTCCGTTGAAGATAACCCAGCGTTTGCTGTCATCGGCATTGCGATAATAGATGTTTCCTTGGGCATCTTCGCCAACCTTGATGCCCTTGCGCCAAGTAAAAAGCTGTGTATTCAGCGTTTGGCTGTTCCACCAAGACACGCCGCGCAAAATAGAAGTGAGAATGCCCATGAAGGTCTCCTGAAGCTGTGACAGTTATATGCACCAAGGACGCGCAAAGGTCTAGCGTGGTTAGGGCAGCTTTATGACGGTTTCGGACCGGGATGACAGGCAGTCACTTCGATTTCGATACGGTATTTGGCGTCGATCAAGCCACATTCTATCATCGTCGCCGCAGGTGGGGCGTCACCAAAGGTTTCGGCAAGGATTGGCCAGCATGGTTCAAATTCGGCACGGTCTTGCAGATAATAGTTAACTCGAACGACATCGGCCATATCACAGCCCGCCTCTTGCAACGCGGCCTTGATTGTCGCCAAGGCCGCGCGGCACTGGTCGGTCACCGTGTCGCCCTGCCCCACTGTCCCCGCAACATGGACAAAACCGCCTGCAACCACCGCACGGCAATAGCCGATCTTCGCTTCGAATTCGCCGCCTGAATAAATTCGCTGTGTCATGGAGTTTCCTGATTGACTGTTATACCGCACTCAAAGCGGGTTGCCGTATCGTGGTCAAGACGCATTTGCGCAAGTGGCTGTATGCTGCCCTCGCAAACGGAAAAGGCGTGCCACCCTGACACGCCTTCATCGACATTAAATTCCTGAAATCAGCCCGCTGTCGCCGACGTTTTCTCGGCATCGGCGTGGATCATCAAAGGTGCCGCATCAGACATGACGGCCTCTTCATTCACGACGACCTCGGTCACGCTATCCATACCAGGTAATTCAAACATGGTATTCAGAAGGATATCCTCAAGAATGGAGCGCAAGCCACGAGCGCCTGTCTTGCGTTCAATCGCACGTTTCGCGATCGCCGTGAGCGCATCATCGGTGAACGACAGCTGCGTGTCCTCGATCTCGAACAGACGCTGATACTGCTTGACCAACGCGTTCTTTGGTTGGGTCAGGATCGTGACCAACGCGTCCTCGTCCAGATCTTCGAGCGTTGCCAAAACCGGCAAACGACCGACAAATTCAGGGATCAGGCCGAATTTTAACAGGTCTTCGGGTTCCAGATCGGTAAAGATCTCACCGATGCCGCGCGCATCCTTGTCGCGGACATCGGCACCGAAGCCCATGGCCGACCCCTTGCCGCGTGCGGCGATGATCCGATCCAGTCCGGCAAAGGCACCGCCGCAGATGAACAGGATGTTGGTAGTATCCACTTGCAGGAACTCTTGCTGTGGATGTTTGCGCCCGCCTTGTGGCGGTACGGATGCGACCGTGCCTTCCATCAGCTTGAGCAACGCTTGCTGAACGCCCTCGCCCGATACGTCACGGGTGATCGAAGGGTTCTCGGACTTGCGCGTGATTTTATCCACTTCGTCAATATAGACGATACCGCGCTGCGCGCGTTCGACGTTATATTCGGACGCTTGCAGCAGCTTGAGGATGATGTTTTCCACATCTTCGCCCACATATCCCGCTTCGGTCAGCGTGGTGGCGTCAGCCATGGTAAACGGTACATCCAGAATACGCGCCAACGTCTGCGCCAGCAGGGTCTTGCCGCAACCGGTTGGGCCGATCAGCAAAATGTTGGATTTTGCCAATTCGATGTCACCGCCCTTTTGGGCATGGTTTAGACGCTTATAGTGATTGTGGACCGCAACCGACAAAACCTTCTTTGCCATGGCTTGGCCGATGACATAGTCATCCAACACGGCGCAGATGTCCTTCGGAGTAGGTACGCCATCGGTCGCTTTCAGGCCCGACGCCTTGGTTTCCTCGCGAATGATGTCCATGCAAAGCTCAACACATTCATCGCAGATGAACACGGTTGGCCCTGCAATCAGCTTGCGCACCTCATGCTGGCTTTTGCCACAAAAGCTGCAATAAAGTGTATTTTTGCTGTCGCCGCTCGTAGTATTAGCCATTTCAACCCTTTCAGGTCTGTCGTTTGATCGCGCCCGCCATTTGGCGATGCATTAAATTATTTGCTCCTGACCAGCTTAGGCCAGCAGTGCGTGGTCCACAATCGTAAAATCACAGGCCACGCACGCCTTGTTTACTTGCCTTTTTTACCACCGTCTTTAGGGGCATCGGGATCGTCCATCTTACCGCGATTTTCAACGATCTCGTCAATCAGGCCCCAATCCTTTGCTTCTTCTGGTGACATGAAGTTGTCCCGTTCAAGCGCCGCTTCGACTTTCTCAAGCGACTGGCCAGTGTGTTTGACATAAATTTCATTCAAACGTGTCTTGAGTTTTTGGGTTTCCTGCGCGTGGATCATGATGTCGGTCGCCTGTCCCTGATACCCGCCGGACGGCTGGTGCACCATGACGCGGCTGTTGGGCAGGGAAAAGCGCATGCCCGGCTCGCCGGCCTGCAACAGCAAAGACCCCATCGAGGCGGCCTGCCCGATCACGAGGGTGGATACCTTTGGCTTGATGTACTGCATCGTGTCGTAAATCGACAGACCCGAAGTCACCACCCCGCCGGGGCTATTGATGTACATGGAGATTTCCTTGGAGGGATTTTCCGCCTCAAGGTGCAGCAATTGCGCGACGATCAGCGACGACATGCCGTCATGCACTGGACCGGACAGGAAGATGATCCGTTCTTTCAGCAACCGCGAGAAGATATCGTAGGCACGTTCACCACGGCTGGTTTGTTCAACCACCATAGGGACGAGCGTATTCATGTAAGTATCATAGGGATCGTTCATAAAGCCTGCCTGATTTTGCCGTTCACAGGACCATCCCCGCGAAATCTTGCACTAAGATTAGTCGCGCCCAACATGGGGTTCAAGGGGGGCCGGTCGGATCATCGAAATCCCGGCTGCTTTGGCATGGCACCGCATGTGTCATGAAGTAAGCTGTATTTTCTTTCGCACCCAAACTTATTGGCTAATATCAAGGGTGCCGGCCGCCAGAGCCTTGTCATAGAACTGTCATCCGGTCTGCATATCTTTGTGACAGAATTATATTAAGTTTTGCCAAACCGATTATCACCCAACAAGGAGCAGCAATGACCCGCCGCCAGATCCTCAGTGACCCGACCATTGGCAACAAGGCCGAAGCATTCGAAGCCTTTGACGACATTCCAACCAACCAGAACCTGGGCAAGACCATCGGCGATGTGATCAATGCCCGCTATGGCCGCCGCGGTGTTTTGCGTGGCATGTTGGGCGTCACTGCCACCACGGCGCTTTTCGGGACCTCGGCGCTTGTCGCACCGGGTCAAGCCCGCGCCGAGACCTCGAAAAGCCGTTACGCCTTTGACGAACTGACGTGGGGCAACGATGAAACGCACCATGTCGCCGACGGCTATGATGCCAAGATTCTGTTGCGATGGGGCGACCCGATTTTGGCCGACGCGCCCGAGTTTGACGTGATGAACCAAACCGCCGCTGCGCAGCTTGGGCAGTTCGGGTATAACAACGACTATGTCGGGTTTGTAGCGCTCAACGATGACGGGTCGCGCGGATTGCTGTGCGTGAACCACGAATACACCAACGAAGAGGTCATGTTTCCCGGCCTGGGCCGTCAGGACCGCGCACAGTTTTCCGGCATGACCCCGGCGCTGATCGACATCGAAATGGCCGCGCATGGCGGGTCGGTGGTCGAGATTGCCAAAGACGGCGCAGGTGCCTGGCAGGTTGTGCGCGACGGCAAAATGAACCGCCGTATCACCCCGCTCGAGACCGCAATGACCCTTGATGGACCGGCTGCCGGCCATGCACGGATGAAAACCAATGATGACCCCGATGGGGCCAATGTTATCGGCACGTTGAACAATTGTGCCGGAGGCATGACACCTTGGGGTACCTGGCTGATGGCCGAGGAAAACTTTCACGGCTATTTCTGGACCAACATGCTGGATGACGACGGCAAACCCGTGATCGCCGATGATCACCCAGAGGCGGCCTCTTATAAGAGATACGGCATTCCCGGAATGTGGTACGCGTGGGGGGCGCATCATGACCGGTTCAACATCGACGCCGAACCCCATGCCCCCAACAAGTTTGGCTGGGTCGTCGAAGTGGACCCGATGGACCCGACCTCGGTTCCCGTCAAACACACGGCTTTGGGCCGGTTCCGCCATGAAGGTGCCGAAACCACGGTTGCGAGCGACGGGCGTCTGGTCGTCTACATGGGCGATGATAACCGCTTTGATTATCAATATAAATATGTGTCGGCTGGCAAGGTATCGGATGACCGCAGCGCGAATTCCAACCTGCTGAGCGACGGGACGCTTTACGTTGCCCGATTTGACGCGGACGGTACCGTCAACTGGTTACCGCTGATCCATGGCGAGGGACCGCTGACCCAGGAAAACGGGTTCGCTGACCAGGGCGATGTGATGATTGACGCGCGCATTGCCGCAGACTTGTTGGGCGCGACCCCGATGGACCGCCCCGAAGATGCGCAGCCACGCGGCGACGGCACCGCGTATATCATGCTGACCAACAACACCAAGCGCAAGCCAGATCAGGTAAACGCCGCCAACCCCCGCGCCGAAAGCAGCTTTGGCCACATCATAGAAATCAAGGAAGACGGCGCAAACCATTCGGCAACGTCAGGAACCTGGTCTATCCTGGTAAAATGTGGCGACCCCGACGTGACCGAAGTGGGTGCCCAATGGAACCCGGACACGACGGAAAACGGCTGGTTCGGCAGCCCCGATAACTGCGCGATCGATGCCGATGGCCGCCTGTGGGTGGCCACTGACCAGGGTGGCAATTGGGACAAGACGGGCAAATCGGACGGGCTGTACGCTGTCGAAACCGAAGGCGATGGCCGCGGCACATCCAAGCTCTTCTTTCGTTGTCCCGTCGGAAGCGAGATGTGCGGCCCGTACTTTACCGACGACGGTGAGACATTGTTTGTGGCGGTGCAGCACCCCGGTACCGATGGCACCAAGAACCTTGCGGGTTTTGAACGCGAAAGCACGTTCGAAGATCCCGCCACGCGTTGGCCTGACTTTGATCCCAAGATGCCACCCCGCCCGTCGGTGGTGGTGATTACCAAACAGGGCGGTGGCAAGATCGCCGTCTGACCATTTCTACCCCGCAAATTTGACCGCGATATTTACATTCGGATTTTTCAACAGGTGCTGCGCCCAAGAACCCCCCTTGGGCGCAATTTATTTGTTCACCTTTCCCTCTGTGCTGTCCGCAGGCAAGAACGTCAGTGCCAGAGGCGTAGCGACATGGGCTAAGCCAAGGTTACTGCGTCAGACAGGCCGTGAATGCGGTTCCGACGCTCTCGATCAAGGCGGGATACAATTCGGGACCTTGGGGTAATCTTGCCCCAAGCGGGTCGATGGATGCTGTGGTCAAGGTGGCTTGAGTTTGCAGCGCAGTGATGATCCCGGGATTGAACTGCGGTTCCGTGAACACACAGGTTGCCCCGCTTTGTCCAACGACATTCTTGACCTCGGCCATCCGTGCCGCGCTCGGCGCGACTCCGTCGCTCAAAGAGATGGCGGCGCGCGCCTCGACCCCAAAGCGCGCCTCGAAATAGTGATAGGCGTCGTGAAAAACGATGAACGGACGCCCCTGAAGGGGGGCAAGTTGCGCCTCTAGCCGTGTTTGCAGTTCATCCAATTGAGTGGCCCCTTGGGCGGCATTCGCAGCATAAGTTGCGGCGTTTTCCTGATCGCGCGCTGACAAGGCATTCGCAATGGTGCCTAGCCATAGTTTCGCGTTTTCGGGGTCCAGCCAGACATGCGGGTCAAAACCGCCTGCGGCGTGAACATCACCGTCAGCATGTGCGGGCGCGGTTTCTGCCTCTGCCTGCGCCGATGGCACCGTTTGGTCCGCGGCACCCCCCGTGGCGACCGCGTCATGCTTGTCAGCCTCAAAGGCCACCCCGGTGCGGTTTGCCAGCAATTGGGTTCCAGCCACCGCCATCAGTTCGATTGATTGAGCGTTCGGCGCCAGGCTTTTGATCGGATCAGCCAGCCACGGCGTCAGCGCGGGGCCGATCCATATCACCATATCAGCCTGCGCAAGCGCGCGGGCCTCTGAGGGGCGCATGGCATAGCTGTGCGGCGTAGCACCCGATGGGATAATCAGATCCGGTGTGCCCACCCCTTCCATCACCATCGCGACCAATGAATGCACAGGTGCGATATCTGTGGCGACGCGGGGCACGTCGGCCTGCGCCGCGGTGCCCGAGATAAGAAAGATCGAAAATAACCAAGCGCGCATCGCCAACACCCTTCTTGCAAATGAATATAACATTGATATAGTGTATGTTATAACATATCAACACCGGAACGCCATAAACTGACCGGAGAGGCGCAGTAATGTCTGACCTTGGATTCAAAGCCCACGATCACAGCGATTGTGTAAACAGCGCGATATCTGCCGCAGAGGCCCGCTGCGCTGCTTTCGACCTGCGCCTCACGCCGGTACGTCGTCGCGTTCTCGAGCTGCTTCTGGCGGAACATCGGGCACTTGGAGCCTACGATATACTGGCGCAGCTTTCAGCCGAAGGTCTGGGGGCTCAGCCCCCTATCGCGTACCGGGCGCTGGATTTTTTGGTCAAGGCAGGATTTGCCCACCGGATTGAAGCGCTCAACGCCTATATTGCATGCACTCATCTGGGGGCTGACCATACGCCCGCATTCCTGATCTGCCGCAGCTGTCAATCAGTGGCCGAAAGCGATACGGCGATGACCCAGGGCCGCTTGGGGGATGCCGCACGGGCCGCCGGTTTCCATATCGAACACACCGTCGTCGAGGCGCAGGGGCTGTGTCCCGCTTGCCAAGCTCAGGACGCGGCCTCTTGAGCCTGATTTCCACCCATAATCTTACCCTGCGTCTTAATGGCCAGATGGTGTTGGAAGACGTCAACATTGCCATCGAAGCAGGTGAGATCGTCACAATCGTCGGTCCGAACGGATCAGGCAAGTCAAGCTTGCTTCGAGTCCTGATCGGCGCGCTTAAACCCACCAGCGGCAGCGTGACCCGCGCACCCGAATTGCGCATCGGATATGTGCCGCAAAAACTGCAAATTGACGCTACTCTTCCCCTGACCGTGCGGGGTTTTCTGAATTTGCCAAGGCGTAAAACCGGTGCCGTCGTTGCCACGGCGCTGACCCAGGCAGGGGTGACCGACCTTGCCAGAAAACAGATGGCCGATCTATCCGGAGGCCAGTTCCAGCGCGTATTGCTAGCGCGTGCACTGCTGGATAAACCCGATATTCTGATCCTCGACGAGGCGACGCAAGGACTGGATCAACCCGGTTCGGCTGCGTTCTACCGCCAAATTGAAGACGTGCGCAGCGAAATGGGATGCGCGGTGCTGATGGTCAGCCACGATCTGCATGTTGTCATGGCCGCATCGGATCGTGTGTTGTGCCTGAACGGTCATGTGTGCTGCGAAGGTACGCCCGAAATCGTCGCGGACGCGCCAGAGTACCGCGCATTGTTCGGCACAGGCACCCAAGGGGCGCTTGCCCTTTACCGTCACGAGCATACCCATTCACACGACCATGATCATGATCATCACCATAAACACGAGGCTCACGATGCTGGATGACTTCTTAATCCGCGCGGGTCTGGCAGGTATAGGGGTAGCGCTGGCCGCGGCACCCTTGGGGTGTTTTGTCGTCTGGCGACGTATGGCGTATTTCGGCGATGCGACCGCACATGCGGCATTGCTCGGGGTGGCGCTGGCACTGTCTCTTGAGCTGCCGGTGTTCGGCGGCGTCTTGCTTGTGTCTCTTGCGATGGCGTTGATCGTCAGCGGATTGAACGGGCGCAGCGTCAGTACCGATGCCTTGCTGGGAGTGATGGCGCACGGAGCCTTGGCGATCGGTCTGGTTGCGGTGTCACTGCTGCCGAACCAACGTGTTGACCTAAGCGCTTACCTGTTTGGCGAAATTCTGGCGGTGACGAAAACGGACCTGTTGATCATCTGGGGCGGTGCCGCGGCTTCGGTCGCCTTGTTGATCTGGCGTTGGCAGGCATTGCTCGCGGCCACACTCAACCCCGATCTGGCCACCGCCAGCGGCGTAAACCCGCGCCGCGAACAACTGTTCTTGACCCTCGCACTCGCCCTGACCGTCGCCGTGGCCTTGAAGGTCGTTGGCGCATTGCTGATCGCAGCCATGCTGATCATCCCCGCCGCAGCCGCCCGGCCCTTTTCACGGTCACCGGAAACCATGGCCATCATGGCGGCAATCATCGGTACCGTTTCGGCCTTGGGTGGGCTGGCGGCGTCCTTTACCTTCGACACCCCGACCGGCCCGAGCATTGTCAGCACTGCCGCGATACTGTTTGCCATATCGGCGGGGGTTGCCCCTGCCCTTCGCCGCTAGCGCTTTGCAATGACTGCGGTTGCCTCGATCTCGACCTTGGCTTCATCCTCGATCAATCCCGCGACAACTACCATGGCCATGGCGGGAAAATGCCGTCCCATCACCTCGCGGTAAGCACGCCCGACCTCAGCCTGTGCGGCAAGGTACTCAGCCTTGTCCGTTACGTACCAAGTCAGACGCATGATGTCGTCGGGGGTGCCGCCTGCGGTTTCGACCACATCGCGAATATTCATCAATGCCTGCTTCATTTGCCCGATGAAATCATGTGCTTCGAACTTCTGCTGCGCAGTCCAGCCGATTTGGCCACCGACGAACAGGTGCCCGTCCGCGCTGAGCATGCCGTTGGCATAGCCTTTTGCAGGGGCCCACCCTTCGGGCTGGATCACTTGATGAGACATTGGTTTTCCTTTTCGTACGGGCGGTTAAACACCAAGGTATTGATCTGCGATAGCGTTATCCACCGCCGCCATCTTGCCTGACCAAACTGTCCGACCGCGTTCAAGAATGACGGCGCGATCGGCAACGTGGCGCAATTCAGCGAGCGACTTGTCAACCACCAGCAAGGCCAGGCCACTGTCGCGTTTCAATCGCGCGACGGCGGCCCATATCTCTTGCCGCACCACCGGGGCCAAGCCTTCGGTCGCTTCATCCAGCATCAGCAAAGTCGGATTGGTCATCAAGGCGCGTCCGATCGCCAACATCTGCTGTTCGCCACCGGACAGAGATCCGGCAAGCTGGTCGCGCCGTTCACCCAACCGTGGAAACAGGTCGCAAACCGCTGCGAAGTCCCACCGCCCCGGTCTGGCGGCGGCGATCAGATTTTCATGTACCGTCAAGGGCGCAAAACAGCGCCGCCCTTCCGGTACCAGCCCCAGGCCCGCACGCGCCGCGCGATGACTGGACAAGGCGGCCAGATCGCGCCCGTCGAAATGCAGTGTTCCGCCATTGTGCTTCAGCATCCGGCAGATCACCTTGATCGTTGACGATTTGCCCATACCGTTGCGGCCCATCAAGGCACAGACTTCGCCGCGCTCCAGTTGGATATCAACGCCGAACAACGCCTGCGAAGGCCCGTATGATGCTGTAATGCCTTGAAGATCCAGAAAACTCATGCGGCGTCCTCTGCCCCTAGATAGGCCTCGCGGACCAATGGATCACGGCGGATTTCGTCGGCCGAGCCGGTGGCGATGATTTGCCCGTAAACCAACACGCTGATGCGGTCAGCCAAGGCAAAGACCGCATCCATGTCATGTTCAACCAGCAGTATCGGGGCCTCTGCGCGCAGCGTATGCAGAAAACCAGTCAATCGTTTTGACCCCGACGCGCCCAGCCCGGCCATGGGTTCGTCCATCAAGAATACCTTCGGCTCGAGCGTCAGGGCCACCGCGACCTCAAGCAGACGGCGCTGCCCGTGTGACAGATCGGCGGTGCGCTTGGTGGCAAGATCCGCCATCCCGACCCGCGTCAGGGCAGCCATGCCCTGATCAACCAGCTTGCGGTTCTTCATGACCGGCTGGAAAAACCTCATCACGTGTCCGTCGCGCCCCAAGGCACCCAAGACGGTATTTTGCAAAACGGTATATTCCATCGCCAGGGACGAGATCTGAAACGTGCGCCCCAGCCCCGCCCGCGCCCGGGCGACAGTGCCCAGGGCGGTCACATCCCGCCCCGCAAATTCGACCGTGCCACTATCTGATCGCAGCCCGCCTGCAATCTGCTTGATCAGCGTCGATTTGCCCGCGCCGTTGGGGCCGATCAAGGCGTGGATCTCGTTGGGCATCAACGTAAGCGATACGTCATCCGTGGCTTTCAGTGCACCAAAGCGCTTCTTCAGATGGGATACTTCAAGCACCGGTTCAGTCATGGGCTGTCTCCTTGCCAGCAAGCGTGCCGATCAATCCGCCACGGGCGAACAGCACCACCAACAGCAGCAGCAGCCCGAGGTACACGTGCCAGAAATCGCTGAGACCCCCCAAAACATGTTCCAGCAAGATGAAAAGAGCCGCCCCCGCGACCGGCCCGAACAATCGGCCCACGCCGCCCAGAATGACGAATATCATGATCTCTCCGCTGGTTTGCCAGCTGAACATCGTGGGGCTGACAAAGCGGTTAAGATCGGCAAACAGCGCCCCTGCCAAACCGGTGACCGCCCCCGAAATGATAAACGCCACCAGACGCAGCCGAAACGGCGCGACTCCGACAGTTTCGACACGTTCGGGATTTTGACGCGCGGCAGACAACGCCAGCCCGAACGGTGCTTTGGCCAGACGCCCGGCAATGAACAGCACCGCTGCAAGCACCGTGAAGGCGATTGCGAAAAACTGGATCGGGTCGAGTGTGTTGAGACCGGGAAAGTCGTTGCGAATGTAAATCGACAACCCGTCTTCACCTCCGTAGGCGGGCCACGATATCGCAAAGTAATAAAGCATCTGACCAAAGGCGAGCGTGATCATAATGAAATACACGCCGGTGGTACGCAGGCTGAGAACCCCGATGAGCAAAGCGGCCAATGCAGCCGCCACAACCGCGACCCCCCATATCACCAACATGGATTTGGTCCCCTCGATCAGGATCGGGGTTTCCATTATCGGCGTATAACTTTGGGCATGGCTGGCAAGAACCCCCATCGCATACCCACCGATGCCGAAAAACGCGGCATGTCCAAAGCTGACCAACCCACCAAGCCCCAGAGCGATATTCAATCCGACCCCTGCCAAAGCCAGGATCGCCGCCTTGGTCATCAGCGTGATGATGAACGGCTCGTCCAGCACCATCGCAACACCTGCTGTGACGGGGAACAATGCAAATAGTATAATGTTGATAAGGGGTTCGCGTGCCATTTTACGTCGCTCCGAACAGGCCAGAGGGTTTGAAAAGCAAGACACCCGCCATCAGAATGTAAATCGCCATCGACGCCACAGCTGACCCAATGGTGTTGGCCGAAGACGGCTCCATGAAGGTCGCGAAAAGTGTCGGAAGCAGGGCACCGCCCAACGTGTCTGTTAATCCGACAAGCAGCGCACCGATCAAAGCCCCCTTGATCGATCCGATCCCGCCAATGACAATGACGACGAAGGCAAGGATCAAAACGGGTTCTCCCATTCCCACCTGCACCGACTGGATTGCCCCGACCAAAGCACCGGCCAAACCGGCCAGCGCCGCACCCAAGGCAAACACCAGTGTGTAAAGCTTGGAGATATCGACGCCGAGCGCTGCAATCATTTCGCGATCTGCTTCGCCTGCTCTTATCTGGATGCCGATACGGGTTTTCGCGATCAAAACAAACAGGCCGGCGGCAACCAAAAGGCCAACGGCGATGATCACCAACCGGTACAGCGGATACAAAATGCCCCCGGGCAGCAGGACCGGCCCCGACAAAGCTGCGGGAATATCAAGGAACAAGGGGAAAGACCCAAAGATATAGCGGGTACCTTCCGAAAAGATCAGGATCAGCGCAAAAGTCGCCAGGACCTGATCCAGGTGGTCGCGGTCGTAGAGACGGCGGATCACCAACAGCTCTACCAGCGCGCCGGCGGCAGCGGCAGCGGCAAGTGCCGCGATCAACGCAAGCGCAAACGACCCCGTCCACCCGGCGACCGCGGCAGCGGCAAACGCCCCGACCATGTAAAGCGAACCATGGGCAAGGTTAATCAACCCCATGACGCCGAAAATCAACGTCAAACCGGCAGCCATCAGGAAAAGCATTACCCCGAACTGAATCCCGTTCAGCACCTGTTCAATAAGCAATATCAACGACATATGGGGGCTTTCTCAGGCATTTTCATGCAGCGTAACAGTTCACAGGATCGCTGCGCCCCGTTTTCAGGGGCACAGCGTCTTGTCTTACATCTTGCACTCGGCGCCATAGACATCCTGATGATCCGGAGATGCGACACCGATCACTTTATTGGTTACCACATCACCTTCCTTGACCACTTCGCGCATGAAGATATCCTGGATCGGGTGGTGATTGGGCGCGAACGCGAATTTTCCGCGAACCGACGCAAAATCAGCTTCTTCCAAGGCAGCTTGGAACGCGGCCGCGTCTTTTACGTCGGCCTTGCCCATGGCACTTTGCAGCAGCAACGCCGTGTCGTAGCCCTGCGCTGCATATAGCGATGGCAAGCGACCGTATTCAGCCTGGAAATCGGCGACGAATTTCTTGTTGGCCTCGTTGTCGATGTCCTTGGACCAATGCGACGTGTTCTTGACGCCCAGGGCCGCATCCCCGATTGCGCCCAGAATACCCTGGTCGAAACTGAAGGCTGGGCCCATGACTGCCTTGTCAACGCCAGAACCCGCATATTGTTTCATAAATGATATTCCCATGCCGCCAGGCAGGAAAAAATAGATAGTATCAGCATCAGATGCTCGCATTTGTGCAATCTCAGCGGCATAGTCGGTCTGGCCGAGCTTGGTATAAACCTCTTCGACCACATCGCCTTTGTACGTCCGTTTGAAGCCGGCGATCATATCCTGCCCGGCCGGATAGTTCGGGGCCATCAAGAACACCTTCTTGATACCGTTTTCGTTGGCCCACGCCCCGGCGGCTTCGTTGAACGCGTCATTTTGCCAAGCCACGTTGAAGTACAGCGGGCTGCACCCCTTGCCGGCCAGCGCCGAGGGTCCGGCATTCGGCGACAAGTAGAATTTTCCTTGCGCCGTCGCAGCCGGAACCACAGCCATCGCCAGGTTTGACCAGATGATGCCAGTGAGCACATCCACTTTCTCGGACTGGATCAGCTTGTCGGCCAATTGTACGGCAATATCCGGCTTGCGCTGATCATCTTCGATCACCAGTTCCAAATTTTCGTTGCCTTTGGCCGCCAACATGAAACCGTCGCGCACATCAATGCCAAGCCCGGCACCGCCGCCGGACAGGGTCGTGATCATGCCGACCTTGACCTTGCTTGAATGGGCGTCTGCCCATGCAGCACCGCTGCCCAGTGCTGCGATGGAAACCGCAGCGATAAGTGATTTAATCTTCATTTCTCTCTCCCTTGGTGTTTGGACCTCATGATGCGGGCCCGATTTACAAATCTTACAGTGCCGTTTGTGACGGGGGCGTCAAGCAAAGGTCCCTAGGTTACCCTGGATTTCACCTTATACTTGTCCTCGTTCCACAAATCGTTGTTCATCACGTCGGAAATCACCTTGACCGCAGCGGTCACGTCGCCCCCGTCGATGTACAGCGGCGTAAATCCAAAGCGCATGATATCGGGTGCTCGGAAATCGCCGATCACACCTCGGTCGATGACAGCTTGCATCGCCGCATAGCCGTGATCGAACTGCCAAGACACTTGTGACCCCCGCATGGTCGGGTCGCGCGGGCTCGCCAGGGTCAGCTGGGGTACGTCGCGCTCTATCTCTGTGATGAACTGTTCCTGCAAGGTGATCGAAGCGGCGCGCAGGCGATCCATGTCCACGTCCTGCCACAGCTCCATCGCGGTCTCTAGCGCCGTTAACTGGATAACCGGAGGCGTGCCGACCCGCATGCGTTCGATTCCGCTGCCCGGTGCATAATTCAATTCAAAATCAAATGGTTGTCGATGCCCCAGCCAGCCAGCCAACGCAGGTTGGACGGCATCCGCCAAATCGGGCCGTACATAAATGAATCCCGGCGCGCCGGGGCCGCCGTTGAGGTACTTGTAGGTACAGCCAACCGCGAATTCGGCGTTCGACCCGGTCATATCTACTGGCACCGCGCCGGCCGAATGCGCAAGATCCCACACCATAATCGCGCCCGCTGCTTGCGCCTGCTGGGTGACCGTTCTCATGTCGTGTTTACGTCCCGTACGGTAATCAACCTCGGTCAACATTACCACGGCCACGTCATCTCCGATGGCCTGCATGACCTCTTCGGGTGCCACCGTGCGCAGCTCGTACCCTTGGTCGAGCAGTTTCACCAGTCCCTCGACCATATACAGATCCGACGGGAAATTACCGGTATCGCTTAAAATCACCCGCCGATCGCTGCGCAATTTCAGCGCGGATGACACTGCCTGAAACACCTTGATCGACAAGGTGTCGCCCATCACGACCGATCCCTCAGCGGCCCCGATGATCCGCGCAACCATATTGCCCACCCGCATCGGCTGATCCATCCAACTGGCCTTGTTCCACCCGCCAATCAGCAGCTTGCCCCACTCGTCGGTCAACATCTGCTGCACACGCAGCGGCACCGCCCGCGGCAACGGGCCAAGCGAATTGCCGTCCAGATAGATAACGCCGTCAGGTATATCAAACGCTCTTTTATTCAGTATATCAGCCACTTAAAGGGCTCCTCTCACGTTCCACAATTCCGGGAAAAGTTCGACCTCAAGCATTTTGCGCAGATAGCTTACCCCGTTGGTACCCCCTGTACCGCGTTTGAAACCAATGATCCGTTCAACCGTGGTCACATGATTGAAACGCCATCGACGAAAGTAATCTTCGAGATCGACGAGCTTTTCTGCCAACTCGTAGAGCGCCCAGTGTTTTCCCGGATTTTCGTAGACCTGTTGCCACAGATCCTGGAGGGCAGCCTTGGTCACCCACGGGTCCGTGGACGGGTCACCTGCCAGGTTCGCGTGGCCAAGCTCTTTGCACAACAGGCCAATCGCAACCTGATAAAGGCTGGGCTGACCCAGCTCGTCTTGCAGCGCCTTCAGCGCATCGGGTCGATGTTCGTGCACCTGCATCAGCGCCTTGTTTCGATTTCCAAGCAGATATTCGACCAAACGATACTGGTGCGATTGAAAGCCGCTCGAATTACCAAGCGAGGGGCGAAACGCAGTATATTCGCTCGGCGTCATGGTGCGAAGCACGTCCCACGCGCTGTTCAACTGTTCAAATATTCGCGCCACCCGGGCCAGCATCTTGAACGCCGATGCCTGATCGCCAGCCTGCATCACCCGCCGCGCGGCCTGCAATTCGTGGATCGCCAGCCGCATCCACAATTCCGAGGTCTGGTGCTGCACGATGAACAGCATCTCGTCATGCGCATCGCTCAGCGGCTTTTGTGCAGACAAGATCGCGTCAAGGTGCAGGTAATCGCCATAGGACATGTCCCTGGAAAAATTCAGCTTGGCACCTTCTGATGCCTTGTCAAAATCGGTCACGGTTTTTCCCGCAGCGCGAAACGCTGGATCTTGCCGGTCGGTGTCTTGGGCAAGCCATCGATGAACCGTACGTCCCGAGGGTATTTGTAAGGCGCGATGCTCGCCTTGACATGATCCTGCAACAGCTTGATCGTGCTCGCATCTTTCGGGGTCCCTTCAGTCAGAACCACAAAGGCCTGCACAATTGTCCCACGTTGCGGATCGGGCTTGCCAACCACGGCGCATTCAACAACCATCGGATGCGACAGCAAGGCCGCCTCGACCTCGGGGCCCGCGATATTGTACCCGGCCGATACGATCATGTCGTCGTTGCGCGCCGCGAAGTGCAGATACCCTTCCGCATCCATGCTAAAGCTGTCGCCGGTGATGTTCCATCCATCCTTGACGTATACCGCCTGCCGGTCATCAGCGAGATACCTGCACCCCGTTGGCCCGCGTACCGCAAGCCGCCCGACGGTGCCCCGCGGCACCTCTGCCCCGTGCTGATCGACGATCTTGGCCTCATACCCTGTCACCGGTTTCCCCGTACAGGCGGCGCGGTGATCGTCAAAGCGGTTCGAAATAAAGATATGCAGCATCTCGGTTGCGCCAATACCATCCAGCATCGGCTTGCCGGTTTTCTGCTTCCAGTCGTCAAACACCGGTGCCGGCAGGGTTTCCCCGGCACTGACGGCTGCACGCAAGCTCGACAGATCCGCGCCCTGGTCCATCGCTGCCAACATCGCGCGATAGGCCGTCGGCGCGGTGAAACAGACCGTGGCTTTGTATTTCTCGATGATCTCGATCATATTTGGCGGGGATGCGTTTTCCAGCAGCGTCGCAGCCGCCCCAAATCGCAGAGGGAAAATCGCCAGCCCCCCCAACCCAAAGGTAAACGCCAATGGGGGCGAGCCGACAAAAACGTCGTCGGGGACGACCCGCAGGATTTCACGCGCATAGCCATCGGCAATGATCAGCAAATCGCGATGAAAATGCATGGTCGCTTTCGGTGTGCCCGTGGTACCGGAGGTAAACCCCAACAGGGCCACATCGTCCTGGGCCGTATCGACCGCCTCGTAGCTCACCGGTTTCTCCAGCGCCAGTCGGTCCAGCTCTGCGTCATGGTTGCTGGTCCCGTCAAACCCCACCACCGACTTGAGGAATCGCGAGGTCTTTGCACAGGCGGTCATTTCATCCATCAGTCGGGTGTCGCACAACGCATGGCTGATTTCAGCCTTGTTGACCAACGCGGCAAGCTCTCCGGCGCGCAGCATCGGCATTGAATTCACAACGACCGCGCCCGCTTTTGTGGCCGCCAACCAACAAGCCACCATCGCCGGGTTGTTCGCAGACCGGATCAAAACCCGATTGCCCGGCTTCAGCCCCAGATTTTCTACCATCGCGCGGGCCAACCTGTTGGTCCAATCGGCCAGTTCCTTATAGGTGCGTCGACGACCGTTACCGATCAAGGCAACGCGGTCACCATACCCCCGGTCAACCATCGCATCGGTCAGTTCCACCCCGACGTTCAACCGGTCAGGATAGCTGAAACCGTCCAACAACAGCTCCGGCCAAGTCCCAGGGGCCGGCAGGTTATCACGGGCAAAGCTATCGGTATGTCCGGAAGGTTGCATGTCTCTCTCTCCTACACCGCGCCCAAGGTCTGCCGCGCAATGACAACGCGCTGCACGTCGGACGCCCCCTCGTAGATCCGCAAGGCGCGTATCTCGCGGTACAGGCTTTCGACCACCATACCCTGGCGCACGCCATCTCCGCCGAAAAGCTGAACCGCCCTGTCTATCACGCGTTGGGCATGGTCCGTGGCGAACAGTTTGGCCATCGCGGCCTCTCGGGTGATCCGCGCGGCCCCCTGATCCCTCAACCATGCCGCCCGGTAGACCAGCAGCGCCGACGCATCCACTTCGACCGCCATATCGGCGATGTGACCTTGCACCATCTGCAAATCCGCCAGCGGCCTTCCCTGCACGTGTCGCTCCCTGACCCGCACCACCGCTTCGTCGAGGGCGCGGCGTGCAAATCCCAGTGCCGCCGCCGCGACGGTGGATCGGAAAACATCCAGGACCGACATCGCTATCGCGAACCCCTGACCGGGCTTCCCGATCAAAGCGGTCGCAGGCACCCGGCAATCGGTAAACCGTAACGTCGCCAATGGATGCGGTGCCATGACTTGCAACCGTTCGGTGATATCGAAACCCGGCGCTCCTGCGGGCACGATGAATGCCGACAAGCCCCGCGCCCCCGGTGCCTCTCCGGTACGGGCAAACAGCGTATACACATCGGCAATGCCGCCATTGGATATCCACGTCTTCTCGCCGTTCAACACGAAGTCGTCGCCATCACGAGTCGCGGTCATGGTAGAATTGGCCACATCGGACCCCGATTGTGGCTCGGTCAAAGCGAAGGCTGAAATCGCCTTTCCGGCACGGGTGTCCGGCAACCAGGCCTGCTGTTGCTCAACCGTGCCGAACAGACTTAACGCCCCGGTCCCGAGCCCTTGCATCGCAAAGCTGAAATCCGCCAACCCATTATGCCGCGCCAGCGTTTCTCGGATCAAACACAGGCTGCGCACGTCCAGCGTCGCCCCGGCCTCTGCTCCGGAGTGCCGCAACCAGCCGGCCTCTCCCATTCTGCGGACCAACCACCGGCAGGCCGCATCTACGTCACTGTGATCCAGACTGCCCAAGGTCGCGGCCGCCCAGCCATCCAGTTCGTCGGCCAACACACGGTGCCGATCTTCAAAAAATGGCCAGTCCAGAAAACTTCGGTCAGACATTTCAACGCGCCTCTTTTTCATTTTGCCGGATAAACTCCCGCCGGAGGCTCCCGCACTCAATCCCCCCCCGCCGCTCGAGGTTCAATTCCCCTCGAAAACCGGACGCCGCTTTGCGACGAATGCCGCGTATGCCCTCTCAAAGTCGCCGGTCTGCATACAAATCGCCTGCGCTTGGGCCTCGGCTTCGATCGCCTGTTCGATCGACATCGACCATTCCTGCGCCAACATCGTCTTGGTCATCATATGGGCAAAGTTCGGCCCGGCCTGGATCTGTTGGGCCAGCGCCAGCGCCTCCGCCTCAAGCGTGCCCTCGGGGACCAGCCGGTTGAAAAAACCCCAGCGTTCCCCTTCCTCCGCGGTCATCGACCGGCCCGTGTACAGCAATTCCGCCGCGCGGGTCTGTCCGATAATCCTGGGCAAGATCGCGCAGGCCCCCATGTCGCATCCCGCCAGTCCGACACGGGTAAACAGAAACGCCGTCTTGGCTTGGGGTGTGGCGATCCGCAGGTCCGAGGCCATGGCGATGATCGCCCCTGCTCCGACACAGATACCATCCACCGCCGCAATCACCGGCTTGCCGCAGTTTATCATCGCCTTGACAAGATCGCCGGTCATCCGGGTAAAGCGCAGCATGTCCTTCATGCTCATGCGGGTCAGTGGACCGATGATATCATGCACATCCCCCCCTGAACTGAAATTGCCACCGTTGGACCCAAAAATCACGACGTCCACGTCGTCGGCATAGACCAGGTCACGAAACCAGTCGCGCAGTTCGGCATAGCTTTCAAAGGTCAACGGATTCTTGCGGTCGGGGCGGTCCAGACGGACCGTGGCGATGCCATTGTCGATCTCGCACAGAAAATGCTTCACGTCGTCACGCATTTGTTGGGTCATCCAAAGCTTCCTTATTTTCAGCGGCCTGCGCCACTATAATCAACTGTGCCGCCATCGCGCGCGCGTCGGCGGCGCTGATCCCGCCAAGCATGGCGTTGATCCAGCCCTCGTGGGCTTTTGCCTGCGCTGCGAATTCGCTTTCTCCGTCGGCAGTCAGGCGCAGGGTCATGGCACGGCGGTCTCGCGGCACCGGAACCCGTTCCACCAACCCTTCTTCGGCCAGCCGGTCGGCTATCCCGGTGACATTGCCGTTCGACACGCGCAACACCCCGGAAAGCTGGCTCATCTTCAACCCTTCGGGATGGCGCGACAGGGCCGCCATCACGTCGAAACGCGGCAGGGTGGTCTTGAATTCAACCCGCAAACGATCGCGCAAATGCGCATCGACATGGCGCGTCAGGCGTAACAGTCGCAGCCACAGCCGCAACCGATCCTTGGCACCTTCGCTTCCGGTCATATCTCGCCTCCGGACAGGCTCAGGGTATGGCCGTTGACCGCTCCTGCCGCATCCGACAACAGATATAGAGCGGCGGCTGCAACCTCGTCGGTGGTGACAAAGCGGTTCTGGGGACTGGCGCGCTTCAGGATCTCGCGGGCCTCTCTAGAGGTTTTTCCGGTATGGGCAGTGATCGTTTCAACCGATCGCTCCAACAGTGGGGTGTCGATGAAACCGGGGCAGATCGCATTTACGGTGATACCGGTGCTGGCCAGTTCCAGCGCCAATGCGCGTGTCAGTCCGACAACGCCATGCTTTGCCGCAACATACCCAGCCACGTAGGGGTAGCCCTTGAGCCCGGCGGTCGACGCCACAACGACAAGACGCCCGTGGCCCGCAGTTTTCATGCCCGCGACCGCCGCTTGCCAGACATTGAAGACACCTGTCACATTGACCGCCATCAAGTCCGAAAGATCCTGCGCTGTCGTCCTCTCGAAGGGGGCCGAATGCGCTGCACCCGCATTGGCAACGACCCCGGTGACCGGGCCGCGCTGTTCCACGGCCGCGTCAAAGGCCGCCCCGACCGCTTTGGCGTCGGTTACGTCGCACACGAGATACGGCAGCCCCTGCGCCGCCAGCGGCGCTTCGCGCCGCCCCATGATGGTAACCTGCGCGCCGGTCGCGGCCACTTTGCCGGCGATCCGAGCGCCAACGCCTGAGCCGCCCCCGGTGATTACCACATGCGTCATCACACTGTCCCCGGTTGTTCGGCAGCACGGTCGGCGAGCCGCCACAATTGGTCGCGCCCTGCCTCGTAAGGTTTTGGCCACGCGGCTTGACGGTCGCCAATGGCCGCAGCCTGATGCAGGGTCCAGTACGGGTCCGCAAGGTGTGCACGCGCCACACAGACCAAGTCGGCGCGTCCGGCCATCAAGATGGAATTGACGTGATCGGCCTCATAGATATTGCCCACTGCCATGGTTCTGATACCGCTTTCGTTGCGGATACGATCGGAAAACGGTGTCTGGAACATCCGCCCATAGACCGGTTGCGCCTCGGCCGAGGTCTGGCCCGCCGACACGTCGATAATATCGGCACCGGCCGCGTCGAACATCCGTGCAATCTGCACGGCATCATCGGGGGTAATGCCCAGGTCTCCGACCCAGTCATGCGCGGATATGCGCACCGACATGGGCTTGGCCTCGGGCCAGGCCGCCCGCATGGCTGAAAACACTTCGAGAGGATAGCGCATCCGATTGGCCAGGCTGCCTCCATATGCGTCGTCGCGCAGGTTCGATACCGGCGATATGAACGACGATATCAGATACCCGTGCGCGGCATGCAATTCGATCATGTCAAACCCTGCGCGGTGCGCCATTTCTGCGGCGGCCACGAACTGATCCTTGACCTCGTCCATCTGGGTGCGGGTCATAGTCCTGGGCATGTCGTTGTTCACGGACCAAGGCACCGCCGAGGCCGATATCAATGGCCAGTTACCATCCGGCAGCGGCGCGTCCATAATCTCCCAGCCGACCTGGGTCGACCCTTTGCGCCCGGCGTGGCCAATCTGGCAGCAGATTTTTGCGTCGGTTTCGGCATGTACAAAATCCGTCAGCCGTCGCCACGCGGTCTGATGTTCTGGCGCATAAAGACCGGGACAGCCGGGCGTAATCCTGCCGTCAGCAGAAACACATGTCATTTCGGTATAAACCAGCCCCGCACCGCCCTTGGCACGTTCGGCATAGTGAACAAAATGCCAATCCGTAGGTGTACCATCAACGGCTTTGTATTGCGCCATCGGGGATACCACGACGCGATTTTTCAGGGTCATCTCGCGCAGCCTGAACGGCGCGAACATCGGTGCACGGGCGTCGTGCACGTCAGTTACGCCGGCCTGCCCCATGAACCATGCCTCGGCACCGGCCAGCCAGTCAGGGTCACGTGCACGCAGGTTTTCATGGCTTATCCGCTGGGACCGGGTCAGCATCGAATAATTCAACTGAACCGGATCAAGATCCAGATAGCGTTCGACATTCTCGAACCATTCCACCGAATTTCGCGCCGCCGATTGCAGGCGCAACACCTCGAGCCGGCGGGCATCTTCGTATTTCGCGAAGGCGGTTTCCAGATCGGCATCCTGGGTCACATGGTTGGCCAAGCTGATTGCGGATTCCAGTGCCAGCTTGGTCCCCGACCCTATCGAAAAATGTGCCGTGGCCGATGCGTCACCCAGCAAAACGACATTACGGTGGCTCCAGTTTTCGCACAGAACGCGGGGGAACCTGATCCAGGCCGAACCACGGATATGGCTGGCATTGGTCATCAGCTTGTGGCCGTCCAAATGATCGCTGAATATCTCTTCGCAGATCGCAAGGGAGTCTTGCTGGCTCATCGAGCCGAACCCGAAGGCATCAAAGGTCTTTTGCGAACATTCCACGATGAACGTGGCGGTGTCGTCGTCAAACTGATAGGCGTGCACCCAGATCCAACCGTGTTCGGTCTTTTCGAAGATAAAGGTGAACGCGTCATCGAATTTCTGGTGCGTCCCCATCCAAACAAACGGGCATTTTCGCACATCTATGTCCGGCTTGAAGGTCTGTTCGAATTCGATCCGGGTCTTGGAGTTCAACCCGTCACAGGCAACGACAAGATCATAATCGGCCATGTAGTCCGAGGCCGGCCTTGCTTCGGTTTCGAATTGCAAGTCGACGCCCAAACCGCGCGCCCGGTCCTGCAAGATCAACAGCAGTGTCTTGCGACCTATTCCGCAAAATCCATGCCCCGAAGACCGAATGACCTGCCCGTGGTGGTGCAGCGCGATGTCGTCCCAATAGGCAAATTGGCTGCGGATCTCACTGGCGCTCTCGGGATCGTTCTGCGCCAGATTGTCCAATGTCTCGTCAGACAGGACCACACCCCACCCGAAGGTGTCGTCGGGCTTGTTACGCTCAATAACGGTGACTTGCGCTTCGGGCTGGCGCAGCTTCAGGGAGATCGCAAAATATAGCCCCGCTGGCCCTCCGCCCAAGCATATCGCGCGCATCACTTCCCTCCCCTGATACCGGAACGCTAAGCTGAGTCTCGATTTGCTTCAAGTAAAAATATTTTATACGTAAAGTATATGTGGCTCCCGCCTGCACCCGTGCATGCAAAACCGCCATCGGCGGACGCCCCCGTAACTGACTGAAATGAAACACACACAATGGTTATCTCTCTCAAGCGACGGTGAGTTGACTTGGCCGGTCGGTCACACAGATCATTCTGTATGATGGGAATGATTTCATCAGCGTAGCTTCCTACGCTGGTCATTTCCCAGGGAGATCAAATGTTTAAAACACTGGTTGTAAGCAGTCTTTTCGGACTTGCGACGCTCACGGCGGCGGTGGCCGAACCTGTTTCCGTCAAAGCGGTCATGGTACCGCAAGAAACCATTCGCATGGACTTTGGCGATGGAAGCAAACACTTTGTTCTCATGGTGCGCCGCGAAGGCAAATCCGAAGGAACAAGTGCGCTGGCCGGTGCGTCGGTGTCAGAGTTCGGCTGGCATGACATCAACCCACCCAAAGACGGCGACCCACATGGATATCTGCAATTCACCGCCGAAAACGGCGATATCGCCAATATCAAGTTCACCGTACGCGCCGTGTTCATCAAGGAAGAGGAAAAGCCCCGTCTGACCGATTATGGCTATTGGGAGCTGGTCAGCGGCACCGGCCAGTTTGAAAACATGACCGGTATCGGTACGTTGACGATCAAACCGGCATCCGAAACGGATCGCCTGTTCACGCTGGACGGGGAACTGGGCGCACGCCCCTAAGACCGCCCAAAGCCGAGACCCCGGCCTCGGGGCTGCCTCTGGCCGGGCGTGACGCGTTGTATGCGTTCGCCCGGTGCCCGTGATCATCGCCGACCTCGCCCTGAGTGGCATGGCCCCGTCCCGTCGGGCTTACCATCAGCGGCTCAACCGACCCGGACCTGGCACGGATGATGCCGGGGCAGATTTCTTACACCCGGACCACCGGCACCCCACACCCAAGTACCGGTAACAGCGTATGCAGCACATTTATTGAAAGACGGGTTTTTCACGTTTGACCGAGACAGTCGCCAGAGAAAGAACGCACAAGCATCGCCCAACCCGTCTATATCTGGCGAAATCAACATGTTCAGGTAAGGAAGTGGTGCGCCCAACGAGAGAAAGTTCGAACCGCATCTTTGACGAACTTTTCGAAATCCGCAACCAGATCCGGTCGCTCTAAATTACCGACCGGACCCGCGTTCCTACCAAAAAAGTGCATTTCATTGAGCGGACCAAGCCGCACCGCCGGAGGACATCGATATTCATGGGTTCAGGATCACCAGCGCCTCGTTTTGGCAACTACGACGCTACGCACAACCTAAATCTGGGCCGAATCCACCTGTGGAACGAGGTCCACCTCGCAGAGGCAGTCCCCAACCATCAATCAGGACTTTCAGCGACCTGTCAAAATCTCTAACCCAAGTTGCCCACATTCTCAGAAATAAATGGGCGTGCGTGCCATTGAATAGCAGGAATACGCTCACTAAGTCATGTATGCCCATGGGAATTGGCTCATGGGTTTGGCCGTTGAACTCGTCAACTTCTTTATGGTGACCTGGCAGCAAGATGCCGAACAGCATCGCCGCGACCAGAGCCAGACTGGATGAGACACTGAGCATCGCTCGGACCTCCACGGTTACATTATACCACCTCGCGTTTCGAGACCCGTGTCTGCGAGACGTTCGGAAAAAGACACGCTGAACGTATGCGCTGACAGAAGGTGGCGTGCGTTCGGGGGACGCCCGGCCTAAAAATCGGAGCCCAGGGTCAGGGCCAGTCCTCCGAACTCTGCGACAAGGGGGATTCATGTCGCTCGATTGGTTCAAGTCCAGGGGCTACCGCCATTTTGATCTTCCTGTCGGCGAGAGGTTTGCCAGAAAGGTGATGAATCCGAACTTCGTGCTCAATCACTCTTTCCTCCCTCTCTTGCACTACACAAAGTCTGAGAAGCGCTACAAGAAGTGCCCAAAGACCGGGACGCGGACGATCACCTCGAAGGACCGTCCGATCAAGTATGCATCGCATCGGGATGCCTGCATACTTTCGTTCTACGCCAGCGAGATGAATAAGTCGCTGGACGCCCATTATGAGGCCAAAGGACTGTCTGATAACGTTTTGGCCTATCGCGCCCTCGGACGCGGAAATTACGACTTCTCGGCGGAAGTGCTGGCGTTTGCCAAGAGCAAAGCGCCCGTCACGATTCTGGCGTTCGACGTCAGCAGTTTCTTCGACAACCTTGACCACACGCTCCTGAAGCGCCGTTTGAAAACTGTGTTGGGTGTAACGTCACTCCCTGAACATTGGATGCGCGTGTTTCGGGCGATCACCGCCTTCCATTACGTCGACATGGAAGAACTCAAGGCGAACGTGACGATCTCTGCCCGGCTCAAGGAGAAGACCCAGGACCGGATCGCCAGCGTCGAAGAATTGAAATCCAATGGCATCAAGTTCCATCCAAACCCCGAACTGGCAAGGGGGCATCGACGGGGAATCCCCCAGGGCACTCCCATCAGCGCAGCAGCGTCAAACCTTTATATGATTGACTTTGACGCGGCTGCACGCGCCTACTGCGACAGCGTCGGCGCGCTGTATCGACGGTATTCGGACGACATCTTGGTGATCTGCGACCCCGCTCACGCCACAGCGGCCGAAGCTAAGATAATGAATCTTATCAAGGCAGAGAAGCTGGAGATCTCGGCGCACAAGACCGAAAGGGCTGATTTCACGGGCAAAGGCACCGTGTCGGGGAAATCGGCGCAATACCTTGGCTTCGCGCTACACGAAGCGGGACCAGCCATTCGAGAAAGCTCACTCGCCCGCCAGTGGCGGAAGATGCGACGGGCGATGCACAGGACTCGCAAGATCGCTGAGCGTAACATAGCTTCCGGAAAGTCGACTAAGGCACATACAAAACGACTTTATCGCCGTTTCACCCATTTGAAGGTGCGAGACGATGAAGGTGTCAGGCCCGTTCGAAATTTCTCCTCCTACGGGCGGCGCAGTGCCGCCGCATTCGGCGGCGACCAAAAAATCTCAAAGCAAATTAAGCGCTTTGAACGTGTCGCGCTTCGGGAGATTGAGAAGCTGAAAAAACTTTGAGGATGTAGCGAGACAGACTTCCCCAATTGTTTGTGCAGCACGATTTTCGGCTACGCCGTCGATCTGCAATTTAGCCAGCATCCGGCGATTGATATCCTTGGCTCCGCGCCCGCTCTATCACGGCCATCGCCTTTGCGGATTGAGCTTCCGTTAGCGGCCGCAGCCGGAGACGAGTGGCCGCCTCGAGTATGCCGTCTTCAGAGGGCGTCAGCCGCATACCCGAACTTCGGACCCAGTTCCTGAGACAGAGCCACTCAGCCGATCCAATCTCGGCCACGGCAGCCTGGGCTTGGATGCCGCTCACCACGCGTTGATCGCGACGACCCTCCGCCGTTCGTTGGTGCCGTTCGGCAGTGCCGATAAGCACGCCCGAGAGATCACTGCGGAACTCGAGCTCCGTCTTCATGGCCGCGTCAACACATGCCTTTTTCTTTGCCCATTCCGTAGGGTTGCTTCCCCCGGTTGGCGGAGAAAGAAGGTGAGCGTGCATGACTTCTCCGTATTGGTCGAGGACATCTATCAAAGGTTCAGGCAAACTCTGCCTGTTCCAGATCAAATAAAGGTCAAGAGATTGCCCTTGCTCGGCGACGTCGTAGACCAGCTTGGCGATCGCATAACAGACCGTGTTCGCACGCAAGCCGCCCGTATACCAAGCACCGGTCGCGTCGGAGACAATGCGTTCCGTCTTCCTGAAGACTATCATCTTCGAGATCGCGTTGCGAAACCATTCCTCGGAAAATGTCTCATCTCGCTTATCCCACTCTTTGCCGATGGTATGGGCGAAATGGGCGAAGTTTTTCTGTGCTCCGAGACTTACTAATTCAGGCCGCCCGCGCCAAGTCATCTCCGCCTTGGCGAGGTCGGTCTTGGTGAAGAGTTGCGCTCGTGGATGCTCAAGGTCGAATTTTCGCCGCTGTGCCGGCGTCAGGCTGGAGCGGCGATCCGCGAACTGGCCGCGAGCGCGCTCGTAGAACCAGCGGCTCTGTGTGAAATTCCCCTCCTTCGCCGGCGCATAGAGCCTTCGCGAAATTTCCTCCATCCGGACGTGAAAGGGATGGTTCGAGAAGAAATCAGCGGCTGCGATCCTGTTCTGGCTGTTCGCATACCGAGAAATATCCGGAACGATTTTTTCGGCCTTCTCTGCATCGACGATGGAAAGCTTCATTTGGACAAAAATTTTCGACAAGTCCTTCCCGCTTCGCAGGGCAGCGTGAATGGAAGCACTGGTCTGTCCTCCGTTCACGATCTGGAAGTTCGTCAGACGGGTCATCATGGGGATGCCGTCCCGCTCCTCGATTTCGACCGCCTCGGCCGTGGCGGTGATCCCATTGTTGTAGGCGAAGAACATCGACGGGTCTTCTTCGATGGTCTTCCGGATTCCCTTGTTCACATTACCTCTTGCCTGGAGGAAAACGCGCACGTTCTGTTCCAAGAGGCGTGCCTCCCATCGGTCGTAGATTGACGCAAGGACTGGCCCCGGCAGAGCGGCAAGATATGCCTCGTAAGGTGAATCCGGCATATGGGCGGGAAGGACAGGGATTGCCCCTCCATGCTGATCAAGGTTGACGACGATGTCCTCCCGCCCCATCGCAGAGCTCTCGATCCGCTCAAGACGGGTGACGTCCCATACGCTGTAGCTGACCGGACGCTCCATGAACTCCGTCATTTCGCGCCCATCGACACGGCTGCTGAGCTTGCGATCGGTGAGCAGGAGTAGGCGTATCTTCTTCACAGATGACCATCGCGCGGCGATCATGTCGGCCAATTCGAAACCGGGTGCCGTCTCCTCGAGCCTGTTTCGCCAATCCTCGTCGAGCGCTGCCTTCAGAAACCGAAGGGGACGTTTGAACTGGCTGTTCAACTCGGTGCCGGTGAGAGTTGGCGCGTCCGGATCGTCAGCATGGTCAATGACGAGAAGCGTCAGCTGCTTGGAATTCCGCGGGTCACCGCCCCAGCCGTCCACCCTGATGCCGGATTGCTGTGTGCCCCGATGGTGAAAATACTCCAAGGCGTCGATCTCCCCGGAACCGGTAATCGTGTCTGTCACCCGGGCATAAAAGGCTTCCTCCATCGAGGTGCCGTTCGCTTCGGATAGCAGTCTAATGTCTTCCCGAAGGGTGTCTGCATACTGATTTTCGTCGCTCATCGTCAGTCCTTGCCTGCAAGCAGACCATTGAAGTCGCGTTCGCTCATGTGAAATGCGCTAAGGTCAGCGAGAGGGAGGTCATATGCCACCTCGACCGGGCCATCAGGGAAGGCACCGGGCACTATCCTGGGAAAGCCGTCTCGGACTCGGTAGGCATCGAACGCCCTGTGCAGCACGATGACCTCGTATTGGTGAGTGTCGTCGTGTCCGGCATCTTCGAGTGCCGCTTCGAACGCCTTCAAAGCGTGCGGTGCGTCCGATGTAATGGCGGAGCGCACCTGTTCCACAATCTCGTAAAGATCAAGGGCTCCCGCATCCTTTTCATCCGCAGTTGCAAAGGTATGAACGAGCAGGATCAACTGATGGCCGGACACATCGTCAAGCTGGTGTTCGGATGTGATCCGGACCTTGTTCCGGGAAGCCGCGCCACGCGCCTTGCACTCGATGCACAGGTCGGACAATTCGAAATCCTTCGGCGCACGCTGGGAGCCCCGCCAACCCATGACCGCCGTGTTGAGTCCTCTCGAGGGCGCGATGATATTCAAAAGCGTCCACAGCTCGCCAATCAGGCCCAGCTGCACCTCTCGACTTAGTGTCGGCTTCCGGCCTCCTTTCAGGAAAGAGTGCCATTTCCAAGTTCGTCCAACAAAGGACTGGACGGCCGTCACCTCGTCGCGCGCAGCTGCAACCGTTTCGATGATGTCATCCGTGAAGCGCGTGAAGATGTCAGCGTCGTCCGCGTTTTCCAACGTGACCGACAGGATGCCCTTGTCGTCTTCACTTCTCACCCGCGCTTCGACGTCGACGCCTGCAATCTTGGGGAGGGTCGTCCCTGAGGCGGCGACACGTGCATGGACAAGAAACAAGATGCGTCGTCCGAGGTGGTCGAGCGCGCGGAAGATTTCCCAAGGCCTGCTGCCCGCAACCAGACGCCCATTCAAGCGCGGGCCAGGCGGCGAAGCCGAAATTCCCAACCATGGATCGTCACTCTTCCCGGTCAAGTGCCTCTCCCACTTCCTCGTCGATCTCGCCGCGGTTCTGCTGCCACCATATCGTGTTCACCTGATAACTCACCGTCCTCCCCTTCTTCGCTGATGTCGGGAACCCGATCGTCCACGCCGTGACTGGAGGCTCTTCAGTCAATCGCCCCGTTTCCCGATCAAGAAGCGCGATAACATGAACTGCCAGTATCGGTCGGCTCCGCCTTGCCAAGTATGCAATGTCCGCGATGTTCTTCGTGCCTTCGACCGCGGCCTCCTCTCGCACTTCCGCGAGGGCATCGTCGGTCATGCCGAACCGGACGACCCCGCGCGATGAGAACCGGCGGCTGGTCGCGATTACCTTGCCATCCTCGCGTGCGCCTGGCGTCCGGGTCTGGATGCGCATGGGGAATCCCAAGCCGTCCCAAGTTGCAGCATCCGCTTTTTCGCTACCGACAAAGACGACGTCCCACTCATCGAGGTTCTCGTCCTCGCGCTCCTCGATGTATCGGATCACCGGCTCAGTCTGAGTCCGTTCGGCATCCGGGTGGTTTCGGAAGTCTTGAAGAAATTCCTTTACGATATCGGAAGGGACGGCAGGGGAGAGCTTGCTTTCGCCATCCATTTTGAAGGGTCCGACAGAGAGCCGGTCATGGAGCCGGATCGCCGCTTGCCGGTTTTCCTCGGCTTCATTGCCCGGACCGTTGTCGTGAATGACCGTTGTCTCGATGCGGCTGCGTGACAGGCTCACGTCGACAATCACTTCCTGACCGCTTCCGGACTTGTTGCGTGCCGTCACCTCCAGGGCTGACGGATGGCGCTGGACACGCAGGCCAAAGTCGCGCGGGCTCGCTCCGGATGCTGCCATGTAGCGCAAATCCTGCCTCAGTTCCTCAGATGCCTCGGCAATATGGGCATACCAGCGACGGGCCTCGTCCTTGATCCATACTCGGCAAAGATCTTCATAATCTGGGCGATAACCGAACCAGCGGGCCATCTGAAGAAGCGTATCGTAAGCCTTCGAATTCCTCAGGAAATAGCTGACTGTCAAACCCTCGAGCGTGAGTCCTCGGGACAGGGAATATCCTCCGACCGCGATCGCCGTGACCTGGTCATTTTCGGGATCGTTGATTTCCGGATACTCCAGCTTCTCGCCCGACTTGCTGTTCACCTCGTAGACAGCGGCGCGTCCCGCCACGTGGTCGAGAAGCGGCAATACGTCCTCCCAGTCTACTCCTGTATCGACATACTCGTCGTTGAAGACCTGTCTCATCGCGTCCACTTCTGCGTTGACTTCCGCCTCGTCAGGGGGGAGTGCACAGTGCAGGTTCAGTGCCGGACGAATGATCTCGTTGATGCGGTGCCGGATGAGGTTCGCCACATCGGTCTGGACCGACGTAAGGTGCGAGACGTTCACCAGCATGGAATGATGCTTGTCTTGTTGCCCGCGGAGGTGACGGATCGCTCCGGAGACAATGAACGTCCGGATTGCCGTCATCAGAGACTCCGGAAGATCCCGGACCTGCTGGCCCTTCGGCAACTTCAACGGCAAGTGGGGCTCGTTGTCTTCGATGTCGCGTGTAGGGCGCTCAGCTTCCTCATCGGGTTCGCCCAGGAAGACCTTCTCCGCGCCGTAGTAGTTTCCGGGTCGATCCAGCGCGATAAGAAAGTGTTCCGGGAAGAGGTCACGCCCAGCCTCCTCGTGCTGGAGATCTGGGTCGATGAATATGTTGGCGAAGGGCGTGGCTGTAAATGCGACGTAGGAACTCTTGCTGAAGAGGTTCAGCAGTGCACGGATTTGACCGTTGATCCGAGAAACCGCCTCCGGCCCCTTCGCTACGTTGATCGAGGCATTGTCGGCCTCGTCGTCGATCAGGATCATCGGTTGATTGATCGTCCCGCCGCCACGTGTGAGGTTGAAAGCTTTCAGCCATGTGAGGAAATTCTTCAGGACGCTTGCGTTCTTCTTGATGACGAAGACGATCGGCTCCTTTTCCATGTTCACAAGCGGAATTCGCTGATCTGCCTGCCCCTTCCGGAAATCTGCCTGGCGCGTGGTCATGGCACTCGGCTCACGTGATGGATCGATTAGTCCGACGCCCACCCGGCCGTCGTCCCGCACGTTTTCCAACCGTGAAATGTCACTGTTCCGTCCGATCAGCCCTTCGTCGATGCGTGTCTGGGTCTGGCTCCGTAGGTTCTCATGGATGCCGGCGATGACAATGATGACCTTGTAGCCGACGTCGGCCGCCTTGCTCACGAGCGCGGTATAGTTGCCCGTCTTGCCCGCTTGGACATCTCCCATCACCATGCCGCGGCGATCGAACGGGGCGTCCGCTTGCGGATCGCCGCAAAGTTCGATGACACGGTTAGTCTTCTCGTTCATCGCCTCCAGCACCGGCCCTGGAAAGCCCGAATTGGCAAGCTGTGTTCGATAGCGGGCCCAGTAGAACCAGTTGGTTTCCTGCCGCCGCCTTGCATCGAACCAATGCGAGAACCCGGGCGCCACAAGTGCTGCTCCGGTCTCGATCAAGACGCCGTGGCGGATGCGCATTTCGTCGTAGAGTTCGTCGAGTTGTTCGCGTGTCACCTCCGCGCGCGCGAGCGGCGCGTATTTCTCGATCTCGGCCCTCAGTTCTTCCTCGGCCCTATGTGTCTCGATCATGAAATCCCGAACCAGGCCGCGGATGTTGTCCAACGTGAGGATATTCATTGTGCCGCCTTTTCCTGAACCAAG
Source organism: Roseobacter sp. (assembly GCA_002731875.1). Classification (GTDB taxonomy): domain Bacteria; phylum Pseudomonadota; class Alphaproteobacteria; order Rhodobacterales; family Rhodobacteraceae; genus Sulfitobacter. The sequence continues at coordinate 30,167 of PCCY01000011.1, read as the reverse complement.
AGTTCGCTGATTACCTGCTCGTTCCCCGCGTAGGGTGGAACAACCTTCATCATCGCCGCGATGTCTCTGTCTCCGTGTCCCATTTCTCGGAGTTGATCGATCAATTTGCGACCATTTGCTCGAAGCTCGATCTCGTCGAGACATTCTTGCCTGATGTCCGTGAAATTTTCGGCCATGTCGTGATAGAGCGCCTCGACCGGCAAGCCCGCCGCAATTAGACGCAAGACCTCGCCGAATGCGTTCTCTTGCTCTTCCGTCAAAGTGGCTGCAAATGCCGCGACCGAGGGATAATTTTCGTTCAAGGCGTAGCTGATGCGGTTGTCGGTCTTCGTTCGTTGCCAGAGCGGAAGTGGATTCTCGTCCGTCAGCTTCGCACCGCGCTTGCGATAGACGCGCTTCGACTTCCCGCCGAGACCCTCAATCAGCCTCCTAAGATAATCTCGGAGGGCGGGCGGCGGTGCTGCGGAAGCCTTGAGCACGTCAATCTTCCACGCCGCATCGCTCTCGTTGCCGATGTCGATCCGCACACGGGCGAGCTGGGTCAACCTGTGCTGCGGCGCCATCCGGAACCAAGTTGCATGCCGGATGAGACGCCTGTTCCGATAGAGATAAAAGCCCTGCGACTTCATGTGGCCTTCCCGGAGGCCCATCTTCTTCCATTCCGTCTCGGAAACGACCTTGTTGCGATGCGGAAGGATGAAGGGCTGAATCGTAATTGTGCCACCACCCACCACGCGGCGGTCTTCCGCCTGCCTGATCGTCGCGTCATGCCATTCCGCGAACGGATCGACCGGCACCAGTTTCCGTCCATTGACTTCGAAAGACACGGCCTTCCGCCCCTTCTCCGATTTCATGAAGCGGTGGAAAACCAGCTCGAGATGCTTCGACGCCTCGTCCATGATCCTCAGGAAATTCTGGCTCCCCAGCTCCAAGCCGACCCTGTCGAGTTTTTCCCAGAGGATGAGCGTGCCGTCGTGCCTCAGCAGGTCGGCGAAGCGAATGCCTTCAGCCGACTGGCGTGTTTCGACAACCCACGCGTTCCGAGCGACCACAACGTCCAAATCCCAGCTTGCCACAGAAACGGCATCGTCACGGCGGGTCACCACCGTCAATCGTCGACATTGCGAGAAGGACGCCGTCTTCAGCCCGAGGCCGAACCTGCCCAGATCGTCGGCGTTTCGCGCTTCCGTCGGCGAGCGCGACCCGGGGCGCATCGCCTCGAGCAGTTCCGATCGCGACATCCCGACGCCGTTGTCGATGATGCCGATGGCAGCATTATCGGGGTCTGATCGAACCCTGATCGAGATCTCCGTTGCGTCGGCCGTCAGCGAGTTGTCGACGATGTCGGCCAGTGCGCTCGACATCGTGTAGCCGATGTCACGGAGGCTTTCGATCAGCGCCCCGGCGTTCGGCCGAACCTCGTGATACGAACTTTTTTCGTGACAAGGCAGATCAGTCATGCCGATATCGCAGCCTTCTCGACGTCATCGGCGATCGGGGTCGCGGTGTCGAAAATCTGGGTCAATACTCGATGCAACGCAGCGGCAATCTTCGATGCGAGGAATGGTGGAACGGCATTCCCGACTTGGATATATTGCTGCGTGCGATTGCCCCTGAAAAAATAATTGTCCGGGAAGGTCTGCAATCTCGCTGCCTCGCGCACCGTCATGCTGCGACACTGGGTGGGGTCGGGGTGGATGAAATAGTGTCCATCCTTTGATAGGTGGCAAGTCACGGTTGACGACGGGAGATCCCAAGGCTGGACCCGGAAGCGATCGTTGAACTTGCCGGACTTCCAATTATCGTGCTTCGGGGCGAGTTCATCCGGAAAATTTGCCGCCTTGGGGGAACAGCCGGTCGCGGCTGCCCAGCAGGAGGCGAAGAGATACCGTTTGAGATCGCCGACCATGTGTCCGCGGGTCTCGTGTAGCGATAGCCCGGTCAACCTACCGTCTTCCAGCCAATCACGGAGGTCGTCGGTGCAGCTGTCCGGCAACCTCGTGCCGCCGGCCGCATCCTTGCGTTTCTCGACAGTAATCTTGCGAGCCCTGTCAAGCGTGCGAAGAGCCTCCCCGAATTTTAGCGCCGCTTTGCCGTCGAGGTCATGGGGCAACACCGCGATCTTGGCCGCGCCGAGTGCGACTGCCCGCCTCCATTCTTCAACATCGTCGACATGCCCGCCGCGTGGACTTATCCCGCTTCGGAGAGCGGGCATCGCCGAAAGAACATCGCGAACCGTGTTGCGATCATAGACTGCATCGAGCCGAGGCGGCTTGAACTCTTCCATCGCAGATATCAGGTCACGCCTCAGGCCCACGATGATCACGCGATGGCGCGCCTGAGGAACGCCATGGTCCTCTGCCGCTACAATGAAATCCCTTGGCTGAGCATGCCCGCGCAGATCTGCGCTGCCAGTCAACGGAAACAATTCATACTCCGCGGAACCGCCACCGGAACTGAGATCCTCGGTCACCAAGTCGAAGACCTTGCGCTTCTCGATGCTCGAAGAAAGCATGCCTTTGACATTTTCCATAACGAAAGCGGCCGGACGCAGCTTCTTCAGCACGTTGATGTATTCCTGATAGAGGAGGTGGCGGTTCTCGTCATGCGCAACGTATCCGAGGTCACTTGGCTTCCGGCCCCTGCCGGCGAGCGAGTAGGCTTGGCAGGGCGGGCCGCCTATGAGGACTACGCGATCGCCGCGCCGTCTCCGGATTTCGGCAATGCGTTCATCCAAGATTATTGCTGTTTCCGGCTTGCCAAGCGTCAAGTTCAGAGCTTCACGCTCGGCCTCGGCCCATTCCCGAGGGTAAAGCTCCGACCAATTCGGCTCGGCACCGCCGCAATTCATGAAATCGATGTATTCCAGCGGAAAGTGAGGTCCAAAGCGACGCAGGAAAGCTCGCAACCTGAGCGTTCCATGCGCCACGGGGTCCTTCTCCACGGAGACGTCAATCTCGAACCCACCTTGAGCGCCCGGACAGGCAGAGAACCCTTCGCCAAGGCCGCCGGGACCCGAGAACAGATCAACAATTCCAAAAGCTTCTTTCATTTTCCGGACACTGAACCATTTAATTGAGGAAGGAAAGTTGTCATTGAGGCAGTTTATGGTTGATACAGTCTCACCTGAGATCAGATCCAGGATGATGGCAGCGAACAGGCGGAAGGACACCGGCCCGGAGCTGCTGGTTCGTCGCCACCTACATGCACGCGGCCTGAGATTTCGCCTCGATGTTCGCAAGCTCCCCGGCAGCCCCGACCTCGTGCTCGCCCGGCATAAGGCTGCTATTTTCGTGCACGGCTGCTACTGGCACCGGCACCAAGGATGCCGCTTTGCCACGACACCGAAGTCGAACCAATCCTTCTGGGCTGCCAAATTCGCGAGGAATGTCGAACGCGATGAGAGTGCGATAGTCGCGCTACGGCACATGGGCTGGCGAGTCGGGGTGGTGTGGGAGTGTGCTCTCAGAAAAGATCGCCGAGACCAATGCCTTTCGACGCTCTTGGCTTGGGTCCACGGGAGTTCCGATCGAATTGATATTCCCGCCCGCGGACCGTGCGGATGAACAAGCTCCAGAAGACCACCAAGAAAAAAACCGCAATACGTTTAATCCAACCTGATGTGGCACGTCGGCATCCGAGCGGCAAAGGAAGTGTCGTCCATGCTCCCACTGTCGGTGTCCGGCCGACGGATCGGGTTTGAAAGCCCTAAAGTTAGCGGCGCCCCGGAAGGGAGGGCGCCGCAGGATTATCCGGATATAAGATCCTGCGTGATCGACGTGGCCCGCGCCGTGTCCAGCGCTATCGCAATGGAGCTCCGGAGCGTGGTAAGCGCCGCCAACGTAGGCACGAGACTTTTTGCACGGGCATCGAGTTCGATACGCTTATAGCCCCCGCGAACATGATACTCGTCGGGTTCCCACCCAACATTAGTGCCTACATCGATTTCGCGCTGAAGCAGCGACATGAACGCATCAATGTCCCTCAGGGTCGGCTCATCGAAGAATTTGCCATTGTCGAGCGTTTGAACAAGCCAATCCGCGAACGAGCGGCGTGCAGGTGGCATGGCCGGAATGACCGTCCCGACAAGCATGCCTTGCACATCCCTTGCTTGCCGAAGCGCATTAGCGACTATTTTGAACAGGTCTCGCTCATCTCCGCACGCTACGGAATCTCGATCCGCGACAGTAGTATAAGCACTCATTGCTATCTCCTGGGCGACAGCCCCGCAGCACTTGCTGCGTGTTAAAACTGCTGTCGTCGTCAAGAACTGCCGATCGGAGAAATCGGCAGCTTGGGTTCTCGCCAGTTAAATTGTCGGCGACTGGTGATAGTGCGTCGAGACCAGATTGAGCGAGTCGCGCAGTCCGTCGGTCAGCAAGCATATTTCTTCCACGACCGGGTCGCATGGATTGATAGCAGTGAAGCGCGAGCACTCCTCACTACCGAGTTGATGAACGCGCTCCAGCGAGAGAAGCTCGATAAGCGCGATTACCTGCGTTCGGGTGCGCCGAGACACAGGGCGGGCAGACGAAAGCTCCTCTGAGATCTCGAGCGCCAAGTCTATGCCACGGTGCCCGCCGAGTAGCCCGGCGGCATGTAGGAGACCCTCACGGTGGCTTGCGACGAAGTCCCGAAGCGGGGCGATCGGGTCAGAAACCGAATAGAGGGAGGGAGATTGGAATTGATCAAACATGCAGTTCTCCAGTTCGAAAGTCCGGCTCTTGGCCGGGTCAAGATTGCTTTTCGTCCCCACTCCTCCTGGTCTTGTCGGTCGCTGTCTGGATTGGCTCTCACCAAGAAGAGCCGAACCAGACAGCGACCGACATGCACCGGCTCTGATCCGAACAGTTCTGCCACAACTAAAATTCCACCCAGAAAATGAAGCGATGCCTCTCAGAGGCCACCGCAGAATTCATCGAAACCTAAAAATCAAAAAACAATTTCGCCTTGCAGGAAATCGGCCAATATACTGTTTAGAATAGAAATTTTAAGAAGAGGCGCTTGACATATTTTGGAAACATCATAGTTTTCGCATTGCAACAGAGACACGTTGCTCATGTTGCAGATCTTGACGCGGGCAGTCCGCATCCCGGGGAATCCCGGCAGCACTGGCAGTAATGCCAAAGGTTAAAAGGTCTTGTTATAAACTCGTCAATATCAATAACCGCCCACTTTCATCGCAGCCGAGTTCCCCTCGCGCTTGGGCTTGTCTGTCTAATTTTCCTGCTCAGCTTGACGCAGTCATTCGGACTGCATCCGAGCAATAATGCTCGACCGAAAATTGGCACACTGCCATTCGACCACAGAGCATGGATGGACACTAAGGACGAAACGATTTTAGGCTTCTCGCTGCCCCATACATTGGAAGCAGATCGAGTAGGCTTTGGGGCAACAGAGCCCGAAGATATGCTGAAATACGCCGAACTTATCAGCGATCCGAACTTAACTACGGAGCAAAAGCTCGAGGCAGTCAGCTCGCTCTACGAGCTACTGACATGCATTTGGGGCCCTGAAACCTCAGGGAAGCCTTTGAACTTGTAACGACGAAAATTTCTGGGCCTCGGCGATATTCATGCGGGGGCCCAGGAAACTAACCGCATCGCCACTTTGGAAAAGAGGAGGTTTTTCATGAAGAATGTCGCAGTCATCTATGCTCGGGTCTCCAGCCTTAAACAGGTTAGGGAAGGCAATGGTCTTTCCTCGCAGATTGCTATCTGTAACGAGCACTGCAAAAGTCACAACTTCGAAGCTGTGGAGATTTTCCAAGATGATACTACCGGAGGCAGTGGCGATCGGAAGGGGTTGAACAGCCTGAAGCAGTGGCTTGTGCGCAACAAGGCTAAGAACGTCGTGGTAGTGTTTGATGCACTGTCCAGGCTCGCGCGCGACGTCAGAATTTACCACGAGATCAAAGATGCTGCGATCAAAGCAGGGGCGCGATTTTCCTGTCCGACCTTCCGTTTCGAAGACTCACCTGAAGGCGAGCTTTCGGAAAACATTCAGATTTCTGTCGATCAATTTCAACGGCAACAGAATGCGAAACAGACCAAGAGCCGGACAAAGGGTCGGTTAATCAACGGCTACTGGTGCATGAAGGCGCCGTTCGGCTATAGGTCGGACGGAAAAGGGAAGGTCATGGTGCCGCATGAAACCTTCGCTCCCATCGCGAAAGCGGCACTCGAGGGATATGCATCTGGGCACTTCCAAACTCACGGTGAAGTCAGAACATTCATCGAAGATCATCCGGATTTCAAGGTAGGGCGAAAGAAGCCCCGGGTGGGGAACAACTTCGTCAAGAACTTGCTCTCCCGTAGCATCTACGCCGGTTACTTTGACTACGCTCCATGGGGTGTTCCAGTGACAAAGGGAAAACACCAGCCCCTCATATCGTTGGAAACCCACAAGAAGATCCAGGACCGCCTGAACCAACGGGTGACGGCGCCCTTCCGGAAGGACATCGCACTGGATTTTCCGTTGCGGGGTTTCATCCTCTGTGCCGACTGCGGGTCACCGCTTACCAGCTACTGGGCCACGAACCGAAAGAAGGTTCGGTATCCCTACTACGAGTGCCACAAGAAAGGCTGTGCAAGTCATCGGAAGGCCATCCCGCGGGAGAAGCTCGAAATCGAATTCGAAGAGTGCCTCGACCAGCTCCAACCCAGCGCCGACATCGTGGTCGCCGCACGCGCGATGTTGAAGGACATGTGGGATGCGCGCCGAGCTCATCTCGCTGAGCGACGCAAGAGTCTCACGGTGGACGCAAGAAAAATCGAAGCAGAGATCGAAAGCTTTCTCGACAGGATTGTCGAGACTACAAATCCGAGCATTGTCTCGGCCTACGAAAAGAGGGTCACGCACCTTCAGCGACAGCTCGCGATCCTCGAGGAGCAGAAGGCAAATCTCGATGAAAAGCAACCTCCGTTCGAAGACTTGTTCGAACACACCATAGAGATCCTCTCAACCCCCTGTGATATATGGAGAAAAAGGGATATTCGATGGAAGCGGCTGGTGCTGAAATCAGTGTTCGCCGAACGACTGCCATACAGCCGCAGTGAAGGACTTCGAACCGCCAAAACTACCTTTGCATTCAAGGCGTTATCTGCCCCAAAGGGCGCTGATGAAATTTTGGTGCCCCCACACGGACTCGAACCGCGGACCTACTGATTACAAATCAGTTGCTCTACCAGCTGAGCTATAGGGGCACTGCGCGTTCGTTTAGAAGATTGATGCGGACCGTGCAAGAGGGGAAATGGCAAATATTTTGCAGTTTTACACATCGTGCCAGAAGGTTTATTGCAAAGACGACATAAGGAAAGTTGAACTGAAATCCCATGCAGTTAATTTTGCACGCAGGTGCCCACTATACTGAAGAAGACCGACTGTTAAAAAGTCTGCTTACCGATAAGGCCCTGCTCGCCATACACGGGACTTTTGTGCCGGAGCACAGCGTCTATCGTGGGTTGTTTCGCGATACTTTGAACGCGATGCATAAAACTTCGGCGTCAGACAGCGCTCGTGATGTTCTGCTAGATGCAATCCTGGAGGATGCCCAGGCGGAACGCGTGATATTATCCGACGCCAATTTCTTTCGCACCCCGGCGACGGCGATGATCGACGGCATGCTGTATCCCTCCGCCCCGGTTCGGATGATGCGCATGGCGCAGCTTTTTCCGGATGATGAGTTGAAGATTTTCTTGGCTATCCGTAATCCTGCGACCCTTTTGCCGATTCTTCACCAGGTTTCCGCCGACAATTCAGACACGCATTTCTGGGGGGATAAAGACCCGCTGGATGTACGATGGTCAGACACCCTGACCTTGCTGCGCGATTCAGCCCCCGAGATCGATATCACCGTTTGGTGTAACGAAGACGCGCCACTGATTTGGGGCAACATCCTGCGCGAGATGACAGTACTGCCACCAACGGTGCCGCTTGCTGGTGAATTCGACCTGCTTGAAACCATCATGAAACCAGAGGGAATGGCCCGGTTCAAATCATATCTGGCGGCGCACCCACAGATCACGGGCATACAGCAGCAACGCGTGATTGCCGCGTTTCTGGACAAGTTCGCGATCGAAGACGCGCTTGAGGAAGAACTGGACATGCCAGACTGGACAGATGAACTGGTCGAGCAGATGACCGAGATTTACGACGCAGATGTGGCGCAGATCCAACAGATACCGGGAATCAGGATGCTGTTGCCTTAGTTCGACGGCCTTGCTGCAATCTGCACCGCGCATTTGGGCGGCATGTTCAGCTTATCGAGAGCCCATCGACCCTGAGAGGAAATGCCAAACCTTTGGCAAAATAGTCGCTTCGTAGGTCCAACAGTTGCTCCAGCGGGTCCGGTGTGGCGTTGTTGGGGTGTCCGTCATCAACGGGCCCGTCACTTGGCACCTCGCCCGCGACCAATTGCAATACCGGCCGCCGCCTTTGAATGCAGTCGTCCAGCACATCACGCAGTTGACCGGTATCCATCGATTGATCCGGCAAGTTGTCTATAGCCAATATCTGGCGCGTCCCCACCCCTGCCAAGGCCGCGGCTTCCAACCATGCCTGAGCGCATGTTTGCGATACGACAAGCACCGGAAACTCTTGGATGTCACGCAGGTATGAGCGGTGCATTTCTGCCAGCCCGATCGTTTGAATCGTATATGGTTCGACCGATCGCTTGATGTCGGCAACGGATAACCCGGTTTCGTCTTGCAAGCGCTTGACCAGGCCTAATACCTCTTTCACATCCAGATTCATCAATGACCAGTTGTCCAGCTCGACCAGCTTGGCTGAACCTCCCTGAACCAACGCAACCTCGAACCCTTTAGCTTTCGTCATCACGGGATCAAGACAGATCGCATTGGCCAACGATATCGGCAAATAGGTGACGTCTATCGCGTCGTGCAGGCTTTGAACCTTGCCTATGGCGGTGAAATGCGCCCCGTGGTCTCTGACCTCGGTCTTGGCCCGATCGATGTTCGGCCAAAACGACAGGTGGCCAAGCTCCGTGTACTGGGGCGATTTCGTACCGCGCAACTGTTCAAGCTGGCTTTTGAGAGCACTGATAGCCGCCTGGTCCCGATCGGCATGTGCACCTGAATCCTCCGAGCTTTTAAGAACGCCTATATGCCCGGTCTGTGCAAGCGTCGTCGGCGCAAAGGTATTCGCAACGCGCAATGGATTTGGCGCGCCCCTAGTTGTGGAAACCGGATTGGCCCATACCCTGCCGGCAGACCGGTCTGAGTGCGCGTGGTTATGTGACGGTGAAAAGGTGTTGGAATCTTGAATGTTATTATTATGCGATGACATGTAACTTGCCCTACGTATGGAAATTAGGCCTAATAAAGCGGCGCGAAAAATTGCCCCGCGAAAATCGCTAAGCTAGTAACCAACTACGAACATAAGAAAACGTAGCATAAATAATGTGATTTTGGCGAAAAAACAATCTGAAGTACAGTGAGTTTATTAAATACAACTTATGGGCTGCATGTGGGGATCACCGTATCAGTTGTTGTGCAGACGCGCGACGATACTGTCCGCCGTCACAGTCCCGATGATATCTTGCCCCTCGGCAACCGGAATTGCCTGCACCGGCCCGGACATCTGTTCGATCAGCTCTGACACCGGAGTTTCGGTGGCGACCGGTTTGGTATCCGAGGCGACCACCGGGCCCATGACGTCACGTGCGGTCAACACCCCGAGCGGATTCATATTCGCGACAAACTCGGCGACGTAAGCCGAGGCAGGGTTGGAAAAAATCTCGCGCGGGGTGCCGCACTGCACAATGCGGCCTCCCTCCATGATCGCAATCCGACCGCCCAATTTGAAAGCTTCATCCAGATCGTGGCTTACGAAGATAATTGTCCGTTTCAACTCGCGCTGTAACTCAAGCAGTTCGTCCTGCAATCGGGTGCGGATCAACGGATCAAGCGCCGAGAACGGTTCATCCATCAGCAAGATCGGTGCTTCGGTAGCAAAGGCACGGGCAAGACCGACACGCTGCTGCATACCACCAGAGAGTTCGCCCACCTTGCGATCAGCCCAATCGGCAAGCCCGACCAAGGCAAGCTGCTTTTCCGCACGGTCCAGCCGTTCCTGTTTGGGAACATCGGCCAGTTCCAACCCAAGGGCTACGTTGTCGCGCACGGTGCGCCAAGGCAGCAAGCCAAACTGTTGGAATACCATGGACACACATTCACGCCGGACCCTGCGCAGATCTGGGGCGGAGCTTGCTGCGACATCACAGCTCCAGTCGCCGTCATTTACCCGTACCGTGCCGCGCACCAGCGGGTTCAACCCGTTCACCGCACGCAACAACGTGGATTTGCCAGAGCCCGACAACCCCATCAGCACAAGAATTTCGCCCTGTTTTACGTCGAGGGTGCAATTGTGCACCCCCAACACCTGCCCTGTTGCCGCTTCGATCTCGGCGCGGTCCTGCCCCGCGTCCATCAACGGCAAAGCTTTCTCGGGCTTTTGACCGAAAACGATAGATACGTTGTCAAACTCAACGGCATTCGCAGGATTCATCATCTCGTCGCTCATTTCCGTGTCACTCGCAGCATTCGGTCCAGCATGATTGCAACGACCACGATGATCAAACCCGATTCAAATCCCAACCCGGTATTCACCTGATTAAGGGCGCGCACTACAGGCACGCCCAGTCCGTCGGCCCCCACCAAGGCGGCAATTACCACCATGGACAGCGAAAGCATGATGGTCTGGTTCAGGCCCGTCATGATCTGCGGCAAGGCATAAGGCAATTCGATTTTCCATAGTGTCTGGCTGGGTTTCGCGCCGAATGCCTGCCCCGCCTCAAGCAATTCCTTAGGCGTGGATGCAATGCCAAGCTGGGTCAGCCGTATCGGTGCCGGCAGCACAAAGATTACCGTGGCAATAAGGCCGGGGACCATCCCGATACCGAAGAACACGATCGCGGGAATGAGGTAAACAAAGGTTGGAAGGGTCTGCATCAAGTCAAGCACAGGTGCCATGTACCGGTACAGCCGCGGCCGGTGCGCGGCGGCAATGCCGATCGGCACGCCTACCCCCATGCAGACGACGCAGGCTGACAGCACCAGCGTCAGACTTTCGGTCGTTTCTTCCCAATAGCCCTGATTCAGAATGAACAAGAACCCCGCCACGATCAACAAAGGCATCTTCAGATTGCGCTGGATTACCCAGGTCAGCCCCGCGAATACCGCGATAATCACCAGCGGATGCGGGGTTTGCAACACCCACAGGATAGCATCGATCAACCATTCCATCGCGGCGGCCAGCCCGTCGAACAACCACCCGGCATTGATGAGCAACCAGTTGAAAGCAGCCTCGGCCCCATCGTCGATCGGAATCTTGTTGTCAGTGAGCCAGTTCATATTTGCCTCCGCAGCGCTGCTGTCAAATCGTACCAAAAAGGGCCCGCTTATAGCAGGCCCTTTTATTCATATACCCAGATTTATTGAGTGATCTTTTGGGTCGCCGCTATCGCGTCGCCACCATCCTTGGTGGTCACACCGGCAAGCCAGGTGTTCAGGACGTCGGGGTTGGCCTTGATCCAGGCTGTCGCGGCTTCGGCAGGGTCCTTGCCATCGTCCAAGATCGCTCCCATGATCTCGTTTTCCATCGCCAACGTGAATTCTAGGTTGTTCAACAGTTTGCCAACATTTGGGCATTCTTTGACATAACCTGCGCGGGTGTTGGTCTTGACCGTCGCCCCGCCCAGATCAGGCCCGAAGAAGTCATCGCCCCCCTCAAGATAGGTTAGATCAAAGTTGGAATTCATCGGGTGAGGTTCCCACCCGAGAAACACCACCGGATCGCCCTTGCTGGTGGCTCGTTTCACCTGCGCCAGCATACCCTGTTCGGACGATTCAACGACTTTGAAATACTTTAGACCAAACGCGTCATCGTCGATCATCGACTGGATCAGGCGGTTGCCATCGTTCCCGGCTTCGATGCCATAGATCTTTCCGTCCAGCGCATCTGCATTCGCGGCGATATCCGCGAATGTCTTGATGCCCATGTCAGCGGCGGCTTTGTTCACCGCCAGCGTGTATTTCGCACCGGTCAGGTTCGTACGCACGGTATCCACGGTCCCAGCGTCACGGTAAGGCGCGATATCTGCTTCCATCGTGGGCATCCAGTTACCCAGGAACACGTCGATGTCCCCGGCGGCCATCGATGTATAGGTGACAGGCACGGACAATATCTTTATGTCGATTTTATACCCGAGCGCATCCAGAATGACCGTGGTTGCTGCCGTGGTCGCGGTGATGTCGGTCCAGCCTACATCGGAAAATGTGATCTCTTCGCAACCGGCGGCGGCAAGGCTGCTGGCGAAAGACAGGGACAAGGCGGTCGTCGCGGCTAGGATTTTCATGTTAAAGTGGCTCCCGAGTGTAATTATTATTGGTGACATAGTAGAGCGCGAATGCCGGGGTTGATGCAACCCGAAATCTTGGACCACACGGCCGATTGCATATGCTAGGCTGACATAGCAGTTGCAAAATCCCGGCGCTCTGGGATAGCCAACCTTGGAAAAGCCGATACGTGACCTGCCCGCACACCGGGAGGAAACTGGATGGGATCAACGGGATGATAATCTGCCTAGCATTTTCTGCAAATTTTAGCGGTCCATCGCGATGAACCCTCGAAACGTAGACTGGATAGCCGTCGATTTCGCGGCCCCCGGGATTCACATCTGGGCCCATGATACGGATGGCGATGTTGTCCAGCATGACATAATTCCACCCGGCAGCGTTGGTGCGGAACTGGGGGCAATGTTGCATGCCCTTGAACCTTACCTGTCCAACGACCAGACTGTTCCCGTTATCTGTTCTGGCTATTCGCCCCTGCCCGCGCTGATTTCACTGCCCGTGCCGTCGGCACCCGCCGGCACATTAAGTCGCCTTGCGGTGGAGGACCCCAGGGTTTCGGTACTGACGACACCGGGGCTGAAACAGGCACGTCCGCTTGGGCTGATGCAAGGCAGCGCGACAGCAATCAGCGGCTTTTTGACCGGGACGCCGGATTTCGACGGTGTGGTTTGTACCGTCTCTAAAAATGCGCATTGGTCGCATATAAGCGCCGGTGAAGTCGTGAGCTTTCAATCGTTTCTGACGCCGGAACTGGCCGGCCAGTTGACATCCGGTCCGGCGCAGAAGAACAGCGCGGGCCCCGGCGATCTGGACGAACATGTCTTTGATATCGCGGTTGACGCGATCATGACGCGTCCGGAGCGCTTTGCAGCGTCTTTGGCACAGATATCCGCCGGAGCCGCGCTGAAAGAGATTTCTCCGACGGCGGGGTATTCACAGCTTGTGGGCGGGTTGATCGGAATGGAACTGTCAGGGGCCCGCCCGTATTGGCTGGGTCGGCAGGTTGCGATTATTGCCGACGACCCTTGGGGGGCACTTTACGCCCGTGCCCTTAAGGCCCAAGGCGTTCAAGCAACAATCGAGCCCCGCGCACCGCAGGTTCTTGCAGGGTTGCGGCATTGCTATCAAGAATGGTGTGCCAAAAAGAACTAAGCCACGCGTTCATGCAACGTAGTTGTCGTCGCGACATGCCCGTCGGCCCGGTTGCGCATGGCGCGCGAGGGCCGCTCGGTCCAATCCCGCTGGCGTGTTGTCAACATGGGATGACCTTTGGCTGACAACCTTGTGACCGTCAGGAACCCCGCCCCCGGACCGGCCGTTGTCTTGGTAAGCATAAAGGAGATCGAGCTTGTCCAAGATCACAACCATCAACCCCGCCACCGAAGAAGAAATCCAGACCTATGACCTGATGTCGGAGCGTGAGGCCACCCAACGTGTCGAAGCGTGTCATGACGCATTTCTGAAATGGCGTGAGATACCGCGCCAGGAACGCGCCACCTATCTTACCAAGATCGCGCAGAAGCTTCGCGATAACGTCGATGACCTGTCAGCCTTGATGACGCAAGAGACCGGAAAACTGTTAAAGGACGGTCGCACAGAAGTGGAAATCTGCGCCGCCATTTTCGACTATACTGCCAAGCACGGACCCGAATTGCTGGCAGACGAGGAACGTACCCACGCTGGCGGCAAAAAACGCGGGGTAGTGAGCTATCAGCCTATCGGGGTGATATACTCTATCCAGCCTTGGAACTTTCCGCTCTATCAACCGGTCAGGGTATTAGCGGCAAGTCTGATGATCGGAAACGGGTGTGTGTTGAAGCACGCCAGTATCTGCACCGGGTCGGGCCTTCGGTTGCGTGAACTGTGTATCGAAGCAGGACTTCCCGAGGATCTGTTTCAGGTCATACTGATCGACCATGATACAAGCGACAAGCTGATAGAACATCCCAATGTGCGCGGTGTGACCCTGACAGGAAGCGATCAAGCCGGCAGCCATGTCGGTTCGGTTGCCGCCAAGGCGCTCAAGAAAACCGTGCTGGAATTGGGGTCGAACGATGCGTATCTGGTTCTCGAAGACGCCGATATAGAAACCGCTGTAAAGTTTTCAGTAATCGGGCGTCTTTACAACAATGGCGAAACCTGTGTGTCAGCCAAGCGCTTTATCGTCGCGGACAAAGTGTATGACGCCTTTGTCGATGCATTTGTCGAGCAGATGAAAAAGATTACTTTGGGCGATCCGACGGACGAGGCGACCCAGCTTGGGCCATTGTCGAGCCAAGGGCAATTCGACACGGTCAAGGAACAGGTTGAACAAAGTGTCGCCAAGGGTGCCAAATTGCTGTGTGGTGGCAAGGCCCCGGACCGCACCGGCGCGTATTACCCCGCCACTGTCTTGGCCGAAGTCACGCCCGGCATGCCCGCGTATGACGACGAAATATTCGGCCCCGTCGCATCGGTGATCCGCGCCAAAGACGACGAAGATGCGATGCGTTTGGCGAATGACAGCCGATATGGCTTGGGCGGCGGCATTTTCTCCAAGGATGAGGACCGCGCGCTGAAGCTGGCGCGGAATTACTTCGATACCGGAATGGTTCGGATTAATTCGTTCGGAGCCGCTGACCCGAATATGCCGTTCGGTGGTGTGAAAAACTCGGGCTACGGACGAGAGCATGGCGGGTTTGGTATGAAAGAGTTCGTAAACGCCAAGGCGATATTCCTGCCCTGATCGCGTTGTATTCGACGGGTCATGCGAACAAACGTGTAACCGGGGCGCGTCGGCGCCTCGGGCTGGCCGTCTGTTAGCAATATTGAACCCGAAACAGTGAATGATGGAGATTTTACATGACGATGAATATTCTTGTTGCTGGTGCTACCGGCAAAACCGGCCGCCAGGTTCTGCAGTATTTGATGGATCGAGGTCACCAGCCCACCGCGTTGGTGCGCGAAAGCTCTGACACCGGCGACCTTCCCCATGGTGTGAACCTGCGAAGCGGGGATCTTGCCGATCTGCCGTCCGACGTCTGCGATAATATGGATGTGGTGATATTCGCTGCTGGATCAGGTGGGAATACCGGTGCCGAAATGACAGACAAGGTGGATCGTGACGGTGCGAAAAAACTCGTCGATATTGCAGGCAGGTCTGACGTAAAGCGGTTCGTCATGTTAAGCTCTGTCGGTGCGGATCAAGCGAACCCCACAGGCGATCTGGCGCATTACCTAAAGGCCAAACACGACGCCGATGCGCATTTGAAAGCCTCCGGGTTGACCTATGCGATCTTGCGCCCTGTCGCCCTGACGGATGATGACCGCCATCAGGAGGTTACGTTGGGCGATGCCGTCGATAAATCCGCCACGGCATCGCGCGCCGACGTCGCGCATCTTCTGGCCGATGCTGCGATCAGCGGGTGCCTTGACGGTCAGGCCGTTGACATGCAATCGGCCTGAGCCACGCATTACCTGCATGGCACCGCAATGTGTCACGATTCCGAACACTGACAGGTTCATCTTGCGCTTGCGCGGCCCTTTTATCCCTAACACCCACCCTCGAATGGTTAATTTGATCAGTTGGATCATCGCCATTACTGTGTAATAGTGCACAAATCTTGGAGCCGGTTACGTTGAAAGCGTTAACGTAACCGGCTTCGGCCGGAGTGCTGGTGTTTTTAGGGATGAGGTAATTTGTCTGTTATCGATCTTAGCAAGCTGCCGCTTCCCCAGAACAACTTGCGCTCTTATCTGGATTCAGTCTGTGAAGCTCACGAGCTTGATTACGCGGCTTACGCGGGGATGAACCCGCTGGATCATTCCGTCCACGGTTTCGTAAACTATCCCGATGCCTGGCAGGCGCACTACGTCGAACGAGGCTTCCTGCACCAAGATCCGACACTGAAAATAGCAAAAAGAAGCATCGCCCCGGTTGATTGGCAGCGGTTGCGGGAAGAAGAGTCTTTCAAGACCATCTTTTACGCAGCGCGGGATTTCGGAATTCATGAACAAGGGCTGACCATCCCGGTACGCGGTCCGTTCGGAGATATCGGGCTATTCAGTGTCACGCGAAACTGTTCGGATCGCGAATGGAAGCAGCTCAAGAAAGCGATCCTGGGAGACCTGCAAAATGCCGCCGTGTTCCTTCACGACAACGTCGTGAAAACCAGCGCCCTTTCACGAAGGCTGACCCATCCCACATTGTCAAACCGCGAAGTGGAAGTTCTGCAATGGATCGCAGCTGGCAAGTCTCAGCAAGACGTCGCGGATATCTTGTCGATCTCGAATAGAACGGTTGAGGTGCATCTGCGCTCGGGGCGATCCAAGCTATCGGCGCTGAATACCTCGCAGGCCGTTGGTCGCGCGATAGGCTTGGGACTTATCTATCCGATCTGACCCCGATACGGGATTTCCCTAATAGCGCTATGATGCAGATATGTGCTCTTCATTCCAGATGGACTGGAACTGGAGAGAACCATGATTATTGTTATCGACGGGACAAACCGCCACCGCTACACACAATTGTTGGACGAAATGTATGCACTGCGGGCACGGGTCTTCGGCCAGAGACTTGGCTGGGAAGTCGACATCAAAGACGGGCTGGAAATAGACCAATACGACGCGCTTGATCCCGCATATGTCATCGGGATCAATGACGACAACAAGGTGGTTTCGTGCGTTCGTGCCTTGCAAACAACCGGGCCGCACATGCTGTCGGATGTGTTTTCAAGCATTCTGGACGGGCAGCCCCCGATGCGCAGCGCCACGCTGTGGGAATCCACACGATTTTGTGTGGACACCGATGCGCTTGATCGCGGCAATTCGCGCAACTCGATCAGCTATGCGACATGCGAACTGATGGCCGCCTCGTTGGAATATGCCCGGGATTCAGGAATTTCGGACATCGTTACCGTCATAGATCCGGTGATGAACCGGGTTCTCAAACGGTCGGATTGTGCACCATATGGGTACGTCGGCAAGACAACCCCGATGGGCAAAGTCGCAGCCATGGCGGCATTGCTTGATTGCAGCGACGACCGCATCGCGCGTATCCGGAACTTTGCCGGCGTAGAAGGCAACGTGTTTGTAGATACGGAGCGCGAACGTGCCTTGTCCGATGCAGGACGCGAAGCCGCCGGGGTTGCACCGGCCCGTGCAGCGATGACAGAGCCGACGCAACCGCAAGACACCTATGCGCTGCTGCAAGATTACTGTATCGATCAAGTGCTCGATGCGTCATCGACTGACGAACACAACGCGGCGCAGCGTCTGAACAACATCCTTCTTGAAGCAGGTCTTCTTGAAGGGTCGAAGTCATTGCTGAAGGTTTGCTGACAAGATGGGATGAAAACGCTGAAGTAGCGCCCGGTCGTGACCATCCATTATTCAATCGACGTTATTGACAAGATTTCACACCAGAAGGGTTCTTAAGCATGTCACGCTTTTGAACCCTTTTTGACCGTTAGACTGAAACGCAAATGCGCTGCTGAACTTCCCATCATTGGTGGCCTGGGTCCCAGCCTGCAGATTGCCTATTCTTTACGAGCGGTGAGAGGGTGAATTTCGACCCCGAAATAGGCATTATATCCCGCAAATGGCGACATATTTGTTCAAAAAAATGCCGTTCGTTATAATTTACTATAATGACATAAATTAGCCTTTGTCATTGGCTTGATTGTGCCGAGATGTGATTTGAAAATGGGTGAGTGCTCGTATTGTTTAATAAGTTAAGCAAATCCTTAAGGTACGGTAACAAGTTCGTGTGGTCGCTTTTTCTCTGCGCCACGGTTCTCATTGTACTCTCCGCCTATCGGCTTGATCGGTTGTCCTATGCGAATTTCATTCAGCAAGTGCGCACGGATACATATCTGGAACTTCTGGTCGTCAAAGAGAATTTCCAGTCTGTCGTCCACGAGCAATCCCTCGCTCTCCGAGAGCTCGCCACTTTTTTGGGCGAGAACCCCGACATCACTCAGGCCGAGTTTTCAGACAGAGCGCAGAAAGTTCGTGGCGGTAACGATTCAATCATCAACATTGCCGTGGCACCGGATCTGGTGATCTCGATGATCTATCCAATTGAGGGGAACGAAGGCGCGCTCGGCTTGAATTATCGCGAAAACGCCGAGCAACTGCCGGCGGTTCAAAAGGCATTGAACACCGGTCGCAATGTGCTCGCCGGACCGATCAACCTTGCACAGGGTGGCGTAGGGCTGATTATGCGTGCCCCCCTGTACTACTCGGAAAATCAAGGTTCATCAGCGGGCCAAAACATACGGAACCAGCCACGCAGTCAGGGCATTGTTTCAGTTGTGTTGGACTATCAAAAGTTTCTGGATCAAACCGGAATTAGCCAAGCGGCCACAAAGTATGATCTGCTGATTGACGCTGCGGACCCGGTCGGAACGGACGGGTCGGTGTCATTATTCGGGGATCCGGCCGTCAAGGACCAGGATCCCGTAAAGCTTGACTTCGATTTCGCGTTTGAAAACTGGCACTTGCTGGCAACGCCAAAAGGTGGTTGGCCGGATAGATCGACATCGCAGTGGGAAGAAAGGCTCGTCATGGCGATTGTCGCATCGTCATTGCTCGCCCTGCTCGGCTACATTCTTTGGCTGGCAGAAACACGCAAGAGCGCCCGAATGCTCCTATCTGATGGCATCGAAGCGTTAAACGATGGCTTCGTGATGTTTGACAAAGATGATCGCCTCATTCTGAGCAACGCGAAATATCAAGAGCTCTATAACCTGCCCTCTGAGTTGTTACGCCCGGGAACCCCTTTCAAGGATATTGTAAAAGCCGGTTTCAAAGGCGGCAAGCTGTCGTCAGGGAACATGGGCGAAGAGGAATGGATCGCCAAACGCGTGCACGCCCGCCGCGTCGGCGGTGCGCTTCAGGAAGAACATCATCTTGCAGATGGTAAAGTGATCAAGGTTTCCGACCAGCTTATGCAAAACGGGCATTCTGTGGGTTTGCGCGTGGATATGACCGAATTCAGCAAGGCCAAAGCCGCAGCCGAAGCCGCAAGCGAGGCAAAATCCGATTTCATGGGTTTGTTAAGTCACGAATTGCGGACGCCATTGACGGTGATCCTGGGCGTGGCGCGGCTGTCAGCCAATGCACGTCTTTTGGGACCATCCAAAGAACTGCTGGCCGCGCTTGAAACCCGCGATGCCGACCCCAAAGAGCTTGAGGTTCTGGCAAACCGCATGTTTGACCAATTGTCGGGCATGATGGACCGCATGATCCAATCCGGAGAGCATTTGTTGCATCTGATCAACGAAATGCTCGACATCGCCAAGATCGAAGCCGGAAGTCTTACGATCATCCCGACCGTATGTGATACAAGCGAAATCGTTGATCCTGTTGTCCAGCAACTTACCACGCTATCCTCGGCAAAGGGGCTGGAGTTTCAGGTATCGTCCGATCAAGGGTCGGTTTACGTTGACAAGGTGCGCACGCGCCAGATCCTGTTCAATCTGGTTGGCAACGCGATCAAGTTTACCGAAGCCGGGCGCGTTAAACTGACTGTAACGGTGGATGAAAATACGGCTGTATTTGAAGTATGCGACACTGGTAATGGCATCCCCGCAGACGAGTACGACAGTATTTTCGACGCTTTCTATCAAATTGATTCAACTGCAACCCGCCGTGCCGGGGGAACCGGCATGGGGTTGGCAATTTCGCGAAGTCTGGCCGAACTGCAAGGCGGAACCCTGACCGTTGCCAGCACGATGGGGGAAGGAAGCTGCTTTAGCCTGACTTTGCCCACCACCGCACCGTCGGACCCGAACCCCGGTTTAGACGCCTAATTCGGTCGGTCGTCACCGTTAATTCGCCTGGCCGTTATCCTACGGGACCGGGTTCAGGCGCTTTGGATATAGCGCTGTATTGCAGCCTCGGTTCCGTTTTCCCAAACGACGGAGAGCCAACGGGTGAAGGCGTCTGCGAAAACTTCGGATGAAGCGAGATCGCCGTAATAGTTGCTCTGTTCCAGCCAGGCTTGCGGACGCAGGCGCGCGGCCCTTGCCACGGTTTGCAAAGCATCCCAATTGGGATCGTTCGGGGCAATGATGGTACCGTCCTCGCGCGTCCCTTCACACATACGCGCCCAGATCGCCTCGACCAGGGCAAGACCGTCAACCGAAGCATTCACACGCAAGGCGTCCCGGATCACCGGCAGGATGAAACCCGTGTGCCGCGAGGAGCCGTCAAACGCCACGCGCCGGGTCGTGTCGCGAATTTGCGGGTTTGCAAAACGACGCTCTATCAATTCAACGTATTCCGGTGGGGTCATGCCGTGAACCGACGCCACGTGGGGGCAGACTTCGGCGCGAGCGACCTTGGAAAACAATGCGTGAATAGCTCGATGGGCCATACATTCCGCAATCGTCTCGACGCTCAGCACTTCGCCGGCATTGGCAAGCACCTGATGACCGCCATTTAACAGGCGAATTTTCATCGCTTCAAAGCTGTGCACGTCGTCGGTCAGGGTCGCTCCTACCGCTTCCCACGCGGGGCGCCCGGCGCAAAACTTGTCCTCTATCACCCATTGCCGAAAGTTTTCATGGGTAACGGGCACGGTGTCGGCAATGCCAAAGCTGCGCACCAGCGCCAGTTCAGCGGGGCCGGTCGCGGGCACGATGCAATCGACCATCGAGTTTGGAAAGGTACAGTTCGTGTCGATCCAATCAGCCAATTCAGCATCCACGCACCGCGCGAACCCCACGACCGTCTGGCGTAAGATATCGCCGTTCCCCTGCAAGTTATCGCATGATTGGCAGGTAAAGGGCCCGGCTCCGGTCGCGCGACGGGCGCGCAGCGCTGCCACCATCGCACCAAAGGCGGTACGCGGCTGATCCGGCTGGGCGATGTCATAGATCATATCGGGGTGATCGATATCGAATGCACCTGTGCCTGTTTGATAATATCCACCCTCGGTTACCGTCAGCGCCACAATGCGTATGCGCGGGTCGCTCATCTCAGAGATCAGTGTCGCGTTGTCGTGCTCCACCGGGATATACCCGATCATCGCGCCGGTCACCTCTGCCGATTGGCCCGAAGGGTCAAGTTCGATCAAGGTCGTCAGACAATCCTGATCAAGCAGCTTTGCCCGGGAAACCGCATCAGAGGGGCGGACGCCGGCGCCAAGAATTGCCCAGTCATGCGCCGTGCCCTGATCCATGAGCCGGTGCAGATACCACGCCTGGTGAGCGCGGTGAAAGTTACCCAGGCCGATATGAATAATCCCGGCCGATAGGCTTTGACGGTCATAGGACGGCACGCGAACCGTCTTGGGCAATCGCGACAAGGTGGCCAGAGCCAGGTTTGGCAGGTCTGAGTTATCTGGTTGCGCGGTCCCGCCAGAGATCGGGGTCTGCGCTTTGGTTTGTGCGGTGGTTTGGGTTTCGGAACGGGCCATGACACGGCTTTCTAAATAGGTGGGGGGTGACCACGGGCCGGATCGGGGCCCATGTTGCCTCAGCTCATCCACTGTCCGCCATCGACGTTGTAAGTCTGGGACAAGATGTAATCGGCCTCGGATGAAGCAAGGAAAACCGCCATGCCGGTCAGATCATCCGGCACGGCAAAACGACCCGCCGGGACACTTGCGGCAACCTCGGCTTTTTTCTGGCCGGGTTTTTTACCTTCCAAGCGGGCGAAGGTTGCATCCACATGATCCCAATGCTCCCCGTCGACGACGCCGGGGGCGATTGCATTCACGTTTATGCCATGGCGGATCAGATCGAGACCCGCAGATTGGGTCATGGAAATGACGGCGGCCTTGGTAGAGCAGTAAACCAACACCAGCGGCTCTCCGCGACGGCCGGCCTGGGATGCCATGTTGATGATCTTACCACCATGCCCCTGGGCGATCATCTGTTTGGCGGCGGCCTGCATGGTGAACAATGTACCCGCAACATTGACTGCATAGAGCTTTTCATATGTGGCGCGGGTGATATCGACAGTTTCGGATGCATCAAACAGTGCGGCGTTATTGACAAGGATATCAAGCTTGCCGCAATGATCGACCACCGCCGCGATAGCAGCGTCGATGCTGGCCTGATCCGACACATCCATCTGCACGGCATAGGCGCTGTCGCCCAAGGATTTGGCAGCGGCTTGCGCGGCCTCGAGGTTGATGTCGGCAATCGCGACAGTCGCCCCTTCGGCGATGAACCGTTCGGCAAAGCCCAGCCCGATCCCACGCGCAGAACCGGTGATCAGTGCGGATTTACCAGCAAGGCGCGTCATGCGACCCGAAGCCCCTGGGCATCGAACCGGTGGATCTTGTCGGCCTGCGGATGCAGATGAATTGTATCCCCGTGGCGCAATCCCACCTCGCCGCCGGCGCGTACGGTCATCGGTTCTTCCATCTGGGGAATGTGTACGTGAAAGAACGTGTCGGACCCCAAATGTTCAGACACACCGACGCGGCCCACAAAGGTTCCGTCGCGTTCGACCACGTCCAGATGTTCGGGACGAATACCGATGGTCGTGGCATCGTGGCTGCGCGCGATGTCACCGGTCAGCAGGTTCATCTTGGGGCTGCCGATAAAGCTCGCGACAAAGGTGTTGCGCGGGCTGTGATACAACTCCAACGGAGAGCCAACCTGTTCGATGTGCCCTGCCCTGAGCACCACGATCTTGTCGGCCATTGTCATCGCTTCGACTTGGTCGTGCGTGACGTAGACCATCGTGGTCTGCAACTTGGCGTGCAGTTCGCTGATTTCCATGCGCATACCGACCCGCAAGGCGGCATCAAGGTTCGACAAAGGTTCGTCAAACAGGAACGCAGCGGGTTCACGAACGATCGCGCGACCAATTGCGACGCGCTGGCGCTGTCCCCCCGAAAGCTGCCCCGGACGACGGTCCAGATAGTCGGTCAGGTTCAGTGCCTCGGCAGCCTTGGTGATACGACGGTCCTGTTCGGCCTGATCCATTCCCGCCATCTTCATAGGAAACGCGATATTCTTGCGCACCGACATATGCGGATAAAGCGCATAGGACTGAAACACCATGGCCAGCCCCCGCTTTGCCGGAGGCAGGTTGGTCGCGGGGTTACCATCAATGCGGATCTCGCCGTTGGTCACGTCCTCCAGCCCCGCGATCAAGCGCAAAAGCGTGGATTTACCGCAGCCCGAGGGGCCGACAAAAACCACAAACTCACCGTCTTCGATGGTCAGGTCCAGTGGTGGAATAACCTCGGCTTCTCCGAACTTTTTTTGAACTTTGTCTAGTGTGATGCGTCCCATGACACGTCTCCCTATTTGACCGCGCCGAAGGTCAGACCCCGGACAAGTTGTTTCTGGCTGAACCAGCCCATGATGAGGATCGGCGCAATCGCCATGATCGAAGCCGCGCTAAGCTTGGCGTAGAACAATCCTTCGGGGGCGGAAAAGCTGGCGATGAATTTGGTCAGCGGTGCCGCGTTCACCGTGGTGAGGATGATGGTCCAGAACGCCTCGTTCCACGCCAGGATGATGTTAAGCAATATGGTCGATGCGATGCCCGGCAATGCCATGGGCGTGAGGACATAGATGATTTCATTCTTGAGGTTCGCACCATCCATACGCGCCGCCTCGAGTATCTCTCCGGGTATTTCGCGAAAGTAGGTGTACAGCATCCAGACGATGATCGGCAGGTTGATCAACATCAGGATCATCACCAACAGGATACGGCTGTCCATGATATCGAAATACTTGGCAATCAGCACCAGCGGATAGAGCACACCAACCGCAGGCAACATCTTGGTCGATAGCATCCACAGCAGCACGTCTTTGGTGCGCTTACCTGGAACAAACGCCATCGCCCAAGCAGCGGGAACGGCGATAAGGATACCAAGCAACGTTGAACCCAAAGCGATCACAATCGAGTTGGTCAACGCAAGCGGATAGTTCGACCGCTCGAGTACAGCGGCGTAATTTTCAAGCGTCCAGTCGAAGAAGAACCAGACCGGTGGATCGGATATCGCTGTTGCTTCGGTTTTGAAGCTGGTCAGGAAGGTCCACATGATCGGGAAGAAGATCAGCAAACCGATGCCCCAAGACAGGACCGTCCACATGATTTTCTTCTGTGTCGTGATTGCACGTGCCATAGCTGCGGCCCCCTATCAGTTATCGAGGTTCTTGCCGACGATGCGCATCAGGAAGATGGCAACGATATTGGCAAGGATGACGGCGATGATCCCCCCGGCAGAGCCGAGGCCGATGTTCTGGCTTTCCAAGACGCGCTGGTAGACCAGATAGGTCAGTGTACGGGTTCCAAAAGCCCCGTTTGTGGTCACGAAAATCTCGGCGAATATCGACAGCAGGAAGATGGTCTGGATCAGGATGACAACGGTAATCGCCCGGCTGAGATGCGGCAGAATGATATACCAGAACCGGCTGAGCGCCGGCGCGCCATCCATTTCAGCCGCCTCGAGCTGTTCGCTGGACAGGGACTGTACCGCGGTAAGCAAGATCAGCGTCGCAAACGGCAGCCACTGCCAGGCCACGATGACAACAATCGAAAACAGCGGAAGCTGCGACAGGAAATCGAAAGGTTGAGCGCCAAAAAACTTGAACAGATACGAGAACAGCCCGTTGTCCACGTTGAAGAACATGTTCTTCCAGACCAACGCAGAAACCGTCGGCATGACAAAGAACGGGGCGATCACCAGGATACGGACAATGCCCTGGCCGAACATCGGCCGATCCAACAAGAGCGCCAGCAACACGCCGCCCACAATGGTGATCATCAAGATCGACCCGACCATCCAGAGTGTTGTGCCTATCGACGACAAGAAGGACGACGACGTCAGAAATGACGCGTAGTTATCGAATCCGATCCAGGTCTCGAACGTTGCGCGCAGCGGGCGGTAATCCGCGAACGAGAAATAAAGCGTCATGATCAGCGGTACCAGCATCCACACAAGCAGCACGAATACGGCTGGTGCGATCATGAGGCGTGCTGATGATCTGGAATGTTCAGTCGCCATGACAGGCTCCTTCCGACAAGGGGAACAGGTCCTTACGGACACCGCAGCGGCGGTTTGCGAAAAATCCTGAAGGGGAAGTCACCGGAGACAGGCCAGCCTGCCTCCGATGCTCGGGAGTGGTCGCGGCAGGCTTAGTAGCCCGCTGCTTCCATTTCTTCTGTGGTAAGTGCTTGAGCACTCGCCAGCGCTTCTTCGGCGGTCTGATTGCCGGCCAGCGCATCCGAGAACTGCTGACCAACCTGTGTCGCAATACCGGCAAATTCAGGAATAGCGACGAACTGCACGCCTGTGTAAGGGACATCCTGCACGGTTGGCTTTTGTGGATCGGCCGCGTTGATGCTTTCCAGTGTCATCTTGGCGAAAGGTGCCGCGTCAAGATAGTCCTGGTTGGCATAAAGCGAGCTGCGCGTGCCCGGAGGAACGTTGGCCCACCCTTCGTTTTCGGCAACCAAAGCGGTATAGCTCTGGCCCGTCGCCCAGCTTACGAAGTCTTTTGCAATGTCCTGCTTTTCCGATGACGCGGGGATTGCCAGGCTCCATGCCCAGAGCCAGTTGCCGCGTTTACCCAAACCGTTGTCGGGTGCCAGTGCGAAACCGACCTTGTCGGCGACGGTGCTGTCCTTGGGGTTGGTGACGAACGATGCGGCCACGGTCGCGTCGATCCACATGCCGCATTTACCTTGCTGGAACAACGTCAGGTTTTCGTTAAAGCCGTTGTTGGCCGCACCTGCGGGACCGGATTCATTCATCATGTCCAGATAGAATGTAAGCGTGTCTTTCCATTCCGGGCTGTCAAACTGCGGTTTCCAGTCCATGTCGAACCAGCGCGCACCGAACGAATTCGACATCGCGGTAAGAAACGCCATGTTTTCACCCCACCCGGCTTTGCCGCGTGCACAGATACCGTTGATTTCGGCATCCCGATCCGTCATTGCGGCGGCCGCCTTGCGGATAAACTCCCATGTCGGGGCGTCAGGCATTTCCATGCCCGCTTTTTCCATCAAATCCTTGCGATACATGACCATCGACGATTCACCATAGAAGGGCGCGGCGTACAGAGTGCCGTCAACAGTCAAACCGCCGCGGATGGCGGGCAGAAGGTCGTCTGCATTCCAATCATCGGCCATGCCTTCGTTCAGCGAAACCAGCCAGCCGTTGCCACCCCAGATCGGCGCTTCGTATGTACCGATTGTCATGACGTCGTATTGGCCGCCACCGGTCGAAATATCCGTCGTCACGTTCTGACGCAGCACGTTTTCTTCCAGTACGACCCAGTTGATGGTGTTGCCGGTGGCTTCTTCCCACTTCGGAGAGAGGCTTTGCATTCGCACCATGTCGCCGTTGTTGACGGTGGCAATGGTAATTTCATCGGCGATGGCAACGGATGCCATACCGGCCGCAAGCCCGAAGCCGAGCGTCGAGCCAAGCAGGTTACGCTTCATGTTCATTATCTTCCTCCCAAAAGTTTTTTTACATGCGTCAATTATTGCTTTGAGATGAGTGTCTCGTCAACCTTAAGTTTCAGGATTATGACATTTTCAAAGCAAGCATCGCTGGCCTCAGGCTGATTCACGCAGCTTCAGCACGCCGTTGATTAGAAGAATGACCTGATTATTATCGATATTTTCACCGCGTAACTTTTTCAGCAGGTGATCGACTGCTGCCTGTCCAATCGCGGTCACATCTTGCGCAACGGTGGTCAATGTGGGCGTCATGAAAGGACAAAGCGGATAATCATCATGCCCGGCGATTCGCAAACCACCCCTGCGCAATGCTCCAGGCTCAAGCCCGTGCTTTGCCGCCGCCCGTAGCGCACCAATCGCCACCCGGTCATTGGCACACAGAAAAGATGCATCCAGCAGCTCTTGGCGCGAAAACATATCATCCAGCACCGCAAGCCCATGCCCTTCAAAATGATCCTGGCTGTCCATGGGGTCGACCCCGATGATCCTCGGCTCAAAACCCAGCTCATCCATCTTCTTGATATAGGCCGCCTCGCGCTCGAGCGCGTTGAAGTTGACCCGCGGCATCGCCAGAAATACCGGCGGCGCGCCGACGCGGCACAGATATTCCGTTATCGCCCCCGTACTTTGCAAGTGATCGGTGCCGACAAAATCCACATCCGCAAGGGTTTCCGGGCGCGAATCCATCAAGACGAACGGCAACCGGTCATTCAGCCGCTCATATACCTGCAAGTCACTGTGGTTCCCCAATGGTGCCACGATTGCCCCGTCAACGTTCATCGACAGAAAGGTTTCGGCGGCGCGTTTTTCTATTGCGGGGTCGGCATGCGAGCATTGCGTAATCACCGTGTATCCCGCCCGCATCGCGGCCGTTTCGATAGATTCCAGCAACCGCGTAAAGAACAGATCGTTCAGATAAGGAATGATCACGCCGATCATCCCGGTGGTTTTGCGGTTCATCCTGGTGGCAAAAAAATTGGGGGTGTAATCAACTTTTTCCAGCCCGCTTAGAATGCGGTTGGCTGAGGTCCGACTGACCTTCGAGGGGTCCTGAAAATACCGTGACAATGTGGGTCGAGACACGCCTATCGCGCTTGATAACTCCTCCATCGTGTGAATTTTCGGTTTTTGCATCGGTAAACCCCTCGCATTGCGACACCCTGCAAGTGAGGTTAATTCAGGATAGTGGAAAAGTCAGCCCGCAATTACTTACGCGGGTAAAATTTCTGCTTCGTTTTTTGACACCACCGCGCCGTGATGCAGCAAGGCACCGGGGTGTGGCGAAATCGACGGCGACGCCCCCCGTGCCATGACGCTGCTCGCAACCGAGTGCGCGCAAGCCCATTGGACCGACCTATTTCAAAAGATCGCGCACCACAGCTTCTGCCGCCTCCAATGCGCCTTCCAGATAACCGCCAAACTGGCCTGCGACCTCGGTGCCGGCAAATAGCAGCTTTCCACTCCAGATCCCCTTCATGGCGTCGGGCAAGCCGTATTCAGGATGCGTTTGCAACGGCTCTCTATCAGCCGGCGTCGACGTTAGAGGATCATATGCCCAATCCTTTATAAACAGCGCGTCAGGTCGCGCGGCGGCGGAGCCAAATAATCTTGTTAATTGCGCAGAGACCTGCAGACGAAGCTCATGCTCATCCCTGCGCCCCAACGGCGGCACACCGATAAACCCGAACAACCCGAAAGGCCCCCCTTCGTTCGGAGAGGCATCGTGAATCTCGACCATCGGGCCGAACCGGCTTGACGCGTCACCGGACAATCCGGCGTGTCTCCAGAAAGGCGTGTCATACACCGCAAGCGCCTTGGCCTGCCCGGCCATCCACGTGTTGACCCCCTGCATCGCCTGCAACGTCGGGGCTGGCAACGATGGCGTGAAGCGTACCTGCGCAGCCAGCCTTGGCGGCAAGGCAAAAACCGCCGCTGAGGCAACCGTGCTTTCCCCGGACGCAAACGTGGCGGTTAGCTGGGATCCGTTATTTTCCAGCGCGGTCACATGGGTGCCCAGACGGTACCGTTCCTTTGGCAAATGCCCTGACAAGGCACGGATCAACGACTGCATACCACCCTTGAAGCGCCATGAGCCTTCCATTGAAGAAAAGCCGCGACCGCGTTGCACCTGTCCGTGCTGGTTCTCGAACAACAGATCGCCGTCGGCATATTGATCGAACACTTTCAGATCAAAGCGCCGTGCCAGGCTGGCAATGCGCGGCTGCCCCGGCCAAAACCACGCCGGACCCATATCAAAGTAGCCACCCCCATGGGTTTCGGTCATGATGCGCCCACCAAACCGGTTGCGCCCGTCGACAAGAAGATAGTCCAGACCCGCCGTTTCCAGTGCGTCAGCCAAAGCGAGGCCAGACAACCCCCCGCCGATAATCAGGGTACGCATTTCAATAGCCTTTGTGTTGGAGTGACAGGTGTCGGAACCCGTCAGCTAGGATCAATCGAGCCTATAGTCAAACCCGGGTGCCATGATCAGCATCACCGGGCAGAGTTCGGATTAATCGACAGTTTGCAAGACTGTCGTCCGACAAGGTAATCCTCACGCCCTACGCACCGACACTTGGACGGTCTGCGTAACGGGACGGCGTGGGATCCTTGGGCAATCGCGCGCTTGTGCCTGAATACATCGCGGGCACTGGAAACAATCCGCTTGTATGATCTGACGCACACTCTGTGCTCATTGATTGAAATAGTTATTTAACAGTCAGGTATGGCATATATCCCGATCCAACTGTTTCGGAAAATTAAACTTAATCTCGCCCTAAATCCGCCTCTATCACGGCGCAGGTTGAATCAGCAGATACAAATACTTTGAGTAGCAAAATGATTAAAGTCGCCCACACCATCCATACGGACCATGATCTGGGTCTGGTCATATTAGCGGCGTTTCTATGCGCCTTTGGCAGCTGGGTCGTGTCCCGACTTTACCAGCACGCTCTAGAAAGACCAAACAATCAGGCGATAGTCTGGTATGGTATGACCGGCATCACTGCGGGGATCGCCATCTGGTGCACTCATTTTATCGCAATATTGGCATATCAACCAAGTGCTCCGGTCAGATTTGACCTGTCGCTGACGTTCGATTCATTGGTGATGGCAATTCTGGGGGCCATTCTAGGCATCATGATTGCCGGAATGATCAAGACCCGCATTGCGATCGTGATCGGCGGGGCGATCTTTGGCCTTGCGGTTGTTGCCATGCATTACACCGGAATGATTGCCTATCGCGTTCAAGGTGCAGTGTCATGGGACACCACCTATCTTGTTCGCCCTGAATAAGTCACAAGCATATGAATTTGTTTGTAGATTTCGTAAAAACTGTAGCAGAAAATTGCAGGGTTTCGTATGCTGGGT
>PCCY01000010.1 GCA_002731875.1 Roseobacter sp. | reverse complement strand
TGGACCTGTCGCGCTTTAGTGCCGCCCCAAATGCTCGTTTAAGCCACTTTTCTTTCGAAAGCGACGGGGCTTTTCCAACCCAGTGCTGAGTGTCGGCGTCGCGGGTTATAGAACCCGTTTATGTATTCAAAGATCCGCATCTCTGCCTTGCGCCGTGTTTCCCATGAATGCCGCCAGATCAACTCGGCCTTGATCGTCTTAAAGAAGGTTTCGACTGCCGCGTTATCATAGCAATTACCTTTTCCGCTCATCGATACCTTGAAGCCATGTTGACGCAGGAGCTTCTGGTAGTCGTGTGAACAATATTGCGACCCACGATCTGTATGATGAATGCAGCCTTTGGGTGGTTGCCGGAACGCGATGGCCATCTTCAACGCCCGGATCGCGAGGTCACGCTTCATGCGGTTACTCACAGCCCAGCCGATGACGCGTCGGGAATGCAGGTCCAGGATGACGGCCAGATACAGCCAACCCTCACGTGTCCAAATGTAACTGATGTCACCGGCCCATTTCTGGTTTGGTTGATCCGCCGTGAAGTTCCGACCTAATAGGTTGGGCGCAATGTTGAACTTATGATCACTGTCTGTCGTCACCTTATGTTTGCGTGTTCTCACAACAGATATGCCGTTCTGACGCATCAATCTGCCAACACGGCGGTGCCCCACGTCCAAGCCGATCTCCTTCAGCTCTTCCGTCATCCGCGGCCTGCCATAGCTGCCCAGGCTGAGACGAGACTGTTCTTTGATATGTGCCAGCGTCACCAGATCAGACCGCTGTCTGCGACTGGCTGGCCGACTGCGGAACGCACGCAAACCGCGCATACTGACATCCAGAACTTGACACAGGCGCGCTGCCGGAAACGTATCCCGGTGTTCTTCCACGAACCTAAACCTCACGGCTTTTGGTTCGCGAAGAACTGCGTTGCTTTTTTTAGGATGTCCCGCTCCTCCTTGAGAATGCGGTTCTCACGCCGAAGCCGATCATTCTCTTGAGCAAGGCTCAAATCTTCTTTCGACACCACGTCTGTGTCTCTGTGCGTGGTTATCCATTTGTTCAGCGTCGACATCCCGACGCCAAGATCATCCGCCACCTGCTTACGCGTCAGTCCGCTGGTTAACGCAATCCGCACCGCATCTTGCCGGAACTCGTCCGTCCGTTTCAGTCCCATAGTCAATCTCCTTTGTTGCAGTAAATGCTATCAAAGGAGCGGCATCAAACCGCGACAGGTCCAGTTTTCAATTCTTCGCCGATGTTCATCAGGTTCTCCTTAAGACTTTTCTTTGTTAGGCTTCTCGAGCTCGAGGTCCGGCCTTCCTTGGTCAGGCCGGACTCGCAGCTCGAAGGCCGCGAGCCATTCGTCTTTGACTGTCCAGGATTTCCCCAACTTCGCCGCAATCAGCTTCACCCTTCCATCCGGAGTGGGGCAGCCATGGTTAATCCAGTCGCGAATTGTGTGAGGATCGCGAGCGAACGTTTCTGCGATCTGTTTAATTGTGTAGTATTGGATCTTAGCCATTTTCCGTGTTCTCCCTTGTTCTTGGAGAATTAGGGAAAAGAAATGGCCCTCCAAAACGTGGAGGGCCACTTTTTCCGATTAGCCGGTCATGTCGAACGGATCGAAATCTTCGTCTGCCCGGTGGCGACCCATGGGTACGACATTGTCCCCATCAAGATCGGCAGGATCATCATCGATCGTCCCGCGCAATAATTCACGTTCGCGGGCCTCGCGGAGCTTTCGCAGCCGGCGCTCATTGCGCTTACGTTCATTCAGCGCAAGTCTTTCGAAGATCTGCCCCCGACGTTCTACCATCGCCGCAGCCTTGACCTTAACGTCATCATCGAGGCCGAACAAATCCGACTGGCTCTCGAGCTTGTCGAGAACCGTTACGATCTGCCGGATCAGATCCGTTGGCAGATCAGCGCGCTGCGCCTTGCTCAGCTTGCGTGAGATGTTGCGTGGCGTCGGATCGTCTCCGCGGTCGTTGATAGCTTCGTGAATTTCGACAACCCGTTGAACTTGACCTGCACCCGCCTGATTGTAGTCCTGAATAATCTTCAGCGCAGATTGCATGTGATATTCGGCGAATTTCGTGGCCAAAATCGTTGTTTCAAGGTCGATGGGATGGCGGGATTTGCCAAGCAGAAACTGCAGAACCAACAGATAGCGCATAATCGAAAACCCGATGCGTCGCACGAATGAATCCGGCAGGCCGCTTTTGCCCACGGTGTTGCGGAGTTCACCCCACCAATTCTCGAGATATGGAATCACGTCCTCGTGGAGGGTATATGCACCGAAGGCATTCGGCTGGTAGCATAGCGCGTCCCATGACGCCTTGAGGCGTGCGCGGGACTCTTCCACCCCATCGTAGGCGAAGTACAGGAAATGGTCGTACATGCTCGTGTCGGTCCGTTTAGTGGCTAACGCGTAGTTGAACCGTTGGCAAAAGCCGTCGAACATACTCGACGCATCGATGTCGTTTTTCCATGTTGAAAATACCGAGAGGCCCAAGAAGGTGAAATGAGGGTTTTCGACCGTTAGCTTCTGCTTTTCGCCTTTTAATCGGTTACCGATCTCCTGATACGAATATGCGTTTAGCATCCACGGCTTCAGTCTTGCCCAATGTTTCTGGTGCAGGATCGCGTTGACGCGCTTGCCAACCTCATCCTGAAACCAGAAGGAGCCGCTGTGCTCTTCGATCTCAAGTATCCATTGTGCATCGGACCCAGCGTCGGGCAGCATTTTTACAGGGGCGGCGTCGCCGTCGGAGAAGACTTTGATGATCTCTTCAGAAGCCAAGGTTTTTGAACTTCCGGACTCCGCCAGGCAGATTGACCAGAGTGTGGCCCAGATACGGCCGATCCCCCGAACGTCCAAGTAGGCACCGGATTGAGTGAGCCGCGATGCCGCCAGCATGATGGTATGCATGATCGGCAGGGCATAGGAGATGTCAGATTTCTGGAAGTGGCGCGCTACCATTCTGAGCAGGCTGCCCTCTGGTGCCAGAGACAAGATGTCGAAATCCTGGTCAGGGACCTTGGCTGCGAACATTTGCACGAGGTCCTGGATTTCCGCCTGTGTCAGCAGTCGGCTTCCCTTACCCTTGCGCACACGCATTTCGGACAGGACGACGTGTTCAGCCGTGGTTGATTTCAGTGTCTTCTTGGTCATGTGAGGCTCCTCAGTTGGTGACTGAGCAGAAGTTGGGTCGACCTATTCAGATCCGGAAATCATGGAAAGGTAGGAATATTCCCTTGGAAGGCGATGACCGACGATTCGTCGGTAAAGCATTGTTTTGTATTGTAATTTATAGGATTTCAGCGACCGACATCGAACCGACATCAAACATGAGATAAAAGACCCTAACACTCAATCCGGTAAAGCTGACATATCGGAGCCACGTTGATGGCCCCTGAAGTCGTCCACCAATTGAGATAGTTTAATACCGATGTCAGAGACTGAGGAGCGCAGGAGACTGTCAGATGCCATATTTCGCATGAACCGCAGGTTCGGGCAACTCGCAACGCCCCGGTAATCAGGGGCGCATTCTGTTGAAACACTTGCACTTGATCGCGGAGCACATGTCTAATTCAATTCCCGTCATGGGCGGGAGGCTGGGCGATGATGGGACAGAGGCAGGAGACGCAACAGGAACTGTTCTACCAGTTCTCGCTCGAGGATCATTCCCCCAGGATCACCCTCATTCCCCCAGGATCACCCTCTTCGGACCATTGGTCGGTTTGTCGATCTGGGTGGCATCCGCAGCTACTTGGCGGATTTCTACAGCCAAACGGGTCGCCTTTGGGTCGATCCCGAATTTCTGATCCGCATGCTGCTGGTCGGATACTGCTTCGGCATCCGATCGGATCGTCGTCTGTGGCAGGAGTTGCATCTGAACTTGGAATACCGCTGGTTCTGTCGGCTTGATCTGAGCGACCGGGTCCCGGATCACTGAACATTATCCAAGAAACGCCACGGCCAGTTCCGCGAAAGCGAACTGCTGCGGCACCTGTTCGAAACCACCGTCGCCCGCTGCATCGAGGAAGGTCTCTTCAGCGGCCAGCAGATGGCAATCGATGCCAGCTTGATCGAGGCAGATGCAAACAAGCAGAACGCGATGCCCAAGGAGGAATGGGACGCATCAAAGATCTTTCCCGCACCGCAGAAATTGTGCAAAACCTAACAGGAAAGGCGTACGCGCCCATCATGAGAACTGGAATTCTGCGCCAGCAACACGTTGTTTTTCTGCAGAATCGGTGGATAGCCGACCTTCGCCGCGGTCGGGAATGCACCCCGGCCGCACTGAGGAAGCGGACATTCAAGCGAGGGCCAAGCCTGAAGCCAGTTTGATTCACGCCAGGGGCGGGAAGCATGCGTAATTGGGCTGACCCTGCACCTTGGTCGAGCTCCCGATAGGATCACAGCATAGCTGTGAACAAGGGAGACAGAAGATGGAATATTTTGTTGGATTAGATGTGTCGCTTCGGTCGTGTGCGATGTGCGTCGTCGATAACAAAGGCAAGGTTTACCTCGAGCGAGAGCTACCATGCGAAGTCGAGGACGTCGCCGACTGTCTCGCAGCTTTTGAGCACCCAATAGCACGCGTTGGTTTTGAAGCCGGCGCTATGAGCCAACATTTGTTCTTTGGTTTGCAATCAAAAGGCTTTGAAGTCGTATGCATGGAAGCGCGGCAAGTAAGTGCCGCTTTATCTGCGATGCGGAACAAAACTGACAAGACAGATGCAAAGGGCATTGCCCAAATTTTGCGAACCGGGTGGTTCAGTCCCGTTCATATGAAGAGCCGTGAAGCCCACGGGCTGAGGGCGATTTTGAGCACGCGTAAAGCTTTACTCAAGAAGACAATGGATCTGGCCAACGAGGTTCGTGGGCTGCTGAAAATCTTCGGCGTGCGATTGCCCCGAACAGTGAAACACGGGTCTTTTGATGGCTTGGTAAGGCCGATGATCGAGATGGACGATGTTCTCGCACATGCGCTCATTCCATTGCTCGACGCGCGGGTGGTCTTGTTCCAACACTACCTCGAGCTGGATCGGCGCGTGAAACATGCGGCATCTCAAGACGAGGTTTGCTTGCGCATGATGACCGTTCCAGGCGTTGGGCCAATTGCAGCGCTGACATTCAAGGCGGCAGTTGATGACCCGAGCCGCTTCAGGCGTTCGCGCACAGTTGCTGCGCACTTTGGTCTGACACCTAGGCGCTTTCAGTCAGGGGAACACGACAATCCTGGCCGAATATCGAAGGCAGGAGATCGAGATGTTCGTGCAACTCTTTATGCTGCTGCCAATGCATTGCTGATGCGAACGATGGTAGGGTCACAGATTAAATCATGGGGCATATGATTGATGCGCACCAAAGGCCGCCGCCGCGCCGTTGTTGCCGTCGCCCGCAAACTTGCCGTCTACTCCACCGTATCTGGATCGACGGCAGTGAATTCCGTCAGGAACAAGTTGGAGGCACGGCATGAACAAGTAGCCTACCACCTAACCTGACGGGATCGTCCAATCCGGACGAGGTTCGTGGACGAAGCCGAAAATGCCTGCTGCGCAACTTGAAGCGCGCCGGAAAGCGGGGCTCTCCACTTCCAATCCGACACATGCATGCAGCGGCGCCGTTTCGAACGCCAAACCAGACTGCGGAGAGAAGCGTGACCCGGACAAACGATCCTTGATCATTCAAAAGAAGGAAAACGAGCTTGACCCAGTCACCCAATTAGAGAAGCAGTCGTTCGCGGCGCTTCGCATGAATGACCGCGATGCGACACCGAGCCTACGCTCGGCGTTGGCGCGGCGGCCGGACGAGAGCCGATCAGACCGGCCCACAGTTGCCTCCCAGAACAGCAGATCACCGCAGTGCCGTTTTTCGGAGGCGGTCCTTCGTGCGCAGCGCAGCATTCGCATCTATATCGCCGTTCTGAGCTATTACACCCCGTTGGGCATATCCGGCTCCGAGACACGCGGAGAAGTCGCCCAAGGATAAGGGAGGTTCGGTGGCCAGCCAAAGTGCAACAAAGTAGGGTTGATGCCTAACTAACTTCATGATTATCTACTGGTTGAAGTAACTTGCGCGCCATCCCGTTTTTTTTCGGAAAGGCCTTTAACACGTCTGGAGGGGCATCTGCCCGAATAATTTTGGATGCCAATTTTTTTGCCCGTGACGGCTTGACAACGACAGCAGAGTATCTTTTCCACTTGCTCCGCGATTTTGATCTTACGCCGGGCCAGACTGAGGTTGTTATCCATCTTGGAAACTTCCTCGACAGCAATAGTCATGACATTTTCCTTCTCAAGGGGCATGCGGGCACCGGCAAGACTTTTTTGATCGATGCCCTCGTAAAGTTGCTGCAAGCTCAGCGCCGAACATACGCGCTCTCGGCTCCTACGGGACGGGCAGCCAAAGTCATCCAGGAAAAAAACCCAGGCCGACGCCTCAACCATCCACGGAATGATCTACGACTTCGACAAGATCGAAGAGCATAAGACCGAGGGGGTGGAAGGTTCCGAGACATACAAGCTCATCGTCAGCATGTCTGTGAACGATGCACCAGCGGACACCGTTTTCATCACGGATGAAGCCTCCCTGATCTCCGATCAATACTCAGAAGCGGAGTTTTTTCAATTCGGCTCAGGTCACGTCCTGCGCGACCTGATGTATTTCGTCAATTTCGACAACAACGAGCATCGCAAGAAACTGATCCTGATTGGTGACGATGCTCAGTTGCCGCCTGTTGGTATGTCGTTCTCACCAGCCTTGTCGACTGACTACCTCGTGGTGAATTTCGGCGTTCGGGTATTCGAATACGAACTTTCCAATGTCGTTCGCCAGAAGGCCGACAGCGGAATTCTTAAAAATGTACAACCTTTGCGGGAAAGCCTGAAACGCGGTGTCTTCAATAAGCTGGCATTCGACACCAGGCTGGCGGACGTCGATCGTGTCTGTATGGAACAGGTAGTCTCGACATTCCTTGAGGCGTCCGGAAACCGTGTTAACAACTCTTCGGTCGTCATCACCCGATCGAACGCCGAGGCCGGCATGTTCAACCGGTCCATACGTGAACGGTTGTTTCTAAATCAGCCCGAAGCGGTGCCGGGTGACAAGCTCATGGTGGTGAAGAACACCAAGGTCTCGGGCATACGTATCGCAAACGGGGACTTCGCTTTTGTCCGGTCAATCTCAGATGATCGCAAGGTTCGCCGGGTCACGCTTCGTCGAAAGAACGAGGAAACCGGGTCCGTAGAAGAGGTCCGCGTAGAGCTTTCTTTCAGGGAGGCAGATCTCGGATTGCGTTTGGTCGATGGATCGGCGGTCTATGTTACCACGAACATCCTTGAAAACCTTCTCTACGAGGACCGACCTCAACTCAGCTCTGACGAGAACAAGGCACTCTACGTTGACTTTTGCCAAAGGTATGCCGCGCTCCGGAAGGACCCACAGGCGTTTCGCCAAGCGTTGATGGATGACCCATTCTTCAATGCGCTGCGGGTCAAGTTCGGATACGCCATCACCTGCCACAAGGCGCAGGGCAGCGAGTGGGACACAGCCATCGTCAGCTGCAACTCGTTGGGCAATCCGCTGGCGGCCGACAATTTTCGTTGGCTCTACACGGCATGCACGCGCGCGAAATCGCACCTCTTCCTCCTTGATCCACCAAGGATCGAGGTAGGCTCTGGAATCAAGCCCGCGGGCCTCGCTCCAAGCCTTCTCGGCGCACCGAACTCTTCCGCGAATTTCGAGGCGACCCCGGCACCAAGGTGCCTCGCAACGGTCGACCTCGAGAGCACCGTGTCGGTCGCTCCAGACCTGCCGACGCCGGTTGATTTTCGCGAAATCATCCGCCAGCGGGTCGAAGCCTTGCTGGACGGAGCAGCCATCGAGATCGAAGGCATCGAACATAACCAATATCAGGAGGCCTATTTCTTTCGCCACGGCGAAGGCCAGGCGAGGATCAACATCTGCTACAACGGCAAGCTCAAAATCACCCGCGTCATCGCTGCGCAATCGGGTGGGCTGACGGATCTGCTGATGGCAAAGCTTTCCGGCATGGTCGGCGAAAGCTGCGCAGCACTTCCGGCCTCAATGCCAGGCGGCGCTCCTGCCAACGGCGTTCAGGGACCGAATTTTACACATCAGTTCCTGGAGGAGTTTCACCAAAAGCTTTCAAGCCTAATGCATGCTCACGCGATTGAAATCGTCGGTCTCGAGCAGAAACAGTGGTTCCAGCGCTACAGTTTTCAGCGCCTTGGAGAGTATGCTGCGGTCGACATCTATTACAACGGCAAGCATGTCTTCACCAAGTGTCAGCCTGTCGGACAAGTTCGCGAACCACCTGTGCTCCTGTGCGAACTGATCGAAATCCTGACCGTCGAGATGAGCACATGAGCGACACTAAGGAGATCTTCCGTCTCCGCAAGGCGGGGGAACTCGACCGGGCTTACACGCTGGCAAAAGAGGCAATGGCGAGTCCCCATACCGATGACTGGGATGTGCGGGCACTAAGCTGGTGTCTTGTCGATCTGCTCAAAGGTGCCGCCCGCCAGAACGACAGGGCGCGCCTTTCGACGTTTGCCGGCGAACTTGGGGCGCTGCCCGTGCCAGAGGGGGACGATGTCCTCGGAAATCAGCGTCGGTTCGCGCTCTCTCTTGCGGAGAAAGGACGACACGAGATCCTTTCCGCCCGTAACCACAGCAAGGCGGGGCGCCACGAGCAAGCCTGCCGCGTCTACCACGACCTTCTTGCGAAGGATGGGCTCTACCCAACCGATCATCTGGGCTACGGCTGGGACCTCTATCGCTGGACGAAAGAAATCCTATCGACGTCCGACACCCCGGTGCCTGCTGCAATCGGGCAAGCCCGTCGCAATCTTAACATGTACATGAAGCTCAGCGTCGATCGACCCTCGCCCCTTCACAGCTGCATGCTGCAAATCGCCTGGCAACTCGCTTCCGGGAATCATCTCGACCTGCCGGCATTTGTGGGTTTGTGGGGGCTCGAGAACTTTCTCGCTGACGACTACGACCGCTTCACGACTGCCGAGGGAAAGACCCTACCAGCCTTTGCCGAAAAGGTTGTGCAGCGAGCAAGCAAGGATGCCGCAGCGGCTGGAAATATGCGAGCCATCGCTGGGTTACAGCCTCATCTTGAAGCGATGATGACGCGCTATCCCGATAACGTCTGGTTTCGCCAGAACATGGTCAAGTTTCTCGCTTTGCTTGGCCGCCAAGATGAGGCGCGTGACCAGGCGATCCTGTTTGCTCGGGAGAAGTCGCAGGAATTTTGGGCATGGGACCTGCTTGGCGACCTTCAGGTCGATCCGAACCTCCGGGTTGCATGCTACTGCAAGGGCTTGCTGTGTCCCTCTGAAGAGGATTTCGTGGAGCGATTGCGTCTCAAGCTCGCGCGAGAATTGAGCATCCAAGGTTATCTGGCCGAGGCACGAGGCGAAATCGATACGGTTCTCGCGCATCGTGCGAAAACAGGGTACCGCGTTCCCCGCGAGGCTGAAAAGCTGAAGGCGGCGTCGTGGTATTTGGGAACTGCGGCCACTCCTCCAAGCAAGAAATTTTACATCCGGTTTTCAGGTCGCGCAGAGGAGATTCTTTTCGAAGACATCGATTGGATTGACGCGTGTGTCGGCGACAGCTTCACGATTGAGGGCGAAAAGCGAAAAACTCTCCGCCGACTATATATCGCGGACAGCCCGGTGGCGCGAGAGATCACCGTTCCCGACCGCGCGTTGGGTCTGAAAAACCTACAGTCCGGTCAGCCAATCCGGATCAAGGCTGATCTCGGGATATCGATCAACGACCGCACAAAGCTCTATTCGGCCGCGTTACGCGATGACGGTGTATTTCATGACACCTTCCATGAGATCGTGGGCGTGGTAGATCACGTGAACACGGCGAAAGGGCTTCTACATGTCATTGCTGGCCGCGAGGTAGACAGCGTGATTTCCCTTTCGGACATCAATGCTTCGATAGGTGATCACATCGCCTTGCGGATGGCCCGCTACAGCACACGAAAAGGGGTACGCTCTCGTGTCGTGACCGCCACTCCCACCGATGCAGAGGTGGGAGACACTGTTTGCCGACGTTTCCGGAGCGCCGTGCGGATCAGCAATGGCATGGGGTTCACCGATGATGGGATATTCATTCCGCCTGACATCGTTCGCTGCCATGACCTTCAGGATGACGAACTTGTGTCAGGCCGGGCCGTTATTAACTTCGACAAGAGAAAAAGCAGTTGGGGCTGGAAGGCTATGACGATTGAAGTCCTTTGAGGCAATGGAGCAGCATGGATACAAGGAACATCCGTATTTGCAATTCATTGACGCTGTGACAATTATTTGACCGCAGGGAGCGCAAGCGTTGTACAAAAGATTGGCTGAGGGCCACGCTACGAAGTTCATCGAGGATCGTCCAGATCTGAGCGTGATAACAGACTGGTTGAACTCGCCGCGGTGCAAAGCTGCACTGTCCGCATTTCATGAATCCGTTCCCTCCAAGAAACCGGGACGCGTTATCGAGCGCGTATCCAAGAATGTGCGCCCTGCGTTTGGCGGCGTCCATTTGGCCCAATGGGACAAGTTCATGAAGGCTGTGTTCGCCGTTCGGATGGCGTCTGCCCGTGAGACTGATGTCTTTGCAATGACCGGCGACGAGGAGAGAGCCTTTTCTGAACGATCGGCCATTCTGGCCGATCTTTTGTGTATCGCGCGCGCCGGAGAGGTCAATTCGCACATCAATATCGCCGCTAATATCTCGCGCCATGCCATTTCCAGGTTGATGGAGCGCGGCGCTTCGACACCCGAGACACTGAAGTCCGATGTGCTTCAGATCCTTCAGAAGGCGAGGTCTCTTCGTACCATGTTGTCTTCCGGGTTCGAACACAATCTGACAAAGCTGAAGGACGACATGACGTACGACATGCTCATGCCGCACGGTGACGGGGCACTCGTCTTGCGCACGCTGCGCGTGAATGCTGAGGCTAAATCATTTTTTCCAGACCCCATGCCGGTCTTTTCGATCCGAACATACTTAGAAGGATCGATGCTGGGAACTCGCGATCTTGAGCGCATGGTAGGGTTCCGCATCTTTCGCGATGCAACGGTTTCGGTAGAAGACTCTCGGCATATCCTTGCATGGATTCAAGGAAATGCTGAGGAAACGGATCCGCGGCGAAGGCTATCAATCGAACAAGAGGCCGGCTTTTAGGCGGCGAGAACAGAAAGGCTGTTGGTGGGAGCTAATCGCCGAATATGCTTGGTATTCTCGGCTTTGGTCGCTCACTGCTCAGGCGCTCTGGGGCAGTTAGTAGCATTGGGGGCATAAGCTTGGCCTTTGCCGACATGCATTCTTTTCCTGCGAACTGCAGACGTCGATCCCCCGCAGATGCTGCGCGATCGACGAGTGGCCGGTTTGGTGAAGCTGCACCGCCGCGATCAGCCAGGGACTGAACGGCAGGTGAGGGCCGGATACGTCCAATGAACCCTGGTTGCAGCCACCACTTCGAGTAGCCAGGTTTCTACACGAAGCTGATCTCTGCGCGGACTGACGTAAATGAGCGATTAGGCCGCTATGGTTTGTCCTAAGGTCTTGGGACTGATTGGGTGCGCAGTCTTATTGCTTCCGATAACTGTCGGTTATCGGAAGCCAGTAGCGGTAGCCTACCTATCCAACCTGTAAGATCGCGGACACGCAGTGATTTCGGGGTGCTCAGCTGATCTAAATGACGCAAGGCAAGACTTATTTCGCGCAATACGCCGCCCGGCTGGGCTCCGTTTCAAGACGCCCGTGGGGCGGGTCGCTTCGTCGCTATGTCGAGCGAGCAATGAATGGATGTGTCCCAAAATGTGTCCCAAATCACGACCCAAATTTCCCAAACCTTGGGTGAAGAACCCACATAATCAGCGATTATATGAATTTTTAACCATTTCGAGGAAGTTAAAATGGCGGAGAGACAGGGATTCGAACCCTGGGAACCCTTTAGAGGCTCAACGGTTTTCGAAACCGTCCCGTTCGACCACTCCGGCACCTCTCCGTGTTGGTGTGGTGCGCCCGTTTAGTATTGATTTTCGCGGCTGGCAAGAGGGGAGGACCAGTTTTCGAAGTCACGGGGAATTTCATTGATGCTCGGGGTAATTCGCCTAATGTCGACGATATAGATTTCTGAAAGGATGAACCCGATGCGCGCCATGATCCGATTTTCATTTACCTTATGTTTCATGTTTGCGGTAATGCTGGCCAGTATAACGCCCTCTGCCCAGGCGGCTGACGTGAAACAGGTCGACGCTTTTCTGAAAGTAACCGGTTTCGACGTCGCGCTAGAAAGTATTCGACTATCAGCGGATTCAGCCCCCGAGATGTTGGGCATAAACGCGCAGGAATTCGGCTCGGAATGGTCGCGCCTCGTGAGCGAGGTGTTCGATACTGGGGTCATGCTAGATATGGGGATCGGGATTCTTTCGAAAACCCTGAGCGAACAGGCCCTGAATCACGCATCGGCGTTTTACGCAACCGATCTGGGCCAGCGGCTGGTCAAAGCGGAAAACGGGTCTCATATGGACGAAGACGAAGCCACCAAAGCCGAAGCGGGAAATGCCATTCTGGCCGGGCTTGAGCGTATAAAGTCGCCCCGGGTAGCGTTGTTGACGCGGCTGAATGAGGCCAGCGATGTCGAAGACAGCTCGGTTCGGGCAATCCAGGAGGTGCAGATCCGGTTCTTGATGGCGGCGGCCAACGCCGGGGTGATAAAATTGCAAATGGAAGAACCCGACCTACGAGAGGTCTTGCGGGCCCAGGAACCCGAGATGCGGGCCTCTATCAAGACCAACGCCCTGGCAAGCTCGGCCTATACGTATCAGGCATTTTCAGATGAGGAGATCCGCACATATGCTGCGGCGCTGGAAGACCCGAAGATGCAGGAAGTTTACGCGCTCATGAACGCGGTGCAATTCGAGATTATGGCCAACCGTTATGAAGTCGTGGCGCAGCGCTTGGCAGGTATGCAGCCCAGTCAGGAGTTATGATGAAACAAGCGTTTCTGATCGCGCCGCTCTTGTGGGTGTTGGCCCTTCCGGCATGGGCCGACGCGAGAGGAGCCGTATTGCTGGAAGTGCTCAAGATCGCCGAGATTGTTAAAATCTTGCAAGCGGAAGGCGAAACTTACGCGGAGACGCTAAATCAGGAAATGTTACAGGGCAAGGGTGGAGCGGGTTGGCAGCTTCAGGTCGCGAATATCTATGATCCGGACCGGATAGCGGATACGCTGAGCGCCAGGCTTGATGCTGAATTGCAAGGGGACCTGCGTGAAGAGGTCATTGCCTTTTTTGCTTCCGACACCGGTCAGAGGATTGTCACGCTTGAAAATGCTGCCCGCGCCGCCATCAACGATCAAACGATAGAGGATGCCGCGCGCGAGCGCTATTTCGAGCTTGAAGGTAGCGATGACCCGAGGCTAGCGCAGATATCAGCGCTGATCGAAAGCGGCGACATGATTGATCGAAACGTCACTGCCACAATGAATTCGAACCTACAGTTCATGCGCGGTCTGGTGGACGGTGGCGCGGCTGAAATGACCCAGGATGAATTGATCGCCGATATCAGCGCGCAGCAGGAAGCAATCACCATTGATACGACGTCCTGGCTTTACGGCTATCTTTTACTTGCGTATTCACCGCTGCCTGACGACATGCTTGATGCCTACGTTGAATTCTCTCTCAGCGACGCCGGGGTGGCATTAAATCGTGCCTTGTTCGACGGATTTGGCGCAGCCTACGAAGACATCTCGTATGCGCTTGGGCGCGCTGTGGCGCTGAACGTCATCGCGCAAGAGCTTTAGAATGATTTACCTGCCTAGCCGCTCTTGACATATGGTCAGGGCTGGTGCAAATGGCAGACCTCACTCCATAGGTACGCGTTTTGCGTGCCTTTGTTATTTTATGATCATCCCGAAACGGGGTGCGCTGTCCGAGGTGGGCTTTGCCCGCAAACACCCAGATGGGGACCACAGGACGCGGAAACAGTAAAGGAAGACGCATGTTTGCGGTCATCAAGACAGGCGGCAAGCAGTACAAGGTTCAATCCGGAGATATGCTTCGGGTGGAACGTTTGGCTGCTGACGCGGGCGAAACAGTTCAATTCAACGAAGTTCTCATGCTGGGCGGCGACAGCCCCAAGCTGGGCGCACCACTGGTTGCGGATGCCGGCGTTCAAGCCGAAGTTGTCGAGCAGATCAAAGGTGAAAAGGTAATCCACTTCGTCAAGCGCCGCCGGAAGCACTCTTCCAAGCGCACGAAGGGCCACCGTCAGAAACTGACGCTGGTGAAGATTGGCGACATCCTTGCGTCCGGCGC
Source organism: Roseobacter sp. (assembly GCA_002731875.1). Classification (GTDB taxonomy): domain Bacteria; phylum Pseudomonadota; class Alphaproteobacteria; order Rhodobacterales; family Rhodobacteraceae; genus Sulfitobacter. The sequence goes on along the minus strand of PCCY01000010.1, from coordinate 93,011 downwards.
AGACAAGTCCGGTGCAAAGGCTGCTATCGGAACAGGGTCTGTCAGCGCTGCTGTGGTAGCCGAGATCGTTGCGAACGCTGCGGCCAAAACCCAAGCGGCCAAGCCGGTCAAAGCCAAGAAGGTCAAGGCAGAGGCTGCACCAGCCGCTGAAAAGCCCGCAAAAGCCAAAAAGGCCAAAGCGGCACCCGCAGCTGAAGGCGCCGATGATCTAAGCAAGATCTCGGGTATCGGCCCGGTGATTGTTGGCAAGCTGAACGGCGAGGGCATCACAACCTTCGCTCAGATTGCTGCATGGACTGACGCAGACGTCGAAGCTATCGAAGAGAAACTGTCGTTCAAAGGTCGTGTCGGTCGTGAAGACTGGATCGCACAGGCCAAAGAACTGGCAAAAGGCTAAGGAGAGACACCAATGGCACATAAAAAAGCAGGCGGCTCATCCCGTAACGGCCGCGACTCAGCGGGTCGCCGTCTTGGCGTGAAGAAATACGGTGGCGAAGCAGTCATCCCCGGCAACATCCTGGTGCGTCAGCGCGGCACGAAGTTCTGGCCAGCCGAAGGCGTGGGCATGGGCAAGGATCACACGATCTTTGCCAAGGTCGACGGTAAGGTTCAGTTTCATAAGGGCCTGAAAAACCGTACGTTTATTTCGGTTCTTCCGGTGGCAGAAGCCGCAGAGTAAGCCGCACCCCTCAGGGTTTTAAAATTCAGGGATCGGCGGAAGCGCCGGTCCTTTTTCGTGTTTGCACGACCACACCTATCCGGAAAGGAGACGGGTCAGAATGACAATCTTTAAACACCCCGAGCTTTCGGACGAGGGCGTTGTTTTGCAGGTGCCCAAAGACGCTGATCCCCAGGCAAGGGTCAGGCAGCACCGCAAACCGGCGCGTTCCCGGATGGTCGCAGCATCCGGCCGGTTCGGAAAACCGCCCCTGGATAGCCGCGCAAGCTTTGCCGCGCTTTCTCCCGGCCTGACAGTTGCATCTGACACGAGACATCTTCACTGGACCCTGGCACATCTGGCTGCCATCGTGGTTCTTTTCGTATTGTTCGGAGGAGGAACATAACGGTGGAAACTCAAACGCTTACACCTCAGGCAGTGATAGAAACAGAACGTTTCGACCTGCGCCCTGTGCGTCGATCCGATCTAGGGTTGATCGAACATTACGCCAGCGACCCTCGGGTAGCGACCAATACGATATCGATCCCCCATCCATTACCGCCTGGGGTAATCGAATCCTACATAAAGCGGGCCACCACCGAACCGCGCACCGAAGACGTGTGGGTTATGGACGGCCTCAAGGCCGATGGTGCAGAGGTCATGGGCGTTATTTCACTGGTGCGAATGGACCGCGACCAATCCGAAGTAGGATATTGGGTTGCCCCGGCGTTCTGGAACACCCATCTGGCGTCCGATGCGGTGCAGGCCTTGGTAAAGGCGAACCCACTGGGCAACAAAAACATGTTCGCTTCGGTGTTTCGCGATAACCCGGCCTCTGCCAAAGTGTTGACAAATGCGGGTTTTCGTTACCTTGGCAATGCGGAAACCTATTGTCTGGCACGCGAGACCTGCGTACCTACATGGACCTATAGCCACAAGCTGTGACCACCTGTGCCCCGGAAAGGCTCTTGCAATGAAGTTTCTCGACCTGTGCAAAGTTTACATTCGCTCTGGCGCAGGCGGGGGCGGTTGTGTGTCATTCCGGCGCGAGAAATATATCGAATACGGGGGGCCCGACGGCGGTGACGGCGGAGGCGGCGGCTCCGTGTGGGCCGAAGCGGTGGATGGGCTCAACACCCTCATCGACTTTCGCTATCAGCAACATTTTTTTGCCAAGAACGGCCAGCCGGGCATGGGCAAGCAACGCACCGGCAAGGACGGCGACGACATTGTACTGCGCGTTCCCGTAGGCACTGAAATCCTTGACGAGGACCAGGAAACCGTCATTGCCGACATGACCGAACTAGGTCAACGCGTGGAACTGGCGCGCGGCGGCAATGGTGGCTGGGGTAACCTGCACTTCAAATCCGCCACCAACCAAGCTCCTCGCCGCGCCAACCCCGGACAGGAAGGCGTGGACCGTACCCTGTGGTTGCGCCTGAAGCTGATCGCTGATGTCGGGTTGCTGGGTTTGCCAAACGCCGGGAAATCTACCTTTCTGGCGGCCACTTCCAATGCACGTCCGAAAATTGCCGATTACCCCTTTACCACGTTGCACCCCAATCTGGGCGTTGTGGGGGTCGACAACACCGAATTCGTCGTCGCCGATATTCCCGGTCTCATCGAAGGCGCATCCGAAGGGCGCGGTTTGGGTGACCTGTTTTTGGGTCATGTCGAACGCTGTGCCGTGTTGTTGCATCTCGTCGATGGCACGTCCGCGACGATTGCCGAAGACTACCAGACCATTATCACCGAACTCGAAGCCTATGGCGGGGAACTCGCCGATAAACCGCGCATAACCGTTCTCAACAAAATTGATGCACTTGATGAAGAAGAACGCATAACAGCCCGTGATTGCTTGATAAACGCGTGCGGTTGCGACGTGATAATGATGTCCGGCGTCGCCCGCGAAGGTGTGACAGAGGTGTTGCGCGCCCTCCGGGGGCAGATCGACGATGACCGCCTGAAATTTCGTGATACCGAGGAAGAGGCACCGTGGCAGCCCTGAGCGACGGCCAACGCATCGTTGTAAAAATCGGGTCCGCCTTGTTGGTGGATCGCGCAACCGGCTTGCTGCGTTCCGATTGGCTGCACTCGCTCGCGCAGGATGTGGCATGGCTCAAGGGGCAGGGCAAAGACGTGGTGCTGGTGTCCTCCGGCTCCATTGCTCTGGGCCGCGGAGTGCTTGGGCTTCCCGCAACGCCGCTGGCGCTGGAACAATCGCAGGCGGCCGCTGCCGTCGGCCAGATACGTCTGGCCCGTGCATACGAAGAAGCACTTGAACCGCATGGCATTACCACCGCCCAGGTGCTGGTTACCCTGGAAGACAGCGCCGATCGCCGCCGCTATCTCAACAGCCGCGCGACGATGGAACAACTGTTGTCACTAGGTGCCGTACCGATCGTCAATGAAAACGACACCGTGGCGACCGATGAAATTCGTTTTGGTGACAATGACCGGCTCGCGGCCCAGATCGCGGTGACCGTGGGCGCGGACCGGTTGATCCTGCTTTCCGATGTAGACGGCTTCTATTCTGCCAATCCAAACGATGATCCCCTGGCGATCCGCTATGAAACCATCACCCTCATTACCCCCGACATCGAAGCACAGGCGGGGGACGCAGGCTCCGGCCTGTCGAAAGGGGGGATGAAGACCAAGCTCATGGCGGCCAAAACCGCCACCGCTGCGGGGTGCGCCATGGCCATCTCTCACGGGGCGACCAATCGGCCCTTGCACGCGCTGTCGATGGGGGCAAATGCCACCTGGTTTACCGCCCATTCCGATCCCAAGACCGCCCGCAAGCAATGGATCGCCTCGATAAAACCGCGTGGCAGCGTCACTCTTGATGCCGGGGCTGTGGCCGCCATGTCCAAAGGCAAGTCTTTGCTCCCCGCCGGGGTCATCTCCGTCCATGGTCCCTTTGGCCGGGGGGACAGCATTGCCCTCCTTACCCCACAGGGTCACCCGATCGGCTACGGGCTTACCCGATATACCTCCGCCGAAGCCGAAATTATAAAAGGCCACCAAACCTCTGATATCGAAGCCCTTTTAGGCTCACCTGGCCGCGCCGCACTCATACACCGTGACGATCTAGCGCTTTCCTGACTTCCAAATGGTTTAAAATCCTCGCCGAAGGCGTTAGGTAGTGACCAACCCGAAATTATAAAAAGCAGTAATTAGGCTATGACACTGGATATGACACAAACCGACAACATTCCTGCGTTGATGGCAGATATCGGCACCCGGGCGAAATCTGCCAGTGCCACCTTGGGTTTTGCCAGCGCTGAGCAGAAACAAAAAGCGCTTGAGAACGCGGCCCAAGCCATATGGGACGACCGCGAGAACATCCTTTCCGCCAATGAAAAAGATATGACCTATGCGCGCGAAAAAGGGCTGTCCGATGCGATGATGGACAGGCTTGCGCTCGATCTCGACCGTATCCAGGCTATCACTGACAGCCTGCGCAGCATTGCCGCGCAGGATGACCCGGTCGGGCAGGTCTTGACCGAGTGGGATCAACCTTCAGGGCTGAACATACAACGTGTCCGCACCCCTCTTGGTGTGGTCGGGGTCATCTATGAATCGCGGCCCAACGTCACCGCCGATGCCGGTGCCCTCTGTCTCAAGGCCGGAAATGCGGTGATCCTGCGTGGCGGCTCCGAAAGCTTTCATTCATCGCGTGCGATCCATGCGGCCTTGCAGCGCGGTCTTGACTCCGCGGATTTACCCGTCGATGCGATCCAGCTCGTGCCGACACGTGATCGGGCGGCCGTCAGCGCGATGTTGACGATGACCGATACCATTGACGTCATCGTGCCGCGCGGCGGCAAAGGGTTGGTCGGGCTGGTGCAACGCGAGGCGCGCGTGCCGGTGTTTGCCCACCTCGAAGGGATCGTGCACATTTACATTGACGAAAACGCCGATCCTGAAAAAGTGTTGAAGGTCGTGTTGAATGCCAAAACCCGGCGCACGGGTATTTGTGGTTCCGCCGAGTGCCTGCTGATCCACGAAAATGTCGCGCGCACCATGGGCAAGGGCGTGATCAAGGCTCTGATGGACGCCGGCGTCGAAGTGCGCGCCGACCAGACTTTGTCGGAAATCGAAGGGACGGTCCCCGCAACCGACGATGACTGGGGGCACGAGTATCTGGACATGATAATCGCGGCCAAAACAGTGCCCGATATCGATGGCGCGATCGCGCATATCCGCCAATACGGGTCCAATCACACCGATTGCATCATCACCGAAGATAACGCAGCGGCGACGAAATTCATGACGCAGCTGGATTCGGCGATATTGATGCATAATGCGTCAACCCAGTTCGCGGACGGCGGTGAATTCGGCATGGGAGCCGAGATCGGTATCGCCACGGGCAAGATGCATGCACGTGGACCGGTCGGTGCCGAACAGCTGACCAGCTTTAAATACCTCGTGCGCGGCGAAGGGACCGTTCGTGGTTAGGCGGCGATTAGAACGTAAGCTTGATGTCGGTTTCATCCGCTGATGATTTGATTTTGCGACCGGCGTCATGGGCAAAACCGGGCAGAAGCCCGAATTGAACGTGCCTGGGCTCCAGAGATCCTGTTCTGGGGCCGCCCCCTAACAACTGCCACAAATCAGGATCGATCAGCAGTTTTTCAGCGGTGCCCACGAATTGCCAGTTCGCGCCGTCTTTGCTGACCGTGATATTGCCGCCGTATGGCATGCCGGTCTCAAGGCAAAGCACTGCCAGAAAAGCCAACCTTATATCCTGGCGGGGCTGGGGTTCTGCTACATCCCATGTGACCTGCATGCGTCCTTGCGCATACAGATCGGTCAAGATCGACACAATTTCAGCGCGGCCAATCAACTGCTCCCCGGCAACGCCGAACGCGATGCGAAACAATCGTATGCGAGCGCTGGCGTTATTCACACTCTGAGCAATGAGCTCCATTTCCTGGCTCATTACATTGCCGCTCATCGCGACCAGCTCCAGGCCATTGTTGATCGCACCAATCGGCGATATCAGGTCATGGCAAACACGGCTTCCGATAAGCGCGGCGAGGTCGTTTTCTGAATCGGCCATCAATCAATCTTTCGCTGTAAAGGATACGTCCATGGATGATCTCAATGCCATTCTTACACCCGGTATGCTTGTGCGTCACCCTCAACATCCCGATTGGGGTGTGGGACAGGTCCAAAGTAACATAGGCGGAAAACTGACGGTGAACTTTCGCAATCAGGGTAAGATGGTGATCGACAGCTACCGCGTCGGCTTAACGCCTGTCTTTGATGACCGGTCATCGTTAGCAAATGATTAAGATAGGAATTTGTCCGGTGTTATCTGCCCTGTATCCGCCGTTAAGCAAGGATTGCGCTGGAACACACAAGTGCATATTTAACGACCCGGACACGTGAAGGAAATACCAACCGCCCATGACACTTGTGAAATCGGCAGCGTACCAAGTCCGGCTTGCACGCACTTCGGAAGATTTGCGTGCGGCGCAACGGCTGCGCTATGACGTTTTCATCACCGAATTGGGTGGCAGCGGACCGTTGGTGGACCACGCACACAAGCTCGAGATCGACAAATTTGACGATTTCGTCGATCATTTGTTGCTGATTGACACAAAGACCGGTCAAACAGTTGGTGTATACCGATTATTGCGCCGCGATATGGCCGACCGGGCAGGGGGCTTCTATTCTGAAAATGAATACGATCTCAGCAAACTGAAGTCTTCCGGGTGCCCGATCCTCGAACTGGGGCGATCCTGTCTGCACCCCGCCTATCGCGGCGGTACGGCGATGCATCAACTGTGGTCCGGGCTTGCCGCATATGTCGCTCTTCACAAAATCGAAATCCTGTTTGGGGTGGCAAGCTTTCACGGTACCGATATCAACACGTTGGCGCAGCCACTGTCGATGCTGCATCACCATCACCTTGCCCCGCCGGAGTTTCGGGTCATTGCGTTGCCGGAAGCGTATCAAAATATGAACCTGATCGAAGAAACCTCACTGGATCGGCGCAGCGCGATGATACAGATTCCCAGTTTGATAAAGGCATACCTCAGGCTTGGCGGATTCGTCGGGGATGGTGCGTTCATTGACCATGATTTCAACACCACCGATGTCTGTGTGATGCTGGACATTTCCTGCTTGAGCGAACGAAAATGGAAGATGTTTGGCGGGGATACCAGATGAGCACTGCATGGGACAGTACCGAACCACCGGTTCAGTTGCAGATCAGACCGTTGGGCTGGGGGCTGGCGGTGGTGAGGGCCCTGATGTTGGCCCTGTTGGTTTTCGGCGGGTTGATCTTGTTGCTTTTGATCCGCCTGATCGAACGCCCGATTTATGGTCAAAGCCGCCCTGTCACACCCTATATCACGCAAGGCGTTTGCCGGGGGGCTTTTGTGATCATGGGGTTGAAACATATCATAAAAGGTGAGCCCATGCGCTTCAGAGGCGCGGTGGTGGCCAACCATACCAGTTGGCTGGACATTTTCACGCTTAACGCGGCGCAGCGGATTTATTTCGTGTCTAAATCCGAAGTCGAAAGCTGGCCGGGTATCGGCTGGCTGGCCCGTGCCACCGGAACCTTGTTCATCGAACGCAACCCCATCCGGGCCCGAGAGCAAACGGTGGTTTTCCAGAAAAGACTTTTGAAAGGACAGCGGCTGCTGTTTTTCCCCGAAGGCACCAGCACCGACGGACGACAGGTGCTGCCTTTCAAGACGACATTGTTCCAGTCATTTTTTGCCGACGCACTGCGCGATGCCATCTGGATACAACCTGTGACCATATCCTATACCGCCCCCCTAGGGGCCGACCCTCGGTTTTATGGATGGTGGGGTGATATGACCTTTGGTGTGCACCTGTTGAAGACGCTCTCGGTCTATCGCCAAGGCAGCGTTATCGCGCATTATCACCCTCCGCTGAAGGTCAGCGATTTCCCGAACCGCAAAGAGCTCGCGCTGGCATGTGAAAGACAGGTGAGATCGAGCCATCAGTCCACCGACACCCCGGTTTCGTAGCCTGGGCATGCCGGACACGTCGCTCGCGCCCTGAATTTGCGCAGTTCATTGCCTGACATCAACTTACGCCTTGCGCACCACCGGCCTGTATCCTATATGCGCGGGACTTAAACCCGCAGTCGGGGTTGGGCCTTTGGGGGAGAAATCCCTGAATGTCCGCCGGTTGGTCCGCATACGCGGATCGAGACCCCCGACGAGGCAAAACCGGAAAGGTATAGAGACATGGCTCTTCCTGAGTTCTCCATGCGCCAATTGCTTGAAGCAGGCGTACACTTTGGCCACCAGACGCAGCGCTGGAACCCACGCATGGGTCCGTTCATCTACGGCGCGCGTAACGGCATCCACATCATGGACCTGACACAGACTGTTCCAATGCTGGACCAGGCACTGCAAGTCATCCGTGACACCGTCGCCAAGGGCGGCAGCATTCTTTTCGTTGGTACCAAGCGTCAGGCTGCCCAGCCGATCGCCGATGCCGCCGAAAAATGCGCACAGTATTACATGAACCACCGCTGGTTGGGTGGCACATTGACCAACTGGCAGACTGTTTCCAAGTCGATCCAGCGTCTGAAATCCATCGACGAACAGTCCGAGCGTGGCTTTGCCGGCCTGACCAAGAAAGAGCGTCTTGGCATGGAACGTGACCAAGCGAAGCTGGAAGCATCGCTGGGTGGTATCCGTGAAATGGGCGGTCGCCCTGACCTGATCTTCGTCATCGACGTGAAAAAAGAAGCGCTGGCCGTCGCCGAAGCGAACAAGCTGGGCATCCCGGTTATCGCCGTCGTCGACACCAACTGCTCTCCCGATGGCATCGACTATATCATCCCGGGCAACGATGATGCGGCACGCGCCATTGGACTGTATTGCGACCTGGCAGCACGCGCCGCGCTTGACGGTATGTCTGCGCAGCTGGGTGCAGCCGGCGTTGATATCGGCGCGATGGAAGAAGCGCCCGAAGAAGAAGCCCTGATCGACGGTGGCGTCGAAGTCGGCAATGCGTCGGAAGAGACCGTATCGAACGACGCAATGAGCAAGGACGCGGTTCTGGATATCGAATCCAAAAAAGAAACCGTCGCCGAAGCCAAGTCGTAATCGACTGAATATAAGCGGGCAGGGGTTAGCTCCTGCCTGCCCTGAAAATTCACATGATTGAGACATCGGAGCAGGATTTCCTGCCCCTTCTTTCATTCCCATTCAAGGAGAACCAAAGCGATGGCAATTACAGCATCCATGGTCAAAGAACTGCGCGACACAACCGGTGCGGGCATGATGGACGCCAAAAAGGCGCTGACAGAAACAGATGGCGACATGGAAGCAGCCGTCGATTGGCTGCGGACCAAAGGTTTGGCAAAAGCTGCCAAGAAATCCGGCCGTACCGCTGCCGAAGGTCTGGTCGCGGTTAAGGTCGAAGGCGGCCACGGTGTTGCTGTCGAAGTGAACTCGGAAACCGACTTCGTTGGCAAAAACGCCGACTTCCAGAAAATGGTTGCTGGTATTGCGAATGCGGCTGTGTCCGTTTCGGATATCGACGCGCTGAACGCGGCTGAAATTGGCGGCAAGCCTGTTTCCACCGTTATCACAGACGCGATCGCCACCATCGGCGAAAACATGTCGGTACGCCGCATGCAATCCATCGACGGCGATCTGGTGGTTTCCTACGTGCACAACGCAGCCGCACCTGACATGGGCAAAATCGGCGTTCTGGTCGCAATGACCGGCGGTGACGAAACACTTGGCAAGCAGATTGCGATGCACATCGCGGCTGTTAACCCTGCGTCATTGTCCGAGGATGATCTGGACCCGGCTGTTGTTGAAAAAGAAAAGCAGGTTCAGATGGACATCGCTCGCGAGTCCGGCAAACCTGAAGCTGTTATCGAAAAGATGATTTCCGGCCGTATGCAAAAGTACATGTCCGAAGTGACGTTGCTGAACCAGGCGTTTGTGGTGAACCCTGATGTGACCGTGGGTGCCGCGGCCAAGGAAGCCGGCGCGACAATCACCGGTTTCGTCCGGTTGGAAGTCGGCGAAGGCATTGAAGTCGTCAAGGAAGATTTCGCAGCCGAAGTTGCAAAAGCCGCAAAAGGCTAAGCTGTCACACAGCAGATAAGACAAAGGGCGAGGGTGCATCAGCACCTTCGCCTTTTTTTCGTTTAAAATCAAATGATTACATGTTAATCCTAAGCCTTCAGATGAGCTTTGAGCGCATCCAACGCCATCAGATAACCTTGCGCGCCGAACCCGCAGATTTGACCCAGAGCCACAGGCGCGATGTAGGAACGATGCCTAAATTCCTCGCGCGCGTGGATGTTGCTCAGGTGTACTTCGACGACCGTAAGCTCGACTGAGGCAATTGCATCCATCAATGCAATCGACGTATGTGTATAGGCACCGGCATTCAGCACAATCGCAGCATGTTTGCCTTTGGCCGCGTGGATCAGATCGATCAGTGCGCCTTCGTGGTTGGACTGCTCAAACGCGACATCAAGCCCCAGCGTCTTCGCTTTTTCGCGGCACAGCGCCTCGACATCGGCCAAGGTTGTCTTGCCGTAGACATCAGGCTGGCGCGTGCCCAGCAGGTTCAGGTTCGGACCGTTCAGGATCAGAATGGATGTCATAGCGATGGCCTTGTTGTTGCTTTTTGGTGGCTCAGACGTAACACAGGCGTCCCAGCAAGTTTAGTCGTTCTTTTCAGGGAATTCGACCGGACCGCCGTGCTTTTCCCATGTCGAGAACCCTTCACGTAGATGCGCCGCATCGAACCCCATGTCCTGCAAGGTTCCCGTGGTGATCGCCGACCGCCAGCCAGAAGCGCAATGGAACACAAATTTCTTGTCCTGACCGAAGATCTCTTTGAAGTACGGGCTGTCGGGGTCGACCCAGAATTCGATCATGCCGCGCGGTGCGTGAAAGCTTCCAGGAATATAGCCGCTGCGCTGACGTTCGCGAATGTCGCGCAAATCGACGATAACGACATCGGGGTCGTTCATCATATTTATCAGCTCAGGGGCGTCAATCTCGGTAATTCGCGCCCGGGCAGCGCGCACCATGTCCGCTGATGAAACTCTAAGTCCGGCCATAGAGATGTCCTTTTATTAAATTCCGGGTGAACCAGTCGGGGAAACCGGCGTAACGCTTGCCTTGATTATGGCATCGACGGAAGGCGCGTAAAGAAAAACATGGCGAAACCCGACACGGTGCACGTCGTGCATGGTTAAACTTTAGTATATTCAGTATGATACCGAACGTTCATCATCCATAAGATGAGATAGGGCCAGCCAACTTTAAGCCACTTTAATTACATAATACTGATTATAGGATTAAGTATGCAAAGTGTCCGGAAAGAATTTTCCCCTGAAATACTGTTATATTTCAGCCAATAATACGACTATCCTAATGCATAACCTGCACCGCGCACGGTTCTTATCGGGTCGTCCCCGCCATAGATCGTCAACGCCTTTCGCAGCCTTGCGATGTGAACATCGACGGTGCGTGTATCCACATAGATGTCGCGCCCCCAGACATGGTCCAACAGCTGATCACGGCTGAATACGCGGCCAGGACGTTCCAGCAAGGTCACCAGCAATCGATATTCGGTTGGGCCAAGCTTGAGTTCATTTTCAGCACGGTTGACCCTGTGGCGTTCAGTATCCAGCGTGATGTCACCAAAGCTGAGCGCGGCACCGGCCGATGCCGGACGGACGCGACGCAGCTGGGTTCGGACGCGCGCCATAAGTTCGCGCATCGAATATGGCTTCACCACATAGTCATCAGCGCCGGTTTCAAGGCCGCGTACGGTGTCGACCTCTTCGGACCGCGCCGATAGCATGATCACCGGTATGTGCCGCGTGTCATCGCGGGTTTTAAGCTGCCGGCACACTTCTATCCCGCTTAACAGCGGCATCATCCAGTCAAGAATAACAAGGTCTGGCAGTGCCTCGGCGACCAGCAGCATTGCTTCTTCGCCATTCTCGGCGCGGCGCACATCGAACCCTTCGGATTCAAGGTTATACGCCAGAACTTCGCGCTGCGCAGGTTCATCTTCCACCAGGAGGATTTGGGGTTGTGACGCTGACATGGGCCTTAGACCTTCAGGTTGGTCGACGTATCATCGGCTTTGGGCCGATCCTCATCGGGCTGGGTTCCGGTAACAAGATAGACTACCTGTTCGGCGATGGACGTAACCAGATCGCCCATACGCTCAACGTTTTTGGCGATGAAATGCAGATGCATGCACGATGTGATGTTGCGGGGATCTTCCATCATGAACGTCAGGAATTCGCGAAACAGCGCATTATACATCTGGTCGACATCTTCATCGCGCGCGATGACATCCATGGCCAGGGTCGCATCACGCTGCACATAGGAGTCAAGCGCATCCTTCAGCATGATCTCGACGGTTTTGCACATGCGCCGGATGGCTCCTGCGCTGTCCGCCACCGGCGGCAACTGCGCCAGAACCGAATTGCGCTTGGCCATGTTTTTTGCATAATCGCCAATACGTTCCAGGCTGGCGCTGATCTTGATCACGCTCAAGATCAACCGTAAATCTACGGCTGTAGGTGCCCGCAAGGCGATAATACGGGCGGCTCGTTCGTTGATAAGCTCTTCCAGGGCATCGATGGGCTTGTCCCCTGCCCGCACCTGATTGGCCAATTCTTCATCGCGGGTCTCAAGCGACTGCGCCGCAAGACGGATGGCGTCTTCGACCATGCCGCCCATTTTCATGATTTGGGCCTGAACGCTTTCCAGGTCTCGGTCAAAAGCAGAAGCAATATGTTGTTCTTGCATGATATTTATCCAATCCGGCCAGTGATATAGCTTTCGGTTCTAGGGTCCTCCGGAGACGTGAAGATTTTATCGGTTTCTCCGTATTCCACGAGGTGCCCAAGGTGGAAAAACGCGGTTTTCTGACTGACCCGTGCAGCCTGCTGCATCGAATGGGTCACGATGACCACCGAATAATCCTGTCGTAGCTCATCGATCAGCTCCTCGACCTGCGCCGTCGCGATCGGGTCAAGCGCCGAACACGGCTCGTCCATCAACAGAACTTCGGGTTCGGTCGCGATGGCACGGGCAATGCAAAGACGCTGCTGCTGCCCCCCCGACAGGCCGGTACCGGGCGCAAGAAGCCGGTCCTTGACTTCGTTCCAGATCGCGGCTCGTTTAAGGGCGCGCTCGACGATCTCGTCCAGGTCGGCCTTGTTTCGGGCCAGCCCGTGGATCCGGGGCCCATAGGCCACGTTATCGTAGATCGATTTCGGAAACGGGTTCGGCTTTTGAAATACCATGCCAACCTTGGCGCGAAGCTGTACCGGATCGACGTTACTGTCGTAGATGTCTTCGCCGTCAATCAGAATGTCGCCTTGTACAGAACTGATCGCAATCGTGTCGTTCATCCGATTGATACAGCGCAGGAAAGTCGATTTTCCGCACCCTGACGGGCCGATAAAGGCAGTTACGGTCTTGTCCAGGATATCAACCGACACGTCCTTGATCGCATGGTTATCGCCATAGTACACCTGCACGTTGCGAGCCGCGATTTTGATCTTGTTTGACATTACGTCGGTCTCCGAAATTACGTTATCTTTCATTGCCTTGCCTTCCGCTCTTACCAGCGTCGTTCAAAACGACGGCGTAACAGGACGGCGATCGCATTCATCGTTACCAAGAAGACCAGCAAAATGATGATACCACCCCAGGCTCTTTCGTAAAATGCTGGGTCGGCACGTTTAGCCCATTCATAGATCTGTGCAGGCATTGCAGAATTGGGCGCAAGCAAGCCTGAAGCGATGCTATCAGGCGGGTTCGACGCGATAAAGCCGACCATGCCGATCAGAAGCAACGGTGCCGTTTCCCCCAAGGCCTGCGCCAGACCGATGATGGTACCGGTCAGAATGCCCGGTGCGGCCAGAGGCAACACATGGTGAAACACCGATTGCATCTTGGACGCGCCTACCCCCAGTGCAGCATCGCGGATCGACGGCGGCACCGATTTCAGCGATGCGCGGGTCGAAATGATGATTGTCGGCAAGGTCATGAGCGTCAGCACCAGCCCGCCCACCAGAGGAGCCGAGTTTGGCAAATGCATGTAATTGATGAACACCGCGAGCCCCAGGATGCCGAAAACAATCGACGGGACCGCCGCGAGGTTGGCTATGTTGACTTCGATGATATCGGTAAGCAGATTTTTGGGTGCGAATTCCTCAAGATAGATCGAAGCAGCAACCCCGATCGGAAGCGCAAGTATCAACACCACCAACATCATGAACAAGGACCCGATCATCGCGACCCCCATGCCAGCGGCTTCGGGGCGGGCGTCAGATGCGTCTGCCCCGGTGATGAACGAAAGGTTGAACTGCGTTTGCAACGCACCCGCAGCGTGCAGCGCGTCTACCAGATCAAGCTGTGCGGCATTGATATTCTTGTCGTTGGCAATGCTTTCGCGGCTGACGCGCCCCTTCATGTACCCGTCGACCCGGCTGTTGGTCAAAAACTTGAACTCCACAGAGGTGCCGATCAGGTCAGGGTTGGCCAGCACAAAGTCGCGCAGCTGTGCAGCTGCATCCTTTGACAGGATGTCGGCCATTGCCTTTGGCTTCAGCTCGGTCTGGATCCCTAGCGTCGCAACTTTGGCTTCAAGTGCCGCCGACATCAACGGCGCATAACCGAAGGTCGAAACCTTCTTGATGTCCTCGATATTGCGGTCGCCTTTCTTGTCCAGCTTTGCTTCTAGCAGCTGCACATCCAGCGTGAGAAAGGTCTGCTGAAACGCACCGGTACCACGACCGACAATCGTCACGAGCAAAATCGCCAACATGAGCAACCCGATGGCAATGGCGACGATGCCATACATCTTGAAACGCTTTTCGGCCCGGTTGCGCTTGACGGTGCGTGCGTCTTGCTGAAGCAACGACCGCTGTGGCTGGGTATGGTCTGGCAAATCAGTCATTCATACTGCTCCCGGTATTTGCGCACGATATACAGCGCCAGTACGTTCAGCCCCAAGGTCAGAACGAACAACGTCAGCCCAAGCGCGAAAGCCACCAGCGTTTCGGGGCTGGCAAAGTCGGTGTCGCCGGTAAGCTGGCTCACGATGCGCGTGGTGATGGTTGTCATCGCCTCAAGCGGATTGGCGGATATTCTGGCGATGGCCCCTGCCCCCAGCACGACGATCATGGTTTCGCCGATCGCACGGCTGGCGGCCAGCAAGACAGCACCGACAATACCCGGCAACGCAGCCGGCAAGACAACCTGACGGATGGTTTCGCTATGGGTGGCCCCAAGCCCGAAAGACCCGTCACGCAAGGACTGAGGCACCGCATTGATGATGTCATCGCTCAGCGAGGAGACAAATGGAATCAACATGATCCCCATGACCAACCCGGCGGTCAGTACGGATGTTGCGCCGCTCATCCAGTCCACGCCCAATATGCCGTTTTCCCCGCGTCCAAACAGATTGACCAAAAACGGGCCCACCGTCAGAAGGGCGAACAGACCATAGACGATAGTCGGGATACCGGCGAGTATTTCGAGCAACGGTTTGGCAAAGGCGCGGACCTTGCCATTGGCGTATTCGGATAGGTAAATTGCGGCAAATAACCCGATGGGAACCGCAACCAGCAGTGCGATCAACGAAATATACAGGGTGCCCCACAGCAATGGCAGGATCGACAGCTCACTGTCACCCCGGAAATTCGGGGCCCAGGTGGTGCCCAGGAAAAAGTCCTGCCATGGGTGGAGCTTGAAGAAGTTGATCGTTTCAAACAGCATCGACAGGACGATCCCCACAGTCGTCAGGATCGCCAGCGAAGCCGCGGCAATCAGCATGGACAGCAAGAACCGTTCGACCATGTTCCGCGCGCGGAATTTTTCTGTTGTTACGCGAAAAGCAAACAGTAACCCGGCCAATGCGATGGTGCTGACAATGGCAATCATCAGCAGCCGGCCCGTACCCTGCATGCTGCGATATCGCTGTGCTGCCGCCAGAACCTCGGGGCTGACGTCTGACCCAAGCGCCACGCCGCTTTCTGCCAGCAACGCGCGCACGTCAGTGTCGTTTGACGACAGGTTGCGCGCCCGGTCGGCATCGATGGCCCCGGCTTGAACCGCCGCGTCCAGCCCGTTGGCAACGCGGGTCACGTCGCTCATGACCAAGCTGACCGAAGACCCTTCGGCGATCGCGCTTTGTGGGATCATTTCGATCACAGCGTTCTGGATCACAACAGGTTGGATCAGCAGCCAGGCCACCAGCACGAACAATGACGGAATCGCCGTAAACAAGGCGGCGTTGTAGCCATAATAATTCGGGAGGGAATGCAGCTTGCGGGAATCTCCGCCCACCGAAGCCATTGCACGGCTGCGCACCATTCCGAAGGCCACCAGCGTCAGCGCCAACAGCACGAGCACCAAAACCGTGGTCGGTGCCACATTCAGAAAGTTGCGCATGCAAAGCCCCCAAGTCGTGATCCAAACGCGGACCCATCATTGCTTGATATCAGACAAAAAACGACCCGGAGAGGTTAAAGTCTCTCCGGGTAGAATGAAAGGTTTAGGAATCGCTACCCATGACGACTTCGTCAGCGACAATAGCTTGGGTCTTTGCCAGTTCGGGATCGGATACCAACCCGTATTCTGCCAACGGACCATCAGGCCCCGCGATTTCGTCGGCGACGAAAAATTCAGCGTATTCTTTCAAGCCCGGAATAACGCCGATATGCGCTTTCTTGACATAGAAGAACAACGGGCGGGACACAGGGTAATCACCTGCTGAAATGGTTTCGACAGAGGGTTCTACGCCGCCCATTGTCGCCACTTGCAGCTTGTCTGTGTTGTTCTCATAGAACGCCAGACCGAACACGCCGATGCCGTCCTTGTTGCTTTCGATGCGGGCCAGCGTTTCGGTATAGTCACCGTCGATGTCCACGGACACACCGTCTGTGCGCAGCGCGATACAGGCTTTTTCCGCAGCTTTTTTATCGTCACCGTTGGCGGTCTTGAAAACCTCAAAGTCACCGGTGGCTTCACAGCCAGCCAAAATCACCTTGTCTTCAAACACTTCACGTGTGCCGTGCTTGGTACCGGGAATATAAGCCTGGATCGGCTGGTCGGGGAAGTTCGCGTTGACGTCAGACCAGTTTTTGTTGGGGTTCGCGACGATCTTGCCATCAACCACCACTTCCGAGGACAGGGCCTTGTACCAGTCTTCCGGGGTGAATTCGAAGGTGTTACCGTTGATATCCGAGGCGAAAACGATACCGTCATAGCCGATCTGGACTTCGATGATGTCGGTCACACCATTGGCTGCGCACACCTCGACTTCGGAGCTTTTGATCTTGCGAGAAGCATTTGCAATGTCGATCGTATTCTCGCCTACACCTTCGCAAAACCGCTTGAGACCCGCGGAAGAGCCGCCCGATTCTACAACCGGCGTGGGGAAGTCAAAATTTTCGCCAAAGGCCTCGGCAACGATGGACGCATAGGGCAGGACGGTGGACGAACCAGCGATCTGGACCTGATCCCGCGCGGCAGCCGCGGTTGCGGATAAAGCCGCGATAGCGAACGCGGAAGTGGTGAATTTAACGAGCGACATGATGTCTCCTGTCAGCTTAGAATTTCTGACCACCCCCATGGTGATCTGGCCGCACCAATATTTAGATGACACTTAGCTTTTGTGACACTCGTGTTACAGTTTCATGACAGAAGGGGAAATTTCAACGTTCATCTGTCATAAATATAGCAACTTACGTCATATCCATCGGTAAAATTACAATGAACTTCGCGCCCTGCCCCAGACTGCTGCTGATTTTCAGCCGTCCGCGATGCCGGTTCAATATATGTTTTACGATGGCCAACCCCAATCCGGTGCCCCCCAACGCCCGGCTGCGATGGCTATCGGCACGGTAGAATCGTTCGGTCAGGCGCGGCAGGTGGATGGGGTCGATGCCCGGTCCGTGATCGCGCACGGTAACCTGTACCGCAGGGCCGCGCAAAGACGGGTCGCGCAGGGTTTGCTCGACTTGGATTTCCACTTTTTTGCCTTTGCCGCCATACTTTATCGCGTTTTCGATCAGATTGGTGAATACCTGCAAAAGCTGATCGGTGTCGCCCAGCAACGGCATCGGGTCGTCACCCATCAGCAGGACCAGCGTGACATTCGCCTCGTCTGCCAGCGGATTCAGGTTGCGCAGCGTCGATTGCAGGACATAGCGCAAATCAACCTTGTCGGTAGGGCGCACCCGTTCATCGGATTCAACCCGTGACAGTGACAAGAGATCGCCGACCAACCGGTTCATCCGCTCGGCCTCACCGGTCATGATACCAAGAAACCTGTCGCGCGCGGCGGCATCATCGCGCGCGGGGCCGCGCAGGGTTTCGATGAAACCCATCAAGGCCGTCAGCGGTGTTCGCAGTTCGTGGCTGACATTGGCCACAAAATCGCGGCGCATCTGACTTGCATTGGCCAACTGGGTAATGTCCTGGAAGCTGAGCAGAACATAGTCCATTCCCGAGACCTTGCGCACATGTACACGATAGGTCGTATCGTTGCCGCCGTCGTTGGCCAGGTACTGCGCCTCGCGGGGGGTGCTGTCTTGTTGACACTGTTCCACCGCATCCACCACCGCCGGCTGACGCAGCACGTTGATGTAATGACGGTCTATCGCAGTGCTACCCAGCAGGGCTTGGGCTTCGGTATTCATCGCTACAATGCGTTCGGCCCGGTTTACCGCCAAGGTCGGCAGCGGCAGTGCTGCAAGAAGATCAGGCAGATGAGGACGTAACACCACCAGTCAGACTGGCGCGAGGTCTTGGCGAAACCGCCGGGCGTTTTCCTGATAGTGTCGCGCACTGGCCGTCAGCCCGGCTATCGCTGCTGCATCCAGATCCCGCACGACCTTGCCCGGCGCACCCATCACCAACGATCCATCCGGAATCACCTTGTTTTCGGTGATCAGGGCCCCGGCCCCGATCAGACAATTCTTGCCGATCTTGGCACCGTTCAGCACTGTGGCACCCATTCCGACAAGCGAATTGTCCCCGATCGTGCAGCCATGCAGCATGACCTTGTGCCCGATGGTGCAGTTTTCACCAATCGTCAGCGGGCATCCGGGATCGGTGTGGAAAACCGAATTTTCTTGAACGTTGCTGCCTTTTCCGACGTGAATTCTTTCGTTGTCGCCGCGAAGTGTTGCGCCGAACCACACGGATGTACCCGCCTCGAGCACGACGTTACCGATCACATTGGCATCAGGCGCAACCCATGCGTCAGGATCCACGTCGGGACGAATGTCGGCCAAAGCGTATAGGGTCATTTTGTATCCTCGAATTCAGATTGCAATGCGCGCACATGATCCACCAGTTTCGGCTGCTGGGAAAGCCGCAATCGTTCCGCGGTGATGATCGCCTTCAAACGCGCTTCGGTGTCGACAAGATCGTCATTAACAAGCACATAATCATAACCGTCCCAGTGGCTGATCTCGTCCCAGCTTTTCTCCATCCGCAACGCAATTGTATCGTGATCATCCTGGCCGCGGGTTTCCAGACGACGGCGCAGTTCGCGGATTGACGGCGGCAAGATGAAGATCGACAGCACATGCTGCTTGAGAGATGAGTTGCTGATTTGCTGGGCACCCTGCCAGTCGACATCAAACAAAACATCGCGTCCGTTATCTATCGCCTTTTGCACCGGCCCCTTTGGTGATCCGTAATAGTTGTTGAAAACCCGCGCATGTTCCAGCATTTCGCCTTCGTTGACGTATTTGCGGAATTCATCTTCGGAGACGAAATAGTAATCTTTTGCATCCGTCTCCCCGACCCTGGGTTTACGGGTCGTCGCCGATACCGAAAATTGCAATGATGCATCCCAGTCGCGCAGTTTGCGTGCCAAGGTTGACTTGCCCGCACCGGACGGTGAGCTCAGAATGATCAATAGGCCGCGACGCTCGCTCATGTCTTACTCCACGTTCTGCACTTGTTCGCGCATCTGGTCGATTATTGCTTTCAACGCCAGCCCGATCTGGGTCAGATCGGTGTCTTGTGCCTTGCTGCACAAGGTATTGGCTTCGCGGTTGAATTCTTGCATCAGGAAATCGAGCTTTCGCCCCACGGGCCCGCCGTGATGCAGCAGTTCACGCGCGGCATTGATATGGGCGTGCAATCGGTCTATTTCCTCGGTCACGTCCGATTTCACGGCGATTATCGCCAGTTCTTGTGCCAGACGGTTTTCATCTACACCGTCACTGTTATCAAGAACCCGTGCAAGATTGCGCTTTAGGATGCGCGCCATCTCGTCTTTGCGTTGCGCGGCTACCAGCTTGGCGCGACCGGTCAATTCCTCGATTTCTGTCAGTTGCGACCGCAAAACCTGATCCAACGCCGCGCCCTCGTTGACCCGCATAGAATTGAAATCCGCCAATATTGTTGCAAAATCCTCCTGCAACGCGGCACTTAGCGCAGGCACATCATCCACCTGCGGCGCTTGTTCCAACACGCCGCGCATGGTGACGATATCGGTGGCTTTTGACGGCGCTAGCGATACACCGGCATCCATTGCCCGGGCTTCGATCTCGTGCAGGGCGTCAAGAACGGCATCAAGCTGGACGGCGTTAACGCTTAGGGTTCCGGTACCTTCGTCGCGGGTCATCCTGAGATTGCAGGTCACGTTGCCGCGCACCAGTGCATCGCTCAGCTGCTTGCGCAACGCAATCTCGAGCCCGTCGATCCAGTCGGGCACACGCAGGCGCAGATCCAGCCCCTTGCCGTTGACAGCCCGTATTTCCCACGCCCAACTATGCGGTGTCAAAGCACCACTTCCCGAAGCGAAACCGGTCATCGAACGTATCATGGGTGGTCCTTGTCTGCTGGCACTGTTGCCCGCCTTAAAGGCCAAACTTTCTATCGGAGCAAGTCAAAAGCCTGAAGGTTCGGGAGGGTTCCCGCCTCTTGGATTAACCAACGCCTAAGATTGTCCGAAAAGTTTTAGCCGAAATTCGGCAAAACCGCCTATACCATTGTGCAACGTTCCCTCGGCCCGTCCCGTGGCTACCCCGCGAACGACATAGACCTGCGGGGATTTAACGCATTGCGTCTTCGCGCCACAAAGAGAATTAACCGCCACTTGATACGCCAAAGCAACCAAAACCACAGAATATTATTTCAATGACAGAAGATGTTTCAGACCCCGATCTCACCGTGTTGGCGCAAGTCCAGGCGTATTGGGAATCGTTGCGCGGAGAACAGATCATTCCCAAGCGGTCCCAGATCGACCCCAGAGGCCTGGAACCCGCATTGCACCACGCCTTCATCCTGGAACGCATCAAACCGGGGGTTGCACGATTGCGCGTCGCGGGTAGCCACCTGAACGAGTTGATGGGAATGGAAGTGCGCGGTATGGCGATCACCTCGTTCATTCAAATAGAAGCACGACAACGCTTTAATCTCATGATGGAAGAACTGTTCGAGACCCCTGCAATCGGAATGCTCGAACTTGGGAACCGCGAGGGCCAGATACAAGGACGCATGCTGCTCTTGCCGCTAAAAAGCGATATGGGCGACACCAGTCGGATGCTTGGTTGCCTCATGACCAAAGGCACCCCGCCGGGCAGTCCCTGCCGTTTTGACATGAGAAGCGCAAAGATCACCCCGCTTCGTTCGGGCGGCGCGTCGCTTCCCATGGATATGCCGCCGCCCGCCGTACGGCCTGTTCAGGGATTTGCGGAAAAGCCGCCGGTATTTGACAGTGACCCAAAACGACCGCGTCCGGGCTACCTGCGCCTGGTGGACCCCGAGAAATAAGCCCTACAAAAGGATCAACCGCGCAACCGATGGATTACGCGGTCGATTTGTAATGGGACCAAGGTGTCAGCCTGCCGCCTTGACTTGATGAGCTGCGCGCCGCGCTGATAGCTCTTCCGCGACCAAAAATGCCAGCTCAAGCGATTGGCTGGCATTCAAGCGGGGATCACAGGCGGTGTGGTACCGATCTGACAGATCCTCGTCCTGGACGGCACGGACACCACCGGTGCATTCAGTGACATCCTGGCCGGTCATCTCGAAATGGACACCGCCGGGCACAGTACCTTCGGCTGCGTGAACCGAAAAGAATTCCCGCACCTCGCGCAATACGGAATCGAAGGGCCGTGTCTTGTAGCCGCTCGAAGACTTGATGGTGTTGCCGTGCATCGCGTCGCAGGTCCATACCACGTTTGCGCCCTCTTCCTGCACGGTCTTGATCAGACGCGGCAGGTGTTCGCCCACGTTGCCCGCTCCAAACCGCGCGATCAGGGTCAGGCGACCCTCCTCGTTCTGGGGGTTCAGCGTTTTCATCAACTGCTTCAGGTCGTCGCTTGTCATGGTCGGGCCACACTTCAGGCCGATCGGGTTCTGGACACCGCGCGCGAATTCGACGTGCGCGCCATCGGGTTGGCGGGTACGGTCGCCGATCCAGATCATGTGGCCAGACCCCGCCAGCCATTTGCCGGTCTGGCTGTCCTGACGGCACAGCGCCTCTTCGTATTCCAGAAGAAGCGATTCATGGCTTGTATAATATTCAACCGATTGCAAGGTATGCGCGGTTTCGGCGGTCACACCGGCCGCCGCCATGAAATCAAGCGTGTCTGAAATGCGGTTCGCGATCTCGCGGTATTTCTCGGCCTTTTCGCTTTCGGTAAAGCCCAGGGTCCAGCCATGCACCTGATGCACATCCGCATAACCACCGGTCGAAAACGCACGGATCAGGTTCAGCGTCGCGGCGGCCTGAGTGTAGGCACGCAGCATTTTTTTGGGGTCCGGGATGCGGGCCTCGGCTGTGAATGCCAGTTCGTTGATGATGTCACCGCGGTAGCTGGGAAGCTCCACGCCACCGACAACTTCGGTGGGTGCCGAACGTGGCTTGGCAAACTGACCGGCCATCCGGCCCAGCTTGATGACCGGAACTTTGGCACCGTGGGTCAGCACGATCGCCATTTGCAGCATAACCTTGAACGTGTCGCGGATCATGTCGCTGCTGAACTGCTCGAAGCTTTCGGCGCAATCGCCGCCTTGAAGCAAAAACGCGTCGCCCCGGCCAGCCGCGGCCAGATGCTTTTTCAAACGGCGGGCTTCGCCTGCAAAAACCAACAATGGATACCGGGACAATTCAGCCTCGACGGCGCGCAGCGCGTCCTGATCAGGATAGTCGGGCATCTGGATCCGCGGTTTGTCGCGCCAGCTTGATTTTGTCCAATCGGTCATCATTTCTCTCCGAACTACGCAGCGCCCCATTGTCAGGCGCAAACATTTAGGTCTTTGGTATACAAAACCCTGTGCCGAGTGACCAGAACCGAAATTCACCCTATTGACCTTGATGCCGCCTCATGGGCAAGGTTTTCGGCAGGTTTTGAGGGGCAGCTTCCGCTATGCCCATTAACTCAAGTCAACCCGAAAGGCGACGAGATGTCAGACGCCCGCGCGGCTACACGTATCATTGCCAAAGATGAAAAGGCGCGTCTTTTCGTCTTTGTGCTGCTTGAAAACTTTACGATGCTCAGCTTTGCTTCGGCCGTGGAATGTTTACGGATCGCCAACCGTATGGCGGGGCGCAGCGTCTATGACTGGCGGTTGATCGGTGAAGGTGGCGGGCGGGTACGCTGTTCTGCGGGTGCGGAATTCACCCTCGACGGCGATCTGGATGAACTGCGTCGCGAAGATACATTGGTGGTGTGCAGCGGTATAGATGTACAGACCGCCACAACAAAGAAGCTTTTGGGTTGGCTGCGCCGCGAGGCCCGAAAGGGCATGATGGTGGGGGGGCTGTGTACTGCTGCATTCACCTTGGCCAAGGCCGGATTGCTGGACGGGAAGCGGGCGACGATCCATTGGGAAAACCAAGACAGCTTTTCCGAAGACTTTGAAGAAGTGAACCTGACCAAATCGGTGTTTGTGGTCGATGGCAACCGGATGACCACCGCTGGCGGGACATCTTCGATCGACCTGATGCTCAAGCTGATCGCCGATGATCTGGGCGAAGACCTTGCCAACGCGGTCGCAGATCAGTTGATCTACAGCTCGATCCGGACCGATCAGGATACCCAGCGGTTGTCGGTTCCGACGCGCATCGGTGTGCGACACCCCAAGTTGAGCCAGGTTATCCAGATGATGGAAGCCAACATCGAAGAACCGATCAGCCCGTCCTTTCTTGCACGTGATGTAGGTATGTCGACCCGGCAGCTCGAGCGGCTGTTCCGCCGCTATCTCAACCGCAGTCCCAAGCGCTATTACATGGAGTTGCGGCTTCAGAAAGCCAGAAACCTTTTGATGCAGACCGACATGAGCGTCATCAATGTCGCCCTTGCCTGCGGGTTTGCATCGCCTTCGCATTTTTCCAAATGCTATCGCGCCCATTATGACACGACCCCCTACCGCGAGCGTGGCTCGCACGCGACAAGACTGTCGATTTAAAGGCAGGTCGCGGTAGGCTCCCGGAGCGTGCCAATCTACAATTAGACTTTTCTTTTGGAAGTCCGCCGCATAGGCTTTGCGCTGAACATAACGTTCCAACACGGGAGATAATCAATGAAAAAGATGCTTATGGCCACAACGGCTGCGGCATTGCTTGCGACGAACGCATTTGCAGACGCTCACAGCAAAGAAGTGAAACTGGGCGTGGAGTTCGGCTTTACCGGTCCCATTGAATCGCTGACGGGCCCGATGGCCGCCGGTGCCGAAATGGCCATGAAAGAAGTTACCGACAGCGGCCTTTTGCTGGGTGGTGCCAAGGTGACGTCGATCCGCGCGGATTCCGGCTGTATTGATAATGGGCTCGCGGTATCGGGTGCCGAAAGGCTGATCTCCGAGGGGATCAACGGGCTGATTGGCGCAGATTGCTCTGGTGTGACAGGAGCGGTTTTGCAGAACGTCGCGATACCGAATGGCATGGTGATGATATCGCCTTCGGCAACATCCCCTGGTCTGTCGACGATGGACGACAACGACCTGTTCTTCCGCACCTCGCCGTCTGATGCGCGTGAGGGGGAAGTCATGGCAGAGATCCTCAAGGAACGCGGTGTGAAATCCATTGCGTTGACCTATACCAACAACGACTATGGCAAGGGTCTGGCCGATGCGATCGAAACCAGCTTCAAAGCCGTGGGCGGCGAGGTCACCATCGTGGCCGCGCATGAAGACGGCAAGGCAGATTATTCGGCCGAAGTCGGTGCACTGGCCTCTGCCGGTGGGGATATCCTGGTTGTCGCTGGCTACCTTGACCAGGGCGGCCCAGGTATCATCAATGCGGCTTTGGACACCGGTGCGTTCGATACCTTCGGACTGCCAGGCGGCATGATCGGTGACACTTTGCCCGACCGTATCGGCGACGATCTGAACGGATCTTACGGACAGATCGCAGGTTCCGAAGGTCAGGGCATCGACACTTTCTCGAAGATGGCGGAAGACGCGGGATTTAACGGCACGTCGCCCTACACCCCCGAATCCTATGACGCCGCAGCACTTTTCCTGCTGGCGATGCAGGCAGCCGATTCAATGGATCCGGCAAAATACGGCCCCAAGATCCTTGATGTCGCCAACGCCCCCGGAGAGAAAATCTATCCTGGTGAGCTCGCCAAAGCGCTCGAATTGATCGCGGCGGGCAAGGATGTCGACTATGTCGGTGCCTCCGCGGTCGAGCTGATCGGAGCCGGTGAATCCGCAGGAACCTACCGGATGATCGAGGTCAAAGACGGCAAGATCGAAACCATCGGTTTCAAATAAGTTCTGTGGATTACCACATCATTATCAGCAGCCCGGGCAATCGGGCTGCTGTTTAAGTAAGAAAAACCACGCATCTACGACGTGGACACAGGGATATTCATATGATCGTCGTTGACGACGTACACAAACACTTCGGCGGGTTTCATGCCGTCGATGGCGCGAGCCTGACCATTGACAAGGGCACCATCACCGGTTTGATCGGCCCGAATGGTGCCGGAAAAACCACCTTGTTCAACGTGATAGCCGGCGTTCTAAAGCCCACATCGGGCCGCGTGATGATGGACGGCGAAGACATCACCGGGTTGCCGCCGCATGACCTGTTTCACAAGGGTCTGCTTAGAACCTTTCAGATCGCCCACGAATTTTCATCGATGACCTGCCGCGAAAACCTGATGATGGTTCCGGGCGATCAAGCGGGCGAAACGCTTTGGAATACCTGGTTTGGCCGCAAGCGGATTGCGGACCAGGAACGTGCCCTGAAGGCCAAAGCCGATGAGGTTCTCGAGTTTTTGACGATTGAACATCTGGCCGAGCAAAAAGCCGGGCAGATTTCCGGTGGTCAAAAAAAATTGCTCGAACTCGGCCGGACCATGATGGTTGACGCCAAGATCGTGTTTCTTGACGAAGTTGGTGCCGGCGTAAACCGCACCTTGCTCAATATCATCGGTGACGCCATCATCCGCCTTAACCAGGAACGTGGGTATACTTTTGTTGTGATCGAACACGACATGGATTTTATCGGTCGCCTGTGTGATCCGGTCATCTGCATGGCTGAAGGCAAGGTTCTTGCCGAAGGGACGCTGCCCGAAATCAAGGCGAACGAACAGGTCATAGAAGCGTATCTTGGGACCGGCCTGAAAAACAAGACCGTGACCGCATGAAATTCGGGTTGGCTGTATGGGCGAGCGTCGTGATGACCGCATTGCCACAGGCGTCGGCTGCCTGTTCCCAACTGTCAGAATCCGTTTGGATGTGTGACCGCGGCACCGCGTGGGAAAATGCCACCTGGGACCCGGTTGGCGACGGCACAACGCGTTATCTTGGAGAGGTGATATTGAACTTCACCGATCAGTGGCCCGGCTTTGAAATCAGCGACAGTTCGACAACGCTGTCAGAGCAGTTCGATACCTATACCGCATCGATAGCAGCCGAAAATACGACCCCGCCCGAAGTGCTTCAGGTTGACAAGATCGTAACCCCCAGTGGGTTGACGCTGCGACACTTGCAGTATGACGAAATTGACGGCAGCCGCACCATGAGCGCTGTGATGCTGTCGGAGGTAGGGTCGTCGCGGATCATGGTCTATCTTGATAGCGCAGACACGATGCCCTTGGAAGAAATGGAAAAAATATCGTTTGAAGTGGCGATGATGCTGCGGGACAGCTGCGCGGATGAAATCACCTGCGCTGACGCGATTGCGCCAACCACCCAGGCGAACGAATGAAAGAAACCAACATGACTGATCCATACGGGGACCGAGGCAACCACGATATTTCGATCGGAAACCCGAAAGGCCAAGGCACGGCGCAACCCGTCAGACAGGGCGGCAAGAGCCACCCTGCCCCCGGCGGCCCTTTCCTGATCGGTGATGGCATGACCGGCGGTTACGGCAATGGGCCCGACATTCTGCATGACTGCACCATCGCCGTCGAAAAAGGCGAGATCGCGGTGATCGTCGGCCCCAATGGCGCAGGCAAATCCACGGCGATGAAAGCGGTATTTGGTATGTTGGACGTGCGCCAGGGTCACGTGCGACTTGACGGAGAAGACATCACCGCCCTGTCGCCGCAAGACCGCGTCGCCAAGGGGATGGGGTTTGTCCCGCAGACCTCGAATATTTTCACATCGATGTCAGTGGAGGAAAACCTTGAGATGGGTGCCTTCATCCGCCGCGATGATTTCCGCGATACCATGACGCAGGTTTATGACCTGTTTCCCATCCTCAAGGAAAAGCGGCTTCAGCCGGCGGGCGAGCTTTCGGGCGGGCAACGTCAACAGGTGGCTGTGGGCCGTGCATTGATGACCCAGCCCAAGGTGCTGATGCTGGATGAACCGACCGCGGGGGTGTCGCCCATTGTCATGGATGAACTCTTTGACCGGATCATCGAGGTAGCCCGCACGGGAATCCCGATCCTGATGGTCGAACAGAACGCGCGGCAGGCGTTGGAGATTGCCGACAAAGGCTATGTGCTGGTGCAAGGGGCCAATGCATTTACCGGCACGGGCAGAGAGCTTTTGGCCGACCCCGAGGTCCGCAAATCGTTCTTGGGAGGGTAAGACATGCGCTGGTTCATTATACTTGCTCTGGCCTTTTTCACGACCTCCGTACAGGCACAGGATACCGGGACAACCACTGAAAACCATGACGCCGAGGGCGCGATGGAAGAGCTGACGCTCGACACCGCACCATTTCGACAGGATATCGAGATGACATGCAGTTTCGCTTTCGAATGCGTCGAAGGCGAGCCGTGCACCAAGACCGACTTCGCCCCGGAAATTTCCGGGAATGCGGGTGGGCTGACACCAAATGACCTTGTCGTGCAAAGCTTTATGCGTACCGACAGCGAAACGATCGAACTGATCGGGGTCAAATCCAATATGGCCTTGTCTCTTTCAGGCGGCAGCTTTGCCGCTCGTCACTTGATGAGCATCGCCGCTGACGGGACCACGCGATATACAGTACATTACGCTGATGGCCCGACTCTCATTAGCTATTTAGGGACCTGCAACTGATGGATTTACTGAACGCATTTATTGCATTGGCCAACTACGTCCTCGTCCCTGGCATCGCCTATGGCTCGCAACTTGCTCTTGGTGCGCTCGGCGTGACGCTGGTGTATGGCATCTTGCGGTTTTCCAACTTTGCCCATGGTGACACCATGGCGCTTGGAGCAATGTCGGCGGTGTTGATTACCTGGGGGTTTCAGGCAATCGGGTTACACCTATGGGTGCTGCCCACGGCATTGCTGGCCCTGCCCCTTGCCATCGTATTCACGATTGTGTTGCTATTGGGTACCGACCGTCTGGTTTACAGATTTTATCGTGAAAAGAAGGCGAAACCGGTGATCTTCGTCATCGTATCGCTGGGTGTCACGTTTATCTACAACGGCATCACCCGGTTTATCATCGGTTCCGACGACCAGAATTTCCTGGACGGTGAGCGGTTTATCATTTCGGCAAGGACCTTCAAGAAAATGACCGGCCTGGAGGAAGGGCTGGCGATCAAGACCACCCAGGGCCTGACAGTGGTTACCGCAATCATCGTGGTTGCGTTACTGTTCTGGTTCCTGAACAAGACCAGATCCGGCAAGTCGATGCGCGCCTATTCGGACAACGAGGATCTGGCGCTTTTATCCGGCATCAACCCTGAACGCGTGGTCATGATCACCTGGGTCATCGTAGCATGTCTGGCGACCACCGCCGGCGTTCTTTACGGGTTGGACAAGTCATATAAACCGTTCACGTATTTCCAGCTCTTGCTGCCCATATTCGCCTCGGCCATCGTCGGGGGTCTGGGTAACCCTGTGGGTGCCATCGCGGGCGGGTTTGTCATCGCTTTTTCCGAGGTGACAATTACCTATGCCTGGAAAAAAGTTCTGGGGTATCTGATGCCCACCGGGTTCGAGCCGGACAGCTTGGTGCAACTGATGTCTACCGATTACAAATTCGCCGTAAGCTTCGTGATCCTGCTGATCGTGTTGCTGTTCAAACCCACCGGTCTTTTCAAGGGGCAATCGGTATGAACGAGACACTTAGAAACACCGGCCTTTTTGCCATCATCGCGGCCCTGATCGTCTTTACCGGCTTTACACAAAGCTGGAACGCGGCGCTCTTGATCATTTCGATGGGGTTGATTTCAAGCATCATGGCCCTGGGGGTAAACCTCCAATGGGGTTTTGCAGGTCTGTTCAACGTGGGCATCATGGGGTTTGTCGCTTTGGGTGGCCTGGCCGCAGTGTTGATCGGCATGCCGCCTACGCTGGGGGGGTGGTCGGCAGGTGGATGGGGGGTCACCGCCGCGTTGCTCATGGGGGCCGTTACGATCTTCGCGACCGCCCTGGTCGCCAAACGTATGCGCAAGGGATGGCTGCGTATGGTAACGATCACCGCGATCCTGGTGGCCGGGTTCATGCTGTTCCGGGCCGTGCTTGACCCGGCGGTCGAAGCGATAGAGGCGCTCAACCCGGCGCAGACCGGCTATCTGGGGGGGCTTGGCCTGCCGGTGATACTGGCCTGGCCGGTCGGTGGATTGCTAGCTGCCGGCGCGGCCTGGATCATCGGCAAGACAGCTCTGGGTCTGCGTTCGGATTATCTGGCAATTGCAACGCTGGGCATTGCCGAGATTATCATCGCCGTTCTGAAGAACGAAGACTGGCTGGCGCGCGGAGTGAAAAACGTGATCGGCATCCCGCGCCCCGTCCCCTATGAGATCGACCTGCAAAATGATCCGGGTTTTGTGGAGCGCGCCGCCAGCCTTGGATTCGATCCGGTGGAGGCATCGACCCTGTGGGTCAAGGTCTTGTATGTGGCGTTGTTTGCCGGGGTACTGCTGATCTTGCTGTGGTTGAGCCAGCGGGCATTGCATTCACCATGGGGCCGCATGTTGCGCGCGATCCGCGACAACGAAACCGCCGCCGAAGCGATGGGAAAAGACGTGACCGCGCGGCACTTGCAGGTCTTTATACTGGGCTCTGCCATTTGCGGGATTGCCGGAGCGATGATGACGACGCTGGACGGCCAGTTGACACCGGGGTCGTATCAGCCGCTTCGCTTTACGTTCTTGATATGGGTCATGGTGATTGTCGGCGGGTCAGGCAACAATCTCGGGGCTGTACTGGGCGGCTTCCTGATGTGGTATCTGTGGGTGATGGTCGAACCGATGGGTTTATGGCTGATGAACCTCGTGACCATGGGCATGACCGACGGGTATTGGTTGAAGGATCATTTGATCGAATCCGCCGCTCATATGCGACTGATGACGATGGGCGCGGTGTTGTTGTTGGTATTGCGCTTCAGCCCGCGCGGGTTGATTCCGGAGAAATAGCGTCGAAGAATAGGCCATATCCCTGCGGATATGGCCTGCCTTCGGCGAGGATTTAATTCCATTTGGAATGTCAGGTCAGCGACCTTTGAAAAGCCCGCCGAGGATACCGCGAACGATGCGGCGGCCGGTCGTACCCTTGAGTTCCTTCATGACCACACCGGCGATCGCATCCCCCCAGCCTTCGGCATCCGCTTTGTGAGGCTTGGCCGTGGAACGCGATACGCGCTTTCCCGTGTAGCGCCGGGCTGAGTTATATTCGCGAAGCTCAGCCGGGCTATCGTCCGCGTCGGCCTTTTCTTCGGCATCCGCTGCTGCGATCGCGGCGTTTTCAGACCTTGCGGCGAGCATCTCGTAAGCGGATTGGCGATCCAGTCTGGGGTTGTATTTCCCGGCCATCGGGCTTTGAGCAATCAGCGTGGCGCGGCTGGCCGCGTCGATCGGACCCAATTGCGAGGAAGGGGGGCGGATCAATGTTCTTTCTACCACACCGGGCACG
The DNA here is from genome assembly GCA_002731875.1 of Roseobacter sp. Classification (GTDB taxonomy): domain Bacteria; phylum Pseudomonadota; class Alphaproteobacteria; order Rhodobacterales; family Rhodobacteraceae; genus Sulfitobacter. Next base: position 62,058 of record PCCY01000010.1, on the reverse strand, counting down.
CCTTTTTTCTGCAACATCGAGGTAACCGCTTCGCCGACCCCGACTTCGCGGATCGCCTCTTCGGTATCGAAGCGCGGGTTTTCGCGGTAGGTTTGTGCGGCCTGGCGCAGTTCCTTGCGGTCTTTGGCGGTAAAGGCCCGCAGGGCATGTTGGATACGGTTTCCCAACTGTCCCAGAATATCTTCGGGCACATCGGCGGGGTTTTGAGTAACGAAATAGACACCAACACCCTTGGAGCGGATCAGACGTGCAACCTGTTCGACCTTATCCAACAGCGCTTTGGGAGCATCGTCAAACAGCAGGTGGGCTTCGTCGAAGAAAAACACGAGCTTTGGTTTATCCGGATTGCCGACTTCGGGAAGCTCTTCGAAGAGTTCGGATAGCAGCCACAAAAGAAAGGTCGCGTAGAGTTTGGGGGAGGTCATCAGTTGGTCGGCCGCGAGAATGTTGATGATGCCACGGCCATCGGCATCGTCGCGCATCAGGTCAGACAAGGCCAGGGCCGGTTCGCCAAAGAAATCCGCAGCGCCTTGATTTTCCAGCACCAGCAGACGACGCTGTATCGCACCGACCGACGAGGTCGACACATTGCCATAGCGCAGCGCCAAGGTGGCGGCGTTTTCACCCACCCAAACAAGCAGTGATTGCAGATCTTTCAGGTCAAGCAGCGGCAAGCCGTCTTCATCGGCGACACGAAAGACGATGTTCAATATCCCCTCCTGGGCCTCGCTGAGGCCGAGCAGTTGACCCAGCAACAGAGGCCCCATCTCAGAGATCGTGGTGCGAACCGGATGGCCCTGCTTGCCGAACATGTCCCAGAACGTCACTGGAAATGACGCGTAGCTATAATCGTCAAAGCCAATGGTTTTCGCGCGGTCCGTAAAGGGCCCATGCAGCTTGTGGGTCGGTGATCCCGCCTGGGCAAGACCGGAAAGATCGCCTTTGAGGTCCGAAAGAAAAACCGGCACGCCGGCAGCGGAAAACCCTTCGGCCAATATCTGCAAGGTGACGGTTTTGCCGGTTCCGGTCGCCCCTGCAATCAGCCCGTGGCGGTTGGCGTAGCCCAGGTCGAGGAATTGCTGGACGGAATAGTCGTCGCCTCCGCCACCGATGAAAATATTTTGAGTCACGCTGTCGGTATCCTTTTCGGGCCACGCCTTTCCGGCAAAGTACCCTAAAAGCATACAACCTTAACCTTTGCGTGCCATAGTGATTTTGCCGCGAGCCTTCATGTCCATTTTGGTGCGCGGCACTTCCTCCCTGTCAGACTGGCCGTGCCTTCGGGTACGGCCCTTTTTTTCGCGGCATTGCAGCATAAGACCCGCGCATAATTGAATTTTTCCTGTTGACCGCTCTCACATCCTTTCGTAACGTGTCATCAATAAGTCGGCCCAGTCCGATGGGGAGAACGAAGAACGGGAAAAGAGCGCTATGCGCTCTTTTTTCTGTTTTGCTTATCCATTTTCTGACTTGCCGCCGCGTCGCAGGATGACCTATCAGCAAAAATTTGCCCTATGGCGCAGTTGTTTCTCAGTAAGTTACCTGACAATCGGATTTCGGCATGTTAAACAGCGGCGAACTTAACTGATTTGGAACGAGCATGAACAAGTATTTTACCATTCTCCCTTTTTGCGCGGCGCTTGCCTTGACCCTGCCCGTTTCCGGCTATGCCCAAACATCCACATCGGAGGCCCCCGCGGCTGAGGTAGAGACCCCGCCGTCGAATACCGCACCGACAGAGGGTGCGGCATCTGATGCAGCGTCCTCTGCAACGGCGCCTGCCGAGACTGCACCCGCCGGCGCAGAAGCGACGGATTCCCAGCCTGCTGGGGTCGATTCGCAGCTGAGCTTGGGCGAAGATGGGGAAGCGGCGCAAGAGGTCGGCAAACCCTATACCAAGGAAGTAAACGGCGCGTGGGAGATGCGCTGCATCAAGACCGAAGATGAAAACGACCCTTGCCAAATGTACCAGCTGATGGACGATGGTCAGGGTGCCCCGGTTGCAGAGATTTCGTTGTTTCGACTTCCTGATGGCGGCAAAGCCGAAGCGGGTGCCACTGTCGTCGTACCCCTTGAAACAGCGCTTGCTGCACAGCTGACGGTTACTGTCGATGGTGGCAAGGCGCGTCGCTATCCGTTCGCATTTTGCAACTCGGTCGGCTGCTACGTGCGCATGGGGCTGACTTCGGCTGATATCGCAGCGTTCAAGCGCGGCAAGGAAGCCTTGATCACCATCGTGCCTGCGCTTGCGCCGGATCAAAAAGTCGAACTGGCGCTATCTCTTGACGGATTTACGACCAGCTATGACAAGTCTTCGGTACTGGCACAGTAAACACCCAGCGATGCGCTGTTACAGCTTTAGGTCATCTTCTTGGTGGAGGTGACCTTTTTTTATGCCTGGGGTGTCCGCAAAACGATAACGGCGTTCATACCCCCGAAGGCGAAAGCATTGGACAACGCGACAGTCACCTTGGCTTTGCGCGCTTGGTTGGGCACCACATCAAGCGCACAATCGGGATCGGGTTCCTGATAGCCGATCGTGGGGGCAATCACCCCATCGCGTAGCGCCATGATACACGCCAACAGTTCAACAGCACCCGTGCCTCCGATCAAATGACCGTGCATCGACTTGGTAGAGCTGATCATCAACCGGCGTGCGTGCTCACCAAAAACGTCCATGACCGCCGCGCATTCGGTTTTGTCATTCGCCATGGTCCCGGTCCCATGCGCGTTGATATAACCAACTTCGTCTGCATTGATGCGTGCATCAGTCAGGGCACCGGCCATCGCCCGAGCAGCACCTTCCTTGGACGGCATGACAATATCCGCGGCATCCGACGTCATGGCGTAGCCCGAAATCTCGCACAATATGTCGGCACCTCGGGCCCGGGCGCGTTCGTATTCCTCGAATACGAATATCCCCGCGCCCTCTCCTTGCACCATTCCATTGCGATTGGCCGAAAATGGTCGGCAGGCGTCACGGCTTAACACGCGAAGCCCTTCCCAGGCCTTGACGCCGCCAAAGCACAACATCGATTCAGAGCCGCCCGCTATCATCACCGGGGCCATGCCCGAACGTACCATTTCAAACGCCTGGGCAATCGCATGATTAGAGGAAGCACACGCCGTGGAGACCGTGAATGAAGGCCCTTTGAGGTTGTATTCCATGCTGATATGACTCGCCGCTGCACTGTTCATCAGCTTGGGAACGACAAAGGGGTGGACCCGGTTCTTTCCCTCTTCATAGACGGTGCGGTAATTGTCATCAGACGTACTGATGCCGCCGCCTGCGGTGCCCAGGATGACGCCGGACCTGTGCGAAAGCTCCTCGGTAAAGTCCAGCCCTGACTGCGCGATCGCCTCGGCCGCAGCGACAAGAGCGAATTGGGTAAAGCGATCATAGAGGGAAACCTGGTGGCGGCTAAACGCATGGTGGGCGTCGAAACCTTTGACCTGACCACCGATCTGGATCGTCAAACGTTCCACGTCGCGAAATTCGAGCGGTCCGATCCCGCAGATACCGTCGCGCATGGCGGACATGGTATCGGGCGCATTCATCCCAAGCGCGTTGACCGTCCCTGCACCGGTAATGACAACGCGCTTCATCGCTCAGGCCTGCTCTGCACGCAGCCGTTCCACCCCTGCAATGATGCTGGCCACGCTGGTGATGTCGAAATCCGCCGCACCCGGTTGATTGGCGTTGAAAGGAACGCTGATATTAAACGCTTCCTCGATGACAAAAATGCTTTCGACCACCCCCATGCTGTCAATCCCGAGCTGTTCGAGCGTGCTGTCAATGCTGACATCTGACGGATCTAGAAATGCCTGATCGGCAAGAATGGCGATAACCTGATCTCTGGTGCTCATCTTACTCTCCGTTGATGCGGGCCCTAGCTTTCGTCAGAGGCTTTGGACCGGTCGCTCTGGGCCAAGTCAGCCTTCAATTTAGCGAAATCACGTATCAATCGCGGCAAGCGACGCAATGCCTTGTAACCCTCTATCTGTTTGCTCATTTCGGTTCCAGGATAGCCCAGCATCGACCGCCCTGCTGGCGCGTTCGACATGATCTTGGTACCGCCACCGGCAATGACGCCGTCACCGATGAAAATATTGTCGCTCACCCCAACCTGACCGCCCAATACCACGTTGTCACCGATGGTGACCGACCCGGCAACACCGACCTGCCCGCACAACAGGCAGTTCTTGCCCACAACGACATTGTGCCCCAGATGCACAAGGTTATCCAACTTGGTTCCATCTCCGATCATGGTGTCCCGAATGGTGCCGCTGTCGACGGTTACGTTCATCCCGCATTCAACATCGTCGCCGACGGTAACGCTGCCAAGCGTGTGGATACGGGCCCATTGTTGCGCTTTCGTGTCACCGCGGTCACCCAGCGTCTTGCGGGTCTCTTCGACGGTGCTTGGTTCGGGTGTCACAAACGAAAATCCGTCGCCGCCCAGTCGGGCACCGGGCTGCGCAATGAAGTTGTCGCCGATACTGACGCGCGCGCCGATACTCACATGGTCGCGCAGATAGGCATTTTTGCCGATACTGGCACCAGTCCCGATATAACACTGGGGACCGATGATGCTGCCCGCGCCGATTTGCGCCCCCGCCGCAACGATCGTCAGCGGCCCGACGGTTACGTCATCAGCAAGCTGGGCTACCGGATCAATAATCGCTGACGGGTGGATACCCGTTTCAAAACCCTGCCCGGGGTCCATCATGCGGGTCAGCCCTGACATCGCAAAGCGTGGTCGATCGGGCAGGATCGCCGCTTTGAGGCCCATGCCTTGCCAGTCAGCGTCAGGCCACAACATCGCCGCCAACGCAGCACCGTCCGACAGGGTTTGCGCGTACTTCGGGCTCATCGCAAGTGCCAGATCATCGGCATGAGCGGTGGCGGGTTCTGCCAGTTTTGCAATCCGCAGCGTTGTATCTCCGACAGCTTTCGCGCCAAGCGCATCAGCTATCTGCTGGATAGTGTAAGTCATCGCAGGTCTCCCCTTATTGGGGATGAGAATTACCCCTGAACGTCACCCAACGCCACCCCTGCCTTGCTTAGCGCATCCCAAATTCGTGCGTCACGGCCATAGATATCCGCACGATACTGCGTATGACCACGCGGCGTGGTGAATGCGGTACGGTAAATCAGGTGAACCGGCAGCTCCACTTCGAGATGTACAAAGGTTTCTCGCTTGGTCGCCAACTTGGCTTTGAAGAACCCGACGGGATCGTCGGTCTGTGCAGCCAGAAGCTTGTAGGCGAAATCGAACGGATCAGCCAGTCGCACGCATCCGTGGCTGAAAGCACGGACGTCCCGGGAAAACAGGTTTTTTGACGGCGTGTCATGCAGGTAGATGTTGTACTTGTTCGGAAAGATGAACTTCACCAGCCCGAGCGCGTTGTCGTTGCCGGGTTTCTGGCGCATCCCAAACGGAAAGTTGCGCGCGTTATACTTGCTAAAGTTAACCGATGAACGGTTTATGACACGCCCACCACCGTCTATCAGGTCGATATGTCCTGCTGCATTGGCGTTGCGCTGCATGGAGGGCAAATATTCCTTGGTGACGATCGAACGTGGCACAGTCCAGGTCGGATTGATCACGATGTATTCCATCATATCGGAAAATTCCGGGGTAGGACGGTCGTCTTCTGCCGCCCCGACGACCGAACGGGTTTCAAAGGTGACCTCGCCGTTATCCACAATTTCAACTTTGAAGGCAGGGATATTCACAAGAATATGCCGAGGACCGCGTTCGATGTTCATCCAGCGTTCACGCTCCATCGCCACGATCACAGACTTCAGGCGGGTTTCGACGCTCTTGTTCATCTCGGCCAAGGTGGTCGATCCGGCGACACCATCTTCGTTCAATCCGTGGTCGCGCTGGAACTCGCGCACCGCCTGCTGCATCGTCGCATCATAGCTCGACGCGTTGGACCTGTTCAGATAGCCCATCGAAATCAGACGATTTCGCAATGCAATAACGTTCTTGCCCTGTTCGCCGGGCTTCACCGACGTCGCCGGGACCACGGGCCCCCACCCGCCTTGGGCCAAAAGCTGCTCCATGCGCAGCTTTTCCCGCATCAACGCATTATATTCCAACGTGCGCGGGCGCAGGTTGCGAAAGAACAGCATCGGATCTGACGTAACGAAGTCCTTCAGATACCCTTGCCGATCCCGATACGGCACATCGCGAACGATCAGCTTGTCGATCCTTGACGGTATCAGCACTCCCGATTGGATATCACGCGCGTATTGCAGAAACACGCGGGTCATTTCCACCTCCGCCAAACCCCGGTCTCTTGGGCTGCGGACATTTTTAAGTTTTTCCATCAAGCCTTCGGGGTCGTACCGGGCGGTGGGAAGGCCGTGCAGATGCGCCGTGGTAATCGCTGCCATCAGCGCGGCACGGCGGCCGCGTTGCGTCTCATTTGCTTCGGTCCAGATCGGAGCATAATCGCTGGTGCGGTAGTAAGCGGCTATGTCCTGGTCACGCGAAGCAGCCTCGGCGACTGCCTGCTTGAATGCAGTTACTTGCGCGACAACCTGATGAGGAGCGACTAAAAGAGCAATTAAAGTTGCCATCAATCCCAAAAAAATTGGAATGCGGCGCGATCGCCCTATGCGAATACCTAAAATTCTCTGCATCGAATCTTCCTCAGACAAAAGGATACCAATGGTATCTGTTACGCCTCATGCTACCGGATATTGTCCAATAACATTCGTCGTGAGTAAGAAACTAAGGCAAAATTGATGCCTTCGTGCATCGGTACTGTGGCATAAATCACCAAGTCACAAAGCTTTGCGCAGTTTTTCGCCTAAAATTATTGATTGATGGAACCTTTTTTGATTCAGCACTTGGTCAAAGAATCTCGCTATGCCATAAAAACGTTGCATCTGGGGATAGGTGAAAATTTCCATGTAACATCATGGAACCACGGGCAGACAAACGGGACACACATTATGACTGGTATGAGTTCTTCGGGGATGACCCGACGCGCACTGTTAGGTGCATTCGCAGCAACAGCGGTAACAGCCGCTCCTACGTTCGCAAATGCAGCTGGTTTCCTGCGAGGCGCAGGCGACATTCGCAGGATCAAGATGTACTCCGGCCGCACCGGCGAACGCATCGACATGATTTACTGGATTGAGGGTAATTATATACCCGATGCTGTAAACGAATTGAACTATTTCATGCGCGACTGGCGTACCGACGGGATCAAGACCATTGATATGCGTACGGTGGACATCATGGCGGCCTCCCATAATCTTTTGGACGTAACCGAACCATACATGCTGTTGTCAGGCTACCGCAGCCCCAAAACCAACGCTATGCTGCGATCAAGATCGCGTGGCGTCGCCAAGAATTCGCTTCACATGCGCGGTCAGGCCGCAGACCTGCGTTTGGGATCACGCTCTGTCAATCAGATGGCAAAGGCCGCGATAGCGTGTAACGGCGGCGGTGTCGGCCGGTATTCCGGTTCCAATTTCGTCCATATGGATTGCGGACAAATCCGCAGCTGGGGTGCCTGAACACTTCGCCATCCCCGCCCGAGTAAAAGCGCCATGTGGCGCTTTTTTCGTTTGTACCGCCATCTTTGGTTAGCCGGTAAGGCGATGGGCCGTCCTTGGTGTCTGAGCGCTAAAGGACCAGACACCCAGTTTCATTTGACCCTGCCGCGTTTAGGCGGGCGCGTCGCCCCGCCCCGGTTAATCGAAGGTTTCGCGCACCGCTTCTTCGGTTTTGGCGATCACGATATCGGCTTCTTGCTGGGTAAGGCAGAACGGCGGTGCGAACCCCAAGATGTCACCCTGCGGCATGGCCCGCCCGATGACGCCCTTTCCGACCAAGGCAGCCGCAACCTGCGCACCTACCCCCGCCGACGCATCGAAAAACTTTCGCCCGCTTTTTTGTTCGACGAATTCTACCGCCGCCAGCATTCCGACACCACGAATATCGCCGACGTTGGGATGATCGCCAAGTCGTTCAAGCAAGCCCGCGCGCAGGTAGTCCCCTGTCACGGTGTTATTTTCTATCAAGTTCAGTTCATCAATCAGCTTCAGGTTTGCCACACCGGCGGCTGCACCGATCGGGTGCGCCGAATAGGTCCATCCATGACCCAGCGGGCCGAATTCATCGGTGCCGTCCTCCAAAACCTTCCAGACTTTTTCTGATACAATTGACCCTGACAAAGGCGCATAGGCCGACGTGAGGCCCTTGGCGATGGTGATTAAATCCGGCTCCATCCCGTAATGCGTCGATCCCATCATCGTCCCGGTACGTCCAAAGCCGGTGACAACCTCGTCTGCAACCAGAAGAATATCATGCTTTTGCAGGACCTTCTGGATCGCTGGCCAATACCCTTCTGGGGGCGGGACGATACCGCCCGTCCCCAAGACCGGTTCGCCGATGAACGCGGCGATGGTGTCGGGACCTTCGCGTGCGATCAATTCTTCAAGCTTTTGAACGCAATGAGCCGTAAAATCGGCTTCGGTCATGTCCAGATCGTCGCGCCGGAAGTAATATGGTGCCTCAGTGTGAATGACCTGATCCAACGGCAGGTCGAATTTTTTGTGAAACAGCTCCAGCCCGGTCAACGACCCGGTTACCAACCCCGATCCATGGTAACCGCGCCACCGCGAGATGATCTTTTTCTTTTTCGGCCGTCCAAGAATGTTGTTGTAATACCAGATCAACTTGACGTTGGTCTCGTTCGCATCCGACCCTCCCAAGCCGAAATAGACCTTGGACATCGTCGCTGGAGCCCGGTCCATCACCATTTTGGCCAAGGTAATGGACGCTTCGGTGCCGTGACCCACGTAGGCATGGTAATACGCCAGCTCATGGGCCTGCGCAGCAATTGCATCGGCAATTTCCGTGCGCCCGTATCCGACATTCACACAGTACAGCCCGGCGAAGGCATCCAGCAGCTTTTTACCGTCACGGTCCTCGATGTAAACACCCTTGGCGCCGGTGATCACCCGGGTCGGAGTTTCACCGCGCCGGTGTTTTGCCAAGTGGGTGGACGGGTGAAAAAAGTTTTCGCGATCCCATTCGCTCATTTGGTCGTTATGCAGCATGCTGTTCCCTCATATCATGGATGGACGGTCAAAGCTGGCCGCCTCGAAATTGAAAATCGACCCAGTTGCAAGACGGGCCCCTGATCGCGACCATAGCCGTTCGTCAAAGATGATTTATCCGAAGTTCCCTGCGTTTTCGGAATAATCAACACGAATGACCGATAGTTCCTTGCTAATCGTCTGATTGTTCAGAAAATAGATGCAGGGGTGCCGCGGGGCTGCGTACAGTTTTCGTGACAATATATGAATAGTAACGCGCAATATCGTCAGAGGCGTCAAGCACGGTTTCCATCAGCTCCTGATAGGCTTCGATGGACGATGCCACCACCTGAACCAGATAATCATACCCTCCACCTATCGCCCAACAACCGATAATTTCAGGGTGCTTGCTGACCGTGTTCTCAAAGGACTGGAACCGCGCGACGGCATGTGAATCCAGTTCGATCGTTACAAATACGGTTACCGTACCCGGAAGCTTGCGCAGATTGATTTCGGCACGGTAACCGGCGATCAGGCCCGACGCCTCGAGGCGGCGCAAACGTTCCCAGCACGGCGAAGGTGAAAGCCCGACCTTTTCCGCCAATGCCGCTTTGGTCATCCGCCCGTCAACAGACAACGCGCGCAAGATCCGGAAATCGATGCGGTCAAGTTTCACCATGGTCAACCTATAACCCCGCTGAACATCGTCAGCAACCGACTGCCCGATGATCACAGACACCGCAGATCATGAACACCGTCACGTCCAATGGGCCACCGAGCGCTTTTCGAAACTTTCACGAAATTGCCGGGTCGAATTATGCATCACCTCCCCAGAGCCCCAGTCGAGAATGACCGCGTATTTGCGCACCGCGTCCATTTCGTTGATATCGCCGTTTTGGTACATCTTTGACACGCGATCAGGATCCATCCTGGCCCACCCAACCCGGTGCTCACGGATATACGCGCGGGCTTTTTCCGTCGCGGCATCGTCGATTTCATACTCCAGCATATCCGCGTCGATCACCTTGATCACGACACCATAGTCTAGTTCGGCCCGCTCAACAGAAACATACTCGTCGATCACGTCTTGACGCACCCGTTCTGCATCACGCTCAAGCGGGTCGCCATAACCCCCGCCCCCAGCCGTTGGGCGGGTAAACCTGTCGCCGCTTTTGATCTTGTAATTGGAAAATACCGATCCAAGCCATTTCTCTTCGCCGGTGTCCGCGTGTTTTACCATCAGCCCATGTGGCATGGACGGCAATCCGCCCTCGACGCCCCACACCACGGCCCGTTCGCGGTCGCAGATATAAGACATCACCGTGTTGTCGGCCTCCAGCAACGTAGACGCCTTGATGACACCGGCACCGCCACGCCATTTGCCGGGGCCGGGGCTGTCTTGCTTGATCTGAAATTCGTCCGCGCGGGTCGGGTTCACCCGCTCATTGCCTTCGGACGGCTGCGACATCAGTCCGGTACCGAAACAGGCCGTGGTAACATCGCTGCCGTCTTTACCGTTACGCCCGCCCCAGCCACCGGGCAACCATTCGTAGAACATGTAAATAGGTTTGTCCGGTTTGCGCAGGTCATTCCCGCCGGCCAGCAGGTATTCAAGATTAAACGCACACGCGATGGCGCGATCAGGCATGATCTGCGACCACATTTCGAAAATAGCATTCATGATTTTTTCGAACGGCATCAAGAACCCGGTCACGGCGACGGGCCACTCGGCGCTGACGACGCTGTTCTTGGGGGCCCGTACGTCCACCATACGGTAAAAGCCGCTGTTGAGCGGAAGATCGGGAAAGAAGGTTTTCATACCTGCGACCACAGCCGAAAAGGTCGCGCCATGTGCGGAGTTGTAGATTGACGAGATCGTAGGATGACTGCCCTCGAAATCATATACAATCTGGTCGCCCTTGATCGTCATCTTGATGTGAATCGGGATCATCCCCTCGCCGGCACCGGGATCGCGGTCGATATAGTCCACGGCCTCCCATGTTCCGTCGGGCAAGTCGGCAATCCGTTGACGCACGGCCCGTTCGACATAGTTCTGCACTTCCTCCATGCCCTTGGTCACCTGACCGCGGCCATATTTGCCCACCAAACGCTGAAGCTCACGTTCGGCGACCTGCGTCGCTTGCGCCTGTGAATGGATGTCGCCGATGATAGCCGCAGGGTCGCGTGTGTTGGCGGCAATCATGTTTGCCACATCAGCGCAGAATTTGCCTTTGTGAAACAAGCGGATCGGCGTTATGCGCACGGCTTCGCCAAACATTTCGTGGGCTGCAACGTTGAACGATCCCGGTACCGAACCACCCAGATCAGACCAATGACCATTGGATTGCGAGAATCCGATCAAGGTCTCTTCGTCGAATATCGGTCGGATAAGGCGTACGTCGCTAAAGTGGGTCCCGCCAGCGTAGGGATCATTGATGGCGTATACATCGCCTGGATACATGTCGCCCTTGAACACGCGGATCACGTCCTTGCAGGTGTAGTGAAGCGTCCCGACATGGACGGCGATGTCCGAATTGCCCTGTGCCACGCAGTTACCGTCGGCGTCATGCAGACCGTTTGAAAAATCACGGTTATAGATCACGAACGAATAACAAGTTCTCAGCATTTGCTCTGCCATTTGGTCAACAGAGGTGATGAATGAATTCTTGAGAACCTCGAACGTGACCGGATCAAGGTCCTGATTGGGTGTATTTTTCATGTCTTAGCCCTTCACACGGATAAGAATGTTCAAGTATTTGTCGACAGTTGCTGTGGTATTTGGCGGCACGACAACGGTTGAATCGATTTGCTCGACAATCGCGGGGCCAGAGAATTCAGCGCCCGCCTTGATATCCTGACGATGATAGATTGCAGCGTCGCATTGTTTGCCCTTGAACCAGACCGCACGTTGGCCTGCGGGTTCCGGTACATGTTTGACCACCTCGAACGACGGTAGATTGGCCTTTTGCACAACGCCGATCGCCTTGACCCCGACCCTGAAGATGCTGACCGGAGAATCGTCGCGACGAAAGTTGTATTCGCGCGCGTGTTCCGCGTGAAATCCGTCCACCAAATCTTGGGTGCTGGTAATCTTTGGCGGTGCAGAGGCCGACAAGGACCGCCATTGGCCTTGATACATCATTTCAACAGAGCGTTGCAGGACCGTGTCTTCGGGCAACACGCCTTCATGATGCAGACGATCTACCGCTTCTTGTTCGATCTTTGCAAAAGCGGCTTCCAGATCTTGCGCCGTCGTGGTGGACGCATCCGCCATGAAACTATCGGAAAAGTCATGTTGGATATCGACCAGCAAACACCCCATTGCCGAGGTAACCCCAGGATTTGGCGGCACAATCACAACCGGAATGGCCAGCTCTTGCGCGACGGCAGCGCCGTGCAAGGCACCTGCCCCGCCAAAGGCCACAAGCGCGAAATCCCTCGGGTCGCGGCCACGGCTGATGGATAGCAGGCGCACCGCGTTTGCCATGTTGGCATTGGCGACATCGATGATCGCCTCGGCTGCCTCGTGCAGTTCCATCCCGAAAGGCTCTGCCACGGTCTCGCGCACCGCATTTTCCGCAAGCGTCGGGTCCAGCGTGATGTCACCTCCGGCCAAGCTGTGCCCAAGCCGCCCGAGCACGACATTGGCGTCAGTGTTGGTCGCCACTTCGTTTCCGTTGGAATAGCAAGCCGGGCCGGGTTGCGCCCCTGCCGATTGCGGTCCGTTGCGCAACGATCCGCCTTCGTCCCTCCAGGCCAAAGACCCGCCACCGGCCCCGATGGTAAGCACTTCGATGCTGGGAAAGCGGATCGGATAGCCGTATTCGATATACCAATCCTTGGTGACTGTGGATTCACCTTGATAGGTCAGCGAAACATCGGTGCTGGTCCCTCCCATGTCGAACCCGATGGAGTTTTCGTAACCGCACAGATTGCCGATAAAGCGACTTGCGATCGCTCCCGCAGCGATGCCCGACCCCGCCAGACGTGCGGCAAAGTCCTTGACGCTGGCTGGCGTCATGACGCCGCCTCCGGAATGCAGCAACAAAAGATCGCGCCGATATCCGCCCTCGGTCAGCTTGTCGCTAAGCCTTGAGACATAATCCACCACGACTGGGGACACGACAGCATTGACCATCGTGGTCGAAAAGCGTTCGTGCTCGAATATCTCGGGCATGATCTCGGACGAGGTGGAAATATGTACGTCAGGCATAACCTCTCGCAGGATTTCGCGTACCCGAATCTCATTGCTGGCGTTGACGTAAGAGTTGATGAAGCACACAGCTATCGCCTTCACGCCGCGCTTTTTCAGTATACCTGCCACGCGCCGCACTTCTTCTTCGTCAAGCGGTTGAATTATCTCACCTGCCGCATCGACACGTTCCTTGACCGTCAACCGGTCGCGGCGGGGGATGTAAGGTTTGGCGACGTCCTTGTAAGTGTCCCACAGGTCTTCCTTGTTCGAGCGGCGTATTTCTACAACATCGCGAAAACCTTCGGTGCAGACCATCGCCGTGCGCGGCAATTTGCGCGTGATCAACGCATTCGTGGCGACCGTGGTCCCGTGCGAGAACAGCGTCACGTCGGCCAGATCTATATTCGCCTGCGAAACGCCGGTCATGATGGCGCGCATGGGATCATCAGGCGTCGACGGTGTCTTTTCAATCCTGATTTCACCGGTTTGTTCGTCCATGATGCAAACATCTGTAAAGGTACCGCCAACATCCACCGCTACTCTTGTCGTTGTCATATGTCGTTCCTAATCTGATTAAACGTGCGGTATGGCCACGAACCGAGGCGTCCGTTGAACCATAAAGGCTTGTATGCGCATCGGGATCCGACGGGTGCTATTGACAGCGCGAGGCTACCTGCAACCGTCTTTTCTTGCGTGTGTCTGTCGGGGTGCAACCAAAGCGGTTGCGGTAATGTTTGCAAAACTGCGCATGGTCGTAGAACCCCCACCTGTGCGCGATCTGCGCCATCGTGGATGTATCGTGCAGCATCTCGAGCGTTTCGTGACACCGCGTTAGCCGCTTGTCCCGGATATAGCCCGCGACTGAGCATTCATTTTCGGCAAACAGTCCTTGAAGATACCGTAGTGAAATGCCGCAGGACTCTGCGACCATCAGCGGGCTTAGACCGGGGTCAGCCAGATTGTCGCGGATGAATTGTTCAGCCCGTTGCAGATGTGCGGCACGGATGGTCGAAACGGAGCTGTCAAGGATGCGGTCGTCGCTTCGCATGGAGAGGCACAGCAGATCCAACAGATGCTGTCCGGCCATCTCGCGCGCCGCATTGTTGATGGTGTCAATGCTTTCGATCGTGTTGCGCACCGCCCCGACAAAGTATGACCCAATCCCGGAAGTTGCGTCAAACGTGAGGGCGCTTAGACGTTCCGTGGGGCCGATGCGGGACTGGACGCTGGCAGTGGGCACTTTCAGCACCCAAAGCCTGTTTCGCTGGGTGTGGGAAAATTCATAGGGCATGTCGCCCTGTTCAACCAGAAATCCGCCAGGCCCGCAGCTGGTTTGACGCGACGCCTGATGAAAGTGCACATCGGCACTGTGCGGGATCGTTATCAACAGACTGTTTTCTTTTTCTTCCGCGAAGTGGCTTTTGCTGCGCCGGTACATGACGCTGTCACAGGCCATTTCAGACAGCCCGAGCACACCCAATCCCCATGACTTTAGATGTCCTCTGAAATCTCGTGGGTTCGCACATTCCACGGAAAGCGGAAAATAGGTTTCCGAAATCATCCTAGACCAGACTTTGTTCTTGTCGACGGCGTCGCTATGGTCGGTCGAAACAAGCATCCTTTCCTCCTGTTCGCAGTTCACCGCAAGCGCCGGCCCCTGCGTGTTGGGATCAACCTTACTTTATCCCGCAATCAAAAATAGGCGATTTGCGCACAAATATTTGGTGCAGGCCTCTTCTAGGCTTCCACGAAAAACTCGACTTCGATGAAAGCGAATTCGAAATCGTTGGGACTGGACACGTCATGCTCTACGCCCTGTTTGCCGAAATATGGCACCCCGCTCCTTAGGTCGGACTGGCTGATGTTCCCTTTGGCGTCCCTGATATCCAGTACCCCGTCGTAAAGCGGAACGACCAGATAGTCGTGTTCATGCACGTGCCACCCGGTGTTGTCGTCGCGCTTGGGGAAGCGCCAGCGTGTCACGCGGGCGCGATCGTTTTCGATCAAAACATCTGAAACGGCAGATCCCGTACCTGTCGACGTACACATTGTTGATCCTTTCCATACCGAAGATTGTTCTTGCCGCGAACACGATCAGCATCCGTGCCAGCGTTGGTCTGACGACGCCGTCAGCGTTCAAGTTACCACCATGCTAGCCAACCGATTTGAATTCGTCGAATGATTTGGCACACACATCCCATTGTATCCCGAACCACCGCGGCCCCGGATGAATTCGAACGATAGGCGGTAGCCCTCGCCAACGAAGCCTGCTTGTGCCGTTTCGCAGTGTCAGCGCAGCTTAGGCAAACAGCGAAATTACCACGGGCAACGTGACTGCGGAAAAGAGTGTTCCGTACAGAACAGCACGCGCGGAGAGCGCAACGCTGATACCTTCTGCGCGGGCCATGACATAGACATTCGCAGCCGGAGGCAAAGCACCCATAATAATTGCCGTGGCGACCCAGATCGGATCAAACCCCGACACCAGCATAAAGGCCAATGCCACCGCAAGCGGGTGGATGATCAGTTTAACCGCAAGGCACGCCCCAAGCCTGGTCTCCACATGACCACCCCTGTTTCGGGCCAGGGTTAACCCGAGTGAAAACAGAGCCGCAGGTGCTGCGGCATGCTGAAAACCGGTTAGCGGAGTGTCGATAAATTTGGGCAGCGACCAGCCTGTCGAAGCAAATAAAAGTGCCGCGATAGTGGCAAGGATGAATGGATGAGTGATAACTTTGCGCATTGATTGCCACAAAAGAGCAGATCCGCCGGTACCGTCGCCGATCATCATCGGCCAGATGGTAAAAATTAGAAGCACGTCGGCACAGAATACAAACGCGGCAGGCGCACCCGCCGCGGGACCCAGCACCGCCACCGTCAACGCCGGGCCCATGTAGCCGATGTTCGAATAGCTGGCGGCCAAACCGAACACCGCGCGATGATCCCCGGCTTGATTGCCCCGCCCGATAAACCAACCGATCACGAACATCATGCCCGTCATCGTGGTGGTCACGGCAAGAAAGCCGACCAGGCTTTCCGCACCCGGTGGTACCGTCCGGACCGACTGGAACAGCAGCGCAGGCAACGCCAGATAAAAGACGAAGGCATCCAGCCAGCGCTGTTGATCAGCACCGTGGCGCAGCAGAATCTGAGCGATAACACCCGATAATATATAAATAAAAAACGGCGCAATCAGGCCCAGACCGACAATCACGGAACCGTCCGCAAGCAGCTTGATCTGGCAGGATCACAAAATTTACGCCGATTGTTCATGGCTTAATTCTATCGTCGATGCGGCGTTGCCGTACAAGGCCGGACCGACTAAAACTGCAACTTGGGTGACAGAAATGCAGAATAGAAGTACGATTTCAGAGCCTTCATTGCCGGAGTAACTGCGGTGGCACGATTGAAAGCCAAGCCCACATCCATCGTCGGAATTTCCACATCGGTCGGCACGGTCTCTATTCTTCGCCCCTCAAGCGACCAAGGACGATATACCATGTCCGAAAGAATAGTGACCCCCTGATCGTTTGCCACAATCGAGCGGACGGCCTCGACCGACGAAGTGCGCAGCTTGATGTTGGGATGGGCGTTGTGGCTGTTCCAGTATTTCATGCTTGAATGCGCCGCTTCGTCCACGGTCAGCATGACGTAGGGTTCTTCAGCAATCCTATGCAGCGATACCTCTCCGCCTTGGCAAAACACATGACCCGTCGGCACCCATACCCGCCGTGGCGATTTCAGTAGCGTTAGGGTCTCGATCCCCTCGCGCTGGATGTTGGAGGTAAGAGCGACTGCCATGTCGATCTGGTTGTGCAGCAACTGTTCTTCGATATTCTGACGGTTCAATTCGACGATCTGGATGTCGATATGCGGGTATAGCTGCGCCATCCGTCCCAGATGAAACGGCAGGAAATATCCAAGGACGGTATAGGTCGCCGCCACCTTCAGTGTTCCACTAATGTCCGAAGTGCCGCGCCGTATCTGATATGCCGCATCAACCTTCTCGAGGATGTCCCGCGCAACCTGAAGAAACTCGCGGCCGGCCTTGGTCAATTCCATTCCCTGCGCCCGCCGTTCAAACAGCGTCACCCCCAATATCGCTTCGAGTTCGCGCACCGATCCGGTGACAGAGGACTGCGAAATTGATAATAACCGGGCTGCCCGGCTGACCTGCCCTGTATCCGCCGTGGCAACAAAGTACTTCAAGTGCTTGAAATTCATACGTTACCTTCCAATGTGCATCGAGTTTATGCATTATCTATAAAACTAATAATGCATCAGTGAAAAAATGAAATATCAATTTTGCTCTGGCATGCGATGGTGGCCCCATACCAGAAAAAGGATGCAATCATGAAAGAGATCGTCGATCTGAATTGCGACATGGGTGAAGGTTTTGGTCAGTGGGTGCTTGGTGACGCCCCGGACCAAGAGATTATGAAAATCATCAGTTCCGCCAATATCGCGGCGGGCTTTCATGCGGGTGACCCCAACTCCATGGACCGCGTCGTCAAACTGGCTCAGGCGCATGGCGTCGGGCTTGGGGCGCATCCCGGCTATGCAGATCTTCAGGGTTTCGGACGCCGGTTTATCAAAACCGACCCGAACGAGCTCATCAACGATATCATCTACCAGATCGGGGCCATTCGCGAGTTCGGAAGGCGCTATGGTGCCCCGCTTCAGCACGTAAAATTGCACGGTGCACTTTATATGGAGGCAGCGGTAAACGACGAATTATCGCAGATGCTGGTTGATACGTTGCAGGATACCAGCTCTGACTCGTTGTTGTTTTGCATGGGAATCTCCAAAACCTACGAGGCTGCCAAACGGGCCGGGCACCCCGTGATCCGCGAATTCTATGCCGATCGCGAATACGACAACTCGGGTTCAATCGTATTTCGACGTCAGGTCGGGCGCCCCGATCCGGCGCAGATTGCCGCCAAATGCGTAAAAGCCTGCAAGACCGGCAAGGTCACCACCGTCGAGGGCGATGACATAGACATCGCTTTTGAATCAATCTGCTTTCATTCTGACACACCAGGTGCCCTGACGATGGGACAGGCTATTCGCGCTGGCCTTCAGGATGCCGGAATTCGCATCGCCTCAGCGGCGGAAGTCGCGAAAACACTTTGATCAATCTTCAACCAGGAGACCAACATGGCACAGGTTCTTTCCCCCGTCCCCGGCACATTTTACACGCAGGCCGCACCGGGCGAGCCGCAATTCAAACAACCAGGAGATTCCGTCGCGGCGGGCGATGTCATTGGTTTGATCGAGGTGATGAAAACCTTCATCGAGGTCAAAGCCGAAACCTCGGGCACCTTCAAGGAATTTCTCGCCGAGGACGGTGCGGCGATCAACGCGGGTCAACCGCTTGCAGAGCTTGAGGGCTGAGGGATGTCAATCAAACGCATGCTGATTGCCAATCGGGGTGAAATCGCGGTGCGCATCATTCGCGCGGCCAAGGCGATGGGTATACACACCATCCAAGCGCACTCTGAAGCTGACGTCGACATGCTGGCTGTGCGGCTGGCGGATGAGGCCGTTTGCATCGGGCCTGCTCAGGCGGTGCAGTCTTATCTGGACATCGAAGCGGTGGTCGCGGCCGCCAAGGCGACCAAAGCGGATGCGGTTCACCCCGGTTACGGCTTTATGGCAGAGAACGCCGAATTCGTACGCGCACTGGATGCCGCTGGCATCACCTTTGTCGGGCCTTCCGCCGACGTGATTGACCGAATGGGCGACAAGGTCGCGGCAAGACAGGCCGCAGAGGCAGCCGGGGTACCGGTGGTTCCGGGTTCAAAGGGTCGCCTGGACACAGTGGAAGACGCCGTCAACGTCGCCGCGAAACTGGGATATCCGGTGATGATCAAGGCGGCTGCTGGCGGTGGAGGCAAGGGTATTCGCATCGCCGATACCGAGGCGGACCTGCGCAAGATGGCACCCCAGGCGCAGGCCGAGGCCAAGGCGTCTTTCGGCGACGGCGGTCTGTACCTTGAGCGCGCGATCAATTCACCACGCCATATCGAGGTGCAGATCATGGGCGATGGTACGGATGCGGTTCACTACTTTGAACGTGAATGCTCTATGCAGCGCCGTCGCCAGAAAGTCTGGGAAGAAGCAGGTGCCACGTGCCTTGACCAGGAAACCCGCGCCCATTTGTGCGATACCGCGGTCGCGCTTGCCAAGGCTGTCAACTATGTGGGCGCGGGGACGCTTGAGTATCTTTACGACAGCCAGACCAAAGAGTTCTTTTTCATAGAAATGAACACCCGCATTCAGGTCGAACACCCCGTTACGGAAATGTTGACCGACACGGATCTAGTGCAGGAAATGATCCACGTCGCAGGTGGCGGCAAACTTCGCAAGTCCCAGTCCGACATCACCCGCAACGGACATGCGATTGAAGTGCGGCTCAATGCCGAAGACCCGCTGATGCAGTTTCTGCCATCGCCCGGGAAAATCGGCACGTTGCGCGTACCAGAGGGTGAAGGCATCCGTTTTGACCACTTTTTGTACGAAGGGTATCAGGTTCCGCCATTCTACGACTCCCTTCTGGGCAAACTGATCGTCCACGCCGAAAACCGTGAAGCGGCGATCGACCTGATGATATCGGCCCTCAACGGGCTGGAGATCGGCGGCATCAAGACAACGAAACCACTTCATCTGGCATTGGCCCACGACGCTGCTGTACGTGCAGACGACTTTCATACGCAATGGCTGGAGCCTTGGCTGGCCGCAGGCAATCTAAAACAAACCCCTTAACCAAAGGAGGCAAATCGTGAAAACACGTTATACCTACGGTGGCGACGAACACATCTACGTCGAAGTGGATGACGAAATGTCGCTTGATGCATTTTTCAAATCCCTGTCGATGAGCAACGCCGTCCGTAATGCCGATATCAAAGGCGTGACGGAAATCTGCCCGGCGAACGCATCCTTTCAGGTGCGCTATGATCCCGACATCATCGCGCCCGAGGAGATGATGAAGAAAGTTCAAGAACTTGAGGACAAGGCCGAGGATGCAGACAAGCGCCTGAAGACGCGTATCATTGAAATTCCCGTCTATTATCAAGATCCCTGGACGCATGAGACCCTCATGCGGTTCCGCGAGCGTCACCAGGACCCGTCCGGCACCGATCTGGATTATGCGGCGCGGATCAACGGATTCGACAGTGCAGAAGCGTTTATCGAGGCCCATCATTCGCAACCGTGGTTCGTCTCGATGGTGGGCTTTGTTGCCGGGCTCCCTTTTCTCTATCAGCTGGTTGAACGCGAAAAGCAGTTACAGGTCCCCAAATACCTAAGACCGCGCACCGACACGCCAAAGTTGACAGTGGGGTACGGCGGCTGCTTTTCCTGTATTTATTCGGTGCGTGGTGCAGGTGGCTATCAAATGTTTGGCGTGACCCCGATGCCGATTTTCGATCCCGATCAGAAACAAAGTTACCTTAGCGATTTCATGGTGTTCTTCAAACCCGGCGACATCGTGAAGTGGAAGCCGATTGATCGTGCCGAATATGATCGCATCCTGGCCGAGGTTGAAGCCGACACATACGTGCCGCGCATCGCCGAAGTCGATTTCGATCTGGAAGCTTTCAACGCGGACATGCCAGGCACCAACGCCAAACTGATGGAGGCGCTCAATGTCGTTTAAAGTCATGCAACCGGGCCTTTCGACCTCGATCCAGGATCTGGGTCGTCCGGGCTATTTTCATCTTGGCATACCTATCGGTGGTGCGATGGATCGTTTCGCGCTTCGCGTGGCCAACATGCTGGTCGGCAACCCCGAAGGCGCGGCGGGCCTGGAGGTCGTGTTCATGGGGCCGCAGATCGTGTTCGACCAAGACGCTCTGGTCGCCGTGACCGGGGCCGATCTGCCCGCCAAAGTCGACGGGGTGCTGCAGGAAGGATGGACCGCCTTTGAAGTCAAATCAGGTCAGACGCTAAGCTTTGACTTCCTTAAATCGGGCGCTCGGGCCTATATCGCCATTAGCGGAGGCATAGATACGCCCGCTGCCCTGGAAAGCCGTTCCACCTATCCGATTGGTGCGTTGGGCGGCATCGACGGTCGCAACATTCAGGCTGGCGATGTCATTCCTGTCGGAGAGGCTGACATGATCGAACCGGGGCTGAGCGTGCCAGAGAACTTGCGCCGCATGCCTGGCAAACCGGCCGAGCTTCGGGTTCTTCCCGGCCTTTACTGGCATCGCCTAACCAGCGCCGCGCAGGAAGGGTTCTTTCGTGATGACTGGACAGTCGCCTTGGAAGCAGACCGCATGGGATACCGGTTCAAGGGTGGGAAACCGCTGGAGTTTGTAGAGCGTGAACAACCCTTTGGTGCCGGGGCCGACCCGTCCAATATCGTGGATGGCTGCTATTCCTACGGTTCAATTCAGGTTCCTGGCGGTTTGGAGCCGATCGTTCTGCACCGCGATGCGGTTTCGGGCGGCGGCTATTTCACCCTCGGTGCAATAATTTCGGCTGACATGGATTTGATCGGTCAGCTTCAGCCGCACACCCAGGTGAAATTCCGCAAGGTCGACATGGACGAAGCGTTGCAAGCCCGCGCCGCGCGCAAGAAAATGCTCGCCGCTGTCCGCGCCCATCTGGGCTGAATTGCTTCTCCGGCTGCCCGCTATCGCGGTGGGCAACCGGTCTCTCCTTCCCGGGCCTTGCGCCGGGCCGCAACAACAACTTACCTGTCCACGGGCTTATCCCAGTGCCAAGCGTTTCCTGTACCCTAGCCGTGAAGACCCTCAAAAACCGCTGACGCCACTGTTCAACATCACCTTTGTTTGCCTGATCTCATGATTGCTTGGAGTACATCCCTAATAAAGACATCGCCCAAGCAGCGTTTTATTATCAGACAGATCGTCTGGTGTTTGCATAGGCGACCTATGGTTTTGCCCACCCGCACCATGCCGGTCGCCGCACATTACAGAGAGCATGATACATAATGCCAGCTATTACCCGCAACCCGCACAAGCTGTCGTCGCCGCCGCAAGTGAAACGTCGTATTCTTCGGGTCCGGGGCACAGATGTAACCTTGCTCGACGAGGTGCGACAGATGGCGATCGCGGATCTAGGCTTTGATATCCAGCATGAGTCGCTTGATTTCCTGACCTGCCAGCACCGGGCGGCGATGGATCCGATGAACTATGACATCTATGAACAGTGCTTTCATAACCTTGATATCGTCTGGTATTGGGGTGCTTTGCAACCGATTGAAACTCGACGGATCAAACAATGGGATAACATTGGCGATCTGGCAAAGACTGGCGGCATCAGTAAATACACCTGGACCGGACATGGCGATGCGCCGGTGCGCAAGTTGTATGTGCAGCCCGATGGGACGCTGGGCCAGCAACCGATGCCAACAATCAGCATGCTGCCCACGGCCCATAACGTCGATAGCTTTGGTTATGATACCCGACTGTTCGGCGCGGAAGGGCCGGAGGGATCAAGCTGGGCCTGGCTGCTCGACCGGCGGGCCCGTGGTCGGATCGCATTGGTAGACGAGCCGGCGATCGGGATCTTCGACGCAGCTTTGGCTGCAGAAGCCAATGGTGACCTGACATTTCAAGACATCGGAAACATGACGGTAGATGAAATCGACAGCCTCATGGCGCTGTTGGAAACCCTTCGTCAACAGGGGTTCTTTGTAGGGAGCTGGGTTTCGCCCGATCAAGCCGAGGCCCTGGTTCATGCCGACCGTGTGTCGGTGCAAAGCATGTGGTCGCCCTCATACGCCAATCTTGGGCCCATGAAAGACGTCTTTCGGGAAAGCTTCCCACGGGAAGGCTATCGTGCGTGGCATGGCGGCGCATCCTTGGCCCGCCACCTGACCGGGAGCAAGCTCGACATGGCGTATGATTATTTGAATTGGTGGTTAACCGGACCTGCCGGAGCCGTGATGGCGCGACAAGGCCACTATATGACCAATGCCGAAGGCTTGCGCGAATACCTTAGCCCCGAGGAGTGGGGATACTGGTATGATGGTGATATCGCACGGTGTGATCTTAAAGGCCCCGACGGCAGGATCGTGGTCCGCCAGGGTCAGCGCCGCCCCGGCGGTGCCTACCGCGAGCGGGTCAGTCGGATAGCGCTGTGGAACACTGTAATGGACGAATATAACTACGCCGCCCGTTCGTGGAACCGTTTCATCGCGGCCCTGGGGGCAGCGACACCATGACTGGAAAGCAACCCAATTCCGGTCAGGAACCGCTTTACGATACCATCAGCCGCATCTTGCGCCATAATATCACATCCGGGCGTCTGCCCGATGGACTGGTGCTGATCGAAGGCCCCATTGCAAAAGTGATGCAAACAAGCCGCGCACCCGTGCAGGCGTCTTTGCGAATGCTCAACGCCGAAGGGCTTATTCACCGGTTTCGGGGGCGCGGCTATCTGGTTGGCCCCGCCTTGCCCGGGCTTCGCCCTATCCGCAAGTCACTGGATGAATTCGACTTTGAAATCCCGTCCTCATCCCGATCCGCCTTGGCTGTCCGGGGTACGTGGCAGCGCGTCTATGACAAGGTCGAAGCCGAAATAGCGGCTTGCCAGATCTTTGGTGAATTCAGGGTGATAGAGACAGAATTGGCCAACCATCTTGGCGTCAGTCGCACGGTGGCACGCGATGTGCTCAGCCGTCTGAACGAACGCGGGTTGATACGAAAAGGCGCCACTTCGCACTGGCTCGCTGGTCCGCTGACCGCGCGGACACTGCGCGAAAAGTTTGAACTGCGCAGTATCATGGAACCTGCGGCCCTGCGATTGGCCGCCGATTGGATGGACCACGCCCAGATCGCGCGGGTTTGTGACCAGATTGAAAGCGGCATGACCAAGGACGCCGCAGAGCTTGAAGACGCGCTCATGAAATACTGCCTGTCCCGGGCACCCAACAGCGCGTTGGTCGAAATCATCACCAACAACCGCTTGTTGCTATCGGCCATGGACAAAGCCCTGAGCGACCTGGGTCTTCCGGTGGATACCGTGGCGCTGGACCAATACGGGACGCTGTTTCGGCTGATCAAATCACACCAGATCCACGCGGCGACCGAGTACCTTCGCGAACACCTTCGCATCCTGTCTTACAAAAGTTTGGCACGGCTGAAAATTGTCGCCTTGATACCCGAGAGCGACTCGATTCCCAAATACCTCAGCCGAGTCTAAAAAAACGGATTTTGCGTTCGATGTTCATTTAGTTTTGAGGATTTACCTGCGATTTTGGCTATATTTTCAACTGAATGACGAATTTAGTGCAATAAATTCTTAAATAATGACTCTTGCAATAAAATGAGATCAGTCATTTCATACGTTATACATTATTGTGAAGATGCGATCGGACTGACGCTCTAAGCAGTTCGCGACGGACGATCGCACCTTGGCTTCACAAAAAAAGAGGGCTCTATGACGCAACGCGACCCTATATTCCGACTGGAAGGTGTGACGCGCAGATACGGTAATTTGACGGCGCTAGACGGCATTGATTTCGTCGCGGAAGACAATGCCTATATCGCCTTACTCGGGCCTTCGGGTTCCGGTAAAACGTCCCTGTTACGCGTGATCGCCGGTTTCGAAACACCGGATGCAGGGCGCATTTGGTTCCAAGGGCGCGATATCACGGATTTACCCGCACATGAACGTGGCATCGGGTTCGTGTTCCAGAACTTTGCGTTGTTTCCGCACCTTACGGTTTTCGAAAATGTGGCGTTCGGCCTTCGTCACGGCGCGCAGGCGCTGCCAAAAGACGAGATAACGGAACGTGTAAAATCGTCGATAGAGATGGTGGGCCTTGCCGGACTGGAAGATCGCAGTCCGGAACAGATATCCGGCGGCCAGAAACAGCGTGTGGCGCTGGCCCGTTCGCTTGTGATGCAGCCCAAACTGGTGCTGCTTGACGAACCGCTCGGAGCGCTTGATGCCAATCTGCGCGAACGCATGCAAGTTGAACTGCGCGCTATCCGAGAGCGGCTCGATGTCACCTTTCTGCACGTGACGGGAAGCGAAACCGAGGCGCTGGCGATGGGTGATAAAGTTGCGGTTCTCGATGCCGGCCGGATCGTTCAATACGACACCCCAGATACAATCTATGATGGCCCGGTTGTTTCCGATGTTGCAAAGTTTCTTAATCGTTTCAACCTGTTTGAAGGCAGTCTTGAAAACGGAATCTTCACTGGGGCGTTTGGGGCAGTGCCTGTCACAAACCCACGCAAAAACAAAAGCGACACATATGCCATTCGGTATGATCGCACCCAGATATTCGACGCGGGCGATGCCAACCTGCCAGGCCCGGCCCTGCCTGCCCGGTTCCTGGCGAGCGAATACCTTGGATCTTCGATCATCTTCCTGTTCGAAACCGAAGATCAAAAGACGGTCGAAGTCGATCACCACCTGAGTCTCGGCGAACCACGGCCTTTGACGGTTGGCGAAAACTACACGCTCTCGTGGAATCCCGAACACGCGATCGTTTTTGGCAAGGAGACAGCAAGATGACCGCCACAAGCCGCAACAGGCAGAAGAAAACGACTTTTCGCCTTCTCGCCCCCGGTGTCGTTTGGATGATCCTGTTCCTTATCGCGCCTATCATGATGATCGTTTACGTGTCGTTCTGGACCCAGACGACCTTCGCGATTAACTCGACACTGACACTGGACAGTTGGAAAAACTTCTTCGCATCAGAGGCTTATGTCGGTGCGTTATGGACGACGATCCGCCTTTGGCTCATCGTTCTTACCCTGACCTTCGTCATCGGTTACCCGGCGGCGCTTTACGTGGGCCTAATGGTCAAGAGCAAGACAATCTCAACCGTTTTGCTGGTTCTTTGCGTGATCCCCTTCTGGACCTCTTTCCTGATCCGTGTGCTTGCGTGGCGACCGATGCTTGGCAAGGAAGGCGCGATCAACATCATTCTCCAGAAACTCGGACTTATCCAAACGCCGATCGAGGTTCTGCTGTTCTCAGAACTTTCGGTGATCATCGGCATGACGCAGATTTACGTGGTGTTCATGGTGGGGCCGATCGCGTTCATGCTGGGCCGCATCGACCACAATATCATCGAAGCCGCCCGAGATCTGGGTGCCGGGTTCGGGCGTATCTTCTGGAAGATCATCTTTCCGCTCAGCCTGCCGGGGGTCGTCGTCGGCGCGATCTTTGTGAGTGTGATGGTGTTGGGTGAATTTGCCACTTCGGGTGCGCTTTCGGGGCGCAAAGTCAACCTTCTGGGCAATATCATCGTGACCCAGGTCGGATCATTGAAATGGGCGATGGCGTCGGTTGTCGGGGTGATCCTTACCATCCTGCTGGGCATCGTGGTGGCGGGTTTCCTGCGCATCGTTGATCTGAAACGGGAGATATAATCGATGGAATCCAAGGTCTTGAAACCGATCCTCGCTGTTTATGTCGGCTTGTTCATCCTGTTCCTATACGGTCCGTTCATTGTGTTGGGCATCCTGTCCTTCCAACAAGGGCCAGAGGGCGGCCCGCAGTTTCCGATCATTGAATGGTCGACCTACTGGTACAAGCATCTTTTTGGTCTGACCCCGCCATCCCGCATCGCGCCCCTGCCCGTGGGAGAGGCACTGGTACGTTCACTAACATTGGCCTTTATGACCATGGTTACCGCAACCGTGCTGGGTGTCATGGCTGCACAGGCTTTCCGCAAGCGGTTTCGCGGCGCGGGCATCGTGTTTTACCTGATCGTGTTGGGCATGATGGTGCCCGGTGTCCTGACCGGCTTGGGGACTTCGCTGTTGGCCAACAACGTCGTGGGGGTTGAACGTCACTGGTGGAGCACGGCGTTTCTGGCCCATGTGGTTTACACTTTTCCCTTTGCTTTCCTTGTGATGCTGGCCATTCTTAACCGCTTTGACGGCTCTGTTGAAGAAGCATCGTGGTCGTTGGGCGTGTCGCCGATGACGACATTTCGCAAGGTAACATTTCCGCTTATCTTCCCTGGGGTCCTGTCGGCGATGCTGTTCGCATTTACCCTCAGCTTTGATGAATTCCCTCGCACTTTGTTCGCATCGGGACGTGACCAGACCCTGCCACTGGCGATTTACGGAACATTTTCGGTCGAAATCCACCCGAACATCTTTGCATTCGGGGTGATGACGACACTGTTCTCGTTCGCTCTATTGGCTGTCTATGGCATCTTGATGGGCCTGAGCGTGCGGCGCGCCAAAAAGATGGCGATGCAGGAGGATATCGCATGAGCACCGTAATCGTAACCGGTGCCGGATCAGGCATAGGCCTTGCGGTCGCAAGAAAGCTTGCCGCGCTGGATTATAATGTGGTGGTCAATGATTATGACGGCGATGCTGCCAACAAAGCCGCCGATGACATTGGCGGACTGGCCGTGCAAGGCGACATTTCGAACGAGGCCGATGTCGCAGGGATGATACAAGCCTGCGTTGACGCATACGGCCCTGCAACACATCTGGTAAACAACGCAGGTCACGTCCACCAGTCCCGGTTTGTGGATCTGGACCCTGCCGAATTCGACCGGATGATTGCCGTGCACCTGCGCGGAACGTTCCTGTGCACCCGCGCGGTGTTGCCCGACATGCTGACCCGGAAATCAGGCTGCGTGGTGAACATGGCCTCGCAGCTTGGCCAGATTGGCGGTGTTGAGCTGGTTCATTATTCTGCTGCGAAGGCGGCCATAATCGGGCTGACCAAGGCTTTGGCACGAGAGGTATCGAACCAAGGCGTGCGTGTTAACGCAGTGGCCCCCGGCCCGATCAACACCCCGCTGGTGCGCGCGCTCTCGGAAGATTGGCGCAATGCCAAGGCCGCCGACCTGCCATTGGGCCACTTCGGAGAACCGGAGGACGTGGCAGAAACCGTTGCGTTTCTATGTTCCGACGCGGCACGCCTTTATGTGGGCCAGACACTGTCACCAAATTCGGGAGACGTAATGTTATGACATCAATCGCATTGATCACGGGGGCCGGTATCGGCATTGGACGTGCGACGGCCAAGATGCTCGCCGCACGGGGTGATCACGTCGTCGTCACCGATGTTCTCGAGGATGACGGCCGCAGCGTCGTTCAGGAAATTCGCAAAGCCGGCGGTGAGGCCGAGTTTCAGCACCTGGATGTAAGAGACACTACCCGCGCCAACTCTGTGGTCAAGGATATCGAGACCCGCTTTGGCAGGATTGACACCATTGTCGCCAACGCGGGTATCGCGCGCCGGGTACCGATAGAACAGCTAACCGACGAAAAATGGGACCAGACCTTTGACATCGACCTCAAGGGGATGCTGCGGGTCATTCGCCCGGCGGCCGCTGGCATGAAAGCGCGCGGCGGCGGTTCGATTATCTGCTTATCCTCGATCATGGGTGTGGCCTATGGGTGGGATGAGCATGTGCATTATTCATCGGCCAAGGCCGGTGTGGTCGGGTTGGTGCGCGGACTTGCGGTTGAATTGGGCCGCAGTGGGATACGCGTGAACGGCATCGCGCCGGGTTACATCCGCACCGCCCAGCTTTTATCCGAGAAACATTCCCTTGGCCCCGAAGGTGCCAAGACCGTGGGCGATATCGTCCCATTGGGCCGCATCGGACAACCCGATGACATCGCTGATGTGGTGGGATTTCTCGCGTCGGATGCCGCGCGCTATCTGACCGGACAAGTCATTACGGTGGACGGTGGGCTGATGGTCGGGCGCTACTGAACACGTACGGAGGGCCAGCCCTCCGAAACTGCAAAAATAAAACGACCTCAACAAGGAGAAGACAAGTGACACACTCAAATTTCTCAAGGCGCAACTTTCTGAAGACGACTGCTGGCGGGGCCGCGCTGGCAGCCGGTGGGATGCCGTTCCTTGGTGCCCAACAAGCCTTTGCCGCGAACCTGGGCAATCAGGAACTGCGCACAGTCGGCCTGTCCGTGACTGTGCAAGAGCGCATATTGAACGATTTCAAGGCGCAGTCGGGCGTCGGATCGGTCAGCGGCAAGGCAGATATCTTTCCAAACACCCAAACCGAAATCCTGTCTGGGTCGGATGCATACGACTGCTGGGAGATCATCGGCGAACGTCTGGCCGCAATGGTTGCCACAGACAAATTGGCCCCGGTCGCTGCGGCGGATCTGACCAATTGGGCCGGTATTCGCGAAACCTTCACAAAGCCGTCGGACCGTTGGGCGCTGAACCAGCAAATCGTCGGTCAAATCTGGGAAGACGAAAGCCAGACACGCCTGAACATGGTGCCGACGGTTTATAACTACGATTCCATCGGTTATCGCCCCGATCTGGTAGACGCCGAGGAAGCATCGAACTGGTCGGCGTTGTTTGACCCGAAGTTCAAGGGCAAGACCGGCCTCAACGTTGACCCTCTGATTGCCTTTGGTCAGGCGGTTCTGGCCATGAACGAACTGGGACTTCTTGAAGTAAGCAACCCGGGGAACCCCGATGCAGCAGCCATCGAAGAAGCGGCCAAGTTCCTGATTTCGAAAAAGAAAGAAGGTCAGTTCCGCGCACTTTGGGGCGACTTCGGCGAACTGGTGAACCTGCTCGCATCGGGCGAGATGGTGATTGCCGACGCATGGCAGCCTGCTGTCATGGCGGTCAAGGCGCAGGGTGTTGAATGCTCCTATGCGACGATGAAAAGCGGCTATCGTGGCTGGGCGATCGGCGTGGCACCGCTAAAAACCTCTCCGAACCTCGAAGCCGTCACTGCATATGCCGATTACTGGCTCTCCGGTCCTCCCGCGATTGCCGTGTCCGAACAGGGTTATTATTCGCCGACCACAAACGTCAAGAACGTCATGGATCCCGATAAATACGCGTTCTGGTACGAGGGGAAACCCTGGGTCGGCGAAGCCGAGCGCGGCATCAAGGAAGGCGACCTGCGCGACGGCGGTTCATTGGAAGAGCGTGCGGCGAACGTCGCTTACTGGCACCAGTGGCCCGACGAATATGACCTTCTCATCCGCAAATGGGACGAATTCCTGTCAGCCTAAATCACGGATGGTTCAGCCGGGTTACCGGCTGAACCCACCCTTCCCTTTTATCACGAACAGGACGTTTCCCTTGGCCTACGATCTTCAGCTCACAAATGTCTACAAGACCTACGACAATGGAACTCCGGCCGTCATCGACTTCAATCTGAGCGTCGAAAAAGGCGAGTTCATTGCCTTTCTTGGCCCCTCGGGCTGCGGAAAATCTACGACCTTGCGGATGATTTCCGGCTTCGAGACAGTCACCTCAGGCGACCTGATGATCCGAGGCAAACGCGTAAACGATCAGCTACCCGAAAAACGCCCGACCTCGATGATCTTCCAGAACTACGCGCTGTTTCCACACATGAACGTGCGGCAGAACGTCCTGTTTGGCCTTGAAGTCAAGCAAATGCCAAAGGCGCAGGCCGATCGCAAGGTTGATCAAATCCTTGAAAAGCTGGGTCTGAGCGATATTGCCCAGATGCCGACAGCACGGCTATCGGGCGGCCAGCGACAGCGTATAGCCCTGGCACGTTCGCTTGTGGTCGAACCGGACATCCTGTTGCTGGACGAACCGCTTGGCGCGCTTGATGCAAACCTTCGCAAGAGTATTCAAAACGAACTGAAGCTGCTGCAGCGCGATCTGGGCATCACTTTTGTGTTCGTGACCCATGCCCAATCCGAAGCGCTTGCCCTGTCGGACCGTATCGTCGTGATGAATGCGGGCCGGATCGAACAGATCAGCCCGCCGCGCGAACTGTACACGCGTCCCAGCAGTCAGTTTGTGGCCCGGTTTATCGGTTCCAACACGATCCTGCCCGGCACGGTCACATCGCAGCAGAACGGCAACGTGTTTCTGCAAACAGCGTTCGGCAATTTGGCCGGTGCCAACCGCGCCAAAACCGATGCACATGTGGGTCGCGAGATGAGCATAATCCTGCCCGCGGAGGCGGTTGATCTGGTTCCCGCCGATGTGCCCGAATCAGAAATGCGCGCCGCCTTTGGTTCAAACGCGATCCCCTGCACCATAGAACGTTTGCAGATCGTGGGTCACATCATGCACATGGTCGTGCGTTTTGATGATGGCAAGCAGATCAATGTCGAAGGCCATGTCGACAAGTATCGCGACAGGTTGAAAGCCGGGGGAAGTGCTTTCGTCGCGTGGAAATCCGCCAATGCTACCGTGATCGACCGCTAGGACGCAAAACAATGGTTCATGCCACCGCAACTGAGATTTCAGAACGCCTGAGGACGGGAAAACTAGACCCGGTTACGTTGGCCGAAGAGGTATACGAGCGCCTCGAGCAACATGGCGACAGCGCGATCTATATCGAAACCACGCGCTCACGGGCGATGGTCGAAGCACATGCGTCGCGCTTGCGGCTTCAGGCCGGGCTGCCCGCCAGCCCTCTCGACGGGGTTCCTGTCGCATGGAAGGATCTTTTTGACCTGAAGGGTCGCGTGACCACCGCCGGGGCCGTCGTCACCAGGACCGATCCGCCGGCAACGGCAGACGCCCAGGTCGTTGCGACGGCCCACAGGGCAGGAATGGTTACCACCGGAACCGTAAACATGACCGAATTCGCCTATTCCGGCATCGGACTTAACCCCCATTACGGGACCCCGCGCAACATACATGCACCGACAGGACAAACACGCAGTCCCGGCGGGTCGTCTTCGGCCTCGGGGGTGGTGGTGTCGGCTGGCATCGTGCCTCTGTCGATGGGGTCCGACACCGGAGGGTCGGTCAGAATTCCCGCGTCGTTCAATGGAGTTGTCGGCTACAAGACCTCATCGCGTCGGTATTCGATGCAAGGGGTCTATCCGCTGGCCCCGTCTCTAGACACAATTGGACCGCTGGCCCACACCGTGGCCGATTGCGCCTTGTTCGATGCGGTGCTGCGAGGCAAAGACAGGCCCGAGGCCGAGGCCGTGCCCGCCAAGACATTGTCCTTCGTTATCCCCGACCAGATCCTGTTTGACGGGGTGATGCCTGCTGTTTCAGCAAATTTCGACGCCACGGTAGCACGGCTCGAGTCAGCAGGTGCTAAGGTCACGCGTATTTCATTGCCCGAACTGTCCGAGCTTAGCGATTTGATCGCGCGTCACGGGTTTCTGGCGGGTGCAGAGGCTCTGATGATACACCGTGACCGGGTGTGCGGCCCCGCCGCAGCGCAGATGGATGCACGGGTGGTGCGCCGCATCAAGCTGGCGGAAACCATGAGCGCGGTTGATGTTCTTATGCTTCAGGAAGCCCGGTACCGGCTTATGGCATCGACCGCAGCAAGGATCGCGAATGCCATCGTCCTGTGTCCGACAACAGCGACCACTGCGATGGAAACCGCGCCCCTGGAAGCGGATCAAGACGAATTCTTTCGCCACAATGGACTGACGCTGCGCAACACCAGTTTGGGAAATTTCCTGGATTGGTGCGGTGTGTCCATTCCAAACGGGACCGACGCCGATGGCATGCCGACAGGTTTTCTGCTGTCTGCCCCGACCGGACAAGACACGGCGTTACTACGGGCAGCTTTGGGCTGCGAGGACATCATCCGCGGCTGACACCGCCATGACAAACACTGCAAAAACCAAGAGGAGACCGAAAAGTGACCAAAAAAATCTATTGTGCCTTCGGCACGGATATCGACTCTGTCGCGGGCCAGATTGGTTCGTATGGGGGCGGCGATTCGCCCAATGACATACAGCGCGGCATTTTCGCAACCGAGGTCGGGGTGCCCCGTTTGCTTCGACTGTTCAAAAAATATGAAATGCGGACGTCTTTCTTTGTTCCCGGCCACTCGCTCGAGACATTCCCCAAAGAGATGGACATGATCGTCGAAGCCGGTCACGAGATTGGCGCACATGGGTATCTGCATGAGAACCCCGTCGCCATGACGCCTTCCCAGGAGGAGGACGTTCTGGTCAAGTCCATCGAACTGATCAAGGGGCTTACCGGCGAGGCACCTAAGGGATATGTGGCCCCGTGGTGGGAAATGTCGAACGTGACGGCGGCGCTTCTGGGCAAATACGGGTTTTCCTACGATCACAGCCAGAGTTACCGCGATTTTCAGCCGTTTTATGCGCGGGTCGGTGACGAATGGAATGTGATCGACTATTCCAAAACCGCGGGGGAATGGATGCACCCGCTGAAACACGGTAAAGAGATCGACCTGGTTGACATCGGTGCCAACTGGTACGTGGATGATCTGCCCCCGATGATGTTCATCAAGAATGCCCCCAACAGCCACGGTTTTGTCAGCCCCCGCGACATTGAACAGTTGTGGAAAGACCAGTTTGACTGGGTGTACCGCGAAATGGAATATGGCGTGTTCCCGATCACCATTCACCCCGACGTCGCAGGCCGCCCGCAGGTCCTGCTTATGCTTGAAAGGCTGATCGAATATATCAACGGGCATTCCGGCGTGGAGTGGGTGGATTTCAACACCATCGCGGATGATTTCCGCAAACGCTTCCCGTTTGACGGCGATAAGCGCCCCGAAGTGATCTGAAACACCAAAGAGTAATGCACGCAGCGTTACCCTTTCCGCCATGTCAGGAGATTTTGAATGTGCAATGCATGCGGTTTCCCGACCCGCCCCGGCCACTGGACCGACGCTGGTGCGGATAATACCGGCGACCGGCTTCGGCTTCAGCTGCGCCGTGCGCAAATATTGAACAAGCTGCTGAGTGGCTATGGTTTTAATGCACGTACGCCCGGACACGGACCGGGGTTTGCCCTGTCTTCGTTTTCGGGCCGCACCACCCTGGTCCCCGATCTGGAGGCCCTGTGGGAAGAAAGCGCGCGACAACTTGGCCATCCGATCGACCCGCTTGACCCTCGCTTCACATCTTCCGCCCCCTCAGCCCAATGACTGCACAGCCAGTTGACAGCCGACTACGCTTGACGATCCTTGGTGGTTACCTGGGGTCTGGCAAAACAACCTGGCTGCGCCACCAGCTTTTTGACGGCGCTTTTGGCAATGCTCATATTCTGGTCAACGAGGCCGCCGAAACGCCGGTGGATGATACACTGCTGGCCTCGCGAGCGGCAAGCTTGACCACATTGGCCGGGGGGTGTGCCTGCTGCACGGGCAAAAACGATCTGATTACCGCGCTGCGTACCCTGTGCGATCAACGCTCGCGGCAAACCGCGACCGAGAGAGGCTCCAACCAGGTAATCCTCGAGACCAGCGGGCTGGCCGATCCGGCAGCCATATTGGATGCGATCAGAAACGATGGGGTTTTGGTGCACCACGTCCGCATAGCCGAGATCGTCGTACTGGTAGACGCACTGAACGCCGCCGACCAGTTGCACAGTGAATATCTGAGCAGAGCACAGGTCGAGTCTGCGGATCGCATGGTCCTGACCAAAGTGGATGCTGTACCCGACGCAACACTTGCCGCAGTCATCGCGACGTTGAAACAGCTTAATCCCTCGGCCCCGATCGAAGCGGCGGTGAAAGGCCAGCCTTTCAGCATTCCGGAACTTCCTTCGGCTGAACCGTATGATTTGCCCAGCATTGCCGCGGGCGAAGCCCCTATCATGCCCACCAAAATCGACATTGGCGATGATATTGACTGGGCGACGTTTTCAGTCTGGCTTTCTGCGCTTCTCTATGCGCGAGGCGACGATCTTGTCCGGGTCAAGGGTGTCTTCGCAACACCGGCCGGACCCTTGTTATTGCAGGCCGTTCGCAAATCCGTCCAACCGCCGGAGTTGCTTCCACCCGGTGCCACTGGCCGCAAAAACCAGATTGTTTTTATCGGTCGCGGATACGAGGGTGACGATCTTCGCAGGTCGCTCGACTATTTTTCGCGCAGTTGATCCGCGCGGTATTCTTTCCGACCAAGCCCCACGCGTGCACCTGCGAAAACCCGGCTCGGCCTCGCTGTCTACCGTACAGAAATCTGAAGGAACAAACTGAAAGGGCAAGTGGCGGACAGACAGGGATTCGAACCCTGGAGACGGTCTCCCGCCTACACACTTTCCAGGCGTGCGCCTTCGACCACTCGGCCACCTGTCCGTTAGGGGGGTTTAGCGTGAGCCGCGGTCTGGGTGCAAGGGCAAAAATGCACCTATTTCCACAATGCGATCAGCCGTCAAGATGGACATAAACCCTGCGATTGTGACGACCTTTTTTTTCGACCTTGCCCAGCTGTATTGAACCTATTTCGCCGGTGCGGGCGACATGGGTGCCGCCACACGGCTGAAGGTCGATCCGGCTTTCCATATCCCCGATTTGCACCAACCTGACCCGTTCGGCGCCCTTTGGCGGTGCCACAGCCATGGTCTTGACCAGATCAGGTGCCGCGCGAAGCTCGTCCTGCGTGATCCATGCGCTGCTTACGCGAAGATCCGCCGTGATGAATTCACTTAGCGCGTTTTCAATACCCTCGCGGTCATCGGGTGCATCGGGCATATCGAAATCCAGCCGCCCGTGGTTGACCGAAACCTGCCCGCCTGTCACGCCGAAAGGCACGGCGACCGATAACAGATGCAGCAACGTGTGCACCCGCATGTGGCGATGTCGCCGGTCCCAATCCAGCGACTGGATCAGATGCGTTCCGGTCTGCGGCATCTGTTGCGGTTCTGCGGGTACCAGCACGATGCTGTCGTCGTCGCCCTTTACCGTCGTTGCGATCGGCATGCGCCTGCCATCCCAAGACAGCCAGCCGCTGTCGCCCGGCTGACCACCCCCGGTGGGATAAAAGATCGTACGGTCCAGCACGATACCACCTTCGGCGGTAACATGGCGAACACGCGCCGGCGCATCCCTTAGATAGGCATCCTCCAGATACAGGGCTTCGGTCATTCCTCGTTTCTCACCTTCAGGGCTTCGGGGTTGCGAAGCCATACGTCACGCTGTGCGAAGGGCACTTCGATATTTTCTTCGGTGAAGCGTGCGGCGATCGCGTGATTGATGTCACTTTTGACGGCCATCATCCAGTTCACGTCTCTTAGAAACGCGCGGATCTCGAATTCAAGCGCATCCGCGCCAAAGTTCAAAAACAGCACATTCGGCGCGGGATTGGCCAATACCATCGGCTGCGCCTCGGCGATTTCGCGCAAGATCGCTTCGACACGTTTGGTATCCGTGCCATAGGCGACGCCGACAGGAATAAGCACACGACCCACGGTGTTTCCGCGTGTGAAATTGGTCACGGTACCGCTGATAAGATCGGCATTGGGCACGATCACGTCAGTCCGGTCAAAGGTTTCAATCCGCGTCGAGCGTACGGAAATGTCGCGCACATAACCGGATTTTCCCCCGACCTCTATCCAATCACCTTCGGATATAGGCCTCTCGATCAGAAGAATGATGCCGGACACAAAGTTGCTGACGATGTTTTGCAGGCCAAAGCCGATACCAACCGACAATGCCCCGGCCACAATCGCAAGCGAGCTCAGGTCGATCCCCGCCCCCGTGATCGCCACCAGCGCAGCCAGAAATATCCCGACGTAGCCCAGACCCGACAGCAACGCGTTCTGTCCGCCTATATCGATCTGCGTCTTGGGCAAAACGTTGTTGCGTAACGTACCTTGCAACAAGCGTGTAACCAGATAACCGACCGAAAAGATAATCGCGAAAGTCAGAAGGTTGGTTGGCGAGATACGGCTTCCACCGATGGTAAAGCCCTGGCTGAATGACGACCACAACTCCGTGAGATCGGCGACCCGCGCGCCCCAGATCAGCGCCAGCAAAGGCGTCGCGATCAAGATGAGGATCAGTCCAAAAAATACCGGCATCAAGGCATCACGTGCCGCTGTGCCCTGCCCTGTTATCGCACCATAAACGTCTGCCAGAAAACGCTGCAACGCCACGATGATCCCCAGCAGAACCAGCGTGGTCACGTAGGGCCGCAAAATCGCATCCGACAGATTCTGATAGCCGATCGCGAACAAAACCGGGGCCAGCACCGACACGATGATCGCCCCTATGCCCAGACTGCGCACGATGCGCGAATAGGTGGTGCTCTTGGTCGCGACTTCGGTGTCGGTCGGTTCTTCACTGGGCTCGAAATATCCGTGCAGGATTTTGCCAATCCGGTACAGTGCCAGACTGATCAGCAACGTGAACGGAAACTCGATGACCGCGCGGGTGGCCGCAGATGGATCATCAAAGTCCACCACCGCATCCGTGATGATCGATATGATCATGACGATGGTTATTGCGTTTACCAAAAGCCGCGCACGTTTGCGTTGGCCGTCGGGCAACAGCAGCAACGCTTCCTCATCGTCGCGGGCAAACACACGTTCCGAAACCCAACGGAACCCAAAGACCACCAGCCCCAAAACAGGCAAAAGCTGCGCGACCTCCATGCCCCGCACCCCGAGATACCCCGATTGTCCGGCAGCAATCGATATCAGCCAAAGACCGGCCAGCGGGAACAGGATCCGCAGCAATGATATGATGAAACGCCATATTCCCAGACCGCGCGCCTGATGCTGGCGGAGCGTGCCCACGATCTTGGCGGCCCAAAGCCTTCCACGAAACAGCAGCAACAGCCCGAACAGGCCCGAAACGATGACAATCGGCAACTTGTCGCGAAATTCTGCAAAGGTGCGCGTGGCGCTGTCCTTGCCGCGATCTACCCACATCGCACCAAAGGCCTTGGAAAGCGCTTTGACTGCGGGGGCCCAATGCGCCGGGTTCAGCGGCGACGGCGTCGAGCTGAGGAGCTTGGCGGTCTGCCGGTCGCGAATGATCTTGTCAATTTCGCGGATCAGCCCATCGGCCCGCAGGTAATCGCGCTCCGCCATTTGGACAGGCGCAAGCAAGGTGTTGAGTTGCTGGTTGATTTCGCTGCGGGTTTTTGCCACCTCGGGCGCTTCGGGTTCGGCATCCTTGCCTTCAGGTGCAGGCCCCAGTGCAGCAAGTTGATCGCGCAAAGCAGCAATACGGTCTGAATTTGTGCCACGCGCGGCGTCAAACTGGGCACGAAACGTCGTGATGCGCGAACGCAGGGTTTCCAGTACCGTGTCGGTGCTTGTCGGTTCGGCGACGACGGCTTCGGCCCGGGTGGCAACGTTTTCCCACAGGTCTATTTCCTGCGTCGCTTCCGTTTGGGCAGAAACGCCTCCGGCCAACAGCAGGGCTAAGATCAGCCCCGCCAGAACCGCTTTCATCTGCGATATCATTGATCTTCGAAAACGCCGGGGATCGAAAGAGGCGCACGGTCAAGCCAGCTTGGCACCGGCAGGCCCTTGTCGCGCAGGAAGTCAGGATTGAACAGCTTTGACTGATACCGTGTGCCGAAATCACACAATACGGTAACGATGGTTTTTCCGGGTCCCAGGTCGCGGGCCATGCGCACAGCACCGGCAACGTTGACCCCCGAGGAAGCGCCCAGGCACAGGCCTTCGTTCTGTAACAGGTCGAACACATAGGGCAGCGCTTCGGCGTCAGATATGTTATAGCTGAAATCGGGTGTGAACCCTTCAAGGTTTTTGGTGATGCGAACCTGACCGATCCCTTCGGCGATCGAACCACCTTCGGCGACCAGTTCGCCGGTCGTGTAATAGCTGTGCAGAGCTGCCCCGTCGGGATCCGCCAACGCGATCTTGACGCCTTTTGGCTGCAACGACATGCCGATACCGGCCAATGTGCCGCCCGACCCGACCGAGCAGCAGAACCCGTCAACCTTGCCGCCGGTCTGCTCCCATATCTCGGGGCCGGTGGTTTCGATATGGGCCTGACGGTTCGCGACATTGTCGAACTGGTTGGCCCAGATCACCCCTTCGTTGGTGGTGCGGGCCAGTTCGTTCGCCAGCCGTTCGGAATAGCGCACGAAATTGTTGGGGTTGCGGTAAGGCGCGGCCGGCACCTGGACCAGTTCGGCACCCGCCAACCGCAACATGTCTTTCTTTTCCTGACTTTGCGTTTCAGGGATCACGATGACAGTCTTGAATCCCATCGACGCGCCGACCAGCGCCAGCCCGATGCCGGTGTTGCCCGCCGTACCTTCGACGATGGTGCCGCCCGGTTTCAACGTCCCCTTGGCAATGGCGTCCTTGATGATGAACAGTGCAGCACGGTCCTTGACCGACTGGCCAGGGTTCATGAATTCGGCCTTGCCGTAAATCTCGCAGCCGGTATCCTCGCTTGCCTGACGCAGACGAATAAGAGGTGTATTGCCAATGGCCTGTGCCAGATCAGATGCGACGTGCATGGGGTGCTCCTAAATCAAGTTACATCCGGTTTAGCCCCCGGGGGGCGCAACCTCAAGCGTTCGCGGTGCCGGGCCAGCCAATAGGCGGCAATTACCAGTGGCGAATTGGCGGCCTCTTGCCGGTCAACCAAATCCATCAATGCCGCAAAGCTGAATAGATGCGACCGGATATCTTCGGCTTCCGATGCAAGCCCATTCACCCCGGTCACCGTATCAGGAAGGTCGGTAAGCCCCACATAGATATAGAAAAACTCGGTTGAATCGCCGGGCGAGGCGTAGACCTCGGCCACTGGCTCCAGGGATTGCAGCGAAATCCCCGCCTCCTCCGCGGCTTCGCGGTGCGCCGCCGCGGCGGGCGTTTCGCCAGGGTCGACACGGCCCGCGATCGGCTCCATCTGCCACACGGATCGGTCACCGCGCGCCACCGGCCCCATGCGCAGCTGTTCAACAAGCAATACGCGATCACGCTGCGGGTCGTAAGGCAAAACCAGCGCTGCATCCGACGCGACGAATACCGCCCGTTCCAGCATATTCGACATGGTACCGTCAAAACGTTCATGGCTGAGATGATATTCGTTGAGCGCGAAATAATTGGTATAAACTCGGTCAATCCGATCGACATCGACGCGACCATGCAGGGTCCCACCCCCGTGACGTGAGTGTTGTGCGTTGACCATCGCCGCTGCTCGGGTGCGGATCATCGGGAACATCCGTGCGACCTGATCCACCGAATACTTACCGAAGTAGTCCATTACTTCGATCGCGGCAAAGCAGCTTAGATCGCCCCACTCTGCCTGCCATTGTTCCAGCGACCAAGGCCCGACCGTGGACCAACGGTCGGCGTGCGCAAAGTACACCAATGCCATCTGTCCGCTGACCAGTTCCATCTCGCGCAGGTCATAGGCAAAGCTACCTTCGTAGAAATTCAGTCGCTCGATGTCTCGCCCCGTTAACCCTTCGACCCGCACGCCGGTCGCAAATTGGCCTACCGCAGCCTCTATAAAGGGAAACGGCCCTTCGGCGACGGCCAACACGGCGTGGTCGCCAAGGCGGTCATCGGTAACCCGTAAATCACCAAAGCGGTGCCCCAGTACGATCTCGAGCAATGGGATATGCCGTAGTGTCCCATAGAAAAACAGCGCAGCCATATTCTAAGGAAATCTTCTGTTAACAAGGTTGGTGATCAAGCCGCTCAAGGCACCGCCGACAATCGCGGTCACAGCTATAGGTAGGGTCGCAATGACCATAAAATATTCGGCACCGATACTGATCGATGCGATTAATCCTTCGCCCAATCCGGTATAGTGGCGAAGCATGGCCTTCTTTAACATCTCACGTACACTATGTGTCGCAAGCCCCCATAATATAAGGACAAATACACCCGTCAGACCGTTGTTGATACCCGCAGTGATCCCCAAGCTTGCGCGAGGGCCCATCACCGTCCAGCCTGCCAAAAGACCAAGCGCCATATTGATCGGGATAAAATAGCCGAACTGGGTGTGTTCAGGCATCAGCGGCATGATCATTATCGATAACACGCCGGCCAGCACCGCAAGGCATATCGCAGCGGTCAAGCGGGCAGCAGTTGGCATCTAGGGTTCCTTGGACTAAGTGCAGCGCCCGTTAAAGGGGACGCTTCACCGTAATTTGTGTCACATCGCAATTGCCGCTGTCAAAGGTTGACGCACATGAGGTCAAATAGAAATTCCACATTCTCTTGAAACGCTCATCAAAACCCATTGCCGCGATGTCGTCCCACCGGTCATTGAACGCCTTATGCCACTGGCGAAGCGTCACGTCATAGCTTTTTCCGAATTCTATAGACTTTTCAAACGCTAACCCTGATTTCTCAATCTGAAACTTTAGCATGCTCGGACTAGGCAACATGCCGCCCGGAAATATGTATTTTTGAATGAAATCAACACCTCGCTTGTATATCTTCCAGCGCCGGTCGGGCACGGTAATAATCTGTAAAGTCGCAAGCTTGCCTGGTTTAAGTCTGTCTCTCAACATATTGAAAT
Source organism: Roseobacter sp. (assembly GCA_002731875.1). Classification (GTDB taxonomy): domain Bacteria; phylum Pseudomonadota; class Alphaproteobacteria; order Rhodobacterales; family Rhodobacteraceae; genus Sulfitobacter. The sequence goes on along the minus strand of PCCY01000010.1, from coordinate 20,655 downwards.
AAGAGGGCCAATACTGTTCGCCGACAGCCTCGAACATCTCGATACTTGCAATTCCATCATACACACCACGTTCATCGCGATAATCTTGAAGCTTAAAGTCAACTAGATCAGATATACCTGCTTTTTCAATACGTTGTGTTGCATATTTAAACTGCTCTTCGCTGATTGTCAGACAGGTCACCTTTAATCCGCGTTCCTTTGCCGCATACTCGGCGAACCCACCCCAGCCACACCCGACTTCAAGAACATGGTCACCGCGACTAACACCCATCTGATCGACCATGGACGCATATTTCGCGACCTGTGCCGCTTCAAGCGATTGGCGTCCCTGGTCTGTGAACAGCGCGCTTGAATACGTCATCGTATCATCCAGCCACAGCTTGTAAAAATCGTTCCCCAGATCATAGTGATAGCTGATGTTTCTGCGCGCTTGCTTCTTGCTGTTGCGTTGCAGCCAGAAGCGCAGGGATTCATATTTTCGAACCAGCCCCATCCCCGGAAATGAATCGTATATATCTTCATTGGCGTGGGCCACATCCATAAACGCCTGAAGATCCGGCGTGCTCCACCACTCATCAAGATATGCGTCGCTAAAGCCCAGATCGCCATCGCGGATCAACCGCGCGAACAAGTCGTTGTTGTGAATGTAGATTTCGGCCCGCGCTGCGGGCTGCGCGCCAGTCGCTCTGAACACGCGCCCGTCAGGCAGTACGAAATCAATCTGCCCCTTGCGCATGCCCTGTGCCATGGCAAATACCCGCGCAAAATATCTGGGAAGACCGCTCTGGCCCTCGGTACTGGTCAAAATCATTCGATCTCCTGTGCGCAAAGTGGTCTGCGCGAGTGTAAACAACATGTGGGGAAGCCACGTTAACAAATGTTAAAAGTTTCGGCTTTTGTAGATTTCCAGTGCCCGGGTGCGGCCGTCATCCAGGGCAATAATCTTGTCGGGGTACGGGTCCGACGGCTTCATGTTCCATCTCTCTGGAATCGCTTGGAAAAATGCCAACGCATCAGTATGCGGTTCCGAGCATTCCTCGGCGATCCAGCGGCGTACATACGCGCCGTCACTGTCGAACTTGGCCAGCTGCGTTTCCGGGTTGAAGACCCTGAAATACGGGGTAGCGTCCGGCCCCGACCCCGCTGACCACTGCCATCCAAGGGCGTTGCTGGCGGGGTCCCAGTCGATCAGGCACTCCTGGAACCATTTTTGCCCGATCCGCCAGTGACACATAAGGTGTTTGGTGAGATAGCTCGCCACGATCATGCGAGCGCGGTTGTGCATGCGACCCGTGACATAAAGTTCTCGCATCGCTGCATCGACAAATCGCTCGCCCGTGCGGCCCTGCTTCCAGGCCTGGACCTCTGCGCGGCGCTCATCCTGGTTCCAGGGAAAGCTTTTCCATTCCTCGCGCCAGTTTTCGGTCAGGATACGCGGCGTGTGGTACATCAGATGATACGCAAATTCGCGCCATACCAACTCCTTCAGAAAGGTCTCGGCACCTGATTTGCCCTCGTTCAAGGCGCGTTGACCAGCATGCCAGCACTGACGCGGGCTGATCTCTCCCAAGGCGAGGTTTTCAGACAGGTTTGACGTGCCATCCACCCCCGGCAGGTCTCTGTTTCTACGATATTCCGCGATACCATGAGCGATAAATTTCTCTAATCGCGCTTGGGCCGCGTCTTCGCCCAACTGGACAAAGGGCCGCACGATCCTTGCGCCACGCTGCATGGCCGCCCCCATCTTCCATTGCGCAATGTCGTCGCTGTCGGGCCACGTGGCAGGCTGGGTCAACGCCGCAGGCCCCCCGACTGGGGCACCGACACCCCTGTTCTTCACAGCGTTCCAAAATGGGGTATAGACCTTGTAATATCCGCCCGCCTTGGTCTCTACCGTCCACGGTTCAAACATCAGATGGCCGCCGAAAGACCGCGCATCGACACCCTCCTCTATCAGGGCGTTCTTGATCCGCGCGTCACGTTGGATACTGTTTGGGTCATACAGCCGCGTCCAATACACCGCCGCCGCGCCGGTCTGCGCCACCACCGCGCGTATCACATCAAGCGCTTTGCCCTGGCGCAAAATCAAACGACTGGAGATTGCCGCCAAACGATCGGCAAGGGTTTCGATGCCCAACCCCAACCGCCATTTCGGGGCGGCCCCAAGATCGTCGATCTGATCATCACGAATGAAAAGCGGTATGACGGGTCTGCCCGACTGGGCTGCCATGTCTAACGCGGGATGGTCGGTCAACCTCAGGTCACGGCGAAACCATACAATTACGGGGGATTTTCCAGACACACCTAGCTTCTCATCAGGGATATGTCTGAAGTTAGCACGCCAAGGTTATTTTCAAGACAAAAATACCGCACATCGGCGCCTGCCCCTCATCGTTCCTCCGGATCACCTTCCGCAGCTTTCGCCGGCACCATTTCGTCCAGGACCTGCTGGCCAAATCAAGGCAGCCGCGGCGCGACCGGGCTGCCTCAACCGTATTCGCCGCCCTGCTCAGCCGTTGACGTCTACGACAACCCGCCCCCGGACCTGACCTTGCAGGATGTCTTTGCCAAGGGTCGGCAAATCTTTCAGCGTGGCCGGTACGACCATGTCCTCAAGCTTGGACATGGGCAGATCACGGGCGATGCGCCCCCATGCGCGAACACGGTTGTCATAAGGCTGCATCACTGAATCGATCCCCAACAGGTTTACGCCGCGCAGCAGGAACGGGATAACGGTCGCGGGCAACTGCGCCCCTCCGGCCAAGCCCACGGCGGCCACCGAAGCCCCGTATTTCATCTGCCCCAGCACACGGGCGAGCATCGCGCCCCCGACAGCGTCAATGCATCCGGCCCAGGTCTCCCCCTCCAAGGGGCGCTTGACCGTCTCGTTGATGTCTGCGCGGGGCACAATCTGGCTCACCCCGAGCCCCGCCAGGTAATCGGCGGTTTCAGGCCGCCCCGTCACGCCTGCGACCTCATGCCCAAGCGACGCCAATATAGCCACCGCGACCGATCCGACACCCCCAGCGGCCCCGGTGACCAGAACCGGCCCTTGACCAACCGCCAGACCATGGTCCTCCAAAGCCATCACCGAAAGCATCGCGGTCAACCCGGCAGTCCCCACCGCCATTGCCTGACGGCTGTCCAGTCCCTCGGGCAAAGGCACCAGCCAATCAGCCTTGACCCGCGCCTTTTGCGCATATCCCCCCCAATGCGCTTCGCCGACCCGCCAACCGGTCAACACCACCTTGTCTCCCGGGGCGTATCGGTCATCCGACGAAGCCTCTACCGTGCCGGAAAAATCAATTCCCGGAACGTGCGGATATTTCCTCACCAGACCGCCGCCGGGTCCGATGCACAGCCCGTCTTTATAGTTCACCGTCGAATATTCAACAGCCACCGTCACTTCGCCGTCGGGCAGATCATCCAGACCAATCTGGGTCACCGCAGCGCTGGTTTTGCCGGTTTCCTCGTCTTTATCCACAATCAGTGCATCAAACATCATCTCTCCAATCCGGAACGCACCTGAGGCCGTCCCTTTTCATTTTGCCAAAAAACTCCGGGGAGCCCGAGGGGCTGGCCCCTCGGTCCCATCTCTCTCGGCCCACGCTAAAGCCAAAAACCCTCTCGCACCACAGCATCCCGCACCCCGTCGGTGGTGCGAACCTGTACCTGGGTCCCGCTGTCCCAATGCGTCATCCGAACCATACCAATGGCGACGTTGGTCTTGAAATCAGGCGAATACGCCGCCGAGGTCACCTGTCCGATCCGCTTGCCGTTCGCCTCGATGTCCCAGGCCCGGTCACAGGGCGGGACCGGACCACCTTCCAGCGCAAGCGCACGCACCTGCTTGGTCGGGCCTTCCTTGGCCACCCGCAAAAGCGCGTCACGCCCAATACAACCGATGGCGGTCTGCGTATCGCAAAACCGTCCCAATCCGCATTCGTGCGGCGTGTTGTCGTCGGTCATGTCGTTTCCATAGCTCAGCAAACCGCCTTCGATCCGTTCGATCAGGTTGGGGCATCCGGCCCGAACGTCCAAATCTCTTCCGGCCTCGAACAACGCGTTCCACAGGGGCATCCCGATGCGCGTATCGTCGACATAGATCTCGAACCCGCCCTGCTTTGAATACCCGGAGCGTGCGACGGCAAGGGACCGCCCTTGAAAGTCAAACATCCCAAAGCGAAAGAACCGGATATCACGCACCGCGTCGCCAAACACCCGCGCCATCAGCGCATCTGCCTTTGGCCCCTGGACCGCAAGCGGGCTGACATCGGGTTCGTCAATCAGCACGTCGAGCCGGTAACCGTTCGCGATCCCCTTGACCCACAGCATCAGGTCACTGTCGGCAATCGAAATCCACCAGCGATCTTCGGCAAGTTTTACAGCAACAGGGTCGTTCAGCATCCCGCCGGTCTCATCGACGATGGGCACGTAAAAGCATCGGCCCGGCAACATCCCCCGCAGATCCCGCGGCGTCAACATCTGCATCAGCCGCGCGGCATCGGGGCCCCGCAGTTCGACCTGTCGTTCGCACGCAACATCCCACACCTGCACAGCTTCCTTCAGGTGATGGTAATCTTCCTGCACGCTTTCAAACACCGTCGGCAACAGCATCCGGTTGTAAACAGTGTACGCCTTGACGCCCGCTGCTTCGACACCGTCCGAAAACATCGTGCGCCGCACGCGGCGCGAAGGGGAAATGAGTGCCATGTTAAACGATCTCCGGCATATGGATGATATCACTGATCGGTGCGGTCTGACCGGCTGCGGTAAGCATGGCATGAATTTGGCCGCGATGATGGGTTTGATGGGTGAACATCTGAACCACCGCCATTGCGCGCGATATGCTGAAGGCTGTGCCGCGCGTCACTGGCTTACACATCACATCACCGACCAAATCAATCTCGCGTTGCTTGTCGGCCCACCGGTGCAGCTTGCCATCGACCCGGTGGCGATCTGTTGCCCAGCCACGCGCATCGTCGTGCAGCCGGGGCCATTGATCAGGCGCTGCAAAAGGAGGGGCCATTGACGGATCAAGCCGCGACAACCACAGCGTATCACCGCACAGCAGATGGTTCGCGGTTCCAAGAATGGAACCGAAAAATGCGCCGCGATCCTTCGTCAGCTCGTCAGCCGGCATGTCCAGCAGCAACGATATCAGCTGGTCATTCTGCCAACTGTTGTACCGCGCCATGGTCCGGACATAACCGCTGCTGATCATGCGGCAGGCCCTTGCCAGTTGATCGGACAGATTTCGGCCGACTTGCCACCGAAGTCCCAGACCCGTCCGTAATCGCGCACCTTGGATTTAACGCCCCGCGCCGCGATGATATCGGGGCCCATCCAGTATTTGGAGTTCGAGATCATCACGGGGTGATCCGGTGATTTACCGGCGATCATCTCGATCTCGCCGGCGATCTTGCGGCCAATCTGGATCGACCGCTTGTTTCCGTCGCGGATGATCTTGACCGGGGCACGTTCGGCTCCGATGATCTCGGAGACCAACATGGTGAACAACCCCGTTGTGCCACCCGCGGCACCTGAAAAAATCTGGAGCAGCCCGTTATAGGCTTTGCCACTGGCGTTCTCGTCGACATAGGCGGCGACTTTCCAGTTGCCTTCGCCCATGCGACCCGGAATATCGACCAGCAGGCCGACATTGAGGCCCGACAGGTTTTCACCCTCAAAATGACCCTCGTCTATCGCGATGGCCATCCACGCATGACAGTGCCCCTCCGTGGGCGGGTGCGCCCCCAGACTGACGACGCAAGGACAGAACATTTCGCACGAGCAGTTCAAAAAGAGCTCTCCCTTGATCTGCCATTCGGTAGGCGTGGCCTCGCGTCGCTTCGGGTTGGGCATACGCTGATCTATCCGTTGGCTAATCGGCAGCCGGTCTGCGTCGGGTCGTTTATTGGTTACCATCTCATCCTCCTGAAATCACAGGCCACCCCGCCACCCCGACCGCAGCGAGGATCAGCAGAAAACCCATTGGTTTTATTATCCTATGGCCAATCTGGGGCAGCTTTTCCAAGACCATAAAAAGCGTGGCAAGCCCCATCCATGCCAGGTTCATCACGCCGCCGACAAAGCCCAGGGCCATCATCCCCCAACAGCACCCGACACAATACGAGCCGAGTGTAAGCCCCATACGAACCCCGCCGGTAAAACCTTGTTGCCAATTGCCCAGGAAATACATCATTGGAGAATGGCACACCCCATGGCAAATTTCCTTGGTGCGGGTGAACTGGAACAGCCCCACCGCAAGTAACAGCGCCGCCGCCACCCAACGGGACCTGGCGATCCCCAACATGTCGATTACCCCACCATGTAACAGAACCATCTGCACGCTGGCGATCAACAGTGCAAACAGCAGCCACATGGCAAAATAGCCAAGCAAGACCCCCAGCCAGCCCGCCTGGGTACCGGTCGCACTGTGCATCAAATCCTGATAGCTGCGCAACGTCGGTACCATCGTGGGCAACATCATCGCTGCCATCATCGTGGCCCACATCGCGGCCAGAGGGCCAAAGCGGGCCATCGGCATCGACATTTCCATCGCAGGGTCCATGGCGCGCATTGCCTGCCCGAAACTGTCGGGCCGCCCCAACAGGTCAAGCCCCATCCCGGTGCTCATGGCATACATGACGATCCAGGCAACCAGGATCAGGCTGAAAAACCCCAGCCAGAGCGCGGAACGTAATGTCGGTACCATATTAAGTTCTAACCCCCCGCGCCGTGCGACTCGCTGCTTGAAAAAGTATTGTCAGACAATTAAAGTTTTTCCAAACACAAATTGTAAGACATATGAAATCGAGCTCCGAACTCTCCACTGATCTGCCAACGCAGATCGCCGCAAGCATCCGCGATGCCATCGTCAGCGGTGACCTGATCGTCGATGAACGCCTGCCATCGGAGGCGGAACTGTCGTTGCAGTTCGATGTCTCTCGGGCGACGGTTCGCGAAGCCTTGAAAAGACTGGCAGCCCAGTCGTTGATCCGCACGCAGCGCGGTGCCACCGGCGGGGCGTTTGTCAACCGGATCAGTTTCGAAGCCGCGCATGCGCAGCAGATTACCACGTCGATCCTGTTGTTATCCATGAACGACGTCAGCTTTGAAACGGCCTGTGAAGCCCGCTTTACCCTTGAAAGGGCTTGCGCCCCGCTGTCGGCAAAACGAAGAAATTCAATTCATATCAACATGATGCGAGAAGAAATTGAGCGGCAAGGTGAAGCAGGCCTATCAGACGAGGCGTTTTGCGCATCTGACGTTGCGTTTCACCGCGCTCTCGTCGACGGTGCCGACAACCCGGTGCTGTCCTACCAGCTTGCCGGAGCCGTCGAGGCGATGCAGCCCCTGATGAACATGATCACTTTCACCGCGCGTTCCCGAAGCGCCATCGTCACCCTGCACCGCGATATCGCCGATGCAATCGAGGCCCAGGATGGCGTCGGTGCAAGCGATGGGCTGGCAGCGCTGGAGGTCGAAACGCAAAACCTTGCGCGACGCGTGTTCGAGCAACGAAAGCGTCCGGAGCCCAAGATGTAAATCGCAGATAATCGCCTGCGAACTTTCGATATCGAGAGATCATTCACCCGACCGGTTCGGACCAGAACCATGATAGCCGTGTTCGCCGTATCAAGGGTGAAATGCACGTTGTCACCGTCCCGTTAACAAAGCCACAACCCTTGCGGATTTCTGCGGTTTGCGGCTTGCAAAGTCTGCCGCGGGTCCTATATTTGAAATGTCCTTCGGGACTATGGGTATAAACGCGCATGTAATACGCGGTTCGGACCCGGGGGCGGTACCCGGCGACTCCACCAAACATCCGTCATTTGCGGATCATGGGGTCGAAATAGGATCGACGAACGTCTAAAGATGTAGCTTTATCTCGGCTGACTGCCACCGTTATCGGCGTAAAATGTACAATTGCAAATGACAATCGTGCTCCAATGGCGATGGCCGCGTAAGCGACCGGAACTATTGAAACTTAAGTCCTTACGTTTAGCGACCTAAGGCGGGGTTCGCAGGTACCTGGCAACAGAAACCTGCACTTTACCCCCCCTGAACCACACAGCGTTTTGTGACACACCTTGCGGGAGCATCTGCGGGTGCGGCCGTGTTGATGTGGTGTGGAAACAATTGCGTGGCCCTGTTTTTTCTAGGAAGAAAGATGCCTTCGGCGAGGATTTAGGACCATTTGGAATTGACCGGAATCCGCACCTACCAGGGTTGGCTGGTCAATGAACATCGGGGGCAATTGATAGAACCGTTACGTGAGACTTGCCACGCGAGTGACATCAAGTTCAACAAAATCGGCGTTGCCAGGCGGCGTTATCCGGTAGCGGTTGGACTGATATCCATAGTTGTATTTGCCCCAGTAAGGTTTGGTTTCGAAATCTAGGGCTATAATTCTTCACCCCCCTTTTCACCGTGGTGAAATCACGTATGCTGATCTTGTCCAGATGGGGTTGGAGAACGAAGAATGAGCCGAAGCATTGAGTATGGCAATCTGATGCACGATGCCATGCGCGGGTTGATCCGCCAGGTTTTGCTTGACGTGGCCGCACATGGGTTGCCAGGCGGCCATCATTTCTTCATCTCGTTTGACACGTCCCACCCTGATGCGGAATTGGCAGATTGGTTATCGGACCGCTACCCCGGCGAAATGACCGTCGTTATTCAACATTGGTACGATAAGCTTGAGGTCGGTGAGGAAGGTTTTTCGATCACCCTGAACTTTGGCGATGCACCCGAACCGATGTATATCCCCTATGACGCGATCCGCACCTTTGTGGATCCGTCAGTGGAATTCGGGCTCAAGTTTGAACAGCAACAAAGCAGCGCAGAGTCGGATGCGCCGTTGTTGCAAGAAGATGAGAGCGAACTGGAAGTCCCCGAGGATGCGCCGAAAGCCGCGGAAATCGTTTCGCTGGATAGTTTTCGCAAATAGCCGTCAGGTTGTGCCAGGTTTGATCCTGGCCCGACCCCAAAGCGCAATTGCGCCGCGCGACTGTGCGGGTTAAACCCTGATCCAATGCAAGCGCTAGATCAGGAGCCGCCTCATGGCCGATACCCGTACAGAAACCGATAGCTTTGGCCCCTTGGAAGTGCCGTCCGACAAGTATTGGGGCGCTCAGACCCAGCGGTCGATCATCAATTTTCCGATCGGTTGGGAGAAACAGCCCGTACCGATCATCCGTGCCCTGGGGGTGGTGAAGAAAGCCTGTGCGATGGAGAACCTGCAACAAGGTAATCTGGAGCGCGACATAGCCGATGCCATCGTCGCGGCCGCGGCCGAGGTGATCGAGGGCAAATTTGACGACAACTTTCCGCTGGTCGTGTGGCAGACCGGTTCGGGCACGCAGTCCAACATGAATGCCAACGAAGTCATCTCAAACCGCGCCATCGAGATGCTGGGCGGCGAGATGGGGTCAAAGACCCCGGTGCACCCCAACGACCATTGCAACATGGGTCAGTCTTCGAACGACACGTTCCCGACGGCGATGCACGTGGCAATCGCGATGCAGACGCGCGACGTGTTGATCCCCGGCCTGCAAAAACTTTACGACGCGCTTACGGCTAAATCCGAAGAATTCAAGGACATCATCAAGATCGGTCGCACCCATACCCAAGATGCGACCCCGCTGACCCTCGGTCAGGAATTTTCGGGTTATGCGCATCAGGTCAAGAAGGGCATCGAACGCGTGCAGGCATGCCTCCCGGATATATACGAGCTGGCACAAGGCGGGACGGCCGTGGGTACCGGGCTGAACACCAAGAAGGGTTGGGCCGAAGCGGTTGCAGCGCACATGGCCGATATAACCGGCCTGCCCTTTGTGACAGCGCCAAACAAGTTTGAATCGCTGGCCGCCCATGACGCGATGGTCATGTTCTCGGGCGCGCTGAAAACCGTGGCGGCATCGTTGTTCAAGATCGCCAATGACATGCGGCTTCTTGGATCCGGTCCACGCTCGGGTCTGGGCGAACTGATCCTGCCGGAAAACGAGCCGGGGTCGTCGATCATGCCGGGCAAGGTGAACCCGACGCAGGCCGAGGCGTTGACGATGGTCTGTGCGCATGTGATGGGCAACGATGCGGCGGTCGGATTTGCAGGATCGCAGGGGCATTTCGAGTTGAACGTCTACAACCCGATGATGAGCTATAACGTTCTGCAATCCATGCAGCTTTTGGGTGACAGCGCATCGGCATTCACCGATAATATGGTCGTCGGCACCAAGGCGAACGAGGCTCGGATTGACAAGCTGATGAAGGAAAGCCTGATGCTGGTCACAGCGCTGGCCCCGACGATCGGCTATGACAATGCGACGAAAGTTGCCAAGACGGCCCACAAAAACGGTACGACCCTTAAGGAAGAAGCAATTGCCTTGGGCTTTGTCGATGCCGAAACATTCGACCGCGTGGTGCGGCCGGAACATATGATCGGACCAAAAGAATGAGCGCCCCTATCAATCTCAACAAGGTAAAGAAAGAGCGGAACCGCGCGTCGCGCAAGGCCCGTGCTGATGAAAACGCGGTCCAGTTTGGCCAGAGCAAAGCACAAAAGGACCAGCTTAAGGCGCGCGCCGAACAGATCGCCCGCAACCTGGAAGCGCATAAGCGCGAAAAATGAGCGCGCGCCCGGTAAAACATTCGGTGACCCTTCAGGGTCACCGTACTTCGATTTCACTGGAAGATGCGTTCTGGCACGAATTGCGCGATCTGGCTCGACAAAAAGAGATGCCGATCAACGCATTGGTTGCCCAGATAGATGCGGACCGGGGCGTCGAGGCGGGACTGGCCTCAGCGATCCGCGTTTATGTGCTGCGGGCGTTAAAGGAACGATAACTGTCTGATGACGCGGCAATAAAGCGGCGCAGGTAGCGCCCCCCCCTTGCCTCTGAAACGAAGCGTCGATGGTCAAAAGATCATGCTGCGCCGTGACCCGCCCCCGACACAATTGCCGGGCGCGGTCTTTTTCGGTGCATCACCGATGCATGTCGCGCGTCGTGGAACCTTACGCGATGGAAGCGTTGTAGATCTTTGTGATGTTCTTGCCCAAAGCTGCATTAAACTCGTTGTCCGACATCCTGACATTCAACCCTTCCGTCAATGCACGGGAAAAGCTGGCGATCATCTTGGGGTTCTGACTTAGTCGCGTACACGCCACATCCGTCGAATAGCCACCCGAAAGCGCCACGACACGCAGCACATTCGGATGATCGGCAAGACTTGCGTAATGGCCGGACACTTCGGGAAGCGTCAGCTTGAGCATTACGATTTCGTTTTCCGGTAGCGCAGAGAGATGCTTCTCTAGCTCTGCCTTCAGTATTGTTTCACATTCGGCTTTGCTGTCTGAATGGATATTCACCTCGGGTTCGATGATCGGCACGAGCCCCGCATCACACACAGATTTGGCGACAGCGAATTGCTGTGCCACCGCAGACGCGATGCCTTCGGGATTTGCGCCATGAATGACAGACCGCTCTTTGGTGCCAAATATACCGGCTGCCTTGGCACGCTTCAGCAACGCATCAAGATCAGGCATCGGTTTAAGCAGTTGTACGCCGTTTGCTTCGTCTTCCAACCCTTTGTCAATTTTCAAGAAAGGTACAACGCCGCGGTCGTCCCACAACAGATCGGCGACCGGTTTGCCGTTGATCGTATCGTCCATGGTGCGTTCAAACAAAATCGCGCCGATAACTTTGTCGCTGGTGAAATCATCCGCTAGAATGATCCGTGCGCGCATATCATGCATGGCCTTGAACATTTCGGCATCACCGGAATAGTCCGACGGCTCGACACCATACAGGCTTAGCGCCTTGGGTGTGGACCCACCTGATTGGTCCAGAGCAGCCACAAAGCCCTTGCCGTCCTTCATCTGTGTGCGTTGCGCGTCTGTCGTGCTCATGATCCTGTTGGCCCTTTTTGATTCCGTTGCGTGATCGTTTAACCTATCTGTACGCATGATGATATATCGTTAGCGTCGGACAAGGCGCAGCCAAATGCCATCTTTTGACCGTACAGTCAGATGGGCAACGGGAACGGGTGCCCGGTTCGTGATCGGTTCAACCTTGAAATCTCGTAACAACCTTGAAAGCAGCAAGGGGCCTTCGACCATGGCGAAACCGGCGCCGGGGCACACGCGCGCACCGGCGCTAAAGGGCAGATACGCTTCGCGCTGGCACTTCTGGCCGTTTTCAGTGTGCCAGCGATTTGGATCGAAGCCGTCAGGATTATCCCAAAGCCGTTCGTGCCGGTGCAAATGCCAAGGACTGATAACCAATTGCGACCCGGCTTTCACGTCGCGGTCGCGAAACCGTTCGGGGCAGCTCGCCTCTCGGACCATCATCGGGACCGGTGGATAGAGCCGCAACGCCTCGCGGAAGACATCCCGGCTTAGCCGCAGCTTGGACATGACGGCGAAATCGCAAGTTTCGATCTGCTGCGCCTCGTCGGCCAGCCGGTCTTGCCAGTCGGGGCGGGTCGCCAAAAGATACAGCGCCCATGCCAAAGTCGAGGCGCTGGTTTCGTGTCCGGCCAAAAAGAAGATGGCCACCTGGTCAACCATTTCTTCGGTGGTGAAAGCTTTGCCTTCCACAGGGTCGACGGTGGTCATTATCTTGGTTGCCAGATCCAGCGGGGCGGTTCCGGCATTGATCTCTGCCATACGTTGGGTTGTCAAAGTGGTGATGAGCCGTCGGATCAACGTAGCGCTGCGCCGGGTGTCGCGGCGAAACAAGCGGGGGATCCAACGCGGAAGCGGAATGAATGCCGCGATGTTCAGTATCGGCTGGCTGCGTTGGTAGGTTTTGAATTCGTCGAACACCTCGCGTGCGACATGGTGATCAATAGGGATCGAGAACAGGGTTCGGAAAATCACGTCAGCGGCGGCATGACTGACCTCGGCTTCGATTTCGACGTCCTGATCCGTCAGATGCTCGAACCTTTTTGCCATCGACTCCGCGGCATCCCACATTGCGGGAAAGGTTTCGCGCAGACGCCCCCCTTCAAAGGCGGGGTCGATGATCCTGCGTTGCCGTTTCCAGACCGCGCCGTTGGTCAAAAACACCGAACGGCCCAGCAAAGGCCGAAGTCCTTCGCCGATCCGGTCAGATTTTGGAAAATCATCGGGCCGTTCCTTTAGCACGGTTTTGATCAGCTCTGGCTGGTTAATAAGATAGCTGCGGAAGAACGGTGTCTTGAATTCCGCCATCCAGGCGCGATACAACCGCGCCGGCTGTGCCGATAGGATGTCTTGACGAAACAGGCGGGCATAGCGCCACAGCGACACTTTGTCGGGGCGGCTGTCTGGCTTGGGCGGTTGCATCATGGCGCGGTCGACGTGAACTTGTTCACCGGTTTGACCACCCGTGAACGAGATGCAGGCCGGCCGGCGTAGCGTTCTGACAGACTGTGCGGACCTGCGGTAATCTGGAAATAATCATAGTCTTTGGGCATATCGAATGCGCAAAGATACTGGAAATGCAGCCGGAAGAACCGCCAACGAAGCGCCCGCCACCGCGCCGGGCTTAGCGACTGCGTAAAGGCGGCGGAAAAGACCAGCGGCCAGCGTTTTCCCTTGGGTGCAACACCAGAAACAGCGACCGGATCACACAGGGCAAAGGCGCAACCGTCGCCCGGTGCCGTCACATCGACCCAGCACAGTTCGTCACGCAGCGATAGATATCGCAGATCGGCCCGCAAACGATGGGCATCGCGCAGAAACGACACCATCGGGACGACTTGTCCCAATGTCAAAAACCCCAGGGCCGGCCCATTCCGCGGGACCCTGCCCGCACGGATCAAATCAGCCAGGATCGATACGGCCAGATGCGCACCTGACGAATGACCGACGACCAACACTTCATCGACATCCGATGTCAACGCTCTGGCAATCTCATCGCCGAACGCGTCTATTCTTGTCTCCAGCTCGGGGGGGTATGCACCGCGGGTCGCCGCACCAAACGCGTAATCGTGCATCAGATAATAGGCAAAAAACTTGCCATCTTTCTTCTTGAACCACTTCAGGACGTACCAACCCACAACTACGCCAAGCGCTCCAGCCATACCTTTGAACCACGGTGGGCCCCAAAGGAACGTAACCGCCTTGTAAATCAGCAGCCCCGACGCTATGGCGACCAACAATTGCAACAGCAACATCCCGACGGGATAGAGCGCCGCAATCACCGGCCCCTTGCGCAACTGCATCAACCGCCACAGCGCCCCGGATGCTATGTACACCCACGCGGTTTGCACCAGTTGTCGGTATGTCGCCAGAATTGAATTGCTCATCGAAATGCGCACGATGTCGGACCAGACCAGCACCTCGACCTGCGTATCGACATCCGCGCCATCTATATGAGATGTGACGCGCCACCCGTAATTTCCCTTGGTCTTTTTGGGTTTCAAGCCAATCTGATAGTCAGAAATGCGGGCCTGTTCCGAGCCTTCCTTACGATAAAGCTCGCGGTATCGGCGCGGGTGTATCGGGTCATACCCGGGGATGTAGAATACCTGTCGGGTTCTAACTGTCTGTTCAAAATTTTCGGACATCTCATACCTGCGTTTGAGCCGACATTAGACAGTATTTAGGGCAAGAGTAAGGCGCCTAACCCAAGTACCCCAAAGCAGGAAAGCTCTCCAATAACCAAAAGGAGAACGAAGAAAACAGCCCGCTAAGCAGAGCCAGCCCAACGATAACCAGCAACACCCCCATGCCGCGTTCAATCGCTTTGGTGTATGGCCTGAACCGGGTCAGCAGAAGCGAGGCGCGGGTGATGAACATCGCCGCCAACAGAAACGGGATACCCAGACCCGCGGCATACGCGCCTAACAGCAACGTACCCCGCGCTACCGAGGCTTCGGATGCGGCCAGTGAAAGGATCGCGCCAAGCTGCGGGCCGATGCACGGCGTCCATCCGAACGCAAAGGCGAGCCCTAAAACATAGGCACCAAATATCGTCCCGCCTTGGTCGCCGACATCCATTCTTACCTCTTGGTCAAGAAGCGGGATCCGGTACAACCCAATAAAATGGAGCCCGAAAATCACCACGATCACCCCCGAAATACGAGCGAACGCGATCTGGTATTGCAAAAAGAAAGCACCGAACACAGACGCCGTAAAACCAAGTATTAAAAATACCGTGCTGAGCCCCATGACGAAAAACAGCGCTGTCAAAACAGCTTTGCGCCGCGCCGTACCAATCGAAGACATGTCGGCCAATGACACCCCGCTTAGATAGGCAAGATAGGGAGGTACGATTGGCAGCACGCAAGGGCTTAGAAAGCTGACAATCCCCGCCGAAAGCGCGATAAAGATTGCAGGCAGCAAACCCGCGTCGATGATTTCAAGCCCGAACATGCCGAAAGCCTTAGCGCGCATTTGCGGTCGCGTCACGCCGTGTCGGGGCGGCCCTGTCTCACAAGGTTGTGGACGCCTTGAAACATGTGTCTTATGGGAAGCAAATGAGCGCTTTATATACCCTTGATGCCACCGGGCTGCTGTGCCCCCTTCCGGTTTTGAAGGCCCGTAAACGCCTGCAAGCGTTAAAGTCGGGCGAAGAGCTGACGGTTCAGGCAGACGACCCCGCCGCGATCATTGACATGCCACATTTTTGCATGGAAGCGGGTCATGAACTGGTCAGAACCGATCTGGACAGTTCACCGCAAATTTATGTGATCCGGAAAAAATAAGCGGACTTTTTCGCAAAGAGTGAACGAAAAAAGGGCAGCCCTCGCGGCTGACGCATTCCGTGCCGTGGGACACAGTTTTTAGGAACTGGCTTCAATGAGTATGGCCGCGATGAGAACCATCGCGGCCATTTCTTGTGGTTAAAGATGCGCTTCTTACAAGATGATGGGCGCTTGCAGGCTCAGGTTCGGCCCGCCGTCTTCTCCTCATCGGACGACAAGTCGGTCCGAATGCCCAGAATCTCGGGAATCGGCACGACTTCCATCTTCTCGACGCCAGCATCCGATTGGTCTGTTGGTCGGTTTACTGTCTGGACCGCAGGCGTTTTCCACGACCGGTCCAGCTTGGTGCCCACTTTTGTTCCGGCATAGAGCCAAGGCCGATAGAGCACGCGGTAGAGATCAGGCACATCTTCGCCTCCGCCCTTCCGGAGCTTGCGGGCATCCAGGCCGTGCCGCATTGCTGGAGTGCGCTTCTGCGGCGAGCGCCGGGCGCGGGGCGGAAGCTGGACAAACTCGTCTGTCCCCGGGATGCGGAGGGCGCGTGGCATCAGCTTTCCTGCCTTAGCGAAGTCGTCGATTTCTTCGTATGGTGGCGTATAGACCCTCGGCTCAAAGAAGTTGTAGTTGATCCGGAAGATGTTGATGATCGAGATCAGCATCGCAGGGTTAAAGATTGCTCCCTGAACATACGATCCTCCGATCCGGGCACCGCCGCTGCCAGCTCTGTCCGCCAGGCTGAGGCGCTCTCGGAGCGAGTTCATGAAAGTGCTTGCCGGTTGCAGGGTCGCTTTGTAGATCCACGGTGCCAGTTCCTGGCGGGCATCAGCATCGAGAGGGCCATCGAACGGGATGTTCTTCATCTCATTGCGCAGATACCGCGGCAGGATCGGAAATCCGACAACCTTGTCCAGCTCTCCGCTCGCTTGCGTCGGAGAAGACACCCAGAGTTTCGGAAATACGGGGGTCTGGTAGTTCGATCCGGGATACGGACGGGCGCCGCGCAGCGCAGGCTCCATATGGTCCGCGATATAGGCTTCCGTGACGGTGCGGGCATCCGTTTCCGGAGAGAAGCGACCGGCATACATACCGTCGTTGTGAAACTGACGGCGGGATTTCTTGTATGCCTTCACCTTTCCCAGCTTTTCCGGTTTGGTCGTCTTCTTCTTGAACTTCATCGCCAGCCAAACGAAGCGGTCTGCCTGGATTTCCTCTTCGAATACATGTGGAATGATATTGGGTAGGGTGGCCTCCTGTTCAGTTGTCAGAACAATCCGTCCCTTCGGCAGCATCTCCTTGAGAAGAACGAAGTGTGCGGCCTTGGTGTAGAAGTCGTCCGTCGTCATTCCCTTGAAGGAGCCGCGTTCGGCCTCGGTGTCCGCAGGAAAGCCGAACCAGTCTTCGGCGATGACGCGAATATTTTCCTTCATTCCGTTCACGCGGGCGGTAATATCGTTTCTGGACTTGGCGTCGGCTTTCGATTTCTTCGGCATCCGGCGCCGCGCTCGCACGCGGAAGGTTTCCAGTTCATTGACGCAAGCTGCGAAGAACTGTGGTTCATGCAGGCGGCCGGTCGGCCGCTGCCAAGAGAACTTTGGCGCTGATCCGAACTTGCTGCCGGGGTAGTTCTGCGAAAGGTTTATCGGACTTCCTTGGCCGTCTGTGTAGGTCTCGTTGAAGAGATCGAGAGGTTTGACGCGTGGGTCGAAATCGACATCCATTCGATAGACATACCCGCTCTTCGCGTCCGCCGTGATGGCGCAGTTGAGTTGCGTGTTTCGCTGATCGGTCGCTGTTTCCCAGTTCACGGTCAGAACCATATCATCATGGCTGAGGCAGTGCTCGATCTGCTGACCGGTTCGTTCGACTTTTTCCCGCCAACGGCGTAACATCTCGCGCTCATAGGCCAGGAACACCCCCTCCAGCCAGGCAATGCGATCGTAAATCCGGGAGAAGCCGATCGTCTTGCCGGTCGCAGCCGTGCCCAGCATGCGCTGCATGTCGGTGATCCCTGCGCTGTTCAAAACCGCCCCGAGAATGCGCAGGTTGTCTGCGGTTGTCTTTTGCCCTGAGTGCGGCAGCGAGATTGAGAACCGAGCGCCCTTCTTGCCTTTGCAGCGTTTGTGAAGGACCCGGACGGCCTTCGGTGTGGCCTTCTTCTTCGTGGCGTTGCCCTTACTGTCGCGGGTCCGCTGATGTGCGCCATTCAGCGAAAACTCGTCCGGAGCCGCAAGAAAGCGCGTGCCACAGGCCCCGCAGGCGGGGCCGTCCAGGATGCCATTATGATTCCGAAGCCGCTCGACCTCCTCATCGAGATGCGCGGGCGATACGAGGGAGAAGGCGCTATTGCAGACCTTTCCCTCGCGGGTATGCCCCTGACAACGCACCGTGCGCTGGTCTGCCCATACATGAGGGGCGCGCTCATACTGGAACGCGCAACTCACCCGTCGATGCTTCTTGTCCGCACCCGAGAGCTTGTATGCGCCTGGACCGTGTTTGACGACGACCTCCATCTGGTCCGCCGTGAGGTCAGGGCGTTTCTTTTCCCAGGTCTTCCGTCGCTCTGCTGCATCCGTAAGGGGCTGCCCAAAGTTGGAGCAGTCCGGATTGGCGCAAGTGTTGAGATGGTATCCGCCCGCGCTTGGGTAGAGCTGGGAGAGCTTAAAATTAAATGTTGCCAAACCTGCCATTCAGAACCTCGTCATTCGCGGTTCTGCCTTGAGTCGTTTTTCTGACCAAAGAACAGATTTTCCGCGGGGTTAGGAGTCTCACAATGCGGAAATCTCCGCGTGTCCGCCGAAGAGGACAGTCAAGCTTGCAGGACAAGAATATTGGCTCTATGATTCTGAATCAGAAGGAAAAAAGCGCCGAAACGGCTCGTTTTTCTTTGGGCAGGATGATGCCGGATGCGTGCGAGACTATTTTCTCACACTTTCTCTTCTTATGGCGTCTTAGTTGCCACCAAAATATCACATTAAATCAATAACCTGCCGCGTTTCCGCGACAGGCTTCGTTGTGGCTGTGTCCCACGGGGCGGAATGCGTCACCTCGCGGCCTGCCCTTTTTTGTTGCTTTCGCGGAAACCTTACCCCCCTAGGGACCACCAGCCGCGTCGCTTTGGCTTAGCTGGCTTTTCCGAAATCTGTTCAGGCGCGGGAGCGACCCCCGGCTGCGGAATTTCGGTTAACGGTGGTTCCGGCTTTACCTCTTGAACAGGCGGAATTTCTGTTGGTGTCGAATCCGGCATCTCGGTCGGTGTCGTTGGTTGCTCAATTTCGGCGGGCTCCGGTACAGGCACCGGCGTCGGCTCCTCTGCCGGCTCTGGCGCAGGCTCTGGCTGGATTTCCGGTTCGGGGGTCTCGTCAGGCTGGATTTCCGGCTCGGGTTTCTCGACGGGCTTTGGTGGCTCGACAGGCTCGGGTTTCTGGTCCGGCTCGGGTTTCTCGTCCGGCTTGCTATCGGGTTCGGGTTGTTCCGAATCCGCCTTTGCAGCGGCTACCTTGGGCTTGCGCGTACGTGTCCGCTTGGGCCGAGGACTGGCTTTGGCGGGCGCGTCGTCTTCTGCTTCGGCTGTGGTCACTGCGTCTGCATCCGACGTCGGTTCAGCCTTGGGTTTGCGAGTACGGCTGCGGGTCCGTTTTGGTTTGTCCGCAGGCTTTTCCGCGTCGCCAGATGCATCGTCCTTGCTCGCGTCGTCCGTGCTCGTGTCGTCACCTGACGTGTCCGCAACGGCGTCGGATGGCTTCTCATCCTCTGACACTGAGTTGTTATCGTTGGTGTCTTCGTCGCTACCATTATCGTCACCGTTGGACTTGCCCCCACGCCGACGCCGGCGCCTGCGACGGCGTTTGGGTTTGCCTTCGGCGTCGTTGTCATCGTCGCTGCCGGCATCGTTTTTCTTCTCGGCGTTGCCATTTTTACCATCGCTACGGGTGGCTTCCGCTTCATCCGTTTCTTCGTTGGCGGTATCGTCATTATCACTCTGGTCGATCTCGTCCATGATCGACGTGTCGACGGAAACGACGTGCTCCACCACCGACACAACCCGTGTTGCCGTCTTGAATTTCTCCAGACTAAAGTCGGGGCTGACCAAGCTGGGGTCACCTTCGATGCGCACGGCCATGCCATAGCGCCCTTCGATATGGGCGATGTGCTCGCGCTTCTGGTTCATCAGGAAGTTGGCAATGCCCACGGGCGCGGTGATCAACACCTCGCGCGACCGCTTGCGCGTGCCCTCTTCCTCGATCTGGCGCAGGATCGACAGCGCAAGGTTGTCGTCCGACCGGATCAGACCGGTACCGTGGCAGGCGTGGCAAGGCTGAGTTGTCGCCTCGATCATACCGGGGCGCAGACGCTGGCGCGACATTTCCATCAGGCCAAAGCCGGAGATGCGGCCCACCTGAATACGCGCACGGTCGGTTTTCAGCTTTTCCTTCATCAGCTTTTCAACGGCGGCGTTATTGCGACGCTCGTCCATGTCGATAAAGTCGATGACGATCAAACCGGCCAGATCGCGCAGACGCAGCTGGCGGGCGACTTCGGCGGCGGCTTCAAGGTTGGTCTTGGTCGCGGTCTGTTCGATGGAGCCTTCTTTGGTGGCCCGGCCCGAGTTCACGTCGATGGCGACAAGCGCTTCGGTGACACCGATTACGATATACCCGCCCGAAGGCAGCTGCACCGTAGGGTTGAACATGCCCGACAGGTAACTTTCGACCTGATAGCGCGCGAACAAGGGCAGCGTTTCGCTATAGAGCTTCACGTTCTTGGCGTGGGACGGCATGATCATCTTCATGAAGTCCTTGGCGATGCGGTAACCGCGTTCACCTTCGACAAACACCTCGTCGATCTCGCGGTTATAAAGGTCGCGGATCGAGCGTTTGATCAGGTCGCCTTCTTCGTAGATCTTGGCGGGCGCGATGGATTTCAGCGTCAGCTCGCGGATCTGCTCCCACAGGCGTT
>PCCY01000009.1 GCA_002731875.1 Roseobacter sp. | reverse complement strand
CGGTTCCGGTCGAGAATTCCGGTTCCTCCCACGCGCAGGCGCGCGGTTCCCTCCCAAATTCACGCCCTCCACCCGGTTGTCACGGCCCCGCCAGGCCGCAGGACGGGCTTTGCCCTTACCTGCTCTGCCTTTCGGAATGCATGGGCATTCCAAAGATCAGAACAGGAAGGCCCGCCCATTGGCGGAAAGGGAGAAGAGACCCGAACCGCGTCACGCAAGGAGGGTCACAAATGACTAAAGAGAAGTTTGACGTTTATTCCCATGTCACCAATCAGATTGTCGCGCAGATCGAGGCGGGAACGCCGCCATGGCGCAAGCCGTGGACTGGCGGCGGGATATCGGTCAGCTTGCCGGAACGGTTCAACGGGGAAGCCTATCGGGGTATCAATATCCTGATGCTTTGGGCGACAGCGATGGCCAAGGACTACAGTTCATCCCGCTGGATGACGTTCAATCAGGCCAAGCAGCTTGGGGGCCATGTCCGAAAAGGCGAGAAATCCGCGACTGTGGTGAAATACGGCACCGTCGAGCGCGAGGACGAGAACGGCGAGGAACGCCAGATTCCCTATGCCAAAGCGTACCGCGTGTTCAACGCCGACCAGATCGAGGGTTTGCCCGCTGAGTTTTACATTCTGCCCGATCCGCCCCGTGATCTTGGCACCGTGGTCGACCCCGCGTTGGAGGCGTTCTTTGCCGCGACCGGCGCTCAGATCGACACGACCGAGGAGCCGCGCGCCTATTACAACATCAAGACCGACCGCATCCACATGCCGCCCGTTGGCACGTTTCATCGAGCGGCGGGGTATTTTGGCACCTTGGCCCATGAAACAGTTCACTGGACAGGTGCGACTAAGCGGCTTGACCGCTTGGGCCGGTTCAATGATCGCAAGGCCTATGCCTTCGAGGAGCTGGTCGCGGAAATCGGAAACTGCATGCTTTGCGCGCAGATCGGGGTGGAGCCTGAGTTCGACCAGAGCGCCGCCTATGTCGAAGGGTGGCTTGAGGCGATGAAGGAAGACAGCCGCGCGATCTTCCGTGCCGCGTCAGAGGCACAGAAGGCAGTGGATTACATCATGGACCGTACCGCGCAGGCCGAGCGGATGGCGGCTGAGTAACGGTAAGCGCGGCCAAATGATCGAGGCTCCCGTCAGCAGGCGGGAGCTTTTTGCGTTGTGAGGGTGGTTTCAGGGTGACCTGTCGGCGCGCAACATGAAGGCCGCCCACCGACAGGCCCGGCGCTTCGCGCGGACGGGCAAAAATGCCCGGATGCAGTGACGGGTAAGCGGTGTTCAAAGGCGATCAACAGCCATTCGCTGCAAGGCATATGAACAAGCAAGACGCGGGACGAAGTTAGCATTCGCTGCGATTGCGCCAATGGCAGCTTTGGGAATTCGGTTTACAAAGAGTGACTTTCGGTAAAATTGACTGACAACGAAGCTACCCCGTTTCAAGCCTATATTTCTTGAAGGTTTCACCGTCGTACTCAATGTTTTCAACGTATTTTGCGCCGCCGCGCGCAAGGGCTCCTAGGTTTTTGCGGGAAAGCGGTAGAAGAAAAGTGATCGTTTCAATGCGTGGATCAGACTTTGCGAACTCAATCGCCTTTCGTGAAATTCGCATTCCTAGGCCGAAATTATCTGGCTTGAGAACAAGCCCGAAATCCCAATCCTCACCTTCTCTTTGAAATCCACCCCACCCGACATACACCTCATCACTCAAGATCGCCCAATGCCCCAACCCATCGCGTTGCCAGGTACTTTCCTTTGCGGTCACGAACTTTTTGACCTCTTCAAGCGTCCACTCAAACTTTAAGAGTGGCATATGTTCGGCGACACGCGGATCATTCATATGTGAAATGATATCGGTGAGTGGGACATCGGATAAGCGTACAAATCTGATCTTAGACGGATATCTCAAGTTAGGTTCCTTTTTGAAACGCATAATATACGCAGCCGTATATTTCAGCCTATTTCAATTGTAAATACGGTGGCGTATATGGACTAAATGAACAAGATCAAATTCTCGGAGGAAGCGTGGTTAGCCGCAGGTTTTCGCGCCCTCACAACAGATGGGCCAACTGCTATCAGAGCCGAAGCCCTCGCGCGAAGCCTTGGGGCATCCAAAGGGTCATTTTATTGGAATTTTGCCGATCTTCCGTCCTTTAAGCGTGCGATGCTAGGTCTTTGGCGCGAGGGCGTAATTCAAGAAATCGAAAGTCATATTTTGGCGGAACCAGACAAGTTCAAACGCCTTAACCTATTGGCGATTCATGCCGCAAAAGCCGCCCCCGACGAATTTGGAGGGCGGCGGACAGAGCCCGCGATGCGTTCATGGGCATTAACCGAACCATCAGCCCTTGCTGTTGTAAATGAAGTCGATGAGATCAGGCTTTCGTTAGTTGCGAAGTTACTCGCAGACATCGGGAAGAGTGATCCAGCGCTCGTTCATTTGGTCTACGGGGCATTCATTGGCTTGGACGATCTGGCATCTAAGGGCACTGCGGATGTTACAAATTCGCTCGGCGTATTGTTGAGGATGGTCACGGATATCTGAGTAGACCTTACTGGACATTTGTATTTCAATCGGATTGCAAAAGCCGCCGTTCGTGCGGGGTGCAGCATCAAGCAAAATGGGCTCTTCTGGCACCTTCGCCGCGTTTTGGACGAACGGCGGCTGTCGATTGGGAAGGGCGAAAACAGCCGTTATCGCAGGTGACAAAAACCTATGGGTTTTGACCCATGAGCGCGTCAAGCATTGGGCAGTCGCGGCGACCTTTTTCGCAGTTTGCGACCAGCTCGACCAAGGCACTTTCTAGCTGGCGAAGCTCTGCCAGCTTGGCTTGAACTTCCGTGAGATGCTTGCGTCCAAGCTGCTCTACCGTTTCACACGCGCCTGCTGGTTCATGAGCCAGGCTACGCAGCGCAACAGCATTATGGATTGAGAATCCGAGGTCACGGCAGCGTTTGATGAAGCGAAGCTCCGATATCTCTGCGTCTGAGTATGTTCGACGCCCAGCTGCCGTCCGTCCCGCTTTCGAGATGATCCCCTCGCGCTCGTAATAGCGGATCGTTTCTATCGAGACGCCACTCAAACGGGACGCTTCCCCAATCGCAACCATGTGATCATTCTCCACTTGCTCCTGTAGTCACTACAGGATGCATATAACTGACCATGATGTCGAACACCGAAACACTTCATGACGGCGCCAAGGGGCCGAACCGCCTTTTGATTGGCGGTGCTGGATTTCTTGCTTTGCTAAGTGCGTCCTGCTGTGTCTTGCCCATTGGGTTGTCGATAATTGGCCTGGGCGGCACCTGGCTCACCATGCTCGGCCCATTCGTTGCCTATCGCATTGAGATTTTGGTGATCGTCGGGCTGGTTCTGGCCTGGGGCTGGTTCCGACTGTGGAAGCGTTGGAGCTGTGCCAGCCGGAAACGCTCAACAGTCGTCATATTGGGCTTCACAACTGTTGCCTTTGCCCTCGCCGCCAGCTCGCCCCTTTGGGAAGAAGACGCGGCACGAACGATGTTTGCTCTATGGAGACAAACACGATGAAGGGCTGGCTTCTGCCCGCGAGCCTCGGCGGAGCTGGGTTGGCAGCAGTGTGCTGCCTTACGCCATTTCTGCCGTGGCTGTTTTCGCTTCTCGGGATCAGCGGCGCGCTCGGCTACATCTATCGAGACGATGTGCTGCTTCCGATTTTGGCCGGATTTCTCATACTGACAGGATACGCACTATGGCGACGCAGACGAACGAAGTGATCCTCCAATCCACGATTACCTGTCCCGAATGCGGACATGCCGCCGATGAGACCATGCCGACCGACGCTTGCCAGTGGTTCTATGAGTGCAGCTCTTGCGGCGTGGTGCTGAAACCAAAGCCCGGAGACTGTTGCGTGTATTGCTCATACGGAACGGTCGCGTGTCCGCCGATCCAAGAAGGCGGATCGTGCTGCGGCTAGCTGGGGTGCCAATAACCCCCTGACAAAACACTTGCGCCAAAAACGGTCGTTTTTGGCCGAGCGCCCTGCCCCGCCCAGGTGTGACTTTTCACGATAAATGGCCGTGAATCTTTCACGCTAATTGGCACTCTCTGTGCGCTGGAGTGTGCGGTAGATCGTAGGGCGGGAGACGGCGAAGACGTCTGCAAGGTCGCTGATGGAGTAGTCGCCTGTGTCGTACATGCGGCGCAGTTCGCGGTGCTGTTTTTCGGAGAGCTTGGGTTTCTTACCGCGTAGCTTGCCCTTGGCGCGGGCGATCTTCATGCCCTCACGGGTGCGCATGCGGATGAGGTCGGATTCAAACTCGGCGAAGGTGGCCAGGATGTTGAAGAACATCTTTCCCATAGGGTCGGTGGGGTCATAGACCGTCGCGCCCAGGGCGAGGCGGATGCCGCGTTCCGCGAGACCGTCGGCAATTTGGCGGGCATCTGGTGCTGAGCGTGCGAGCCGGTCGAGTTTGGTCACGACAAGGGTATCCCCCTCTCTCACAGCCGCAAGCGCCTGATCAAGGCCGGGCCGGGCGCGGGTTCGGCCCGTGAGGCCATGGTCGGTGTAGATGCGGTCAGGTTTGACGCCGAGGGCAATCAGCGCTTCGCGTTGCGCGGTCAGGTCCTGTTTGTCGGTGGAGCAGCGGGCATAGCCGATCTGGGTCGTCGTCATGGGTTGAGTGTACGTTAAAGCACCCTCTATTGCAAATTAATGCGTACCATTCTTATGGTGCATCATGACGACAAAGAAACCTGACCCCGACAGCTCTCCCACAGACCGTCCGGTGATCGATCCTCTTACGGACAGCCTGACCGCGTTCTCTGATGAGGATCGGGTGGCGGCGATGGACCGGTTCCGGGTTTTGCAGCCGCACCTTGAGATTGGCGTCCCTCTGACGGCAGTGGCGGAGGCATCGGGTCATTCGGTCCGAACGCTGCGCCGGTGGGCGGCGGAGTATCGTGAAGCTGGACTTGCAGGGCTGGTGCGGCGTCGCCGCTTCGATGCCGGACGCCGGAAGCTGCACGCCGATCTGGCGCAACAGATCGAAGCCCTTGCTGTGCAGAGGCCGCGCTTGTCAGCGGCTTCGATTCAACGACGCATCGCGGCAGCGGCAAAGGCGGAGGGCCATCCTGTTCCATCATACGCGACAGTGCGCAGGGTGATGGGTGCGCTTGATCCTGCCATGCTTTGCCTCGTTCATGAGGGTCCAACTGCGTATCGCGACAGGTTCGAGCTGATCCACCGGCACCGCGCTGAGCGGCCCAATGCGGTCTGGCAGGCAGATCATACGCAGCTTGATCTTCTGATCCTGGATGCAAACGGCAAACCCGCCCGGCCCTTGCTCACCATCGTGCAGGATGACTATTCTCGCGCGGTCGCGGGCTATTGCGTGTTTCTGGGTGCGCCGTCCGCGCTGCAAACAGCGCTGGCTTTGCGTCAGGCGATTTGGCGCAAAACGGACCCGGATTGGCGCGTCTGCGGCATCCCCGAGACGCTCTATACAGATCATGGATCAGACTTCCCCAGCCAGCATCTGGAGCAGGTGGCGGCCGAGCTAAGGATCGAACTGGTTTTCTCAGCAGTCGCCCGCCCGCAGGGGCGCGGCAAGATCGAACGGATATTCGGCACAGTAAACACCGAACTCCTACCAGAGCTTCCAGGCCATCTTACCGAGGGCAAAACACGCCGCCCGCCCGCACTGTCGCTCTCGGACCTTGATCAGGCTTTGGGTCACTTCCTTGTCGGCACGCATAACGTCCGCCGCCACAGCGAGATCGGAATGACGCCCAATGCCGCCTGGCGCGGTGATGGTTGGTTGCCAAACCTGCCTGAAAGTGTCGAGGCTTTGGACCTGTTACTGCTCACCGTGGCCAAATCCCGGCTGGTGCGTCGGGATGGCATCCACTTCCAGGGCCTGCGCTACATGGACCCGACGCTGGCGGCGTTTGTCAGCGAGCACGTCACCATCCGTTACGACCCCCGTGACATGGCGGAAATCCGGGTGTTCTACCGAAACCGTTTCCTCTGCCGGGCGGTCAGTCCCGACCATGCCGGGCGCAGCATATCCCTCAAAGACATTCAACAGGCGCGTGCCGCACGGCGGCGCGCCTTGCGGCAGGAGATCAAGGGGCGAACTGGTTCTGTGACCGACCATTTGCCGGATGCTGATCAAGGGCAGAAACCAAGACCTCCGGCAAAGTCCAAGCTCCTGCTCTATAAGGAAGATCGGCGCACATGACCAAGACCACCTTCATCGAGACAAGCGCCCATAAACGCTTCGTGGAGTTCGCTAAGACTGTCTGCAGGGACCGCACCATTGGGCTGTGCTATGGCCCGGCTGGTGTCGGCAAAACCCTCTCCGCCCGCCGTTATGCCAAATGGGACATCGCCGAACCGCTGCTGGAAAGCTGGGGGCCGCGTGACCCATCCGATGAAAAGGTCTACGCCGCCCTGGCGCGGTCGCGCACCGTTTTCTACACGCCCCCGGTCGCAACAGCCTTCGCGGCAGTCCGCAAAGACCTCAACCAGCTCTGGAGCCGAGTGGAAGCCTGCATCGACCAGGGCCAACCTTCAGAAGACGTCAAAATCATAAGCTCCCGGAACAGACAGGTTGAGCTTTTCATCGTCGATGAGGCCGAACGGCTCACCAACACAGCCCTCGAACATCTTCGAGACCAGTTCGACCGCGCTGATATCGGCCTCATCCTGATCGGCATGCCCGGCATCGAAAAGCGCATGAGCCGCTACCCGCAGCTCTACAGCCGCATCGGCTTTGCCCATCCATATCCGCCGCTTTCGCGCGACGAGATGGAGTTCATCTTCAGGAAGCAATGGCAAAAACTGGGAAAGGAATTCGATACCGACGACTTTACTGACGTTCAAGCTGCTGCCGCTATCTCCCGCCTGACAGGCGGCAACTTCCGGCTCCTCCAACGCCTGTTCAACCAGATCGACCGCATCCTCCACATCAACGAACTGCGCGAAATCACCGATGACGTCATTCAGGCCGCCGCCTCAACCCTCGTCATCGGAGCGGCCAATTAGCGTGCAAATATCAGTGCCATTTATCGTGAAAAGTGACACCGCCCAGGATCAATCGCTTAGCCATGACAAAAACCCCGGGCAAAACCTTTGCGGTTTTGGCAGGTTTTTGGCGGGCCTTCTGAGGCGGCCAGTCGTAGCATGAGCTTGCTAAGCCCCTAAATGAATGACCCAACTTATCGTGAAGCGCTGGACAGATAGAGTATGTCTGTTTTTTTCGGGTGTCGCTGGAAGGAAGGAAAAATTGGAAGATGATTTCGCCGCCTTTATGTCGGCACTGAAAGCCGAGGAAGATCAGGTCCGGCAGGAGCTGAGTTCTGATCGTATGGGCTTCTTCCCCGTTTATGCCATGCGGGAGTACGACTTCTTCTTCAAGAAGTTCAAAGAACAAGTGCGCGGTGGCGGCAGTGAAGAAATGGAGGAGACACACTACCTGCTTCGGCTTGGCCTGCCACGTAGCTTGGCGCTCGCACTTTCCTTGCGGGATCAATACGACGTGCCGACTCTAATGCCGGTTCACAAAGAGTCGCTTGCCGTCAAAGCCAGAGAGACAATTATGCGCCTCGGAGTCGTTGAGCACGGCAGAAGACTGGCGGTCGCATCGAAAATTGGTGAGCTTCGGCTCCGGCGAACGTCGCAACGGTCTTATGAGTTTACCCTGCCGGATTCATGGATTGACTATGATCGGTTCGAAGAGGCTGTCGAACGGCATTTCGCGCAACAAGGAATGAAGAGGTATTTTGAAGAATACCAACAAAGCAAAGCCACCCAAGGCCTGGAAGAGGAACTTCACGAGCTAGCGTATGAAAACGTCTTTGTGTATAGGGATTACTTCATCGGCTACAATGCTCATCCGACGCTTGATGACCATTTTTTCGGTCTCGCATACTTCTTTTTGTCAACAAGTCCTGGTTTCGATTCCTTCAAGTTCGACCTAAGATTTGGAGGCGTCAGCTACATAAAGTACGTACTGGCGGTGGTTTACGTGTACTCGCTTGCACTGAAACACGAGTGGTTCTGCCAAGCGCTCTTGCGGAAGCATCCTGAGATTGATCCCAGAAACATCCTTACAATATCAGCAGAGAAAAAAGGGTTCGTCGCCGATTTTGCTGAGGCACTTAACATGTATGGTCCCTCTTTTGACGGCTTTACGTTCGCAACGTCTGCCGAACTGGAAACAATCTACAAGGTTCTCTCGGCCAGACGGGATAACATCGACGTACTCAAACCCAACGGTGCTCCGATCCCGATGCTATTGGAGTTCTCGGACACAAGTGTCTTCCGGTGTCTTGCTGGCGCGCAAGAAAGCCCGATCCAGGTTCTTCTGAATGGCCTTCGCTATCATTTTCCGAATGACTACAACGCTAACCAGCAAACACGAGAGGCGTCTCTGCAGCGAGCAACCGAAAGAATTTTGCGGGGCGGGTTTCATGGGCTGAAGTTTAAACGAAATGTCGTTCTGAAAGATCAAGGACGAGATTTAACAGACATCGACCTCGTCGTGACGGAGGAAAGTTCCAACACGGTGTTGCTCTTTCAAATCAAGGCTCAGGACAGCTATGGCATGGAATTGAACGCGCGAGTGAACCGTTCCAAGAGGTTTGCTGAGGGAAGCCGCAGATGGGTTGATGTAACAAAGAACTGGATATCACGAACGGGTGTCCAAGAGTTACGGAACCGGCTTGGGATGAAGCGCTCGCCCGAAGCACCGAAAGTCCGACTCGTCGTTCTATCGAGGTTTTTTGCACACTTTGGTTTTGATGAGGAGACCATGGAGGACGTCACATTCTGTACATGGTTTCAATTCTTCAATGCGGTCACGAAAACAGAGGCACGGCATGGGCAGATCAGAACTTTGGAAACATTGTTTGCGTGGATTGTCCGCGACGAAATCAGGCGCAATGTAGATCGCACAACGTGGTTTGAGCGGAATCTGGTCCTTGCCAACGTCGAATTTGCGACGGTTAACGAGTAACGCCAAATCGCGAAGTGTTGGGCGATAGGGCGCAACGAACATTGTGGTGGTGTCGAAAGAGCTAAGACGCTCATGCAGTTCGTTATCTTTGTCTGGACAAAACCTTACGTTTTTGACCAGATCGAGGCATGATTATCGGATATGCCCGCGTCAGCACGGACGACCAGAGCCTATGTTCACAAACGGATGCCCTTTCCGCCGCTGGAGCCGAGAAGGTGTTTGCGGACAGGATCAGTGGATCGAAGCGCTCGCGTCCGGAACTGGACAGAATGCTAGAGCAGCTCCGCGACGGCGATGTTGTGACTGTCACTAAGTACGACCGCCTAGCGCGGTCCCTGAAGGACCTTCTAGAGATCGTGGAGACGATCCGCGAGCGTGGTGCTGGCTTTCGGTCCTTGGCCGAAGATATCGACACGACGACGCCGGCCGGCCGTCTTGTGTTCCACGTCTTCGCATCCATCGCACAGTTCGAGCGGGAGCGGATTTCCGAACGAACGAAAGAGGGGTTGGCGTCAGCTCGCAAGCGCGGGAGGATCGGCGGAAGGCCCCCTGCCCTAACCCCCGCTCAGAAGATCGAGGTGCAGCATATGAGGGATGAAGAACATCGAGCTGTCGCGGAGATAGCGCGGCTATTCAAGGTCAGCGAGCGCACGGTGCGACGTGTCTAAGAAGCTGAAGCCTTGGGTTATTGGAAATGAAGGTACATAGTTCATTGAAACAAATAAACCGAAGCCAGCGATGGTAAATTTCACTGGCGAATATCGCCGATACTTTCTCTGGGAGCAGCGATAGCCAATGAATGAAATTGCCGAAGACAAGCTCCGGTTTAAGCCGAAGGCGCGAATTATTCGCACGATCGGAGATCAGTTAATCAGCGGCCCGGAAGCCGCTGTTATCGAGTTAGTCAAAAATGCTTATGACGCTGATGCGAATTTTGTGGAGATCAAGTTCACTCCACCGCTCCAGTCTGGCGACGGACGAATTTCCATTACAGATGATGGCCATGGGATGTCTCTTGACGACATTCGGCTGAAATGGATGGAACCAGCGACAGCCTCGAAGGTAAAGGAGCGTCGCTCGCCATCCAAGACACGCAAGATGATGGGCTCTAAAGGGATAGGTAGGTTCGCTGCTGCGAAGTTGGGAGCAAAGATGGCTCTAACGTCTACTGTCGCAGCCGAAGACGGACACGTTGCAGTTCTCATCCCTGAGCTGGATTGGAGTATTTTCAGCGATGATGTGTATCTGTCCGATATCGCTATCGACTACCTCGTCCAGAATGTTGAAGATTCTACCGGCACGACAATCGAAGTTATCGAGCTCCACGAGAGCTGGACCAAGGATCGGTTGTCCAAGTTATACAGTGAACTCCGGCGACTGCTTTCCCCATTTGCAGCAAGTCATGAAAAGGTTGATGACTTCAGTGTTTATCTTGATCTTTCAGATTGCAATGAAGGCAACGCTGGGTTCGATCCTGCCGATATATTCGAAGACTCTAGTGATCAGGCAGACGACAGCACCTATGTCGGACATGGTAGGCGCGTCCATCCGTTCCCACTCCTATCGACATGTGATTATGAACTTGATGGGACGCTGGCACCGAATGGAGCTTTTGAAGGGACTTTCACCATTCATCGCGCCGGTCGTGGCGCGGAAAAAATTTCCATTCCGAGTGCGGGCATCAAGCAAGGCGAAAGCGCCGGGACCGTAGAGGTTCAGCTCTACATGTTTGACAGAGAGGCCGACGCCCTCAAGAGCAACATGAAGGCGGCTGGCATGGGTGATTTGAGCGCTACCGAAGCGCGCCGATTGCTCGACAGTATTTCCGGTGTCGCAATTTACCGAGAGGGGTTTCGCGTCCGACCATATGGTGATCCAGAAAACGATTGGTTGGCTCTCGACACCCGGCGTGTTCAAGACCCATCTTTAAGGATCGGCCACAACCAGATAGCTGGTTATCTGAAGATCGAGGGAGAGCAGGCCTCAAATCTCTTCGAACGCAGTAGCCGAGAAGGCTTTGAAGACAACGCTGCCTTTCAGAACCTCGCAAAGCTGATCAAACGCTTGCTGGCTGAGATCGTTGAGCCGAAACGCTTCGATTTTCGTGAGAAGGCCGGTATCTCGCGGCCCCGATCATCTTCTTTCGATGAACTCAAAGAGCTTTCGGAGTTGAAGCGTGTGAGAAAATTGGTCGCGCTGCTGGAACCAAAGCAGCGGGAGCAGGCAGAGCGCATCATCGACAAAGAGAGTCAGCGACTATCGTTGCGGGTTGATGCGATGCGGGAGCGACAGCGGGTGCTTGAAGCACAGTCGTCGCTTGGTGCCATTCTGGCAGAAGTACTTCATGAAGGGTCTCCAGAGGCAACATTCGTTCAGAAAAGTGCGGACAGGATGAATGTCATGCTGAAGACGTTCCTTACAGGTGATGATGGGGGAAAGAGCAAAGCACGAGAGTTCTTCTCTACGCGGATTCCTCAGATCAAGGCGTCTGGCGACAAACTGGCGAACTTGTTTCGCGCGCTGCGTCCGCTTGCAGGTGGAAAGCGGCGGCAACCAGCGCTTTTTTATCCTATCAAGACGATCAAAGATGCCTTGGCGCTTTTTGAGAACCATCAAGTGGACGTAACGGTCGAAACGGCAGCCAAAGGCATGGAGTTCCTTGGACACTCCGAAGATCTGGCCACCGCTATGGTCAACATTGTTGGCAATGCCATTCACTGGCTTGAGACAACCGATGTTGTCGCACCTTGCATTCATATTACCCTGTCACGTTCGGAAGAAGGTGGTCATGTTTTCATTGAGGACAATGGGCCGGGTGTTCGGAAAGAGTTCATGGAACGCATATTCGAAGTCGGTTTCACTCTGAAGGACGGGGGTACAGGCTTGGGTTTGAACATTGCGCGTGAGGCTCTCGCAAGATCAGGCGGCAAGCTCCGTTTCCACCCGGAACATGAGACCGGCGCATTATTTGAAATCATCTTTCCAGCAGGACCAGAAATTTGAATATCAAGACAATACTCGTCGTTGAAGACGAAGACCGCATGATCACCCTTCTGAGTGATGCCCTGGAAGACTGGAACGCAGCCAACGAAGAGAACGCGAGACGCTTCGATGCGATCTTCGTGAAGAGTCCTGAAGGTGCGTCCCGCGAACTTTATGCAAGGAAGGTAGACTGCGCGCTCATTGATCTTCGTTTGCCGCCTGATGAGGGTTCGGAGAAGACAGACGTGGAGAACGGAAATGCTCTGGCGGCCGCCCTGCTGCGAGAGAATGGTATCCCGGTCGCAATCATCTCTGGCCATCCAGGGGAGGCAGAGCCGAGTCTGGTCGATGGAGAAACAGTCCGAGCCTTTGAGAAGGCTGACGATGGCTATGAAAATGCGGTCGCCTGGCTGGCGTCGCAATGGGAGCTGATGGATGCTCTGCGCGCCGTTCGACAAAAGCTGGAACGTTCTACGGCCGAAGTGTTCGCCCGGAGGATTTGGCCTTACTGGTCGCAAATTGCGGATACTATAGGCCATGACAATGAAAAACTGGCCACAGCTATCGCGCGGCAGTATGCCAGTCATACTGCTGAATTACTTGGTCAGAACGGCTCCAGTGATTGGCATCCGTTCGAGAATTTCATTGTGCCGTCCTACATTGCGGATAGAGCGCATACAGGCGACATCTTCCTCCTTGAAGGCATCAACTGGATAGTCCTGACGCCCCAATGCGATATGGCTACAGGAAAGGTTCCAAACGTGCTTCTTGCCGAATGCACCCTTGGCGTGGACCAGTGGACAGAAAATGTTGAAGCCCTGAGAGCCGCGACGAGCAAAAACAAGCGCAAGGAGCCAACCAAGTTCTTACGGGCATTCGTCAATCAGAATCTGCCCGCATCCGTGCATTTTCTGCCTCCTCTTCCAGGGAGTGAGGAGCCGGTTTTCGTGCAGTTTGGCAAGATCAGGACGATGCCGTTGGCTGATCTGAATGAACAACTCGATGGGAGAGTTGCGTCCGTTTCGCCACCGTTTCTCGGTAACCTAGTGCAGCGTTTCGGAGCGTTTATAAGCCGAACTGGGCAACCAAATATTGGTGTAGAACACCTGTAGATCGCAGATGCGGTATGAAGAGCGGCTTCAGCTCTGCACTTAATGCTATGTTAGAACAAAACATGAACTCTTATCAGAAACAGGGTTCCCAAATATGCTGGGACGGATTATGACATGTTGTCAATAACCAACACAGAGCAGGGGCAGGCACATGAACGCGCATCCACGGACAGAATTTGCGGAACTGATGGAGCGGGCGGGCCTCGACATCGACTCTGCAGCCGAGCTTCTGGGCGTGAGCGACCGCACGATCCGGCGCAACATCAACGGCGAAGGCAAGCGGATCGACCGGCTCCGGCTGGAAAAGCTGCGCCAGACAGCCGACGCGCGCTGCACGGGCGAGCGGCCCGAGGGTTTCCGGTTCATCGACCTCTTCGCCGGGATCGGGGGGCTGCGCCTGCCCTTCGAGGCCATCGGCGGACGGTGTGTGTTCACAGCCGAGTGGGACCGGTTCAGCAGGGAGACCTACAGCGCCAATTTCCCCGAGCCAGCGAACAGCGAACACGTCTTCGCCGAGGATGTGCGGCCCTACGCCGACGCACCGGGGACAATCCCGGCCCATGACGTGCTGTTGGCCGGTTTCCCGTGCCAGCCGTTCTCGATTGCCGGTGTGAGCAAGAAGAACGCCCTTGGCCGTCCGCACGGCTTCCTCTGCGACACGCAGGGAACGCTGTTCTACGATCTGGCCAAGATCATCGACCATCACCGCCCCCCTGCCTTCTTGCTGGAGAACGTGAAGAACCTTGAGCGCCATGACGGCGGCAAGACCTTCGCCACGATCATCCATGTGCTGGAGAAGGAGCTGGGCTACCGCGTCTTCCACCGGGTCATCAGCTCGACACCCTGGGTGCCCCAGAAGCGGGAGCGCATTTTCATTGTCGGTTTCAAAGATCACAGCGTCGAGTTCGACTTCGATCAACTCGCCGTGCCGGAGGGCGACGGCCCGACGCTCGGGGCGATCCTCGATAGGGACGTTGATCCGAAATACACTCTCACCGAACACATGTGGAATTACCTTCAGGGCTACAAGGAAAAGCATCGCAAGGCTGGAAACGGCTTTGGTTTTTCACTTTTCGGCCCTAATGACGTGGCCCGCACCCTGTCCGCCCGTTACTACAAGGACGGCTCCGAAATCCTTATTGCGCAAAAAGGCGACCGCCCGCGCCGCCTGACCCCACGCGAATGCGCGCGCCTGATGGGATTCGAGAAGCCCCGGCAAACGGACTGGAAAATCCCCGTCTCCGATACGCAGGCCTACCGCCAGTTCGGCAATGCCGTTGTCGTGCCGGTCGTCAACGCGGTCGCGCAGCTCATGCAGACGCGGATCGCCGAGGCGATGGAGCTGGACGGGCGGGACGTTCCCGCCGCTATCCAGCCCACACTGCCACTGGACGAGAGGCGCGCCTACGCCGCCAGCGAAACGCCAGCCGAACATCTGGAAATGCTGGAGGCCTCGCTGGCGAACGCGTAATGCCTGGGGATATCGTCTCCACCAGCGTCCGAAGCCGGATGATGGCGGGCATCCGGGGCAAGAACACGAAACCCGAGCTGGCGATCCGCTCTGCGCTTCACAGGCGCGGATTTCGCTTTCGGCTGCACAGAAAAGACCTGCCGGGCAAACCCGATCTTGTGTTCGCGGGCCGGGGTGCGGTGATCTTCGTTCACGGCTGTTTCTGGCATGGACACGACTGCCATCTGTTCCGCTGGCCGAAGAGCCGCGAGGACTTCTGGCGCGACAAGATCGGGACGAACATCGAGCGCGACCGGCGGCAGTATCAGGCCCTGGCCGAGGCGGGCTGGCGCATCGGCACGGTCTGGGAATGCGCCCTGAAGGGAAAGACCCGCCTGCCCTTCGACAGCGTTGTCGATCAATGCTCCATATGGTTGAAATCGGATGTAGAAACACTGGAGGTGAGCGGTGATACAGCGCGGGCAACTGTCTGACTATTTCGAGGGTGTCGGGGTCAAGCGTCTGTCCGCTGTCGACGCCGAGCCGAAGACATCGAACCAGCACGAGGTCGGCACGACCGTGAAAATGCGCACCGATTTTCTGGGCGAAACCCATCAGCAGAAGTTCCCCGCCATCTACATCTGGCTTGGCGGCGATCAGGAAGGCTTCACCGAGGAGAGCTGGGCCACGCATTACGACGCGCGGATCAAGAAAGAGGACCGTGCTGCCGAATGGCGGCTCTACTACCCTTCTAACCCCGTCACGGAAGCCATGAAGGCCGGAGACACCCTGTTCCTTGCCAAGGACCACGGCGGCGTCCTGTGGTTCATCGTGGCCCCGGAAGGGTCCACCAGCGAACAGCAGCTCTTCTGGCTGTTCGGCCTGCGCCCGGAAGGCAAGTCGTTTGTATCGCGCGAGTTCTCGGACGAGGAGCCGGAGCTGGACTTCGCCGCCCGCTTCATTCTGGACGAGATCGGCATCGAGTTCGAGGAGCCGGAAGCCGACAAGCTGGACAGCATCATCGAGAAGTTCGGCACCACATTTCCCAAGACGGCCGAGTTTTCCGATCTGGCCCGCCTCACCCTGCCCGAGGTGCGCGCCGAGGATGACCCAGACGCCGCGCTCATTGCTTGGCTGGACCACGAGGAGGCCCTGTTCCGGCGTCTTGAGCGCAGGGTCGTGTCCTCGCGGATCGAGGCTGGGTTCATGAACGACGAGGGCACGGACGTGGACGGCTTCATCAGTTTTTCCCTGAGCGTCCAGAACCGGCGCAAATCCCGCATGGGCCATTCGCTGGAGAACCATCTGGCCGCTGTTCTAAGGGCGCATGACATTCGACATGTCCGGGGTGCTGTGACGGAACACAAGCACAAGCCGGACTTTCTGTTTCCCGATCTGGAGACCTATCAGGCAGCACCAGCCGAGGGCGATGCCCGTCTGACGATGCTAGGAGCCAAATCCACCTGTAAGGATCGCTGGCGGCAGGTTCTGGCGGAAGCCGAAAAGATCAGCCGCAAGCACCTTCTGACGCTGGAGCCGGGGATTACGGAGCCGCAGACCGACCAGATGGAGGCATCCAGTCTTCAGCTCGTGGTCCCCTCCCCTGTTCACGGCAGCTATACCGAAGCGCAGCGTAGCTGGCTCTGGTCTGTCGGCGATTTCATCAACGAGGTCAGGGCGCGACAGGGGTAACTATAGCACGCCCATGGCATTCATGCTGCGTCCCTGCCCTATACTCTCCTCAAATGAGCTTTTGAGTAAATGAGTGACGTGTCTGTCACTCCCTTTCTTGCCGATGGATACCGGGCATCGGCTCTCACCAAACTTGCCGCGCCTCAAATACTCAGTTACACTTTTGAGTAAATACACAAATGAGGCAGAGCAATGAGCATAATTTCCGTCCTGAACCCCAAAGGTGGCAGCGGCAAGACCACGATTAGCACCAATCTGGCCAGATCGCTGCATGAGCTGGGCCATTCCGTTCTGATCGTGGACAGCGATCCCCAAGGCAGCGCCCGTGACTGGCACGCAGCCTGCGAAGACAATCCCATCGAGCTGGTTGCACTGGACCGTCCCAACAACGTCAAGACGCTGACAAGTATGGCAGCAAACTACGACTACGTCGTAATCGACGGCGCGGCAAAACTAGAAGACATGATCGCCGCCTGCATCAAAGTTAGCGACTTCGTTCTTATCCCCGTTCAACCATCGCCATACGACATTTGGGCCGCGTCGGACCTGGTGGATTTCATCAAGGCTCGCCAAGAGGTCACGGACGGATCGCCGCGCGCCGGGTTTGTGGTCTCCCGTGTCGTGGAAGGAACCCGGCTGGGCAGTGACGTGCGAACCGCGCTGGACGACTACTCCTTGCCTGTCTGTGAGACGACCATAACACAACGCCAAGTTTACCCTCAGACGGCATCGGAAGGGCTGACCGTATTCGACGCCGACAATGCGAAGGCAAGGGCGGAGACCACGGCGCTGAGCAACGAGATACTGGCAGTGCTTGCAGCCGCGACACGGGAGGTCGCGTGATGGCCCTTTCAGCTAAACGTCCAAGCCGTGGCGACGAGGCCCGCAAACGCATCCTGCACGAAGTCACCGAGACGACTGAGAAGAAGAAGCGCCTGAATGCCGAGATCGAAGAGACACTTTATCGCAAAATCAAGATTAAGGCGGTCGAGGAGGGCCGGTCAATCTCCGACATCACCCGTGATCTTTGGTCTGAGTATTTAAGTAAATGAGTAGTTGAGTAATTACTCTACCAGCCGTTGCGCCCGCGTTTCTTGAACCAGCTTTTGCAGAAACCGAGAAACGCGGCGTCCGGGTTCTTCGGGGGGTTTTGCTGTCTGGCGGCGTAGTTCCGCCACTCTCCGACCAGAACCTTTATGTCCCATGTGGGAGCCAGCTCCCGCGCCCGTTCCAGTGTGTCGGGCGAGAGGGGCAGGATGTAGCCGCCGGTCAGCCTGTCCTGTTCGGGTTTGGGAGCATAGTTTTCCAGAAATTCCGGTTTTGGCGTTACCGTGAGAATGTCGGCATCCATTCTGAAGGCATAGTCCGGCATGTGGTTGTGTTCCTGATCAGCCTTGCAGATGGCTTTGACAAGCCGTCGAAATTCTTTGTCGGAGGATGTGGAGCCGGTTCGGTCCTTCAGCTTGTCCAGACCGCATTTCCACTCTGGTTGCATGCCGCATTGCTTGCGAGCCAGCTCATACAGACGGCGTTCCAAGGGCTTGCGGAGCTGGAAGTAGCGGCGGTTCAGCGTCAAAACGTCATCCCCGGCGATGGCGTTGAAGACCCAATCGGAAAGGGTGACTTCGAGATCGAGCATCCGGCCGTCACGGGTTTCGCGCACAATGCGATAACGATCTATCAGGCTGAAACCGTCGATCTGTTCAACGCCGCCCGTGGTGATGTTGGTTTCGATCTGCGTCCCCTGGAGACGTTCCAGTGCGGCTTTCAGGCCGCTGTAGCCGGTTCCAGCCACAGGACGATTCGTCGCGACAAGAAGATCATATGCCTTGAACCGAAGGGTTCTGTGAACCTGTTTGCCGTCATTCAGAGCCGCCATCACCTGCGAGATGCAGTAGATCAGCACATCACGATCATGGACAGTTGCGAGACCGATCATGTTGGGCCTGATCTCCACATAGCTCTTTCCATCGGCCGCTACGTAGCGCCGTTTCTTGGTGTCAGGCTTGGTCGAAAGGGTGAAGATCGGGTGCGCCATCGACGCCATGTCACCCTTGGGCGCGGCATCGAAGATATCGCAAACGAAGAAATCCCCTTGTGCATGTCGCAAGGGGAGGAGAGGCGTTCGATCCGGTTTCGTAATTTCACCCACCATCCATGCACTATTCGTAATTTCACCCACCAAGGCAAGGGGTTCGTAGTATCACCCACCAAGCAGGCTTTCGTAAGATCACACACCACCTTTCGTAAGATCACACACCCTTTATCGTAACATCACCCACCAGAAGCTTAAAAAGAGCCGGATTAAATTATGCTTTTCAATACCATAGGCGAGCGCACGATTCGCGTAACACAGAGTCTAACACACATATAACACCCAGCCTCTCAGGCTCAGATAGTCACCGACAGCACTTCACCAATTACCTTTGATAGAAGACACATGCATCGACACCCGTGGTTGTCGTCGTCCAGGACGCCCCGAGGACAGCGCATGTGGACGCGTTGCTGGCCAAGAAACGAGGAAGCGTCACCGTCAGCACCAGGGCTACAACCAATGCACCCAGACCAAACCAGGGCAGGCGGCTTTTGAGACGATCCGCTTTCTGTTCCCGTTCGAACACCGCTCGATAGGCTGTGGACCTGTCATCTTCCGATCTGGCCAAGGCCCCGATGGTCTTGTCCGTCTGGACGCCAAGGCGTCTGACAATCTCGGTCATCGCGTCAGCGGTTGCGCCCAGGTGGCTGTCGAGGGTCTGGCCCAGAAGATCCCCGTATTTTTTCGGATTGGTCTGGTCCCGTGCGGCAAAGGCGGCGATCCGCGCTTCCGTTGCAACCTTGATCTGCTTGTCCGCCACGGCGGTCAGATCGTCGATCCTGTCGGACATACTGGCGACAGCCGTGGCCATGAGATCGAGCGTTTCGCGCAGATCATCGTCGGAGAGGGCAGGGAGGTCGGGTTGGTCTGGCATCGGGTGGCGTCCTTCGGATTACTGGTCCTGCGGGACAAACAGCCCCTTGAACTCGGGATCGACGTAGTAGCGCAGCTTCTGCGCGACGGCGGTGGCTTGCCCCTGCACGCGCAGAAGCTGGTTTTCCGGGCGGAGCTGCATGATTTCATCTGGGGTCAGCAGATCGCGGCCCGTGAGGTTGTTACTGAAGCTGGGGCCGTCACCGGGCTTGAAGCTGTCGGTCTGGAATCCGGCTGTTTCCTGACCCATCATCTGGCTCAGCCATTTGGCCGTCTCAAAGTCATTCACCCCGAAAACTTGCTGCACCCCGGCATTGGCAATGAAGGTGCCCGCGCGTTCGCCGTAGAGGTCCTTGAGCTGGCTCATATCCTGCAGGATTGGCCAGAGCTGCAATCCATAGCCCGCCATCAGACCCATGGCGCGCTCTACGGCCTCCAGACGGCCCAGAGCGGCGAATTCATCCAGCAGGAAGAGGGCAGGGGCCTTTAGGCGCTCAGAACGCCCCTCAGACGCGTCCTGAGGCCGTTCAGCGTCCCGGGCGATGTCCTGAATGGCCTGAGAGACCAGAAGGCGCAGCCAGCGGCTGTAGGCGTCCATCCGGTTCGGCGGCAGCACCAGAAACACAGACGTGATCCGGTGGCGCAGATCGGAGAAGTGGAAATCCGACCGCGACAGGACTTTGGCAATGCGCGGACTGTCGAGGAAATGCGTGTGCCGCTGTGCGTTCGACAGCACCGAGGCAGCTTCCCGATCTGCCTTGCCAAGGAAGCGGTTGGCGGCACGGGCGATCAGCCCGCCCGCCGCATCGCTGTCTTGCATCAGCTCCAGCAGCGCGCGCAGCTTTTCCGGGGGCAGGGTGAGATATTCCCGGACGGTGGCAAGCGTCCGGCGGTCGCGGTCCTCGTGGCAGACGCAGAACATGATCAGCCCACCGAGGATGGCCTTGGCCTCCTCGTTCCAGTGCGCTTCCGTGACCTGCCCCGGCGGGTCCATGACCAGCGCCTCTGTCAGGGAGGCCGCATCCTCGCCCAGATCGAGGCTGTCCGGTGTCAGTCGGTCGAGCGGGTTGTAGGCGGCAGAGGGCATCCCCGAGACCTCAAACGGATCGAGGACATGGACCGTTCCAAACCGCCGCCGGGCTTCCCCGGCGATCCGGGCATTCTCGCCCTTGGGGTCGATGACCAGGACCGAGCGCTCCGCCGCCAGCAGGTTGGGGATCACGGTGCCGACGCCTTTCCCGGCCCGTGTCGGGGCGAGGGTGATCAGATGGGCGGGGCCGTCATAACGCAGCAGCCGTCCGGTGTGCGGATTGCGCCCGATCAGAAGACCATCATCCCCCTGGAGTTTCTTCAGCTCCTTGCGGTTGGCAAAGCGGGCCGAACCGTGGCTGTCACCGGTCAGCCCGAAGAAGGCATCGGCCCCTGAGGCCATGCGCCAGTATTGGAATCCGAAGATGCCCCCGACAAAAATGAACGGACCGAAGACCAGCCACTGCGCCGCGCTTTCACCGGGCGGCTGGTCAAAGAAGGCGAAGACGAAGGGCGTGGCCACGAGCGCCCCGATCATCGCGCCGAACAGGACAGCGCCGATCATCCAGCCCAACAGGATGGGCGTGAAGATCAAACGACCGAAGAACCGGAACAGCCCTCCGAAGACGCGCATCACGCCCCGCATCAGGACGGCGTTTCCGGATCAGAGCTGGACGGGGCAGGGGAGGGCAACCCGATGGGCGTCCCCCAGTCCGCGAAGGCCTTGCGGTCCTGTTCGCGTGGCAGGTTGCGGATCAGCCGGTCGAGCATGGCGGCGGCACCGGAATCCCTTTCTGCCAGATCGAGGAGCGCCCCGCCCAGGATCACTTTGCGCCGGGTATCCAGCTTGCGCTGTCTGGTGGCTTCCCGGTTCTTCAGCGCCTGAAGACGGGCCTTGGCCTGGGCGTATCGTTTCTCGGCCCGCTCGAGTTCGGTGTCTGCCAATGCGCGTCTCCATCTTTGAAAAGAGCAGGTGGACAGGTTGGTCTTGTCAGATCGAGCGATAGCGCTTACCCGTAGGCCTGTAAAGGACAAGGGCGCACTTATGCAAACTCTTCACCTACGGTTCCGAGATTTGCGTGCGATCTCTCTGGGGCCACGCCCCGACCGATGGTCATCCCCTTCGATCCGTGCCGTATCGACATGGAAGGGCGCGCCGCCCCTTCCAAACCCTCCCAGCCCAACCTCAGCGGTTGGATCGCGCCCCACAAGGTCGCGCCAGCGTCTTGCCCGATGCCCCACGGTGGGGGCCGGTCTGGCGCTGGCGTCTCCCTTGCGGGAGGTTCGTGTCGTCGGACCTGACGGTGCCGACACGAACCGGGTTTGCCCCCGGCAAACCGCCAGCGATCTGTCCCCATATCCCGCCCCCCATGAGGCTGGGGATCTGGGGGCAGATCACTGGCAAGCCCGCGCCTCCGAGGTGCGCTGCACCCCATCGGGCGGACCGTCTTTTCCCCTCAGCCCGCGCCGGTTCCGGGCGCACTCTTGCGGAGAAAAGACGGCTGATCCGATTGCCAATGTCAGGGCATCGGCACGGATCAGCTCCGGCGCGTGGGCGCGTTTGCATCACAGGCGAGGGGTGGGCGCATGGCCAGCTACCACCTCTCCGTGAAGACGATCAAACGCAGCGCCGGGCGCTCCGCCACGGCGGCGGCGGCCTACCGTGTCGGGGAGCGCATCGAGTGCCAGCGCGAAGGCCGTGTCCACGATTACACCCGCAAGCAGGGCATCGAGGAGACCTTCATCCTGACCCCGAAGGACGCCCCGGACTGGGCCTCGGATCGGTCCCGCCTCTGGAACGAGGCCGAGGCCAGCGAGACTCGTCGCAACTCCGTCACCGCCCGCGAATGGGAACTGGCCCTGCCGTCCGAGATCAGCGCCGAGGACCGCTCCCAGATCACGCGCGACTTCGCCCAGGAACTGGTCAGCCGCTATGGCGTAGCCGTTGATGTGGCGATCCATGCGCCGCACCGGGAAGGTGATCAGCGCAATCATCACGCCCACGTCCTGACCTCCACCCGCAAGCTGGAAGCCTCTGGCTTCACCGCCAAGACGCGGGTTCTCGATTCCGCGAAGACCGGTGGCGTAGAGATCGAGCAGATGCGCGGCCTCTGGGCCGAGTTGCAGAACCGCGCGCTTGAGCGTGTCGGGGAAGTCGAGCGCGTCGATCACCGGTCGCTCGAAGCGCAGCGCGAGACGGCGCTGGATCGTGGCGACAAGCTGTCCGCCGAGGAGCTGGACCGCGACCCCGAGCTGAAGCTGGGGCCAGCGGCCAACTCCATGGAGCGGCGGGCGAAGGCGATGGCCGAGCGTCAGGGCCGGGAATACGTCCCGGTCACGGAGCGCGGCGCGGTTGTCCATGCCGCTCGCCAGGCCCGCGCCGCCTTCCGCGAAATGCGTGAGCGGCTGGATATCGCGCGGGAGACCTACGGCATTGAGCGCGAGGCGGGGCAGGGCCGTGTTTCCGCCGGTCTGGCGGCACTCCGGGCCGCGACGTCGAAAGAACGTGACGGGCGCACGTCGGACGATATCCGTGAGCGGTTGTCGCAGGTCGTGGGCCGGTCACGGGACCAGGACGACACGCCAAAGCCGGAAGGTCGCAATTATGCGCGGGAGCGTCTGAAGGAAATCATGGAGAAGGACGCCGGGCGCGACGGCCAGGCGGCGGTTCACAAGCTGGATGGTCACAGCGAGTATGATCTGGGTGAGGACACAGGACGCGATGGGCGGAAGCCGTCTGTCAACGAGCGGCTGAAGGACGTGCTGAATAAGCCACGCGAGCGGCTGGAGATCGAGGACGAGCGCGATCAGGAGAAGGATCAGGAGGTCGAGAAGGATAGGGACATCGACCGTGATCCAGGTCTCAGTCACTGACGAGGCGATGAGAGGTCGTTTCCCCATTCTTCATGGGAATGCTTGCCTGAGAGAACCCGACACCAACAAGGAATGAAATCACGCCGGTTGCCGTCTTGAATTCGCGCACCCTGATCGCATTCTGCGTCACGCGCGTTCTGGCAGTGACAAGGATTTTCTCCTGCCCATCACTCCCAACCGTCCGCATGATCCACAGNCCGTACCAGCTTGGTCCCTTGCGTTCAGGATCGGCTTTGCACAGCACTTCGACCGTGTGTCCCTCCTCAGCAAGTNCCCGAAGGCCTTGTTCGGTGGTGACGTTTAGTTCGAGGTCAATCGTCTGGTTCATCGCGCATACCAACAGAAACAATGATGGTCGTCTTGTGCCTGAATCTAACGAAGGCATCAATCGTATATTATCGAGTTAGATATGGCTCGATAGAGTTCAGTGATCCCGGCAGTGCGCCGGTATCGCTTTGAGCGATAGACAGGGTAGGGGATCGACGGGCTGACGCCCGCTTACCCCAACCCTGACAGTTTCCAATCCTGGTGATCCGCCTGCCATCCCGGCAGGTCCGAGAAAACCGGCAAGCGCCGCCTGCGGCGTCGGTTCCGGTCGAGAATTCCGGTTCCTCCCACGCGCAGGCGCGCGGTTCCCTCCCAAATTCACGCCCTCCACCCGGTTGTCACGGCCCCGCCAG
>PCCY01000008.1 GCA_002731875.1 Roseobacter sp. | reverse complement strand
GCGGCCAGCATCGACGCGCTTTCAGCAGGCAGGTCATC
Organism: Roseobacter sp.; assembly: GCA_002731875.1. Classification (GTDB taxonomy): domain Bacteria; phylum Pseudomonadota; class Alphaproteobacteria; order Rhodobacterales; family Rhodobacteraceae; genus Sulfitobacter. The sequence continues at coordinate 29,273 of PCCY01000008.1, read as the reverse complement.
CGTCAGGAATGCAGGAAGGTCAGCTTCACTGACGCTGTCAGTCGCTTCGGCACAGTCCTCACCGTCCAGCGCCACGAGATCGTTCCGGCGCAGGACTTCGGGCAACCAGCCGCTGCCCTTCAGCAAGCGCTCGGCCTCACTGGCCATCTCGCCCTTCTTCAGGTGATCGAGGAGCTGTGCAGTCCCCTCCCCTTTCGCCTCGCGCACGGCCTCGAGGATGCGGGCCTTGGGCACGCGGTTTAGATAGGTGTCGACCGTCGGCTCCCATCCCGCCTCGACCATATCGAGACCTGTCGCGCGCGCCACAAGATCGGAATGCGCCATCCGCCGGGTCAGACCGCCAGCGGAGATGCCCGCACCGTAAGGGTTCACCTTCTCATGCAGCGCGTTGACGCCGAAGCTGAGGCAATGCGCCAGCAAAGCCAGACGGCTGCCCTGGTCGAGGACCGTCAGATAGTCCCAGAGTGCCGCATCATCGCCAAGCGGCAGATCGGCTTCCCATTCCGCGTGACGCTCGTCGACCAGCTTGGCGACCACGCTGTCCTTCAGATCGGGCGCTTGCGCTGACATATAGACGTGACGCACCGAGGCTTCGAGACAGCTACCCGAAGCAGAGGAGGTGCGGAAGGTGTCCGTCACCAGCTTCAGGAGCAACAGCGTCAGCGCGACATCCGGCGAGCGCCCGATCGCTTCACGCAGCGCCAGCGTCCGATGGGCCGTCAACTCCATGACCAACCGCTCGGGCAGTGGCTTCAGCGCTCCGTCATCCTCATCCTCCGGCAAGTCAGCTCCAATCGGCTGGCCACCCGACATGATGACGGTTCCGCCATGAGCGGCACTACCATGGCCATCGGTGAGACCACGATCAGCCCCCTGCCCCGCCACCGCAGGATCAGCACCATCCTGGACCGCGGACTCCTCAACGGGCTCATCCTCTGGGCGCACATAGCCCCGATAGATTGCCAGCGCGCCGTAGCGGTCGAGCGTGACGAACGCCCCTGCCCGCCCGATTTCCAGGGGATCGAAGATTAATGGCCGGGTCTCGATCTTTTCCATCTCCGCTTCCAAAACGCCAAGCCGCGTGTCGACCTCATCGGGGATTTCATCCTGACCCGCGTATTCCTCCTCGAGCGCCCGGTACTCGGCGAGCAGCTTGGCATGGGCCGCACCTTCGTCATCCGTCATAGGTGCCGGATCGCCGGACAGGGATCGCAGGCCATGGCTGTAGCCGTAGGGCAGGTCGAGTGCGACCTCGATCCACTTCCAGCCCTCAACCGCAACCGTCTCAGCCTCGGCCTGGAGTTTTTCCGTCACCAGCCGATCGAGCAGGGCAGGGTCCTCGAGCCAGCCACCGTCATCGCCCTGAAAGAGGTCATGCAGCATCGTGCCGCCCGCTGCTTCGTAGGCCTCAACACCCACAAAGACCGCGCGCCGGTCAGACGCCCGGACCGACGTCTCTGTCAGCATGCGCCGGATCTGGAATGGCTCCTTGTTCCAGGATGAATGGATCACATCCCAGACCTGAACCTGACGCGCGTGATCGGGGTTCACGGTGAAGGCCATGAGCTGCTCCAGCGTCATGCCATCCTCGGCGTAGACCTCAAGCAGGGCAGGGGCGACGGAGGCAAGTTTGAGGCGCTGCTTCACGATCTGCGGCGTCACGAAGAAGGCCGCAGCAATCTCTGCATCGCTCTGACCCTTATCCCGCAGGGACACAAACGCGCGGAACTGATCGAGCGGGTGCAGGGCGACGCGCTGCATGTTCTCGGCCAAGGAATCGTCCTCGGCCAGGATGTCTGACGCAGCATCGCGGACGATGCAGGGAATGGGCGTGGTCTTCGCCAAACGCTTTTGCTTCACCAGCAGGGACAGCGCTTGGAACCGCCGTCCACCGGCCGGGATTTCGAACTTGCCGGTCTCGGTCCCATCGTCAGCCAAGACGGGCCGCACGCTCAGGCTCTGCAACAGACCGCGGCGGGCGATATCTTCGGCGAGTTCCTCGACGGACACGCCAGCCTTGATGCGCCGCACGTTGGACTGGCTCAGCACCAGCTTGTCGAAAGGGATATCCCGTGAAGGGGACAGGGTGATTTTCTGGACAGGTTTCGTCATCAGGTCTTCTCCACGACGGGCGCCGGAAGCCACTCTCCCGATCTCACTTCCCGTCACCCTCAAACCAACACTCCTTTCCCTCTCAGGGTGGTTCTTGACCGCGGTCAAGAAGCTCATGTGGGAGCTAGTTGTGTGCGTAGGATCCTTTCAAAATAGGCGTCAGGATGTTTGATCGTGTCTGCTCTTGCTATCAGGTAGTCGAAGACGAGAAGCAGTTTTCCTGCGCCAGCTTTTTGGATGCCATGCCGCAGTTCGTCTTGGCTTATTCTAAGCAATCGACCGAGGTCGTATAGAATGCGGGTGAGGGCTTCTCCTGTACGCGGCGGTTCTGGGAAAAATCCCGCAACATGGGTGAAGTCTTCCCATGCCATGCGTGCTGGGTCTCGGTTCATCGTGGGTTTGGCTTGTGCGGGTTGTTCACCGCGATTGACCGTAGAGGGAGCAATCTTTTTATTATCTTTTCTTATAGACTCTATGTGCCGGACATTTTGTCCGTTTGTGGCGGGCAGATCGTTGGAACTTGGTGTATGAGGTCGGTGTTCGACAGCTTGAAAATTATCTTCGGTACGAGCTTTTGCTGTGGCATGGTGTTCACCGTAGCTTGCGTCGGTATCGGCTCCGAGGGCTCTAAGTTCCGAGATAACGCTCAGGACTGCATCAACGGTTAATGTTGCTCGACGCAGGACATTTCTGATCATGTTGAGGGTAGAGAGCTTTGCTTCATCGAAGCGTGTCTGTTGGAGTAGCGAAGCTCGTAGGGCCAACGCCTCAGCCTTCAGTGAGCGCAAGCGCTCGCGTTCTTCGGTGAGTTGCAAGGCTTGCGTCGCGAGCGAGCCGTACCTCTGTATCAAGGGCTTCAGGTCGATACCGAAGGCATCTCTGATAACGCCTCCATACCGCAGCGGAAAGCGTTTGCCATTTGCTGAGTTCTTGCGTTCGATCAGTTCAGCAGCTGAGAGTCGTCCCAAGCTGCGTCGAAGTGTTCTCTCATCGAGTCCATTGGCGCGCTCAGACAGAGAAGCGTTCGATGGGAACACGACAGTGAGCGTAAGTCGCTGGCTGTCCTGAATCTCACGTTCTTTGCGGGGTAGGAAGCTAATGAGCGCGGTCAGAACGGCGAGGTCATTGGTTGTGAGACCGAGCTCCTTCCTCAGTACGCGAACTGGACCCAGAAGCTCGTAGGGGTTAGGGCAGGGCAGAGATATCCGTTCCGCCAGGGCGGTCGTTGTTTCAGTTGCATGTCTCATGGTGTTTCGGAAGAAAAAGCTTCCCCGTTCACCGCGAGCGGTGTTGAAATCGATTCGTTTTGGGGGTATCAATCAGGTGTCGAGACTGATTGAGGCCCTTCGGAAGCACCGCTTTCGGGGGGTCTTTCTTTTTCTAGCCGGTCCTCCTTTCGTTTTCTGCTCGTTGCTTTTGATGTCTTGACCGCGGTCAAGACACGGGGTCGTCACTCTGGCCTGTCTTGACCGCGGTCAAGAAGCTCNGTGACCAGNTTNCGGACTGCCTCCTCAACNCGAGGGACAAGATCNGCGTCCACATCGATGGTGATGCGGTTGCCNTTTCGGCCGATCTTCACGCGCTCNCTGGGANGTGTCNTCTGCGTCGACGNTTTGGTNGCTGTCAGCAAGGTAACCGCCGCTTCGAGACGGTCGGGGCCCGGTANGTTGCGAGGNATTTCGCCGGCAACTTCTCGGGCTCTCGCGACGTCTTTCTCGCACAGCCTGAAAAGCTTTTCCCAAACCCGTCGACCAACGCCGTGTGCAGGTCCGATAGCCTGGATNAGTTCCATCGGGATGCCCGTAGCGATACGGTTCATCCGCGAGACGAGCGATTCATCGATCTGAAGTGCCCGATACGCGATCGTTTGAGCGTTNTTGCGCGTTTCGTCGGTTTTCCCAAGTTCTCGAATGATCCCGGCGACAAACAGAGCCCTTTCGATGAACGATGGNTCTTGGCGCGCATTATTCTCTACNCCTTGGGCAATGAGAGCTTCCTCGTCGGTCATCTCCATGACCGTNGCGCGCACTTTNTGACCAAGTTGGCGACAAGCGAGAAGCCGACGGCGTCCATAGACGATCTCAAGCGCACCGTCCTNGGTTCGGCGAACCAGCACTGGAACCTTTTGACCGTGCTCGCGGATCGACGAGACAAGCTCATCCAGACCATCGCTTGGATCGATGCGGTCCATGACCGCGGACATCCGTATGGCGGTCGGGTCGATCAGCCGCGTGGCGTGTTTATCCTCTTCGAGCACNGATGCTTGTGCGCGAGCTACNGTCGGGCTCGTTCGCTTCACATCCAGATCCTCGTCCGAAGGCGGCGTTTTGCCCATCGCGTTCTTGAGTGAGTCCCCGAAGACNTTACGCGCCATGGCTACGCCCCCATGCTTTCAGGATTTCGCGTTCGACTTCGTCGGTCACGCGCGAGACGGACTCGATCGCGCGCTCGTAAGTNCTNCGNTTCACGTCGCGAGGTTCGACCTCGAAGATGCTCTGCTGGGTGTTCGCAGCATCACCCACGGCTGTTGATTTCAGGAACTCGGCAGACAGNACGGCNTCCCCGAGGACTGTCCGAAGCAGAGACGAAATCTGCACCTGCGGACCATCCGTATTTTCGTAGCGGGTGATCAGAACTCGCACGAAGTTCAGTCCATGTTCCGGGGCATGTGCCTCGACGACGCCCATTAGGTTGCTCGCCATGCCCAGAAAGCTCGCCAGCGACATGACATCGAGCATCGACGCGTTGAGCGGGATCAGGACCCCGGTCGATGCAAAGAGGGCAGAGATCACNGAGAAGTTCAGCTGCGGTGGGGTGTCAAATATCACCACATCATATCGGTTGAGGACGGGCTCAAGNGCTTCNCGGATGCGGCTATGGAACGTGGTGGCGCCGTGTCTGAAGCTCAAGGCGACCTCNAACTCGTANTCCATGATGTCCATNGATGCCGGNATCAGATCCACGGTCGGGAAGTTCGTTTTGCGAATGATCTCNGCTGCGGGCANTGGATCNTCGGATCGGATAAGATCNTANGAAGTNGGCATATCCGGATCNAGCTCGGGAGTNACNCCGAACANGTTNGTCAGACTTGCCTGGCTGTCGAGGTCNATNAGCAAGACCCGGTANCCGCGNAGACCCAGTAGTTGTCCTACATGGGCAACAGATGACGTCTTTGCCGAACCGCCTTTCAGGTTGAAAATCGTCAAGACCTGACAAGCCTCTCCCGGTCTTCTGTGCGGGTGTTCTTCTGGCTTGATCCTTCCAGTCTCGAGAAGTACGCGTTGTGCCTCGACCATCTCCTCTGCAGAGAAGCTACGGCGGTTGCCGCCCTCCAGGACACCTTCGGGAAAGCCTTCGAGGTTTGACACATGATGGCGAAAGGTATTCTGATTAATGCGAAGCAGTTCAGCCGCTTCCCGCATGGCGAAGCGTCGGAGGCCCTTCTGAGCGTCCGGTGGGAAGGTTTCCTGCGCATGTTCACGCAACCGACTACCAAGCCGCTTGGACATGACTTCAAATCTCTGGGAGGCCCGTATCCCGTTCATCACTGCCCTCAAGTCTTTATTGTTTTGCAAAGCTTAACAGATATTGTGGATAAATCCAGACCAAACCGTTGAGCGGCCTGGGGGCGTTGAAGGCACCCATTTCTGTCGACGGTAAACTGTTAAAAATCAGCGTCTTGGGCGACTGCGCTCTCGCTCTACTTCAACACCTCGTTGCCAACTACGTAGTGACCACAAGATGTATTGTGAGTGCGTACAGAAATCAGTCGGCAGAATCGGATGGACGATTCTCGGGGATCTCAGTCGAGCAACCCCAGCCTCTCGGCCCGCTCCAGCAGCATCTTCACCGACGAAGGCTGCCAGCTTGTCCGCCCGCGCGGCGTGCGTTCGCGCATCGCCTGAAGCCGGGTGCAGATCGCCTGAAGCGTGATGTCGGGGTCCGCGCCCTTGATTCCGGCGACGATGGCGGGCAGGCGATCGTCCGTTTCGCGGCGCCCGGCGCGGGCCAGCACCTCGGTAGGCAGGAAGCCGTCGCGGACATAGGCCTTCACGGCGCGCAGCAGGCGGCTTTGGGTCCAGCGACGCGCCTCGGGCAAGGGGCCGTTGATGATGCGCAGCACGTCCTCCCAAGCCAAGTCGGGTCGCAACCGGCGCACATGGGGCACCCAATCTTGTGCCGTCTCGTTCAAACGCTCCATGTAGCCGTCCTGTCGCGCCAGCCGCACTTTGCGAAGAGCAGCTGGGTCTTTGGCACGCAGCCCAGGGTTCCCGCCCACGCGGCCCTTTGTGCGCGCGCTGGCGAGGCCGGCCTTGGTGCGTTCCCGGATCAGGGCGCGCTCGAACTCGGCCGCAGCGCCCAGGACCTGCAGCGTGAACTTGCCTTGCGGGGATCCGGTGTCGATCGGGTCCTGAATGGAACGAAAGAACGCACCCTTGGCCTCCAGCCGCTCGATCACCTCCAGCAGATGCGACAGCGACCGCGCCAGTCGGTCGATCCGAACGACGACCAGCGTGTCGCCCTTGCCGATGCGCTCCAACACCCGCGCAAGCACCGGCCGCGCACGATTGCCGCCCGAGGCTTGTTCTTCATGGATCTCGGCGCAGCCCGCAGATTTCAGGGCCTGCGACTGGGGCAGGGTGGTCTGATCCTCGGTTGAAACGCGCGCGTAGCCTATCAATGGCATCAAAACAGTCTTTTTGCAGTTTTATGTATCGCTACTAAACGACCGTTTGTAAACAGATGCAATGGTGCTCTTTGTGGTACTGCTCATCAAAAACCCCTTAGTTTTCATACGCTGAGCGCGATCAGAGAGATCTCGCAGACCACCGCGCGCGCGTGCTATATAAGGTGTGCAGGCGCACCCTGACAAAACACTTGGGTAACATGCAAAAGTACCGTATTTTGCACATATGAAGCCTCAAGTATTTACGCAGTATGATAGTTTCGACGATCCTCTAGTGGATGCGGAGGGGCTTGAAGAGACGTCTGAGGACGATCTGTGGTTCCTGCCCGGTCCGATGGAAGTGGAGCCAGATTATCTGCTGCCTGGGCCAAGGGCAGAGCCGCGTGAAACCGCAGTCCTCGACAATTGGCGGAAGGCAGAGGCGGGTCATGCCGCGCGTCTTGCCCGTGTGGCCGGTCGCGTCGGCGCGCTGGACGACCGGCTGAAGCGCGGCCCGGAAGGATGGCGGCACAGACTGGCGCTGATCGAGGCGGCAGACCTCAGCTGGTTTGTGGGCGACCGAATCGGCCCGGATCGGCTGGCACTCTGGATATCCATGCGCTTGTCTGGCGTGCAGGACGACACTGCGGCGCTCGCGCGTGTCGGATGGGCAGTGCGTCGTCTGACAGGCGGTCCCGGCCCAGAGGTAGATTTGTCCGCTTTTCTCGATCGCCGTGACCCTGAAAACATGGCAGATGACGCCGAGCCCTTCGCGGATCGCGCGGGCGGTTGGCTTGACCTGATGGGGCAAGCCGCCGACCTGCACCCGCTCACGCGCGCCTGCATGGGTTTCCACCTCTGGAGCCTTGCGGGCCTAGGGTATCAAGGCGACCGGGTGGAAGCGGCGGTCACCGCAGGGCGGATCGCCGCGAGCGAAGTGAATAACTCAGTGTTCGCGCCATTGGCAATGGGCGGGGCAGGGGGGCTGCGCGCTAGCGGTACTCCGGCCGATCGCTTGGTCCGATGGCTCGACGGGATGGAGGCCGCCACCCTGACTGCGATGCGGCATCTCGACGATATCGAATCATGGTCGACGCGGGCCACAATTGTCATGGCCTCGCTGTCGGGTCGCACCCCAACAGCCCTGCGCACTGTCTTGACCGAATGGCCCCTAGTCTCCGCCCCGATGGCTGAGGCCCTAACGGGTGCTAGTCGTGCGGCAGTTCAGCGCAACCTTACTTTGATGGAAGGGCGCAGCCTGATCAGCGAGGTGACTGGGCAGGGACGGTTCCGCATGTGGAGACTTACGGCCTAGGTCTCAATTGTTCGGGGGGCGACGACTTGCTCCATTAGCGCATTATTCCATAGGCCGCTAACGCTGAAATGCGCCGTTGCACCTAAAAGCGCAGCTTCGATGAGGTTGTGATTCACGTAGGCGTAAACGCCTGGCTGCTCAAACGTATACATGGCTGCAACGGCACTGCCGCCACGGACGAACCATGTTTCCATGCCGGTAAGTGGCGGGTCGGTGAAGGAACTTTCCCAGACGAACGCGCCGTGTCCACCGATGAGGTGCGGACGGCTGTCGCGATTGCACTGATTGTGGATCATCAGGATGGTCTGACCAACCTCTACGGTAATGGCTCGATTGCCTGTGAGTGCGTCCACAGCCCCATTGAAGACCACGTGAGTGGGCGTGAGGGTGCGCATGGCGGCAAGTGAATCTGCATAATCGTCACCGGCATTTTGGTACGTCCGATAGGTCCCATTTTCATCTGTTGGCAAGTAATAGTCCTGCTCACCGATGTATGCGATCTTGTCGTAAGGCAGAGCGTTGCCATCACGGTCTTTCAGACCGTCACGCGGCAACACCATGACAGCACCGTTCATGCCGTGGCAGACGTGGTAGGGGATCATCGCGCCACCTGGGGCGCAGTGGTAGGTAAAGCATCCGGCTTTCGTTGCCTTCCAGCGCAATACGGTCTCTTCACCAGGGTAGATATGAGTCAGCGCACCGCCGCCCAACGCGCCGGTCGAGGCGTGAAAGTCGATGTTATGTTCCAGAACGTTACGCGTATGGCTCTTGAGCGTCAGCTCGACGTAGTCTCCCTGATGCACGATGATTAACGGGCCGGGGACCGAGCCGTTGTAGGTCATCGCCCAGATTGACGCGCCGGTATCTTCATCGACCACCATGAGACGTTCGTCGACCGTCAACTCGATCTCAACAATTTTCGGCTCACCCGTTGCAACCTGATCGTGGTCGGGAGCATAGGGTGGCCGCACGAGACGTTGTTGTACGCGCTCGTAACCCGACAGATCGACGGGTTCCGCTTCGGCCATTTGCTGCGCCTGCGCCTGTACCAAAGCATTGTCCGGTATGCGTAAAGTTGGCGTCGATAACGGTCGGCGCATCGGAGCGGCCGCGGCAAAGGTGCCGGTTATTGCTGCGGCACCAGCCAATGCAGTCCCGCGCAAAACGTTACGGCGGCTCGTGTTTAGCGTACCTGCTTTCGTGTCATATAACATTTTGTGTTCCTTTGATTCAGGTTGGGGACGCACGGGTGCATCGCTTGCACACTCCCGTGAATAGGCTCAGAGACCTTCAAGTTGCGCCGTGAGCCGCTCTTTTGCACGGGGTGGCAGACGTTCTTCGAGGTATCCCTCGGGTGGGGTTTCAACCGCGCCGACAGCAATCGTCATCACCATGCCCATCGCGAAATGAGGCAGGCATTTGACGGCATATATGCCTTCAACATCCAACTGGACCTCGATTTCCTCGTTGATTTTCCCCTTGAAGGTCTCGGCTCCGTCGGGGATCATACCGTCGATAATTTCGCCGTTATGCCCTTTGTCGGTTGCGATGAATTTGACCGTGTCACCAGGGGCAATCCGCAAGAAGGCGGGTTCGAATACCATCGTGTCCGTGCCGCTCTGATTGAGCATCTGCACTTCGTAGGATTCGGCTACAGCACTCCCGGCAAGCAACGCACCTGTTGCGAGACTAAGAACAAGATGTTTGAGCATTTCGAATTCCTTCCAAGTTTGACTTTCAACATAACGATAGGCAATCGATGCAAAGCCACGTTGATCTAGATCAGGCATTTGAAAAATTCGTGAAATGGCCTCGTACTGAAGCCGCGTAGCCCGCGGCGTTTGCCCTGTGCCGCGAATCAAGGCCGGAGGACTAGGGATGAAAACCATTAGTGATAGCTCGTTCTTTCCTATAGACACATGAAGCGGACACTTGGGCCTTCGCAAAGGCGCGCCTACAGACAACGGCTGCAAATTTTTCTTTTTGCGTAAAGGTTGAGTGTCGGGGCTATGAGAGGACGTTGCCATGCGACTCGACATACACAATTCCGATATACCGGTGCTCTGTCAGGCCTGCGAAGCGCGCCACAGGGGCATTTGCGGCGCACTCGATCCCAAACAGTTGCAGCAGCTCGGACGCCAGACGGGACGGCAGGAGGTCGAGGCCGGAACCGAACTTGTTGCGGCAGGTGTTCCGACCGACGGATACGCGAATATTCTCAGCGGGATCGTTAAGCTGAGCAAGCTGATGGCAGACGGACGTCAGCAGATTGTCGGGCTTCAATTCGCTCCCGATTTCGTGGGACGCCCTTTTGCAACCAGTAGCGACGTCAGCGCCGAGGCGGCAAGTACCGTGCGCATTTGTACTTTCCCTCGCAGCGCCCTGGAAGAGATGGTGCGTCAATCGCCGGGTCTGGAGCATCGCCTGCATGAACAAGCCTTGCGCGAGCTGGACGATGCGCGTGAGTGGATGATGACCCTTGGTCAAAGGTCAGCGGCAGAGAAGGTCGCAACATTCCTGTTACTCCTGTCCCGGCATGTTGATCCTCTGGTGGAAGGCTATTCTGACCATCTGGAAATCCCGCTTAAGCGATCGGACATTGCAGATTTTCTGGGACTGACGGTCGAAACGGTCAGCCGACATCTGACGCAATTGCGCAAGGCAGGGGTTCTGACAATCCAGAATAACCGGCTGGTGACTATAAATGATTTCAAGTTGCTGGAGGCTGCGGCAGGATTATGATTTTTGAGACCGCGTCCGTGCGGCGGTACAGCGGCAACATATAGTCCCGATCGAAAGCCACGTGCCGTCGCAGCGCTACGAAAAGGCCGCGCAGCAGGTAACCGAACTCTTCGACATCCTTGCGCTTTTGTAAAATGACGAAAGCCATGATTGCATCCTTTACCTCGCAGGCCTGTTCCTCATCTTCAACGTGTTCGGCCCGTAATCGTGTAATGGTCGACAGCATGTCCGGGCGTGCAGACAAAAGGGCCGGGAAGATGAAGGTCTCTTCCATCTGGTGGCAGTGGTGCAAAGTCTCCTGAAGTGTTTCCGCCAACAGCGTAGCGGCCCTTGTATCAATACGTGATGGCAACGCATCGGCCAATGTTTCGAGTGCGCAGCAGAGATCGATCTGTTGCGCCAGACACGTTTCAAAACGCGCGGCTCCCATATTGCTGATTTCATTAATGGGCACACGCATGGTTGTTACTCCTATGCTAGTCCGGGCGGTGTCGGACGAACTGGTAGCCTACTGCAACAATCATTGAAAACATTGATCTATATCAACCGATGCCATGACCTTTCGTGTAAAACTTGGGTTTAGATAATGAGTATTTAGGAAGTGACGGGGTGTCAGGTGTCGGAAAACATCCAAAAAACAAGCAGTGACGAGGATTACCAATCGTCTTCGACTGCGTGGAGGAAGGCTGAGGCCCGTAGCACTGTGCGAATACTGTCTGACGGCCGGGGGCAGTGCGTGCTGTCTGTTCCGGATCTGCGATGCGGGGGGTGCGTCGCCACGATCGAGCGCACCCTGAGTACACGGACGGATGTCGTATCTGCCAGGGTGAACCTGACATTGAAACAGGTGGTTGTGACCTTCGTCAACGCAGACGCAGATCCCACTTCCGTCATTTCTGCGCTTGGCCTGCTTGGATACCCTGCAACTTCTGCGGATCAAGACCAATCGCATGAAAACGATACTGACAACGTCGGCCGCGGCTTATTACGCGCGATCGCCGTGGCCGGGTTCGGGGCGATGAACATTATGATATTGTCAGTCGCAGTCTGGTCGGGTGCTGCTGGTGAGACGCGAGACACGTTTCACCTGATCTCTGCACTAATCGCGATCCCTGTTGTGGCCTATGCCGGTCAGCCGTTCTTCCAGTCAGCATTTCAGGCACTGCGGGTGAGGCGGCTCAACATGGATGTGCCGATCGCTGTAGCTGTCGTGTTGGCATTGGCGTTGAGCCTGGCCGAGACGATGCGCGGCGGGGAGCAGGCGTTTTTCGACGCAGCGGTGACCTTGCTCTTCTTTCTTTTGTCGGGCCGATACCTTGATCACCTGATGCGGGAGCGGGCGCGCAGTGCGGTATCCGGCCTGGCGCGGTTGTCGCCGCGTGGCGCTATGCTGCGTCAGCCCGATGGGGTGCTGACCTATGTGCCGCTGAGCGCCATTGCCCCCGGCGCGATTATAGCGATTGGCCCGGATGAGCGTGTGCCGGTCGATGTGAGCGTCATCTCAGGCTCCACCGATCTCGACCGTTCCCTTGTAACGGGCGAAGCAATTCCGGTGCCCGCTGGCTTTGGTGACACGCTGGAGGCCGGAACGCTGAACCTGACCGGTGCCGTTGAGGCGGAAGTCCTGCGGTCCGCAGACGAGTCATTCCTCGCGCAGATGATGCGCATGCAGTCAGAGGCCGAGACCGGTCGCGGCACCTACGTGCGCATCGCCGACCGCGCCGCGCGGCTGTATGCGCCTGTCGTGCATCTGCTGGCACTGGCGACATTCGTCGGATGGGTTCTTGCCACAGGTGACTGGCACACGTCGGCTTTTGTTGCGATCAGCGTTCTGATCATCACCTGCCCCTGTGCGCTGGGTCTGGCTGTGCCTGTGGCGCATGTGGTGGCCTCCGGGCGCCTGATGCGCATGGGCATCCTGATGAAAGATGGATCTGCGCTTGAGCGGCTGGCGGAAATCGACCGCGTGGTTTTCGACAAGACCGGTACGCTGACCATGGGCACAGCGGCGGTTGGTCTCGGCCCCAATGATCCGGCACTCCGCGCCGCGGCCAAAGCTTTGGCTCTGAAGTCGTTTCATCCTGCCGCCCGTGCGATCGCGATAAGTATCGCTGAACTGCCCTGCCAGCTGGACGATGCAACCGAAGTGCCGGGGTTTGGCGTCGCAGGTTGCGTTGGCGGACGTGCCGTGAGGCTGGGCCGTGCGGACTGGGTCGCGGACATCAGTATGCAAGCCAAAGATCGCGCGAGCCCTGTCTTCGCCTTTGCGGATGGACCTGCGATGGCGTTCGACCTGTTAGAGACACTGCGCCCAGGAGCGTTCGATGCGGTCAAGTCATTTGCCGCAGCAGGCATTCCGGTTGCCATGCTCTCCGGTGACATCGAGGCGCGGGCAAACAGAATCGCGAACCAACTGGACATCGCCGACGTGAGGTCGGGCGAAACACCAGCCGACAAGATCGCAGCGCTCAATGCCCTGCGCGACGATGGCTACCGTGCCCTGATGGTTGGGGACGGATTGAACGATGCGGCGGCGCTGGCGGCGGCGCACGTGTCCATGGCACCCTCCAGTGCATCGGACGCAGGCCGGACGGCCGCGGATTTCATCTTTCTGCGTGATGGACTTGAGGCCGTACCGGCAGCTTGGCGCATGGCGCGCGCCACCGCGCGGATTGTGAGGCAGAACTTCGGCCTGGCGATCGCCTACAATTGCATCGCGATCCCGCTAGCTATGGCTGGTCTGGTCACCCCACTTATCGCGGCACTCGCGATGTCGGCCTCGTCGATTCTTGTGATCGGCAATGCACTCCGCCTGAATCCACCCGAAAAGCCGCGCGAAACGCAAGCGCTCCGCCATAAGCGATCAGAGGTGCTCGCATGACCATTCTCGCTTTCCTTATCCCGATTACCCTGGGCATGGGGGCCGTTGGGTTGTGCGTCTTCTTCTGGTCGCTCCGCAGCAACCAATACGACGACCTGTCAGGGGATGCCGAACGGATCCTCTTCGACGAAGACCGCCCGCTTCCGGCTGCATCTGCACGCCTGTCCAACACGACCAAGGAGACCGCGCCATGATGTCCAACCTCACCAGTCCCGAACGCGCGAGGGCCATGCTCATCACCGGCGCGGGCGTGCTGATCGGCCTGACGATGGCTGTTTTGGGGCGTAATGATCCGATGGGCGCACACGGCTGGATCGTCCTGCTGTTCTGCGGCGTGCTGTTCTTTATCGTGGCTGACAAGCTTTACGATGCAGAGCCTGTCGAGGACCGCAGCATATCCTATTACGACGACCCCACGAAGGTCGGGATCCTGCTCGCACTGTTCTGGGCGGTTGTCGCGATGGGTATGGGTGTCTGGGTGGCGTCGCAGCTGGCCTGGCCGGATTTGCGGTTCGATGCGGCCTGGTCCAGCTTTGGCCGCATACGTCCGGTGCATACGTCCGGCGTGATCTTCGGGTTCGGCGGCAATGCCCTGATTGCCACCTCCTATCACATCATGCAGCGCACCAGCCGTGCACGGATGCCGGACCAGGTCTCACCCTGGTTCGTGCTTTTGGGGTTTAACCTGTTCTGCGTTGTCGCCGCCAGCGGCTATCTGATCGGGATCACACAATCCAAGGAGTACGCAGAACCGGAATGGTATGCCGACCTCTGGCTGGTAATCGTCTGGGTGGTCTATTTCGTGCTTTATATCCGCACACTCGCCCGCCGGAATGAGCCGCATATCTACGTGGCCAACTGGTATTATCTTTCCTTCATCCTCGTCGTAGCAATCTTGCACATCGTCAACAATCTGGCGGTGCCGGCGTCCTTCACTGGTGCCAAGAGCTATTCGGCCTTTGCGGGGGTTCAGGATGCGATGGTGCAATGGTGGTATGGCCACAACGCGGTCGCTTTCTTTCTGACGACCGGCTTTCTTGGTATGCTTTATTATTTTCTGCCAAAACGAGCAGGACGGCCAATCTATTCCTACCGCCTGTCGATCCTGTCGTTCTGGGGCATCGTGTTCTTTTATATCTGGGTCGGATCGCACCACCTTCATTACACCGCATTGCCGCAATGGGTACAAACGTTGGGTGTCACGTTTTCGGTCATGCTGCTAGTACCCAGCTGGGCTTCGGCGGGCAATGCGCTGATGACTCTCAACGGGGCGTGGCACAAGGTCCGCGATGACGCCACATTGCGCTTCATGATGGTGGCGGCCGTGTTTTACGGGTTGTCGACGTTCGAGGGGTCGTTCATGGCGATCCGCCCGGTCAACGCCTTGTCGCACTATACCGACTGGACTGTCGGTCATGTCCACTCCGGGGCCATGGGATGGGTCGCCATGATCACGTTCGGGTCAATCTACGCGCTGACGCCCGTGCTCTGGCGGCGTGAGGCGATGTATTCCTGGAAAGCGGTGGAGTGGCACTTCTGGTTGGCCCTGTCGGGGACGGTCATCTACGTCTTCGCGATGTGGAACAGTGGCATCACGCAAGGCCTGATGTGGCGGACATATACGGAGAGCGGCACACTGCGCTTTTCCTTCGTCGATACGCTGATTGCGATGCATCCCTACTATATCGCGCGAGCCTTTGGCGGGCTGCTGTTCTTTGCTGGTGCCTGCATCTGCTTCTGGAATGTCGTCATGACGATCCGGCGCGTGCCACATCACGCTTCGGCAATTGACTACCCGACCACCTCGGAAGCAATGGAGCCGGCAGTGCCGGCGGCGGAGTAAGCTCATGTTGAAAACCCTTCTCAAGCCCTTCGCGCGTGTTTTCGAGTTTCAGGCCAAGACCCATTACAAAATGGAACGGCATTCGATGGCGCTGACCGCAGGCATCATCCTCGCAGCCGGCGTCGGTGGCTTTGTTGAAATCGCACCCTTGTTCACCATCGACGACACAGTCGAGGATGTAGCGGACATGCGGGTCTACACGCCGCTGGAGCAGGCCGGGCGGGACATCTACATCCGCGAGGGTTGCTATGCCTGCCATTCGCAAATGATCCGCACGCTGCGCGACGAGGTAGAACGCTACGGTCCCTATTCGCTGGCCGTGGAATCGAAATACGACCACCCTATGCTGTGGGGTTCAAAGCGCACGGGACCGGACCTCGCGCGGGTTGGAGACAAGTATTCTGATGATTGGCAGGTGCGTCACCTGATCAACCCGCGCGATTTGGTGCCGCAATCCGTGATGCCGCAATACGCTTTCCTGTTGGAGGCTCCGCTGCGCACAGACGATCTGCCGGGCAGACTCGATGCGCTGCGTATGGTGGGTGTGCCGTACACCGATGACATGATCGCCAATGCGGCCAACGATGCCCTGGGACAGGCGCAGCCCGATGGTGACCGCGCGAGCGGCGTGCTGGACCGGTATGGTGAGGCGACCGCCGTGCGGGTCTTTGACGGGCAAAGCGGTCGCCTGACGGAGATGGACGCGCTGGTCGCGTATCTTCAGATCCTCGGCAATCTGACCGATGTGGCGCAGAACACCCAGCCGATGGCGGAGGAATAGACGATGGATAGAACCCATGAATGGTATGTCTTGCTGTCCAAGTCGTTTGGCTTGTTCTGGCTGCTGGGCCTGTCGGTCGGGATTACGGCTTATGCCTTCTGGCCCTCGCTTGGCGGACGTTTTGACAAGGCTGCCAACAGTATTCTCGATGACGAGGACGGACCCGCACAGCCGACATCGGGCAAGCGGGAGGACAAGACATGTCGGTAAAGGATCGCGATCCCCTCACAGGGCACCAGACGACCGGGCATGAATGGAACGGCATCACGGAGTTGAACACCCGTGTGCCCCGCATCGTGTGGTTTTTCATCATCGTCACCCACCTTTGGGCCTTGATCATGTGGATCCTGCTCCCGACGTGGCCGCTGGTCACGACCTATACAAAAGGTCTTCTTGGTTTCGATCAGCGCGAGGTGGTCAAGCAGGACATCGTGGTTGCGAATATCGCCCGTGCCGACTGGGCTGACCGCATCGCGACCCTGCCCGCAGATGACATCCTGAAGGACCCTGAATTGATGGCCAGGGTGACGGGGACCGCTCATCAAATTTTCGGTGATAACTGCGCTGGTTGTCATGGAACCGATGCGGCGGGTGGTCCTGGGTTTCCCAGCCTCATCGACACGGCCTGGCTCTGGGGGGGTGACACCGACACGATCATGGAGACGCTCCGCGTCGGCATCAATTCGAACCACCCCGATACACGGTTTGCTCAGATGTCGGCCTTTGGTCGGGACGGTATCTTGCCGCGCGACGATATCCGGCTTGTCGTCGACTACGTCCAGTCGCTATCCGGTACGGCGGCCCCCGCAGACCGGATCGCCACGGGGGGAGAAATATTCGCCAATAACTGCGTGGCCTGTCATGGTGAAAATGGCCACGGCAATACGGATCTCGGCGCGCCAAATTTGACCGACGCGTTCTGGATCTATGGTGGCGACGATGATGCAATGTTCGCAAGCATCTGGGGAGGCCGACAAGGCTGGATGCCCGCTTGGGAGGGTCGGCTGTCCCAGACGGAGCGCAAGATTATCACCGTCTACCTTCAACATCTTGGTCAGGAGGCTTTGCAATGACGGAGATCAGCCGTCCGCTCCCGGGCACTCAAGAGCGCTTCTGGACGGGCCCGCGCCTGTTTGCAATCGCGACGGTCACTGCCGTGATCCTCCTGTTCATCGGGGCCAACGCGCATCTGATCGCGGTGTCTTTCGCGTCGAGCCCCGAATGTGTTCTGCAACCCCCAAAGGAAGGCGTCGTGGTCTATAGAGCGGCGAAACCATCATGTTGAGCGATCACACCCAAGACAATGACGCCCCGCCGCCGCCAGACAATCCACATGCCGATGACGGAATCCCTAAAATCGTGCCACCGCTGCCACGGGAAAACCAGCGTGCGCGGGAATTGCCGTGGCACACCGCGTTTGACTGGCTACGGGCCGGGTGGTCCGACTTGTGGCGTAACCCTTTACCAAGTCTGCTATACGGCTTCGGGATTTTTGTCGTTTCAGCCCTGATCGTGTGGGCGTTGTTTCGTTTTGACTACGGCTATGTCCTACTCCCCGCTCTTGCCGGGTTTATGGTCATCGGTCCGTTGATCGCGAATGGTCTATATGAAAAAAGCCGCCGGCTCGAGACGGATACGCCGATCAGCTACATCGCAATGATCTTCGTCAAACCACGGTCAGGCTATCAGGCCCTGTTCATGGGCGTCCTGCTGCTGGGTCTGTTTATGCTCTGGATGCGCGCAGCCGTTCTGATCTGGGCGTTGTTCTTCGGCATCGTGCCGTTTCCCGGAACAGATCAGATCGTGCCGATGCTGTTCCTGACACCAACCGGCTGGGCTGTCCTGTTCGTGGGCAGCGCGGTCGGCGCGCTCTTTGCAGCATTCTCCTTTGCCATTAGCGTCTTTGCGGTACCGATGTTGCTCACCGAGCGGACCGATGCCATGTCCGCCTTGGGGATCAGTATGGCGATGGTGTGGAACAACCTGCCCGTTATGCTGGCGTGGGGGGCCATTGTCCTCGGGCTGTTCCTCCTTTCAATGCTGACGGGACTTTTTGGTTTGATCCTGATCTTTCCGCTTTTGGGACACGCCACGTGGCACGCGTATCGTGCCATCCGCGGGAACATCGCTCCCGACGAGGACGCCGAACGCATGTTTATTCGCCCGGCATGAAAGTGGCACACCGAAGCACTCCGGCATTCCGTTGCGATGACATCGCGCCTGGTCATTGGGAGACAGAGACATGCTGATCGAGGGACTGTTGCAGACGGGATCTGAGAGGCTCGTTACCATCCGTGATGACGCCAGACTTATCGAAGTGGCCAAGCTTTTGAGCGCTCAGACCGACCTTGTGGTCGTGTGCGACGCTGACCGTATCTTGCGCGGTGTTGTCACGAAAACGGATGTCGTGAGACAGATCAGCACCTGCCAGGGTGCGACCTGCATGTGCCCCGTCTCGACTGTGATGACACGCGATGTCGCATTGTGCCGGGGCGCAGATCGACTGAAAACCGTGTCCGAATTGATGAAGCAGCGACATCTGAAGAACATCCCTGTGGTGGATGCGGATAATCGGCCGATCGGCGTGCTGACCGCCCAGATCATTCTCCGCGCCCTGTTGGGCGACGCCGAATATGAGGAAGCGCAGATGATCGATTTCGTGAAAGGTATTGGCTACCGCTGATGCTCATCCAAACCCTTTTAAGCACGGCGAAGTGGAGACCTTGATGTCCGACCCTGACCTGACCTTTGAGACAACCGAACTGCGCCAACGGGTGTTGTCGCGATGGGAAAATGAAGGCGGTGCTACGACGCAGGCGGCGTCCGAGACGAGCGGGGAGGTTCCTGACCTGACCAATGCCGAACTTGTTCATCTGCGCATGCGGGTGATCGCGCTCGAGAACCTGATGATTGCCGTTCTGGCTGAAGGCTCCGATCTACAGCGGCAACTCGCACTCGATATGGGGGGCTACATTGCGCCGCGGGTCGGCGCTACACAGCACCCCCTGACAGTTCAGGCGTCCCATCATATGACGGATTTGGTACACCGCGCCGATCACTTCCGGACCGCGACCGTCCCGACGCAGCCTTACAAGAGCACGCCTGTGTTCGACGAGGTGACGCTGCCTGCGGGGCTGCGCAAAGAGCATCGCACCAAGGAGGGCATTTGGGGTGTCATTCAGGTATTGGAAGGACGCCTGCGATACCGGGTGCTAGAACCCGGGTCAGAGGCGATCCTTGATCCGGAGCATCCAGGTCTGATACATCCTGACCAGCCGCATTCCGTTGAACCGCTTGGACCCATGCGGATGCGGGTCGATTTTTATACTAGTCCGCCGGACATCCTACCGACGTGACGATGCCAAATCGCTATCAGTTGATGCCGACACACTCAAAAAATGTGCTATTTCTAAACTCCGCCCAAATAGGGCACAGAGCTGGTTTCTCCGCTCTGCGGTAGACCGAAGCTCAACCCCCGCCCGATCCGGTACGCAAGCTCGGACCATGCCTGCGCCAAGGGCTGCGGCAGTTCTTCAGCCAAGACGGCGTCGAATATAGAGAGCCAGACGGGGAAGTGTTGCGCCTTGACGTCGCCAGCGGCGCGGTGGACCTGCATCGGATTGCCATCATAGCAGCGTTGCAGCAAAAGCGCATTGCGCCAAAATCGCCCGATCTTTTCTTCGTGAACAGGCCAGTCCGCAACGTGTCCTGCAAAGACAGGCCCGAGAACCGGATGTGACCGGACACGCTGATAGAACTGCGACACTACACGGTCAATCTGTGTCTCGGAGACGGGGATGCGCGGTGGCATGGTCACACCACGAAGATCCATACAACGATCAGGCTGAGTACCAGGTAGACGAGGGTGTTGACCATCCAGCGGATGAGACCTGCTTCACCTTCAGGGTCCACGCCCAAGCGTTCGCAGACCTTTGTTCCCGGCCAGAGAAATGCTTCGGAAAGTGTCATCATCTTGATCCTTAATCGGTATTATTGATGCGCAATTTATAGCACTTTTAAATACGTATTGTAAATGCTAATTATTTGGAATGCAGTTGGACAAATTCACTGACTACGCCCTGCGCGTCTTGATGACCTTGGCGGTGCGCGCGCCAGAGCGTGTGCCAACCTCTGAGATCGCTGCTCTGTTCGGCCTGTCGGACCACCATCTGTCGAAGGTCGCCACGCAACTTGCCCGCGAAGGGTTCGTCGCGTCGGAAAGAGGGCGTAACGGCGGACTGATCCTCGCACGTCCAGCAGATCAGATCAGTGTCGGCGCCGTCATTCGGGCCATGAAGCGCGATGATCCGGTGGTGGAATGCTTCGGGGCCAACAGGTCCTGCCTCATCCTGCCAGCCTGTGGTCTACGCGATCCGCTGGCTGAGGCGCAGGAAGCTTTTTTCTCAACACTCGATCACTACACACTCGCTGATGTCATCCGCTCGCGGAGCGCGCTTGCATCGTTGTTGCAGGTATGACGGGATATGGCACTGACGGCCTTCCATTTGTTGACAGTATAAGCACCGCCGCCTTTCTCCAGTATATTTCGTCCGTATGAACGATGCGAGGCAAAAAATCAGGCTCTCAGCTCTCTTGCGATGATCGGTTGTGTATGCGTAATTCACTCCGCTGCCCGCCGAGACAGTAAATTCAACAGGACAGCCGACATGACAACCGCTACCCGCTCCGGAACCCATATCACCGTGCTTGCAGTTCTGGGCGTGACGCATCTTCTGAACGATCTGATGCAATCGCTGATCCCGGCAGCCTATCCGATCCTGAAAGAGGCCTATGCGCTGGATTTCGTCCAGATCGGCATGATCACCCTGACGTTCCAGATCGCCGGAGCGATGCTGCAACCGGTGATCGGCATGGTGACCGACAAGTATCCCGCCCCGTATTCACCCGTTGTGGGCATGATGTTTACACTGTCCGGGTTGGTTTGCCTGGCTTTTGCGCCGAGCTACGCGATGATTCTGCTTTCGGTGGCGTTAATCGGAATCGGCTCGTCGATCTTCCACCCCGAAGCGACCCGCATGGCGCGCTATGCCGCTGGCGGACGGCAGGGGTTGGCACAGGGGATGTTTCAGGTCGGCGGGCAGGCGGGGGGAGCGCTCGGGCCGGTGTTCGCCGCACTCATTGTGGTGCCCTGGGGCCAGCCAAGTCTGGCATGGTTTGCCGTGATTGCGCTCGTGGCAATGATGCTGCTGACTTGGATCGGCAGCAAGCAGCGCCAGATCAGCGCCGAATTCGCGGCCCTGCGCGCGGCGCGCAGCAAGGCGGGACATATCGCAGTCAGCCATGCGCCGATGACCATCGGCATCGGACTTGTCGTGCTGACCCTGCTGATGTTCACCAAGAATGCCTACAGCGAAAGTTTCCGGTCGTTTTATACCTTCTATCTGATCGAGCGCTTCGACTTATCGATACAGGCGTCACAATTGATGCTGTTCGTTTTTCTCATGGCAGCCGCCGTCGGCGTGCTGGTCGGCGGAGTCGTCGGCGACCGGATCGGGCGCTATAGGATCATCTGGTTCTCAGTTCTGGGTCCGCTGCCGCTGACGCTGATGCTGCCCTATGTCGACCTGTTCTGGACCGGCGTGCTGACAATCTTGATCAATCTGATCATGGCCAGCGCCTTTGCGTCGATCCTAATCTACGCGATGGATCTGCTGCCCGACCGCATCGGCCTGATCGGAGGGCTGTTTTATGGGTTGAACTTTGGCCTGGGCGGAGTGGCGGCAGCGTTCCTTGGCGTCTTGGCGGACAGCTACGGGGTCGAGGCGGTCTACCGGATGTGCGCGTTCTTACCACTGGCGGGGGTGCTTGCGTGGTTCCTGCCCCGGATCGATGAAACCTCAGGCTAAGCCTGCATTGCGGAACGGCGTCGGCGGTCGGCTGACCGTAAAATCTCTCTCAATTTCCGTCTGCACTCATCGCTGCGCTGACAGCATCCAGATGGAGTTCCATCCCACGCTGTGCGGCTGCGCCGTCACCCGCGGCGATGGCGTCCACGATGGTGCGGTGATGCCCTGAATGGACTTGGGTGAACTCGGTCACGCCGACACGGCGGTAGGTGCGGTCCCATTCGCGCTGCCAGACGGCACGGCAACGGGCATTGGAAAAGTGTCTGAGCAGAGCGATCAGCACAGGATTGCGCGTTACCTGAGCAATGGTCTGGTGAAAGGCATCGTCGGCGCGTTCGCAGGCGGCGCGATCCCGGGCTTTTTGGCCTTGTGCAACACGTTGATAGAGTAGGACAACATCCTCATCCGTCCGTCGAGCAGCCGCCGCCGCCGCCACGTGAGGTTCCAGCAGGCGGCGGGCATCCATCAGATCTAACGGCGTTGTCGCCTCCAACAGAATCGTGTCGCGCACTGGCTGGCCGGGCGGACGCTGCCCACGAAAAGTGCCCTGCCCGACATGACGCCAGATCATGCCCTCAGCCTCTAGAACGGCAAGGGCAGTGCGCAGAGTTTCACGGCTGCAGCCGATGAGTGCCGTCAACTGTCGTTCGGACGGCAGACGATCCCCGGTGGCAGGGGCTTCGGTTTCGATCAGGTTGCGGAGTTGCTGGAGGGCTTCGGTCTTTACTGTGCGCATGACGTCTCGATTCAGACCAATTTGCAGACCATTATAACGATAGGGCAAAGGAGATGGATATCCAACAGAAGAGCTGCCATGTTTTCGTTCGTCATCCTCGTTTTAGCCGGTTTGCTGGCCGGCAGCATCAATGCCCTTGCCGGTGGCGGCACGCTTATTAGTTTTCCTGCGCTGATGTGGGTCGGGGTTCCGCCGGTCATGTCGAACGCGACGGCGACGCTGACCGCGCTGCCGGGCTATGTTGCCAGCGCCTGGGCCTACCGTCACGATCTGCGGGCGGAAGGGGCGCTGCGGTTGCGCTCGATCCTTTGCGTAACCGCCTTGGGTGGGCTGATAGGCGCTGGCCTGCTGCTAATCACACCGGGCGACGCATTTGTCGGAATCGTGCCGTGGCTATTGCTAAGCGCAACAGCGCTGTTTGCCCTGGGGCCCGGGCTGGTTCGCGCCGTACGGAGTCGGAACATCGAACCAGCCGGGTCGGGCCTATCGGCCATAGCGATCGGTTTGGTTGCGGCCTATGGGGGCTATTTCAACGGCGGACTTGGGATCATGCTGCTCGCGGTCTTTGGCCTGATCGGGTTCGAGAATCTGCATGGGATGAACGGGCTCAAGAACCTGCTGTCGGCACTCTTGTCGGTGGTGTCGGTGGCGACATATGCCACGGCGGGATTGATAGCCTGGGATTCGGCGCTGGTCCTGGCCCTTGCGACAACGCTGGGGGGATATATCGGCGCGCGGTATGCGCGCCGCATTAAACACATGGACCTGCTGCGCGGCGTCATCATCGGCATTGGTGTCATAATGACGGTAGTGTTTTTCGCCACCTGAAGGCTAGCGACGATGCGCGACAGTGCCGTCGGAAAGCACGATCGCATCCATCGGAATATCCCAGGGCATCGGATAGATTGTCTTTATCTGACACCCGGCAAGGCCGACGCCGATCACTTTTGGCATTGGTTCCAGGCTGGCGAGGGTGCGGTCATAATAGCCCCCGCCGTTGCCCAGCCGGAACAGATGCGTGTCGACTCCCACCAGCGGGGAGATCACGATATCTGGGGTTGCGGCAGCGCCGTCCGCCGGAACAGGTATATTCCAAAGCCCGCGGGACATCGAGCATCCGGGGGACCAGCGGTGAAACTCCAGTGGTGCATCCTTGGTCACCATGACAGGAAGCAGAACTCGAACGCCCGCCGCATCAGCGTCGGTCATCCAGGCGCGCAGATCCGGCTCTCCCCGGATCGGCCAATAGACTGCAAGCGAGGTGCCGGGATTAAATCGAACGATATCGCCAAGAGCGAGGATAAGTGATCGGGTCGCTGTTATACGGTCGCTGATCGACAGTTTGCGTGTGGCGAGAAGCCGGGCGCGTTCTGCGCGCCGGAACCGTGCCACGTCGCGCCAAGTATCCCGATCGACCGGATGCCCGCCTACCAAATGATGTGCAAAGCAAGGATCGCATCCACCGGTCTCTTCATCCTCGGCCATCAGGCAGCTCTCTGTGAAGGCTGTGTAGGAGGGTACAACGTATCGTACGCCCATGTGAACACAAAGGTGTAGCACATGTAAAAGGCGGCAAAGGCGAGGTCCATTAGCAGGGCATCCATCAGCGAGATATCCAGCCACCAGGCAAAGACCGGCAATAACAGAGCAACGAGCGTCAATTCGAACAGCGCGGCGTGAAGAATGCGCAAGGCAGGGGTTTTGCGTGGATCACCACGCCAGCTTAACAAGGCATGGTCAAAGCAAAGATTGTAAACATAGTTCCAAATCGTTGCGGCGGTCGCACCGATCAGCCCTAAACTTCCGATCTCGCGCAGTGAATGATCGAAGATCCACGCGAATAGGGGCGTTACGATCAGCAAGCCGATTGCCTCAAAGCTGAGCGCCTGACGGATCCGGTCGAGGGTGGTGCGCATGGCGGTTCTCCATGTGAGGTTTAGTCAAATTGACGGTCTTCGGAGCCGCGCAGAAGAAGGCGGATGATGTCGGACCGCGTCAGGATTCCGACTAACCGCTGGTCCTGCGTCACTGGAATAACTTCGCTTCCATGGGCCGCCAGTCTGGTCAACAACGTGCCGACTGGCAGGTCGTGAGCCACTGCCCTGCCACCTCCTCGCATGATATCGAGTGCCCTCCCGGACTTGGGCTGAGTGGGCCAGCGTGGTCCCGCGGATCGAGCAGAAAGAAACTTGAGCAGATCGGCCTGCAGCACGATTCCACACAGTCTTTGTGCGTCATCCACGACTGGCAGGCTTTTTATCGAATGATTTTCAAATAGTTTGGCAATTCGGGTCACCGAGGTTTTCGGTTTGATCGTAATCAAGTCACGCGTCATGACATCGGCGCAAGTTGTCCCGTCAAAGCGGTGCTGTGCGGCTTCTTCCTCTGCAGCGGCGAGCAAACGACCAAGGTCAGCAATGCCGAGGTTAGTAGCCTGATTGAACCGAACCAACAACTCTCCAAGTTGCTCTGTGCTGAGACCGAGGCGCAGCGTGGGCGATTCCTCAATCGGCTCAACATGGCGGAACGGGTATATCCGACCCGTGACACGGTTGTAGGCAATACCCGCAAGCACCAGTGATGCGGTCAGCAAACCGATTGGGACGAAAGCAAACATCAGACCGGCCTCAACCACCGGCGCGGGATCGAGGGCGGCCAGAAGAGCGACAGCGCCGCCAGGAGGGTGCAGCGCCCGTAGCAGCATCATTGCGAGAATTGCTCCGCCGACAGCGATGCCTGCATTCCAGGGCGCAGGTATGAACTGAAGCGCCAGGATTGCGACAAGGGTTGAAACGATATTGCCGATGAAAGCAGACCAGGGTTGTGCGAGTGGACTGTTGGGGACGCAGAACACCAGGACGGCCGTCGCCCCAAGTGGTGCAACCAAGACCAGCGGTGCAGACGGGAAAAAGCTGTCAAAGCTGACCACTGCGGCACAGACCATGATGCCGATCAGCGCACCGATACCGGCGCGCAGCGACTCGCCCGCGCGAAATTCGGCCATGGCGGGACTAAGATGGACGAGGATCGACATGATCTGGAACCCTTACTCTGGATCTGCTCAGACGCGACATGCTGAATACATGGGCGCTAAACCCATACTACGCCTACTTATAGAGCGAAAGAAAAACTCCGGGGGGTGTGGCCTCTAGAGCGTCTATGGGAAAAAGGTCCGCCTACAGGGTAAATGCAGCAAAGCTGAGCAAGCGGACCTGAGTGTTATTGCCTAGATTACTTCTGAATCAGGATTGCTCCACTAATGATCGACACTGATGAGATGCACTTCCCGGAAAGACCCGTCCGCTTGAAGGAATGGTGCGGTCTGACCTGGCTTCATCCCGGTCAAGGTGGAGCCAAGCAAAGACGCCATGTTAATATCGTCGTGTCTCGGATTGTAGTCTTCATGATATACTAGCCGCCCTTTTTGCGTTCGGAGTTTGTCGATTGCGAACGTGATCTGAGACCCGCCTGTCGCAGTCGCGTGTGATGGAGAGGTTCCATCCAAGTCCGGCGCATAGTGCAGTTTCCCGCTTATGAGACGAGACAATGCCAAGTAGAAGCTCTTACCGACATGGTTTGCGTGTTCTAGGTATTCTGCAAGAGCGCGTTTATCGGCCTTTGAAAGCCGACAGACAACAGAATGCGCTTTCAGGATTTCATACTCTCTTTTTTCGTTGGAATTCGTGTCGAGAACGAGTGCGCTTTGATCGGAATAAATCATTTCAACCTCCTTGGACGACAAGAATGTCGCCGCGGCATTTTGAGTTTCACGTGTTTTTGGAGGTCCCGGAGCAGCTACGCTGTGTGTGTATTAACCCACTCCGGGCAGCGTGCGCGTTGGAACGACATTCCAGAACAAGAAGAAGGGTTTAATCATGGCACGACACTCCTTCGAGTGGGTTGTTTACCTGTAAACGCAGGGTGGTTGGTTGATAGAATGCGCAACCGCCTTTGGATCGATGCATTCAGATACCTCACCGTGTTAGATCTTCCACGGTGGGGTGAGACGCAATCACCTTCAGCCCCTGCCATTTCTTGACTGCTGCTGGCACCCACCACCTTAACAGAACGCTAAACGATATCCGAAAAATACGACTAACGAGTGATTGTCGTGCTTCAAGAGGCTAAGATGCAAACATGCGTAAGTGACAGGCTCAAGCTGCGCACATTCTTACCTTGCCAACAAACTGACGGCACGTTCGAAATGGATTGCTTTTAACGGTATGCGATGGCTGTTCGTTTCATCCCCAAGCTTGGCAATAATGCTATTGCCCGCTCGGGGTCACCTGCGGTTCAGCAGACTTCCCGCGTATTGCAGGAACCTCTTATGGGTTGTTGAAATCACCATTCAATTCATATGGCCGCTTCGTGAGGACAATGCAATATGGGTAGCAACTTTACCGGCGTTGAAACAGAATTAGCGCGCCGGATCATAAGCGATGGCGCCGTTCGCCACCTCATTCTGACTGGCGTGCCGTCCGGCGAAGGCGGGACGCGTGCGTTTTGGTACTTGCGTGGCCTTCGCGGTGGACCACTAAAGGCCCGAAGCCAATGTAATGATGCCAGCCCCGGTCATCATATCGGACAGATCAGCAAAAAGCACGTAGCCCACACCGGCCGTCCCGAGAACTCCAAGGTGCTTGAACGTAGCAGAATGTATCGGCTCAGCCAGCCGAGAAGCCTGGATGATCGGCCCGAAACTGACTGCCTCCAGTACTCAAAAACCAACAACCGCGCCGCCGCAGCAGCAGCCAGATATCGATTCGGGGTTCGCGCTGTCGAAGCTGGTCAGTCAGTTGGTCAATTGGTCTGGGCCAGCGGGACTGCGGAAACATCTTGCTCGGGGTTAGAAGCTGTGCCGACGAGCTGTATCCTTCTATATGGTGCGACACTTCCGGCGCGGCGCAATGCATCGTCGATCAGGCTGTAAACTTCATCACGGCAATCTACGACGCGCTCGAACCGCGGCACCCAGTATCGCACGGTATAGCTGATGCCACCTTCTTCATAGGACCGCACACGGATATCGGGTTGTGGATCCTGCTGGATGAGTTTTCCGTCTCGCAAGGCTTCGGTCATGATTTCGCGTGCTTCGCCAATCGACAGGAGATGGTCGAGGGTAATTTTGATCTGTGCCCGAAACTCTTTCTTGGGTGCCGAATAATTCGTGATGCGCTGGCGCGAAATCTGGCTGTTTGGCAAGATTAGATAGGTGCCATCAACTGTAAGGAGACGCGTCGTACGCCAGCCGATCTCGATCGCTTTTCCCTGTGCAAGCGTGTCAATGTCGATCCAGTCTCCGATGCGAAAAGGGGCTTCCACGGCCAAAGCAATTCCAGACAATGTGTCGGCCACGACGTTTCGGATTGCAAAGCCCAAGAGCGCAAGAATGATGGTTGAGCCAGCAACGGCGCCAAGTGCGCCCTGTCCAAGGTAAAGTGAGCCAATTGCTGCAAAGGCGACGCTGAAGAAAAGTGCCGAAATCAAGTCTTTCAACAACCGAGGGTATGGTCGGGTTTTGCCAACCTGATCCAAGATCATTGCCACGATGCGGCTCGCCACCCATGCAGCCGCTATATAGATGGCTGCCGTCAGAAATAGTGTGAATTCCTCGTGAACGGCGGAAAAATAAGGTATATCAGATTGATAGACCGCAAGAAAAATACTGAGTATAAGTGCAACAGCGGGGAAGAAAAGGCGGCTCAGGTGGTGTTGAATTTTCAAGTGGGAGATCCTTCGGATTTTGGAGCTGTTACGCTTCAGTGCTTAAAAATGCCCTATCGCTTCAAGAGATCGAATCGTTCTAACAGAAGGACAAATTGTTTTGAGGAACGATCATTAGATCCATCACCCAAAGCTTCGCAGCAAGTTGGGTTATAAATATACCAAAGGTTTATTTTCTGACTTATACGGTTGGTTGCGCCATCTCGATGCGACGACGCAACCTTCTTGCCTCATCAAATCCTATGAAGTGTGCGTAAACCTGCTTTGCCCTCGAGACCGATCAGTGGGTACGCCCGTAGGTGTCGAAATACGGGAATCGATACCAGTCAGGCTGTCCCCGAAGCGCTTGATATGGCACCGCTGAATGCCGATGTCCCTCAGAGTAAGGTCATCGAGCGCGTTCAGTGCGGCAATCGTCTTGCGACGCTTCCATTGTTCTAAACGAACACGCAACCAGCGACGGAGACGCCCACTCCTTTGAGGTTGTTTCAGATCTTTTGCTGATACTGACCTGAGCCCCAAGTTCCCTCCAGCTTTGGGCGGAGTCCTTGGAGTTAAATCTTTGGCGTTAAGCCGCCATCTTGTCCATTGTCTTTCTCTGCAAAA
>PCCY01000007.1 GCA_002731875.1 Roseobacter sp. | reverse complement strand
TTCTGGTCCTCACCGACGAGAAATCGGCCTACACCTTGACGGACGTAGGCACGTACCTGGCCTTCAAAAGAGACCTGGCGCTGGTGACCCTGGTGGACAGGGGGGATACGCTCCTGAACGTATACTCCGCCATCGCCATAAGCCCAGAGGCGCACCCGGACGCCAATGTGGAGGCGGCCGACAGGCTCATACAGTTCCTCTTGTCGGCGGAGGTCCAGGACATCATCGGTGGCTTCGGCCTCGATCGTGTCTCGGATGCGTTTGCGGTACACGTTCGGGGCTTTGTCGATCGCAATTCTGATCGGCTTGCGCTTTTGCGGGCGCTGTTCCTCTTGATGGACGGCTTCCAAAATCGCCTTGTCCTCGGCGAATGCCACCCGAAACATGGCATCCATCTGGTCTGATGCGCTTTCATCACCCAAGGCAGTGTTGCGTAGGTGTAACCAATGGTCGATCGTATAATCCTCTGTCACGGGCGTGACGAAATGCAGCGCAAAGATGCGCACCCCGTTGTCGCGTTGATCTTCGGGAAGCGCAAGTTTGGCGTCGGCGGATCCGAAATCTATCACGGCCGTCGAAGGCATATGCAGATAGTAATAATGCCAGCGGTCCACGTTACCGTCAAAGCCACCGAACTTCTTGAAAAAACCGATAGGTTCGGCATCTCTGATCCAGCGCCATGCGACGATCACCTCGCCCGAGGTTTTCACGTGAACGGGCACATTTTCGGATGCCGCGTTGCCAAGCGTCGTCGGGTGGACGAAACTGACATGGGCCGGATCAACCAGGTTTTCGGCGACATTGAGGTAGTTCGCGCGGATGTGCAGCTTGTCGCCGTGATGCAGGTGCCAGCCATCCTGGCCCAGTTCCGGCATATCGAATGCCAGTTCGGGGTCTGCCTTGTCGGGGTCTCCCATCCAGACAAAAACAATGCCGTGCCGCTCCAGCACGGGAAAGCTGTCCACATACGCCGATTTGGGCAAATTGGACTGCCCGGGCACGCGCACGCATCTGCCGTCAGTGCCAAAGGTCATCCCGTGATACCCGCATTGGATCGTGTCGCCGATCCTCTTTCCCTTGGACAAGGGAAGAAGCCGGTGCGGGCAGCGATCTTCGAGCGCATAGATATGGCCATCACTGGCGCGATAGAGTACGAGGTTTTGGGCAAGCATTGTCAAAGCAACCATTTCTGCGCCAAAGTCGCGTGACCAACCTGCGACATACCAAGCGTTTCTGACGAAGGGCATTGCATCTCTCCCAGCTTTCGACTTTCTTATGAAGGCCTAAAAAATTGTTAGCTGTCAAACAATATTTTGCATCTGTTCTTATGTAGACCTCAGATTAAAACCGTGGGAAGATACTGCATAAAAACTAATCACCTGCTGGAATGCACTGGATAGATACTTGGCTGAACCGCTGAAAAAGACGCCCGCCGAGGCGCGCTATACGCTCGAAGAGCAGATCGGTTTCAAGCTGCGTTTGGCCAACCAAAAGCACCTGGAAATATTCAATCGCCAGATGCCGGATATCACGCCAACCCAATTTGCCGTATTGGCAAAGTTGCGCGATGAAATTTGCATTAGCCAGAACCATCTGGGGCGTCTGGTCGGCATGGATGCGGCCACGACCAAGGGTGTCGTGGACCGCTTGCGCAAAAAGGGGCTGGTGCAAAGCGCCCCGTCCAAAACCGACATGCGGCGGCTGGAAATCTCGCTGACCGACGCGGGCGTCAGCCTGACCGCCGAGGCCGTCGTGACGGCGCAGCAGATCTCTGCCGAGACCGTAAACAACCTGACCCCGCGCGAGGTTGACCGCCTGCTGGCCTTGCTCGAGAAACTTTAGGCTTTAGCGTAGACCATCCTTGCCTACGGCGTCTTCATGGGTCAGCCCGCCGACACGGGGCAAGGGGCGCCCGGAATCTGTGACAGCCACGGCCACCAGTATCTCGCGCGCGCGTGGCGCGTCGTTCAGCCGTACCTCGATCCCGTCGAAATGGCTGCGCACATAGGCGGCGTCCTTGTGCCCCAAAGGCACGTCAAGCACCTGCCCCGGTCCGCCCATCTTTTTCGAAGACGGCACCAGTGCGGCCCCTTTTTCGACGGCCTTGCGCAATGGCGCGCCAAGCTTTGGGTGCAAGATGGCGGCGGCGTGTTCCAGCTCTCCGCCTTCCCCGACCATCGCCGCCTTGCCGTAGCTTTCGGCCTGGGCCGGGGTAATGCCAAGCGCGGAAACGCATTTATCACCCAAAAGCCCGCCAAGTTCCTCTCCGATGTCCATAAGCGGGGTCAGATCCTGTGAATAAGACCCCGCAAACGGGTTTTGGATCACAGCGATGGCGACTGCTTTACGTGTGGGCGGCGAAATGGTTTGGCCAATTTCACGGTGGGTTTCTTCGACCCAGACGGCAATCTTGCGGATCTCTGCGCTCATCTCAATCCATCCTCTCCGATGATGTCCTTTGCGGCCAGGCCCCCTGCCCGGTTATGCACCCGTGCCCCCGTGGTCATCACCAATATCACCGCCATTTCGTCAGCGCGCGGGCTGTCGTTCAGACCGACTTCGATGGAATCGAAATGGCTGCGCACATAGGATGCATCCACATGTGTAACGGGCACATCCAATCGGGTACCGGCCGCACCGACCTTTTTGGTGGACGGCACAATCGCCTTGGCCCCGCCCAATACGTCGCGCATCGCATAGCCGCCCGGTGCGTGCCATAGCGCGCCATGCTCCAGCTCTCCGGCGGTGCCGATGATCGCACCCTTTCCGTAACCTTCGACCTGTTTGGCCTCGCCACCCAGAGCAGCCAGCAGCTTGTGCGCCATTTGCACCCCAAGCGGTTTGAGGTCTTCCATGAATGGCTGAATGTCTTCGACATACGACCCTGCATAGGGGTTTTGGATCACAGCCATCACCGCCCCGCGTTTTAACGGCGTGTTGGCGCGGGGGCCGCCTTCGTGGAATATCTCTTCGATGCTGGTGACGATTTTGCGGATGACGATTTCAGGCATGTTCGGGTGCTTTCTGTTGGAACTTCAAGGTGGCGGACAAACCCACAACCGCATTCTGACCTTGCAGGAAAAGAGCAGCGCCGTCGATCAAACACGCTTGACGCAGCGCGTTGGCCGCCGTTTCACCTGCCCGAAGCGCCCGCGCGACATCGGACGGGGCAAGACGCCCCACATGCGTGACAACGGTTGTCGACCCCAGATCAGAATCGTCGCGCACCACATTGGCGGGCGCGCGTGTTATGCTGGCGTTGTCTTGCAGATCCACAGCGTTGCCAAGTTGCGTCGCGGCGGCGTCGGCCATGGACGCCGAACGTGCCAGAACCGTCACCGCATCCGCGATACCCAGGCTAAGGCTGCGGCCGCGTTGCCCGCTGGTCGCGATCCCGCGAATGGCGTCGGTACTGCCGATGTCAACAACGCCGAGATTTCCGTTGTCCGGCGACGCGATGGCCACGCGAAATGTCGCGGCCCCGGTCAGGTGCAATGCGATATCGCCACCATCGTTCACATAGGCGCGGGTCAATGCGGTGGCTTCGGTCATCGCGGCCAGAATTTCCTGCGCAACTGCCCCCGCAACCGCAATCATCGGCGTGGTGACACCATCCGCATAGGGCAGCGCCGCGCGATACATGCGCCGGGCGATCTTGCCTTCCGGACGGCGTTCGACAGGTTGACGCAGCAGCGGTAACTCTGCCGCAAGCTCGTCCAAAACAGACTCGAACCTTGCGAAAGCCGCGCGAAAGGCCACACTGCGCGCCCCGTCGGACCCGATGATCAAATCGATCGGCCCATGTGACAGATGCAGCCTGTCACCGCTTAAAAGAGAAGCCTGCGGCATCATTCCCTTGATTTCCCCCACCCGTAGTTTTCCCGGTCATTGGGGTTGGTCTGAAGCCCGGTCTGGGTCACGCGGCGCACGTCCGGGGTGACAACTTTGGCCAGGGGCTGGATATGCTGAACATGTCCGCCAAGCGCACCGTAATCTTCGCGCCGCAAGGTAAATTCAATCGGGGCCACCAGAGCGGGCGTCGGAACGTATCCAAAAGAATTTGTCGGCATGTCCATCACATCGACCATCACCGTGATGCCGCCGCCAGGCCAGACATAGGCTTCGGCCCCGCCACAAGACACGTGGGTCAGCGATTCCTTGACCGACCGCGTCAACCGTACCGGGTTTTCAGTGACTCCGGCGCGCAGGCTGCCACCGGCACCGCCCATGAACAACACCGAACACAGCGATGGTTCGCAGTTTTCGGCGATGCGTTCCGCCACCGTCAGCAGTTCTGGGGTAATTTCGGCAGGCCGAGGCACCAGATCATCGTCGAGCGTGAAATATGCCCATTGTTCGCCCGTGGTCGATATCATCAGCAGCCGCAGTCCCGGCCAGGCGCGTTTCGCGTCGGCATCGCGCAGAATGGTCAGAGGATCTTCGACGTCGGTACCGCCCCAACCGGTGCCGGGATCTGCGACCTGAAAATAGCGCCCTGGCGTCGACCGGCGCCCGTTGATGCGAATGCCCGATGGGGTCATGTTCAGACCTTTTCCAGCCTCGTGCTCGCTCAGGACGCCGGTGATGTGGTCATCGACAACCACGACCTCGTCGACATGGCCGTGCCACTGTTTCGCAAACATCCCAATGGTGGCAGAGCCACAGCCGACACGCATCAGCTTTTCGGGTGTGCCGTTGATGATCGGTGCCTTGCCGGCCTCGATCACCATGGTCACACCACCGTCAATCGTCACCTCGACCGGTTCACGGTTACATAGCCGCAACAGCGCGTCACAGGTTGCACGCCCTTCTTTCTTGGACCCACCGGTCAGGTGTTCGACGCCGCCCAGCGATAGCATCTTGGAGCCATATTCCGACGTCATCACGTGACCGATCGCCTCTCCGTCAACGCGCACCACGGCGCGCTCGTCGCCGATGTGGCGGTCGGTGTCGATCTTCACCTTGACCCCGCAATACGAAAAAATGCCCTCGGTCACGACGGTGATCATATCCACGCCCTCGACCTCTTGGCTGACGATGAAGGGCGCGGGTTTGTAATCTGGATAGGTGGTCCCCGCCCCTACGGCGGTGACGAAATCGCGCCCGCCCTGAATGACGTCGCCGTCCCAATCTTGCGCATTATCGCCCTGATCCAGAAAAGCGACGGCCTTGGCCCCCGACTGGATCACGGTCAGCGGATCAAGGCGTACCAGTTCGCCCGCGTGGTTGGCATAGCGGTCGCAGGCACCGGATTTGCCGTCGGCGATGAAGCACATCACCGGGCAGGCATCGCAGCGGATTTTCGCGGGTTTTGGGTCGCGCAGGTCGTCAGGCATGTCCCGCCTCCTTCAGGGCTGTACGCAGGCGCGTGGGGGTGGCCGGAGTGTGGGTGATACGCGCACCGGTGGCGTGATATATCGCGTTGAATATCGCAGGTGCCGTGGGGATCAACACGTGTTCGCCCAATCCCTTGGCACCATAGGGGCCGTGTGCATCCGCTATTTCCAGTATCAGGGTTTCAATGGGTGGGATGTCACCGATGGTGGGGATAAGATAATCGTGCAGGTTTTCGGTGCGTCCGGGTATGTATTCCTCCATCAGCGCCATGCCCAACCCTTGGGCAATGCCGCCCTGCACCTGTCCTTCGACCAAAAGCGGGTTGATCGCGCGCCCGACGTCATGCGCCGCCACGAAACGCAACGGCTTACACAGGCCCAAGGCTATATCGACTTCGACAACCGCAAGCTGTGCTGCATAACCAAATTGCGCATAGGGTTCGCCTTGCCCGTTTTCGTCCAGCGGCTTGACCGGCGGGTCATAGGTTTCCTGTGCCATCAGAACATATCCTTGATCATCTGGCGAAAGACGCTCTAGATCCAGGGTTTGGCTGTGGGGGCCGTCACTGACGTTAATCCGGTGATCCTTTGCGATGATTTGCGCGGTCGGCCCCGCATTGACCTGACGCAGGATATCGGCACGAAGCGCCTCGCCTGCCCTGAGTGCGGCGTTGCCCGACACAAAGGTCTGCCGCGAGGCGGAGGTTTTGCCGGCGTCCGGGGTGATATCGGTGTCGGCCCCCACTACGGTAATGTCGGATACTGGCACCCCAAGCGCCTTGGCAAAGATCTGCGGGATCACCGTGTTGGACCCTTGCCCGATATCCATCGCCCCTTGGTGCAGCACGATTGTGCCGTCCCGTCGCAGACCTGCCTTGATGGTTGACGGGTTGGGCAACGACGTGTTGCCGCAGCCATACCACGCGCTTGCTAGCCCGACCCCGCGTTTCACCGCGCTGTTTTGGTCATTGAACGCTGCGCATTCAGCCTTGGCCGCGTTCCACGCGGGGCGCAGAGCCTCGAGGCACTGCCTGATCCCGACTCCTTGGGAAAACACCTGTCCGCAGACGGTGCGCACCCAGTCGCCAAGAGCGTTCTTTACGCGAAACTCCAACGCGTCCATACCCAGCTTTTCCGCCAGCAGGTCAAAGGCGGTTTCCTGTGCAATTGCAGATTGCGGTACCCCGAACCCGCGAAAGGCCCCCGACGGCGGGCAATGCGTGTGCACGGCGCGGCTTTGGGCACGGTAATCGGGAACGTAATACGGGCCAGACGCGTGAACCGGCACACGGTTGGCCACTGTCGGTCCCCAGCTCGCATAGGCACCTGTGTTGAAATCACCATCGAACCGCAGCCCCGACAAGGTCCCGTCGGCGTTTGCGCCAACCGTGATCCTGATCTGGGCCGGGTGGCGTTTGGTCGTCGATTGCATGGTTTCGTTACGGCTGTAGGTCATGCGCACCGGTTTGCCGGTTTTCAGCGCGGCCAAGGCAATGAACGGCTGCAGGGAAAGGTCTATTTTTGATCCGAACCCGCCGCCGACGGCAGTCGGAACGATACGGATATCAGCAGGCGGAAGGTCCAGAATATATGCCAGTGCCTCGCGGTCCATCGCCGGGGCTTGGGTGCAGGCGTGCACATGAAGGCGGCCCTGCACGACTTCGGCAAACCCTGCCTCGGGTTCGATATAGCCATGTTCCACGAAGCTGGTTTTGTGCACCGCTTCGACAGTGAAATCCGCGTTTTTCAGCGCGGCGTCGGCGTCGCCGCACTGCACGAAACCACCGCACATGATATTGCCGGGTCGGTCGTCAAACAACTGTGGCGCATTCGGTTCCAGCGCTTCGTCGATGTCGGACAATGCCGGTTGAACACTCCATTCGATCGGAAAGCTGGACATGTCGATGGCATTTACCGCATCGGCGTCGCCCACCACACAGGCGACAGCCTCGCCGCGGAACCGCACATGGCTGACAGCGAAAACCGGTTGGTCGATGAACCCCGGGATCACGCCAAAGGCATTGCGTCCCGGCACGTCCTGGGCCGTCAGCACGGCGGCAACGCCCGGCAGGGTCGCCTGCCACTGTGAAATATCGCCCAATGTGAACGATGCCGAGGCGTGGGGCGATCTTATCACCCGCGCGACCAGTGCATCGACGGGTGCCACGTCATCACCAAACTTTTCCGTTCCGTCGACCTTGGGACGGCCATCCAGCCGACGCGTATGCTGCCCCAGATCTTGCGGTGCCTCGATCAGTTCATCCGCGGTATGCGCACCGACCACGGCATCAATGATCTTGCGATAGCCGGTACAGCGACATAGCACACCCCCAAGCGCGTCTTGGACCTGCGTTTGATCAGGTTGCGGCGTTTTGCGCAGCAGCGCCACCGCCGACACCATCATCCCCGGCGTACAAATTCCGCATTGCGCGGCTTGGTGATGTTGAAAACTTTCCATCAAGGCTTGGGCATCGCTGTCTGCCTTGACCAGACCGGACAGGGTTTCAACCGACCGTCCCGCAGCTTGTTGCGTTGGCATCAGGCACGCGCAAACCGGGGCACCGTCAACCAGGATGGAACAGGCCCCGCAGTCGCCCGCGTTGCAGCCGATCTTTACATCCCGGTGCCCCAAGCGTTCGCGCAAGGAATAAGACAAACGCTCGCCCGCGGCGACGTCAACCTGAGATATCGTGCCGTTCAGGGTGAATGAAGTGGGGGTCGTGGCGGTGCGTTGATCCATCAGGCGTTCCCTTCCAGAGCAAGAGACAGGGCGCGGCGGATCACCTCGGCGCTGGCTGCATCGCGGTATTCGGCACTGGCACGGATATCGGCAATCGGTGACAGACCGGCGATCATGTCGGCGGTCACGTGGCGCATCATGCCGGTGACAGGCCGATTGCGCAGGTGGTCTTCGAGTGCCGTCAGCCGCAGGGCCACGGGCGACGCCGCACCGATTGCTATTGCGATCTCAGACAGCTTTTCCTGCTCGACCGTGGCCAAGACGGCGACCATGCAGATTGAGATGACCAGATACTTGCGCGCCCCAAGCTTAAGGAAACTGCCCCGGCTGTTCGGGGAGATCGCAGGTATATGTATTGCCGTCACCAGTTCATCTTCGGCGCGGTCGGTTCTGCGTACCCCGAGCAAGAATTCGCCCAGAGGCAGCCGCCGCGTCATCCGGGCGGTGGCCAGTTCGACCTCGGCCCCAAGCGTCAGCAAAGGCGGCACCCCATCGGCGGCAGGCGAAGCATTGCACAGGTTGCCCGCAACCGTACCGACATTCTGTATCTGGACAGACCCGACTTCGCGGGCGGCCTGTTTCAGCCCGTTGAACGCCGCGGGAAGCTCGGCGTTCACGATATCCGTCCAGGTGGTCGCCGCGCCGATTGTCCACCCGTTGTCGGTGCGGGTTATGCCGCGCAGTTCCGACAGACGTGAGATATCCAGCAAGGTGCCGCGAAATTGCCTGTCGGCCTGCGCCGGGAACCAGTCAGTACCACCCGCGATAACCGACGCCGGCCCGGCCGCCAGCGTGTTCAGTGCATCCTCAAGTGTCGTCGCGGTGATATAGCTCATGGCTGCGCTTCCCATCCGGGTTTGAACTTGTTGGTATACTAATAGAAATTAGACAAAAGCGGTTCTGTCAAATCAAATCGACACGAGTCAGCCCACGAACGCTTTTTCGACTACAAAAGTGGCAGGACGACTATTGGCACCTTCTTCCAGACCAAAGCTTTCAAGCGCGGCCTTGGTGTCGTTCAACATGGCCATCGACCCGCAAATCATCGCACGGTCGGTATCGGGATCAATCGGCGGCACCCCCAGGTCGCTGAACATCTTCCCCGACGCCATCAGATCGGTCTGCCGCCCCACACGCGGCCAATCTTCGCGGGTAAGCGTGTCGTAAAGCGTCAGTCGTGGGCTGAGTTCTCCAACCAGGGGATCATTCTTGAGGTCGTTCAGCAGATTACGCCCGAACGTCAGCTCTTGAGAGGTTCGGCAGGTGTGGCACACAATCATTTCATCGAATTTCTCGTAGGTTTCCGGGTCCCGGATGATCGACGCAAACGGGGCGATGCCGGTACCGGTGGCAAACATCCACAACCGCTTGCCGGGCAACAGCGCGTCATTGACAAGCGTGCCGGTGGGCTTGCGGCGCATCAGCACCGTATCGCCGACCCTGAGCCGTTGCAGATATCTGGTCAAAGGCCCGTCAGGCACCTTGATCGAATAAAACTCGATCTGTTCATCCCAAGACGGTGAGGCGATCGAATACGCCCTGAACACCGGTCTGTCCGCATTGGGTAGACCGATCATCACGAATTCGCCGGACCGAAAGCGAAATGCCGGGTCGCGGGTGACGCGAAACCTGAACAGACTATCACTGTAGTGCTGAACCTCGGTCACAGTCTCGGCATATACACCGGGGGGAATGGGGAACCCGATTTCGGCATCCTGCAACATCGGCGCGGCATCCATGTTCGACCTCATGAAATTAATTATCATGCAATATCATTTGTACACTAACGACATTTAGTCAAGCATTTCGTCTTGATCCAGCCAATTTTTATGTTAGCGTTCAAATGAAACCATGCTGCTTGAAAGGCGGACCGATGTCAGACACCTCAGCTAAACTTGTCATCCGAAACATTGGTATGATCCTGTCCGGCAAGATGGAGGAGCCGATTTTCGATGGTGACTGCGTGATCGCCATCAATGGCAAGATCAGCGCTTGGGGATATGAAAAAGATCTCGATTGCGAAGCGGCCGCAACCGAAGTTGACGCCCATGGCGCCACCCTTGCGCCCGGATTGATCGACAGTCATGTTCACCCGGTCGTCGGAGACTATACGCCGCGCCAGCAACAATTGGGGTGGATCGATTCGACCCTGCACGGCGGCGTGACCACACTGATCTCTGCCGGAGAGGTGCATATGCCGGGGCGCCCGAAAGATATCGTCGGCCTCAAGGCGATGGCGATCGCGTCGCAGCGTTGGTACGAAAACTTCCGCCCCTCGGGCGTCAAGGTCCACGCGGGTGCGCCGGTGATCGAACAGGGCATGGTCGAGGAAGACTTTGCCGAGATGGCCAAGGCCGGGGTGACCCTGCTGGGCGAGGTCGGACTGGGCACGGTCAAGGACGGCAAGACTGCCGCGCAGATGGTCGGATGGGCGCGCAAATACGGGATGCAAAGCACGATCCACACCGGGGGCCCGTCGATCCCCGGTTCAGGGTTGATCGACGCGGATATGGTGCTCGAGACAGGCACGGATGTGGTCGGGCATATCAACGGTGGGCATTCTGCCCTTCCCGACGACCAAATCATCTGCCTGTGCGAAGGCTGTAAGGCCGCGCTTGAGATCGTGCACAACGGCAATGAACGCGCCGCCTTGCTGACGCTGAACACCGCGCGCGAGTTGGGCAAGCTTGATCAGTTGATCCTGGGCACCGATGGTCCGGCTGGGTCCGGCGTGCAGCCTTTGGGGATCATGCGCATGGTCGCGATGCTGTCGTCGCTTGGCGATGTACCTGCCGAGATCGCCTTTTGCTTTGCCAACGGCAACACGGCACGGCAACGCAAGCTGGACACCGGCTTGATCGAGGTCGGCAAATGCGCGGATTTCGTCCTGATGGATCAGGCACAGCATGCGCCCGGTAAAAACTTGCTGGAATCGGTGCAACTTGGCAATCTGCCAGGCGTCGGCATGACGGTGATTGACGGGGTGGTGCGCAGTTTGCGCAGCCGCAATACGCCGCCCGCCACCCGTCTTCCCGAACTGGTCACAGGCACGTTGGGTGCCTGAAGACCCGCGCTGGATCGGCGCGATGGGCCCGCGCCCCCGCGTCCCGCAGCCGGTGGTTTCCACAGCTTGATCAAAGCAAACGGCTTCTTTCCTCCGGCTCCCGGAAAGAAGGGCTTTCATTACCTTTATATTCATGTTCAATTTTCGCCAATACGTGCGCGCCGCGTATTGCAGAGCGATTTGGCACGCCTGAAGCCTGTCGAATGCCAGTTTGCGGAACATCGTTCCATCAAGCGGTATTGGCAGTTTGAAATTTAGCGCTTAGGCTACGCAAATCAGAGTCGCGGACAATCGTGGAGGAATGTCCGAACCCCGGCTCTATTGGGGAGGAAACAAATGGCTAAAACTTATCAGGCGATGCCGCGGACGGGTGACTGCTGATGCCAGCTATGACCATGGAAGAGGCCATTCGGCATACGACTCAAACTAACCCGACATTTGAGATGTCTCACGCAGATATTCGCGGCGTCACGTATCGTACCTTCAAGAATATCCCCGCCACCATCGGCCAACTCATGCTCGCCAGCCGCGAAATTCACGATCAAGGCCGCGCTGAATTTCTGGTCTATCAGGACGAGCGATGGACATATGGCGGTTTTTGCGACGCCGTTCACCAGATTTCACACGCACTTCGCGATGATCTGGGGGTCAAGCCTGGTGACCGCGTGGCGATTGCGATGCGCAATTACCCGGAATTGTTAATGTTGACCCTTGCAATCGCTTCAGTCGGTGCGGTCGTGGTGTTTGTGAACGCCTGGTGGACCACCGAAGAACTGGATTATGCACTCAAGGACAGTGCCGCCAAAACTGTCTTTGCCGATGCGCCACGGCTTGAACGGATATCCCCGCTTATTGAACCGCTGGGGCTGAATGTCGTTGGTGTACGAGACGGTGAAGCGGTTTCAGATCAAACACTTACAGCATTGATGAACCCCAAGCCCACGACCCCGGTCGAGGGAGTGACGCTTGAGACCGACGATGACTTTGCGGTGATGTATTCGTCCGGCACCACCGGCAAGCCCAAGGGCGTGGTGCAGACACACCGGGGTGCGTTATCGGCTGTGTTCACATGGCTGATCCAGGCGGTTTGCGCCCCGCTGGTAAATCCGCCCGAGCCGGGGGCACCTCCGGCACCCAGACCGTCTGGGTTGATTGTCACACCGCTTTTCCATGTCACTGCGACGCATCCGCTGTTTTTGCTCAGTTTGCCCGCAGGGGCCAAGATATCGTTGTTACACAAATGGGATCCCGAAGAAGCGGTTCGGGTTATCAAACGTGAAGGTGTGACGCGCTTTCTTGGTGTTCCGACCCAATCCGCCGACCTGCTGCAAGCCGCCAAGCGCATGGGTGAAAAGCTTCCGACGCTAAGCTGGCTTGGTGCTGGGGGGGCCAAACGGCCCGCCGCGCAGGTCGCGCAGCTGCAAGACCAGTTTCCCACCGCCGAAATCGCTACGGGATGGGGGATGACCGAAACCAACGCGCTTGGCATCGGGGTGGTCGGGGCCGAATACAACAAGCGCCCGAACGCCGCGGGAAAACTGCACCCGCCGTTACAGGATGTGCGGTTTCTGGACGATGCCGGTAACGATGTGCCGCAAGGTGAGCTCGGCGAAATCACCGTCAAAAGCCCCGCCAACATGCGGTGTTACCTGAACAAGCCGGACGCGACGGCGGAAACCATGCAAGACGGCTGGCTGCGTACTGGTGATCTGGGGGTGATCGACGCCGAAGGCTATATCACCATCCTTGATCGCAAGAAGAATATCATCATCCGAGGCGGCGAAAACATCGCTTGTCTGGATGTCGAAGGGGCGCTGCACACGCACCCCGATGTGATCGAGGCTTGCGCGTTTTCCCTGCCCGACAGCCGCCTGGGAGAGGTCGTAGGTGCCGCCGTCCAGACCCGCAACGGCAAGGAAATCACGCAGACCGACATGGCAAAGCATCTCGAACAACGGCTCGCGAAGTTCAAGATTCCCGTAACGCTGTGGTGTCAGGGCACGCCGCTGACGCGCGGTGCCACCGATAAAATAGACCGCCGTGCAATCCGCACTGCGTGTCTCGAAAAGTAAGGCCCGTTCTTGGGCTTCGAAGAAAGGAATACTATGAACACCCCCTCCGACGAACAGATTGGCGCTTATATCGGTGCCGCCGGCAAAGCTGCGTGGCAGGTCCCGGACCTGCCTGACGACACCCCACTTCGTGACATCAAATCAGTCGGTATCATCGGCGCGGGCACGATGGGCGGCGGCATCGCGATGAACTTTGCCACCGCAGGCATCCCCGTCACCATCGTCGAGACAACTCAAGAGGCGCTGGACCGCGGGTTGAAGGTCGTGCGCGGCAACTACCAGCGCAGCGCCGACAAGGGCCGTTTCCCGCAAGAAGAAGTCGAAGCGCGGATGGATCGCTTTGACGGCAAGCTGGAACTGGCGGCCTTGGCCGATTGTGATCTGGTGATCGAAGCCGTTTTCGAAGACATGGAGCTCAAGCGCAAGATTTTCACCGAGCTGGACCGCGTGATGAAACCGGGCGCGATCCTGGCAACGAACACCTCCGCGTTGAACATCGACGAAATCGCGGCGATGACCAAGCGCCCCGAAGACGTGATCGGGCTTCACTTTTTCTCGCCCGCCAACGTGATGAAACTGCTCGAAATCGTGCGCGCGAAACATACTGCCGATGATGTGGTCGCGACCTCCATGGATCTGGCGGCCAAAATCAACAAGATCGCCGTGCTCGTCGGCGTTTGCCCCGGTTTTGTCGGCAACCGCATTTTGTTCGCGCGCCAGAAACAGGCCAACAAGCTGCTGCAACAGGGCTTGATGCCGTGGGATGTGGACGCCGCACTGAACGCCTTTGGCTTCAAGATGGGGCCGTTCCAGATGTCCGATCTGGCCGGTCTGGATATCGGCTGGTCCAAAGGGGCCAAGACCGAGAACCCGATCCGCGATGCGCTGTGTGAAATGGACCGACGTGGCCAGAAGACCCAAGCGGGTTTCTACGACTATGATGAATCCCGTCGTCCGATCCCGTCGGATGTGGTTGCCGGTGTGATCAAGGACATCACCGGCGCCGAAGCCAACCAGATGTCGCAGGAACAGATCATCGAGATCTGCATCTACCCGATGATCAACGAAGCGGTCAAAATCCTTGAGGAGAACAAGGCACAGCGCCCCTCTGATATCGATGTGGTCTGGCTG
The DNA here is from genome assembly GCA_002731875.1 of Roseobacter sp. Taxonomy (GTDB): domain Bacteria; phylum Pseudomonadota; class Alphaproteobacteria; order Rhodobacterales; family Rhodobacteraceae; genus Sulfitobacter. The sequence continues at coordinate 200,625 of PCCY01000007.1, read as the reverse complement.
AACGGCTATGGCTGGCCCGCCGACAAGGGCGGCCCGATGTTCTATGGCGATATGGTCGGTGCGCAGGCCGTGCTGGACGTAATGGAAAAGCTGGGCGCCGAGGACCCCGAATTCGCGCCCGCTGATCTGCTGCGCGATCTGGCCAAGAATGGCGGGAAATTCACTGAAATCGACACCGGAGGGCTGAAGGTATGAGCTATCAATATATCACCACCGAAAAGAAGGGTCACATCCTTGTTGTGACCATGAACCGCCCCGAGGTGTACAATGCCGTGCACGTCGACATGCATAATGAAATGGCCGATTGCTGGGACGCTTTTGCAGCGGATCAGGATCTTTGGGTCGCGGTTCTGACCGGCGCGGGGGACAAGGCGTTCTCTGCGGGGAACGACCTGAAAGCCACCGCTGCGGGCGGGTCAAAGGCGACAATGCCCGCCAGCGGCTTCGCCGGTCTGTCCTCGCGTTTTGATCTGGAAAAGCCCATCGTTGCGGCCGTCAACGGTTTCGCCATGGGCGGCGGATTTGAAACCGCGCTGTCCTGCGACATCATCCTCGCCTCAGATCAGGCAAAGTTCGCCCTGCCCGAGGTCAAGGTAGGCTTCTTCGCGGCCGCATCCGGCGTGCAGCGCCTGTCGCGCTATATCGGACGGCTTGCCGCGCAAGAGCTGATGTTCACCGGGCGCACCATCATGGCCGACGAAGCATTGTCGCTGGGCTGCGTCAACGCGGTGCATCCGGCGGATCAACTGATGGCGAAAGCCATGGAGAAAGCGGAAGAACTGTGCAGCGTGTCGCCGTCGGCGGTCAAGGCGACCAAACGCGTACTCAACGATATGTATGCCCGCGACGGAATGCAGGACAGCATCGCCTACTCTCGTGAAGTGATCGCGGATCTTAGCAAGACCGAAGACTTCAAGGAAGGCGTGAACGCCTTTGTCGAAAAACGCAAACCCAATTGGGTCAATAAATAATAAATCGAATTTAACAGCCGGGAGGCACTTAATGTCACATAACGAAGCAATGGCGGGAATGAATAACCTGGAGATGTCGGAAAAGGCCAAGCCGCTTCTGGCCGCCGTGATCAAACACATCCGCGAGAACGTTGACCCGATTACTGATGAATACTACCGCTTGGGTGAAGGGCGCACCGATCGGTGGTCACATGCGCCGGGCCAGCTGGAACTTCTTGAAACTGCAAAGAAAAAGGCGCGCGAAAGCGGTCTCTGGAACTTTTTTCTGCCCAATGCCGAAACTGGCGAAGGGCTTTCAAACCTGGATTATGCCTATATCGCGGCAGAGCTTGGCAAGAGCCCGCTGGCCTCTGAAACGCTGAATTGTTCCGCGCCTGACACCGGCAACATGGAAGTGTTGGAACGGATCGGCACGCAGGAACAAAAAGACACATGGCTCAAGCCGCTGCTGGCCGGTGAAATCCGCTCTGCCTTCGCGATGACTGAACCCGATATGGCGTCCTCGGATGCCAAGAATATCTCTACCTCTGCCGTGCTGGAAAACGGTGAATGGGTCATCAACGGCGAGAAATACTATATCTCCGGTGCCGGTGATCCGCGCTGCAAGATCATGATTACCATGGTAAAGACGTCACCAAACGCCGAACCATTCCGTCAGCAGTCGCAGATCCTTGTGCCCATCGACACCCCCGGCGTTGAAATTGTCGGCCCGATGCATGTCTTTGGTCACGACGACGCGCCGCACGGTCACATGCACATCAAGTTCACCAACGTGCGTGTGCCCGAGGAAAACATCCTCTGGGGCGAAGGCAAGGGCTTTGAGATTTCCCAGGTCCGTTTGGGGCCAGGCCGCATCCACCACTGCATGCGCTCCATCGGGGCGGCGGAAAAGGCGCTGGACCTGATGATCGAACGGGGCCTCAGCCGTGATGCCTTTGGCAAGAAGATCATTGATCTGGGCAAGAACATGGAAACGATCTCTCGCGCCAAGATCGAGATTGAAGCCATGCGCCTGATGGTTCTGAAAGCCGCCAAGGCGATGGACGTTCTGGGCAACAAAGAGGCCCGCATCTGGGTCAGCATGATCAAGGCGATGGTGCCGGAAAAAGTCTGCAACATCATCGATCAGGCGATGCAGGTGCATGGTGCGACAGGTATTTCGCAGTGGTCGCCGCTGTCGGGCATGTACACGTCGCAGCGCACGCTGCGCTTTGCCGACGGCCCCGATGAGGTGCACCACCATGTGATCGCCCGTGCCGAGGTCAAGGATTACCAGGAATCCAATCTGCGCACATCGCGGGCGCGCGAGGAGATCGCGACAGGCCGCTCGCGGGGTGGCGTATGACCCTGTTCGATCTGACCGGAAAGGTGGCGCTGTTGACCGGTGCCTCCAAGGGCATGGGGCTGGCGATGGCCAAGGCCCTTGCCGAGCATGGCGCGACCGTCGTCATCTCGGCTCGCAAGCAAGACCAGCTGGACGCCGCCGCCGCCGAGATCAACGCGATTGGCAAGGGCAAGGCTTACGGCGTCCCCTGCAACGTTGGTTATAAAGAGCAGCTGCAAGCGCTGGTCGACGAGACCCACAAGCTGGCGGGCAAGATCGACATCGTGATCGGCAATGCGGGCGTGAACCCCTACTATGGGCCCACGTCCGAGATCCCCGATGATGCCTATCAGAAAACCATGAACGCAAATGTGCTGTCCAATCTTTGGCTGGCACAGATGGTGGCACCCGACATGATCGAAAAAGGGGCCGGTTCGATGGCGTTCACCTCGTCCATCGGGGCGTTCAAACCATCGGTCATGCTGGGCACTTATGGGATGTCCAAGCTGGCGCTGATCGGCCTTGTGCGCAACCTTGCCGCCGAATTCGGGCCCAAGGGACTGCGGTTCAACGCAATCTGTCCGGGTTTGGTGAAAACCGAATTCGCGCGCGAGCTGTGGGACAATCCCGATGTCGAGAAACGCATCAAGAATGAAATTCCGCTGCGCCGTCTTGGCGAGGCGGAAGATTTCGCGGGGCTCGCCGTGTTCCTCGCCTCTGATGCAAGCCGCTACATGACCGGTCAGGCGCTGACCGTTTGTGGCGGGTCGAACATGTGGACGTAAGGGGCTGCTATGGAACTGAAGGATAAAATTATTGTCGTCACCGGTGCCGCGAGCGGCATCGGCAAGGCGCTCGCTCTCAAGTTTGCAGCGGAAGGGGCCAAAAAGGTTGTTTGCGTTGATCTGAACAAGGACGGCGCGCAGGCCGTCGCCGACGAGATCGACGGTGTGGCTTTCGGCGTGAATGTCGGGGTCGAGCAAGAGATTGCCGATATGATCGAAACGGTCGAAAACGACATCGGGCCGATTGATCTGTTCTGTTCGAATGCTGGCATTCTGGTGGCCGGCGGGATGGAAGTGCCCAATGACGACTGGCAGCGGATCTGGGATATCAACGTGATGGCCCATGTCTGGGCGGCACGCCATCTGGTACCGAAAATGATCGAACGCGGCGGTGGCTATCTGCTGAACACCGCGTCGGCGGCGGGTCTGCTGAATCAAGTCGGGTGTGCACCTTACGGCGTCACCAAACACGCGGCCGTCGCCCTAGCCGAGTGGCTGGCGCTGACCCACGGCGACGACGGCATCAAGGTTTCGGTGCTTTGCCCGCAAGCGGTACGCAGCGAAATGACCCGCGGCCACGAGGATTCCGTTGCCGCTATCGACGGTCTGCTTGAACCCGAGCCCGTCGCGGACGCTTGCATCGAAACCATTCGCAACGAAACGTTTCTTGTTTTGCCGCACCCTCAGGTATTGGATTACATGCGCAAGAAAACCGACAATTATGACCGCTGGATCGGGGGGATGCGCAAGCTGAACCGTGCCTACGGCCATGTTCGCAACCCCAAGAAAGCATCGTCATGATCGGATATACAACTGTCGGCACCGCTGACATGGACCGCGCCAAAAAGTTCTATTGCGATCTTTTCGAAAGCAAGGGGGCCAAGGTATTGGTCGATGCGGGGCGCATTGCAATGATCGGCACAGGCCGGGGCACGCCGATGATTGCCGTTTGCGAACCGTACAACAAAGAGGCCCCTACCCCCGGAAACGGGGTGATGGTGGCGTTCACTGCCGAGACGAAGCCCGAAGTGGATGAATTCTATGCACGGGCAATCGAGCTGGGGGCGACCTGCGATGGCCCCCCCGGCCAACGGGTGCCGGACCGTTTCTATGGTGCATATGTGCGCGATTTCGACGGCAACAAGCTGTGCTTTTTCAAGTTCGCCTGATAAAAGCGCTGCCGTCCGCGTTACGCGGGCGGCAGACTATAGACGCGACGCGCTGTGCCTGAAAACAACGCCTCTTTGGCAGTTTCATCCAGGTCCGCAGCCATCTTCTTGAACGCGTTCCAGATGACCTGATAGCTGACCGCCGTGCGGTCGACTGGAAAATTGCTCTCGAACATGCAGCGGTTCGGGCCGAACGCATCCAACATGTGCGCATACCATTTGCCCTGAGTTTCAACGATTTCATCCGAAGATGGCGGCAAATCACGGTGCCTATAGCCAAAACCGTTGTCCGGCATACACAGGCCGCCCAGCTTGGCCATCACATTGGGGCATTCTGCCAACTCTGACATATGGTCTTTCCACGCGGCAAAGATATCGTCGCGTTTGCCCTCGAACCGGCCAACGCCCAAGGGTGTGCCGAAATGGTCAAGGATCAGCGTGGTGTGCGGCACCGCGCGGGCAAGGTCCAGAAACTCTTGGTGTTGATGATGGTAATGCCAGCTGTCCAGGGTCAGCCCCCGTTCGCCCAAGATCGCAGCCCCGCGGACGAAATCGGGGTTGCCATATTGGTTCGGCACACCGCGCCCGGGAATGGCAAGGTGCTGCGGTTCGGGGTCACGGGCACCGGAATTGCGGATCCCTTTGAACAGTCCCTTCCCCGCCTCTTGATGCGCATCCAGTGCCTCGTTCAGCAAGGTCGGGTCAAGCACAAGTTCGGTTTGTCCGATAATCCCGGCAATCTGGGCACGGTCAAGCGGCACCGAGGATGCCATTTCCGCGACGGTCCGGGTCTCTCCGATAGATTTAAGGTGGTCGGGCGCGTCCTGATCCCAATACGAACGGCATTCGATGAACATGGTCTGCACCACGTTATGACCCGCTTCGGTATCACGCCGCAACGCTTCCATTTCATATACGGCGGGATTTTCGGCTGTACCGTGACGCCAAAGATGATGATGCGGGTCCACGATCTCTCGGTCGGGGTCGATGATGTCTTCGACCACCAGCCCCAGCCAGTCGTCGCGCAGTTCGATCCCGGGTTCCCATCCGGGATAGCGGCCACCTTTATCCGTCACTTGCATCGCCTTTCGGTTTGTAGGGACGCATCAACCCTTCTTGGGCGACACTGGCGACAAGCTTGCCGCTTTGGGTATAAATCAGCCCGCGGTTAAATCCGCGTGCCCCGCCGGTGTACGGCGCGTCCAGATCATAGAGATGCCATTCTGAAAAATCGATCGGCGCGTGAAACCACATGGCATGATCCAGGCTGGCGGACATCACCCCGCGCTGGAACCACGTCAGCCCATGCGGACGCAGCGAAGATCCAAGCAGGTTCATGTCAGAGGCATAGGCCAACAGACAATGCTGCATCACAGGCGATTGTCCTTGGGCGGCTTGCATCCGGAACCACAGATAGTTCCTGTCCGCTGCCTTTTCGGGATTAAACAGATCACGTGGTTCGACTTCGCGGATCTCGATAGGGCGTTCGCGCACGAAATCGGCACGGTGCTTTTCGGGGATCCGGTCAATATAGGGTTCACGCAAATCAGGGCGGTCCAGCCAATGCTCGGGGCCTTTCACGTCGGGCATATCGTGCTGATAGTCCCAGCCTTCCTCTTCCACGTGAAACGACGCCGATAGGTTGAGGATCTGCTTGCCGTGCTGGATCGCGATAACGCTACGCGTGGTAAAGCTGCCCCCATCGCGGGCGCGGTCCACCTGATAGATGACCGGGATGGACGGATCACCCGGCCGCATGAAATAGGCGTGCAGCGAATGGCAGGTGCGGTCGGGGACCGTGCGATAGGCGGCCATCAGCGCCTGTGCGATCACATGTCCGCCGAAAATCCGGGTGGTGGTTTCACCCCCCGACCCGATGCCGCGAAACAAATCGACTTCCAACTGTTCAATATCAAGCAGTTCAAGCAGTTGGCGAGCCACGTCAGTCATCACGGTTCCGTCCTTTCAGGTCGCCCGTTGCCCGGCATAGGCAACGAAGAAATCGAAACTGCCCGGATTGGCCATTGAATCAAGGTTGACCACCTTTGCAGGATCTTGTCCAAGCAACAGTTTTTTGACAGGAACCTCAAGCTTTTTACCCGATAGTGTCCGGGGGATTTCAGCAACTTCGACGATTTCGTTGGGAATGAACCGGGCCGAGACATTTTTGCGGATCGCGGCGTTGATCTTGTCCTTGAGAGCATCATCAACCGTTACGCCCTTGGCCGGCACCACGAACAGCGGCATAAAGCTTTCGCGCCCCAGAAATTCTAGGTCGACAACAAGGCTGTCCATCACCTCGTCCAGCCCTTCGACGGCCTGATAGATCTCCGCACTGCCAAGGCGCAGACCCTTGCGGTTGATCGTGGCGTCTGACCGGCCGTAAATGACCGACCCGCCGTTTTCATTGATCTCGATCCAGTCGCCGTGGCGCCAGATGCCGGGGTAGGTATCGAAATAGCTGTCGTGCAGGCGGCTGCCGTCGTCATCGCCCCAGAAATACAACGGCATCGACGGAAGCGGTTCGGTGCAGACCAGTTCACCCACCGTACCGATCAGCTCTTTTCCGTCTTCGTCATAGGCGCGCACCGCGTTGCCAAGCGCGCGACACTGCATTTCGCCCGCCCGCACCGGCATACCGGGGTGACCAAGTACGAAAGCCCCGGCAAGGTCGGTCCCGCCCGAGATAGGGGCCAGCCAGACGTCTTGCTTCACGTCCCTGTAGATCCAGTCATAGGCGTCCGAGCTGAGAGGCGACCCGGTAGACCCCAGCGACTTGAGCGCCGAAAGGTCCACCTGTTCCCGTGGGGTAATGCCCGCTTTCATGCACCCGCTGAAAAACGCGGCACCGGCCCCGAAGAAGTCAAGCTTTTCATCCGCGACAAATCGCCAGATCACGCCCATATCGGGATAATTGGGTGCCCCGTCGAACATCGCCACTGTGGTGCCTTGGCCCAAAGCGGTGAACTGCGAATTCCACATGATCCAGCCGGACGAGGTCAACCAGCAATAGCGCCCGCCGGGTTTGAAATCATGATGCAAAGATTGTTTGGCCGATTCCAGTATGATGCCGCCGTGACCGTGGACGATCGGCTTCGGGTTGCCGGTTGTGCCCGATGAATACACGATCCACAGCGGGTGGTCGAAAGGGACCTGCACGCTTTCATATGCCACGTCACGCCCCAGCAACGTATCCCATGCGACGTGGCCCTCGGGCAGATCGCCGACAAAGGGCACGGTGATGCATTGAACCAGGCTGGGCAGCTCAGCTTCGAGCCCGGCCAGAATTTCGCGACGGTCCACGGTCTTGCCTGCGTGCACATATCCGTCTTGTGCAATCAACACCTTGGGTTCGATCTGCTTGAATCGATCAAGGATGGCGACATGGCCCATATCCGGGGCGCACAGCGACCAGATCGCCCCGATGCTTGCCGTCGCAAGAAAGGCAATCATTGCGGTTTCGGTGTTGGGCAAGACCGCGACGACCCGGTCACCTTTCGCCACCCCCATTTCACGTAGATGCGACGCCACACTTGACACCTGCTGGCGCAGTTGCGCCCAAGTGAGGCTTTTGCGGCCAAAGGTTTCCGATTGCACGATTAGCGCATCACCGCCCGGCTGTTGATCCACATGTTTCATGATCTGGTCGGTGAAATTCAACATCGCACCGGGACACCATTGCGCCCCCGGCATCTGACGCTTGGCCATGACGGTGGTAAAGGGCGCACTGGCCTTGACGTTGAAAAACTCCCAGATCGCCGACCAAAAGCCGTTCAGGTCGGTCACGCTCCAGTTCCACATTTCGTTGTAATCGGCAAAGGTCAGACCGCGCTTGTCGCGCAGAAACCTTTCAAAGGCTGCCATTGTCGAGGCTTCTACCCGTTCGGGTGCCGGGGTCCATAAAACCGTGGTCATTTCATTGCTCCATGGATAAGCGCTTTCAATTGCGGGCGTGCCGGATAAGAGCTGGAAGGGGCCAGTTGGGTAAAGAACACCACAGATAAATCCAGCACCGGATCAACCCAGAAGAATGTCGATGCCATGCCACCCCAGCTGAAATCACCGATGCTGCTGGGGACGCGCACCCGGCCTGGGTTCATCACAACTGCACCGCCAAGGCCAAAGCCCATGCCCTCCATCGGTTGTTCGGCAAAGCTGGCCGGACCCATCGACGCAATGTCGCCCGGTAAATGATTGCGCATCATAAAGTCGAGCGTCTTGGGTGAAACAAGACTGGCTCCGCCGGTGCGCAGCATTTCGGTAAACTTCAGGTAATCGTCAATCGTGCCGACCAACCCGCCGCCGCCCGAATGCATCTGCGCTTTCAGAAACGGTGACTTTTCGGGGCGATCCACACAGCGCAATACCGGTTCGGCCGGTTTGGCATCGTTCAGCGCATAGGCACTGCCGGCAAGCGGAGTATAGAGCGCCGCGAAACGGTCGGTGCCGGCCTGTGGGACCGAAAACCGGGTGTCATCCATTCCCAGCGGGCCAAGGATTTCGCTGACCAAAAAGTCTTCCAGCGTCTGGCCTGACACGATTTCGACGACACGTCCCAACACATCGATGCTGACGGAATATTCCCAGCGGGAGCCGGGCGGAAAGGCCAAGGGCAACCGGGCAACCCGGTCTGTCATGTCGGCCAACGACCCCTGGTCGGCCCGGAATAAAATATCGGCCTCTTCCATCGCCTTGGCGGTCACGCCGGGGTTGAAAGGATAGCTGAGGCCCGAGGTATGCGTCAGCAAGTGATGCAATGTCGGGGTTTGACAGGCTTCGGTCTGCGAGATGTCGGTCGCACCGGGCACAAGACATTCCATGTTGGAAAAGCCCGGAATGAATTCCGATACCGGCGCATCAAGATGAAAAAGCCCCCGTTCGGCCAACATCATGATCGCGACTGACGTGATCGGCTTTGTCATGGAATAGATGCGCGCGATGGTGTCTCTTTCGAACGGTTTCCCGGTCTCAAGATCGCGTTTGCCGGTGGCGTTGAAATACACCTCCTGCCCTGCTTGTGCGACCAGTACCGAACAACCGGCAAAGCGATCGCGGTCCACATAGGATTGCATCCACTCACCGATGCGGTTCAGTCTATCTTTATCGAATGCCAAGAACTCTTCCTCTCGAAACGCAACTGCGCCTCAGGAGGAAGAGGCCGCAGGAAGCGACGTAATTACCATACAAAAACGGATGCGGGGTGATGTTGCTGCAGATCAGACTTCGAGCCATTCCTTGCGCACATCGTCACGGGCTTTCAGATCGGCGGGGGTCCCTTCGAATACCACCTGACCGTGCCCCATGACATAGACCCGATCCGCAATATCCATCGCAATTGACAGCTTTTGTTCAACCAACAGCGTCGAGATCCCGCGATTTGCGATCTCCTTGAGCACTTCGGCGACCTTCTGGACCATTTGCGGCGACAGTCCCTCGGTCGGTTCGTCGATCATCACCAAGTCCGGGTCACCCATCAGGGTCCGGCACATCGTCAACATCTGCTGTTCACCCCCAGACAGCACCGACGCTTCGACGTCGGCCCTGCGGTCGAGGTTTTCGAACATGTCGAACATCGCTTGCATCGACCAACGGCCCGCACCATCAACCTGGCCGGGCTTCAACCCCAGGGTGAGGTTCTGCCGCGTTGTCAATCCGGGAAAAATGTCTCTGTTTTCCGGTACATAGCCGATGCCCATATTGGCGATTTGAAACGCCTTCTTACCGGCAATTTCCTGGCCCTGGAACTTGACCGACCCCTTGGGTTCGACCTCGCCCATGATCGCCTTGCAGGTGGTGGACCGCCCCACCCCGTTGCGGCCCAAAAGTGCGACGATCTCGCCCTCTTTGACGTTGATGTTCACACCTTGAAGGATGTGAGACTTGCCATAATAGGCATGCATATCTGTGACTTCGAGCATCATTAGTGTTCTGCCTCCAATGCGGCGCCCAGATAGGCTTCTTGGACGCGGGCATTCGCACGCACCTCTTCGGGTTTGCCGGTGGCGATGATTTCGCCGTATACCAAGACCGAAATCCGATCAGCCAGACCAAAGACAACGCTCATGTCGTGTTCGACCATGATCAGGGTTTTTCCTGCTGTGACCTTGAGGATGAGGTCGGTGATGTAATCTGTTTCGGTATTACTCATCCCGGCGGTGGGTTCGTCCAGCATGATGACATCCGCGCCACCTGCTATGGTGATCCCGATCTCAAGCGCGCGTTGTTCGGCATAAGACAGGGTACCGGCAGGCAAGTTCCGTCGACCCAACAGGTTGATCTGATCCAGGATCTTTTCAGCCTCGTCCGTCAGATCGTGCTTGCGGTTTACCAGATGCCAAAAGCTGTATTTATACCCCTGCGACCAGAGCAATGCGCAGCGCACGTTCTCAAACACCGACATGGCCGGAAAGATATTGGTGATCTGAAACGACCTGCTAAGCCCTTTGCGGTTGATCTGGTAAGGTTCCAACCCAGCCAGGTCTTCGCCGTGCAACTTGACCGTCCCCGCGGTCGGCGCGAACCGGGCGGTGATCAGGTTGAACAGCGTGGATTTACCGGCACCGTTCGGGCCAATGATCGCATGCCGTTCAGCCTTGCCGATGCTAAGGTTGATGCCGCGGATAATTTCGGCTTTGCCAAAACTTTTCTTTAGCCCTGTGAGTTCGAGTGCGGGTGTGCTCATGACTTGCCTCCTGCCGTGTTCGCCGCGCTCCAGGCGTCCCTGAGATCAGACGCGGTGACTTTGGCAATGCCAAGCCCGATCGCCGTCACAGCGATCGCGATCAGCCATGGCAGCAGCGTATGAGTGTCAAAGGTCATCCAGAATACCGTCATTTCGTTGTCGCCCGGAATCGCATGGCGGTAATGGAAGGTCATCTCGACCAGTGCAGCCAGCCCCGCCAGCCCGAGCGCGGCCGGAAGCAACGTATAGAGATAGGGTTTGATGAGCGTACCGGCTTTGCCCAGTTTGAACACGGGCACGTGCATCATGATCAACCCGGCCAGGCCTCCTGGGAAAAACATCACCGTCGCCACGAACAGAACACCTGCGTAGAACGCCCACAGCTCGGTCGACAGGCTGAGAACGGTTTGCAACAACGTGAACGCAATTGCCCCGATAATCGGCCCAAAGAAGAAACCGACGCCGCCCAGGAATGTCACCAGAAGGATCACCCCAGAAGAGGCGGTATTCAGGTTCTCCTCGGTCAAGATTTCATAGTTGATCGCGAACAACCCCCCCGACACACCTGCGAAAAAGCCGGATGCGACAAAGCTGTAATAGCGGACCCAGCGGGCGGAATACCCCAGGAATTCGGCGCGTTCGGGATTATCACGCACGGCGTTGGCCATGCGGCCGACCGGCGTCCGGCTCCACAGATACATAAGTGCGGCAGCGATCACCACCCAGGCCGCTGTCAGGTAATACACTTCGATCTGCTGAAGAAACTCCACGCCAAAGAAAGGTTGCGCATAGGTGCGATCGCCGCTGATGCCTTCTTCGCCGCCGAAAAACGCAACGATAATGACCGACGACGCGGCGATCAATTCACCCACACCAAGTGAGATCATTGCAAAAACCGTACCCGCCGAACGAGTGGAGAAAGACCCCACGATCAGCGCCAGACCCATGCCGAACAAACCGGCAAATACGGGCAGGACCACCAGCGGGATGGTCGAGAAAAAGTCCGACATGTTCATGATATGCATTGCTGCGAAACCGCCGACACCTGCATAAACCGCATGGCCAAACGACAGCATCCCGCCTTGTCCCAGCAACATGTTATACGCCAGCGCGAACACGATGGTGATCGACATCTGGTTCATGATCGTCAGCGCCGAGTTATTGGTGAAAACCAGCGGCAGGAACGCAAGCACTACCGCAGCGATCACCCAAGGTGCCAGTGAAAGGGTCATTGACCCTGACCGCATGCGTTCAACCGGTTTGGACGGATCCGTGGTGATCTGCTCGTCTTCGCGAGCCCCTTTAGGGTCAATTCTGGGGTCAATTCTAGGATCTGAAACTGTCATGAGCTGCGCTTTCCGAAAAGACCTGCGGGGCGGAAGATAAGGATCAACACCATCAGGATATAGGGCAGGATGTCTGCGATCTGCGGGCTTGTAATGCTCCACAAGTCACGGAAAATGCTTTCATCAAGATTGTCGGGTGTCGAAATACCTATTCCATTCAGGACGCTTTTCATTTCGATATTGTAGGATTTTGCGAATGTGGTGATCCAGCCGATCAACAAAGACGCTGCCAGCGCCCCCCACAGCGACCCAAGACCGCCAATGACAATCGTAACAAAAACGATGGAGCCGAGTACAAAGGCCATGCCCGGGAATGTGCCCAGAACCGGGCCCGCGATCACACCGGCGACACCCGCAAGAGCGGTACCAACTCCGAAGACGCCCATGAAGATCAAGGGCACGTTATGGCCCAATGCCTCGACCGTGCGCGGATAGCTTAGTGCGGCCTGAATGATCATACCAACGCGCGTTTTGGTCAGGACATATAGCAACCCGATAAAAATGGCGACCGACGTGAAGATCATGAAGACCTTATAGGCAGGGATAGAATTGCCCGAAATCGCGAAAGCCGTGAAGTCGAGAACTTCAGGGACCGAATATGGCATCTGGTTCTTCCCCCAGATGAATTGCACCAACTCTTCAATAAGCAGCGCCAGACCAAAGGTGAAAATCAGCTCTGGCACGTGGCCGTACTGGTGCACGCGCCTCAGCCCGTATCTTTCGACGCCTGCGCCGAGAACGCCAACGATCAGCGGCGCGATGAGCAACCCCATCCAAAAGCCGAGGGCAATGCTGATCTGATACGCGAAATAGGCACCAAGCATATAAAAGCTGGCGTGGGCAAAGTTCAAAACACCCATCATCGAGAAAATTAGGGTCAGACCGGCGGACAGCATGAATAACAGCAATCCAGTAACCAGCCCGTCGATGATGTTGACGAGAATGAGGTCCATGAGGCCCCTCCAGTAGAGTGGTGACAAGGTGCAAGATGCAGATCCGCCTGCGCGAACGGCAGGCGGATCAAAAAATAACGCTTTACGGGCGCTTCATCTCGCAGGTTGTTGGGATGTCCATCGACGCCATCTTGACAGTCGATTCAGTGAAGACACCAAAGCCCGAGTTGTCATAGTCAAAGTCGATGTTTTCGTTCGTGTGAACGCCAACATTCATGTCCTGGATCAACTGGTGATCCTGTGGGCGCATGAACACTTTACCGCCCCACATGCTTTCGTATTCCATGTTTTCCAACTTGGAGGCGACCGCAACCACATCGGTGGCTGTACCTGCTTCGGTAATTGCCTCGGCCAGCATGCCGATCACGTTGAAGATCCGGCTCTGGTCGATGTTGCCTTCTGGATACTTCACCTTGAACGCCTCATAGGTGGCGCGGGCTTCTTCGGTGGCGATCGGGTTGATACCGCCTTGCGAGATCAAGCGGATTTTGCCTTTGCCGCTTTCACCGAATGCACCCGTGATGCCGGAACCGGCGGCATAATAGGTATAGATTGGACCGGTAAATCCGTTGTCGATGATTGCCTTACCAAGGCCCAGCATGTCGGCACCCCAGTTGCCCGTGATAACCGCATCGGCACCCGAAGATACGATCTTGCGCGCGTAGGGGGTAAAGTCTTTCACCTTGCCGATCGGGTGCAATTCGTCACCGACGATTTCGATGTCGGGGCGCTTTTTACCCAGCATGTCGTTTGCGGCGGCTGCCACGGCTTTCCCGAAGGAATAGTCCTGACCGATCAGGTAAACTTTCTTGATGCTTTCGTCTTTCGCGATGACATCTGTCAGCGCGTCCATCTTGATGTCGGCGTTCGCATCAAAGCGGAAGTGCCAGAAGTTACATTTGTCATTGGTCAATGCAGGGTCAACCGCAGCGTAGTTCAAAAACAAAACGCGGGTGTCCGGATTACGCTTGTTATGCTTGTCGATGGCTTCGGTCAGCGCGTTGGCAACACCCGAGGAGTTACCCTGTGCGATATAGCGAATGCCTTGGTCAATCGCGACCTGAAGCTGAATCAGCGACTCTTTCGGGCTGATCTTGTTGTCGAAAGCGACAATTTCCATTTTCTGACCGTCAAGCAGCCCGCCCTTTTCGTTTACCATGTAATCGGCGGCGAATTCGAACTGGTGCAATCCATTAGTGCCAGTGCTTGCAAACGGACCGGACAGTGGATCAATAAAAGCGATCTTGATGTTTTCGGCAAAGGCAGCGCTTGCGCCAATGATCAGTGAAAGCGCAGATACCGCGCCCAGCTTAGTGATACTTTTCATTTTTATCCTCCCAAGGACGGCCCGGCGCTTTGATGCGTTTTGGGATTGCCAGACCTTGGGTGGAGCCTTGCACAATGGGGCTTATTGTCAAGCGCATCTTTATAAAAGTTGCGAGACATTACCGTGTGTTATCTCATTTCTTGCGTGGTGGATCGCGAGCATCCAGAGCCTGCTGCGTGGCATCTATGCGTAACAATTGTGCGGGGGAAAACTTAACTGATTGTTATCTCTGGATTTAATCTGACGTGAATTTTTCGTGGCTTTGCTGAATATTTCGCCCTAACCTGACACCTGTCCGGATTTAGCTTCAACCAAGAATTTTGAGCCACCGTTCCCAATTTTTCACAGTGGGATTTTCGCGGGCAAACCGTCGACTTTCCAGCCCCGCAAAAGCTGGACTTGTTCCGCTGTGCGGAACTCGAATCCGCTGAAATTTTATGATTCTTGAGGGTCTGTTCTGACAGGCATCTATGCGGGAAATGGCGCTAGAACCGGATGCTGATCGACTCTGCCGCCTTGATCAAGCGTTTGGCATAGACAGTTTCCAACTGCTTCCGTTTGACGTGGAAAGACGGGCCGCCGATGTTCAAACCATAGACCTGCGACCCATTTGGGGAAAAGACAGGGACGGCAATGCCGTTCACGTCGGGGCGCCAGTCCCCATAGCTCGAACAGTAGCCGTGCAGAGCGTATTCCTCGACCGCAGCGGCGCAGCTCGCGCGACCGCGAGCTTCGGTCGCCTGGTCAATTTCCCCGGCAAAGGCGAACGCCTTCTCGCGCGCGATATCGTCCATTCCGACCATGATCGCGCGCCCTATGGCGGAATCGAACAGCGGTAACCGTGACCCCACCCGGATCTGAAGCGCGACGTCCTCGCGCGAACGTTTGGTGGCAATGTATACCACGTCCAGCCGATGTGCCTCACCCAGGGCCACGGTGATATACGAATTCGGACCGTCGCGCAGGCGGCGCATTTCATCTTCCGCGCGGTCACCGATTTCCATGCTCGTCAGGACGCCAAAGCCAAGCTGCAAGACCCCGGCCCCCAACCGGTACGTGCCGGTGCGGGTATCTGCGACCAGGTAATCCAGTTCGCATAGCGTATGGGTCAATCTTGAAACCGTCGCTTTTGGCAACCCCGTACGTTCCGCAAAATCCGTATTGGTCAGCGCCGCTTCGTTTTCGCGAAAGCAACGTAGAACATCGAGCCCACGCGCCAGAGCCGTGACGAAATTGCGGTCCTTGGTTTCTGTCGGATCGGTGGCAAACTCGTTCGGGGCCATACTATTTTCTTTCAAGTGCCTTTAGCCCGTTAGCAGCGAATACCGGCACATAGGCACCCACTTTCATTGCACGCTCAGGGTTGGAGGCGTTTCCGTCCAGAGCACGCTTCAACACCCCCTGAATAATACCGGCCATGCGGAAGAAGCAAAAAGCCAGGTAAAAGCCAAAGTTGTCAATTCCCTTCAGACCCCGGCGTTCGCAATACCTGGCGATGAACTCCTCGTCGCTTGGCAAGCCAAGCTCTTGGCGGTCCACACCGCCAAACCCGCGTCCCTCGGTGCCTGCCGGCATCTGCCATTGCATGATCACCGCGGCCAAATCCGCATAGGGATGCCCGATGGTTGAAAGCTCCCAATCCAGAATTGCCAGACACTTGGTGCCGTCTTTTTCAAACATCATGTTGTCGATCCGGTAATCACCGTGCACCAAAGTGCGCTGGCCGTCATCGGCAGGAATGCTCTGCGTCAGCTTTTCAATCAAGCGGTCCATATCGGGCAAGACTTCTGTCTCAGACGCCCGGTACTGCTTGGTCCACCGCGCGACCTGACGTTCATAGTAATTGCCTGGAGGGCCGTAATCCGACAGGCCTACCGCATCAATGTCGACGTCATGCAAGGCCGCCAGCACCCGGTTCATCTCGTCTATGACACCTGCGCGCGCCGCGTTGTCCAGTTCGGGCATGCGCGGGTCCATGAAGTTGCGGCCATTCACGTGATCCATGATGTAAAAGGCCGACCCGATCACNTCNTCNTCTTCGCACAGCAGGTGCATNTTNGNNACNGGCACATCNGTATCCNNCAACGCNNNTTGCACGCGNNANTCNCGNTCNACNGCGTGGGCGGATTTCAACAGAACCCCNGGCGGTTTGCGACGCAGCACATAGTTNCGCGANGGGGTTTTCAGCAGGAACGTCGGGTTNGACTGNCCNGCCTGNAACTTGGAGACCTCAAGCGGNCCTTCAAAGCCCTCAAGGTGNTTTTCCAGATANGCGCTGACCTTNGGAATATCGAGTGTCTGGGTGTCTGTGCTCATGGCTACCGTTCCTTAACTATAGGTCAGCATGCCAGCGGTTTCGGCTGACATCAAATGGGGCGTGGCGTTGAATTCATGCAGAAAAAACGCCGTTCTGGTGAATACAAACTTGGTGATTGACGTGTTCTTAATCTGGAGGTTCAGCGTCATCATCATTTTATGCTGTGCGCCAAGAGACGCGGCCGTCAGTTGCCCGATCACCCCGCCGGAGCTTACGGCAAGCACGCGCTCCGCCCCTTCGGCACAGGCGATCAGACGGGCGGCTTCCACGCGGTCGGTGAAATTGGCCCATGTCTCGGCGGGGCCTTCGATCTCGTCTGCCTGCCACTGAAAGACGGTTTCGCGCANGGTACGGAAATGCACCTTGCGGTCGCCCTTGACCAGNTCCGGAACCGCCCCTTTATAGCGCGCGTCCAGCAGGTTCTGAAAATCATACTCATTCAGGCCGGGGTGGGTGTCGCCTGCCTCGAATCCCATCGAGGCAAGCGTTTCTTTCTGGCGGGTCAGGGTGCCGGTGATTGTCCGGTCCGGCACCCAGCCGGTATCGCGTAGCAACTGGCCGACGGCCTCGGATTGCCGGTGCCCGAGGTCCGACAACTTGTCATAGTTGTCAGCCCCGAAAGACGCCTGACCGTGGCGGATGACCAGTAGCTCTCCCATGATGGTTTACAGAACCTCAAAGAGGCCAGCAGCACCCATGCCGCCGCCAACACACATGGTGCAGACAACGTATTTGGCACCGCGACGCTTGCCTTCGATCAGCGCGTGGCCAACCATGCGCGCGCCGGACATGCCGTAGGGGTGACCGATAGAGATCGCGCCGCCGTCCACGTTCAACAGCTCGTCCGGNATGCCCAGTTTGTCGCGCGATGCGATCACCTGACAGGCNAANGCTTCGTTCANTTCCCACAGGCCGATGTCTTCGATCTTGAGCCCGTGCGCNTCCAGCAGCTTTGGCACGGCATAGATCGGGCCGATACCCATCTCATCGGGCTCGCAGCCTGCNGCCATCACGCCAACGTAGCGACCCAGTGGCTGAAGACCGCGACGTTCGGCTTCTTTCGCTTCCATGACCACAGCGGCAGAGGCACCATCGGACAGTTGCGAGGCGTTGCCTGCGGTGATGAACTTGCCTTCGGGCAGGTGGATGCCGTCCTTGAACACGGGCTTCAGACCGGCAAGGCTTTCCGCCGTGGTGCCGGGGCGGTTGCCCTCGTCTTTTTCCAAGGTGACTTCGTGCTTGGAAATCTCTTTGGTCTCTTTGTCCTGAACCATCATCGTGGTGGTCATCGCGACGATNTCGTCGTCAAAGCGGCCGGCCTGTTGCGCTTGGTGCGTCAGCTCTTGGCTGCGCGCCGCGTATTCGTCCTGCGCTTCGCGGCTNACGTTATAGCGCTCTGCCACGTTTTCNGCTGTTTCCAGCATGGTCATGTAGATTTCGGGCTTGTTCTGCTTGAGCCACGGGTCGGCGCTGACGCGCATCTCTGGCGTTTGCACGAGGGAAATGCTGTCGACACCGCCGCCGATGACAATGTCCATCCCATCGGTGATCACCTGCTTGGCCGCGGTGGCAATTGCCATCATGCCGGATGCACACTGACGGTCCAGCGACATGCCTGCAACGGTCACGGGCAGGCCTGCGCGGATGGCGGCCTGACGCGCGATGTTGCCCGCCTGATGCCCCTGCTGCAAGGCGGACCCGATGACACAGTCGGAGATTTCCGACCCGTCAAGACCGGCACGCTTCACGGCGTTTTCGATGGCGTGAGCGGCAAGTGCCTGTGGTGTGGTGGCGTTGAACGCACCGCGATAGGCTTTGCCGATCGGGGTACGGGCGGTGGATACGATTACTGCGTCACGCATGGTGATCTCCCTTTGAAANTTCGTCTGTTAGCCCCAATCCAGATCAAGACCCTGGGCCTTGGCTGCATTGAGCGCGTATTTCTTCGTTTGACTAAAGGCATCGGTCAGCTCTTGCTGGCCTGCCGCGTCGGTGATCTTGTCGAAAGCGGATGCGACACCTTCAGGGGTATTCTCGTCGCCGGTCAAGGTCACGCCTTCCGTTTCGTAAATACGGGTCTGGGCAAAGCCGCCCGCCCCTGCCCCAAGGATCACGCGGCTGGGGCCGTCCTCGCTGACGAGGTACAGCAGGCCGGGTGTGATCGTTTCGGGGGCCAGCAGCGCCTGAGCCTGTTCAGGCAGCAGATCGGCGGTCATCCGCGTGGCCGCTGTGGGGGCCAGCGTGTTGACGCGGATATTGTCACGCGCGCCTTCAAGGTGCAGCACGTTCATCAGCCCCATCATCGCCGCTTTGGCCGCACCGTAATTGGATTGACCAAAGTTGCCATACAGCCCCGAGGCCGAGGAGGTCAGCACAATGCGCCCGTATTTCTGTTCGCGCATGATCGGCCAGCAGGCGTGGGTCACATTCGCCGACCCGATCAGATGCACGTCGACGACCTTGCGGAAATCCGACATCTCCATCTTGGAAAACGTCTTGTCCCGCAGGATGCCCGCGTTGTTCACCAGAATGTCGATGCGGCCCCAGGCGTCCATGACCTGAGCGACCATATCTTTCACACCGGCTTCATCCGACACGTCGCAGCCATGCGCCATCGCCTCGCCGCCCGCGTCGCGGATTTCCTGCGCGACGGCTTCGGCAGCCGCCGACGAAGACCCCTGCCCGTCGGTTGTTACGCCCAGATCATTGACCATAACGCGTGCACCGCGCGCCGCGAGGCCAAGCGCATGGCTGCGCCCNAGNCCCGTGCCCGCGCCGGTGACAATAGCGACGCGGTTGTCAAAACGAATATCCATCATCGCCCCTCAGTGCAGTGCTTGTTCAAAAATGTTCGGCCCGCTCATCACATTGATGCCGCCGCTGACCGGAACGACCGCGCCCGTGACATAGGCACCGCCCTTGCCGCAGAGGAACAACATGCAGCCCGCGATGTCCGTGTCGGTCCCGACGCGGCGCAGGGGCACGTCTTGGCCCACCTTGTTGCGCATATCCTCGTCGTGGGTCGCAAAGGCGGTCATCCGCGACACGAAGGGTCCGGGGGCCAATGCGTTCACGGTGATCGCGTCACCGGCCAGTTCCTTGGCCAAAATCTTGCTGAGATGAATAACGGCAGCCTTCGAGGCAGAGTAGCTGTAGGCGCCATCGCCCATCTCGCGTTCCCCCATCACCGATCCGACGTTCACCACCCGCGCGGGGTCTTCGATCGTCGCGTTTGCCCTGAGAAGCGGCAACAGCTTTTGCGTCAAGTCAAACAAACCCGCGACGTTCACGTTCATCACCTTGTCCCATGCCTTGAATGGAAAGTCGCCCAGAGGGGCACCCCAGGTGATGCCCGCGTTGTTCATCAGGATATCAAGCCTGTCGGTGCGTTCCTTGACCGCGGCGACAATCGCATCAACGCCGTCTTCGGTGCCGACATCGCCCGCAAAACCCTCGGCTGACCCCGACGCGCCCATGGCGTTCAGCTCTTTCGCGACGGCCTCGCAGGCTTCTCCCTTGCGGCTTGCGATCAGCACGCGAGCACCGGCACGCACCAGCGCCTCGGCGGCCATGCGACCAATGCCTGTGGCACCGCCAGTGACAAGCGCGGTTTTCCCCTCAAGGCCGAACAGTGTTTGAATATCCATGGCTTAAAATCCTCTGTGCTTGGCAACCTGGTTCGCGTGATACCCGTAATCACCCAACCATTCAGCGCCGACACGGGCGCGTTTCATATAAAATCCGATATCGAATGCGTCGGTCATACCGATGCCGCCATGCATCTGAACACCCTCTTGCACAGCAAGTTGCGCCGTCGATGTGGCACGCGCCTTGGCGAGCGAGACCGCCATGGTCGCATTTTCGGGATCTTCGTCCAATTTGCGGCCTGCATGCAACACGGCTGAAGCGGTGACTTCGATCTCGCACCACAGATGGGCGGCGCGGTGTTGCANNGCTTGGAAGGTGCCGATCAACGTGCCGAACTGCTTGCGTTCTTTCAGNTAGCCCACGGTCATGCCAAAGGCNCCCGCAGCAACGCCTGCCATCTCGGCGGCGAGGGCGGCCTGCCCTGCCTCAATCGCGGGTTTCAGCACGGTCATGGCGTCATCGACCTGGCCCAGCACATCATCGCCCGTCGCTTCGACGTTATCAAAATCGATCCGCGCGGAATCCCGTGCATCGATCATATTCTGCGCGTTGCGTGTAATGCCTGCGCGGTCTGCGGGGATGTCGAACAGAGTCAGCCCGTTGTCTGTCTTGGCAAGCACCAGCAAACGGTCCGCCAAAGCACCATCGACGACAAAGGTCTTCTTGCCCGTCAGGCGAAAACCATTGCCTTCCGCCGTTGCGGTCATTGCCGTGGCATCCGGGTTGAACTTGGAGGTTTCATCCACCGCCAATGCATAGGTCGCGTCGCCGCTGGCAATCTTGGCCAGCGCGGCCTCGGCGCGCGCATCGCTGACGTGGCGCAGGGCTGTCGCGGCGATTACTGCCGTCGAAAGGAACGGGCTGACGACCAGCGTCTTGCCCATTTCATGCGCCAGAACACCCGCAGCGGCATGGCCCATATCAACGCCACCCGCACTTTCAGGAACCAGCACACCGGCCCATCCCATCGCGGCCATCTCTTTCCACATCTTGGCGTCATGGGTCTGCCCGGCATCGCGCAAGTCCCGGAACGCCTTGACCGGTGCGGATTTATCCAGGAAACCTCGCGCCGCGTCGGCCAACATGGTTTCGTCTTCCGTTAATACTAGTTTAACCATGATCTTACCCCGGGAGCCCAAGCACGCGGCGAGAGATAATGCTCAACATCACCTCGCTTGTGCCGCCTTCGATTGAATTGGCCTTTGTGCGCAACCAGTCCGCGGGACGGTTGCCCAAAGGCCCGTCCCATTCCAGCGCGTCGCTGCCGCCAGCGGCCATCAGCAATTCGTGGCGCTGCATGTTCAGCTCTGTGCCCATGTATTTCAGCATCGCGGACGCATCCCCCGCGCCGGTGCCGGCCTCGGCCTGATCCTTGTAGCGTTCCAGCGTGAGGCCAATGGCAAGCGCGTCCACCTCGCAGCGCATCGCGTCGGCGCGCAGCACGGTGTCCATCTCTTGCCCCTCGGCCAGAGATTCATTCAGCACAGCCCCAAGCGCGCGACCGCCCGACAGGCCCTGCCCCCCGCCCGAGATCATCTCGCGCTCGCGGGTCAGCAGGTATTTCGCCACGTCCCAGCCACGGTTCTCATCGCCGACGATCTGCTCTTTCGGCACCTGCACATTGGTAAAGAACGTCTCGCAGAAGACCGATGCGCCTGAAATCAGCTTGATCGGACGGGTCTCGACGCCTTCGTCTTCCATGTCGATAAGCAGAAAGGAGATACCCTTGTGCTTGGGCGCATCACGATCCGTACGGATCAGCGCAAAAATCCAGTCGGCTTTATCGGCGTAGGAGGTCCAGATCTTCTGACCGTTCACCAGCCAATGATCGCCCTTGTCCTCGCCTTTGGTCTGGACGCTGGCCAGATCCGACCCGGCCCCCGGCTCGGAATAGCCCTGACACCAGCGGATTTCACCGCGGGCGATCGGGGGCAAGTAATGCAGTTTCTGTTCATGCGTGCCAAAGTGCAGCAAGGCGGGCCCAAGCATCCAGATGCCAAAACTTTGCAAGGGCGGACGCGCCTCGATCCGGTCCATCTCTTCTTTAAAGATCTTTTCCTGCGCGCGGTTCATCCCCGCCCCGCCGTATTCGACGGGCCATGTGGGTACGGTGTATCCCTTGGACGCGGCGCGCTCCATCCAGACGCGCTGCGCGTCGGATTCGAACTCAAANNTCTTGCCACCCCANCATANNGATGCTTCACTNGGCTCNCCNCCGCGCATTTCNGCNGGGCAGTTNGCCTCNAGCCANTCGCGCAGCTCCGCNCGGAAANNCTNCAGTTCCTGNTCGGACTGCATCTTGTCTCCCCCCTCGTGTTTGCGGATAACAATTCCGCAGTGCAAAATTGCATTTCGAAATTCGATTGACAAGACAGTTTCTGAACGCGCCTATTGCTTTGCAAGTTATAAAGGAGGATTGACCCGATGAAAGCCATGCTTAGCACTGCCCCCGGTGGGCCGGAAACGCTGGAACTGACCGAACTGCCGCAACCCGAACCCAAGAAAGGGCAGGTGCGCATTCGGATACGCGCAGCGGGTCTGAACTTTCCTGATACTTTGATTATCAAGGATCTTTACCAGATAAAGCCGCCCCGCCCCTTTGCCCCTGGTGGTGAGGTCGCGGGCGAAGTTGCAGCGCTTGGCGAAGGTGTGACAAGCCTGAGCGTCGGGGACCGCGTTCTCGCCATGACCGGCTTTGGCGGGTTTGCGACTGACATCATCGTTGATTCCGCTCGCGTCATGAAAATCCCCGATACGATGCCATATGACGAAGCGTCATGTTTGGTCTTGACCTACGGCACTTCGCACCACGCGCTGAAAAACCGAGCTGAAATCCAACCCGGGGAATCGCTGCTGATTCTGGGGGCGGCCGGCGGCGTCGGTGCTGCCGCGATCGAGCTCGGCAAAGCCGCTGGCGCACATGTCATTGCCGCCGTTTCCTCGGAGGACAAGGCTCAGTTCTGCCGCGATCTGGGAGCGGATGAAACGATCATCTACAGCCGTGACATGGATGACCGTGCCACGCAAAAGGCGTTTTCCGACGAAATCAAGAAACTGTCGGGCGGCGAAGGCATCGATGTTGTGTATGACGCCGTTGGGGGGGCCTATGCCGAACCTGCGGTGCGTGCCCTGGCGTGGAAAGGGCGCTATCTGGTTGTTGGATTTCCTGCGGGTATTCCCAAGATCCCGCTGAACCTCACGCTGCTGAAAGGCTGCCAGATCGTCGGCGTGTTTTGGGGTGCTCACACGGTCCGCGAGCCCGAAATCCACGGCGAAAACATGGCCGACCTGTTCCGCATGTATGCTGACGGACAGATCAAACCGCGTATCTCTGCCCGCTTTCCGCTTGAGAAAGCCGCCGATGCGCTGAACCTGATGCAGGACCGCAAGGTTCTGGGCAAAGTCGTTCTTGATGTCGACTGACGTCGAAAGGAAGCCCAAATGACAAACCGCCAAATCGTGATTGCCGAGTTGCCCAAAGACGCGCTGACCGCCGATCATTTCAAACAAACCACGGCAGATATGCCCAAGGCGGGCGACGGTCAAGTCGTGCTGAAGGTGATCCTGATGTCCATCGACGCGGCCAACAGGTCGTGGATGAAAGGCGCCACATACCGTGCTGCGGTCAACGCTGGCGATGCGATGCCGACCTATGCGATTTGCGAGGTCGTCGAGACCAAAAGCGACCGTGTCGCCGTTGGTGACATTGTCGCCGCCGAGGCAACATGGTCTGATTTTGTCGTCGCAGATGCACGCCGTGTCGAAAAACTGCCAAAGGTACCGCAGCTTTCGAACTTGATGTCGGTTTACGGCATCGCCGGCAAGACGGCATATCACGGGTTGATCTCGGTGGGCCAGCCGATTGCTGGCGAAACCGTGCTGGTGTCGGCAGCTGCAGGGTCGGTCGGCGGCTATGTCGGCCAGATCGCCAAGGCGCTTGGTTGCCGTGTTGTCGGCATCGCGGGCGGGGTCGATAAGTGTCGGTGGGTCAAGGATGAACTGGGTTTTGACGACTGCATCGATTACCGCGCGCCGGGCATGTCCAAGGCATTGCGGGCCGCTTGCCCTGACGGGGTCGATGTGTATTTCGACAATGTCGGCGGCACGGTTCTGGAGACCGCCCTGTTCGCAATGAACGAAAAAGGCCGGATCGTATGCTGCGGCGCGATCAGCCAATATGACACCGAAACACCCACCGGCCCGCGCAACCTGCCCGGTTTGGTGGTGGTCAAGCGGCTGCGCATGGAAGGCTTTATAGTGATGGACTGGGCGCATAATGACGCCAAGGCATTGCGAGCGCTGCAAACGTGGGTGGCGTCGGGCCAGGTCAAGGTAACTGAAGATGTCGTCGATGGGCTCGAAAACGCTCCGCAAGCGTTAATCGGTCTGTTGGCCGGCGATAACAAAGGCAAGCGCATGGTACGTGTCGCTGCCGACCCGTCCTGAAGGAGATATTGTAATGTCCGCACTGAAAGACGCCGTAGCCCACAGTGAAACTCTGATCGGCACCGAAGTCGGCGTATCCGACTGGATTACCGTCGACCAAACGATGATCGACGACTTTGCCAAGACGACACACGATCTGCAATGGATCCACGTTGACCCCGAGAGAGCCGCGAAAGAAACGCCGTTTGGCGGCACCATTGCCCACGGCTTTCTGACGCTGTCGCTGGCAAGCCGCTTTGCCTATGATTGCTTTTCGATGATGCCCGGACAGGTGATGGGGATCAACTATGGCATGAACAAGCTGCGGTTTCTGACACCGGTCAAGGCGGGGTCGCGCCTGCGCGGACGGTTCACGCTGCAAAAGGTCACGGCCCGCAACGCCACCGACATGCTGCGCGAAAACCTGTTGACCATTGAGATCGAAGGCACGGAAACCCCCGCTCTTGTCGCGGAATGGCTGGGGCTTGCGGTGTTCAAGGACTAGGGACGCGTCCAATACTGCGGCCCAACCGGACACCGCGCCGGTTGTCTCGGGTTCAATGTCCCGACGCTCTCGGGCCCCCGCGCTTCGGCGCGAGGGCCTGATGTTCTTAGGTTTCGGTCTTGTCCGGGGTCGGGTTGCGCGTGAACCGTGCCACGGTCGCGAAGAAGTACGGCACGAACAGGACACCCAGAACGGTCGCGGCGATGGTCCCTGCCAGAACGCCCGAGCCGATTGCGGTACGTCCGCCGGATCCTGCACCGGTGCTTAGCACCAAGGGCAGAACCCCCAGAGAAAATGCCATGGATGTCATGATGATCGGGCGAAACCGCTGCCGCGCGGCATCTACCGCAGCCTCGAAGATGGTTTCGCCTTCCTGCCGACGGTCACGAGCGAATTCCACGATCAAAATCGCGTTCTTGCCGGTCAATCCGACCACGGTCAGCAAACCGACCTGAAAGAACACGCCATTTTCAAAACCGCCAAGAT
This sequence comes from Roseobacter sp., assembly GCA_002731875.1. GTDB lineage: Bacteria > Pseudomonadota > Alphaproteobacteria > Rhodobacterales > Rhodobacteraceae > Sulfitobacter. The sequence continues at coordinate 174,687 of PCCY01000007.1, read as the reverse complement.
AGGCACCGGTTAAGGTCCCCAAAATTCCGATCGGCATCGCGAGCATGACCGCAAATGGGATCGCCCAGCTTTCATACAAAGCCGCCAAGGCAAGGAAAATCGCAGCCAGCGACAGGGCATACAGCAGTGGTGCCTGATTGCCACTGACCTTTTCCTCCAGCGACAGACCGGTCCAGGCGATCCGATATCCAGGCGGCAATTGCGTGACCAGACGCTCAAGCTCGGCGATCGCTTCGCCGGTGCTGACACCCGGTGCGGGAGACCCCTGTATCTGCATTGCGGATATGCCGTCATACCGGTTTACGCCTTGCGGCCCGTAGGCCCAGTTTCCTTCGGCAAAGTTGGAAAACGGCACCAGCCCGCCGCTGGCATTGCGCACCCGCCACTTTTCCAGATCGGACGGGGTAGACCGGGCCGAGGCCTCTCCCTGTACATAGACCCGTTTGATCCGCCCTTCGTCGACAAAGTCATTCACATACTGCCCCGCCCAGGCGATCGTCAGCAAATTGCCGACATCGGTCGCCGTAACCCCCATCGCCCCGGCGCGACGCCAGTCAATATCAAGGTTGAACTGGGCCGCATCCTCCAGTCCGCTGGGGCGGGCCGAAGCGATAAGCGGACTTTGCGCGGCAAGGCCAAGCAATTGATTGCGCGCCTCGAGCAATTGATCATGGGACTGGCCCGACCGGCCCTGAAGGAAGAAGTCGAACCCCGAAACGTTGCCGAGCTGGCTGACCGACGGCGGCACAATGGGAAACACCTGCGCGTCCTGAATCTGACTGAACGCACCAAATGCACGCCCGGCGAGCGCCTGAACGCTTTGCGATGCCGATGTCCTTTCGCTCCAGTCCTTGAGACGAACAAACACCAGCCCCAGGTTCTGCCCCTGCCCCGCAAAACTGAACCCCGCGACGCCGAATACAGATTCAACGACATCACTTTCATTGTCGAGATAGTAGCTTTCGACCTGCTTGATCACTTCAAGAGTGCGTTCTGCCGTAGCCCCGGTCGGTGCCTGTATCAATGTGAACATTGTGCCTTGGTCTTCCGCCGGCAAAAATCCCCCCGGCGTGCGCAGAAACAGCATCACCATCGCGGCGATGATCAACAGATAGACCAGCCCCACCCGCACAGGCCGACGGACCAGCCACGACACGCTGGTAGTGTAGCCATCCAGCGTCTTGTCAAAACCCCGATTGAACAGCCCGAAAAAGCCACGCCGATTTGCATGGTCGCCCTGCTTTAACAACGACGCACATAGCGCAGGCGTCAGCGTCAAAGCCACAACCACTGACAGCGTCATCGCCGAAATGATGGTGATCGAGAACTGTTTATAAATCACGCCTGTAGATCCGGGAAAGAACGCCATCGGCACAAACACCGCCGACAGGACAACCGCAATACCGATCAATGCACCGGTGATCTGATCCATGGATTTGCGCGTTGCCGCCACCGGGCCGATCTTTTCCTGCTGCATGATCCTTTCCACATTTTCGACAACCACGATCGCGTCATCGACAAGCAGACCGATCGCCAAAACCATTGCCAGCATGGTCAGGGTGTTGATCGAAAATCCGAAGGCGGCCAACACGCCGAAGGTGCCCAGCAACACCACAGGGACCGCAAGCGTCGGGATCAGCGTCGCGCGGATGTTCTGCAAGAACAGATACATCACGACAAACACAAGCGCGATGGCCTCGACCAGCGTCTTGATAACTTCTTCGATAGAGATTTTCACAAATGGCGTCGTGTCGTAGGGGATGACATAGTCGACCCCTTCGGGGAAAAAGCTCGACAGCTCCTGGATCCGTTGTTCGACCAAGTTTGCCGTGTCCAGCGCATTGGCCCCCGGTGCCAGGCTGATCGCCATCCCCGACGACGGATTTCGATCGAACCTGGAGATGGTTGCATAGCTTTCTGACCCGATCTCGACCCGCGCTACGTCATTCAACAGCACAAGACCACCGTCTGTTTCGGCACGCAAGACGATCTGGCGAAAGTCTTCGGGCGTGGTCAGCAGCGATTGCGCAGTGATGGTGGCGTTCAGCGCCTGCCCGTCCATGGCGGGCCGTGCCCCGAAAGACCCCGCAGAAATCTGGGCATTTTCAGCCGATACCGCAGCAACCACATCTGCTGGCGTCAGCTCGAACGCGGCCAGTTTGAAAGGGTCCAGCCAGATCCGCATCGCGTATTGCGCCCCGAACACGCGCACGCTGCCGACGCCCTCTACCCGGCTGATTTCATTGACCAGATTGGTGTTCATGTAGTCGCCAAGGTCAGTGGCGTCATACTGCCCACTCTTGGCGATCAGCGCGATCACCATCAAAAACCCGGCCGACGACTTTTGAACCGTGATCCCCTGTCTCTGGACCGGACCGGGAAGCAACGCCGAAGCCTGCGACAGCTTGTTCTGAACCTGAACCTGCGCGATATCCACGTCTGTGCCGGTTTCGAAGGTCAACGTGATGCTGGCACCGCCCGCGCTGGTCGACGAAGAAGATATATAGCGCAGCCCGTCAAGCCCGGTCATCTGCTGTTCGATGACCTGGGTGACCGTATTGGCGACGGTCTGTGCCGACGCGCCGGGATACGAGGCCTGAACCGAAACGGACGGCGGGGCGATTTGCGGATACTGCGCCACCGGAAGCGTCAAAATCGACAAGATGCCGACACCCATGATAAAGATGGAGATTACCCACGCAAAGATCGGGCGGTCGATGAAGAAACGGGCCATGCAAGAGTGCTCCGGCTTTTTGTTAATCTGTGGTCGGGGATTTGGCGTCGGTGTCGGCACCTAGCTCTTGCGGGGCAACAGTCGCGCCAACAGGTGCTTTTTGTACCCCCTTCACGATAACGCGGTCGCCGGCGGCCAGACCGCTGTCGACGATCCAGTCGGAACCCCGGTCCTGCAACACTGAAAGGTCGCGCTGTTCGACGATGTTATCCGCATTGACAACCAGTGCCACCGGCTGGCCACGACGGTTCCGGCTGACCGCTTCCTGAGGGACCAAAAATGCCCCTTTCGCCACACCGGTGGGCATCACCACCCGCACGTACATACCCGGCAACAACAGTTTTTCGGGGTTGGCGAATTTCATTCTCAACACCACGACGCCGGTTTGCTGATCAACGTCGGGCTCGGCGGCGGTCAGGGTGCCGGTATGGTTGTAATCGCTGCCATCAGCCAGCGTCAGCTTGACCTCGCGCGGGGTATCGCCAAGTCGTTTTTCGGTGTTGCCCCTGCGCCAGTCCAAAAGCTCGGCGGCGGATTGGGTCACATCGACATAAACGGGGTCGATGTTACGGATAACCGCCAGCGGGCTGGCCTGGCTATTGGTCACCAAAGCGCCTGCACTGGTCAGGGCGCGCCCGATTTCACCGGACAGACGCGCCCGGACCTTGGTGTAATCGAGTTGGATCTGGGCTGTTTGCAACGCGGCCCTTGCGGCTTGAACCGAAGCCTCGGCACTGTCCCGGGCCGCGACCGCTGCATCCAACGCCTGATCACTGGCAACGTTGCGCGATGCCAGCTCCTTTAGCCTGTCGGCTTCTCTGACTGCGGCGTTGGCCTGGGCCTCGGCCTGCGCGACCGCAGCTTGTGCCTGGGCGACCGCAGCCGCGTATATCGCGGGGTCGATGTGGAACAGGACGTCGCCCTCCTGGACCGGCTCGCCTTCGATGAAACTGCGTTCCGTAATGATACCGTTGACCTGCGGGCGCACTTCGGCCTCGGCTGACGCAACGACGCGCCCTGGCAAAGTTGTGTTCAACGGCACATCCCGAGGCTGCATGGTGACTACGGTCACTGCCGCAGGGGGGCGCCCACCGGGTTGCTGCGCCAATGCCGGCGTGACAACGGTCAGCAACGCGATAAAGGTGGCAACGGCGCGACGTCGATAGCTCGCATGAAACATTTCGTAAAATCCTGTCAATTCGAAACTCTTTTCGATCTGAAACACGTGACGCGGATCAGGTCCGCTTCGGTGCGTTTATCTTTCACATCCCGACACCTGACCGGTGGACGCAAGGATCGGGGCCGGCCCTGTGGCAGGGGTATCGGGCAGCGCGGTCGCCACGGCGGGGCCCAATCGACGATAAACCAGAAATGCAGCGCAGGCCATCGCACCCAATAACGGAATCAATATCCCCATGGCCAGCAACGCATTCCCCATCAGCGCCCCGAGTGTCCCCATTACCAGGCCCGTGCCCATCTGGATAAAGCCCATCATCGAAGCAGCCACACCCGCGGCCTTTCCGAACGGTGCCAGCGCCGCGGTCGACATGGCAGGCATGACAAAGGCGATGCCAAAAGAATAGGTCGCGACGGGGATCATGACGTGCAGAAAGCTTGGCGGCCAGACCAGCAGGGTCGATGTCCCAAGGCTTCCCAATGCGATCGCGACAAGCCCGGGCCCGACCAACCGGTTTGCACCATAGATCTTCATCAACCTTCGCACCAGAAGCGACGCAAAGAAGAAGGTGCCGGATTGCGCCAGCATCGACAAGCCGAACTGTGCCGGGCTGAGTCCGACATCATCCATCAGGATGAAGGGCAAAAACGTCGCTTGCGCATAGAGCGCGCCCAAGGCCCCACCCATTACCAAAGACGCACCCAGAAAGTGCGGATTGGTCAACAACATCCGGTAAGTCCGCCCCAGTGCAGGCAAATTCAGCCGGGATCGGTCGGGTATTACGGTCTCTTTCATGGCGAATAGAACGATCCAGATAACACCCAAACCCAGCAGCGCCATCAGAATGAATATGGACCGCCACCCCAAAAGAGGCAGCATCAGCCCTCCAATCGTCGGGGCCAGAGCGGGCCCAAGCGCGAGTATGATACCGATCAGGTTCATAATGCGGGACGACTGGTCATCCGTGAACAGATCACGGACCAAAGCGCGCGAGATTGCAACGCCGACCGATGCACCGATGCCTTGTACAAATCGCGCGCCCATCAACACTTCGACCGAAGGGGCCAACACCGCCACAATGCTGGCCACGCAGTAAATCGCCATGAAAGCAATGGTGACCGGGCGGCGGCCCAAAGCGTCTGACAACGGCCCCGCAATCAATTGGGCGCAGGCAAAGCCCCCGAAATATAGCGTCAGCGTCAGTTTGATGACCGACTCCGTTGATCCGAATGCCCGGACCAGTTCAGTCATCGCAGGAGTATACAGCGCCATCGACACCGGCCCGATGGCTACCAAAAGCGCCCCAATGATACTGACGCGGCGTTCGCTCATGATGGGGGTCGCGGTCATCTCGACGCCTCATTTTCCGACGGTTGGCCTGCGGCGCGCAGGTCAGTCAGGTTTTTCCGGATGCGCAAGGCCGTCTGCTGAAAGGTCTGCCAATCCTCATCGCTCAGATGCGCGGATATCTTTTGTTCCACCCGTTTGCCCGCCTGCGCAATCTGCGACAGGATATCAGACGCAGGTTCTGTGAGGGATGCGATCTTGGCACGGCGGTCGTTTGGATCAACGTTTCTCAAGATAAGCCCCGCAGCTTCGAGGCGATCGAGAAAACCGGTCAGGCTCATCGGGGTCATCCCCAGGCTTTCGGCCAGCAAATGCTGCCGGATCGCACCGCAACGCCCCATGTGGGCAAGCACCCGGGCCTCGGCGGCTGTGATGCCCAGCTTTGCCGCCTCGATCTCTTGTTCAAAGACTGTACGGCTCATTCGTGCTATGTCGTTGATCAAAAAGCCGAAGCTGTCCGGATTAATCTTGCTTTGCATCTCACCACCCAAAATTAATATGCCTGCCTTATTATATGGTGAAGTTGCAGATGCAATTTCTATTGTCAATCACCGCTAAGGAAAAACATCGGCTTCTTTGTCAAAACACTCGGTAATTGCCTTGGATCTAGCCATTATTTCTCGTCAGCAACTCGTGAAATCCCAAAGCGCGAGCGATGCAAAGCGACCCGCCCCGGCGTCAGCAGACTAGAAGGGAAATTCGGTTGATGCGGCGTGTTGGGCCAGAATTGCGGTTCAATCGCCAACCCCGCGCAAGAACCATACGCAGCGCCGCCGTGGCCAGGCATCTGCCCGGTATGGATGTGCCGCCCATTATAAAGCTGGACGCCCGGCTGATCAGTGGTCACCTCCAGTCTGACACCGGCGGCACTAACGTGGCAAGCGGTCACCATCTCAGCCTGTGGAGGTGCCAGACAAAAGGTATGATCCAGCTCCGATCCGATGTTACGCGGCTGACGATAGTCGAACGTTGTGCCCGCAACGGGGGCCGGTTCGCCGAGCGGAATTTGTGCCGCATCAACAGGGAGATAGCTGGTCGCAGGAATATATATACGATGATCGGCCAGGTCCGGCTGCCCGGACAAATTCCAATACCCATGAAATGCTGGGCTGAAGTAGGTCGGCTTGTCGGTTTCCCCAGTGATTTCAATGTTCAAGGCACCTTGTGCGTCCAAACTATAGGTTGTGGCTACCGATATGTTGCCGGGAAATCCGCCGAACCCGTCAGCATGGGTCAACTTCAGGCGGCAAGACGATGCAGCGATGTCGCTGAACGTCCAAAGCTGTTGATCAAACCCCGCCAGACCACCGTGCAAAGTGGTGCGACCCGCCTCGTTTTTATCTAGGGCGAAAGATCTGCCCGCAACTTTCATTTCGCCCCCGGCGATCCGGTTGGCAACCGGCCCGACAATCGCTCCGAAATATCGCATAGGTCCAAGATATGCCGCCATGGAACGACCGCCAAGAATCAGCGAATGTTCCATGCCGTCTGTGCGAAGCTCCTGAATCGTTGCGCCCCACGCAAGCACCGAAACCCGGGTACCGCCATTGCTGATCTCGCAGCGCGTTACATTACGCCCATTAGGGTCTTTGCCGAAGTATTTAACCATCTTTGCGTCACGGGCTCCCTGAAGCTTGTTGTGCAGAAATTGTGGAATTTATACATTTCTACAAATTTCACGGTTATTGCCCAATTATTGACAATTTTCCCCACCAGATTGAATACAACAGAAACGACAGCTCGTCCCGTAAAGGGTAAAAAGTAAGGCTTTAAAATGAAAATTCTGGCGGTTGATGACGATCCTATTATCCTAGAGCTTCTTTCGCATTTTGTAGAGTCGATGACGGATCATAAACTTGTCACAGCATCCGGCGCTGACGATGCAACGAAGGTAATGCAGCAAAACGCGCGCGCGCCCTTTGACAGCTTTTTATTGGATATTCAGATGCCCGGTACCGACGGTGTGACTTTGGCACGGCAAATCCGGTCAATGGACAGCTACATTGATGCCCCTATCCTGATGCTGACCGCAATGTCCGAAAAGTCGTACATTGATGCCGCGTTCTCGGCCGGTGCGACCGATTATGTCACCAAACCTTTTGAGATGACGGAACTCAAGGCAAGGCTTGCGCTGGTCGAACGCGCCGTAGATGCGCCCTCTCGCAAGACCGGCAAGATCTTTGCCGCCCAGGCAATCAACCCGCACGGCAACAAGGCAGTGGGCCCGGTGCAGCTCCACGAGCCGGTTTCGATCTATGACGTGAATAACCTGATCGAATTCATGGCGTTGGAAAACTACATGCAGCAACTATCGCGGAGCGATCTGTTCGGTTCGACCGCATTTGCGTTCACGATCCGGGACATCGAAGGGTTTCACAACACGATGTCGCCGTTCGAATTCTGTAGTATGCTAAGCGATGTAGGCGAAACCGTTTCAGATACCTTGCAGGGCTGCCAGTTCCTGATGGCCTATGCTGGAAACGGCACATTTGTCTGCGTCGCCGAAAGCGGCTGGCGCCCCCAACCCAATATGTTGGCCAACAACGTTAACCTTAGCTTGGCACGCACGGAGCTATTCGACAATAACGGCAAGCAGATCAAACCGCGCGTATGCGCAGGGTCGGCAGTGCGCTTGATGTGGAAGAACAGCAATTCGGTGATGGACGCCATATCAGAGGCACATGCCTCGGCAGAGATGGCCGCCGCCGATTATGCGCGCGCCCAAAAAGACTTTTGGTATGTGGGGCGTACAGCATGATACAGCAAAAACTGGAACTTCCAGGCATTGATCGAATACGCTTACGCTTTCTGCAAATGCTATGCGACCGTCAGTTCGCCATCGCTGAACATGCATTGGCCGCTTGGGAAAGCGATACGGTCGATGATATTAACAGCAATCTTACCTCTGCCCGGACACTTTTTCACCAAATAGCGGGCACCGCCGGTTCTTTGGGTTTCGAAGAATTGGGAGAAGAAGCACGCACTTGTGAGATCACGATAGACAAACATCTGGAAAGTGCGCAGGCCGAGGTGGCGACGTGCCCATCCGAATTGATTTTTGGTATGGATGATTTTTTGAAAATCTCACAAGCGCTGATCGAAGAGAATTCTGAACTCATCAACGCGTAAAGCAACGCTGATTTCCCCAGCGTTGCTTGAATGTGTGTCGCTCTTGATCGCCGTTACAGGAACGCGCCGATCAACTGCGGGAAAGCACACTGGCTGGGCGAGCCTTGGCCAGTCCACTGGTGATGAATCCTGCCAGGACCGCTTTTATCAAATCTCCGGGAATGAAGATCGCGACCAGAATTGTCGATTCCACCAGCGATTTGTCCAGTGCAATGGACAGGCCGATGATGCCGAAGACATACAAGACCAGGATGCCGCCAATAACTGACGCGACGCCGGCGACAACCGTCAATGACGGTCCGCGCCATCTTTCGACGATCCAGCCGGTCACAAACGCCGCCACGGGCCAGCCGATCAGAAAGCCCGATGACGGCAGCATGAATGACCCAAGGCCGCCACGCCCACCTGCTAACAGCGGAAGGCCAATAGCGACCAATGCCAAGAACAACAGTACGGCAAGGGCACCGCGTTTCGCACCAAGCACGGTACCGCATAGCATGACGCCGAGGGTCTGTGCCGTGATGGGTACTCCAAACCCAAGTGAAAACTTCGGGATCAACGCCAACGCCGCAATCAGGGCAGCAAACAGGGCCACAAGGGTGAGGTTACGTTCCATTTAACGTCCTTATCATTAAGTTCACCGCTCTGTATGTTACTGAATGCCGCCAAAGACAAGAAGGGCGATAGGGGCCGCTGGAATTATTTACCCACCGGGGCAGCGCAGGCGAGCATCGCTGGCACGTCAAGGAATTTCTCCATGTGGTCGGCCAATTGATCCAACGTATCCTCGACAAGCTGGCTATACCCGGCTCCCCCACTGCTGACCCCGATGCTTTTCAACCAAGCCGCGCGAAAAACGTCGTTCGAGAACAACCCGTGCAGGTAGGTTCCGGCGATTTGACCATCTTTCGTCTGGGCCCCATCGGCGATACCGTTCACTGTCGAAAATGGGTATGTGCAATCGGGCCCTGCGGTTTGGCCGATATGTATTTCATACCCGTCGATCTGCGCCCCCGACGCGCAATGGACGGCGGTAACTTTCGACAAGGTTTTATCGCTGGCCATACGCGTTTCAACGTTCAAAAGCCCAAGCCCCCGATCACGCCCGCTAGCGCCATCAAGCCCGCCGCGATCATCAATGGTGTGGCCAAGCATCTGATATCCGCCGCAAATTCCCAGAACCTTGCCGCCCCGGCGCACATGGGCATGCAAATCAACGTCCCAACCCTGCGCACGTAGAAAGGCAAGATCACCCCGCGTTGACTTGGTACCCGGCAAAATCACCATATCGGCGTCGGCAGGCAAGGGCGAGCCGGGCGGTATCATAGACAACCGCACCGAAGGCTCAGCGGCGAGCGGGTCAAGGTCATCGAAATTCGCGATACGTGACAGCATCGGGCACACAATGTGAAAACCCCCCGCCATGGACGGCCGGGCCAGGTCCACCGCGTCCTCGGACGGCAATCGATGCGCCGCGTTGAACCAAGGGAGAACCCCGAAACCGGCCCATCCGGTGTGGCGTATGATATCCTCATAGCCGTCGTCAAAAAGCCTTACGTCGCCGCGGAACTTGTTGACGACAAACCCCGCGACCATGGCGGCGTCTTCGCGATCGATCACTGCCCGGGTTCCTACAATTTGCGCAATGACCCCGCCCCTGTCGATATCGCCCGCCAGGATCACCGGCACCCCTGCCGCACGGGCAAACCCCATGTTTGCGATATCGCCCCGCCGCAGATTGGTTTCCGCCGGGCTTCCCGCGCCTTCGACAATAATCAGGTCGGCCGTCTTGCTCAGAATCGCGAAGCTCTCCAACACCGCGGTCAGCAACGACGCGCGCGCGCCGCCAAACTCGCGGGCATTCAAACGCCCCCGCACTTGCCCCTGTACAATAACCTGAGACCCGGTATCGCTTTCGGGTTTTAACAACACCGGGTTCATGTGCACCGAAAGGGCGCGACCGCAAGCGATCGCTTGCAATGCTTGGGCCCGACCGATTTCGCCCCCGTCATCGGTAACGGCTGCATTATTTGACATATTCTGGGGCTTGAACGGCGCGACCGATATACCCCGCCGCAGTGCCGCGCGACACAGGCCAGCCACCAACATTGACTTGCCCACGTTCGACCCCGTTCCCTGTATCATGAGTGCGCTGGCTGGCATTGGGACTCTCGTGTCATTTGTCAGGTCTTCGTGTCACTCCGGAAAGAATTGGTCAACAATAGTCAGCTTCATGGTGAAATTTCCGTCCGGAAATAGACTGAACCTGATTCATTGGGGAACAACGATCCTGTGCAGTTCCATTCCAGCGACCCTTGATAATTTGCGGTATTCGGGAGCGGTGAAACGACGTTGCATGTCAGGTTTGGCGTTACCACCACGGGATCAGGAACCGGTTCTGTCAAACGCGTATAGGGCGGCGTCCGATCATATATGTTGAGGTTGTTGACCGGGGCGTCAGATGAATTCTCCAGATAAATCCGATACAGCAAAACATCTCCCGCCTTCCCCTGGTTGGACGTTCCCTCGGTCAGACCCTGGGTCTCGTTGGTGACGGTTTTTGAAAGCGTGACCTGCCCAAGCTCCGCCGCGACGACCACCTCATCGGTGTTGCTTGTGGTGCTTGTGACGGGTGTATTGTCAAACTCAGTCGTTACATTGAGCTGAAAATCAAAGTTACTGCCCGCTCCCGCGCCAGAGCCAGCGGATACTCGGGCGACGATACAGAGTTGTTGCCCAGCCGTGACCGCTATGGGTGCATTGATGGGTGTCAGCGCCGACCCATCACAGGCCGCATCAAGATACGGCACGGCCACAAACGCATCCGTGGGGTTCGACGCGATTTCGGCAATCGATACATTGGCGGCCCCATCGGAGGTTGCGGTGTAAATATGGCTGAGCGTCACGACCTGACCACGACCGACAGTTGTTGTTCTGTCTTTCGTCAGACCGGGCATCTGCACCACGCCGAAATCAAGTCCTGTCTGCGTTCCCGACATCTCGGGCGTGAAGGTAAACTGGCCATCATGGGGATCACCGGCCACCAGATCAGGTAAATCGGCGGTATTTTCCGAAATAGCGAGGTAGCCTGCAACCGGCGTGACAACGAGGGTTATGGCCTCGGTATAGGAAGACGAGAGAAGATAGCTCCACGTTCCATCGGGCGCAATCGGGGGCGTCGCCAAAATCGCTCCGGCGCTGTCGAGAATGTCCACGTTTGACAAGCGATGTCCGGCGTTACCCTCATTTATTATAGCGTCATGTGCCACCCCCCCGTTTGCGCCGTTGTCCACGAATACGCGACCAGACAAGCGCCGGGCTCCGGTATTTATCTGAAGCGCATAGGCGGCTTCATCGTCGTCTGAAATCTGGTCATTCAGGTCATCTGTCAAAGCGCCGGTGTTCGGGTCGCTATCAGGATCAGGCAGGGAGCTATAGATAATCTCTGCGTTGTTGGTATGCTCCCCCGTGGCAAGCACGGTGGTGGTGATGATCAACACTTCGGTAGTATTGCTCAATATTTCGTCAACAAACCACAGGCCGGTAGTGAAATCATAGGTATCGCCGGTCGCCGGAGCGCTGTCTGCGACATAGCTATACCCGCTTGGGATCAGATCGATCACCTTGACCCCGGAAGGTGAACCGGTGCCCGTATTGGTTACTGACACGATCCAATCTACAGTATCGCCGGGCGACGCCGATGTGATCGGTGTCGTGGTGCCTGCTGCCGCCGCATAGGTGGTAATCTCCAAATCGGCACCAGACGGGTCAAAGCCAAAGTTCCGCCCGGTCGTCGGGGCATCCGCGGAAACGCTGACGCCAATTATCGGATTTGAGGTGCCAATCAGCTTGCCGGCACCGATATCGGGGTCGGTTTCGTCCAATTCGATCCGATAGGTCTGGTTGATCATCAAATCGTCAAATCCATAGGTACCGTTGGCAGATGTATCATCGGTCTTGATCAAAAGGTCGTCGCTGAAATCTGCGGGTGTGCCATTATCGAGGTACAACTCTATGCGGATCCCGGCACCAAGATTGGGTTCATTGGCTTCCTTGACGTCTGAATTATTCAAATCTTCATACACGTTCCCTGTGATGGACCCAAACTTGAGCGGTGCCCTGCCCCGACAGGATGCGGCATCACTATCGCCGCCCTCATCCAACGACCCTGTTGCGATCAGTGTCGCGTTTCCTGTAACCGTGTCGATGAGATAGAAATTATTTGTGGTATTGCTGTATCCATACAACCTCCCATCCTCGTCAAACCACATTGATCCGAAAGTACCCCCATAAATGGCTGGGCCAAATTCTGTCACCGTTACTGAACCCGGAAGGCCGTTATTTGCATCGACGCGAAACGCACGGCCCGAATTTTGATTGATCCCATACAAGAACCCGTCCGTCGGGTTATACGCCAAATCCTGCACGTCGACGGCCTGGGATAATTGAAGCGTACCCAAAGCCGTGGGAGCAGCAGGTGTGGCAAGACTGACCAGCTGAAGACTGTCTTCCTCATCTACGTATATCATCGTTCCATTGGGCAAGATGTCACCGGCAATGGAGCCCACCGCAGCGCTATTGGGCAGATTGGCTAGATCCACGAAGTTGCCGGACGCATCCAACCGATACAGATCACGCCGTCCGGGGCGCAACGTATAGAAATAACCATCCAGGTCGTTATAGCCCCAATTCGCATTCAAGTTTCGTGGCGCTGTCCCGGAATTCTGGAAGCCAACGTCATAGGTATTCCCGCCCGAGCTAATGTTCAGACGTTGGAAAACGCGTGAACCACTGTCGTAGCGATAAAGGCTTGCGTCGCAGATGAACGGCGGTGGATCACTTGAAAATGACACCGCATAGTCTTCTACTTCGCCGTCGAAACTTATCGCCAGACCTGAATTATCTGTTGACCAGCGAAACCGCGCGAATGTTTGGTTTGTTGTCGCTCCCGATGGGACTGATACTTCAAACGTGATGGACCCATTGGTGGTAGCGTCTTTGTCCAATGGCCCCCCGTCCTGAAGGTTCAAAGCGACCTGTTCACCCGGTTGTGAAAAAGTGCCGTCCCCGTCAAAGTCAATGAATGCCTGGAGATACGACGACCTCTGCGGCAGGTTGCCGAGATCATTTACAGCCACGGTGATATCCGCGAAACCACCTCTATATAATGTCGGCAAACTCACCCCGTCTTCATCGTCTACCCCGTCGATATCATCGCCCGAAGCATTCGCGTTTGACTGAGACAACAAATCAACATCGGGCGGTATGCTGCCTAGGTATATCTCAGGCGCGCCCGGTCCCTCGACAATGTGTTGCGGGTCGCCATAGCTGGCAGGGGCGTCGCCCCGGTCAGCATCGGGAGGCGTTTTTATGGTGATGCCATAATCCTCGACCTCCCCATCAATTGCTGTCGATACTGCGTCGACGCCGCTAGCCGAAGACCAACGAAGACGCGCGAAAGTCGGCGTCAAAACTGCGGTGACGGGTACTGTGACAGGGAAAGTTATGCTTCCGTTGACTGCACCGTCCACGTCTTGGGGTCCCCCGTCACGGATATCTGTCGCAACCTGATCTCCCAACGAAAGAAAAGTCCCGTCACCGCCGAAATCCACAAATGCCTGTAGATATCCGGTACCAGGTACGGGTTCGTTTACCCTAACTGTAACAGGACGCGTCAGGTCGCCGTAAAGCTGGGGAAAATCTTCATCACTTTCGTCATCGGTTCCATCGAGATCATCCGCGCTGGCGTCAACCGAATGCTGCGTCGCTGAATCCCCGTCGCCGTTTCCGGTTCCGATCCAGTAGCTTGATGTGTCGCCATGTTGCGGGTCACCGTAAGTCACAGGCGCATCGCCCCTATCAGGGCCCGATCCTACGTATATTGTCGTCTTGTCGTCCCGGCCTTCACCCGGTCCATTGCTCGGCACCCCATCGCCGTCACCGGGATTTTCCGAATCCGAATAATCTGACACAGCCGTACCACCGGGGGTCTGGGCGCTGACGCGTGCCTGATTGCTGATGGTTGTATCCAGGTCTTCGGGCACAAGTGTATAGCTGGCGGTATAGACTGCCTTTTCTCCGACCAGCAGCGTGCCCTCCGGCGACAGCGAAGTCGCCGCCTGAAACGTGATGACAGGGGGGACACCCTTGCCGCTGAATTCGGTTTCGGCAAGCGTCACGTTGGTGAGATCGACATTCCCGAAATTCTCTGCGGTGAACACATAGGCGATAATCTCCCCTGCGTCGGCATACCCGTTGAGGTTGGTATCAACGAGCTGTGCCAGCTTGAGCAACCCGACCGAACCGACGTCGACAGACACCGTGGCCGGCGCGGAATATGCCTGGGGTTCCCCAGGCAGGATGACAGGGGAAACGAACCGGTAGTCGATCGGGGTCGGAGCGGCGAAGAAGCCCGCAAAGGGCGTGAATGTAAGCTCTCCGCTCAAGTGGCCATAGCTCCACGTCCCTTCGCCGATGACGTCGAAGGACCTCAAGTGACCTTCCGGTCCGTATACCTGATTGATGGCACCGGCGGGGGCTATCAGATCTACTGCATGCTTGGCGTATTCGCTGGGTTGACCGCTGTTATTTGCCGGTGGATTGTTATTCTCTGTGGACACGCTGTCATTGAACAAGATGTTTTGAACAACCGGCTCGCTCAACACCTGTTCTTTCACATCATCTTGCAAAATCGGTGTTTTGAAGTCGGCACATTGCAAATCATAGGTCTGGGTTTCGTCATAAGTTGGGTTTGCGAGGCGGACGAGAAACCCAGGGTTGGCTGTACGACCGAAGCTGAAGGTCGAGGTTTGAGGATAGAGAATTTCAAGCCCCGAAATCGGTTGATTGCTGTAATTTCGATCACCGGCAAGAAAGAACACCTCGGTGCCCAAATCGGCGTCTGGCCCTTCGATATACCCGCGATAGGTGGTCGCGGATCTATCGATGCGCACGTATTCTATCGAACCGTCGCAAATGTTTGCATAGACTTGTTCGTTTGCAGGGCCGTCGATGTCGTTGATTTGAATGTTCACATCCGCGACAACCGGTATGCCGCCACTATCAGAGTCAATGTCATAGGTCCCCGCCTGGAATATATTGAATTCGATGAAATGAGGGTCCTGGTTAACCGACGTGATCTGTATCTGGCCGTTCCCGGTCGCGAATATATGGTCTAGGCCGGTACTGGTTAATTTCCCGACAATATCCACCGGGGTACCGCCAACAGTACCAGAATTGAACCAAATTGCCCGCTTTCCCACCCCGTTACCCACGACCGAGGGGTTGCCGGTTGGGGTCAGCACAAGTTGCTGGGCATAGGCGCTATGCCCTAGAAGGAGGCTGATAAAAACCACCGCCGCCCCCATCGGATTGAAACTGGCTAACGGATAGAGCGACGGCACAAAGCGCCGCAGAAGCCGCGTGATCGCTTTGCAAGTGCGCGACCATTCAGAGATTGGGCCATCGCCAACCTGATGTATCTTCAATGCCATTTACCTGCCTTAGCCCCGAACCGATTGTGCAGAACAATGCGTTCATCATATTAAATCTTGATTAGCATTGCTTCGGAGCTGAGGAATAACCGCTATATCCTTCCGTATACGATTGATGATAGCCGACCGCTCAGGTCACCTGTGGGCGAGTGACCTATCTGCACCGCGCGCTGTACGAACCCCCGCCGGCGGATGGATCAACCCCCTGAAAAACGAAACTGGGGCTCGCGTTTTTAGCGCAAGCCCCAGCGAAAATTAATCATTTCTTCGTCAGTTCGCCTCATACACGATGTTACTGAATTATCAAAATACGGCCCGTGCGATCCTGATCAGTTGCAGCGTTTCAAATGCTTTTTGCTCCAGTGCCAGAACTTCGCCGTTTAGCACCGTATAGCTGTAACCATTGTCCAGCGGCGGCAGGCGGTAGGTCTGCATAAGCTCGGATTGTGTCAGCGCAGCGGTCGGGGCGACCTGGATCCCTTGGCCAAGCACAGGGACCCGTGCCATATCGTTGATCCGCGCGAGCGCCGCATAGTTGCGATTTTCCAGCAATACCGGCATGCCATCGATCAAAGCATAGCGCTGTCCGACCGGGGCCGCGGACAATCCATACAACTGCGCGACCTGATCAGAGTTCAACAATAGGCCGGTATCGTCGACCTGTTCGATATCATGAACGTCGACGTCTTCGGTCTGCAAATAGTCATCTCGACGGTCCGCATACAATTTTTGCAGTTCGTGATCATCGTAGGACACCCATTCGTCATAGGTCACGCCCTTTGCGGCCAACCCGGGGGGCACGCATGGGGGGTTTTGCTTTGCAAGACCCGGAGGACAGTTACGATAGGTAAGCAATTGTTCGTTCTGTACATCATCAATGGAAAGATTTTGCCCCAGCAGGGCCAGAGGCACCGCAGACAACAGCGCTTTCATATCCCTGCCCTGAGGGGCCGGAACATTCATCACATGTTGCGATGCCGTGACGCGATCATGTTCTGACCGCTTGGTTCTTTGAATGAAATGCTCATTTGCATGTTTGACGTCTTCGTGTGTGATGTCACGATCGACCTTCGCGTGCTTCTTGTCGTCTTTATGTTCATCTTTCTTTAGCTTTTTAAGCTGCTTTTCATGACGTTTGGCAGCCTTCTTCAGCTCCTTGTCATGCTTCTTTTCATGCTTTTTTACCTTCTTGCCATGGTCTTTCTCTTTTTTCCCATGGTCCTTCTCCTTACCGCCACCTTTGTCGTCCTTGATACGAACCAGGCTATCGTCGAAGCCAAATTCGGGCATTTGGATGCCTGACTGCCACAGGGTCGAAGGGGAAAGATTATTGGCCGCGTAAGAAGAAGTAGCGGCAACCAGTGAAACCGCTGTAGCGAGCAAGATTTGAGTCCGGGGCATTGTCATGGCGACACTTTCTTTTTCCAGATGGGACACATGGAAACCATGTACCAAGGGCAACACGTCGGGCAGGTCCTGAACGAACCCCATGTCTTGCTCTAGCAACGCATGGTCCCATGGCATGGTTCCCTTGGCTGTCTTCTGAAAGCGGGTAATTATGCGCGCCTGTTAAGGTTCTTTAGTCGGCAATCTCGATTTTGCAATCGATGCCCGCAACCAGTTTTCCTTCGGGGTTGTCCATTTTAAGACGCACCCCGAATGTATCGCTCGCCGCATCAAATACCCGGTCTACCGCAATCACCTCGGCCTCGTATTCCCCGCCTATTGGGGCAGCTGGCATCACCTTGGCGATCTGGCCGATTTCGACGTTGTTGAAGAGCTCTGTCGGCAAAAACACTTCGATATGGAGCGGGTCGATGCGCGCAATTTGAATAACCGGGGCTTGTGCGAAGACGTATTCGCCAGGGCCAATCATCCGCGTGATAACGATACCGTCGACGGGTGCGTGAATTTCACGCCGCGCCAATTGTGCCGCGACACGCGTTTCTTCAAGCAGCGCCAGACGTTTCTCAAACTCTGCCTGCCGCAATTCAAGTATGGCTTGCTGGTGCTGGCTGGTCGCGGCATCGACAGTCGCCTGAGGCACCAGTTTCTTGGCACCAAGTTCCTGCGCCCGTTTCGCTTCGGTCGCCAACAGATCGATCCGGCCTTGCGCAATCTCCAGCGGCGATGTGTCATTGGCCCGCGCCCGGGCATAGTCCAACGCCGCCTGCTCCGCGCCGGATTCAAGCTTGGCCACCAACTGCCCCTTGGTCACGATGTCGCCACGCTGAACCGAGATGTCTTCGATGATCCCTACCTCGGCGCTACCGATTTCAACCACCAGGGATGGGTCCATCAAACAGTCGAACTGGCCGGCTGACGCGTTTGAATACAGCGCAAAAAACGCCAAAGCCGATATCACAGTATTGTTTTTCCGCATTGTTTTCCTCATTCTCCGCGGCCACTGAAGGCCAGCAACTCTTCGAGGCTACCATCAGCCTTGAGCAGGTTTTTCCGTATGCCGCTGTTGCGTCTTTCGCTGGCCCATTGGGCCAGATTGACCAAGGGTCGCGCAATAAACCCGGGCACCCATCCTCTGCCCCAGGTGGTAATCGCGATGAACGGGCGTAGTTTTCTGCCGTAGAACACCCGCATCAGATCATCTTCAAGCGAGACAAAGGTGATATGGCTTCCCGGGTCGCCCTGACGGGCAGCCCGCCCATATAGCTGGCGGTCTATTCGCGCGGCGTCATGACGGCCTGTGGCGATAACGTGCAAGCCACCCGCAGCCCGCGCCGCGGCGTCCAACGCGATATCCGTACCACGGCCCGCCATGTTGGTGGCAACGGTAATGCGGCCCAATTCACCGGCCTGCGCGATGATTTCGGCTTCGGCTTCGTTCTGACGGGCGTTTAGGACCCGGTGGCGTAAACCGCTTTTGGTCAGGATGGCGCTTAGATGTTCAGAGGCATCGACCGATTGCGTGCCAATCAGAAGAGGCCTGCCCTTTTTGTGCTGACGCTTCACCTCGCGCAGAACCGCCTGCCATTTGTGGTCTACCTTGGCATAGCAATACTCTCCCTTGTTCCACCGACGCGACCGCTTGTTGGTCGGAACGCGGCGGGTACGCAAACGGTATACCGCACTCAACTCTCCCGCTACTTCCTGGGCCGTGCCCGACATCCCGGAAAGTCGGATGTACCGGCGAAAGAATTTTTGGTAACTGATCCTTATCAAGGTCTCTTGCCGCATCGAGATGTTCACGCCCTCTTTGACTTCGATCATCTGATGCAATCCGCGCTCCCAGGATCTGTCAGCCATGACGCGACCGGTGTATTCGTCAACGATTTGGATGCTTTCTTCCTGAACCAGATAGTGTTTGTCGCGTTTGTACAACCACAACGCTGAAAGCGCCTGCTTGGCCAATTCTTCACGGTGCGATTCCGTTGCCCAGACACCACCGAGCTGCTGGGTAGACCGCCGAAGCTGGGCCTTGCCCAAATCGGTAATATCGATACGAAAGTCACGCTCTGAAACAGTAAAATCGCGGGGGGTTTGCATCGACCGCGCAGTATTGATCGCTTGACGATAGATCGCTTCCATCTCCGTCGTGTCGCCATTTTGCGCGATGATCAGCGGCGTTCGCGCCTCGTCGACCAAGACGGAATCCGCTTCGTCGACGATTGCAAAACACAGCCCGCGCATCATCACCTGCTCGCGGCGCGGACGCTCATGCAGCAACCCCTCCAGCGCCATGTGCAAGGGCCGGGTTTCGGCCTCCAGTATCAAACGGTCCTTCAGGTAATCGAAGGCGAGCTGCTTGTTGGTACAATAGGTGATGTCGCAGGCATATACGTTTCGACGCGCATCGACGTCCATATCTTCAAGGATCACGCCGACGCTCAGACCGAGAAACTCAAACAACGGGGTCATCCATTCGGCGTCACGCGCGGCAAGGAAATCATTCACCGTCACTACATGCACAGGAACACCTGACAGGGCCATGACTGCGGCCGTCAATGTGGCGGTCAGGGTTTTGCCCTCTCCGGTTGCCATCTCGACGACTTTACCTTGCAGCATGATCAGACCGCCGACCAGTTGCACATCAAAATGCCGCATCCCCAGAACCCGGCCCGATGCCTCGCGCACGAGTGCAAACGCGCGCGCAGTGTTGCGCCGCCCCAACCCGCGCACCCGCAGATCTTCGCCCAATGCGATCCGCGCGGCCATCAGTTCGTCATTGCCAAGGGTCTGCAACGCCCGCCCCTCGCGCCGGACGCGGCGCAGAAACAGGCGTTTTGATACAGGCCTGCGCGCGACAAGTTGCTGAATGCGCCCATAGGCGCTGGCCATGATCCGGTCGGGCGTGCTCAGTATCTCGTCACTGCGTTCGGGATAGAACCCGCCCAGCAACCCCGGCCTGAGGATCATCCGGTCAGACATTGTAGAGCCGTAAAAACAGCTGACGCAGCGAGCGATAGGCTTGAAACCCCATCGGGGTGTAGCCGTGATCAAACCGGACCCGAACCCTGCGACCCAGCAGAATGTCTTCCGAAGGATACTGCATCAAGATCTCGAACTCGAAAAACCGGCCAAGCGTCTGAACGCCCTGGGGATCAACCGGGACCTTGCCACCGCCGGCGGTGCCCAAGGCAGGGGTCGGCAATTGTTGGGTGGCACCGGGGACCTCACGCAATACCACGGCGCGCACCGGTGCGGCCTCCCATTCGACGGGAAGGACACTGACCGAAAGCGTGTCGTTGCGTACCAGGTCAACCTGGTTCTGGCTCACCACAACCCGCACGGTTTGGGTATCGCGCTGCGCCACAACATAGCCCACAACAGAGCCTTTTGCGATAAAGCTTCCCACAAGGTCAGAAGCATTGGGCAGAACCGCAACCCCGTTGCGCGGGGCCCGGATATCCAGTGCGTCCAGTTCTTCAATCAGCCGTGCCCGGTCATTCAATACCACATCCATTTCCTCGGCGATCAACGCCGATTGTACCCGGTCAGTCCTGATCAACGCGCTGCGTTGGATTTCCAGCGCTGCAAGTTGCGTGTCAATCAGTTCAAGCCGGGCGCGCATGAAAGGGTCGTCCAACTGCAACAGCAAATCGTCGGTACGCACCTTTTTCTGTTCCGACCCGATCGCAACCTTGGTGACGAACCCGTTGGTCCCTGCCCTTACCTGTGCCTGTTGACTGGGCCAGATGACCCCGTCAACGATGCTGTAGGATGGGAACGGGACCAGAAACAGCAACGCCAGGAGCGCCGCAACAATAGCGGTTGTGGTCATTATGGCGCGGGGCCGGTTGGTGCGCAGCTTCGGGCTTCCTGACAAGAAACTCATCCCTTTTCCAATGGGGATCAAAAGCTGCGTGGACGCAGCCCAAATGGCAAGCACCACCCCGATGATAAAAAAACGGCCCGCAATATAGGCGATGATCGCGAACATGATGAACATGCGATAGATAAAGGCCGCGACGCCGTAGAGAACGAACCAGATGCGTTCAGACCAAAGCGATGTGATCTGATCTGCGTCACGCACGCCATACAGATAGCGTTGCACCAAGTATGACAGATAATTCGTGGAACGCCCACTCAGGTTGGGTATTTCGATAAAATCTGCCAAGACGTAATAGCCATCAAACCGCAATAGCGGGTTGCCGTTGAACAGCAGGGTGGAAATGCCGCCGATCAACATGACATTGAACGCCACGGCGGTTACCGCGCCCGATTGCGCATTAAGCCAGACAAACAGCGCGATCGATGCAAGCAGCAATTCGATCATGATGCCGATGCCGCCCACCAGCATGCGCTTGCGCTTGTCCCGAAAGGCATTGGCGGCAGAGGCGTCGACATAGGGCACAGGGATCAGCACCAGGAACATGATTCCGATTTCATGTACCTCGCCGCCGAACTTCTTGACCGCATAGCCGTGGCCCAATTCGTGAAATGCTTTCACCACGGGATAGACCAGCCACAAGATCGCCAGATTTCCCGGGTTCAGAACGCGGTCGCTTATGTTCGATGTCAGCGCGCCCAGGTTCATTGCCGCAAACACACCTGCCGTCAGTACCAGGACAAGCCAGATCAGCGCGAAGGCCCTGGTCAGCAAGGGGCGCACCACCGGCAGCGTTTTCGTCAAGAAACGGTCAGGGTCCCATATCGGAAGCCGCACAGCCAGCGGCGACCATATCTTTTGCTTGATCTCCATGCGGTTATGTCGCTGGTGGCGGCGAAACAGTTCGCGGCTGTCGGGCGACACATCGGCGACAAGCGCATCCGCTGCATGCAGTTGTCCCAGCAGGCGGATGGCCTCATCCTGGGTGGGCGCGCGTTCGCCAAGCTGTTCGTTCGCAATATCCCAGACTTCGCCCAACGTACGTTCTCCGTCCAGCATCCCGACCAAGCGATATGCCGCGGGCGAAAACCGATGCGACCGACCCGTGGCCAGATCCTGAAGGATGAACCAGATCCGACCCCGGTAGTCGTGACGATAGATGTTCACATGTCGGCGCAATCGTGGCTTCAGGTCCTTGACCCGGTACCAAGATGGCGAAAAGAGTGAACCGGCCACTGGCTTACGGTCTCCAGGACCACAGGGTCATGCGCGCCCAAAGCACCAGTCGGCGGGTCCAGATTTCCACCAAGCGGCGCTCGTCGATCTCGATCTTGGCCACGCCCTCCATGCCCGGTCGCAGCGCCGCGATCGGCCCTTCTTCGATAGATGCCTCTACGTCAAAGACATTCGCCCCGTTCAACGCACTTGAGATCGGAGTGATACGTTGCACGGCCACGCGGTAGGCCGTGTCGGGCAACGCGCTCAGTACCAGCGGGCCACTGTCACCCACTGTGATCTCGCGAATGTCACGCTCGTCAACGCGCATGGTCACCCGGTATTCGTCCAACGGCGCGACCTGGAACAAAACATCGCCGCGTTCCAACGGCGCACCAAGCGCTTGGCTCAGATCCCCCGAAACCACCAACCCGCTGAACGGGGCGCGAATGGTCATGCGTTCAAGCTGCTGGTCCAGCAGATCAATCTGCGCGTTCGATTGTTCGATCTGTGACGCCAGGATCCGCGCTTGTGTCCTTTCACGCTGCGCCATGGCCTGGCTGTATTCCTGCTGCTGTTTCGTGCGGTCGCCCAACCACTTGAGCCGCTCCAGCCGGATATCGCGGTCTTCCAACCGCGCCATGACCGCCCCCTGCGTGACAAGGTCCCCCGCGCGTACTTCGGCCTGCACCAGAAACCCGGCTATCGGCGCAGTCACGACGCGCTGGACCTTGCCTTCGACGGTCGTTGTGGCGGTGATCCTGTAGGTGCCCGTGGCATACCAGCAAAACGCGGCAATCGCGATCAGCGCGATGACACCCAGCTTTAACAAAGCGTGACGCGGGCCGAAAAGTGCCTTGAAAAAGTTCTTGGTCGCCTCCCAGGTTTTGGCGGGCAACCAGCGATCTTCGCGCCGTTTGATATCCAATACCGGGCCAACCAACACCGCCGCTTGTTCGGCTATCTGCACGCCCCCTGCATCAAAACCTTCCTTGGTACTGCGCTGCAACAACATGGCACCAATGGTTTTTCCCTGCTCTGTCAGGGGGACGGTACACAGCCCGGTACCGCCCTCGTGATCCGCGAGCGCGGTGTGCGCACGCCGGACTCGGGCCGGTGACCCCTCAAGCGGCGGATGGGAAATGACGGCCTGCTGATCTACGGCTTCGTCCATCGCCGCTTCGATCAACCGCACCAATGTAGCGCGTTTGCCAAAGGTCGCCGAATTCGACAGGGCCCGCAGCCGCACGTGCCTGCCGCGCATCATGCCAATCGCGACCAATTCGCATCCCAAAGCACCGGCAAGTTCGGTCGCCACTGCCGTGGCCGCTTCCGAAAAACGGGTGTAATGCAGGCTGGTCGCCAACAGTTCTATGACAGTGACAAGATTGTCGTTACCGCTAAGCCGCTGACGCCGCACCACGGCTTCGATCCAGCCAGAGGCCCATTGCAACTGGTCGACTACGCGCCGGAGATCGGTATCTGCGGAATTGTCAGCAAGCACCGCAAGGGCACCGCGCAACTGTCCGCCGATCAACATCGGAACTGCAATGGCGGCGTTTTCCTGACTGCCGGTTTCAACCAACATGCGCTTGCCTTTAAGGCATCCGTCAACCGCACGCATCAGCTCGGGGGCGGGGCTGGCACCGTCCGGCCACATCGCAACGGGTTCAAATTTCGCCTTGCCGGTGCCCGCCATCACGACCAGCCCCTGCTGAATACCCGATGTCTGTTTGGCGAAAGCCGCTAACCACGCCGCAGCGACCTGCATCATGTCCGTGCCGTTGCGCAGTTTCTCCAGGGTATCCGCGTTCAGAAACGGGTCCTGCCCGGAGCCTTCTCCCGCCGCCGTGCTGTACTCACCCAAAGCGTCGTTCCTCGCACTAAAATTTATATCGAAAGATACTTAGCACAAACGCACAAGGAAATGGCCTGCCTATTTCCTCAGCGGGTAAAAAAACAAATAATAAGGGTATCTTAGTAGCACTTTGCTTTGGATTTCAAGGTGCTGAAATCGACAAGATGAAAGCAGCCATTGCAAAGCGCAACGAACTGGAGCCGGCCACGTCATACGTCAGGTCGATACGCGCGAAATCCTGGGCGAAAGTGGCCAGGAATTGCTCAGTCACCCATATGCGAAGAGCTTCGTCCAGATCGCCCCCGACATAGGTATTGGATTTCTTTGACCACTCGGAATAGTTGCCATGGCTGGCAAAGTCGCCCTGCGGTGATCCGTGATCATCAAACGCGTATTCGTCGCGGGATTTATGCTTGCCATACAAATCATCGTCGCCCTCGCCACCGACGACAATATTGTTATAGCCGGATGTTTTGATACGGTCATTGCCGCGCCCGCCAAATACGATGTCGGCCCCACCCTCGCTATAGATGACATCATCGCCGTCTTCGCCGCTGATCAGATCCTTACCTTGGGTGCCGTAAAGCTTGTCATTCCCCGCGCCGCCCAGAATCACCTGGCTGGCGTAGCTGCGATAACGAAGGTCGCGTCCATCTTCAAACCGACCAGAGCCGCCGTTGATCCAGTCATCACCGGCCCCACCATCCAGGAAGTTGGATCCCGACACACCATAAATCTGGTCGTTCCCGTCGTTGCCGACGATGGCGTTGTTGCGGTCATTGCCTTTGATTGTGTCATCGAAGGCTGAGCCTGATACATCCTCGAAGCCGCCGGGCGCCGAAAGCATCAGCGACAGGTTGGTGGTGTGGTGACCATGCTTGTCGTCATCGTGGCGGTCGTCGTCCTTGCCATGGTGGTGGCTGCCATTGATGATCTGGCGGCTGCCATCACGCAGATCAACATCAACCGATCCGATGAAATTGCTGAAATCGAGTGAATCTCCGGCATCGTTAAACAACCCCGCGGGCGTGGTGTCGTATTTCCCATAATCTTTGCGAGAGCGGTCATTTTCATTGACATCGCTTTCCACCAGGCGGTCTGCACCCAGGTCGCCGCCGGCGAATACATAGGTATCGTTACCCTTGCCGCCCCACGACCAATCGTCGCCCCGACCGCCTTCGATGACGTCGTCACCGCCGACAGTGACATCCGTCAACTGTAGGCCAACGATGGTAAAGGGGTCGATCTTGTCCAGCGACTTCTTGTGGTCGTCCTTCGCGTCGTTGTCGCCCTTGAAGCGGTCCAGGCCGACAATGTTACCGCGAATGATGATGACATGCGCGTTATCTCCGACGATACGGTCATCGCCGTCCTGACCATTTATCGTATCGCTACCGTCACCGCCGATCAGGACATCACCGTCGTTACCGCCCAAGATTGTATCGTTCGCTGTGCCGGGGGTACCGGTGAGTGATCCAAATTCGAACACTGCATTGTCGAATACCCGCATAAAGCCCTGATCGCCCAAGACCAGATCGGTGTCGAGGTCACCCTGCCGCACGACGTTGTCCTTGTCGGCCCCGCCGACAATCTGGATGCCTGCAAGGCTGGGCGTGTCGCGATCGTACAGGTACCATTTGCCGTTCTTGAGGTATCCGCCGGAGTTTATGCGCAGCTCAAAGGCATCCCCACTGACATTGCGGAAAATCACCACATTGGCAGGAACCGTGGGGTTCAGCGGATCGTATTCGACGAACTCTCCGGTAAAGTTGGTGCCGCGTGGATCGTTCAGGCTGATGTCATCGCCGTTGATCGACACCAGACGGTATCCACCATTGCGCGCCGCATCACGATCTTCGGCATCGACGTAGAGATACACATCATAGCGGCCGTTCCCGTAAACGTTGGCCAGACCAGAGACGTCCACACCCAGCTCGCTCTTGGATTTTGCGTAGATATATCCGTTGTACAGGCGACCATTCTGGGTGTCTGGGTTAATCTGGTCGTGCTCTTCAACATCTACCCTGCGTACTTTCTTGCCATCAAGGTCCTGACCAATTGTGATGCGAATACCGTCGGCGGTCAGCATCGTTTCCGCATACTTCTTGTAGTATTTGCTGTTGTAGTGGTTACCCCAACCATGGTTGTCAGGCAGGTTGCCTTGATCGACAAAGTTCACCCAGCTGCCCGCCGCCACGTATCCTGGCATCCCGTCGACCCAGCCTTCGTGAACAAGTACGCCAAAGTTGATGCCACGTGCAATGACATCTGTACCCGACACCGCATCATCGACACCGTTATGTTCAAAGATATCGCCGGTGTTGATCATGTCGTTCCCCTGACCCCCGATCACCCGATCAGTACCGTTACCGGTAAAGATCACGTCATCGTAGTTCGGAGCAGCGGACCCGTTGCGGCTGATGATCTCGCGCAGTTCCCCAAATTCGGCGGGCCCGACAGGCCCGGTGCGCAGGAAGGTCAACAAACCGCCGTCGCCCAAAACGGTATCGGCATCGAACCGGCCCATGTCGGCATCGCCGGCACTGTTGATCATGTCGCCACCGGCGCCGCCAAGAATGATATCATCGCCGCCGCCGGTCAGGATGACATCGTTCCCACCAATGCTGTCCGCAACTGTTTCAAAGGTATCAATCTTGTACGACCGGCCCACGATCTGAAGCCCAGAGACAACCGGATCGCCATAACGGAAGCCCGCAGGGACGGAAATTTCGATGGTGATTTCGCCACCCGACAGGCCGGTGGCGACAACATAGTTACCTAGCCCGGGTGCTGAGGCATTTTGCGATGAAACGCGGATGTACTCGCCGCCAAAGTTCACGCCGTACGGATCGCTGACGAAATAACTTTCGGACCCGATGGTCACCTGACGCACCGTACCGTAGCGGCGGCTGGTCTTGCCATCGTCGCCGTCTAGGTAAACATAGATATCGAAGCTCTCATAGAACCGATCCAGACCGCGCAGCGTCAGAACCAGTGTGTCTTCGTGCTCGGCGTATAGATACCCTTCGAACAACCGTTGGTCTGGCGTGTTTGGATAGCGGATATCGCTATGGGTATCGCCTTTTGCGTCACGTACCCGGCCTTTGTCGTCACGCACGATCCAGCTTAGGGTCACGCCCGGCAGGATCGCACCGCTGTCATCGCGTACGAATTCGGCCTCGTCGTCGCCAAAGACGCGCTGGTCATCGTCCAGTTCGATCCAGCCGCCAGAGCGCGGTGCAGGCTTGTCGGACGCCGAGACACCTGCGCCCGCCGCACCATCAACGATGGTGTCGTCGTGACCATGATCTTTACCAAAGTTAAAGCTGACAATGCCGTATTGCTGACCTGTCGGGTCAGCGTCCGAAACGCCCTGGAAGATACCGGTTTCATTCAGGGTAATCCTGGCGTTGTCGCCAAAGACGAGGTCGGTGACATTATCGACCAGGCCTGCGTTGATCACATCGTTTCCGTTACCGCCAAAGACGATATCGCTGGCAAGACCTGTTGTAATCACGTCATTGCCGCCAAATTCGGGGTCGATTGACACCAGATCACGCAAGAATACGTAGGTATGCGTCAGCGGATCTACAAAGTTGATATAGCCGTGGTCACCCAGAACAATGTCCTGGCCGTCTGATCCGGCAAAGCCGCCCGCATAATCGGTGACGATGACATCATTTGCGGCACCGCCAAAGACGATATCGTTGCCCAGGCCCGTGGTGATGATGTCATTGCCACCGATGGTGGGGCTTTGGGTGGTTATGCTGAGTATGGCCATCGGCAGATCACCAAAGTTGGTGACGGTACTGTCAAAGAGCGCGGTGCCATTGTCACCCAGAACAATGTTGTCGCCCTGACCTGCATCAATCAGATCGCTGCCCGCGCCGCCAAAGATCAGATCGGTGCTGGTGCCGGTCACGATTATATCGTCATCGCCTTGGTCATCGGCAATCGACTTCAGCGTCCGCAGCGCCAGGCCGAAGCTTGGAACGTTGATCTCAATCGCACCGGATTTCAGAAGCCCGCTATCACCCAGCACGATGTTCGAACCTTCCGAGGCATAGATCTCGTCGCGGTCATAGCCACCTAGTATGATGTCATCGCCGCGGCCAGTATGGATCAGGTCACGCCCACCAAAGGTCGTGTCGATAGATGTGATGCGATCAAGCGAGGTCAGATCCTGAACGGGCTCATCGCCCCAGAATGCTGCGCCAAAGTCACCGAATACCAGGTTGATCGCATCACTAAGATCAGCGGTTTCACCTAGGTTCGCGGTGATTTGATCGCCGCCCGTGCCGCCGAGGATAAGATCGGCACCCAAACCGGTCAGGATCGTATCATCGCCACCGGTAGAAGGTGACTTGGTAGAAATCTCTACCAGGGCGATTGCAAGGTTGCCAAAGTTGGGACTGTGCGTTTCAAAGATCACATACCCATTGTCCCCGAACACGATATTATTGCCTTGGTTCGCGTTGATATCGTCACCGGCGGCACCACCAAACACGATGTCTGTATCATCTCCGGAACGAATTTTGTCAGACCCGCCGATGCTGTCTTCGATGGTCTGGATCCTGCGCAGCGCCAACCCGAAGGCAGGTATATTGACCGCGCGCGCGCCGGCCACGATCTCACCGCTGTCACCGATGATCAGGTTTGTTCCTTGGCTGGCGTCGATATCATCGTCACCAACGCCGCCGATGATGATGTCACTGGAACGACCCGTCCGGATATAATCGTTGCCGCCCACCAGTGTATCTGTCGATACGACCCGATCTAGGCTCGATAGATCGCCAAGCTCATTCCAGTACGCGGCCCCGAAGTCGCCCAGAACAAGGTTGACCGCATCCGCTTGGGTGGCTGTTTCGCCGACATTGGCAATAATGCGGTCTGCGCCGAAACCGCCAAAGATCAGATCCGCCCCAAAGCCAGTAAATATCTTGTCAGCACCACCGGTGGTCGCACCGAGAGTGGCGGCGCTTACCAATGTGTAGCGGAAGGTGCCAAAGTTGGGCGCGCCGGTCGCCAGCACAACCCGGGCGTTGTCGCCCATGACGATATTATCGCCCTGACCCGCATCAATCGTGTCACCTGCCTGGCCACCGATGATGATATCGGTGCCGTCGAAGGTGTTGATGGTGTCACTGCCGCCAACGCTGAGGAATGTGGAAGTGAACGACGTAGGTGCCCGAGCAACTCCATCAGTAACATCCGTCAGCCCGCCGGTTCCCAGACGCAGGCTGACCGCACCGTTTTCGTCGAGGTATTCAAGAACCCCACGGTCACCAAAAACGATATCATCATCCGAACCGGTGTTGATTATGTCATCATCTTGGCCACCAAAGATTACCAGCGGCAGGCTTGTACCCGGCGCGGTGACAATATCGGCATCACGCACCCTGTCGTATTGGTCATATGCACCCTGGGTGTTCAGGGCAAAGAACCCATCGGTGTGGTCCAGCGTGACAACCACCTGATCATCCCCCAGCCCTGTGTTCAACGATGTTACCGTCTGGCTGCCGGCGATTGCACGGGTATGGGTGGCGTCGATAAAGATGTTGTCGTCGCCGAACCCTGTCCAATAGGTCACGCCGCTTAGGAAATTGCCGTCGGTGTCGGCGGTATAGCCGATCGCCGCAGGTGCAAGCCCGACCACATAGATGTCGGTGGTGGCGTTAAAGCTGCCATCGATACCCCGAAGCGTCGTCGCCGCCTGGGCTGCGGTCCGGCTGCCGGTGATCACCACTGGTTGCGATGCGGTGCCATCACCCGACACAGCCGCTTCGTCCGAGATCATCAACTGATGGCGGCCTTTGCCTGCATCGATGTTCAGCAGTCCGGTCACGTCATTCAAGTGGCCCTGCAAGAAACGTGTATCACTGGCAAGCGTTTCGCTGGCGGTTGACGAAACATAGATGCGTTCATTGCCATCGCCCAAATGCAGCTCAGTCCGGGCGGTGGTGCCTTGGATGTTCAGCACGTCGTTACCGCTGCCCAGTTTCAGGTCAAGGAATTCGACGCTGTGATAACCGATGCCGTCGGTCTGAGATGTGGTGTAAATCCGATTGGTCTGCTGGCCCGCCGCCGCAAGGGAGCCCGTGACGTCGACAGTTATCGCAGCACCCGACCGGCTTGAAATGGTCAGGATACCATGGCGTGCGACAGTCACCAGATGCGGCCCTTGGGCTGCGGCGATCTGGTCAGCAAGGTTCTGTGCCACCGTCTGGGCGGTGTCACCGGCGACTGCTGTATAGCTGAAGTGTGCCAACGCCGCCGACAGACCCGCGATCTGCGTTGGCGTCACCAGATCAGTGACGCTGATTGTCCAGGTCGACCCGGCGGTCGGGTCGGCAATGCTGATCGAGGTTTGCGTATAGGTGCCTTCAAGGCCACGGGTATCGATGCTGTGAATACGGGCATCCGCACGCGCGCCTTGGAACGTGAGGTAGATCGCGTCACCCATCCGGTTCACGGCGACGTTGCTTGTATAGGGCAGGAAGTCATAGCCGTTGTTGGGGTTAAGGATCGGGTCCAGCGCCGCGAGGATCTGCTTTTCCGTCGCATTCCAAGCGATGGGTTCGGTCGTTTGCAGACGGGTAACGCCATTCACGTCCGGCAACAGGAAGCTTAGCGTAAAGGTACCGTCATTTGCCGACAGGCGAAGCACTTCGATGTTGTCCCGGCGCGGCGTGACCGTCCCCTTGCGCAGCTCGGTCACCGAAACGGCTGTGGTGGTATCGGACGCGGCAACCAACCCGGCGGTGCTGACGACGGTAAGCTCAGCAACATCCAGCCCGCCGGCACGTCCGCCGAAGTCGACCAGATAGGCAATGCCGTCTTTGGTCTTCACGATTTCGACCGCCACGTCATAGCCGGTCAGCGCTGCAAGCTGGACCCTGGCCGCTTCCGCAGCGGCAGCGATGGCCGACGCGCTGGTCGTGGCATAGTTGAACGCCGCCAGCGTCGCCGTGGCTCCGACAGTGCCATAGCCCAAGACAAATGTCCCGCCGATCGCACGTACCGCGATTTGCTGGATTTCCGCGACCGAAGGCATATCAAGCCCGGTAAGGCGGTCGCCGGTAAGCGTCATGACATTTGCATTGGCGTCCAGGCTGTCGTCCAGGTTCAGCCGGTCGCCCGAATCATCGCCCATATCAACCACCAGCAATCCGGTGATCTGGTCCAGAATACCGCGATCCGAACCGACGTTCACCTTGTCATCGCCTGATCCGGTCGAAATAAAGGTATGGCCCGCCGTCGACTTGACATTGATCACGTCCGCGCCCGCACCGGAGGAGATCAGGGTTTTACCTTCATGGGTGTTTTCAATGGTCAACGTGTCGCCGTTGCGACCCAGCCGGATATCAAGCACTTCGATGCCGCTATAGGTGATGCCGCCTGGAATAACCCGCCCGGCAATTGTGACATCATCACCCATGCCCAACCCGCTTAGGCGCGACGAGGTTAGCACACCGACATCCGCTGCCGGGCTTTGACCGTTGAATATCGTCAGTGTATCGACCTGCTCGGCTTCGTCCACACGCAGGTTGGCATTGACCGGGGCGTAAGAATAAAGTGTGCCTGCCTGCGCCACGAAATCGGCGGGCAGAGCGGCGTTGATGGTCGCAAAGCTGCCCGATACGACGGGCCGCAGGCTACCCGGCAGTTGGTTGGCCAGGCCCTGCGTGACCGAAGCAGCGGTGCCGGTCGAGCTGACGTTGCGGGTGTCACCATTGATGCTCAGGACCCAGTTCGCGGCATTGACCGGATCAAGTACCCGGACGGCTGCCATCGTCCACGTAACACCTGCCAGGGCGAACTGACGGGCTTTCGGAGTGCCGCCGATTATGGCCGAGGCACCTGCGGGCGTTGCCACGTCGATATCAAAGCCGCCGGTCGCGTCACCCAGTTCAACAATCCGCAACCGAGTTTCCCCCACCAGGTTCACAATGGCGCGTGCCTTGAACTGCGTGGCGGCGGCGTTGATGGCTCTTGCAAGCTCCAGCGCGATGGTACCGGCGAAGTTCTGTCCTGCGGATGGCGTATAGCTGACGACAAGCTGTCCTACAGTGGAACCAGGGGTCGGCGATAGCGTGATCTGATACGTACCCGCGACATCGGCGGCGGTGATATCCACGGTGGCTTCCAACCAATCCAGCTTGGCCAGCACCGACGCGGATTGGTCAGGGGTACCAAATACCTGTGCCGCCCCCGATAGCGTCGCGTCGACACCATCGACTATCAGGCCGAGGCTGAACGGTGTGCCCTGCCCGATTTGGGTGCCGCTTGCGAATGACAAGATGTCCTGGCCCGCGCTGACCAGATCGACCCGTCCGCTGGTTCCGGCGGCAGTCTGCGTCGCCACATCATAGATCGTCGCGGTGCCATTGATCCGTGGGTCAAAGCCCGGACGTTCACCATAAAGCTTGTTGACGTGGGTCAATGCCAGGTCGGTGATCGTGGTGACCCCACCTGCCGTAACAATACTGTCGGCCGTGCCACTGGGCAGTTTTTCGTTGGTCTCGCCGGGCAGAAGGATCGGATTGTTCAATTCCACTGCGGTCGGCGATACCCCACCAATAACGCTGATCGGCCCGCGGATGGAGTTTACGCGTTCATCGAATGCGGCGAATACCTTGGCATCACCCCCATCGATGATGTCATCGTCGATCGCCAGCACAGTAATGGTCTGGGCCCGGTTCCAGTTATCCTTGTTGAACTTGACATACTGGCGCAGCTGCATTGCGCCATCACTGTCGACCACGGAGCTTCCCACCGGCGTTATCGCCCCGATGGCCGCAAGAACCGCCCGCTTGTTCGCAAGTGCCTGAATGGACACCACGGTGCCGTTTACCTTGACGTCATACAGACGCGCGCCGCCTTCAGCGATGCGCTGATCATCTGCTGCCTGAATGCGGGTGGCCAACGTGGCCGCAAGCGTCGCAAGGCTGTCGTTCGCCGCGACGGTCTGGGTGTATACCGTGCCGGCAAAGGTGACCGTCCAGCTTTCGCCGACTGCCGCGATGCCGGCAAATTCGATTTCCAGCACGTTGTTAAAGTTAAAGTCAGGAACAACGCGGGTCACGATTGTGCCGCGTGTATCAGGGGTGATCGTTGTCTCAACAAAGAAACGCGACGTCGCCAGACCGCTGTCGCGGGTGATGGTGATTGCGTCTTGGGTCAGCATGGCGTTGTAGCCCGCCAACCCGTTGAGCGCCGCGATCAGGCCGTTCCGCACACTTGCCAACGTGTCCCCGGCTACCACAGAATAGGACGCGGTGAGCAACCCGGCCTGATAGTCGATATCGTCGTACAGATCGACGGCCCAGACTTCCCCCGCGACCACAGACCCGGTCAACGAAATCTCGGCGAAGGTTGCGGCGACGCGGACCTGCACCCGGTTCGCTTCGCCAAAGTTAGCCGCCGCGTCAAAGGCGAGATCACCGTTGTAGGTCCGTGTCTTGAGCGGAGTGACATCGACCGTGACCCACTTATCGCCAACCAGTTGGCCCGTCAGAACGATATCAAACGTGTCAGTGACGCGCACATCGCCTTGACCGCGCTCGGCAAGATCAGTCGAATTTCCGCTCTCGATGATTTCGACCGTAGGTGCGTCGTCGTCCAGCAGCTTCAGGTCAAACGCTGCGGGGATCAGCTCTTCCTGGTTTTTACCGGCAACGTAGTCGTAGTTTTCTAGTACCGCGGCGCTTGCGCCTTGCGCAATCTCGGCTGCGCTCAACCGCAAACCCCATGTGGTGCCCTGCGCGATAACGCCGCTGATCGGTGCGAACGCAACCGCTGCATAGGCCCAGTAACTGGAGCTAAGCTGACGTAGCGCACTGTCGGTCGCACCACTCTGGCTGGTCGGCGAAGCGGGGTTCGCCAGCCGCACGACTTGGAGACCGAACGGAGGAACGCCGCGGGCTTCGGCCCGTTTGAAGATCACCATCGTATTTTCAACGACCTGGGGCGGCGCGATGCTGTTTGCCCCCGCAGCGATCAAGCTGGTAACACCATTCGAAGCGGTCGCCACAATCGAGAACGGATTGCCACCGGGGCGTGACACGTCGATCGCGCCGCCGGTCCGCACCGTTACTACGTAATTCGCGTTCAACGCCCGGATTTGCTCGGCGATTTTTTGTCCGATGCCGTTAATGCCGTTTGGCAGGTCTGCATTGACCGAGGTGTAGCTGACACGCTGGCCATCCACCAGAATGCTCCAGGTTGCATCAGCCGCGACGCCGCCGACGATAGACGGTACCAGCGTTGCAGAGCGATACAGCTCGGACGCCGCATAGTCGCTGCCCGCCAGCTTGCCGACAAGACGACGCACCAGGGTTTGCAGGGTGTCATCGGTTTGCGCGGTCACCGACACTGTCAAGTCATCCAGCACCAGGTTCCACGTAGACCCGATCACCACACCTCCCGCTGCATCGCGGGTTCCGTCGGCCGTGGACGAGTTTAGCGTGATAACAGCCACTTCAAGCGCGCGCTGACCTGTGACAGGCATGTTTTGGCCGGCCGGTGCCGCCGTCGCAAGTTCGAACGACTGACCGTTGATCATCACGCGCATGGTGGTGTTGGCCGTCGCCTCTATTTCAAATCCGTTATTGAAGAACTGCGTCTGCGCTGTGGCGGTAACGCTGAACCCGGCACTGTCGGCGATCCTGAGAGCGCCGCCGATGACCGCGGCGGTCAGGCCGGTCGGTTTGCGAACATCAAAGTTGATCGCATCGCGCAGGCCTCGGGCGACGTCAAGCGCCGTTGCTGTACCGCCAAAGTCAGCACCATAGCTTTCGCCATTAATCGTGACAGTCCAGCGTTCAGACTTCGCGGAATTGATCGTGCCTCGGAAGATTTGAATATCGGCGGATTGGTACATCACCCGGGCTTCGCGCGTCTGGGTGATATCGGCATTGATGTTTGCCGCGATCCCGCGCACCACGTCCCCTTGACCCAGGCCAAGGAAGGCGTCCTTCCCGGCGGTGATAACCGGTGTGATACGGGCATAGTGAACCCCTTCGGGGGCGGTGTTGTCATTCGCGGCCAACCGCAGCAAACGTGGTGTATTCCAGTTGGTAGCATCAAAGCCGACAGTGACCGAGCGCCCCGTTTGAGTGCCTGATGGCCCTGTGAACGACACCGTTGCACCGTCGGCGGCATTGAACATCACTGTAACGGGCCAGGTCGGGGCGCGCGACAAGGCCACATAGACGCTGTCACCATTCGCGGTCAGCAGGACCTCTTCGGCGACGACTTCGCGGTCGAGCGGGTCGATCAGGGATGCCGGCTCATCGCGTGAGAACAACAATATCTCTGCACTGTCATTATCAATGACCTCTACCAGCACATCCGCGACAATCACGCCGTCAAACGGCTGCGCGTCGGTCCCGATGGTCCCTTCGACCGCGGTATGGCGCAGGTTCACAACCTGACGACCTTCGGCCAGCGCGTCATTGACACCGGTAACGGTCACATACTGGACCTGGTCCCAATTTTGTGGAGTGAACACCAGTTGCGTGAAATTCTCTGAGCCATTAACCATCACACCCTTGCCACCTGCAGCCTGAGAGCTTTCGGTGCCGCGTGTCGGGGTGATCGTGATCGTCACCTTTTCGTCAGGGGCGCGGGACAGAGCGATGCCATACGAATTGTGGATCAACAGAGGCGACGTTGTTGCGTCTTCAAACACGCGCAAGGCGTCAAAGTCGTTGAAGACGATGATTCCGGCTTCGTCGTTGTCAGTGATGTTGGCGACTACGTCCTTGGCAAAGATCGCGTTATAACGGGCGTCGTTGCTGCTTACGACCGTCTGGATCAGCCCGTTGTGACCGTTCAGGCTGTTGGACACCACGGTGATCGCGCCGCCTTCGGTGACATTGTTCAGATCAGCCCCGGCGATGTTGATGTTATCGCTGCCCAGACCACCGATGATTTCGACCTGCACGTTCTCGTTCGTGCTTTCGATAAAGAACGTATCGTTGCCTTGCAGCGCGTCCACCACCAGCTTTTCAAGCCCTACGAAGCTGACAAACAAACCGCCACCGTAGACACCGTTTTGGGTGATGACGTAGTCGTCGCCAAATTCGCTGCCCACGATGGTCAGCGTGTCAAAACCGTCACCGCCGTCGATGCGCACAGGGGCGTTGATGTTATAGCTGACGAAATCGGCACCCTGACCGCCATTGATGTTGGTATAGGGCGCAGCCGGATCATTCGGGTCTACCCGCACGAACGACCGAACAAGGAAGCTGTCATCGTCTTCGTCACCGAACAGGAACAGTTCGGCCTTGTTGGAATAAACGGTAAAGTTATCCTGCCCGGTGCCGCCATTAAGCGTCGCGTTCTTGCTGATACCATTCGACAGGAAGCCCAGGGTGACCTGCGTGGTGGCATAATAATCGTCACCATTGACCAGACCGTTATAGGGGTTCGATGCATCACGCGCCGAGGCAAACAGTTGCCCGATCTGGAATGTGTCGTCGCCTGCATCGCCGAACACATTGAAGGTCGCAAGCGTATCGTCAAAGACGAAGACATCGTTACCGTCGCGGCCATTGACCTGAATGTCGCCCTCGAGGGCACCGTTGTATTCAACCCGCTCGAGGATCCCGGCGACCTGATTCCCGTTTTCATCCAGTTGCAACGCGGCCACCACACCCAAGGCGACGGTGGGGTCGAGGTTGGCGCGGAACAAGAACAGGTCAGCGCGGTTGGTGCCATTGATTTCGGCCCGGTCGGCGCCCTGACCTGCCAGACCGCTGTCCCGAATACGGATCAAAGCGGTACCCTCACCCGATAGGCCAATTTGATAGAAATCCGACCCCTGTTCGCCATCAAGCTCCAGCACATAAGTCGTATTCAGACTGCCGCTTTGCAGCCCGTTAGTAAAAGTTTGCTTGCCATATTCGTCATAGTTGACGCGGACAACATCGTTGCCCTGCCCCAGCTTGATCACGACGGCCCCACCAAGGCGTTCTATGTTCAGCACATCGTTGACGGCGTCATTGGAAGGCGATGTCGCTTCATCGCCCATATCAACCCGGGTCAATCCGGCGTGTGTACCGGCGATATGCAATTCGTTGTTGGCGTCGCTGGTCTCAAGGATAAGCGTCTCAAAGCTGGTATACTTGATACCGACTGTCATACCCAGACCGATGATTTCATTCTCGGTCAAACGGTTTCCGCGATCGGCCGCAGTGTCGCCGTTATCGCTGACCCGCAGGATATCATTGCCTTCGCTCACACCGCTGGGCTCGGACCCACCGTCAATCGTCAGAAGCCCGAACAGGATGTCGTTAACGGTAAATTCACTATCAGGTGTCGTCGAAATCGGTTTGCCGATGGTTACCGTGTCAACACCCGCACCGGTTTCGATAAAGGTAGGCCCGTTCATCGCCCATAGATTTACCCGATCCGCCCCTCCCGACGTGCGCAGCGTGGTGTTGTCAGCCAGACCGGTCGAGGTAATCGTGGCAGTGTTGCTGCCATTGCCCAGGTCGATTTCGATGTTTTCCACCGCAATATAGGTAATCCCGGCGGGCGACAGGGCAAACCCACTGACGGCGACCCGACCCTCGAGCTGTGCCAGATCGACCAGGCCGATCGTCCCGTTCAAGGTACCGGTATCATTTCGCCCATCAATCAGCAGCGTATCGCTGCCACGGTCAACAGGTGCGCTGCCCGCGCCAAAGACGTCAAACGCGTCCACGTCAACCAGGGCGTCGATCTCGGCGAGCGAACCATTGTTGCCGATCGTAATGGTGTCGTCACCCAGACCAGACCGGATGTACAGCGGGATATCGGTACTTTGGACTGTAATCACGTCGCCCCCACCGGCTGTGTTCAGTTCGACCCGATCCGTACCTACATGGGCAATGGTCGTTGTGGCCGCACCGGTCACGACTAGCTGATCATCATTAACGATAATCACATCGCTATCGTCAGAACCTTCGAAGCGGACGGTCGCGACACCCGAGCCGGTATCGTTGATATTGACCACAAAGTCAGAGCCCTGGGGCGCGTTGATCACATATGTTTCGGGCGATCCGGTGGATTTCGCGTCCAGCGTCACGGTTCCGTCAAACGCCGCGACCGAAATGATCGTCCCGTTCACCCGGATCTGCCGATCCAGGTCGTTCACTACCATGCGGTTGGCAACGTTGTTGCCGCCGGTCAGAACCACGTTCTCGAAAATGCCGTTGATGTTTTCCAGTGTCGCCGACGACCATATATCGTCTGTTGTGCCGGTTACGCTTCCAACGACAAAGCGGTCTTCGAAGATACCGAAGTCATAGCCCGTGAATGTTTCGATCAACGTATCGCCTGTCGCGTCGTTACCGGCGTCTGCAAAGATATCATAGCCTTCGCCGCCGGTGATCGTATCGTCGCCCAAGCCGCCATCAAGAACGTCATCGTACCGCGAGCCGACAATAGTGTCGCGGCCGGCCTCGCCCATCAGCTCTAGCGCGACGGTATTTTGGGTAATGGCTGACGCGTTGATAACGTCGGCACCGTTGCCTGCTTTGATAAACAGCCTGTCGCCTGACGCGCGACGGAAATCGTTCAACACAATCGCCACGGCGGTCTGGCCGTTCCAGACTGCATCGATCTTCAGGTCAGATGCGTCGACGGTGTCTTGCGACAGGGTGAAGATATCGTTCAGCGTAGTGCCGTTGATGATCACGGTATCGGCATTGCTGTCCGTCGTGCCTTCGCGGGATGCCGACGTGCCCACGTAGCCCGGGCCTTCAACGGCCAGATCATCTTCGATGACCAGACGGTTCACGCCCTGACCGGAAATATCGTCTACGATAACGGTGTCATTTCCGCCCAGCAGTTGGATCTGCACGGTGCCGACGCCGCCCTTGACAGTGGCACCGCTGGTGTTGTCGGCGTTACGGATGACAACCGAACCTTTCGACAGCCGGGCGGTGTCGGCCCTGGAAGAACCCGTCACATATAGGGTGTCCGCTGAACCGGTACCATTGACAGTCAGGATACCCGCCGCATTCAACGCGCGGAAAATCAGGTCTGCATCTGCTTCGCCGTCGATCGTGTCGTTACCTGCACCGCCGTCAATTTCATCGACGCCGTTGCCGCCAAAGATAGTGTCGTCGTTGGCCCCACCAAAGATGATATCCGCACCGTTACCGCCATAGATCGTTGCTGCGCCAGCCCCTGCTTGCTGGATAAAGTCATCGCCACCCATGGCGTTGATGGTAATGCGCTGGTTGCTAAATGATGTAATCCGGTCACCGAGCTGACTTGCCGCTTCATCCGTACCGAGCGCCCGCGTGACGTTGGCACCGTACACCTCCGACCCAGCCGCGGCAAAGCGCCCGATGGTGATCTGATCGCCAAAGTCGGTCACGCCGTCGGTCTTGTTGATGATCGCCTTGCCGGACCCCTGATAATCAATGATGTCCGTGCCGTTGCCGCCGTCAAACAGCAAATCAGCATCGACGCCTTCGCGCACAACGATCATGTCATTGCCATCGCCACCATATCCGACAATGCGGCTGACACCGGTAAAGATCTGTTCGCGACCCGAATAGATCACCTTGATGGTGCCGGGCGCAATCTGTTCAACAAAGTAGGTTTCGTCGTCGGCCCCTTCACCGATTCCGCGATCGCTGTTGTTGTACAGACCGTTCGAAGCGCTGTTGCCCATGTTCAGCACGAGGTCGGAACCCCGCTTTTCGGCCAATTTGATCGGCTGGGGCAGTTCAAGATACCCGATCGTGAAGTTCAGGTTCAGCCGGATACGCACAAACACGATCTTGATGCTTGCATAGGCGCTGACCTTAATCGGGACGCGCCCGCCCTGACCGACCGGGATGTTCGCGCTAAATCCGATTGACGCGCCGCCCCAGTTGATCCCCAAGCCATAGAGCTTGACCGAAGCATTGCCCGAGAAGCCTATGGTCAACACATTGTTGGGGCCGACGTAGTCATAGTAGACGTTGAAATTGAACGTCCCTTCCATGCCGAAACCACGGCTGCCCAGCAAGACGCCGCCACGCAAGTTGACGTTGAACGTCCCATCGCTGCGGAACACGCCATCAGCCCCGAGTGTGGCGATACCAAAGAAGTTGATGCTTGCGCGGAAGTTCACTTCCCAGCTGTCGGCAATGATGATGACATTGAAGGCCGTGTTGAACTTGATCGTCTTCAGGAATTGCACATCACCGTTCAACGCCAAGGTAAAGCTGCGGGCCGCGAGGGTGAAGCTGCCAATTCGCTGCACGCTGTTGGTCGTGTTCAATGTAAGCTTGCCGCTGGCGGAAATGTCGATGATCCGGGCGACGTTGGCGTCGATTGATACGTACAGCGCCAACGCGATGCCGGTAACACGGTTGCCGGTATAGTAAAGACCCGCGGCACCGGCAGCACGGGCGTTCAACCCTCCCAAGCCAAAGACGATATCAAAGCTGATTACGGTACTGTCGCTGAGTATCGCGATGGTGGTCTTGCCAGAGGCCGTGGCAAACCCGATGAATTCGACACTGCCCTGAATGGTCAGCATCACACCGGACGCAACCGACCTGTTCGTGCCGCCCACGGTAATGGTCTGGGTCGCAGAGAACGTGTTCAG
This sequence comes from Roseobacter sp., assembly GCA_002731875.1. Classification (GTDB taxonomy): domain Bacteria; phylum Pseudomonadota; class Alphaproteobacteria; order Rhodobacterales; family Rhodobacteraceae; genus Sulfitobacter. Next base: position 133,850 of record PCCY01000007.1, on the reverse strand, counting down.
CTCAAATACAGCGCTGCCCTTGAACTCCAGCACCCCGTTCATTCCTGCATCAATCGCTATTCTGCCGTAAATGACCATACCGCCTTCGGAGATGACCACCTTACCTTCTAGGGTCAGGTTATCCAAAATGCCGACCAGCGATGCCTGAACGTTCAGTTCCGCACTGATAAGCAGCCCCGAGGAAAGCTTGACGATCTTTAGCTCGAAAACACCCCTTAGGCTGACGACGTTGGAAATCGACATGTCGGCTTCGATGTACAGGGTCAGACCGGGGTTCAGATTGATGGCGCCGAAATAGTTGGCACCGTCACGGATCGGAGTCGTTCCATCGCTTTCGTATTGCGGATCGGTGTAATGCAGGTTCGCGCCATTTTCGGCTTTGGCGAATTCGGCAGCGTCAAGGAAAGTCCGAAGACTGCGCGGATTGTCAAACGTATTGATTTCCAGGCTCAGCGTCGCGCCGCCGTCAAGTTGGACGTTGGGTATAGTCAGACCGCCGACCAGGCTCAGCTTGGCACGCCCGACCAATCCCAGTTCTGTAACGGTACCGTCAGCTTCGACCGTCGTTGAGAACAGCAGATCCAGATCGCCTCGAACCACTCCGACATAATCAATCTTTCCGTTGACGACCCCGGTCAGCCGAACTTCGCTCACCGTTCTAAGCAATGTCTGGTCCCCGTTGGCGTCAGCGGCCGAATAGATCGGCGTGACCGAAACAGCCAGTGTAAGCGACCCATTCAACGTCACGGCGTCAAACAGAGTGACAGACCCTTTGAGGAAGGCGAGGAAATACACCGACGGGGCCGACGGCGCCGCAGTCGGGTCTCCTGGCGACGGGACCCCCGCGGTGATGACCACATTTGCGGATGCATCTGGCGGCAACAGCTCGAGGAACGAGGAAGGTACTGTGAATCTTTGTTCAGCCAAGGTGGTGTTGAACTGGAGCGATATGGTAACGTCGAGCTTGAAGACATTCGCTGCGATCCCGGCAAAGCTGTCGCCACCGTCATCCTGGGCACCTTCGGCGGCGGGTGATCCGATCTTGCGTTCCAATGACAGGCTGCCTGCGACGCCGTTGTTGGTGCCGCTATAGTTGACGATGAACAGACCCTGTGCTCGTCCCTCGATGACCGGCGCGCTGGCAGGTCCGACGACTACACTGGCAATCGCGAATACCTCTGCACGATCCTTGGTGATCGAGATGTAGAATCCGCCGCTCATCTCAGCGAGAGCATCGGTGTCCGGATTTTCGCCGGGTACTGTCAATTTGACCGATCCGGTCACCTCGAACGCAAAAGACCCGGCTGGCAAGACGTATGTACGCGTTTCAGAAGACAGGGTTACTTTGCCATCGCTCAGTTCAGCAAAGTAGGTTTTTCCACCGCTGGTGATACGCCACTGTGTGAAATTGTTTAGCTTCTGGGTGACAGCGATGGTTGCGTCTTGGGCCAGTGTCACGCTGCGCGCGGCAAACTCGGCACGAATGGCTTGATTGACGGCGTTTTCTTCAAACAGGGCCTTGGTGCTATCCAACCCCAAAGCAGCAACGTCGCCCGCTGCGATGGTGGTACCCAGCTTGTCGCCGGGCAGACCTTCAAGCGCGATGCTTTCGGTGCGCGTCTGACTTGACAGGTTGATCTGTAGAAGGGCGCTGCCGTTGATATGGAGCCCGACCGCCGCGAGCGCGCCGAAATTGGTTTGAACAGCCGCCACGCCCCAGAATTCGGGACGCCCGGTATCGCCGCCGTCTTCCAGCACGAACGAACCCGCGATGGAACCGACATTGCCCAGTTTGTAAACCTTGGCTGTGCCCGAAAATTTCAGTGTGAACCGGAAGACATCGCCCCGGTCCGGGTCGGCATAGGTGCCAAAGGTCAAGCGGGCCTTGCCGCGCTGTTCCAACATCGGTTCGGCAATTCCGGGTACGTTGTACCGGATGCCGCCTGCAATTTCGATGAAGAAGATCCGCGAGCTGGACGGGGCCGACGTTACAGGTGTCAGGGTGCTCTCTACCCGGTCGATGACCTTGAAGCTTTGGACGCTTTGCCCGCCGGTATTGCCTGCCTGATCTGACCAACTGGCCTCTTTGAAGGTGATCAGGACATCGCCCTTCACATAAGCGCCTTGGGTGTAATAGCGGAAAGTGCCGTTGCCCAAATCAGTAGGCGCAACATTCAAAACGTTCACCGACGCCCCTGCTCCGCCAAGGCTGATCTCGTCTCCGGTCAGTGTCGAGATGTCCAGCGCAAAGGACGGATCGGCCGACACAAGGCCAAGTGTTGCGAATTTTACATCAATATACCCACTGGTGAGGCTCGTCGTGATACTGAGTGTCTGGGTCTGTTGGGTCTCGATTGCAGCAGCGCCGTATTTCCACGCTGACGCATTATAGCTAAGGGTTACAAATTCTCCCGCAGCGATCGGGTCTGAACCGGAAGGTGCGGAAATTGCCAATTCGATTTGGCCCGGGGGTGCGCGGGCTGTGTTGCTGGTAACGGTCAGGCTTGTTCCGTCCACGCGCGTGACGGTGAATGATCCATTCTGGATCGAAACGGTATCAAGCAGTCCGCTGGTCCCCAGTTGCAAGGTAATGAAATAAGCAGGGGTCGCCGCGCCGTCCGATTTCACCTGTAGCTGAACGCTGTTGGTTGGCGCGACTGCATCAATGGTATTGCCACTGGCATCGAGCCAATTGAAGCTGCCGCCGATAAATTCGACAGTGACATTCCCGGCGACGGCGCTGCCTTTAAAATCGCCGCTATACCAAATCCGGAAGACCGCCGCGTCGCCAACCATACCTAAATAAACCGGGGCTTGAGTGTCGTCTGCCTTTATTGTGCCGCCGATGGCGCTGAACACAACTTCTGGGGCCAGATCGGTAACCGATGCCACGTCGATAGCAAACGCATACGACGGCTTGACGAAGCTCACGTCAATATAGCCACGGTTGTTGAGCTCGGTCTTGCCAATCACCCCGCCGGACACCGGATCGGCCAGCGCAGCAGAGAGTCGCAGCACATCAAACCCATAGTCGGCCGCTTCGCCCGCGTTGGACCCGGATCCGAACGTATCTGCCAGAACCTGTACAGTCACCCGGCCTGCGCCAACTGCACCGGTCAGGAAGTAACGCACCGTCAGGCCATCACCGATCCGCATGGCCTCGCCGGACAAGGTCGCCCCGGTCACGGTGATTTCGTCACCCAGGGTGGCAAAGTCGATCTGATCGCCCCACGTCGGGGTAAAGCGTACGTCTATCCAGGACGTGTCAAGCTTCCTGGCATCAAAGCCGACGACGCCGGCGGTGGTGGCCGGTGTCCCGTCACTTAGCAATACCGTGGCTTCACCTTCAAAGCTCGCTATCCGCTCTATGGTGGTCCCAGAGGTAAAGGTGCCCTTGGTCCAGTAGCGGAAACGGTAGTTTTCGGTGATTGTGTCGGGGTCAACGGTCGGATCGTCAGGGTTGAGCCATTCAGGTGCCTGCGTATCGTCGAACGCGATCTGTACGTTGGAGCCCCTGAACTCAAATTCAGGAGCGAGGTCGGTGATCGATCCGACGCGAAGCCCCTTCAAGGGCCGTTCAAAGCTGAGATCGACATAGCCCCGACCGTTGATCGTACCGATACCGATACTACCGTCAGGACCAGGGTTGATGACAACACCCTGAGCGCCGGCCAACCTGAAGCCAAGCGTCAGGGCTCGGTTTTGCGCCCCTGTGCTGCCGAATGCCTGTTCCGCGATGGTCAATACAGCGTCACCGACCAAGGCGTTGCCTTGGAGGAAGATACGCGTGACCCCGTTACCCATATTCAGCAGCGACGTCACCGCAGGCCCTTGTTGGCCATTTACGGTAAGAGATAGCTTGCCCACGTCCCCAGTCGCCGCGAAATTCGCAAAGGTATCACCGGCAGCAGGCTTAATCAGAATATCGACATAGCTGACATCGTTATCATGAGACCCCAGAACGCCGCCGTTCACCCCGGCAATCGTCAAGGCGGGCGTCACGTTCTTGGTGTAAGATATCTGGTCCGCATTGAACTTCAGGGTCACTGTTTCAGATACATTCGACGTCCCGGCCAACAGGATCGAATACCGATACTGGACCGCGCTGGTACTGCCGGTGCCGTCATCCTGGCGCACCGGCCCGTTCGCTGTATCCAACGTCGCAGTATAGCCAGCGTTGGCGGGTGCCAAGACCTCGAATTCGGCACCGCTATCCAGAATTGACGCGATGTCGATGGAATATCCAGCGGGTATTGCACCATAGATACCGGTCAGTGTCAGCGGATTCGGGGTTCCTGTAACCGCATCAACCTCACCGATGAGCAGCACCCCATCAATCACCGTCCCGGTGACGGTAATGATGCCGGAGGATTTCACATAGGACCATGCGCCGTCGATAGGAGTGATCGTCACACTGCCCGCAGCAGCGGCGTCAGCGAAATCGCCTGTCAGCCAATAGCGATAGGTTGGCGATGCTCCACCGGTTATCAGAACCGGCGCTTGTGCGTTGTCTATTTCGATTGTGCCGATACCTGCACCCGACAGGGTAAACTCTGCGCCGGCGTCGGTAATGGAGCCCGCATCGTAGGCGGTAAACCCAGCAGGCACGCTTGGGAAAGTGACATCGATATAGCTGCGTGCTCCAAAACGGTTCACATCAATGGACGCGCCCTGACCCGGGTTGACCAGAACGGCCGTGGCCCCTTCAACGACAATCTGGATGGGGCTTGTAGCAAGCGACCGGTTGCCAGCGGCATCGCGGAATGCGTCATCCCCAAAGGTCAGTGCATATACGCCGGGTTCAAAGTCGAACCCGGACAGGGCGTATTTGAACTGGGTGATCCCTTCGCGGGTCAGATAGTCAGCTAGTGCAATACCCGTTGGGGCCACCACAGGCACATAGGTGGCACTGCCGTCCGCGGCGATGACAAGCCGCACAGGTACAGGTGCCGCTGCGACGGTGATGTTAGCGCCGCCCACACGTGCCAAGGTAAATTCAGGTGCCGTATCCAGGATCGTCGCGTAATCCAGACCGTTGCCAGACGGCGCGCGGAACGACATGATCAACTCTTTTGCACCCGCGTTCAAAATATTGACGTTGGCGGAATACCCGGAGGGCGTCGTATCAAAGACACCGCCAAGTGATACGGTCGGGCTCACGATCTCGAAGCTTTCAGAGGCGGTCGCAACATTCGCAAGGCCAGCCCTGTTCCAGGAATTTCCGATGAACGTGACGGTATAGGTACCCAACGGCAGGCTGGTATCGGCGAGGAAATAGCGGATGACGTCCTTGCCCGTGATGACACGCTGTGCATCCCGTGTCCCGGTGGTTTTAAGCGCGATCACTTGATTGTTCTGGTTCCGCAAGACAAAGGGTGCGCCACCGGCGGCAATTGACTGCATGTTGGCGGCGGTAAGTTCACCGTTGATCTCGGGAATGAACCGAATGTCGATCCACGGGCCGTTGACCAACGGGGCGGTCCCGGTTTTGGGCGTATCGTCAGTGTTCAGGATGCTGCTAAAGGTCGTTTCACCAGTTTGCTGGTTCAGATATGACCAGCCCTCTTGAACGTATTCATAGGTGATCGGGCCTGATGCTTTGCCGATGACCCAGAACCGGTAGGTTGTGCCCCCTAAGTGAACCGGCGCAAGTGTGTTATCCAACGACACCCCTGCCGTCTTGATCACCAATTCCGGCGCAAGGTCCAGAACCGTATCAGCCGACAACACGAGCGCGGCGTTGGTGGTACCGAGGTCTTCAAGCGTAACGTCGATATACCCGCCGTTATTGAAAGCCGATGCTCCGATTTCGGTGCCGCTGCCCGGTCCCGCCAGTTCCTGTGTCGGGTTCGCCGCGCGGTCCTGAACAATCGCGACGGCAACATCATCCCCAAACAGTGTCTGGAAGCCAAAACGCAGGTTGCCTTCGATGGTGATGATATCAACCTGATCCGGGACTTTGGCCAAGAACAAAATAGTGGCCTCGCCCGATGCGATCTTGCTTAGATTGGCGTACAGCCTCGCCGAAAGCGAAAGGTTATCGGCGGCAAAGTTCAACTGCCCTATGACAAGGATCTTGCCATCCGTTGAAATCTTGATGGTAACCTGACCGTTGAATGTAAGCTCCGATGTGTAGATCGAATACAGTTTCGCACTGCCGGTAATGACCATCGGTGCCTTGAAGGCTGCCGCGAAACCGCTTTGTGATGGGTTCGCTTTAATGGTCCGGTATTGCGTCAAGACCTGACCGCGCACCATATCCAGCCAGCCATCGACACTGACATTGGCAGGCAGCTGGAAGGCCGGGCCTGTCAGTTCCGCCGGCGTGGTGATGTCGGGGAGCGACGTAAAGAAATCGACGCCGCCGGTAAAGTTGTTGATCGTCAGGCCGGTGTTGGGTTCAAGCAGGATACCGCCGGGAATCTGCGCGGTCACCAGAACCCCGAGCGGGCCAAGTTCGCTTATCGCGAAGCGGATGGTGAAGCCCGACAGCCCGGCGAAGGCATACCCGGCTTCAACTCCGATAAAGAACACCCGATCCGCAACCGCGGTTGATGTATCCAGCGTTCCGATCTCGGCACCGTTGGCGTCTATATTGATGATGCCGCCGATAAGCGTGCCTTCGATCCGCCCGCCAAACAGATTCCCCGAGACCGACACCCCGAGCGCTTCGATACCGATAATCGGGTTCTTGCCGTCAAGCAGAAGACCCACGTCGATCCGGATTCCCTTGATCGTGCCTTCGAATTTCAGACCAGGATTGCCCTGCAACCCGGTCACCGTCGCCGACAGCGTCAGAACGAACTTTTCAGGCGCTTTCTGGATATCGGCCCACTGGACGCCGATTTCGGTGATGCGGATCGGCAACCAGGCCGGCCACTTGAACGATGCACCTGTCGCCGACCCCACCCCGATGAACACGCCAAACCCACGCTTCGTGACAAATGTGCCGTCACCCAGGAACGCGAACTGCCGCGCCTCACCAATCAACGTGATCGAACCTACGGTAAGTTCAGCTCCGATCGCGGCAAAGCTGATCAGCTCTTCGTCGTTGGCGGCACCGGTATCGAGGTTCAGGTCAACACCGGTCAACACAAGGTTCGGCCCAAGCGTGATCCGGAAGGTATCCATGCGCCAAATAAACCCGTCAACCACGCCGTTGCTGAATGTCAGCCCCAGGCGGATAGCCTCGGTCTGAGGATTCCCGGCGCGGTCGCCCGGCTCTGGCCCCTGACGGTCGCGGATATCAGCGGAAATCGGTTTGCCCGGCGCAAATTTTGCACCGCCGGACGCGATAAATATCGTGCCGTTGAAATTGACGGACTGGCCAAATACCACGCTAAAGTTTGTAACCCCGATGCGAAGATCGTCAAATTCCAGAAGGCTACCGAACGTGATCGGCCCACCCTGGCCATCAGTCCGGGTTGCCGCACTTTGGCCCGAAGCTACCAAGCCTCCGTAGATCAGCTGAGCCTCGCCAATCGCGAAACCGTTTTCGTAGACGATCAACCCGGGCTTGCCGGCGACAGGGTTGATTTCACCCGTCAGGTTGAAGCGCGGGAAGGTGACTTTTACACTCTCGATCTGGACAAGCTTCTGTCCGGCACCCGCAAGCGTATTGGTGAAATCCTTGGGTGCGTCGTAATCGGGGTCATAGCCGATCTTGATCGCAACCGCCTCGAACGTCATCACATCCGGGATAGTGCCGATCAGGCTGTCAGCCGTGACCTCCCACTTTCCGGTAAAGCCGATTTCGGGGTCGCCACCCGACACAGCAGCCAGAACGTCCACGCTCATGTCGAACTTGACCAGAAGCCCGCTGATAACGACGCTTGTTCCGCCCGTGTTGGTCTGGCCTGACCCGGATGTACCTTGCGAAGCACCGCCAAATACCAAAGCGGCACGGTCTGCGCCCAATGCGATCGTCAGCACCAAACGGTTGTCTTTGAACGCCAGCTTGTCAAGCCCGATAGAAGGCGATTCAATCTTCACCGGACCGATATTGAACGAAGGTCCGGTTGTCTGGCTTTCGGGAATATTGGCTACTGTGAAGACCGAAGAATAGACCGCCGTCAGGGTATCGACGTTGGTCGTGTTGGTCTGGTCGGTGACGGCTAGGCCATGATCGGCACCAAATAGAACGGTTTGATTGTCGGTGTTCTGATACGACCATGTGCCGGCAAGGAACTGAACCGTGACATCGCCGACACCAAAGGCTGCGTTGGACCGGGTGTTTGCTGCTGGCCCGGATGGCGCTGGCGCGGTCGACGCCCCCACCACCGGTGCGGGTGTTCTTGGCGCGATGTAATAACGCCACGTGCTTGCCGAAATGCGTTCGACCGACGTTATACTACCTACGTTCGCGGCCCCGCCGGTCTGCATGATGCGTATTTCATTGCCGTTGATCGTATTCACATTCAGCGTTTGCCCGACCACGGTACGGAACGTCACGTCGATAAAGCCGCTGGCATTCAACAACGAAGCGTCAACCGTTGCACCCGAGAACGGCTTGGCCAGATCAACCAACGGCGCGGCGGCTGCGGCGAGCCGTGCGAGGTTGAATTCAGCTTCGCCAAATCCGGTCGTCAGATTACGCAACACCCGGAACCTTTCGATTTCCCGCGCCCCAAGCTGGTTCGCGCTGTCTTTCCAGGAATTTGCGAGGAACTCGACCTCGTAGGTAATCGGGCTGGTCGAATTGATCTCAGCGGGCTTGGAAAGGATCTGGTAGCGGAAGGTTGGCTTTGCAGTTCCCTCCACGCGGGTAGCGGCACCCGAAACCTCGATCTTGTAGGTTACGTTGTCTTGCGTCGCCCTGATCAAGAATTCCTGTTCAACATCTGTGATGGAACTGTCAACGATCCCGTTCGGATATGCCTCTGATGACAGATAGTTGTTATTGTTGAATATGACATCGATGTATTCAAGCTGGTCCAGACGCACGATCTGGTCTTGCAGCGGCGCTGCTAGATCCGCGGTCAGCTTGACCAACCCACGCAGGCTGGTGTTGTTTACCGTCCCGGTCTGCCCGTTGATGGTATAGGTCGTCAGACGGATATCCGACAGCTGGAACCCGTTGCCGCCGCCAAAGCTGAACCGTGCCGCGCCGCCAAATCCCATAGCTCGGCTTGCATTACCTTCAGGGGTCACACGGATATCGGTATCGGGGGCAAAGACTTCGATCACACCCAAAGGCGTGCGCGTGAAAGTCACGTCTTTTGAATTGATCGTCACGACATCCTTGCCAGCGTTCGCCCCTATCCCGATCAATACGGTGCCAAACACCTGTTCCATCGCACCCGATGCGAACTTGACCTGAAGCGGCGTAAGGGTTTCCTCCGGATTCAGTCGGGGAATATCGCTGACCGTTGTTTGTGCAATGATCCTGCCGGAATTGTTGATCCACACCTCGACGGAACCGGTTATCCGCAAGCCGTCGATGCCAACGACCGAAGCGTCGCCCTTTGCGTAGATGGCAAAGGTACGCAAGCCGCTTGCCACAAACTCCAGAACCACCAGTTGGGTGTTGGTAATCAGTAGCCCGACATCGTCCGCGGCGCTTTCAAGGTCGGCCCCTTTGTCACCAAGGAAAATACTGATGTTGCGACCGACGATACCGCTTGTGGCACCCGCGGACTTGAAGTTGGCCAGCGAGGAATCATCAAGGTTGAGCGTGTTAACCGAGCCGGTAATGGTCAGATACGGGTCGTATGTCAGCGTTACATCAACAATGCCCAGTTGCACAAAATCGCCCTGGCCCGCGCCAAAGGTCAGACGGTACACGGCGTCACCGATGCTTACCGATTGATCGATATTTGTGCGGGTGGTGGTGTTGATCCGCAAGACACCTGTCGCCTCCGCGGCAAAATCACCTGATCCGCCTTGGGCCGTCACTTCGATCTGCCCGGCCAATCCGTTTTGCGTCGCGGTCGTGCCATCATCATAATAGATGATGACGCCCTTGCCATCCTTCAGACTGAATACATCGTTGGTGGCAGTGTCACGATAGGTGCCGAAAACACCGGTAAAGGCAAAGATTGTGCGTTTCTTCGGATTTAGCGGGTCGGATGTATCGGTGATCTGGGCGAGGGAAATAGTGCCGCCAAATTCGATCTCGGGCTGGTCGCTGCTGCCAATGGTTCCGGTGGTGTTGCCCAGATCAATCTTGAGACCCAAATTTTCGCCGGTGATCCTCACGAATTTCCCGGCAGGCAGGCTAAGGGTGCGCGTGGTCCGCATGGTACCGGTGCTATCGGTATAAGTCGCAACCTTGAATTCCTGGTTCACGCTTGTCGTTGCCGTGTTGATCTCGAGCCTGAAGGTCGGCGAATCCAACGCAAAGGTATTTTTGCCATCGGTGAATGAGACCGCTGAAAGCGTCACGTCGATATTTGCGGAAATCCCGGCGGCGGTAATCAGTATCACCGCGTTCCCGGTTGCTGCAAAGTTGATGGTGCCAAAGGAGGCAGTGACATTAGTGGCTGAAATTCTGGTGGCGATCTGGCCGGAACGGAGCGTTGTACGCTCGAACGTTATGTCGGCTTGAAGGGCGAAATCTGCGTTTGCGATGCTGGTTGGGGTTCTGTCGGACAGATTTACCAAAAGCGAGACCCCTGTCCCGGCTGTGGTCCCGATCGCTTCGAACCCGATAACGGTGTCTTTGAAACCCTGGTCTTTGAAAATCGTAAGGAAAACACTTTCTGAGGTCGGGGTCCCGGGAGACAGACCAGTAACCTCGGTAAAATCGAACGCCGCAGGCAACACGGTTTGCGGACCAGTTGCGGTACCGGAACGCCCTTGGTTGACCTTGATCTTGACGTTGCTCGTCGATAGCGCGACCCCGCCTACACCCACCAGGTTCACCCCGGCGACTTCGGCGTAAAGGGCGGTGTAGCGGTCACCGTTGAGGGTGGCGACATAGCTCGTATTCGTCCCGACAGTAACTTCGTCGACTTGCGACAACAGCGCAAGATCAAAGCCAAGGCCTTCGACCGCTACTCCGACGGCAGCCCCGGCATTCACCGGTGCAGCAGAGGTCTGCCCCAGAATATCCAGTTCAAAATACGGTCCACCCGCACCGACAAACGCATTGATGTTACGGCCGCTGATCTGCGTCACAGCAAAATTCTTGCCGGTGGGGTTTGCGGCCGCGGGGATAACCAAGCCTTTGGAGAAGGTTACATTGCCAGAGAGAAACACATACTGATCAACAGAAATTACAGCGAACCCGGTTACGTTGAGTATTTCTTCTGACATCGAAAGTGTGACATCGTCGTTTGCCCGAGCATTGGTCGGCACAACGAGATTGCTAGCGTTGCCATTCGCTGCAAAATTGATCGCGCGGCCAGCGGACGCGGAATTATAGAGCACCTCGAAATCATAGGCCGCTAAGGTCAGGCCGTCGACCCCCACCAAGGCGACGTTGCCCCCGGCACTCAACGCGGTGTATGACGCTGCATTCGGGGTGCCTGCGGCATATGGGGCTCCGGTAGTAGGATCTATCGCTTGCATGATCGCCAGTCCCATGAAGCCATCAGAGATCTTCAATCCGACCAGGTCGGTCTGGTTCGCAAAGCTCTTGTTTAGGTCATAGCCGGTACCCACGAAGATATTCAGGTTGCGGGCTCCGACCGTCAGCAGGCTCGTCTGCCGAACCTGTCCGTCAGCCAGGATCACGTCAACCAAGGCATCCCCCTTGCGGAAGGCAAATTCACCCGAGACAAAGACGTATTCCGAAACACCCAGAACCACGGACCCGCGCACATCAACCACTGACTGTGTAAGGTCATCGAAGGTCACAGGAGTGTTTCCGCCAACCGTCACGTTCCAAACGGCGGTATCGCTGAAATTCAGGGTTCCGTATGGCGTTGTACCTGTTCCGGTACCGTTCACCGCGACGTTCAAGGTGCCGCGCAATACCAGTCTGTCGACGCCGATCAACGCCGCAGTTCCGGTCGCTTTGATCGCATACCAGGACCGAAGCGGCGCTGTCGTTGTGGTAGTCGGGGCCTCCTTGACCATCAGCAAGCCCAAGCTGTCCACGGTCAGTGCGATCCCGGTGGCATTGGAATTCGGATCGACCGCAGTCGCACGCCCCGTCGTCGCATCGTACAGATAGCCGGGGGCGCTTGTTCCGGCGAACACCACCACATTGGCAAGACCCAGCTTCAGAACTGAGGTGTTGAAGGTGGCATTGTCAGTCAAGGTCCGCGCCACGACGTTCTGTTCAGAAACCAGGGTCGCTTCACCACGGATATGAATGAAGTCGTTGACGCGAACTGTCGCATCACCGTAAAGCGCAATCCCGTCCCGAGAAACATCAAGGACGGTCACATTGGTGGGTGCAGGTGCCTGATAGCTATTGGTAGCCGAGAACACGTCGTATGTGTCTGCGTTGATAGCGACGGCGGCTGACCATTCGGTCGAATTGAAGTTAACAGCGCTGGCCCAGTCTAGGACAGCAAGGCGGGCGGGACTGCCTTTGTTGGCAGCGGAGTTCATCTCCAGCCTGGCATTGTTCAGCGTCGCTTCGATACCCGGTACATTAACCAGCGTGGCTGTATCAATGTTCGCCTTCAGCCCATAGTAGCCGCGTGTATCAACGCCCGGATTGGATGACGTGATGCTGGCGAACAGCAGATCAGCGCTGGCGACCGTAAAGCCAGGCCCATCGCGGATACCAATCGTCAGGCCCGGATCGGCTCCGGTTCCGACAATGCCAAGCCCAATTCGCGTCAGCGTCGCGTTATCCATATCTGTCGCCAGATCGAACGATTGATCACTGTTCACGTCAACATCGACAATGTCCTGGGCCAGGCTAAAGGTCGCATTGGCTGCTACAAAATCGAAGGCGCTGAAGGTGACCGCTCCGTACACCTGCTTGCGGTCGGCGTCGGCGTTGAATTGCGCCGTCAGCCGCGCCTCAGCAGGACCGTAGCTAAAGGTTACCCCTGCCCCCGATACGGCCTCGTCGGGTACAACCACCGTTGTCCAGTCAAAGCCCGGGTCGGAGGCAGCCAAAGGCTCGTGCGTGTAATATTCCAGCGTGAGCGCGGATATATTGAACTCAATCGCCTCGGGCAGTCCGGTGATCGTCGCGTTGCCGAGCGTGGCCATGATCGCAGTGGCGCTTGGGATGATCGTGGGCGCAAGCGGTGTCCCCGCATCAGGTACCGCAGAAAGCACGGCCACCGCGACGCTGCCGCTTCCGACAGAAACACCCACACCCCCGGGCTGACCGATAAACATCGGATCAACAAGGGTCAGGCCCAGCATCATGAGTTCAGCGTTCTCAAGCGGTGCGTCCTGATCCAGCTGCGCTGTCACCCCGGACACCAGTTGCAGGTCAAATGACGCACGCAAGTTGACAAATCCGAAGGCGTTCAACGTCAGGGTTCCCGATACCTTGAGGTCGGTTCCGGCGTCAAACACGTCGGGCACATTGGTAAATTGAGTTACCGTGCCCCAAGCCAGCTTGGGCCCCTTGGTTCCGTCGGGATTGGTCGCGTTATTAATCACGATTGCAATATTGTTGACGCCGATTTTCAATCCTTCAGGCAGGCCTCGGGGCGCAACCTCGGTCGCGGTGGCATAAAGCGCGGACCAGCTGCGCATTGGTGCCGCCGGTGTAGAGGCCAGCGGAATTTCATTCACCACAAATAGGTCAAGCGCCGCGTTGGTTACAGCGAAGCCTGTGCCCTGTTGTGCGATTCCGTTGACTGCCCCGCCGGGTAAGCCGCCAACCCGAGTGAACGCGCCGCCGTTGCCAACAAATACATAGGCTGCGGTGATGTTGAACTGCAGCATCTCAGCCTTAGCAACTGTGATGGTCCCGTCCGTGACATTTTCAACCGTCTGGATGTTTCCCGAGAACCCGGCCGCGACGATAATGTTGCTTTGAATGTCCAGCTCAATCTGTCCAGCAAAGGCCAGGTCCAGCGTTTGGTTTATGGTCCCTATCCGGGTCCCGGCAAAGTCGCTGATCCCTGACCAGTTCAGCTTGGTCGTGTCAGTTGCCGCCCCGTTGAACTTGAAGGAAACGTCGCGTGCAATTGCAGTGATACCATCAATCCCGCGGATATCAGCCTGGCCGATTTTACCAGCAACAGCCAACCAGCTTAGCGGCGCAGTGGCGGTGGACGGCTGGCTGATGATCGCGATATCAAGGTTCGCGTCCGAAACAGCGAAACCGGTTCCAGCGTTTTCCAATGCGGTCGCCCGACCTGTCGCACCGTCGTAGACGAACGCCCCGCCCGCCCCGGCAAACAGTGTGGCACCGGTGACCGATAGCGAAAGCACCGACGCGTCGGTGACCGTGATGCCGTTACCATCGGCGATGGTTTTGGTAAGCGCGCTGATCCCGAAGCCCCCGAACAACAGGACGTTATCGGCAACCCGCAATTCCACCGCGCCTTTGACGCTGTAGTCAAGCTCTTGGCCGATGCCGGTGCTTGGGTCGGTGATAGAAACAGCGCCGAAGATCGGCGCGTCTGCGGCGTCCAGTATCTTCCAATCCAGCTTGGTCGCAGTCGCGGCAATATCGGTGGTCGCGGCAGAGTTCAGACGGACTTCGAGATCGTAAGCCTTGACATCGACGGCATCCAGCCCTCTGACATCCAGCTGCCCTGCCCCGGCGACTAGGCCCGTCCAGCTTTGAACAGTGCCTGGGATAGTCGGATCAGCTTGACCCTGGGTTATGGTCAAAAGGTCCAGCTGCGAACCCTGCGCAGCAAAGCCCGTTCCGCCGGGAGCTATGCCATCAACCACACCCCCTGTTTCGGTAAAGCGCCCACCGACGCCGGCGAACAGATAACCGCCGGAAACAGACATGCGCATCACTTTGACATTTTCGCCAACAGCCACGGTTCCGGGCAGGTCGGCAAGATCTGCAAGAGTTACGATTTCACCAGACATTGTTCCCGCCAACAGGATCGTCCCGTCAATGTCGCCCCTGAAGGATCCGCCAAAACCGATGTTCAGTGTATCGTCGATGTTCGCAATCTTTGTCAGGCCGGTCACGGTGCCAAAGCTGGTTCCATCCAAGGTGACGGTGTTCCAGTTCAACTTGGTTGCTGTCGCGGAGTCAGCGATGTTGGTCCGGAAATACAGGTTCGCGGTGCTGGCGGTAAATCCGTCGGGCAACCCGACCAGATTGGCAGTGCCGACGAAGACATCCAGCGCAGCCCAGCTTCGCAGCGAGGTTGAGGTGGTCGATGTTTCGTTGATGAATGCAAGCTCCGCGTTTACGCCGGTGGCATCAAAGCCGGTCGCGCCCTTCAAGTCAGCAAGAGCAGTCAACCCCGTAATCACCGACGCATCTGCCGGGTCATGGGTAAAGCCACCCCCTACCCCGGCAAACATTGCCGCATTCGAAATCGCAAATGTAGTGACGTTAGCGTTCAGCCCGGCACTCAGGCCGCCGCCCGCGACCCCGTAACCGCCCGTGGCCAGCGAGAAGGTGCCGGTCAGATAAACGAAGCCGTCGCCGTAGAACAACGTGCCGCGCACCGCAAAGTCGATGCCGCTATCCAGCCCGTTCAATGCAGTTGCGGCGGCCGAGTATTGGATAGTCGCCCAATCAAGCTTGTCGATTTCGGTACCATTGGCATCGATCGCCGCATTGTAACGGATGCTAAGGGCTGTCGCCTGCGCTTCGACTTGTCCCATTCCAAGAAGCTGCGCCAGATCAAAGCCACCCACCAACCCGATATAGGTAGAGTCGTCGGTCGTGGCCAAAGGGTCGGACCCCTTATCGATCAACACGCCGACGGCAAGGTTCGCGTTTTCCAGATAGACACCGGCTGCGTTACCACGGTTGATCACCCGGTTGCCATTCGCGTCATTGCCAAATACCGCGCCTGGCCCGGCAAAGATCGTGGTCTTGGACAGTGTCAGTAAAATCAGATCGCCCGTCACCGACGCCACTGCCGTCGCGGTGGTATCAGCGACCACTGCCATCGTGAATGTCGATGTCAGATAAAGCGCGTCCGTTACCTCGAGCGTCAGGGTCCCGCCTATCTTGAACTGTTCAAGACCGTTTAAACCGTTTACCGCGTGGGTCAGGTCAAGCTGCGGTCCGGTAAGATCATCTGCCAGGTTTTTCCAATTCAGGACCGAAGGCTGGGTCGGCGAGTTCGACGCGAAGTTACCGGTTACCAGAAAGTCCCGACCGTCGATGTTAAAGTTGCCAGGTCCACCAAGGCCCACCACATCAAGCGCACCGACCGTCGCACGGAATCCGACCCAGCTTTCCGGGCCGGCGGCGTCGCCCGATGCACGGGTCACGGTCGCCAGTTCGAACCCTACGCCGGCGGCATAGAACCCCTGAAAGTCACTGGTGACTCCGTTGGGAAGCATGGTGGTCGCATCGCGCACGAAAGGATCGGAAATCAGGTTTCCGTTGGCATCAAATTCATATCCGGTTGTACCTGCGGCAAAGAAGCCGTTGCTCAGCTTCAAGGTCAGGACAGTGGCATCGTTCGCGACAATCGCGCCGTCATTGATGGACTGCGTCTTGACCGAAAGCTGCATGGTGCCCGCAATCGACACGCTGTTCGCTATGGCGACTTCGACATCCGCCAAAAGCTCAAGCCCGTCGAAGTTCAGGTTAAGGTAGGGTACATTCGACGCATCACGCAGTGCGGTCTGGGTCCAGTCCAGCGCCGTGCTCTGATCCGAAGAGGTATTCATCTTGACCGACAGCTCGCGAGCGATGATTTTAACCTGCGGCAATCCGAACGCCTGAGCAGACGTGGTGAATTCCATACCCGAATAAATAACCGAAGGGCCGCCTGATGTGGCTTGGGTCTTCAGCAGACCCAGGTTGAAATCCAGATTCCGCACCAGGAACCCTTCGGCGTTCGCTGTATCAAACACCGTGCTGACCGGGAGCGTGCTCACATCGGGAAGCGTCACGCCTGTTCCGATGAACGCAGACGCGTTCTGAAGCTGGAACACCATGAGGTCGCTTGCCACCGTATTGCCAGAGGGTACGAGCACGTCAGCGGCAGTTTTAGTCAGTGTTACGCCGCCGGTGAAATAGGCGACATCAGTGTAGGTTGGGGGGCCGGAAGTCGGTACGGACTTTTCCTGAAACTTCAGCGCGGCGGTTCCGGTGACGGATGCAAATTCAGCAGTCGCATCCGTAAAGGCCGGATGCTCGCGTAACACGACAGCGCCAGACGTGTTTGTTGTTCCGATCACGGCACCCTGCGAGGCCACGTTAAGCAAAACCTGCGCCGACCCTACCGACCCCTGTATGGAATTCGTGTTGATCAGCGTCAGCAGTTCAAGATCGGCAGCAAGAGATAACCATACGTGGTCCCCTGACCCGGACGCATCAGTGAAAGCTTGGCGATAAAACCGAAGGTCAAAACTTGCGTTCCCCGCCTCCAGCCCCGCCGCGAGGGTTAGATCACTGTTCGCCTTGCGCGTGAAATACGTTTCGCCATCGGACCCGGCAAACAATGTGGCGGCAGAAACCTGCATATCGACGACATCGATGTTGTTCAAAGTCACAACGGCACCGGTGCTGTCATAGCCCGAAACATTCTGTATCCGGGACAGGCTGGATGTGACTGATGCGCCATCCCCCAGCGACAGGGTGACGAAGTCCCCGATGGTCATTTCATAGACACCGTCGTTGACGTCGTCGAACCCATGGGTCAGCAGACCGCCCATCCCGTAGATGACCGCGTCCGCTGCGGTGCCCCCGACAAGCTTGCCGATGTTGTCGAACCGGGTCACACCATTGGCAGAGGTCAGCGTACCGCCATTGACCGAGGTGATATCCCAGACGCTGTCAACGTCCTGCCCCTTTACAGCATACAAAGCGGTATCAGTATTACCGCCACCGCGCAGAGAACCGATATTGCTGTAGTCGAGCGAAAAGTTATTTGTCGCGTCGACTGCAAATCCAAGCGATCCGCTATCGGGGCCTGTAACGGTAAACACCCCCTGCGGCGAGGTGCCAAACAACGCATCGGCCCCCACAAGAACGTCAGTACCGCCTGACAGCCCAATCAAGGTTGTCACACGTGTGGTTGTCAAAACCTCGTTGGTCAGCGCGGCATCTGAAAATGTGGAAATACCGCCCGAAGCGGAAACCTGGTAAAACAACTGGGTAGGAAGCGGCCCCAACGTCACTGGCAGTGCGGTTGGAAGCAGCAGCCTCTCCCCCTCTCCCAACGCACCGGCCATAAGCGCCAAAGGATCGTTATGCGCGTACCCGTTGGCATGGCCGATCTCGTGTAGAACTGCCGTTAACAGGTCCACATTTGTAGCCGCGGCACCGGTGCCGGCACGCAGGCTTAACCCATCCAGAGTGGCATATTCTGTGTTATCAGACAGCGTCGAATCAATAAACCAGCCGGCACCCGCGGCGTTATCGTCGATGAACACGGTATTCGACCCGCTGTCATACGAAGCCAGTGCGATACCACCCAGATCTTGGACCGCAAACGATGGATTTGCCGGCGTTATCGACGGGTCCAGAGCGTCGATCCATTTTTGTTTTGCATGATTGATAGTGGCCGTCGCAGCATTCAGATCAATGACGGTCGCGTCGGGTGTGATCGGCCCAGACAGGTTCAGATAATGAACCTCGGACTGTTCGTGTTTTGTATCGGTTTCGTCGGTATCAGTCGGGGTATCTGCGACCCATTCAACACCCCAGTTTTCCGGCCATTCGACCTCGGGTTCGACGGCGATCGCGACCTCGATATCAGCGGCTTTCGCGTCTTGGGTGGCGACCGCATCAATGACTTCTACGATTGCCGCGACATTCGCCAGTGGGTCGTCCCAACCGGCCTTGTCCGCGACCCGCGCCATCTCTCCCAGCACCGGATCGGCGGACAACAGTATCCTAGGTTCCAGGGCTTCAACTCGGAATGATTCGAGCCTGTTGAGGCTGTCGTGGGACGAATCACGTATAATTCCCTGCGAATGGAATCGAGTCGATTCAGTGCGAGCACTGTCCCTTCCCAAAATCCGTTTCAGCAGCGAATACGCGAGCATTTCGTTATCCCAAAGGAATTAATGCAGCCATAAAACTCGGAACAAGGGGGGAGACCGAAGGGCAGATCAACGGTCGAAATCGTAAATTAAGCGGGCATAATATTCCGCAATATGCAGGAACTTGTACAACAATCATAGCGATTTTTTTGAAATTCGCTGTCGGTGACAGATGCTTACCTGTTGGACGGCGCGCTTTGTCTACAGCGTGTCGCAATGGATATAGGGCGGTCATGTATCAAAATTGGCCACCTTCTGATGTAGGAGCGTAACTTCCGGATCTGACCGATTGCCGTTTTGTGTCGCTGTCCGTCTCTAGAGCGACAGGCGAATTTCTGTGGCGATGATTCGGGCGTCAATACAGCTCGACGCCAAGGTATGAATAACGCCGCGAGCCGGCGTTGCAGTCCGATAACGACTCAGATGGCCGCAGAAATTTGGTAGTTTCACGTTACCACCAAGATTAGCACCAAATATTCAATCTAAGCATTTGAAAGTAAAGGAATAACACATGGATTCCCTGCAAATCGGTGCTGAAATGCTTTCGGCCCCCTGCCCTTCGGTCTTTGCTAGTACGTTTCGTGCTTGGGCCGCGTAAATTGCCTCTGACTGGCTGACGGCACACATCGCAACTCGTCCAAAGGTGGTTTATCACGGCAGCCTGATGCGTACCGGCTTGGAAATTGTCCGCGGACAATTCGTGGCTCAGGCGGCTTGACGTTGGGCTGCTGCAAGTCGCCGGATCAGCTTTTCAGGGCTGAACTCTGCACTTTTTGATCCGGTCGTGATTGCACGAAAATAAGCACCCACTGCTTTGATCTTTTCGTGGAACTGCATGATCGCCCAGACCGTCGCCGCAGCTCTTATGGGCCCAAGGCGTTGATGCGCGGCATCGTAGCTGTTGAGGCTTATACCCATCATTGGGGCAAGGGTTCTGGCATGGGCAATTACGTCATGGGGGGTCGTGATCCTTTTCAGTGAAAGAACGGCGGCTTGTGGGCAAGCGGTTAGCAGTTCGGCGATGGTGATTGGTGCATCAGCTACGGGAACTGTCATTTCGTTTTTTTGCGGACGCTTCTCTTTATCAATATGTTCTATAGTTGACTTATGATGGTGTCGGACAAAATGGCCGTCTGTGTCGGTCATAGTTGTCGGTTCGTCGGACCTTTGGTCGCCGATGGCCTCTGCCTGCACGGTGCACACTTCAAGCTCGGCCAGAATCTGTTCACAGTCTTGCACCGTCAGTTTGCGACGAAGTGTGCGCAGGACGGTAAGGGCGGTGCCGTCGTCTGGGTTATCCAAGAGACGGGCATTAGCGACTGCACGGATTTTCGTCCGGAGGTATCCGATCTGCTCTTTCTCTCGCATCACTTCTGCTGCCAGCGCTGCAATCTCGTGAAGTCGGTCGAACATTGGTGAAAGGTCAAAACCAAACCGAAGAGCTTTGCCTCCGTCGCCGCTGTGCCTGGTAAAACGCTTTCGGTTGGGACTGTCATGTCTGACCAATAGGCCGACCTCTTGCAAGGTAGCTGCGTGCCGCCGGATCGTTCTGTCTGAAATACCGTTTCGCCGAAACGACAGGGTGACGTTGGATGCAAACACCGTGTGGTGATTGCGTTCGGGAGCAAGACAAGAAAGCATCGCCTCCAGGGTGGAGATTACCGACGCGGTCAAGCCAAGCCGTGGTGCCGCCGTTCGAATCGTTGCCACAACGATATGTCGCTCAGGAATGGAATTGTCCGCGGACAATTCTCTATTGGTCCGCAACCCAGTGGGTGCAGTTGCTTGGGTAAATGCCATGTTTTACTCACGACAACCTGATGGGAAAGGCACCGATACCTCTGAATACCAGAAAAAAGGCCGCAAATATCCAGCAACCGAATCGGTTGTTGTTGACTAGCGCGGAGAAACTGATAAATCTGAAAGTGCAAAGAACAGATTGGGCTCTCCGGGGAATACCTTGGGGGGCTCTTTCTTTTTTGGGTTGTTGGTCGTGCTCCTTTTTTTTGTGTTGCTGCTCGGTTGGTGGTCAGTCGGGCTTTTGCTCCGACCGCCACGCCTCATAGAGGCGCGTAAGCTCGGCTTCTGCGTTGTCATGCATCCACTGAGCAAATTCCGGGGTATCCGACTTGGACAGCTTAAGTGTCAAAGCTCGAGGAGTATCCTTTATCTCGGCCAAGGCTGTTCCATCCTCAAGTTTGATCGTGAGGGCAGGGGCCCGCGCTGGCTTGTCTGTGGCCCTTGGCGCTTGCGCGCGCGTCACCGCATCGCTGATCATCCCAAATCGGTCGTCAGAGCTTTTGGCACCATCAAGCTTGAGGGCAGCCGCGATCTGTTCAAGATTGATGTCGCCGCTGCGTGATTGGTCGGCAAGATCTTCCCAACGCCGCCGCCCAATACCGTGAGCGGAACCGATTTGTTCAATCACGGACTGGGGAATCGACCGCGCGACTTTGGTCATGCGCGATAGCATCGGTTTGTCGACGGCCAGAGCATCCAGAATGATCGACTGTTCATAGCCGCTCGCGGCAAGCTCGGCCGCGAACAAGGCTTTCTCGATAAAGCTGGGGTCCAATCGCTGGGTGTTCTCTTGTCCCTGGGCAAGAATTGCCTCTTGGTCAGAGAGCGACCGGACAAGCGCCTTTGCGGGGATGCCAAGCGACCGCAAGGCCCGCAATCTGCGGCGCCCATAGACAATCTTGTAATGACCGGGTTTATCCGCGATCGGGCGCACCATAATCGGCACTTGTTGGCCATGGGCCTTAATGCTTTCAGCCAGCGCGGTTACATCGGCGTCTGAAAAAGTGAGCCGATCCTTGGGGCCCTTCTCTTCGATGACATCAACAGAGATTTCCCTTACGGCATTGCTGGCAACATCCTTCAAGGTGGATTTCACCCCGCTCATCGCGCCGGTATTAGGGAACCGCGACTTTTGCTCTATTGGTTCCGCGACTGTGGTGTCGGCGCCGGGCAGGGGAGGGGGCTGGAACAGATTTCTACGGGCCATCAGTCAGTTTCCCTTCCCCATGCATGTTGGATTGTCTTCTCAAACTCGTCGGCGACGCCGTTCACGCTCTCTAGGATTCGTCCCAGCGTTTTCTTCACGACTTGCGACGGGTCGAGTTCATATATGGTTTGCTGTGTCATCCCAGCGTCCGAAATAGCCGTGGACTTGAGCATCGGAGTGGTCAGAACTTGGTCAAGTAGAATGGACCGTAGGAAACCCGCCATTTGGGACTGGGGGACGTCTGTCGGTTCATAACGGGCAATCAGGAACTTGAGGAAATTCCAGTCGATAGGACCAGCGGCATCTTCAAGCGTCTGGACAGTTTCTCCTGCCATTTCGAGGAATTGCGCCATTGAGGCGACATCCAACATGCTTGGAACCACCGTGATCAGCAGACCGGTAGATGCCAGCAATGCCGTCATTGTTGTGAACCCAAGCTGAGGCGGGCAATCAATGATTACCAAATCATAGCTCGCTTCGATCTCGTCCAGTGCGATAGCAAGGCGCTGAGTAAAGGGCGGGTCAATCTTGTGCTGAAGCGCATAGGCGGTTTCGGTCTCGTACTCCGACAACAGCAGCCCCGCGGGAGCAAGGTCAAGATTGTGAAAATAGGTCTTTCTGATGACCTGGCTCAACGGAACCGGGTCTTCATATTTAAGCGCATCGTAAATCGTGCCGCTTTGGGCAAATTCGATTTCAGGGCGGTATCCGAACATCGTGGTCAGGCTGGCCTGCGGGTCCATATCGATGGCAAGGACCCGATAGCCACGCAAGGCATAGCGTTGGGCCAGGTGGATCGCGCTGGTGGTTTTGCTAGACCCGCCTTTGAAATTGACGATGGAAATAACCTGAAGCGCGTCGTTTTCTCGACGTCCGGGAAGATAGGTATCTCCGTTTCGGCCTGTTTTCGCCATCACATGGCGTATCTGGTCGATCTCTTGCGCAGTATAAAGACGGCGGCCTCGGGAATCGGTTTCGACATCCGGGAAATCCCCTTCTTGATGACGCGTCCTGAGATTGGACATGCTGATTCCGGTAAGCTCCGATACTTCAGCAGGATGAAACTTGCGCAGCGCTTTTCTACTGTCGGGCTGGAAGCTATTGCGCATATGATTGTTAAGCGCTTCCGACAGGCGGGCAGCGTTCGACGCAATTGATGCGGCAATGGAATTAGATTCTGTAGTTTTCATGCCCGAATTCATTCTGCTCTTGCGACCTCTTGGTGGGCCGTCTTTGTTTCGTCGCTAAACCGCGTGATTTGCGTCAGCTTGCGATAATTGAACTCATGGCACGCAAGTTATCCCCAAGCAACAATTTTTTGTGTTTTGCACGCTTGCGCAAATATCCAACACCTAATGCGCAGCCCGAACATTAAACCATAACGCACTGATAAAATTGACTTTATCATAAGTTTGTCGCTCTATCACACGACATTGCGACGTCAACTGGAACATTCATAACCATTTGTCACTAGATAGGAATGCGAATCGCAGATTTATCCAGACACTGTTGCTAGGTTTCGGCTCAATCGCTGGCAGATCGACAATGATGATCCGACTTTGGCACCCTTCAAACGTGTCCCGGGCGAGGCGGGTACAATCGGGTTCCGGCATGAAAGGTCAATGGGGCAGGGTGCCAATCAACCCTCGACCCCGTCTGAAATCGGTTCCGCGACCCGAAACGAAAACCTTTTCGATACCTGCGCCAGCTCTGGGATGCTGATGGGTTTTTCTAGCTGCGCAAAACGTCCCGTGTCCCCGGGATTGATACTTTCGGTGGCTGGCAAATGCGTGGACATCGCGATCGCCCGCGTTTTCGGCCCGCCGTCTGCACATCGCCGGTTTCTCGACTGGTCCTACACCCTTCGCGGTAAATCTGGCCGGTGCAGTTCCCTTCGCGATCATGGGGGGCGACGACGGGCAATTCGGCTACAAGCTGCAAGTGTTCACGCAAGCAGATTCCGACATCAAGCAAATGTCCGATCTCAAGGGCAAGCGAGTCGCGCATACATCGCCTACGTCGAATTCCGGCAACCAGGCACCGCGCGCTTTGTTCCCCGGCATGGGCGTCACCCCTGACACCGATTACGAAGTGACGTATTCCGGTTCGCATGACCAATCCATGCTGGGTGTGGACGCAGGCGATTATGACGCCGCTCCCGTCGCTTTCGAAGTGGTCGAACGCATGGCAGAGCGCGGGCTATACGACCCCGCAGACGTGCGGATGATATGGGAAAGTGATCCGTTTCCGACAACCTCGTTCACCGTCGCGCATGACCTTGAACCCGAGCTGGCCGAAAAGATCAAGCAAGCGTTCTTCAGCTTCAAGTTCGAGGGCATGAAGTTGGGTGACGAGTTTCAGGGCGTGAGCAAATTCATCCCGATCACGTACAAGGATCAGTGGGCGGTTATTCGGGAAATTCAATCCAAAAACGGCGTTGAATACACCCCCCAAGGGCTGGCCGCCAACTGAGGCGATATCAGATCGCGGACCGTGTATTCGCAATTGGCCCGTGGTGCCTTGCACCCGCCCCTCAGCCCGCGAGAGGCCAAAATGCTGAAAATCGAAAAACTGGTAAAACGGTACAACGGGGGTGATCCTGTCCTCAAGAATCTTGATCTGGAAATCGGGGGCCAGAAATCGTGTCGATCATCGGGTCGACCGGTGCTGGCAAAAGTAAGCTGCTGCGCTGCATCAACCGTCTTGTCGAACCCACCTCGGGGTCGATTACACTGAATGGTACCGATCTGACCAAACTGAAAAAGTCTGAGTTGCGCCTTTCCCGTCGTCGCATCGGTATGGTGTTTCAGGGCTTTAATCTGGTGGACCGTTTGACGGTCATGGAAAACGTCCAGTCCGGGCGGTTGGGATATATTTCGACATGGGCCGCTCTGACGCGCCGTTATCCCAAGGCCGACATTCGCCGCGCTTACGAGCTGATGGAGCGTGTGGGCATTGCACACTATGCGAATAAACGTGCTGACGAGCTGTCGGGCGGCGAACGCCAGCGCGTCGGCGTGGTGCGCGCGCTGATGCAGCAACCCGAGAAACTGCTGGCTGACGAACCGACCGCCTCGCTGGACCCCAAGACGTCGGAACAGATCATGGCCCTGCTGCGGGATCTTGCGACTGAACTTGAACTGCCGGTCATCATCAACATCCACAACGTCACCGAGGCCAGACAATACACCGACCGCATAGTCGGAATGCGTTATGGCCGGATCATCTTTGACGATGTTCCCGATGCGCTGAACGCTGACGCGATGGAGGAAATCTATGCAGGCGTGCCTGCAGCCGATCGTCAGGCACAGGAGGCCGCGGCATGACCGATTACCCCGACACATGGCGCAAGCCGCCGTTTATCCGCAACTCGGTACTTCGGCGTGGGTTGTGGGTTGCGATATTGGCCTATGTGGTCTTTACGATGGCGACGCTGCCCATTGACTAGGACCGCGTCGCAGCTGGCATGGGCCGGGCGGCCAAGATTTTCGGCGGTGCCTTCCCCCCCAGCTTTGCCCGCGCCGATCTGTTGATTGACGGGTTCATGGAAAGCCTCAAGATCGCGCTGCTGGCTACTGTCGCGGGGGTGGGGCTGTCGATCCCGATCGCGTTTTGTGCCGCACGCAACATCGCGCCGGTGCCGGTATATTACATGGGCCGTGCCGTCATCATCATCGCGCGCAGTTTTCACCCTGTTATTGTCGCCATTATCTTTGTGAAGGCTGTAGGCTTTGGCCCTTTCGCCGGTGTATTGACGCTGACGGTTTATTCTGTCGGCTTTGTCGCCAAGCTGCTGGCCGAACGGATCGAAGAAATCGACTTTGGTCAGGTCGAAGCGATGCGGGCCGCCGGAGCACCCTACCTCAGCACACTAATCTATGCGATAGCCCCGCAGATATTGGCGCGCCAGATCGGTCTGTCGATCTATCAACTGGACAGTAATCTGCGCGCCTCTGCGGTGGTCGGGCTGGTCGGGGCAGGGGGGATAGGGGCCACGTTGGCCAATGCCTTTGGCCGCTACGATTATGATTTTGCACTGGCTATCACGATTGTCATTGTCGGGGCCATTCTTGTGTCCGAAGCCATCAGCGGCGTCATCCGGGAAAAAGTGGCATGAACGGCAACACTACCTTGGACCACTGGTCGCGCTTCACCCCCACTCAGAGGATCAAACGCTACGGGGTGCTGTTGCTGACCCTGCTGGTTGTCGCGTGGGCGCTGCAAAGCATCGACGTGATCTGGGAATGGGTCTGGGATTCACCCGCGCAAATGGCCGATCTGTTCGGGCGCATGGTCCCGCCTGATCCGCAAAACCTGCCGTCGATCATGCAGGCGATGTGGGAAACCGTGAACATCGCCACGATTGCCACGATGTTGGCTGTCATCATCTCGTTACCCGTGGCTTATATCGCTGCCAAGAACACCACCCCCAACGTTGCGACCCTGTGGCTGGGCCGGTTCATCCTGGTGTCGTCGCGTTCGGTCAACACGATCATCTGGGCGTTGCTGTTTGTTGCAATCTTTGGCCCCGGCATCATTGCAGGCATCGTCGCGATCATGTTCCGGTCAATCGGGTTCATGGGCAAACTGCTGGGCGAAGCGATCGAAGAAATCGATACGCGCCCGGTCGAGGCTCTGCAAGCCAGTGGCGCGTCCCGCTTCAAGGTGGTGCTTTATGCCATCGTACCGCAAGTGATGCCGACGTTCTTCGCGGTCTCGATCCTGAGGTGGGATATAAATTTGCGTGAATCCACGGTGCTTGGTCTGGTGGGGGCAGGGGGGATTGGGATCATTCTTCAAGGTGCGATCGACACGTTCAACTGGCCGGAAGTGTCGACCGTGCTGCTGACGATTCTGGCGTTTGTCATTCTGGGCGAAATCGTATCGATGTATCTGCGCAAACGTATCCTGTAGTTTTGCGGCATATGCCGAGCTCTCAGTTCTCGCTACCTCGTAAATGCCTCGACGACTTTGCGACCTCACATTATTTCGTGCTGGAAACGGCTCGCGGTGGCGGAAACTCGCTGTGTCTGTTCCTGCCTGCGGAATTGTTCTTGAACCTCTAGCGGGTGGAGATTGTAAGCACGTGACGCATGCGGCTTTCGGCGAGGCCCGCGAGAAATTGAAATGAAAGAGATACCAAGATGAGAAGGTGGTTTGCACTAGGTATAGTGATCCTGAACGTGGCGCTGTGGCCGGTGGTGGCCGTGTCTCAGCAAACGACAGGGGATCGCGACGTAGCCGTCGAAGCGGCGTGGGCCCGCGCCACGGCACCCGATAGCAAAACCGGGGCTGTCTATTTCACCCTGCGCAATACGGGACAATCCCGGATCGACCTGATTGGCGTGCGCGCCGACAGGGCGTCGATCGAGACTTTGCACAAGACAGTCAACGACCCGCAAGGGACCACCCGGATGAGCGCCACAGCCGAATTGCGGGTTGAACCGGGCCAGACCGTCGTGCTTGAACCTGGCAGCATACATGTGATGTTGCTGGATTTGGAAACGCCTCTGATCGAGGGAAAAGTCCTGCCGCTGCGGCTAAAGTTCTATGACGGTGACGATCTGACAGTCGACGTGCCGATCCTGGCACCCGACGCCGAGGGCCCGACCGGATGAAGCCTCAGACGTATCTGGCGCTCTGAGGGCGATTAGCCTGCCTCGTGCGTCACGCGCCCGCCGCAGATCGTGACCTTGGCAAACGCGTCGGTAATCCGCGCCGGTGGCAGCGTGGCAAGATCGTGGCTCATGATGACCACGTCAGCCATCATCCCTTTGGCAAGCTTGCCCTTGCGGTCTTCGTTGAACTCTACCCATGCGTTGTCGCGGGTATAGCTGGAAAGAGTTTCCATCAGGGTTTGGGTTTGGTCGTGCCATTGCGGCCCAAGATCCAACGGCGCGATGGCTGCTTTGACATTTGTCATCACTTCTACCCCGATCACCGGCCAATCGGTCGAGAACACGACCTTGGCACCGCTGTCGCGTATTTCGTGCCACGGATAGGCTCCTTCGATCTGGTAATCGTGCAGGTACTTGCCGACCCCGCCGGGGGGGAAGATCCCGCCAAAAGGCGCGTGACCGGGTTGAATGGAGGCTACGATATCAAGTTCGGCAAGCCGCGGAATGTCGTCGGGGTGCATCACCTCAAGGTGTTCGATCCTGTGCCGGCTGTCGCGCGCCCCGTTAGCCTTGCGCGCCGCTTCGTAGCCATCGATCGTATGGCGGATGCCAGCATCCCCGATGGCGTGTACCGCGATCTGCATTCCCATCGCATCAATGCGTCGGCAGGCTTCGTTGAAATGATCCACCTCAAAGACCGGGTCGCCATAGTTGTCGTCAGTGCCCGGATACGGTGCCAACATGTGCGCGGTGCGACCTTCAACCACGCCATCAATGAACATCTTCACATGATTGCACCACACCATATCTCCGCTAAAATCGCGCCGCATCGTATCCGCCTGCTCCAGCCGATCAAGCGAGTCATAGCTCTTGAGATGAAAGGGCACTGCCGTGCGGCAAAGCAAGGTACCCTCGGCCTCCATCTCGCTTAACAGCTCAAGCTGATAGCGGTTGCCGTCCATGCAATGCAGCCCGGTAATGCCTTGCGCGGCACAGTGCTTCATGCCCCTGGCAATGGCCGCCTTGTCCTTTTCGCGCTCTGCGCGGGTCGGTGCCGGTACCGGATCGGCCCCGGTGACCAGCCCGGCCATGTCGCGCCCTCCGTGGCGCGTCAGCTTGAGGATCGCCGCATAGGCCCCGGGCTCGCGCAGCTCTCCGGTGGCGCGCCCATCGTCGCCCATGACAATTTGGCTACCGGCATCGGTTTCGCCCCCATGCAACAGACCGGCGAGCTCTAGCGCAGCGGTGTTGGCCCAAATGGTATGATGGTCGGGGGCGAACATCGCGAAGGGCCTGTCAGGGCATGCTTGGTCCAGTTCCTGCCGGGTCGGCGTACGTAAGTCGTGCAAGATCGCGTAGTCGGCCTGCACCGCAAAGACGATCCGGTCATCGGGATTGGCCGCAGCGAAAGGCGCGATTGCGGCCTTCAGCGCATCGCCCCCTTGAATGCCAAAAAGATCCAGACAAGTCAGTTCGACAGAGCCGCCGAACAGGTGGACATGACTGTCGATGAACCCCGGCATTACCGTTCCACCCTGGGCGTCTATGACATGCGTGTCGGGTCCGGCGAGGTCGCGCATCGCTGCGTTCGGTCCGACTGCTGTGATGACACCCTCCGCCATGGCCAGCGCGGTCGCGTCGTCGGGCGTGGCGTCATCAAAGGTTATCAGGGTGCCATTCAGGATGATGATTTCGGGGTATGAGGACATAGGCTTTCACCTGTGAATAGGTGCTGCGACGGCCGGTTGTCGCGCACGAGGCTGTCAGATCGGGGTGGGGTCGGGCGCGGCACCCGAAGGCACCGCGCAACGGGATCATTTTTGCAGTTCTGTCCAGATCTGCGTATAGATCTTGGAAACCTCTGGCGGGCAGGTTTCCGCGATATAGGCGGCGTCCTTCACCTCGGCCGGGACAACGATCTCGGGCGCGGATTTCATGTCTTCTGGCATGAATTCCTCGGACCCCGAAATGCCGTTTGCGTATCGGGCAAATTTCGACAGCATTGCAGCATTCTCGGGCACCATGATAAAATCGAGAAACAGCTTGGCATTTTCGACGTTCTGCGCATCGGCAAGGATGGCCGCATTATCCATCCAGACCGGATAGCCGGTTTTTGGATAGCCAAAGGCGATGTCCTTGTTCTGTAGCCGCGCCCGCATCGAAGCCCCATTCCAGTTAACGCCGGCGGCAAGATCGCCCTTGGCGTATTTCTCGATGTTGCCGTAATCCATCGACAGCCAGTTCTTTTTGGCGTTCACCAGCACATCCCGGACCTTTTTCAGAACGTCCTTGTCGCCCGTACAGGTTTTTCCACCGACGTAGTGAATTGCCATGCCCATTACATCGTTCATTTCGGGTACGACGTTGATCTTGCCCTTGAGTTCCTCTGGCGGGTCGAAGACCAAAGCGGCGTCGTTGATATCCCCGCCATACACCGACGTATTCACTGTCACGCCGACGGTGCCCCATTGCCATGGCACCGAATATTTCCGGCCGGGGTCAAAGGCCACGTCCATCCATCGCGCGTCAATGTTGCCAAAGTTCTTGAACTCAGCCGGATCCAGCTCCATCAGCAGGCCCTCTCCGACGAAGATCGGGATATACGTCCCTGACGGCACAACGATGTCGTAACCGTGTCCGCCCGCCTTGATCTTTGCCAACGCTGTATCATTGCTGTCGTAATCGGTGATGGTCACGTCGATGTCGTATTCTTTTTCGAATTTCTCGATCATCTCGGGGCTTGTGTAGTTTCCCCAGTTGTAGATGTTCAACGTGCCTTCGGCGAAGGCTGGTGCAGCGACGAAAGTTGCGGCGACCACGGCGGTAAATGTCTTTTTCATTCCAGTACTCCCTGTTTTCGTTGGTTGCGGTTTGGTTATTTGCGAATGCGGGTGACAAAGAAAAACGCGATGACCATGGTCACCGATAGGGCCAGCAACACGGTCGAAATCGCGTTCACCTCGGGCGTCACCACCCGCCTTAGTTGGCCCAGCATATAGGTGGGCAATGTATCCTGACCCGCGGATTTGACAAACTCTGTGATGACCACATCGTCGAGACTGATGACGAAAGCCAGCATCGCGCCGGCCAGGATACCCGGCCAAAGCTGTGGCAATGTGATGCGGCGAAACACCTGAAAGGACGAAGCATAAAGATCGGCAGCGGCCTGTTCCAAGGTAAGGTCCATGCCTTGCAACCGGGCGCGTATCGGCAAATAGGCAAAGGGTATGCAAAACGCTGAATGCGCTAATATCAGATAGCCAAGCCCGGTATAGCCGGTCTGTACCTTGATCCCCGCAAAGAAGATCAACAGCGCCACGGCGGTCACGATCTCGGGGACCATCAGCGGTTGATTGATCGCGGCGAACACGGCGGAGTATCCCCGGAAACGGCGCACCCTTGTCGTGGCCAATGCGGCCAGTACAGCGACGCTTGTACTGATCAGGGCGGCCCAGAACGCGATGACCAAGCTACGGATCGTCGCGTCTTGAACCTGGTCGTTCGCCCAGGCACTGCGATACCACTGCAACGAAAACCCTTCCCAGATCGCCACGGAACTTCCGGCGTTAAACGAGTAGACGACCAGCAGGATCACCGGCAGGTAAAGCGAGACAAAGCAGATCACGGCGATGGTGGAAAAGCCGTACTGCCGCTTGACGTCGAACCCGGTGTCGCTAGCCATGTCCACCCCCTTCGCGGCCTGCGACGCGGACGTAGAACAGCAACGCCACCATCACGATCGCCAGCAGTGTGATCGACAAGGCAGCACCAAGCGGCCAGTTGCGCCCTTGACCGAACTGCAATTCGATCAGGTTGCCCAGCATCAGCTGCTTGCCGCCGCCCATCACACGGGGCGTGACATAGGCACCGAGCGAGGGCACGAACACAAGGATCGACCCCGCGATCAACCCCGGTTTGACCAAGGGCAGGATGATGCGGCGCAACACCGATACGCGACTTGCATAAAGGTCATAACCCGCTTCGATCAGGCTGAAATCCAGCCGTTCCATGCTGGCGTACAGCGGCAATACCATCAGCGGCAGGTAGACATAGAGCATGCCAATGATGATCGCTGTCTCGGTAAAGAGGATCTGTAACGGCGCGTCGATCACACCGATGGTCATGAGGAAGGTGTTCAAGGTGCCTTCGTTGCGGATCAATTCCATCACCGCGAACGTACGGATCAGCAGGTTGGTCCAGAACGGGATCATGATCAGCAGCATCCAGAAATCACGGTGATGCTTGGGCCGGGTGGCAATGAAATAGGCTGTGGGAAAGCCCAGGACGACGGCCCCCAGCGTTGTCAGTAGTGACAGTTTGACGGAACGCCAGAATATCGACAAATGTGCGTCGGCAAAGCTCAGGGTGTCGTCAAAGATGTCTCGTTGAAAAAAGACGTTGAACCACGCATCGGTCGAAAATTCCCATTTTACGCCACCGTAATCACCGGCGGTCAGAAACGAATATACCAGCGTAATCAGCAATGGCCCGCTTGCCGCAAAGATCAAGATCACCAGCGCCGGTGTCAACAAGAGCCAGCGGTTGCGGTTCTCACGACGTTCACGGATGCGGGCCAGGTTATTCATCGGTCAGTCCCTCAGAACCTGACCGACACCGGCTGGAAACGTGACGCCGATGCGGTCGCCTTGGGCCGCGACGCGGGCCATGTCCGTATTGTTTTGCACCCGCACGACGAACCGGATTCCATCGTCCAGATCCACATGGTAATGCGTATCGGTGCCGAAATAGACAAGATTGGAGAGCCGGCCCGTCATTAACCCGTCTGCTTCCGGCACAACGCGGGCATGTTCGGGGCGTACCGCAAGTGTAGTGACATCCCCACCGTTATGCGCGTTGTTGAGCCTTGCTGCGACACGGTTGCCCGAGCCAAGCTCGACCTGCGCTTCCGACCCTTGGGCCGTGACGATCTTGACCGGAAGAAAATTGGTGTCGCCGATAAAATCGGCCACGAAACGTTCTGCCGGATGGTCATATATTTCGCGCGGGGGTCCGATTTGGCGGATCGAACCTGCGTGCATCACCGCGATGCGGTCAGACATCGTCAGGGCCTCTTCCTGATCGTGGGTGACAAATATAAAGGTGATGCCGGTTTCGGTTTGCAGCCGCTTCAGTTCTATCTGCATGCTCTTTCGCAGTTTGAAATCAAGCGCCGAAAGCGGTTCGTCCAGCAACAGCACCTTTGGTTTGGGTGCCAAGGCACGCGCAAGCGCGACCCGCTGCTGCTGACCTCCTGAAATCTGGCTCGTCTGCCGGTCAGCCATCCCTTCCATCTGGACCAGCGCCATCATTTCTTCGACTGTGTCGGTGATTTCTGTTTTCGGCTTGCCCAGCATTTCCAGCCCGAAGGCGATGTTCTGACGCACTGTCAGATGCGGAAACAGTGCATAGTTCTGAAACACCGTGTTGACCGGGCGTCGGTGCGGCGGCAGGGCCAACAGATTGTCGCCATCCATGGTCACCGTCCCCTCGGTCGGGTCGACAAATCCGGCGATCACCCGCAGCAAGGTTGTCTTGCCACACCCAGAGGGACCGAGAAGCGTGAAAAATTCATTCTGGGCGACGGATACGCTGACATTGTTCAGAGCCATGAACCGCGCTTTGCCCGCGCCATAGGCTTTGCTGACCTCGGAGATTTCAATCATTCGCCGTTCCGTTTCGCTAAAGCCACGTTAAACCGGAAAATTCTTTTGATCATATTTCAAGAGGCTAATCCAAACCCGCAGAGTCGCACAAGACGGGATTTGGACGCGATTGCGACTTCGCCTTAAACGGGTCTGTTGCGACAGCATGAATTGACTGCAGCTTTCCCTGCAGTGGGTTGGTTTTAAAAAGTATTTTCTACGCGGTTCGCCGAAAATGTAACCCTGCCCAGGTAATCGCCCTAGCGTTGACGGAACCGATATCAAGGAATTGAAGTGACCATTTTAATTGTGATATGTACTCGCCTGTACGAATAATCGGTCATTTAATGTGTAGTACCCATCGGGCGAATAGTTTGGAAAGCAGTGATATGCACGGTACCAGTAGAAGCGAGATTGATACGAGGCTCAAGACCGGCACAGCAGGTCTGGATATAGTTTTACACGGGGGGCTTACTCCTAACCGGCTTTACCTTGTCGAAGGGACCCCGGGTTCGGGCAAAACCACACTGGCACTCAAGTTTCTGTTGGATGGCCGAGAGCAGGGTAAGCGAGGCCTCTATATCACCCTGTCCGAAACCGAAGAAGAACTACGCGCATCTTCCCGGTCGCACGGTTGGTCGCTTGAGGGGATAGATTTGTGCGAGATGGTCGATGAGTACGAATTTGGTTCTGACCACGAGCAATCATTACTACATCCCAGTGAAGTCGAATTGGGCGAGACTGTTCGCCACGTTATTGAATTGGTCGAAGAAATCGATCCGGCTTGCGTGGTTCTGGACAGCCTCTCTGAGCTGAGATTGCTTGCGCAGAATTCCCTGAGATATCGGCGGCAGATTTTAGCACTCAAGCATTTTTTCGCTCGGCGCAAATGTACTGTGCTTATGCTCGATGACCGCACCGCCGAACCCAGTGATATGCAGCTGCATTCGATTGCGCATGGGGTGATCTCTCTCGAGCAAGAAGCCAACGACTTTGGATCCGAACGGCGTCGGTTACGGGTGGTTAAGTTGCGCGGCGTCAAATACAGCGGCGGCTATCACGACTTTACGATCGAAAAGGGTGGTGTCCGCGTCTATCCCCGGCTCATCGCATCGGACCATCATCGCGAATTTTCAGCTGAACCGGTCACGACTGGGCTTGCCGGGTTGGATGGCTTGCTTGGCGACGGGCTTTTCCCGGGGACAAATACGCTTCTTTCCGGCCCCGCGGGTGTCGGTAAAACCACCACGGCGGTCCTGTGTATGCTGGCGGCGCTCAAACGGGGCGAGACCGCTGCGTACTTCTTGTTTGATGAGCGGTTGGCAACTCTGCTGACGCGCTCGAAGGCTCTGGACATGGATCTCCAGCCTTACATTGACAGCGGTCAGTTACAAATCCGCCAGATTGACCCTGCCGAGCTTTCACCCGGTCAGTTCGCGAGCGAGGTTCGCCAAGCCGTCGAACAGGACGGCGCGAGCGTCATCGTGATTGACAGCCTAAATGCTTATCTGCACGCGATGCCGAGCGATAATTTTCTCATCCTGCAAATGCACGAACTGCTAAGCTACCTTGCGCAGCAAGGGGTGGTGTCTCTGATGATCCTCGGGCAACACGGTATTACAGGCGAACTGCGCTCGGATATCGACGTAAGTTATCTGGCCGACACGGTCATGATGCTTAGATTTTTTGAAGTAGGAGGTGTGGTTCGAAAATCCGTAGCAGTCATCAAAACGCGGACGTCCGATCACGAACGTACTGTGCGCGAGTTTACCATTAACAAAAACGGCGTCTCGATCGGCGACCCCATTCGCAGCTTTTCTGGAATACTGTCCGGTACCCCGGTGCTCACATCGTCGAACGAAACACTAATGCCGTTGGGAACTGGCGCAGGGGATTCGTGAAAGTGAATGACCCACAGGCTGTTTTGCCACAAAAACAGAAATCTGCCCTAAATTTGACAATGTCAGTCGCCATCCTCGCGCCCCGGGGACGTGACGCCGAGGTCGCGCGCCAATTGTTGGATAAGGAAAACATAGCGAGCGTCGTGGCACCATCGGTCGAAAAATTAACGCATTACGTCCAGAACCAGATCGGAGCAGTGCTGGTTGCCGAAGAGGCTCTGATTGGTACTGAAATCGAAGCCCTGCAGCATAGTCTGCAGATGCAGCCTCCCTGGTCCGATGTGCCTTTTATCGTATTGGCAAATGGCACGGCCAGCAGCCGTTCCGCCGCAGCCAAGTTGCGCATGGACGCTTTGCGAAATGCCGTCCTGCTTTCGCGACCATTGCACGCCGAAGAACTTGTTCGGGCCATACGCTCCGCTTTGAATGCACGCACGCGCCAGTACGAAGCACGCGAACGCATGGTAAAGCTCGAATTTCGTGAGCAACAGCTGTACGAGAGCGA
Source organism: Roseobacter sp. (assembly GCA_002731875.1). Classification (GTDB taxonomy): domain Bacteria; phylum Pseudomonadota; class Alphaproteobacteria; order Rhodobacterales; family Rhodobacteraceae; genus Sulfitobacter. Next base: position 98,166 of record PCCY01000007.1, on the reverse strand, counting down.
AGCAAAGTTTCATGCCATTGCAGACTCCGTTGACCAGATGATCTGGTCTACGTTGCCTGACGGATATCACGATTATTATAACCGCCGCTGGTACGAATTCACCGGCGTGCCCGACGGTTCAACCGACGGTGAAGCGTGGAATGGCATGTTTCACCCGGATGATCAGGAACGCGCGTGGAGCAAATGGCGCCACAGCCTTGCGACCGGTGATCCGTACGAAATCGAATATCGCCTCAAACACCGAAGCGGCGACTACAGGTGGGTGCTGGGACGTGCCCAACCCGTTCGCAGCTCAACAGGTGAAATCATTCGCTGGTATGGTAGCTGCACCGATATTCACAAGATCAAGATCGCCGAAGAGCAGCGTCAGCTGATGCTGGCGGAAATGAACCACAGGGTGAAAAACACGCTGGCCATGGTTCATGCAATCGTGTCTCAGACGCTGAGACAGGCAGACAGCCTGCAAGACGCCCAGGCTTCCATTCAGTCGCGGATCGGTATGATGGCGCAAGCGCATGACCGGCTTATTCAATCGACCTGGACCGAAACAAAGATCGATGAAGTGGTCGAAGCCGCGTTGGTGCCGCATCGGTCGGGGCAGGGGCATTTCAAGGTCGAAGGGCCGGATCTGCCTATTGGCTCCAAACAGGCGCTGGCGTTGACCATGGCCTTGCACGAACTGGCAACCAACGCCGCCAAATACGGGGCCTTGTCCATCGCGGCCGGAAAAATTCACATCTATTGGGATATCATTGATCAAGGTGAAAACGCGGTCTTTGAATTTAACTGGGTCGAAAGTAAAGGGCCCAAAGTAGAGCAACCTTCCCGCCGTGGGTTAGGCAGCAGAATGATCGAACAAGCACTTGCGGGATATTTTAACGGTTCGGCGGAACTTTCTTATAAGACGGAAGGTTTGAGTTTTGTCCTCAAGTCACTTTCAAAAGGTCTGACCGACTGAAAATGATTTGACGATATGAAGAGAAACAGAAAGGTCAGAAATGGCTAGCGAAGATAAAAGTAAACCCGCAGTCCTGATTGTCGAGGATGAACCCCTGATCCGCATGGAAGCCGTAGACATGATAATGGACGCCGGTTTCAAGACTTACGAGGCAGGGTCGGCCGATAAGGCCATCGCCATGATGGAGCTTCACGACGACATCGGTATCTTGTTCACCGACATTGATATGCCGGGGACAATGGACGGCCTTAAGCTGGCGGCGTATGTTCGGAACAGGTGGCCACCCGTGGCGATTATTATTGCATCCGGCGTTGTTGAACTCGAAAGAACGTCGCTCCCCGAGGGGTCCGCGTTCTTCCCCAAACCGTATGCCACCAGCCAAATTACCAAGACTCTACACGACATTGCGGTTCGCCTTCATTGAAGGTGTCCAAGACAGGCTGGCCACACCTCATCCCACATCTCCGCCCAAGATTGTGCATAGCAGACCAAAACTGAAAATCGCGCCGACGGTGACGTGATTTTCATACAAGGCGTTGCAACGGATCGTCTGTTCGCTACCAACCGGGGGACCGCTTTGGCAGTACAGATCGACTAGCGCCCTCAAACGGGCGCAAATGTGCACAATTTCCTGCCTGGTTAAAATCGGTTCGTTTCTGGCAAACCCGGGGAGCAATACCTGCGCCGCGGCTTTTGTCGAGCTCAGGGTAGGGGTATCATCGCATTTCCTCCAGTATCCTTTCGCGAACAACCTCGTCTGGCGTTTTCCATCCAAGGCACTTGCGTGGAGTGTTGTTGAGGCGATCGCAGATCACCTTCATATCGTTATCTGTGCATTGCCGGATGTCGCGTTTGCGGGCATCCACCATTGATGGCGTCGATTTGTGTTCTCTGAGCAGCCGATCCGAAGCAGCCCACCTATTTCTTCGGTAGGGCACCGCAGGCACAAAAATTGCGTCTGATCTCGCGGAGGATGGTCGTTTTGACCGCCGCAGAACGCGCGCTATCTCACGGATGGGACGCGTGCATGGTGCCAATCCTCGATCCTGCGGCGTTTTGTCAGGCTTAGCCGCGTGTAAACAGTTTCCGTGGCACAATATTCTCATTAGATAACCCGTTGGTTACTAATAGGGGTCGTACTTCAAGGGGGTGTACGCCTGACGGTGGCATCAATTCTAATAATCAATCTTATGTGCGAACGTGATACGTTGCTGGTGCCAATCATTGATATTGCAGCAAAAGCAGGCGTGAACTCTGCGCTGGTGAAGTACTACTTCGGCAACAAAAGCGGCTTGATGCGGGCCCTTCTTCACCGCGATCTGGCGGAAGCGGTGACCCAGCTTGAGGCGTTGGTCGAGATGGACATGCGCCCTACCGCGAAGATGCGGTACCACCTTTCGGGCCTCGTCAATATGTACTTCCGGTACCCTTATTTGCAGCGTTTGCTGACCGCGACAATGCGCGACGAAACCGAAGAAGTCAGACGGACCATGATAAAGTCGTACATTGAGCCGATCCATGACGCCTACAAAAGGATGATTTCCGAAGGTGTGGCGGCGGGAGAATTCCAATCTGTCGACTATAAATTTTTCTACTTCATCGTCATCGGGGCCTGTGACCAAATATTTTCGTCCCGAGAAGTGCTAAACTACATGCACGGTGTCGATAGGGTTGATGACGACATACGCCGCTCCTATACGGAGCAAATGATCGCGGTCGTCTTGGGCGGCCTAATGGCACGCAGCTGACGTCGCGGAGGTGGGATAGCCACACATCCGCACTACGCCCTTACGCGCCGCCAGTGGCGAGAGATTTGCCAACCGCACGGAAGTGATACTCACTGTCTCCGAACAGCGCATTGATCGTCAGAATGCGCTTGTGAAAGTGACCGATGCTGACCTCGTCCGTCATCCCGACGCCGCCATGGGTCTGGATCGCTGCTTCGCCAATTTCTCGTCCCAATGTGCCGATCTGCCCTTTCAGGATCGAAATATCCGGCGCGCCTGCCCGTCCGGCATCCATCAGCGCCGTGGTGTACAGCAGGCAGGAGCGGGCCTTCACATAGGCGATCTTCATATCTGCCAAGCGGTGGGAAATGGTCTGAAACGTGGCGATAGGCGCGCCGAACTGCTTGCGCGTCGATGCATATTCGCTCGTCTGTCGAAGCAAGGCCCCCATGGCACCGACGGCTTCGGCACAGAGCGCGACGATCGCCCTAGAGATCACTGTTTGCAGCACCTCATGTGCATCGTCGGCGACCCTGCGGTCGGAAGGAATTTGAACCCCATCAAAAGTGATATGCGCAGCGTGGCGGCCATCAATGGTGACGAAAGATCTGATGCTGACCCCTTGCTGTTTCGGATCGACCATAAAAAGGGATAGGCCATCCGCGTCAGGTGCCGTGCCGCGCGTCCGTGCCGATACGACAAGCGTGTCGGCCTGCGTGGCCCCAAGGACCATCCGCTTTTCACCGCTGAGGGTAAACCCATCCTCCGCCTCGGTTGCCGCCAAGGAAACAAGTGCCGGATCGGCTGTCCCCTTGCCTTCTTCATGAGCGAAGGCAGCCGTCTGTTCGCCCGTCACGATCTTGGCCAGTTGCGCCTGAGCCGCAGGGCTATCAGATTGCGCCAGACACTGTCCTGCCAATAAAATCGAAGAGACATAAGGTTCAATCAGCAGATGCGCCCCAAAGGGTTCAGCCACTGCGACGACATCCGCCATCGACCCACCGAACCCGCCAACCTCTTCGGCGAAAGGCAGTCCAAGAATACCCATCTCGGCCAGTGCCTCCCAAATCTCGGGCGACCACGGGCGACCGGATTGCAGCATTTTTTGACGGGTCTCGAAATCATAGCTCCGCTCCAATAGGCGCTTCACGCTCTCTTGCAGCATCTTCTGTTCGTCGGTCTGAGAGAAATCCATCCAAGTATCCTTTCAAGCGATCTGCAGGCTGCGCGCAATCAAGTCGCGCTGAACCTCATTCGTGCCGGCGTAGATCGTTGTCGCGCGGCTGTTGAGGTAAAACGGCATGGAGATCAGATCCAGCTCGCTCCCCATCGGATCCACCCCCGACCCCACGGCCAAGGCGTCAAGCTGCATGGACAGACCCTCAAGCCCGGCCACCCGCGTCATCATCACCGACACACGCTGGATCAGTTCCGAGTTCATGGTCTTGGCAATCGAAGGCAGCGCAGGATCGTTGATCATCTCATGACCGCCCATGATCAGCCGCTCGAACTGTGCCAGCGTCGTGACATCCGCGTGCAATGCGCCCAGGTCGCGTTGAAACACCGGGTCGTCAGACAGCTTGCCGCCAAAGGGGGATGTTTCATCCTGCGCCGCCTCGGTGATCCGTTTCAGATAGCGGACCAGAACGGGGCTGTTGGCCGATCCGTTGCGTTCGTGTTTGAGCAGATGTTTGGCAACGCTCCACCCTTCGTTTTCGGCACCGACCCGACCGGATTGCGGCACGCGGACATTGTCGAAAAACACCTCGCAAAATTCCGCATGGCCATCCAGCCCCTTGATCGGGCGAACGTCCATTCCGGCAAAGTCGGTCCTGTCGAGCAGCAGAAAGGTGATGCCCTGTTGTTTCTTGCCCTCATTGCTGGTGCGCACCAACATGAACATCCGGTTCGATTTATGGGCGAAGGTTGTCCAGATCTTGCTGCCGTCGATGATGTAATCGTCCCCATCCGCGACCGCGCTGCACTTCAGCGATGCCAGATCGGAACCGGAGTTCGGTTCCGAATATCCTTGCGTCCAGTAATCCTCGCCCGACAGGATCCGCGGCAGGTACTTGGCCTTTTGTTCCTCCGTCCCGAGGTCAATCAACAACGGCCCCACCATTTTGAGCGAGTTCGGCAGCAAAGGCGGCAGATCCTGCTTGCGGTATTCTTCCTCAAAAATGGTGCGCTGCTCGGCGGACCAGCCTGTACCACCATATTCCTCGGGCCAATCGGGCGCGGCCCAGCCTTTTTCGTTCAGAATGGCCTGCCATGCCGCGCCTTGCTCAAAAGGCGCAAAGGCGCTGGTGGTTTTGCGCCCCGCTTCGCGGATCGCGTCCGTGGGGGCGGTGTCCAGATAGGCTGCCACTTCCGCCCGGAATGCATCCAGTTCCTCTTTGGTTTGGCTACTCATTTTGTAATTCTCCTAAGGAAATTCCGAAGCGCACGGGTTCATCTCTTGGTGAAGGCCGCAATCCGCTCTGCCATGTCCGGGCCGATGCCGGCGCTCTCCATCACTTCCCATTGCAGTCCCGCATCCATCGGACGCATGTCTGTCGCTTCAAGCAATTGCTTGTTGGCAGCGTGGGAGAACGAGGAGTTCGCGATGATGCGGGCGACCAGTCGTTCGATTTCGGCGTCGAATTCGTCAGCAGGAACCGCGTATTCGACCAACCCGATCCGTACCGCTTCATTGGCATCGATCATATCTGCCGTGAACATCAACCGCTTGGTCGTGGCAACGCCCACCCGCCGGGGCAAACGCTGGCTCATCCCCCAGACGGGGGTCAGGGCCCATTTGGCGTGGGTATCACCGAAACGGGCGGTATCGGCCGCGACGATGAAATCAGCGGCCAGCGCCACTTCGAGCGCACCGGTATAGCAGTGCCCATGCACCGCCGCGATCACCGGCTTTGGCATCTTCTCCATCAGGCGCAAGGTCTCCGAATGCCACCCCGCAGAGGGCACATCCTCCCCCTCGGCAATATCGCCAAGGTCATGGCCCGCCGAAAAACACTTGCCTGCGCCGCGCAGGACAACGCAACGGATCGCATCGTCATCGCGCAGATCAAGGATATGTTGGCGTAGCTCCTTGAACAGCGAGACGGTCAGAGAGTTCAACTTCTCCGGCCTGTTCAACGTCAGAACCGTCCATCCGTCCTTGTCGTCGCGCAGTACCAGTTCAGCCATTGTACTATTCCCTTTCCCAAATCGCCGCGCCTCAAAGGCGGCCCTTACGCGACCAGCCGTGCAAGCCGCGTCGAGATGATGGATTCCGCGTCGGCCACGATGCGCGCGATCAATGCCTCGCAGGTGGGGATGTCGTTGATCAGGCCTTGCACCTGCCCCGCCCAGATCAACCCCCGGTCAAGATCACCGGACATCAAAGCTTCACGGCCTTTCACGCCGGATACATAGGGCTGAACATCGCCGAACTCTGCACCCGGCTTTGATCCGATCTCGACCACCATGTCAGAGACCGAATTCTTGGCAACGCGGCCCGTGTTCTTGAACCCCCGAAAAATAAGGTTGGTATCCCGTTCACCGTTCGCCACCAAGAACTGTTTCACATGCTCGTGGATCGGTGCCTCAACCGTGGCACAGAACCGCGTTCCCATGTTGATCCCGTCAGCCCCCAAGGCCAAAGCGGCAGCAAGCCCGCGACCATCGCCGAAGCCGCCGGTCGCCAGCAGCGGCACCTCGATCTGATCAGCCGCGGCAGGGATCAAGACCAGCCCCGGCACGTCATCTTCGCCCGGATGACCCGCACATTCGAACCCGTCGATAGAGATGATATCGACACCCATCCTGACCGCCGAAAGCGCGTGACGGACCGATGTGCATTTATGCAGGATCGTAATGCCATGGGCCTTAAAATCCTCCACATGCTCTTGTGGCCGCCCGCCTGCGGTCTCCACGATCTTGACCCCTGCTTCGATGATAACACGGCGGTAGTCGCTGTAAGGCGGCGGGTTCACCGATGGCAGCACGGTCAGGTTCACGCCAAACGGTTTGTCCGTCATGGTTTTGCAGCGCTCGATCTCTGCGGCCAGGGCATCGGGCGTCGGCTGGGTCAGGGCTGTCAGGATGCCAAGCCCGCCGGCATTCGAAACCGCGGCAGCCATCTCGGCGGTGCCGGCCCACATCATGCCACCCTGTACAATCGGGGTTTCAATCCCCAGCATTTCAGTCACGCGCGTATGAAGAGCCATTAGAATATCTCCGCTTTTGTGATGTTTGAACTCAGTCCAGATCAGACACTGGTCATTCGCCCTGTGCCGTTTTCCAATCCTGTTTGACCTTTTTGGCCAGTGACCATGTGTGCACTTCGGTCGGGGCGTCATAGATCCTGAACGCGCGCACCTCGCGGAACACCCGTTCATCGATCGTGTCGCCGGTCACGCCCTGCCCGCCCATCACCTGAACGCAGCGGTCCGCGACCCGCATCAGCACCTCGGATACAGCTACCTTGGTCATCGAACTTTCGACCGTGCCCAACTCGCCGGTGTCCAGCACATCTGCGCACCAATAGACCATCTGCTCGGCCTGCCTGAGGTCGATCATGTTCTCGGCCAACATAAATCCGACGCCCGCGTGATCCACCAGCGGTCTGCCAATACTATACGGCGGTTGGCATAATCGCTCGCGATCTCATTCGCGCGGATCGCCGCACCGAGCCAGCGCATGCAATGAGTCCGACGCGCAGGCGGCAGACCCGACCGGATCAACACACATGCGGTTTCACGGTGGGTCAGGTGCGTGCCGTCCTCAAGGATATGAGGCGTCATCACCCCTGCCTGGCGGGCCGCGTCCTTCATCTCGTCGCCAAGCGCTTCCGTCGGGCCATGGCTGTTGCGGCGGTCGTCATATTCATAAGGTACGATCTTTTCGCGAATGAAACCCTCTATGCGGTTGGCGATTTCCAAGGCCCGTTCGGACATCCGGCTGGTATCGATGGTAAACGTCATTTTCGGTGATCCATTCATGTCATCAGACCAGTCGGGTCCCGCACCCGCCTGTCAGCCGCCCAACCCAGAGGCTCAGCGCCAATATTCGTCCTTAAGCTTTCGTTTGGTCAGTTTTCCCGTTGGTGTGCGCGGCAACTTCTGGCGAAAGTCGATGCTTTTCGGGGTCTTGATCCGAGATAGACGAGACCGGCAAAACTCCATCAACTCCTCAGCTTTTGCCGGCGATGGGTCAACGCCTTCCTCAAGTTGCACGACCGCCTTGACCTCTTCGCCCATTTCTTCGTTGGGAACGCCAAATACCGCCACATCCGCTACGTCAGGATGGCAGGCGAGCAGATCTTCGGTTTCTTGCGGGTAAATGTTCACGCCGCCGGAAATGATCGTGTAGGACGCCCGGTCTGTCAGAAACAGAAAACCTTCCTTGTTCACATAGCCGACGTCCCCCAGCGTGGAACAGCCCTGGCGCAAGTACGCCTTGGCGGTTTTATCGGGGTCTGCGCGATAGGAAAATTCTATACCGCTGTCGAAATAGACATCACCGATCTCTCCAGCGGGAAGCTCATCTCCATTCTTGTCGACCACCACGATCCCACCAATAAGCGACCGCCCCACGGTGCCCGGATATTTCAGCCAGTCTTCCGAGGTCGAAACAGTCACGCCATTTGCCTCTGACCCGGCGTAGTATTCGATCAGGATCGGGCCGATCCAATCCAGCATCTGTCTTTTTATCTCTTGCGGGCAAGGTGCAGCCGCGTGGAAAATCACCTCTAGCGAAGATAGATCATATGCCTCGCGTTCAGCGAGGGGCAGACGGAGCATCCGTACGAACATTGTGGGTACGACCTGGGTATGCGTCACCTGATGCTTCTCGATCAAATGCAGCATTTCCCCAGCATCAAACCGCTCCATGACGATTGACTTGCCACCCAGCATGACCGCCATCATCGATGTGCGCAAAGGTGCCGCATGATAAAGTGGGGCCGGCGACAGATAGACGCTCTGGTCATCCATGTGCGCCATCGTTTCACACAGCACCGTCATCAGCGGAGGTATCACCGTGTCGATGGGCTGACGGGTGAATTCGCGCACCACACCCTTGGGCCGCCCCGTCGTGCCAGAGGAATATAACAGATCGGTGCCCACCGTTTCGTCGCTGATCGGACCTGTGGGCAGTGAGCGCGTAAATACGTCCCAATCCAGTTCCGGATCGTCCGTACCCCTGCTCACAAAAATCCGGACTTCCGGGCAAGCGCCTTGGATCACGGGCAACAGCTCTGCATATTTACAAGACAGAACCAGCACTTTGGCCGAGCAATCGCCGACAATATAGCTGATCTCGTCAGCGGTGAGATGACAACTTATGGCGGTGTAGAACACACCCGAGCGCTGCGCAGCCCATGTCAGAACGACAAAATCCAGGCAGTTTTCAAACAGCAACGCTATATTTTCGCCCGGTTTCACTCCAAGCTTTCGAAAGCCATGCGCTGCCTGGTTAGAGCGGCTGTCAAGCTGCGCAAAACTCAGGGTTTCGCCACTGCCTGCCATCTCATAGGCAATTTTATCAGGTGCGATTTTCGCACTGTGAGATGGGTGTTTCACGGCGATACCGCGCCATGTCTCAGATCAAGAGATGCTCCGTCGTCGTCAGATATCTCAGCATTCCGCTTGCAGCTGTGAACCATCATCCCCTCCCAAAGCACGGTATCAAGGTGCCCTATACGGCCAAGGAATCCTCCACAAAAACCTTGGCTCCCTCATAATTACGCGATGCTTAATTTTTATTCAAGCATTGCTTTACTTTTATCAGGACAATGTAATTCTGGTATCGCGCCGTAGCAAGGCGGAGCGAACCTAACCCTCGCTCAACAACTTGAACCTCTATAAAACGGAGAGCACCAACCATGCCTAACGTCCACGTTATCGCGGTAATCAAAGCCAAAGCGGGCCAGCGCGCAGCCCTTCTGGACCTGTTCAACAAGAACGTCCCCACGGTCAAAGCGGAAAAGGGCTGCATCGCATACGAAGCGACAACCGACACCCAGAATGCAGGCCCCATGCAGACCGAATTCGGGCCAGATACATTTGTAGTTATTGAACAGTGGGAGAGCATGCAGGCGCTTGGTGCCCACGCCGTATCGCCACATATGAAAGACTACAGCGCCCAAACCAAAGGCATGGTTGCGGATAGCAAGATCCACATTTTATCCCAGGCGTAACCGTCATGCGCCGATACGCGGGGTCCCTGTAACCAGCCCACGAGAAAACCGACGTGCCGCATGCCTGGTCAATACGGCATGATGACCCCAACCCTTTTTTCAGCCGCGCTTTGTTGATAATTTTGACAGCAGACGCGGCTCAAGAGGTAAGCGAATGGATGAAAAAGGTAACCTTAGAAAAGGTGAGCGGACACGCAATCAACTGAAAGAGGCCGCGCTGAAACTTTTTGCTGAAAACGGTGTGGAAAACGTGTCTATCCGAGACATCCAGCTTGCGGCAGGACAAAAGAAAAACGGCTCGATAACCTATCACTTCCCGTCCCGCGACGCCCTGATTCGCGAACTGGTTCAGGACGTTGGTAAGATACTCGATGCTGGCAACAATCAACGATTGGACGCTCTTGAGGCCAAGGGGGGGCCGAAATCTGTCCGTGACGTGACAGAAATCATGATACCCACACTCCCGGAAAGCGGTGACCTGTCGCCCAAAGAACAGGCCTATGGCCTGCGGTTCTTTACATCCGTCATGATAAGCCGTCGTGAGTTATTGTTTGAAGCGACTGCGGGCCAGGACCGGGGAACACGCCGCTGTTTCGCGGCCATCCGAAGCTTGGCACCCGATATGCCGCCAGAGATCTTGCGACAGCGAATGATGCTTACCCTTATGTTTGGACTTTCGGCAGGTGCATCCATGGAAGCAGCGGCAAAAGATCAGGAGGTCTGGAAAAATCTTTGGGGTCAGCCGTCCGCGCGGTCAAATCTCGCGGATACGATGGCCGGGATCATTTTGGCGCCGGTCTCTGACGAGACGCTCATGATGCTGGAGTCATGACCCCGACAAGTTGAGTAAGAACACCAATCAGATCGGCTGCGCATGCATGTGTTCAACACGCGCACCCACAAGGAATGTCAGTTGCGGTTTATACCGGCAGTGTCCAACCACGGTTTGAACGCCTAATCTGCCGCCGTGACAGAACAGCAGTTGTCGAATTGCCCGCAGTGACCATGAGAACAACAAAGTCGAACTGCGGCGGACCACATCGACTGCCCTTAACTACATCCTATGCAAGCCAGATGTGACCTCGACCGCTGATATGGCAGGTACAAAGATGCGTGCCGTTGTCAGCCTTGCCAACCTGATGCGTCGGATTGGCACCGTGTCTGCGACCACTGCCGAGATGTATGAAGTCATGCGGCGCGGCGCGGCGATCAAAGCGGTAAAAGCCAATGGCCCGGAAATCCATGAGCCCGACGATGAGTTCAAGGCGCTGATCACGGAGTTCCGCGCCAGCACATCCGCCGATGCTTTCAGCTCAGCCGAAAATACTGGCGCGGCACAGGCAAGCTGCGCTGGTCGACCCTGTGGTGATGCAGGAACGAAAGCTGGTTGCTCGCCCGCGGGGTGTTCATGTTGGCCTTTTGGAACTGCCGCTTGGTCAGAGGGTTGGAAATCACGGCCTTGCACGCCGGAACAGTTTTCGTTCGACATCGCCGAAAGAAGCAATACTTCAGTTATTCGTCATTAAATCTCAAGGGGAAAGAAAATGACTGTCAAACTCGCAATAGTCTATTATTCCAGCTATGGTACCAATCACCAGATGGCTACCATCGCCATGGAAGCAGCTAAAGCCGCAGGTGCCGACGTGCGTCTGCTTAAAGCTCGCGAAACCGCACCTGCCGAAGCAGTCAATAGTCAGGCCGCATGGAAAGCCCACGCCGACGCGACGGCTGATATCCCAGAGGCATCTGTCGAAGATATGGAATGGGCCGACGCCTATCTCGTCTCTGCCGGTACCCGCTTTGGCGTGATGGCCAGCCAGATGCGCGCCTTCATTGACACGCTCGGCGGGCTGTGGAGCAAGGGGGCGCTCGCGAACAAGCCGATCTCAGCGATGACGTCTGCACAGAACGCCCATGGTGGGCAGGAAACCACGCTCAGCTCGTTTTACATCACGGCGATGCATTGGGGGGCGATTGTGGTTGTTCCCGGCTACACCGATGAGGTGATTTTCAAGACCGGTGGTAACCCCTATGGCTATAGCCACACACAGGGCGCGGAATTTTCCGAAGACGTAAAATCCGCCATCGGGCACCAAACCCGCCGCCTTGTGGAGATGGCCGCAAAACTTGCCTGAAGCCGCCCCTAAAAATACCCTGTCGGTGCCGCGTCCGGTAACCGACGGGGAAACAATCCTGACGCGGCTTGCTCTTGAGTAAGGGTTCCATTCGCATGTGACGTTCGATTGACTTGCCCCAGTCGGTCGTATCAGACCCACGCGTTGGATTGCCTCGGGATATTTCCTCCACTTGAAACGATAGTCCTACCCAACGAAGGGACGGACGATGAAGCGAACGAGACACAGCGAAGAACAGGCCATGAGCATTCTGACCGAGCTTAGGCGGGTGCAAAGTCTGCCGATCTGTGCCGCAAGCTCGGGATGTCGGTAGGGACATCCTATGCTTTGACGTCGACGTGTGGCGGCAGCGATGAAGGAACTGCGGAAAAAAGTACGGTAAGGCCCGCCGTAAAGCGAGAAGCAGTTGCACCTCTACAGGTCAATCTGGCCTGCCGCCTTGTCGGGGCGGAGCGCAAGATGGCTCCTACCAGTCCAGGACTTCCGCCGACGGGCTGCTCACCGCAACCTGCGCCAATCGGCGTATCAACCCAAAGCGCTCCGGTTCCAGCTGGGTGAAAGTTCAGTGGCAGGTCAGTATGGAGAAATCAACGTGATCAGCGCAGCGTTTGCGTCAAGTGGTTCTGCCATAACGATCAGGCTATTCCAACTCCCTGAAAACGCTGAAGCAAGGAAGCGGATTCACCACCGGTTGTTTGGTCAGATCAGTGTTGTGCAAAAGCGGAAGGATGATCAATCGATTCACATCACATCACATCACATCACGTCACATCGCCAGGCTTAGAGGTTTCTGTCCAATTGCCAGCAGATCAACCAGTTCGTTGGTCCCCATCAAGGTCAACACGCCGCAAACCCGGATCGCCCCGTCCGAGATGACGCGTTCACCCCACATACCGATTTGCTTCATCACTCTTTCAACTGCGCATCCGGACCTCTCGACGCCGTCACGTTTCATTTGACGTCTACACTTGGGCACCTCAATCATCCGGCCGTTCTCATCCAGGAGCCTGTTGATCTCGAAACGCAGCTCCATATCCCGCTGATGCCTCGCCCAGGCGTGAGTTCGATCAGCGATGCATGCCAGGTGGCGGAAATATATAGACGGTGCAATCAGCCGCACCCCGCTGATCGACCCGACGCCGCAAGTTGTGCGCTGCCCCTCAATTAAGGCAATTATCGTTTCAATGAGCGGTCGAGTTTCCGTCCGCTGCCCAGCAACGCATGATGTCATGCGCGAGGGAGGCGCAAAATGTGGCGATGATTAGCGGAGAAATTCATTCGGGTGGGACAGTTCACGGTTCTCTCGTTCAGACGACTTGATGAGATCACGTTTCTCGACTGTCACTTCGTCGCGCATGGCTTTGGTCTTCTCGGCTGCTTGACCTATCCGCGCAACGTCTGGGAAAACGGCCAGTCATGCGTCCAACGCCCACCATCCCGCCTGCCTGTGTTTCGTATGGGCCTTGATGTCCGATCTCCGTTAGGACCGCCCGGGCGCGGGCATCTGGCGAACAGATATTTTGCTTTATGTCATAACCATCATTCTTGGTTGTGTTGATGGTCTCCGACAAATTCGGGCCAATGCAATCAAAGGGTATCGCGCTGGCACGAACTCAGAGCCTCAGTGAGCGGTGAAGGAAGTTGTTAGAATACCGCAGCCAGTTTACGTACGGACAACGGACCCCCGGACTGTTTTCTGATCCTCCTCACCTTCTTCAAAACCGTCACGGCCGCACTGATCTGGAGGCGGTTTTCGATTACAGGCGGCAAGCTGAGATGGCGATCTTTGGTTGTATATGCGCTTCCACAAGCCGCGTCGTCGCCATTCACTTCTCGGACGGGACAGACCGGGCGTCTTTGAACGGAAAGTGGTTTAAACAAATACCGCGGGCGGGACAAAAGTGGGTCATGCTCAACAGCGATTTATCTCGATACTATTCCGCTTCCCGAAACTATGTGACTGTTCCCACCTATCGTCGTGCCGCCCTCGCCATTCGCTATCGTCCACTGGGAGCATTTGTCGTCTGGGAAGCTAACACAAGCGTCGCATGGTTTATGGTTCATATGCTTCCGGCTACTGACGTAAACTTATGCGACAACAGCAGTGGTGCCAAAGTGAGTAGCGGTCAGTCTCCGTGAAATTCTACCGCGCGAGATAGATACACGGAGTGAGCGGGCTAAATCCAAGGTCTTGGATTCTTCGTCCTCCTGGAGGTAGATGTTCAGGCTGCCTGTGTGCCGATGAACAAGGCGGTTGCCATATTGAAATGGATTATTATTCTGCCGCCCAAATTTTCGCAGACTTCTTGGAGCGATACTCTGCTTTCCGTCGCTGGCTTACTGCCATTGCCACACGCTTAAAATCGCTATCGGTCAATGACTTACCATACCATTGTGGCTCGGCAGGCTCAAAGCCGTGGCGGCGGGCCATTTCTGATATACGGTCAGCGTCCACAAGGCTCAGGTCGCGTCCCAGACTGTAATCATCGGTCTCGCCTTCAAGCGCCAACAGCATCGTCTCGCCGAGACAGCCCCAGCAAAGATCTTCCGGGAGGTTCTGGAAAGGTCCAAGGTTTACCGGGAATGGGGGTGTGACCAAGCCACCGTCGAAAACGAGCACCCCGTTTTCCGTAAGATCGGCATGTGCCACGTTCGGGGGGCGCGCCACATCGCATACGACTGTGCCGGGACGCAGTTGCGTCGGATCGAGGAAAGTAACCTCTGCGCTGGTCGCCACCAGCACCAGATCTGCGGTCGCGAGCGCTTTGCTCAAATCAGTGGTCGCGGTAATGGGAACGGATCTGCCGCGTTCGGCACAGGCACGAGCGAATTCATTTGCCACACCCTTGGTCATCTCATCACCTTGCGGTTCAAGATATTCGCGTACGCAACGGTTCAATCCCCCTGCGCTTGGAGACGGGTGCTCGTTCGACAGCATGTGCACCACTTCATCCGTGACGCGGTCCAGGAATTGCTGAGCCTGCCTGTTGCTGGCGTTCCCTACCAGGGTTAGCTGATTTGCTCGGCGGGCGAGCATCAGGCTTGCCAACCGACCAATTGCTCCGGTAGCGCCGACGACGACAACATTCGCGGTGGCCGGATCAATACCGGCACGCCATGCAGCCCGTTCGAGCGCCGTCACGCCAGACACGGTGGTTAGGGTGTTGCCGCTGGTGACCGGCACGCCGCGGCCAGCTACTGCGGCACCTCCATTGGTGGCGATTGACGTAAACGCCCCAAGACCTAGTCGACTTGCGCCAAATTCGGCGGCGATGCCAGCCGAGGCCTGGATCATGCCTCGGGCTTCTCTGCGGCCTTTCCCCATCATGTCGGTAGGCAAGAGCGGGACGGACATGATCATTCCTTCGGTCGTGCTTCCGTCGCGCGAGGTGCCCCCTGATACCGGCCATGCGAACCCGGGTCCAACCCGCTTCACCCATTCAAGCCACGTGGATCGTTCTTCGGCAGTAAAGTTTGCGAAGGATGGATCGGAACGCAAAAGATCCGCTTCCTGCGTGTAATGGATAAGGAAACAGAATCTGCCTGGAGCAGATCCCGGCACGTCGCGGGCCGGACCCTGCTGAGGCGCAGTCGGTGCTGTATGTTCCAATTGTTCCCGCCGCTCAGGCGTCACAAGGTGCCGCATGAGCATGTGGTAATCACCACGGTTCAGCACGCCGCATACGGAGTCCAGCGCGGAAATGCACCGGTCGATTTCGGCACGACCCGCAATAAGGGGCGGCTGCAAACGCATTACTTTGGCATCATTGAAGACAGGAGCCGTTAACACTCCCTCTACGTTAAGAAGGTACGAGCTCAACAGCCCGATAAATCCGCCGTTTAATCCGCAAAATGCCATCGATGCTGAATCGGCGCGCTCTACCGGTTTACGGAACTCGAGGGCGCGCATGTAACCCCTTCCGCGAACGTCGATCAATACCCCGGGATAACGATCCTTGAGTGCTTCCAACTGTTCTTGGAAATAGTCACCGTTTTGCGCGATATCTTTGATAAAGGCTCTGTCATCATCAAGAATAAGATCCAATGTCGCATTAGCTGCCGCGCAGGCAAGGTTGTTGTTCGCAAAAGTCGAGCTATGTAGGAGCCCGAAGCGATCATCCCAGACCTCAGGTCTGACAACAACGGCAGAAATTGGCATCAAACCTCCGCCCAATGCTTTACCGAGCAGCAGCATATCCGGTGCTTGTTCGCATTCCTCACACGCAAAAAGTCGGCCAGTCCGGCCTAACCCGGTCTGGATTTCGTCGATGATGCTCAGCACGCCGTACTTGCGGCATAGTGCGATGACATCATTAAGATAACTATCGTCAGCCGGGCAGACCACCCCGCCTTCGCCTTGGATTGGCTCCACAATAAACGCGGCGATAGAGCCATGGTCGGCTTCGAGCTTAGCTTCGAGGTCCTCAATATCGCCGAACGCGATATATTCAAAGTCTCGAGCCGGTCCGCCAAAGTCCTTTTGGTACATCGGCTTACCTGTCGCGGACAAGGCACCCATGGTCTTACCGTGAAACCCGTTGTGAGTGGAGAGAATGATATCCCGACCGCTTCGAGCACGTGCAAGCTTGATCGCGGCTTCGACTGCTTCGGCACCAGAATTAGCCAACGAAACCACACTAAGATCATGTGGGGTAATGCTGGCCAGCCGGTTGGCCAAACGCTCTGCTCCGACGGCGCGCAAAGGCTGTACCATAACAGGTTGCATAGCCTCTTGCTGAAGGTTCAGTGCCTTCCAGATCTGGGAGGGATTATGACCAAAAGGCAACGCGCCATACTGCGATAGAAAATCGAGGTACTCACGTCCTGCGGCATCGTAAAGCTTACAGCCATCGCCCCGGGTCAGTTCTACATCCAGGCCGAAGGTTTCCAAAAGGCGCGCACGGGTAGGGTTCAGTCCGTTCATCATGCTTTCCATTCTTCTCAAGTGTCCAATAAAAGGTTGTTGAACCTAAGCTCACAACAAAGTTGGGCATTAATAGGGCAAAAAACGGATTTTTCGCTTGCAAGTTGTTTCCGCGCTTCCCGTGTTGTTTAGAATACGAATCATTTCAAAATCTTCTAAACGCAAGAGTTGTCCCAGGTTCGTACTGGGCGCAGGTCTCGGTACGTGAGATTAGAATTGCCGAAACGCCAGTAAAACAACGCCGCTCTCGATTATGTCTGCGGCTTGATAACATTATTGCGCGGCCGGTCGTGAACATTGCTCGTCCTTTCATCACTGCGTATCGTTGTATTAAATTGGTGTCTCGGGTTGATAGCATTGCGATGACGTTTGCACGAGCATTATGGCACACGTTCAGCGAGATCTCGCGCAAATTAAAAAATATTGGGAACAATCCGCCGACTTGTGATTCGTGAACATTCAAATGCATGGACTTCGGGCTTGTCAGCTATCGGGTCGGTCCGGCACGCTGTGTGTTTGGGGCAGAAAGGTGCCAAAGCATCAGCGCCGCCAAACGAAAAAACCACGACAAGCGATGCTTGCCGTGGCTTCTTTGATATCTGACCCGGGGCGTTTCGTCCCGGGTTAAATTCTTGTGGCTCAGGCCTGACGACGACGACGGCGTCTTGCTGCCGACGACATACCGGCAAGGCCGCCCAATCCGCCAAGAAGCAGGAATGCGGAAGCTGGAAGCGGTACGACACTGATCGAACCGATTGCTCCATCGAATTCAAATGTGCGGGACTCAACAGCGAAAGCAAGTGCGCCGATGTCTGTCCAATCAATCCCGGAAGGATCATTGAATTGATCCAAACGCAGATCGGTGCTGAAGCTGATCTGACCGCCGGGGTTGGTCAAATTCTCGAAGTAGGTTGCAATGCGCCCGCTTTGATCGAACGCATAAGCGTAGAAATCAAGTGAACCTCCAGCGTCGAAGCTGTTGAGTTCGAACGAGAACTTGGTGCTTGCGGTTGTACCGCCAATGGCGAGCAAATCCACACCCCCCAGACCGGTTACATTGACCGGGATATCAGCAGAAGTACTGCTGGCAAAGGGCGGCTGCGGAAGGTCTTTAAACGTAAACGGTGTAGTAGTTGCCGGTGTTCCTGGGCCATCATATACGAGAACCGCTTGCCCTCTGGCACCGGTGCCGTTGGTAAAGTTCAACCCACCGCCGGTTGCCTCAAACTGAGTGCCAAAGCGTGGATCAGGAAACGTATCTGTAGAAACCCACATATAACGTTCACCACCGATAATGCCGGGTCCAGCAAATGCTGCCGTGTCCGGGTTACCGCCACCATTGGAAAAAACACCCCCCGGGGTGGTAAAATCATCCACCACAATTGTGGCGGCCATTGCGGCTGGTGCCGCAAACGCAACAAGCGCCGCTAGTGTTAACGAAAACTTCATATTCATAATAACTTCCCCCAATAATACCGCTGTGAATGCTTAATTTACACAGCAGGCGATTCTAAAAATAGTTTTACCTTCTATGACGTTATCGCTTCGAAACCCGCGCTGTCAACAGAATAAGGTGAAAATAAGGCTAGAATAAGGCTCGCGTCGGCTAGCTGGGAGTGTTTTCCTCGGTACTATGTGTAACCGAGCTTCGTGCGGGTTGCATACCACGTCACTTAGGTGGAGAAGATCATGTATCGGGCGAAACAGAGGCAACTTCGGCGTCCGGTTGCCACCCAGACGCTGGAGACCGCGCTGAAACCGAAAAATCAGTTCCTTTACAGCATGATTGCTGTGTACTGCGTGATCGAGATCACCTTGAGCCTTGCTGACTCTGGCGCGCTCGGGCCTGTCCGTTTGCGTCCACTGGCCTATGATTACGGCGCTTTTTGGCCGGGGCTACTTGGGAACTGGAAACCCAATTATCTCGCGCAGCCGTATGCGATGTTCGTCACCTACGCCTTTTTGCATGGCGGTTTGGTACATCTTTCGGTGAACATGATCAGCCTTTGGTCCTTAGGCCGTGCAATACTGAAGCGAGCAAGCATTGGGACATTTACCTTTCTGTATGTTGCCTCGAGCCTGAGCGGTGCCGCGGGTTTCGCTCTGTTGGCCCCGGGCCTTCGCCCCATGGTCGGCACATCGGGTGCATTGTTTGGTTTGCTAGGTGCGCTTTTGGCCTGGGAATACATGGACCGGTACACCGTTCGGGAAGGAATAGAAGATGTCGCGAAGGTTATCGCGCTCCTTGTGGCATTGAACCTTGTTATGTGGTGGGCAATGTCCGGCCAACTTGCCTGGCAAGCTCATCTAGGAGGATTCCTCGGTGGTTGGATTGGTGCCTTGCTTCTTGATTACATGGCGCGCCGCCGTACCTGAGGGCTTGCCTGCAACATTCGATGTTAAATCTCCAAGCACACTTCCCAGGCGCGCCATCCTCAGGGTGCCGACCCGGGCAATGTCCGTTTGGCCAAAAAATAACCACACTGCAAACCTTGCTGCCCATAGTGCGATTAGTTGCACGCTAATGGGGTTGGCGGCTTTAACGATTTTCTTCGGGCCATCTTGACGATAGCGCCCGCGTACCGCATCACGGGAGACGGAGTTGTCTCCTCTCCAATCTCTGCGATGACATTCGAGTGAGAGAGTGGAAAAGAATGAGACCGTATTCGAAGGGTGGCATCTTTTGTCAGTGATTTCTGCCATTATTGGGCTGTTTTTCCGCCTGCTTGCGGTGGTTGGCATCGCAGCAGTTATTATCGGGCTTCTCTTGATCGACTTCATGTCGCGATCCGAACCTTACGAGCTCAGCAGTGACATACCCTCTACCGCAATCGTTTTCACGGGTGACTTTGATCGCATTCGATCGGGTCTCGAGATGCTTTCTTCGGGCAGGGTCGATAGACTGTTTATCACTGGCGTGAATGGCGATGCGGGGCTTGAGCCCGCACGCTTTCCTGCGCAATTCGGACTTACCGACCAGCAAACCGACTGGATTGCGACGGGAAAACTGGTCCTTGCTCCGGACGCACATACAACGCTTGAGAACGCGCTTGAAGCGGGATGCTGGCTGGATGTTCAGCCGGATATCCAGGCCGTCACTCTTATCACCTCTCAACCACATATGGCGCGGGCATCGATTGCGTTGCAACACACCATCGCTCCTATATCCGTCGTGCGGGTGATTTCGGATTCCCCTGCCGACTATAATAAACTGCGCATCGATCTCGTCGAGTTCAGCAAGTTTATAGCAAGCTGGTTTATCTCCCTCCTACCCCGCAATTTGTGGCCAGCCAATGAACCAGCGCTGTGTTGGGGCCGCTGAACGAATTTATTCAGACGACGGGCAGCCCAACCTGTCGGCCTTTCGCGGTTACTAGGGGAAAGACGCGGGCGCAGGTCTATCAGAGCGCAACACCGTCCTGAGCGAAACCAAGGGGGTCACTGGTATGGACGGCAGTAACGTGACCGCGTGCGCGGGCAGAAATTCTTGAAACCGGTCGTGTGGCATCAATATTGTCGCCTAAGTCTCCTATCGGCACCAAGGCCTTGCCGACCGGCTAGAATTCAGCGACAAACAACACAGGGCCAATTTTCGGTTCCTGACGCGAAATGATTCATTATTAAGGACTTTTTCTGTGCGCGCCCTCAAAAACCTGGTGTCGGCTGTCATTCTATTGAGCAGCGCTCTATTTTTATCCGCCTGCGATTCAGTCGAAGAACGCGCAGAACAACATTATCAAAGCGCTCTTGTCCTGATCTCTGAAAAAGATATCGACCGCGCTGTGGTCGAGCTGCGTAACGCCGTTACCTTGGACGCCACTCACAAGGCTGCGCGTCAAACGCTGGCGGAACTGCTGTTGGAAAAAGGCAACCGGCAAGGGGCCTATCGTCAGTATCTTCGCCTCGCCGAGACGTTTCCCGATGATCTTGACAGCCGCATTATCCTTTCCGAAATGGCTTTTTCCTCGGGAAGCTGGGACGAGTTCGAT
This sequence comes from Roseobacter sp., assembly GCA_002731875.1. Taxonomy (GTDB): domain Bacteria; phylum Pseudomonadota; class Alphaproteobacteria; order Rhodobacterales; family Rhodobacteraceae; genus Sulfitobacter. The sequence continues at coordinate 77,250 of PCCY01000007.1, read as the reverse complement.
CGCCATAGTTCCCGCGCCGAGGAATTGGCACCAGACAATCCGCGCGTAAAAGCCATCGCTCTGGTACGGAGTTACCGGGTTGCGATTAACGATAATGATGCAGGTACCCGTCGCAGTCTTGCAAGCAAGGCCAGCGATATGCTTGGCGATCAACCGGAAAACGTGCTGTTGCGAAACACTCTTATAGATAACGCACTTCGCGAGCAGGATTATACGCAAGCACTGGCACAAATCGATTGGATGATCGATTTCGACCCCACAAAGCTTAGCCACTATCAAGAGCGCCTTCGAGTATTGTCAACGATTGGCGATGAGACCGCTGTCGAGGCGCAACTGCGCGAGATGATGAAAATTTTCCCCGATGATCCATCGAACAGAGAAACGCTTATCCGATACTACGTTTCGCGGAATAATCTGGATGCGGCAGAGGGCGTATTGCGCGATCTGGTGGTCGCCTCCGGCTCTGAAGATCCCGGTCCGACACTTGATCTGATCCGCTTTCTGGCGGAATTCCGTGACCCCGAGGATGTTCGCGCCGAGATCAGCAAGGCTCTCTCGGAACGCGCTGATCCGGTGCCATTCCAGATTATTGAAGCGCGGTTCGAATTCTCGCTCGGAAATCACGACGAAGCCATCGCAACCCTTCAGGACGTGCTGTCGAAAGCCGAACCATCAGATCAGTCGCTCGATCTCAAGATAACGCTTGCCAAGATGCTTCTTGCCACGGGGAACAACGTAGGTGCCCGGACACTGGTAGAGGAAGTTCTGACCGAACAGCCAACCCAGCCAGACGCGCTCAAAATGCAGGCCGCCTGGCAAATTGAAGCGGACGACACCGACGCTGCGACCGGCGCGCTTCGGACCGCACTTGACCAGAATCCACAAGACGCTGCGGCAATGACCCTGATCGCCAACGCATACTCTCGCGCCGGTCAGCCCGGACTGGCCAAGGATTTTTACGCACAAGCGGTGGAAGCGTCCGGCAACGCTCCAACGGAAACGCTTCGCTATGCCCAGTTGCTGATGGGAGAAAAGCGCTATCTCCCGGCCGAGGATATCCTGGTGGCGGCTCTGCGGCTTGCCCCGACCAATACCGATATCTTGATCACACTGGGTCAGCTCTATCTGCAAACGGAAGATTTCAATCGCGTCCAAGGTGTCGTCGGCACCCTGCGTCGCATTGGAAGCGATGCAGCGATTCAAGCGGCCAACGGGATAGAGGCCGAACGGCTTAGTGGACAGAGTGGTATCGACTCGGCCTTGTCTTTCCTTGACGACTTGGCCACAGGCGCTGAATCCAACCTCGCCACGAAAATCGGTCTGGTTCGCGCTAGGCTAAATATAAAGGACAAAACCGGTGCCCTCGCCCTCGCGCGGGCGCTGAAAAACGAAAACCCCGACGACGAAACGCTGGACTTCGTGCTGGCCTCGACCCAAGTCGCGAATGGTGATCTGGATGCGGCCGCGACCCTTTACCGTGATCTTCTTGCGACGAATCCGATCCGACCCAGAATCTGGCTTGAATTATCCCGATTGGAGCTAAGGCAGGGCGATCCCGATGCAGCCGAGGCTACCATCGACGAGGGCCTCGGCCACCTGCCCAAAAACCCAGAGCTGCTTTGGGCAAAAGCATCGTTGGCCGAAAGGGACGGGAACATTGATGGGGCGATTGATATCTACCAAGCGCTCTATGAAGACAATTCAAACTCGATTGTCGTCGCCAACAACCTGGCAAGCCTGCTTGCGACCTATCGCGAGGATGAGGAAAGCCTGAACCGCGCCTGGAGCATCGCACGTAGATTTCGCGAGGCCAATGCCCCGGCATTGATGGATACCTTTGGTTGGATCCTTCACCGGCGTGAAAACAGCGCCGAAGCCCTACCCTATCTTGAAGCTGCGGCGAAGGGGCTACCAGAGGATGCTATTGTTCAGTACCACTTGGGCCAGGCATACATCAGCCAAAACCGTCCGCAGGATGCGCTTGAACAATTTCGTAAAGCAGTATCGGTAGCAGGAGCAGCCGATACCCGGCCCCAGATCGAAGAGGCACGGGCGCTTGTTCAAAGTCTGCAAAAATCACCCACGATCGAGAATTGAACCAATCATACAAGAACATCTGACGAGCAGCGTTCGCCTTAATTGGCGGGCCGCTCGTTCTCAAAATTCGTGATAGGTAACGCAGCGACGCGCTGATCCCGACGGCTGACAGCACTGGTCCCGGGGTCATCATCGCACTTGTATCCAGGCTAAATCCGCACTCTGGGACGAAACTGATCGTCACCGCGTGTATCGGGAAACGGGCTTCACGCCCGCGCTATGGAAAATGAGAAGGGATTTTCCGCGGTGGGGTTGCCGTTCGGGCCCTGCGTCAATCGGGCCGAACCTAAAAGATGAACCTCGTCTGCAACACATTCGAAATCCGTGTATCGCGCGATTGCTTAATTTCTACCTTTATGTATTTAAATCATTTGAAGTTGAATAATTCTTCTTGAAAATACTGGCAGTGAGCTATGCGCGCGATGTCATCCGAAAGAAACGGAAGCTATAATATGAAACAATTGTTTACTCGAATGACAAAAATTCTGTTTACTATTGTCCTTGTATCCGCACTTGGTGCTTGCGGCTTACCACGTTCCGGCCCGAAGAAAGCCGAGCTGCTTGATGTCAAAATGGACAAATACAGCAATACCGAAATTGTGGTGGTAGATGAAAATGTTACCCGTGCGGTGGCTCTTCCAGCTGACAGCGGCTTTCCTCATGTATTCGTGGATGGTAGCTCCTCTGCTCCTGACCAAATTCGGCCGGGCGACACGCTGTCATTCACCATTTACGAGAACGTAGATGACGGAGTGCTAAGCCGAGGCAACAGTGGCGCGGCCACCCTCAACGCACTCCAAGTGGATGAAGCCGGTTTCATTTTTATTCCCTACGCAGGACGAATTCGCGCCGCAGGCAATACGCCCGAAGCGCTTCGGCGAATTATTACAAATAAGCTGAACATCCAGACACCGCAGCCTCAGGTGTTGGTGCAACGCGCGCCTGGCGACGGTGCGACCGTCTCGATCCTCGGCGACGGCATCGCGTCGCAAGGCGTCTATCCTATCCAGCGGTCCAGTCGCAGGTTGATGGAAATGCTGGCCACCGCAGGCGGGATCACAGCGCCGTCGGAAGTGGCGCGCATTACCGTACTGCGCAACCATACCAAAGGTGAGATATGGTTCGAGGACATATATGATCGCCCCGAATTCGACATAGCGCTATACGCCGGCGACCGTGTTCTTGTTCAGCGTGATCCCCGTGTGTTTACTGTTCTCGGGGCAACCGGATTACAGGCAAACGTACCGTTTGGCATGAGACATCTGTCGGCACTTCAAGCGCTCGCACAGGTGGGAGGTCTGGATGGATCGATCGCCGATCCGACCGGTCTGTTCGTCATCCGCAACGTACAGGCAAAAAGCGACATCAAAGGATTTGGCCGCGGCAATCACCTCAGCGACAAAACCATTATCTACGTGCTGGACCTGACCAAGCCGAACGGAGTTCCCCTTGCGCGGAATTTCGACATGCGGGACGGGGATACGCTTTATGTCACCGAAGCACCTTACGTACAATGGACAAAAACACTCAGTGTACTGGTCGGTTCGGTAAGAGCAGCGCGAACTGCGGGCCTGACGACTAACAACGGACTATGATCGCAAACGAGTCCTATATACAGCCTGTTTGATTTGCTTCAGGAAATCCAGGGCATGTGCTCGTCAGTTCGAACATCGAAGGATATCGGTTAAAAACCGATATCCTTTGCGTTCAGCAAGTGACACAATATCGGCAACTATGGACGGTTCCGGTTTGGCAAACTTATCGGCACCGTGAGCAGGTTGTTCGGCAGCGACATGTGTCCGGCCTATTTGGGGCATCCGGGGTTGTTGGACATCATGAAGTCAGCGCATCCCATCACAGTGTCAACCCACGTCTATCATGTCGCCGTCATGGACCGGTCCCGCTTTCGTGCCGCGCACGGTGTTCGTTTAAGCCACCTTTCGTTCGAATGCGACCGGGCTTTTTCATGCCTGTGCTGAGTGGTGACGACGCCGATCCAGTCATAGCTGATGCCACCGGCCTATTTCTGGTTGGGTTGATCAGCGGTGAAGTCTCGTTCTGACAGGGTCGGCGCCACGTTGAACTTGCGGACACGTTCTATCGTAAACTTGTGCTTGCAGGTTTTGACGACGGAAAAACCATTCTGGCGCTTCATCCTGCCAACCAGCCGATATCCGACGTCCATGCCGATTTCCTTCAGCTCTTCCGTCATCTGTGACCCGTCGTAGGTGTTCAATAGAAACCCTCCTGTGCTGCACTAAATGCAATCAAAGGAGCGGCATCAAACCGCGACAGGTCCATCTACCGCTGCCCAGAACAGGAAGATCAAAGGGAAACTTTCACGACCAGTCGCATACCGATAAGCAACGATTACGTGGCACTAAATGATCTCTTGTCGTGGCGATAGCCGTTCAACACGACACCGAGAACGTTTGTGTGCTCGGCGACTTCGCGTTTGCAGGTTTCGAATTGGGTGTAACTCGTTGTATCCGCCCGGACGACGATCAAGGCGCAGTCAGCGTTCTTTAGAAAAGCTCGCGTATCGTCGTTCACCAACACTGAGGGAAGATCAAAAAGCATCAAGTCAGGCTCGTAGGCCGCCTGGATAGCATCGAGCTTCCCGGCTGTTTCCTCGGCTAGCAATATCCGCGTCGGGTCTGTCTCAGCACGTTGCGCCATCGAAACCGCAACATTTTCGCCATACCGCATGGCCTGATCTTCAAAAGGTACGGTACCCGTCAACATATCAGAGATGCCATGGGGCGGCTCGACACCAAAGAAATCGCGCAAGGATGGGTCGCGCAGGTCCAGGTCAAAGAGTATGGAACGCAGGTCGCGTTGGCGGCCAAGCCCAAGAGCGATGTTACATGCCATCGTGGTCTTGCCGGAGCCGGGCATTGGCGACGTGATTGCCAACCGTTTCCACCCGTTTTGACGCATTTGCAGGAGCGACTTTGTGCGCAAAATGTCAAAAGGCGTGGCCGTCTTGCCGGCTGACCGCGTCACTACCCTGTTCTGGCTAAGGTGCTTTTCCTGCACATCGAAGGGTGTCAAAGCCTGCCAGCGGTCAAGCAGACGCGGATTTGATTTTTCCCGGGATCGCTGTGCAATCGGCTCGGCCGTTTGGACGGCACTGTGTTCGTTGCGGGACAAACGAGCCTTGTCAATTGCTGCTTGGAGTTTTTCCATTCGACTTTCAATTCTCTCATCTGCTTTAGCTAAGCCCGATTTTGGCCAAGCTCCTCTGCACAATCACTTCCAACGGAAGATAATATGTATCTACATACCAAAGCGCCAAGGGCACACAAACAAGAACGGCAACTAGAGCCGCCACCTGTACACCGCGACGCACTATTTTCGTGGTGTGGGTCTCCATATAGGGAATCGTAGCGATCGGCTTGATGTCGAACCTTTCGGTGAGTTCGGCCGGACGACGAATAGACCTGTTCAAGACTTCCAACAAAATGAAATACCCTATTGCCAGACCTACCCCGACAAAGATGCCCATAGCGGCTACTAGAAAACGGTCAGGCCCGCTCGGAACCTGGGGTACGTTGGCGTTCTCGATTACGTTGATCCGCTGACCTTGAGCCGTCGCTTCTATGCGTTCACCCATGCGCGCCGAATTGAGGTTGGACACCGCCGTCGTATACCGGCTTAGTATAATCTCATAATCGCGCTGTAGTTCGGAAAGTTGGAATGCGTTTGCACCACTTTCCGAAATATTTTTCTTGATTTCTTCCAGTTCGGTCGTGGTGGAGCTTATCTGCGCCTCGAGTACCGCGATTTCGCTGTCAGCTTCGGCCTTTGCAGCTTCCAGCATCGCCCCTTGTTTAGTCGCTTCTGCCCCTGCTGTATCTGGATTGCCGGTGTCGTTCCCTGCGGCAACGATAGCCTCCAAACGATCTATCTGGTCCTTCAACCGAATGACCCTTGGGTTATTTTGGTCATAAGTTGCCGTCAGCCTGTCAAGTTCGGCCCTGCCGACTATCAGCTTTTCTTCGTACGGGTTGAGTGTGGTAGCGACAGGTCCGTCAAAGCCGAGCTCGAGTTGGTCGCGCTTCTTCTTGACGACGACGAGCTCCCTCTGAAGCCGTTCAAGACGCTCCTGTAACAGACTTTGGCGCCCCAACCGATACGGCTGGTCTTGGGGCAACGCTTTGGCGTTTTCGGAATTGAATACGGCGATTGCGACGTTGCGCTGGTTCAGTTCTTCGTCCAGCCTTTTGACCTCTTGCTCAAAGAATTCCAGCGTATTTTCGGCTCGGGATACCCGGAACTTGGAATTCTCCTGCAACACGAGAGTTACGTATTCGTTTACAACGTTTGCCACAATCTGCGGAGAGCGGCCCTCAAAGCTGATTGTCATCATGGTAGCCCGATCCCCGTTGCGCGCTCCCCCTCTGCGGCGAATATCAGTCGCGGCTCTCATAGCCGAAAAGACTCTGTCGGGTGCCATTCCACGGATATTCTCGAACACGTCGAACCGGTTGGCGATATCAATCAGATTTGCCCGCGTCATCAGCCGTTGCTCGATTATATCCAGCTGTTCAGCCGCTCCGGCCTGCACTGCCGGCGTGATCATGCTGGACGGAATTTGTGGCGCCTCGAACAACAGCCGCGCACTGGTCGAGTATGTTTCAGGTAATTTAAACGCAGCTACAAGCCCGAAGCCCGAGAACAGAAGCACAAACAGCATCATTACCGAAAGGCGGCGCAGCAACATTGCCCAATAGAAGCCCAGGTCGAGACTCATTCCGCGGCCTTTCCAATATCTTTTAGCTGGTTAGTCAGCAGGAGTGGGGAACGAAACGGCTTCAGGATCAGACCATCGTTGATCAATTCCTCAATGATGGTCACGTCGACTTTTTCCTCTTCTCCGCTAGAAGCATAGACAAGTGCCAAGTCGCATAGCTTGTTGACAACTCGCGGGATCCCTTCTGATTCTTCGAAGATGCGGACGATCGCTTCTATGGTGAATTCTTGGCCAGTGCCGCCGGCATGCCGTAAGCGATGCATGATATATTTGAGCGTCGTATTAAGATCCATCGGCTCTAGGTGATACGAGGCCGTCACCCGTTGGGCGAACTGACGCAATGACGGTTGCCGAATAAGGTCGCGTAACTCTGGTTGACCGACCAGAATGATCTGCAACAATTCGTCCTTTCCAGAGTTGATGTTGGTCAGCATGCGCAATTCTTCCAGTGTTTCGACCCCAAGATTTTGCGCTTCGTCCACAATGAGAGCAACATGTCGCCCGGCGGCGTATTCATCCAACACAAAATCTTGAAATCTCTGGAACAACGTCACGTAATCAACACCTTCGGGTGCGGGTATGTCCAGCGCGCTCAACACCCAACGCAGCAGATCCCCCCGGTCGCCGCGTGCATTAGAAATCAGCCCGACCGTAACATCATCGCCAATGGAGCGCAGTAATTCCTGAACCAGCGTAGTCTTGCCCGTGCCCACTTCGCCTGAAACAACGGTGAGCGGTGCCCGCGTCACGAGACCATAGTTGAGAACTGACAAGGCGCGTGTGTGCGCCTTGGACCAGTACAAGAACTTTGGGTCGGGCGCCAAGGAAAACGGTCGCTCGCGAAAACCAAAATGATCGTTATAAAGAGAACTACACATGCTATGCTCGGATCACTATAATTTTGCGCGTTTTATATCGGCAAGAATAAGCTTACCTACATCTGATTGATATTGAAAGCCAGCTATGCTTGATCGGGGGCAAGGCCGGTCCTTATGATATATCAGCATATTACGCATGTGCGGCATACGGAAGCGTTGTCTTTCTAATTGTGGCCTGCTGTCATTCGACATTGATCTCGCAGTGCGCCCCTGCCGTGCCCCGTTTGCTGTTAATCGTGGCATATCTCCCGAACTCAAGGAAGAACCCGCTGTCTTAAATCGGCCCAAGGTATCCTCCTGCCCGCAGACGATAAGGTCAGCTGCGGCCAGACGGTAACCCCGGCAAAAGAGCTTAGCGATGGCATCGCGCAGGTTAACTCAAGCTCCAGGTATGAAGCTAGGTAGTCGGCCAAGAAGCTCTTTCAGCAAAGCGTTCATTTCAGCCTCGGCTTTTGCCTCGCCATCCGGTTCATCCTTGTCGATGGGGCTGATCAGTCTGAGGATGGCCCCGTCTGTGCGCCCGGCCACCAAGCCTCTGGTCAGCACACTGAATTTGGCGGCGGTGTTTCTGGGAATCGTCCGCCCCATGTGGGTAAACCAGTAATAAACGATCATTCGGTCTTCTTCTTTCTGAATGATCACCCGATTTACATTGAATGGAGTCTCCAGTCCCAGCTTGCCGGAAAGATCGACCTTCTGTACTTCTGCGATTTCCCAACCGGCACCGGGCAGACAAATTTCCGGAGTATGCTGAACGCCGTCGGCTGACAGATCCTTGTACCACGCCGTAAAAAAGTCGAGGGTCGGCGCGGATATGGACCGGCTGTATTGTACCCCAAGATAGTCATCGGCGGCCAAGCTCTTTTCGATGTCCGGTGACAGCCGGCGTTCGTCACCGTACTGAGTCCATGCACCAACCTCTTTGGGGAACAGCGCAAAGCTAAATCGCTCTGGTGCGACATGCGTACGCTCGGGCACCAGCGGCCAGGCGCTTGCCGCAAACACCATCAGACCGGCCGCAATGATCAGCGCAGCGGAAGGTTGCACAAGCTTTACCCGCGACATTTGCGGCAGGATATTTTGAGTGTCGAGATCAAGCGCTTCGGTCAAACCCATCTTGCGTGGGTTCAGTTTCAGCAAAATCCACGCAAGCAGGAACAGGATCAACACGCTCGCCATGAATATCACCCAGCCCTCGAAGAAATGGGTAAACCCTTCAAGCCATTCAGCCCCGAAACGCTGCATCAGGATCCCTGCCAAAGCGATTCGCACCGAGTTCATAAACACTGCGATAGGCGCGGCAGCCAAAAGCAGTAGCGCCTTGTGCCATTTCGGCCCTTGATACAGGAAGGCGAACACATAAGAGAAGCTGAGGATCGGAAACAAGTACCGAAGTCCCGAACAGGCCTCGGCGACATGCAGCTTCAACACTCCGAGGTCGATGATGTTGCCATCAAGAAAGACGGGTACCCCTGCAATCCTTAAAAACCACACCCCAAGCTCGGAGGAGACGAGCTGAAGAAAGGTAGAAACCTCGTAATATACCATGCCGGGCAGAGGCAGCATAAAGACCAGATGAAGCACCGGAGGCCAAAAATGTTTGCCGGTCTGCCAGCCAAAACTAAGCAGCAATATCCCGCCGATCCAGATGATCATAGCATAGGCCACCAGGCTGTCCGCGCTCAACAGCACGCCAGTAACGGCGATTGCGACAGACACTAGAACAACGAACAAACCTGGCCAACGATCGCTCTTTGGACCGGGCTGGGCCGGATATTGTTTTAGTTCACGCAGGAACATCAGCCCCGAAAGTATCGGAATGAGCGGGCCATGACTGTATTCCGGTCTGCTCCATGCATCGAGCAATACATCAAAGCCGGCGCTAAAGAACACTCCGGCCGCAACTATGGTCACGGCCAGCCAGAAAAGCCCCCAATGTAACCACCCGGCAGAGGTCTTGTTATGATAACTTTGATCGGAAATGATTGTCATGCAGCAAATTTCTAAGTTATAATATTACTGGAAATATCTTTGGAATATGACATTTCCCTTGGCTTTAAGCAAACCCCTTTTTGTCAGAGTCACATTGTCGACAGTGGTTGGCGGATCAAAACTACGAATATCGGGATAGCCTGCCGTACGCCCAGGCGGAGATCTGTCGCCGGGCCCGTGCTTTGAGGTCAGCGAAAAGGGTCGAGCATCAGTTGATTTGAGCGCTCTGCGCGGTGCCGCCCATTCTGAACTCTCTGGCCCATAACAACAGCATCAAAATGGTCCAAAGTTCGTTCCCGGCATTGACGCGCCGTGCCTGGTGCTTAGCCCACAATTCACCGATAAGGTCCGCGTTCAGGCCCAAGGCTTCGGTCAGGTCAGCATCTGTAATCAGCGCCGAACCCCATTCCTGCAACGCACCCCTCAACCAGTCGTCCAGTGGTATCGCAAACCCCTGCTTCGGTCGCTCTATCAACGACTGCGGAACATGGCGGTAAACCAGCGACCGAAGAAGTTTCTTGCCTTCGCGCCCATCCACATGAAGCCCGATGGGGATTTTTCTCGCCAGAGTGGCAACGCGCGCGTCCAGAAGCGGTGCGCGGGTTTCCAGACCGACGCTCATCGCGGCGCGGTCAACCTTAACCAGGATGTCGCCGGGCAGATAGCCGGACGTGTCCCGCGCCATGATCCATTCGGCCATGTCCATTCCCGCCGCGTCAAGTGCCCGAGGGTCAGAGTGATCTGCCAGCCCGGGGTTCTCCAGCATGTTTTCCAAGCCATGTCCTGTTGAGACGAAAGTCTGGTAGAAATCCTCTGGATTTCCTGATGACCGCAGGGCAGCAGCCAGTTTCGGCAGTTTTTCAAAGGTCGTCAGCGGCAGCCGCAGAGTGGATAGCGCATACCGGGACATCTTCTCGTTTCGCATACCCCACTGTACGACACCATGCACGGCACCAGCCCCGGCGTGGCGCAAGGCCCAAGGCAAATTGCTGATTTGTCCCCATAGCTTGGGTCCGCGAATGTGACGATTGTAGCCACCGAAAACCTCATCCCCGCCGTCGCCCGTCAAGGCGACAGTGACATGTTTGCGTGCCGAACGGCAAAGCAGTGTCGTCGGTATCTGGGAACTGTCAGCAAAAGGTTCATCATATATAGATGGAAGATCCGCGACGATGGCCAGGGCATCGTCCTCTTTGAGGGTGAATTCGGTGTGGTCCGTACCCAAATGTGCGGCCACCGCAGCTGCGTGCGGTGCCTCGTTGAACCGGGCGTCGTCGAAACCGATGGAAAAAGTCTGGATCTTACGGACAGACCCTGCCTGCATCAGACTAGCCACCAATGACGAATCCACTCCGCCTGACAGGAAACACCCCAGCGGTACGTCGCTGATCATCTGATCGCTCACCACCTCTTCGAGGACTCTTTCCAGTCTTCTCACAGCCTCGTCACGATCATGGATCTCGCGGGGTTGCGCGAATTGCGCTTCGATCGATGCATAACACAGCTGTTTCGGTTCTGCATCTGCACGAAGATGGACGATGCTGCCGGGCATTACCTTGCGGACACCATCCAGAATGCAAAGATGATCGGGAACGTAGCCAACCTTGAGGTATGACGCGACCGCCCGTTGGTTGATGGGTGCCGTCAGCCCGCCCGCCAGCAACGTGCGCAGCTCAGACCCGAATATCCAGCCGCCGTCTTGCTGCGAAAAATAAAGTGGCTTCTCTCCCATCCTGTCACGCGCCAGTGACAGCAAATTCTCCTGACGGTCCCAAAGCGCGAAGGCGAACATCCCGAATGATTTCTCGAGCGCGCGTTCAAGACCCCATTCGACAATGGCGGCAAGCAGGGTTTCAGTGTCAGAAGAACCATTCCACGCCATGTCCGGTACGTCGTTCATCAGATCGACTCGCAGCGCTTGATGGTTGTAGATTTCGCCATTGAATGCGAAAACATACCGGCCACAGCGCGAGTGCATAGGCTGGGCCCCCGATGGACTCAGATCCAGAATCGAAAGGCGCCGATGCCCAAGCGCCACTCCTTGCGTATCATCCAGCCAGTGGCCTTCGGCGTCTGGCCCCCGATGCTTGATTGACCGGGTCATGGCTTGCACCTTGTGACGCGCCTGTCCAGCATCGGCGAATGGCTGGAAGGTAACAAAACCCGTTAGTCCACACATGAAGGGCTTCTCCTAGATTGCTTCTGCGACAGAAGATTGTTGCAAGCGCCACGATAATCGTCTTGGAACAGACTGGCCTGCGCCCATCTTTCGGCGGCACGTCGCGAAAGCGCAAGCCAGGATCCAGGCGCAGCAACCAGTGCGGCGACCCGCTGCGCGGTTTCCTCGGGGGTGGTGACATGAATACCGGTGTGGCCATCCTGACAATAAGACGGAATTTCACCCACCGGCGTCACGACCGGAACCAGTCCCATACCCATCGCTTCTATGACCGACATGGCCATCCCTTCAAAAAGACTTGTCTGCAAGTAAAAGCTGTAATTGTCTGCGCGCGCCATCAGTGCCTCTTGCGGCAGCGCACCAATAAAGTTTACGGCGTGATCAAGCCCCAGTTCGGCAACCCGTGCCCGAAGTTGGGCAAGCGCCCCGCGATCCGGACCGATAATGTCGAACTTGGCATCTGGCAGCAGTGCGTGAACAGACGCAAATACGGCCAGCGCGTGTTCCAAATTCTTTTCAGATTGCAGGCGGCCCCAATAGACAAAATTTGGTGTAACGGCGCGTGACTGACCACCTGGTGGCACGTCCAGCAGGGCCGGCGGACGCTGTGTCAGGAAGGAAAGCACCCGGGCCCGCTTGCGCGCCGCGGCGGGAACACGCGCCTCAACGGTTGAGGCTGAATCCGCCCAGATCTCATCGGCCAACATCATTGCTGCGCGGTTGAACAGCTTGTCGAGCAGGTGAACATCTACTGCCGAATGCAGGAACAATACAGTCTTCGTCCGTGGACGCATCACCTTGAGCGCGATAAATGTTGGACAACTGCGCCAAAGTGATGCGACGACCAGATCCGCACGGCTTTGCAGTGCAAATCGCAACAGTTTCCAATGTGCGACAGGGTGGTTAACGGATGTCGCGGGCCCATGCCAATCGTCCGGGAATACTTCGACTGCGGAATGCGTCACCAGATACGCACGGCGAAAGCGCACAGCCCCTGCCCCGCCCTCCCAGTTGGCCGGAACAGACCGCGCGGCGGTTTCGACACCCCCGACCGTGTCATAGGGGATGAGGTGCAGGACCTCGTGCATCAGCGGCGCGCCCGTGCCCGAAACAACTGCTCGCCCAGTCCCTCATACGCGCGGGCCGTTTGCCTCGCGTCGAACTGGCGCAGCGCATGCGCACGCGCGGCCTTCGCCAGATGCCTCACACTCTCTTTGTTATCCAGGAAGGCGGCGATTTCCTTTTCGAGCGCCTGTTCATCGCTAGACGGATAAAGCACTCCGACCTCCGGCACGACCATGTTCGTGACGCCCGGAACGGCCCCTGCAATGATCGGCAATCCCACTGCCATGGCCTGCATGATCGAATTGCTCATGGTCTCGCCAAGACTCGCGTGCGCATAGATATCGAGGCTGCGCAGCAAATCGCGCACCCCCTCAGCGCCAAGCGTGCCATGCAGCGTAACGTGGTCCTGCAACCCACGCTGCGCGATCTCTGCTTCCAGTCCGGGCCTTGTGTTCCCGTCTCCGGCAATCTCGAGGCGAAGGTCCACAGAAGGGCGCGCGGCGCGAAGGCGATCAAAGGCCTTGATCAGGGTCATATGATCCTTACTCGGTTGCAGTCGCGACACCATGCCCAAGCGTATTACCGGTCCCGAAAGCAAGGCATCGGCACCCATAGGTGCCGGGCTGAAGAAGTCGGTATCGAGCCCGTTGCCGATGATATGGACCTTGTCCGGCCGGTGCAGCAGGCGGAGCTTCTTGGCCGCTGTTTGTGCCGCATCCTCGGTCAGGTGAACAACGGCATCGACATTTGCGTGAGCCAAGGCAAGCGACGTCCAGTCCTTCATTGACTTGGCTTGCGAAGGCTCGGTTTCGCGCAGCAGCACCGCCGCGCGCGAGCGGTTCACGATAACCGAAGGGACCGTCGCCAATCCGTGGACGAAAACGAGATCGGGCGCGCTTTCGAAAATGGCCCGCCGTAAGGCCCGGTAGAACGCCACATATCCCCGGCCAGGCTGCTTGGGGACGTAGCTCCACGCTATCTGGCGCTGGTCGAGGCGTTCGACGTAATCTTGCAAGGGCTCTTCGACGCCGGTCAACAGGACCAGGTGCTCTGCATCGGCATAAAAACCTGCTTCAAGCATCCCGAACATGACAGCCCCATGCCCGCCTAGCCCGGAATAGAGAACATGGACCACGCGCTGCACTTTGTTATTCCCACTCATGGACGACCTTTTTCAGATATAGCTGCAATTACATTTAGGCTCGGGCACAACCCGATCCATTAAAATATCGGAAATACCACTTTAGGCGCAGAGTACAGTTAAATGAGACACCGATTAAAGCGATAAACGTCGGGGACCTCACAGTTGAAATATCCGCACCGCTTGGAAGGTCAACTTGTGAAAAGACGATGCCAGCAAGTTCCGGCGCATGATCGTGATCTCGTCATATCCGGACTGACCGCGAAACAGTCTTTGCCCGGGGGCGAGCATGCCTGCCGTCATCGGCACGACATATCAGACCATTCTTGCGTTACGGCGCAATGACTAATTGGGCCTTAGCTTCCGTTTGGCTGTTAGGGCCAGTTTGAGCGACTTGCCAAGCGGCCAATTAAGAGCGGCGGGCCAAACGCGGTCACTGGCCTGATCGAAACCGATGATACGTGCGGCATTGGACTTCACGAAGCGGCCCAGGCCGTCAATCTCCTCTGTCGTCATGTTATTTGTGTGTAGACACATCGTATAGACCCCTGCACCGATATTGGCAGAGGATTCAAACAGTTGCGGCACGAACGTGAGACCGCCGTCGCGCCAGGGATATAGACCATAGCCATCGGTCACAGTGGTAAACCCCAATGATTTCAATGCCGCGAGCGTCGCCCTGTCATAGCTGTGGAACGGTGCCATGAAGATCTCTGCGACGATGCCCTGGTCGGCCATTATTTTTTTGCCCTGCTCCAGGTCGTCACGTTGAACTTCAAACGGCCGCCCCGCAAATTCGCTGCGCGGCGAAATGCCCAATAGACCCCGGTCGCCGGTATGGATCCGGTGCTGGTAACCGTGCTGCGAAATACCCCATCCCGCCGCGTCAAGCGCCCTGACCATCTTCCAAAAGTCTGGATCGGGCGTGTCGATCACCAGATCGGGGTCGCGATTGTCGGGGACGACGCCGATCAGCGGACGAACGCCTGCTGCTTCGAAACTCGCCCGTGCGCGGGCGAATTTTTCATGGTCCATCGTCGGGCAGATATCATCCAGCCTGATCACGAAACGTGCCATCAACAGTGTCCTTTCAGCCGGTTTGATCCTGTAAAACCGCTTCGATACGCGCGAAACATTCCTGGTAGACAGCTTCCGTCGCACCTTGGGGGTCATGCAGTTCGCCGGTATGGTCATGTGCAAGGTCGTCAAACATCACGATTTGCGGTCCAAGCTCGGGGCTAATCATCAGCACATCCGCCTTGGTGCGATAGTCAAACACCACGATAGTTGCCCCTTGCGAAACAAAAGCCCTGCATGTGTGCAGATTGGTAGAGCGATGCAGCGTGCCGTCTTTGCCTCTTTGTTTCAGAAAACGTGCCGCGGCAGGGCTGATGCCGCGCCCTTGGAACGGCAGGACACCGGCAGAGCGCACCTTGCTGAACCCGGCATCCCGAAACAGGATTTCGGCGACGGCACTGCGATTGATGTTTCCTTGGCACACAAACAACAGCGGCTCTTGTGGGTCCAGGCGCCGAAACCGGTGGCGGTGACCCAGACCAGCGGTTTTCATGCGCAGCGCCAACCGGCCACGACGCCCCAGCCGGGCCAACACCGGATTGAATTGACCCAGGGCAGGCAGAATGTCATCGCTCTGCTCGATGTCCATATGCTCTTGCTTTAGCAACGCGCGCGGCGGGGCGGAAAGCCAGTCGAGCAACGGAGAGCCGCGCGAAAGCCACCGCCGGCGTTGCCCAACCACCCAACGTAGATCGTTCTTCAGGTTGCGCACACGTACGGGGCGGTCGCTGCGGACCAATGCCGTTGGCAGCGACAGACCCAGGGCTTGGGCAACCGCCAGAGCGGGAAAATCGACTCCGGCGCGGATAGCGGTTTCTATCGACCCCCAAGGACGACAGTTCATCTCCATAATCGTCAGTCGGTCGGCGTCCTGCTTCAGTTCGATCATCATCAACCCCGACCAATTCAGTTCGGTCGCGATGCCACGCGCGATTTGCGATTCGCGTTCGGACACCGGCACGTTGCAGCGATAACTACTGCCGCCTCCCTCGGGTGGTTCGTGAAGGCGTCGGTTCATGCTGATCGCGACCATGCTCCCGCGGTCAGCCAGGAAATTCAGGCCGACCCCGTGCCCAGGAACCGGTTGCTGGACCAGAACGGGCAGACGAGGCAAATCTTCGGACAGCTTGCGTTCAAGCTGCGCGGGCGTGGTACATTTCTTGACCTCAAATGCGTTGACAAACCCGTCCGACAGCAGAGAACTGCGCACCGGCTTGGCGTAAACCGGCCCTTGTTCCAGCAGCTTGAATGCCGGCGTCTGGTCATCGCCGAATTGCATCAGGACGCCATCAGGTACGTGCAACCCGACCCGGCGCGCCAACTTCAGTGCTTCAGACTTGTCCACCGCCTTGTGATAGGCTTTGGGATCGGGGCCGACGATCACAAAACGCGATGCTATCGTTGCATCCCCCGCATAAACCAGTTCGCAGGCCATATCGGTAATCGGAAAAATCGCGTCATAGTCGTTTTCCGCGAGATGAGCGGTCAAACGGTCGAGCACCTTGATCGCGTCGGTAACCGGTGACCCGAAATAGAACCGTCTGCGACAATACCGGGACATTTCCGCAGGCTGACGTACCGGATCAAAGGCGACGATCTCGACAATGGCACCCTGCCGGCCGAGCGACCGGCAGACTGATAGCGCGGCGCGTTCGTTGCTTCCCAAAAGCAGAATGCGTTTGCCGGATAGAAGGCGATCAGTCATTAAACAGGCTCATCGGGGGGCGTATCCTTGTTGGTCTTTTGTCCAATGAGGCGCGCAGGCACACCGGCCAATATGGAGTTATCGGGAAAGCTGCGATTCACGACGGCATTTGCACCGATCCGGACACCATTGCCAAGACGGATTCCGCCGAACAGCTTTGCCCCCGGTCCGATATAGACGTCATCGCCAAGGTGCGGAGCCTGCCCGTCTTTCAGCCCGAGGTTGACGCAAATGTTTATCCGCGCCCGCGCGCCGATGCGCGCCTCTGGGCTGATCACGATAGTGCCCCAGTGGTTCAGCCGCAACCCAGGCCCGCAGGTATTGGGTGGTATGGTGAAGCCAAGGTAAATCGACAAAAGGCGGAAATAAACCACCACGATCGCCCGGTGGACCCGAATGATCGAGTTCTGGCGGCGGTTTGTGAGGTATTCAACGCGCCTGAGGACGCGCAGGAAATGTATCGTAGGATAACGCAGCCCCATCCCCAGTCTCCACCGGGACAGTCCGGCACCCTCCAGATCGGCTTTTCGCCACGCGCGAAAGTCATCTTTGGAACGTATAGTGGGCGATAGCTGCATCACCGCACCCCGCGCCGTATTCCGGCCAGATACTGACCAAGCGTCGGATGATACCATTGCTGGCCCGGCCCTTCTGTCGGTACCGGTTCCGGCAGCGTGCCCACGCGATCAAGAGTGGTTAGGGTATCGACCAGAACGGGCAATGCTTCGGCAAGCTGAACAAGCGGATACGTCACGAAACTGTCATCAGATTCCGGTGCCGTCCGAACGTGCTGCAGCACTGCCCCGGTATCGACGCCGTGGTCAACCACATGCACCGTGGCTCCGAAATCCTGTGGTTGCCCCGACCACAGTGCCCAATAACCGCCATGTACCCCGCGAAATTGCGGCGTTATCCCTGCATGGATATTCAAAACTGGGGCCCCTGCCGCCAGCAACGTGTCGGGTTTGACGATGCGCGTGCCGCTCAGCACTACCGCATCCGGAGCAAGCTTTTTCAAGAGCTCGCGCGTTTCAGGCGCGTTTACGGTGCGGATAGACGTCACTCGGTTCGGCAACAAAGGATCGGCGCGCAAGCGATGGACCTTGCGAAGGTAGCTCAGTCGACTGGCACCGCGCCGCCGGAGAACGGGTAAAACCAGCGCCATGAACAGCGCCTGACCGAAAACCGCGCGCCTGCCCAATCGCCGCGCCCGGCCCCGCAATAATGCCCGGCGGGACTGCGACGGTTCGATCAATACGGCAACAGGAGGGATGCCGGCATCATCCAGATAGTTGACCAGAATATTCGTCGGCGTGCCGCCCGAAGCCAGAACGACTACTTTCATTGACGCTCTCCGCTGGTTGCCATTGTTCGCGACACCATTCCGTATTCTTCGCGCAAGCGGGTAAAATGCGCAATGATCCGGTCCAAGCCAGCCAAGTTGGCTTCTGTATCGAGGCCGAAATTATGCGGATGCCACCACAGGTGAAATCCGGTTTCGGTCTGGGCCGCTCGCGTCATCGCCCGTTCTATCACCGCCAGATGGTAGGGATGCAGCGCTGTCAAGCGCCCGGCGCGGGGTCGCAGGAAATGGCTGGCCGGCACGTTGTTGCCCCCCGGCCGGAAAAGATGCGGCCCAAGCACACCTGTATGGGCATCGATCAATCGCATCAGACGGCGGGGCAGCGTTTGCCCGGCACCGGCTACCGACCGATAGGCCCACGCACCGGGATTGCCCCGATAGCGTCGGATACCCCTTTGTTCAATCGTGTCGAGATGCAATGGTGAATACTGATTGCGCGGAAACACTATCGACTGAAGCGTAATGCTGCGCTGTTTGGCCACCTGACACGCCGCGTCCAGATCGGCGGCAAAGCTTGCCATATCTGCACCGGGTTCCAGGCAGTAATAATGCGACATGGTATGCGTGGCAATTTCCTGTCCCGGACAATCGGCTATCTGATCGACCAGCGAGGCGCCGAAGTAATACGGATCGTGGGCTTCGTCCGCGCCCAGTTCATCAAGGTAGCGATAGTTCGACAAGGCTGGGTTCTGGTAGCGCGGCCACAGGTCTTTGTGAGGGAGTACCTCGAGCAGTTCCTCGCGAGAGCCGCAGAACGCCGCGCCGACCGTCGCCCAGGTTGCCTGAATGCCGTGCCGAGCAAACCGCTCGAGCGTCGGCGCAATCGCCGCCCGCCCGCCCAGAATGTTCGCGCCATAGCTGTCGCGCGTAGCGTGATCCCGGACCCCCCAAAGCAGCTCGAAATCCAGCGATATAACGATTTCTCCGCCGCTCATCGCGTCTTCTGCTCTTCTGGCAATCCCAGAACACGGCACCAGGCGTTCAGGACCGTATCCGGAGCATATCGCTGCATTACGCCCGGCGCCGCTGCCGCAAGTCGTGAACGAAGCTCCGTACTGCGCATAACTTTATCCAGGGAGGCAGCCAGCGAATCGACAGTGTGGTCACGGACGAGAAACCCGTCGACGTTGTGTTGAATTATCTCTTCTGGGCCAGTATCGCAGGTAAATGCTACGCACGCTTTGCCCGCTCCCATCGCCTCGACCAGCACGTTCGGAAAACCTTCGAACCGAGAACTGAGCACGAACACATCGGCTGCTGCGTACCAGTCGGGCATGTTGCCAATATGGCCGGGCAGAAACACTCTTTCGGTCAACCCCGACCTGGCGGCGGTATCCAGAATATCCTGTCCGGAAATCCCCTGTTCTTGCCGGCTTGGCAGCAGTCCAGGAATGGCTAGGTCCCATTCCGGGTAGTCGTTTGCAATCTGCGCAAAGGCCGCGATCAGCAAGTCGAACCCCTTTTGATAAGGTTTGGTACCAACAGCCAGCAAAAGCTTGCGCCCGGGCCGTATAAACGATTGCGGCCGAACCACCGGCGGCCCTGACGGCAGGCTTGGCTGCACCGCATTGGGGATGATGGCAACGCTTCGGCTACCGGTTTCCCGACGCATCCAATCGGCAATCGGCTGCGTTTGGGCGACCTGTGCATCGGAAAATCGATATACAATGCGGCGCAGCGCAGTCCAAATCTTGTCCTGCTCACGATGCCACGGGGCGTTGCGTTCGGAAACAACTACCCGCATCCGGCGGCCAAAAGAGGAAACAACCGCCATCACCGACTCATGCGGCATCATCGCCACCATTGCAGTGATCCGGTGCCGCCGCAAAACACGACGCACCTGCAAACAACGCCGTATGTTCACAAGCAACTTGCCAGGCAGGGTGTCGCGTCCTTCGTCGAACCCGACGGTTTCGCGGTTGATCCCGTCCGGCAGTGTGAAAAAGTCAGCATCGGGGGCGGAGTGCGTGAGCACTACAACGTCATGTCCCCGACGATGCAATTCGCTGGCCAGCCAAACGGTGACACGTTCGGCACCCCCAGCCTTGAGGGTCCCGATAAACAGGCAAACGCTGTGCCGGGCGTCGGTCACGAGATATCCCCGTTGCGCTGAGGCCGAACCAATCGCGCGGCGGTGCGCCTTGGCCACCCCACTATCCGCTTTCCCAGAAACATCAGCCAGTCGCTTCGTTTCGTGAACGAATACCGACGGAAATGGCAGATTCGGGGCCGGGCTTCTCGTTTGCTCCAAAGCCACAAATTTTTCGGATACCGAATATTGTATTCCGGTGGAAGCGTAGCAAGACGCAAATCCGAAGCCCACAGAAGCTCTCGCAGGGTGACCTGGTCCTTGCGGAAACCTGCTGTCTTGTAGCTGTCTGACCAATCTTGCAAAAGCGCTTGCGTCTTTGCATTCCGTCGTACGGCAACAACACCAGTGTTGAGCTGAGGAAAGGAATCTGGTAGCGCCTTCGTCCAAACAGCCCGCGTCGCGTCGCGGTTGCGGGCGTGGGCATGCGCCATCGCCATATCGAACCTTTCAAGCAGATCGAACAATTCAGTGACATCCTCGAGCACCCGTATGTCGGCATCAAGGAACAGCGTTTTTTCAAAGGGCGAGTTCATCAGGCAATCGACCTTGGACCGGTGATGAACGGATTCGAGTTCGATAACCGGATCGAACACTTCGCTCAGCGTGACGCCAAGTTGCCCGGCGTTGGTGAACAGGGCGATCGGGACCTCGGGCATATGACGGCGTACAGATCGGGCGGCCGCTTCGGCGCAGGCGATATATTTTGCGCCCGTAGCGACGAAGACCACACCCGATTTCAGCAAGGGCTGCGGAGGTCCGTCGGGTGTATCTGACTTTTCGAGGCTCACTTTGAAACGTCTTTCATTAATTGCGCGTAAATTCGGTCGGGGTTCAACCCGTCACGCAGGCGCACGATCAGCCGCGCCAGATGATAATCGGCTGTCGGTTTCGCCTGTGCCCGACGCATCGCGGGCTTACGGCAATCGACCAGTTC
Organism: Roseobacter sp.; assembly: GCA_002731875.1. Lineage (GTDB taxonomy): Bacteria > Pseudomonadota > Alphaproteobacteria > Rhodobacterales > Rhodobacteraceae > Sulfitobacter. The sequence continues at coordinate 55,971 of PCCY01000007.1, read as the reverse complement.
GCGTCCTACATATGTTGATAGACGCTGCATGCCGGCATCCGTTGTCATGAAGTCGGCATAGTTCAGTAATAACATACGCGGATGTTTGCGTTTCACATCTAACAGGTGCTGGTTATAGACGCACCAGGCGCGAAGCGCATCGGGCAGAAAAGTAGGGTCGCGGTTGATCCATTTGCGGTCGGCTCGCCGCAGGTAATGGCCAAATACCTCGACCGGGTCCCGGACAATGCCAACCAGGATCGGGGTTTCCAAAACCTGCTCCCAGAAACCGAAGGTAAGCAGTGTACGGGGGTCCTTAAAACCCCAACTCCGCGATCGCATCCCGGCAAGAAGTTCCTGCGCTTGTTCCAGATGCAACGCTTTTGCGGCACTCGGAGCGAGAGGGCGGATCAGCCGCAAGCTTTCAGTTCCGGTATCGCCTAGCAGAGCCATGTTCAGCGCCCGGGTTTCTGCGCGCTCCATCTTGTTGCCATCGTCATAACCGCCGCCGGCGTCTGCTCCGACCATCTCGATACCGCTGCGGTGCAAGGTATCTGCAATCAAGGTCGTACCGGACTTGTGCATGCCCATTACTACCACGGGCCAAGAGGCTGTCGTTTGGCTGAAGTTGACTTTGTTCATGATTTGCTACCGGTGCCAGGCAGGACGTTGCTGTAGACAGCCGCCCATTTTTTCTTGATAGCTACATCACCAAACAACCCATCGGCAATACGCGAAATTTCGTCAGGTTGATAAGTAGCATATGTGCCCATCACGCGAAGCATCGCAGTAGATAGCGCGTCGGGATTATCTTTATCACACAATTCTCCCAAGCGGGAATTAGTTAAAATATCTTCTGGACCTCCGCATCTTGTCGAAACCACCGGTGTGCCGACAGAAAGTGCCTCAACCATCGGAAGCCCGAAAGTTTCGGTATCGCTTGAAATGACGCAGCAGTCCGCTGCCTCCGCCAAGTGTCGTATAGCCGCGCGGTCTATCCTGCCAGTCACGATAACAGACTCCGTTATATCGGGATGCCGGCGGAGAAAGCCGCTCATGATCTCTGCCGATTTTTCCTTGAATGGCCCCGCCACTATCATTTTCACGTCAGGCCTTTGTCGGTGCACCTTGGCAAATGCCTCAAGCAAAAGGTCAAGTCGTTTGATGTCTCTCCAAGTCGTCCACGACGCGAAAACAAAATCGCGGCTTGGAATGCTGTTCAACCAATCAGGTACCGGCGACTGGGGACGCTGAGTAAAATTCGATGGAACCGGGTTGGGAAGCACGCTCGAGTTACTTAAAGAAATTGAAAATCGCTGGGATATAGCTTCATTCAAACTGGATGATACTGACAGAACAGCATGCGCATTCCTCAGAAATTCAATGAAAGTTTCATCTGAAACCGGTAAAAAGGCTCCTCTCCCATACGTCGATACATGTTCCCATGTCACATATTCCACGCCAATAAACTGTGCGATCTTTTGAGCGATGATCCCGGTTTGGAAGCTTTGTATGCCTGTCACGACTTCGGGACGGATTTCTTTTGCAATCCAGGAGACACTGTTTTCACTCACAAGGTTAGGGCCTTTTGGGCGCTTTGCTCCTTGTCTTGGTCGCAAATTCAGTCCGCTCAAAAGCGACGACAACGTAGCTGGTGGAATGGCTGGTTTCGCACCCAAAGACCGGACAATTTCTTTGTTGTAGCGCGTCATCTTGGAAATAGACGCAACATAAACATCAAACCCCAAATCGACATGATGTCGGATTGCGGTAGGAAATAATCCACCCTTGCTGACCGCCGTGTCAGGAGGATCGCGCATAATCAAAAGAATTCGCATTTTGCGTTCTTTATTGGCTGCTTTCAGCTGTTCCAATGTCGCTTACCTCAATTGATCAGCACTTTAGAATTCGGGGTCCAGTTTCACCAGCGCTTCAAACACCGGATTTCCCGCACTAAGCTTTTCCCAGGTATCAAAGCCAGCAACTTGGCCCTTGTCCAATACCAGAATACGATCGCAACGGCGTACAGTGTTCAACCGGTGAGCAATTATGACGACCGTCTTGTCACCCGGCAGCCTATCCGTGGCCGCCATCACCTCTTTTTCAGTCACATTATCGAGCGCCGAGGTTGCCTCGTCGAACACGATCAGATCGACGTCCCGATAGAGAGCGCGGGCAATCCCGATCCGTTGACGCTGTCCGCCCGACAATCGCAAGCCACGCTCGCCGATAGGGGTATCGTATCCTTGCGGCAGTTCATTGCACACAAAAGTATCAAGCTGGGCGAGCTGCCCTGCCTTCTCGACCCGAGCCCGGTCGATTTTGCCGGGTGAAACACCGAAAGCAATGTTCTCGGATACGCTGGCATCAAGCAGATAGATTTCTTGGGGGACATACCCGACAGAACGCCGCCAAGCCGGAAGTCGACCCGAGGTAACGGGGATGCCGTCGGCCAGAATCTCGCCTGCCTGAGGTCTCAGAAGGCCCAGCAGGATATCGGCCAGCGTCGTTTTGCCCGCGCCGCTGGTTCCGACGATTCCGATCCGTTCGCCGGCCTGAATTCGAAGTGTGATCCCTTCCAGACCGGGAACGTCAGTATTGGGATAACAGTAACTTATCCCGTTCAGTACCAGTTCGCTGCGCAACGGTAAAGCCGGCTCCTCGGTTTCGGCATCGTCAACACCGCCCTCACCGACAAACATGCCTTCGTAAACGGAATCGACCGCGGCGCGGCCATATTGCAGCAACCCGACGTTCGAGAACAAGCGGCTCAGTTCCGGCATCAGGCGTTGCGCGGCAAGGGCCATGACGCCCAAAGTTGGGACCAAATCTGCCATAGCTGCGGTCGGATCATCGGCGTTGGGATCAAGTACAAGAAAGCTAACCAGAATGACGCCGGAAAAAACCAATGTCTGAACCACATAAGGTGGAAGTTGGGTCAATACATTCTTGCTGACGTTCGAGTGGGCCATCTTCAACGAATGTCGGTCAAAACGCGAAATGAACACCCGTTCACTGCCCAGTAATTTGATATCCTTGATACCGCTCAGCGCTTCCCCGGCCACCCTGAAACGAGCCTTGTTCGAGGTCTTTCGAATTTCACCCGAGGTGGTCAGTTTTCGGCTGCTGGCAAGCAAGGCCACAGCGAACACGCCGCCCACCACAAGAATGGAAAAGATCGCAATCACCGGATCGACCCAGATGACCACGATGATGACCATCGACATGGTGATCGCTGCCGAAATGACTTCTGTTGCAGGGCGCAGAAAATATTGCACCACATTATTGCTTTCGTTGAGAATCCGAGAGCTCATGTCGCTTGAATGGGCGGTGAGGAAAAATTCATAGGGCTGATGCAGATATCGCGCCAGCAAGCGATGGCTGATACTGTGCACGCGCATCATGGTAAATCGAGAAAGCGCATACACGCGCAGCATTTGCATCGCATTGGCGACCACGATCATCGCGACCGTCGCCAACCCTAGCGCAACGATGAATGCGTATTTCGATGAAAAGCCGAACAGCTCATATGCCCAAGCGAGCTGCGATGTGGTTTCGATGCGCGAAGGGTCAGACAAGACCGTCAGAAACGGCAGGACTGATCCCACCATCACCGCGGCACTGAGTGCCGACAGAATGACAATTCCCAGAACGATCCAAGCCATACGACGCTCATGTTGGTCCAGCAACGATATACCCCGTTTCCAGAGCGTCAGATCAAGGAACGGCTTCTTCAGGCGTTTAGGCACTTCGTTCATACAGGAGCTTTCTGACGTGATTTTGACATCCGCCTCAACAGTTCGTTGCATTGTTTTTCACCCAAGAAATACATACCCCAGCAGGCGGCAAGTATTACAGGCAGGAAAAGGATCCAGGCCCAATAACTTTCGATATCCTGAGCACGTATGTTGAACTGCTGTTCGAGGATCAACGCGATCAAAAAGATGAATGCCACATGAAAGATATAAATGGAATAGCTGAAGTATCCCCAGTTCCAGCGCGGGTTCGATGTCCACGCATGTGGAAGGTTTCGGATGCACAGGACACTGAAAAGTATCATTAGCGAATTAGACACTGCATTGGGCGCGCCGTAGAATGTTTTCACGACCACTATGAGCCCCAGCAACCCCAAGGCAACCATCACGAAGGTGCGCACCTGCAAGACCGGCACCCGTTCGATGTAATGATACGCGACGACACCGGACATAAACCAAAACGCTGCATTGATCGCAAAGTTTACCAGAACCGAGGAGGACGGGTTTGATTCTACCCCCCAAAACACGACGCCGATGATTGAAAGCAACACCGACGCGCCGAAGACCGCAGGAATTGCCGCTCGGTACCAAAGCAGCAGAGGGCATAGAAGATAGAAGATGACTTCATAGGGCAGCGACCAGAACTGTGCCGTAATGGGCGTAGCGACCTCTACATAGGTCGCCATCAGAAACAGACCCTCGGCCGTGCAGAGACGCCCCGTGCATCTCTGAGTGATGTTACCGTCCGGATCGTACATCGTATACAGGACACAGACGAAAGCAGCGAGCGCGATTGCGACCAGATAGGGTGGCCAGATGCGTATCAGACGTCGTTTAAAAAACTGGAGTGGCGACGAAGTGTACAGTATCGAATGCGCCATTGCAAAACCGCTGACGCAGAAGAACAAGATGACAAATTCAGTGCCAAGGGCGGTCGCCTGCAGTAGCGATATAGACACATAATCGTACAGGCCAAGCGGATCGGCAGACTCCGCTATTGTGCGACCGCCTCCTTTGAAAAAGTTGCCTCTGACGTGATTCACAACTACATAGACTGCTGCAAACCCGCGCATGAAATCCAGCACGTGGGTTGGTATGCGCGCCTGTGTGGATTGGCTCGAGCTGTTCGAAACAACCGTTTCTGTCTTATCCATCATATGTCACGTCCGACGGCCGACATACTACAGTCATAAATTGCGGCGCAGTTGGTGCTTGATGAATAAAACGTCATTAAGTTGCTCCATGTGTTTCCCGACATCTGCATTCTAAACCCATTACCGCCCAGTCATAGAATACACAGCGCGCCCAATCCATTCCCGCAGGGCGGTGTTCAGTAAACCCAGGTTGCGTTGGAAATTCCAACCAAGCGCGTCTGACCAACCTCGCGTTCGAAAATCGACCGGGAAGGGTATGATTCCTTGCCAGCCCGCAGCCCTAAAGCTGCTTACCGCGCGCGACATGTGAAAGGCGCTGGTCACCAAGACCCATTGCTCCCCGTCCTTAGGGCCCGCGAGCAAATGGCTCAGGCGTGCGTTCTCGGCGGTATTCCTAGATTGCCTTTCAAGTAGCATCCGTTCCGGCGCAATACCCTGTGCGAGGAAAATTTGTTCGGCGACCGCAGCCTCGGATACTTCATTTCCTGCGCCGTCGCGCAAGCGGCCACTGCCACCGGTAAAAAGCAGTCGCGCGGCAGGATAACGGTGGACAAGCGCCGATGCAGCGATGTAGCGGTCGCCTCCCTCGTCAATTTGCGGCTGCCCGGACCGTGTAGTGGCCGGCACGTCTTCACCGCCGCCAAGCACGATAATACCGTCAACCTGCCCCAAAGCCTTTTTTATAGGAAAATCGGCTTCAAGAGGCCGCATGAGTACGTCTCCTAATGGTAAAAGCCCGATACCAAGAATTGCCAAAACGAGCGTGGCGGAGGCGACTTTTGCCACGCGAGCCCAGGAACGCAGGCTAGCCCAAAATGTCAGTACTGCAATGACAAGAAGCCAGGTTTCCAGCTTCAGAGCGGTGCCGAACAGTTTTGAGAAAACGAAGAAAACCGTATCCATTGCGCCGAACCGTATCAATCCTGCCTTGAAAGCAGGACTGGCCTATCGTCAAGTACACGCTGCACTTGACCCATAGGAAACACACGACGGCGACGGGACGACGTGGACTTTGACAGTTTCCTCATCGCCACCCTTGCCCCGCAGTTTGCGACCATGTCTGCAAAACGCTCATGCAGCGGGGTTGACCTTCGAGGGTAGCAGGTCACGCAAAGCGGTACGGTAGGCATCTATCACAATACTCTGGCCGTACTCGTGCTCCATTTTCAAGCGACCGGCACGGCCGAGCGCCGCGCGCTCCTCCAATGATAAAGTGATAAATGTCTCACAGGCCGCCGCCAAACTTTCCTCACTGCGGACGTCGCAGAGAAAGCCGGTGTGCTTGTTATCCACCACTGCCCGGCACCCCGCGACATCTGTAGCGATAAGCGGGCGGGCCATAGCTGCGGCCTCAATGAGCGTGCGCGGTGCCCCCTCTCGGTAAGACGGCAGAACTATGCATTGCGCGGCCTTGATCAATGGCCGCACATCTTCGACCGTTCCAAGATATTCGATGATGCCTTCCTGTTCCCAACCTCGAACAGTCTCCCGGTCGATCGCTGTCCGGTTTTCGCTACCCGTGGCACCAAGAAGCTGGAACCGAACTCCGGGGTTACGCGCCTTTACGCGCCGCGCTGCGCCGACGTATTCCAACACTCCTTTGTCACGCAACAGCCTAGCAATCATCAAAAATTGCGGTGCCTCGCTTTGGAAAGGATAGTCGGACGCTGCGAACCGTTCGAGATCAATGCCTGATCCCGGCAGGCTTCTGGCTTGGCTGTCAGCCACCAAACCGCGATCGAGAAACAGCTCTCGGTCGTCGTTGTTTTGAAAGAAAACAACCGGAAGGTTGCGGAATGCTGTTTTGTAAAGCGCCACCGCAACCCGTTCCAGCAAGCCGCCTGAAAGAAAGGCGGTGCCTAGACCTGTGACATTGGCAATAAAGGGAATCCCAACCGATTTCGCTGCAATGGCACCAAAAATGTTATTCTTGATGGTAAAGCTTAGAACTACGTCCGGCTTCAATCGGCGGAAGTGCCTGCGCAGACGTACCAGCGTTTTTGGCTCCTCTAGCGGATTAAGGCCCTTTACGCTCATCTCAAGGTGATGAAACTCGCACCCTAACGCCTCGATTTTCGGCACCGTATCATCCCATGGCGCAAGGACGATAACAGTGTGCCCATCGGCCAGCAATGCGTCCACGAGCGGACGCCGGAAATTCCAGATGTTCCAAGCGGCGTTGACGGTTAACAACACCTTCACCGGGGGCACCGAAATGCGAATGCACAAAGACACGTTTGAGCATGATGTGCCACGGCCGGGTGTCGCCACGAAAAGTCGCCCGACCGCAGGTTTGTACCGAATTTGACCTTCAGATCAGCCATATTTGCCTATGTGCTCCGTCTGTCACTCGCAAATCCTCTGCGCAGGTGCGGTTTGGTGAGTTTCCAGGGCAGCCCGGAGCCGCATCATGACAGTCTGAACTGGCCGGCAGAACCATGAGTTACAGTCGAAGATCACTGTCATCGACCGCCAGAACGTATTTGAGGTCATATAGGACGTGTCCGTCTCGGCCGTACTTGCGCAGTTCTTGCTCCCCACTGTCCCGAAACTGGCTGTGGGCGACAGCCAGCAAAATGGCATCATAAGAATTCTCTTCTGGCGTGTCGACCATACTGACGCCGAGCTCGGCCTGTGCCTCCTCCGGATCGACCCACGGGTCATGCACATCCACGTTAATCCCGAATTCTTCGAGTTTCCGTATTGCGTCGATGACGCGCGTGTTGCGCAGATCAGGGCAATTTTCCTTGAAAGTCAGTCCGAGCACCAAAACCCTGGCCCCCTTGACCTTAGCCTCGCGGTGGATCAGAGCCTTCACCAGTTGTTCGGCGACATAGGCACCCATTCCGTCATTCAGACGACGGCCAGCAAGAATGATTTGGGGGTGATAGCCGATTTCTTCTGCCTTATGCGTGAGGTAGTAAGGGTCGACCCCAATACAGTGCCCTCCGACCAGCCCTGGTCGGAACGGCAAAAAATTCCATTTGGTCCCCGCAGCTTGTAATACTGCCTCGGTATCAATGCCTAACCTGTTAAAGATGATAGCCAGCTCATTCATCAACCCGATATTCAGATCGCGTTGCGTATTTTCAATCACCTTTGCCGCTTCGGCGACACGAATGCTCGCTGCCTTGTGTGTCCCGACTGGAATGATTGAGCTGTAGAGCGCGTCTATCCGATTTGCTGCCTCTGGCGTCGACCCCGAAGTCACCTTGACGATATTAGGCAGTCGGCGATCCTTGTCGCCGGGGTTAATGCGTTCGGGGGAATACCCCACGGTAAAATCGTCGTTTACACGCAGGCCCGAGAGGCGTTCCAGGATTGGGGCACATATTTCTTCGGTAGCACCGGGAAACACCGTTGACTCATAGATGACCATGTCACCGGGCTTCAAAAGGCCTCCCACGGTTTCAGAGGCGCGAACCAAAGGCGTCAGGTCAGGCCGTTTAGAGCTGTCTATCGGCGTGGGTACTGTCACGATAAATATAGTACATTCTTTCAGATCGGCGGTGTCCGCCGTCGCCGTCAAGTTGACTGACTCGCGCAGCTCGGCTTCCGAGACCTCCCGCGTGTGGTCCTGCCCTTCGCGAATTTGCGCTATGCGGTTCGGATTGATGTCAAACCCAACGGTCGGGAACTTCTTTCCGAATTCCACCGCCAACGGAAGGCCGACATAGCCCAGTCCAATTATCCCAATCTTTAATTCATCTGAATGTGTTAAATCATTTGTCATAATAATCCCTGAACCATGTCACGAAATCCCGGATGCCGTCTTTAATATCTGTTTGGGGGCGGTAGCCGGTCAAACTTTTCAAAAGCTCGGCATTCGCCCAAGTTGCAGGAACATCGCCCGGTTGGATGTCCATGTAGTTGCGTTGCGCCTTGACCCCAAGCTCGTCCTCGATCGCGTCCACAAAATCCAGAAGCCGGACCTTGTTGGAGTTACCGATATTGACAATGCGGTAAGGGGCCACGGGCGACAGGCTGTCGCCTGCTTTGATATCATCCGCCGAAGCGGGCCGTTCGGGCGGCGTGTCGATCAAAAGCCTTATGCCGCGAACCAGATCGTCGACGTAGGTAAAGTCGCGGTACATGTCACCGTGGTTGTAGATATCGATTGGACGCCCATCCAGAATCGCATCGACGAATTTGAACAACGCCAGGTCGGGCCGGCCCCAGGGTCCATATACCGTAAAGAACCGGAACATCGTCGTGGGCAAGGTCCACAAGTGCGCGTAGGCATGGGCCATGCTCTCGTTCGCCTTCTTTGTGGCCGCGTAAATCGTGAGCTGTGTGTCGGCTTTCTCTGTTTCCTGAAACGGCATTTCGTCGTTGGCACCGTAAACCGATGACGTCGACGCCATCAGCAGGTGCTCGACCTCCAGCTTGCGGGCCGCTTCCATGACGTTGAAGGTGCCGATAACGTTGCTGTCCAGATAGGCGCGCGGGTTCTCAAGTGAATATCGGACGCCGGCCTGAGCAGCGAGATGCACGATTACATCCGGCTTGAAATCCTGGGCTACCGACCAAAACTTTGCTTCATCCTCAAGCATACCTTCGGTTGCAGAGAAGGCGTTGCTTTGCAACAGCATCGCGTGTCGCCTTTGCTTCAGCGTGACATCATAATAGTCAGTCATCCCGTCATAGCCGTGCACGCGGAACCCTTCGGCCAGCAAAAGCTTTGACAGGTGGAACCCGATGAAACCCGCTGTCCCTGTAATTAAAATACGCTTCATTGTAACTTATCCGATGTCAATTTTATTGTAGTCTATCTTAGACGTGGTCCATCCAAGACGGCGGAGAGATCGCAGGAAAACAATCCCGTTCGCCCCAGGCAACGACCCGACCTGACCTTGTTCAGGTTGGGAATGAGTGTAGAAATTCGCGAATATGGCACCTTCTGCAAGAGATCGACCCACGGCTACCGCATCGGCACTCGCATCAACGGCCCGGCAGAGTAAACCAGTCTGACAGAATGCGTGCGCTTCTGCGCTGCTATCAGCCTCGCATGTGTATTGTAAGTGTTTTATGGCGTTATCATCGAACTTTAGCAACTATAACACTGAAGATTTGGCCTCCTGAAAAATCAGTCCTGCGATATTGCGCTAGAAAAGTGTATCCGGCCCCGAGGAGCCTGTAACGGTGCCGTGATGGCGCAAAATCAGATATGCGGAAACAGCTTGCCTGATCCCCTGCCCGGTCGCGACCAACCTGGGGCATCGACCAGAAACCAGCAGCGGTATTAAAGCATTTTGAGAACCTCAGGCTGCTTGCCCGTCAGCGAGACAAGGGCGAACCCGTTGCCGCACCCACCCCTGAAACTTTATGATCAGTATCGCGAAATTTGCATGGGCGACAAGCGCATGGATCACGCGAGGCTCGGTTCAGCATCCACAGAACGGTGCTCCACGTCCGCAACCGGCAGTTCTATCCTCGTATAGCGTCCCATCAGTTCAAGCAGGACATAGATGCGTCCCTGCTCAGAAATAGCTTCAATCTCAGCAAACTTGGTTGCAAGAGGCCCAGAGACCACCTCGACCCGATCGCCCACCTCCATTCCAGCTTGCTGCTGTGACTTGGTAGTTTGACGGGCACGCATTTGCAGCGCGCAAACGATCTCGGGCGCAACAGGCGTGGGGCGCCCCGCTTCAAGTGCTACTAAACGTGAAACGCCGTAGGTTGCATTGATGGCGCGCCAGTCCTGCCTGCCGGCGGGAACTTTGACAAACAGGTATCCGGGAAACAGAGGCTTGGCGATTGTGCGCCACCGACCCGCACGCCGCCGCGTTTCTTCACGGACCGGCATCAAACTGTCAAAGCCTTGCCGCGCCAGGTTGACAACAGCCCGGTCCAAACCCCCGGGCTTGAGCTGCGCAAGATACCAAGCGTCATGCACGATTCAGAACAACCGATCGGATGACATGGTTCAGCGTTGCCCGAACCCGGAGAAAACAACCCCGAACGTCAGCGCGATCACGTAAAGATCAAGATAAATGCTGGAATTCCGAATGTAGAACCTGTCATATTTCACCTTACGCTGTACGGCGCGCGGGTTATCGGCATAGCCTCCCCGCACCTGTGCAAGCCCTGTAAGGCCAGGACGCACTGACAGACGTTTACGGTAATGAGGTACGCCCAAAAGGTATTCACTGGCATGCTCGAACGCGTCGGGGCGTGGGCCGACAAGGCTCATGTCTCCGGCGATGATGTTAAGTATGTTCGGCACTTCATCAAGCTTGGTGCGACGCAACAGGCGACCAAGCGGCGTGATACGGTGCTCATCAAGCGGTGCGCTGGCCGAACGTACCACCGCAGCGTCGGCGGTCATCGTACGGAACTTCCAGATCGTAAACGCTTTTCCGTTCTGCCCCATCCGGACCTGGCGGAAAAACACCGGCCCTGAATTGGAGATGGTATTTGCTATAAAAATCATGACGGCGAGCGTCACTAAGGTCGGCAATGCCAAAAGGGCAAAGACTAGATCGACCGAGCGCTTCAAAAGTGCGAAGCCTCTACGATCTTCATGAATGGGCACGTCACTGAAAAAATCGCTTTGGGCGACAAATGGGTAACTGGCAGCACTAACATGGGAAATGTTTTTCACAATTGATCCCCCCCGGGAAGAAGAAAATCCGTCTTAAAATTAGTTTCGACAACAAAAGTTAACTGCGCCAGCTTAAAAATGTCACTGGCGCGAATCGCTAAATATTTATTAATAATGATAAAACTCCTAGGGAATATCAAGGGCTGTTCGTAAGATACGCATTTTCAGTGAACGAACTCCGTGGGTTTGTCGACGATAAAAACGGGATCAACGCTCTTTATCAAGATTAACGACATAGATATTTCTACCTAAAAGTGAACATCGTCCTCCTTGCAAACGTGGACGGGTCCTTGATCCGCTGTGCATGCGGTTTCGACATTGTGAGGCTGGATAGTAGGATTACTCAATAGGGGTTCGATGGTCTCTACGTGGGTGATCCCTTGCGGGGTTGACCTGAGAGGCATTCTTGCAATCCGCTTCAACATTATTCGTTTAACGATGACCAAGACGGGACGAGCCTGAAAACGGTCGCTTACCTACGTGGCTCGCGAAATTTATTCGCGATTTGAACTAATCAAGCTATCCAAGATACCGCTAGTTCACCGAAGCTCTCCATAACGACATATGGAGATCGACGATTTATCTAGTCATATTATACGCCTCTTCGATATCCAACGGGGGGAACATTCGATACGGTTGCCACCAGTGAGAGAAATTTGCGTAGTTAAGCCACACGAATAAAACAACTGTATAAAAAAGAACCACTGTGAATGCCACTGCTTGCTTTTGGCTATCGAAGCGGCCAAATGCGTTCGGCAGATGAGAAAATACGAACACCTGCAACGGGATCAGATACAGACCAATTCGGTCTAAGGCGGTGGAGGGGAGCCCCCCCACAACAAGTGCGCCGAAAGAGAAGATCGCCAAGAGCGCCATGACAAGATAGATTTTCCGTTCACCCTTCGCGACAACAAACCGCTTCCGAAACAGGACCAGGAGAATGCCGGGGACCACGTTCATCAGTAACCTGACAAATGCCCCATCTGACTGCATCTCGTTGTCTATGTATTGCTCGACAAACTGATCCGTTTTGCCTTCAAGCAAGGCCGTATACATCAAAACGGCCACTATCAACAGGATAGGCAAATTCCTGAAATTGCGGAAGTTCATCGTCAGCAAGGGTATACTGATCAAAACAACGGCAGAGCGATGGAAGGTAGCTGCAAGGAATATCCAAAATACAAACCACAACAACCGTTGTCGGCCAAGAGCAACCAACCCGATCAATGCAAATCCCAGAGCGACCCCTTGGCGCGAATACCCCATTGAAACCACAATGGTCATATAAGGAATCGAAACAGCCAGCGCCAGCCAGGGCCGTGGCATTGACCTTGCGTAGATAACCAAACCTAGTGAGAATACAAATCCGCAAAAAAGGTTAACACCTACAATTCCCATCCCCGTTTTAAGGCTAATGATATTAATGATGTTATATGCGGGGTCAGGCAGTAAAATTGCCTCTGCAAATGTAAGTGTTTCCGCCTCGAACAGATGCCTGACGTAGGCAAACCAATCACCGCCAACGCGATCCCGAAGTCCGATCATCAGGGCAAGCGCAACCAAAACCAGCACCCAAGACGCGCCGAATTTCACGCTGCGTGTGCCATCTGCTCTGAGCTCTTGCATTGGATTTGCAAAAACCGCGGGCAACGCTGGTATCAGGAAGAGAATCCAATAGGGCCACATTATTAACTTCCTCGGTCACGTAAGTTCTGTTCTATCAAGTCCCTATGAGGCTGGGTTGATGTTCAGTCCTAGCACCTGTTGGGTGCCTCTGCATAGATCAGGCATAGTTTGTTAGTGACATCTCACCATTGCGGGTAGATGGTCAATCCGTATGCATTGTTATTATGTTCACAAAGTTATTCAGCGTGTGAACCGCTCGAAAATACTGTCGGCTCGGCATAACGAAACAAAGGACACACGGCAAACAGAATTCGAATAACAACACCGTATACCATTTTTCTACCATCAATAGATCTGACCCGTGGATTGCGACAAATTTCCCCATGCATGCTTTGCTCCATCTCCTGCGCTTCTCATTTGCGATGTTCTTGCTTGGCAGTCCGGTACATGCTGACGAGTTGCTGCTGACAAAAAATGATCTGGTACAGGTTCAACCGTCGCTATGGGCCGCTACCGGGCTAAAACTGCCACCGCCGGACCTCACGGCACCGATCGTCGGGTTGCATAATGTGCAAGACGGTGCGCGGCTTTTGAGGATCTATAGCAGTCAAGGCGACGTTAACGGTTTCGCGGGTATTCTCTACGATAACCGGGACCGCGGCCATTCGTCGCTAAGTGCAGACCTGTACCCGGGCCTGACACGGCTAAAATACGGTGCTGATCTCATTGCCGATGGGCTAGATTTTGGTCTCGGGGGCCGCATTGTCATGCCTGCGGTGGTATTGGGAAATTCCTCAACGGCGATGGAGCGCGGATGGGCACCGCGTAGCCTGCCTCGGCTGGCGATGACCAATGCACGTTGGGGTGCCGTTATGCCCGTGCTTTACGCAAACAATCATATCTACATCTATCCTGAACATCGCGATCACGATGCTGAGGATCGCTTCCCTATCAATTGGCCCTACATGATTATCAGTCAAGGATCGTCAGGATCGGACCAGCCATTTCTCAATGCAGTCGCGCTGACACTTGCGGCGCTACCGCGTGATACTTTTGCATTTCTGCGCGACAAGGGTTTGGTCGCGCCGACAGTGCAGATGATTTTGCGCCATAATCTTGAAGCCGTTACCACCCGCGATGACTATCTTTCCGGTATTGCGCATCCCGCCGCATTCGCTGGCCGGCTTGTCCGAACCGGCCGAATGGTTGCACAAGCTGCCAGCCTGCGCCCGGGAGATATTCCACCGGTTGTGCGGTTACGTGTCGTCAAAGAAGATTTCAGCGATGCCGCTGGACTTGCAAAGCTGGACGAACGGCTTCTCGATACGCCAGCAGCGATCGGGCGTTTATGGCGCAGCTATGCTTGGGAGCGTGAGCTTGTGGTGAGCGCTGAAGATACGTCTGACCCAAATGACCGGCCCATTACCTTTGAATGGCGGTTACTGCACGGCAATCCCGAACGGGTCTCGATCGAACCACAGGGGCCGACTGGTCGCACAGCGAAGATCCGTATTGCATGGCACGATCCCTGGACAGAACGGATGTCAGGCGAAAAAGGTCCGGTAGAACGTCGCATGTCGCGCGTCGATATCGGGGTTTTTGCAAATAACGGCATCCACGACGGCGCACCATCCTTCATTTCGGTCGCCTTCCCCCAACATCAGAACCGCGAATATACTGTCTTGAGCGATGGGAAGAAGCGCCTCTCGTCCATCGACTATGATGCCGAAGGGCGTGGGGCTTATTTCGACCCTCTGCTCTACTGGTCAGCCCCATGGACCGATACAGCCCGCTACGACAATACCGGAGCAATATCGGGTTGGGACCGTCGTGGCACAGACGGGGCAGCTATTGGCTTTGTTGCAAACGGAGAGCGCTTTGAGCCGCGCTATGAAATCGACCGTTCCACCAAGCAGCTACCTGTGCTTCGCCGAACCAAGGAATGAGTGTTTGCCAGCCTGTCAGGCATATCAGCTCCTGTGTGCTCGTACCCGGGGAATTGGCGCAAAGACTTTTGACACGCATAGACGACCGGACACAAAAAACGATTGGCGCTGTCCGAGCAACCTTATCTGCCCGAATAACATCGAGAGAGCATGGGAGTAGGAGCTCCATGCTTAAAGCCGCTGTGACGGCTTGTCTCATTCAGCTTCACAAGCGAACTCAAAGTTGTAGGCACCAAGTGAGCTTCCCACATTATCGCCGTACAATCACAAGCGTCCGGATATCTTAGTCGGACTAAAGGATTTCACCGAGGGTATGGCCAAGTTGGTCGGCTGCGCGCCAGAGCATACCTGACCGCACCGCGATTTACGCGACCTCGTCTATGACCTCGATTAATAACCCAGCAAGAGTGGGCCATTAAAGTGACAACACCAGTTCAAGCGCTCTTTTGACCTTCACTTTAAAAGCGTTCGGCTCCATAGATTTCCCTTCTGAGGTGCAGTGATACAGGAGATACATGCGTGCTGGATACAGTGATAATTGGTGCGGGATTTGCCGGCCTATCGGCAGCGAGAACCCTGATGAACGAAGGCCGCGGAAATTTCGTAGTTCTCGAGGCCCGAGATCGCGTAGGCGGGCGTACCAAAGCCGGGAAAATTGGTGACATTCCCGTTGATTTGGGCGGTATGTGGATGGCACCGACCCAAACACGGCTTAAAAGTTTGGCCGCGCATTATAACGTCCAAGCTTATCCGACCTATCTGGACGGCAATGCGATCTTTCGGATCGGAACCCGTGAAAGGCAAGGTCCACGCGAGGATCCCAGCCGGCTGTTGGGCATCGCGGGCGGATTGGCTTATCTATTTGCCAAGTGGAAACTCGAACGTCCCATGGCACGTCTTGATACCAATCAACCATGGGCGCATCCCCAGGCCAAGGAACTAGACGCAACGACTGTGGAAACCTGGATCGCGCGGAATGTGTATCATCCGCTGGCACGGGCCGCCTTCCGAACCATCTGCAATTCACTTCTTTGCGCTGAGCCGTCGCAGGTGTCGCTGCTGTTCTTTCTGCATTACGTCAAATCGGGCGGCGGTCTCGATGTTCTCATTTCAGCAGATGCTGGCGGTGCCCAGAACCTCATGTTCCACGGCGGCGTCCACCAGATTAGCCGTTTCATGGCTGATGAAATCGGCGACCGGTTGCACCTTAACGCACCTGTCATGGTGATCGAATGGCACGACCGCGGGGTAACAGTGCACAGCGAGGTAGGTACGTTCTCCGCTCGCTCGGCGATCATTGCCATTTCCCCGACGCTCATGCACCGTATTACCTTCTTGCCTACATTGCCGCAGCCGAAAGTCGCGGTTCACGAACATCTTTTCATGGGTTCTTCGATCAAATTCTGGGTGCTTTACAAAACCCCGTTCTGGCGTGAAATGGGGTTGAACGGGACTATACTGCGTGATGACACGGCAATAACCCCAGTGATGGATGTTTCGCCACCGGACCAAAAGAATGGCCTGCTGGTCGGTTTCTTTGATGCCAATCGCGCGATAAACAACGCGGACTTGTCCGTTGAGGGGCGGCGCGCAATTGTGCTTGAGATGCTCGTAGAGCATTTCGGCCCGGAAGCGTCAGAGCCTCTGGATTATGTTGATCATGATTGGACCGACGAGGTATGGTCGGGCGGTTGCTACGGAGCATATGCGCCACCGGGCGTGTTTACGCCCTACGGCCAGACCCTGCGGGCAACCATCGGACCGCTGCACTGGGCCGGCACCGAAACATCACCCCAATGGACCGGATACATCGAGGGAGCCATCCAATCCGGAGAACGCGCCGCCAGAGAGATCCTGTAAAGATTGAAAGTGGCGATCATCTAGGCGCACGTTTCCCGCGCTCCTTAGCACCCGGTCAAGACAGTGTCGAAATCATCTGCAATTCAAGAAAGGCATACGTCGAACACGTATGCCTTCCAAAGAAGCAGCTATGTCCGGATCACAACTCAATGCTCGCATATCATGGCCGAACGACTGGCCCCGGCGCTTGAGATTGCCGAACATGTGTTTGCGGCATCACCCCGCAAAATGAGAGGCACCCGGGTCGTGACAGGTCGCGCCACAGCGCAGGCTATTGTAGGACAAGACCGCGATTTTGCGTGCGGTGGCTGTGACTGCTTTGGCTTATCCGCGGCGCTATCCATCGCCGGTAGGATCAGCCTAACGCCTTGTCACCTCGCCCTATCCTGACAATGGCCAATTGCAAAAGTAATTGCTGCGTTGATGGATGTTCTCACTGCCAGAGATGACAGCATCTTCTCCCCCACTGTCTAGTTACCCGGTGCCGGACAGGGCCACGAGTTGGCATTGCCTTTAGGCCTTTAGGCCTTTGCGCACTGAACAGTGTCACAATCGCGCACCGGCTAGAGCGATGTGACGGCTCCATCCCATGGGTGCTTGTCAGATCCAACCCGAGAAACCGGAATAGGTCTGGCCTCACCACAAACGATCACTGTCGTCTATCTTCCAATCCGGCACAACCTTGGCGTAATGCAAATTGACGGGCCTGGTTACGCCATGCGCTTCGATCCAAGCAGCCAGTTCGAGCCGCTCATACACGAAGGTATAAACCCTCGAACCGACGAACCTGTCGCATAGGGATTTATTGCCGCCACGTGCCCCGCTGAATTGATAACAATTGCCGCAGCGCAAACATTTACGGTCTTGATCGCTTCGGTCTCGCGGATCTATTGCTTTGCTGTCGTCGATTTTCCCGGGGGCACCAGAGTGGCCGGGGACATGCGAACCTGTCGGTGCCATAACCGGGATCCCCACACAAGCCGGGTCACCATCCGCAAGTATGGATCAGCCCATAAACCTCGTTTATTACTGCGGGTCGTGACACCGCCGGAACCATCCGTAATCGGCCGGACCGGTGCCCTTCATCTTGCAACGACAACGCTGAATTTTATACCGTGCGCAGAAGGGCCCCCGCTCGGGGCCAAGTTTCTCAAAGATCGCACTGCACTATCAGGGTTTCTTCTGCATAAGTTTACTCTGGTCGCGGCCTGTTAACAGCTGGCGAACTTGTTCAAGACTAAGTGGGAAAATTGGGATCAACTTTGTATGAGTTTTTATCATAGGTAACCATCCTAACTGGCGAGTGTGAGACTTGCTGTATCTATCCCTAAAACCTGTTTTGCTCGGCCTAGTTTACTTTGTCATGGCGCCATAAACATGAGCCATTTGTGAAAAAACTAAGGCCAGCAGTAAAATCGACGTCGCCATTCGCCAAGCAATCTGGACCTGTCGCGGTTTGATACTGGTGGACAAATAGATCACGGCGCACCGAGGCACCGATGTGGTATTCAAAGAGGAGCTAAGCCTAACCCACGAGAATGATCGCCTTCAACGCGAGGTATGCATTCTAGAGGCGAAGTGGGAAATTCTTATAAGCAGGTCACTCGGTTCCGCGCGGGCCGGAAGCAATAAGATCTAGGTTTACCCATCACCCGGCATCGGCGTGCGCAACATCATCCCGCGAGAGGGGCATCCAAGCCCACAAAAACGCCAAGGTCGAAACCGAGAAAGGCGGCAGTCCCTGCGGCGAAGATTTTGCTTGGGAGGTAGCGGCCCAAGAATTTGAAAGTCCGGCAATATGGCGCTGGCTTATCTGCGGAATGCTTCATCGAACCAAAGCTTATTACTATTTTAACAAACCCTCCAAATACATCCCGTAATCGTTCTTGGCGAATAATTTTGCCCGTTCCTCGAGCGATGCAGCACTGATCCAGCCCTGATTGAACGCAATCTCGTCAGGGCTCCCTGTTTGCAGCCCCTGCCTAGTCTCTAGTGTCCGCACAAAGTTCCCCGCATCCAGCAGACTACCGTGGGTGCCGGTATCCAGCCAAGCATAACCACGTCCCATGCGTTGGACATTGAGAAGACCGTCATGCAGGTAGGTTTCGAGCAAAGTGGTGATCTCCAACTCTTTCCGGGCTGAGGGTTTGACGGTTTTGGCCCGTTCAGATGCAGTGTTGTCCAAGAAATAAAGCCCGGTAACGGCATAGTTCGAGGGAGGCACTTCGGGCTTTTCGATGATCTGGCGCGCTTGGCCATCTCTGTCAAAATCCACCACCCCATAGCGTTTGGGATCGGAGACCCGGTAGCCAAAGACGGTGCCGCCTTGGGTTTGCGCATCCGCAGCAGCAAGGATTTCAGGAAGACCGTGGCCAAAGAAAATATTGTCCCCCAGGACCATCGCCGAGGACGCGCCGTCAAGAAAATCTTCGGCCAGCAAATAAGCTTGCGCGAGCCCATCGGGGCTGGGTTGCGTGACGTAGCTGAGCGTCACCCCCCACTGGCTGCCGTCACCCAGAGCGCGCTTGAACTGGTCGGCATCTTGCGGGGTGGTGATGATTGCGATTTCGCGGATACCACCCAGCATCAGTACCGACAGCGGGTAGTAAATCATCGGTTTATCGTAGATCGGCAATAGCTGTTTGGACACGGAAATCGTGATCGGATAAAGCCGCGTGCCGGACCCACCGGCGAGGATAATGCCTTTGCGTTTGGGCGTCTGGGTCATGGAAAATCAGTCCTTGGTCAAATCAAGTTGGGTCAAAATCTGAGTCAGGCTGGCGTGCCAATCGGGGCGGGCAATGCCAAAACTGGCCTGCGTCGCGCCGCACTCCATCCGCGAATTCAGCGGGCGTTTGGCGGGTGTAGAGTAATCGCCAGAAGGGATATCGGTGACGGCACAGGTGATCCCCGCTTGATCAAAAATCGCTCGGGCGAAATCGGCCCAGCTGACATCGGGCGTGCCGGATAAATGATAGATTCCAGATTTTTCAGGCTTTGATACAAGGGTTTGGGCGATTACGATACAGGCCTGTGCGATCTCGGCGGCACCCGTAGGGCCCCCGATCTGGTCGGCGACAATGGTGAGCGCCTTGCGCTCCGCACCCAGGCGGAGCATGGTTTTGACAAAGTTATTGCCATGGGCCGACACCACCCAAGAAGTACGCAATATTGCATAACGCCCCCCCGCTGCTTCGATAGCAATCTCGCCGTCTCGTTTGGTGCGCCCATAAACCCCCTGCGGGTCGGGGGGGTCACCGGGGTGCCAAGGTGCGATACCTGCGCCTGAAAAAACATAATCTGTCGATATAGAGACGAAGGGGATATCGCGTGTGGCACAGGCACGGGCCATAGCGGCCGGGGCCTGGGCATTGATCAGATCAGCGGTTTCAGCGTCATCTTCAGCCTTGTCGACTGCCGTGTAAGCGGCGGCATTGATCACCGCATCGGGCGCATGCATGGCAATCGCTGCGCCACAGGCGGTGGGGTCAGTCAGGTCAACATCAGCACGGGCCAGAGCAACGATATGGGTATCCGCGCTATCCAGTGACCGTAGTTCTGCGGCAACCTGGCCGCTATGTCCGAAAACGAGAATATTCATGCCCTGCCCAACCTGTCGCCGACACCCTGACGGTTTTGCAACGCTGTCCACCAATCTTCATTTTCAAGATACCAATCGACGGTGTGGGCCAGCCCTTCTTCCACGGTGACCGAAGGTTTCCAGCCCAATTCAGCGCGAATGCGCGTCGGGTCGATCGCATAGCGCTGGTCATGGCCGGGGCGATCGCTAACAAAGGTAATCAGATCGGCATGGGGCGCGCCACTGGGAATTCGTTCATCCAGCAGGGCGCATATCATCTTGACCAGTTCCAGATTACTGACCTCATTCTCTCCGCCAATGTTATAGCTCCGACCCAGTTCACCCTTGGTCAGCACGGTCAGCAGGGCATCGGCGTGATCTTCGACAAACAGCCAATCACGCACGTGAGCGCCGTTGCCGTAGACAGGGATCGGCTGGCCAGCGAGCGCCTTGAGGATCACCACAGGCACCAGCTTTTCGGGGAAGTGAAACGGCCCGTAGTTATTTGAACAATTCGTCATGACAATCGGCAACCCGTAGGTTTCGCCCCAGGCGCGCACCAGATGATCGCTCCCTGCTTTTGAGGCGGAATAGGGACTGCGCGGAGCATACGGCGTATCTTCGGTGAACTGCCCGGCGGGGCCAAGCGAGCCGAACACCTCATCGGTCGAGATATGGTGAAACCGAAAGCCAGCCGGTTTCCCAGCCCCTTGCCAATAGGCCCGCGCGGCCTCTAGCAGCGTGTAGGTGCCGGTGATATTGGTCTGGATAAACGCACCGGGCCCGTCAATGGATCGGTCCACATGGCTTTCCGCTGCCAAATGCATCACCGCATCGGGCCGGTGATCCGCAAAAATCCGGTCAAGCGCCACGCGGTCGCAGATATTTGCCTGTTCGAACGTATATAGCGGGCTGTCCGCGACGCTGGCTACATTCTCGAGACAGGCCGCATAGGTCAGCGCATCAAGATTGACCACACTGTGGCCCTGCGCCACCGCCAGCCGTACCACGGCAGAGCCAATAAACCCCGCGCCGCCCGTTATCAATAGCTTCATCTAGGTACCTTCAAACGTGAACGGGCTGTCAATATCAGCCAAACAAGGCGCATTTGCGTCCTTTTCGGACAACACCGGAGACACCCCCCCGAGACCCCAGTCAATGCCGATATCTGGATCATCCCACGCGATAGCACCTTCGGTGTGCTGCGCGTAATATTCAGAGCATTTATAGATAATCTCGGTCTCGGGTGCGCGCGTCACGAAGCCATGCGCAAACCCCGCAGGGACCAACAACTGCTTGCCATTCTCAAAACTCAGCTCAACCCCGAACCATTGCCCATAGGTCGGCGAGCCCTTGCGAATGTCCACTGCCACGTCGAACAAAGCCCCCCGCCCGCAACGCACCAGCTTGTCCTGCGCATGGGGCGGTGCCTGAAAATGCAACCCGCGAATTGTACCCAGGGTCATCGACAGGGAATGATTGTCCTGCACAAAAGGGATTGAAATCCCATGGTCGGCAAGCGCCTTGGCACTGTAACTTTCCGAGAAAAACCCCCGATGATCACCGAACCGCGCCGGGGTGATAACGACGACGCCAGAGAGCGGGGTTTGTTCTATTTTTAGGGGCAAAACGTGGCCTTATACCTGGGATTATATGATTTCTCGGGTTCAGCTTTCGTAACTTTGATCAATTTAGCAAGCGGTACTGTTTCCTTTGAAAGCCACTGCCAATCGTACGATGCGATAATGGTTATCAATTTTTACCTAACGCGCCTCGCTTTCAATGACAAATCAACTCAGATACCGACGCGAAAGCGGACGATGATCATGATCCTACCGCTGCAGGCGAAGTCTTTATCACCGGCACCGCCGGTTTCCCTCTCGGCCTTCTTTTACGGGCCGAAGATTTCAGCGTTCGCGGATTTGACGGCATGACAGAATATTATGATGTCACCCGGATACAGCGCCGTCATAAGATATTGTTGCAGAACCCTAATTTTTCGATGGCCGCAGGGATGCTTGAGAATGGCGCACATGAGGAACCCGTATTTTTCAAGACTGGAAAGCGGACACGGTACCAATCCGTCCGAATTACGATTGCGTTGCGTCTTAGGTAACGCTCATACCCTGGTCTGATGGTGATATCTGGCCAGGGCTCTCCGTTGCAAACCGCCATGGCTCAAGCGACGTCAATCCCTCTTGGCAAGAACCTGCGCCAATCGGGCTGTTGTCCTGCGGCGTATTCCATTCCAATTTGCACCCAGTCAATACCATCGCCTTGCGGCACCGATCCGACGGCGGCGGAACCATATCGCACTTCCCGCGTGCCTTCCGCAAACGCATCCAGTGATTGCACCCAGATCTCGTTGTCCCAATGCAGCGTCATCTTGCGGCATCTGGGTTCGTATTCAGCAGTGAAAAGCGTGCCGAAACCCTCGGCGTAACGATGCTGTTTCAACGGCGCTTGCGTGAACTGCCCGACCAAGGCAGCAGGTTCGGTGCCCTCGATCAAAACGCTCTCCAGATGTTTTGACCTTTGGTACGTGCGGGTAAACACGGCTCGATCGGGAATACTGCCGTCGGTCTGGTGGTTCGTCGCAACTAGGCGCGGTTGCACCTTTGCGCCGCCACCGGCGTAAACCTCGACGCTCGCGGCGGCACCGGAGGCGTCAGCCACAACCACGTTATAAGGCATATGGGATGGCACGCGTTGCAGAACCCGCAGGGCTTCAGAAACTGTTTTACAGGTCTCCAGCACGTAGCGCAGGATCGTGGTAATACCAAAGCCACGGCGGGTTTCCTGCCGCCCGCCGTAGGCAAGCGCGACGCTGAGACCAGCGTCGTTGATGCCATCGGACAGTCCCCAGATGAATTCAATCATGCCCATGACCGGGCGGCCGGTCCAGGCGCTGTGCAACAACAGGCCTTCGTTCAGGTCGGGTGACAGGTCATAGTTGCGCACAAGGCGAATGTCGTCGCGCGATGTTGCCACGGCCAATGAACAACCGCCCAGATAGCTTGGTGGGCACCACGTCGACAGGAAGCGCGATGCACGGTCCGACCCGCCCGCAAGCGCCGTGAGCTTGGCGTGGACAGGCACTAACTCGGGCATGTATTGCTTTAGGGCCGCTTCACACGCATGACGGTCCGGGCCGTTGTCGCCGCCGCGTGCAATGAACCATGCCTTGTAGGCGGGCCATGAGCGGCCCCAGCGGGCCGCCCATTTCGGGCCTGGCGCGGCTTCGCTGATCGCGTCAAAGGTAAGGGAATGTGTCATATCATGCGCCTTTCACAGGCAGATGCAGGAAGAAACGCAGCATTTCACGGCTGGCGTTGGGGCCTGCTGGATCAGTATACGAACCCGCCTGATCACCCCCCGACCACGCATGGCCGAGACCCTCGATCATCCATTCCTCCATCACAGAATGGCCCGCTGGTGCCAGTACTGTACGACGATTATAGCTGCGCCCCGCCACCGCGCCATCGTCCAGAAGCTCGGTGCCCGAGGGGGCGGAGGTGGCCGCGATGGCTTGAGCATTGGCAGCGTTTACCGTGCTGTCTGCATTGCCCTGAAAAATAATCGTAGGAATGGTTTCACCCGTATCAGTGCCGGTCGCACCCTGCCCCATCGCCGCAAAGGCCGATGGCACATCTTGGGCAGCTTTAAAGGGCAGACCGGAATGAGCGCCGACCGCGTCAAAAACATCTGCATAGGTCTGTCCCAACACGACAGCCATGGCAGCACCAGCAGACAAACCGGCAACAAAACTTCGACCTTTGGGTATGTTGTGATCGCGTTGCAACTGCTGCATGAGACCGGCCAAAATAGCTGGCTCGCCACCGTCGCGCTTCTGGTCAGTGGGTCTGAACCAGTTCCAGCATGACTGCATATTTGCACCGCGTGACTGCGCCGGATAGACTAGGATCAACCCGTGCTCATCGGCAAGCTGGTTCATACCTGTACCCTTGGCAAAGTCGACGGGCGATTGTTTGCAGCCGTGCAGCAGCATCACCAGCCCGGCGGCGGGCGCCCCTTTCAGGTCCGGGATATACAGGCGATAGTCCCGACTGCCGGCGGCACAGGAAAACGTTCCGCTGTCGAACCGGGCACCGTCCGGCAGAGATGGTTCAGGCCCGTCGCCCCCCGACATGGCCGATTGTGCAAGTCCAGCGAGCGTTGCGCGCAGGCGTCGGCCTATCTTGGCTCTACCAAAGGGTATTTTACCGTGCCTAGACAAGCGCCCCGCCCCGCCCGCACCCAATGCAGCCTGGATCGCTTCAGTCGCAGCAGTGGGGTTGCCTGCACGTACAAGTTCACTGGCCCGGCGCATGGCCGAGTTGAAATTATTGGTCATTTTGACTTCCTTTAAAGGATTAAATCGGGGTTAGCTGATCCGCTCACCGAGGGCTTTCTTCACATCCGCGCTGGCCTGAAGCGCACCCAGCACATTGATAGAACCAATGGTAGCGAGCGCGAGTTCCGGCGGCACATCATGCGCGATACGCGCGAGGCCGACGACTTTGATATGCAGCACCTCGTTTGCGGCTTGCACGGCTTCCAGATCGGCGACGGTATAGTCGCGCAGGCCCAACTCCATCGTGTGCCGCTCAATTGATTGCGTTACCGTGGCAGACTGGTGGTCCAACTGGTTCCGGATCGCGGTCCGGATGAAATCGCTGCGATTCGAATAAAAACCTTCCTGCACCAGCAGATCAATCCGGCCCAGATCTACAAAGCCCAGGTTAAGGGTGATTTTCTCGTTCTCGGGCTGTTTATCCCGAAGTTGCCTGACATTGCTCATGATGTTTCTCCATCCATGTGGATGGTATATGGCATCCCCAGGCCAGATTGCAACCGATACACAGGTCTCTCAGACAATTTTAGGCCAATAGTCGCACAGCGGCTGACAAATCGTCTCTGAATTGCACAGTTGCGTCGGCCTTAGCCTGTGGATCAGTCAGCCGAAGCAGATAAGACGGATGCAAGGTCAACAGCGCCGGCGTGCCCGATGGCGTTTCTTCGATCTTGCCGCGGCGCGACAGGATCGCACCGCGACGTCCGGTCAGGCCTTCGGCGGCGGTAGCCCCCATGGCAAGGACCAGTTTCGGCCGCACCTGCGCGATTTCCGCATCCAGCCACCAACGGCAATGCCGGATTTCAGAGGCATTTGGCCGCTGATGCAAACGGCGTTTACCCCGCGGTGTAAATTTGAAATGCTTTACCGCGTTCGTCAAAAACGCCTTGCCCCTCTCCAGCCCTGCCTGCCCCGCAATCTGATCGAACAGCTGCCCCGCAGGCCCGACAAAGGGCCGCCCGCTTAAATCCTCTTGATCGCCGGGCTGTTCGCCCACGATCATCAGATCGGCATCCATCGGCCCCTCGCCCGGTACGGCCTGCGTCGCGTTGCAATGCAGCGGGCAGCGGGTGCAGGCGGCGATATCCTTGGCCAGCGCGCCTTTCGGGCCCTCCCACGCGGATTGATGCGCGGCAAGCTGCGCCTGCACCTGCGCCATGCGGGCGGGCGGCAAGGACGGGGCCGCCTCGGCCATGGCGCGGGCACGGGCGGGGGCGTCGGCGATCATTTGGGGGATATGCGCCGCCTCGGGCATGTTCTTCCAGTATTTCTTGGGCATCTCGGACTGCATGGCTTTGACCATCAGCCGTGCGGGGTTAAAGATGTTCTGGAAATAGGTGATCCACAGCTGTTCGCTCGCGTCTTCGGGCAGCGCGGGCTTTTCCTCCCCCTCGCGGAAGGTCAGTTTGCCCCCCTCGAAAATCGCGCAGACATCCGGCGTAAGAATGCGCCAATCCATGTCGCTGAACCGACGCAGAAAGAAATCAGCGGTGGGTTCTACCGTGTGATACGTCGGCTCGAACCACGCGGCAAAGGACCGGCGGGGGGCATCGGGCGGGCCAATCTCGCGAAAACGGACGAAGGCTTTCATCTTGTGCTGGCAGCGATGCACGTTCTTCTCCATCCGGCGCAAGCGCGACAGATCAGCATCACCGCGATCCGTCATCAACTGCGGCGCGTCCTTCAACCGCCAGAGAAACGCATAAAGCCGCGCAAACCGTTCGGGATCACTGTGCCAGACGACACTGCTCGCCATGCTGATGAAACTACGTGGCACGGTCACCTGCCCGCCCGTCTGCATCGGGGAGGCACCGCCAAAAAGATCGGGTGCCGTGCTGGTTTCGCCCCACAGGATCGCCTCGGGCGGGACGCCGGCGGCCAGAAACTGCCGCGCCGCATCACGCCACGCCTGCGCCGTGCCGATCTTGGGCATGACCGCGCGGTGCATCAGAACAGGGTCAGCTGTTCGGGCGGCGGCGCGAACCGCGCGCGCAGGTCGATACTGTCGGTCAACCCGCCTGGGGACCAGCCACCCGCGGTGACAAAGCTGCGGGCCTTTTTCATGGATGCGCCCATGCGGATCAGATCCTCGTAGCGCAGGGTACGGTGGCGGCGGGTGGACAGGATGCGGTTCACCGTCTTCACCCCGAACCCCGGCACCCGGAGCAGTAACTCGCGGCTGGCGCGGTTCACGTCCAGCGGGAACACCTCGCGGTGCACCAGCGCCCATGCGAGTTTCGGGTCGACCTCAAGATCAAGGTTCCCGTCCGCGGTGACAGATGTAATCTCGTCCAGCTGAAAGTCATAGAACCGCAGCAGCCAGTCCGCCTGATAGAGCCTGTGTTCGCGTTGCAAGGGCGGCCGGATCAGCGGCAGCTTGGCCGAGCTGTCGGGGATCGGCGAGAAAGCTGAATAATAGACGCGCTTGAGCTTATAGCTGGAGTAGAGCCGTGTGGACTGGCCCAGAATAGCCGCATCATTCGACCCGTCCGCCCCGATGATCATCTGCGTCGATTGACCCGCAGGCGCAAACCGTGGCGGGCGCTTGCCGGTGTGGGATTTGTCCTTTGACACCTCTTTACGCAGCCGGAAATCGGCCATCGCCTTGCGGATCTGGTCAGGCTTTTTTTCGGGCGCATATTGCTGAACGGCGGCATCGGTGGGCAACTCAACGTTGATAGATAGTCGGTCTGCCAGCAGCCCTGCTTCGGCAATCAACTCTGGCGCGGCGTCGGGGATGGTTTTCAGGTGAATATACCCGCGAAAATTCTCTTCGTGCCGCAGCTTGCGCGCGATCTGGACCATGTCAGACATCGTCGCATCGGGCGATTTGATCACGCCCGAGGACAGGAACAGCCCTTCGATATAATTGCGGCGATAGAATTCGATGGTCAGCTTCACCACTTCATCGACACTAAACCGCGCCCGCGTCACATTGGACGAAGCGCGGTTGATGCAATAACTGCAATCATAGATGCAGAAATTCGTCATCAGGATTTTCAGCAGCGAGATACAGCGCCCGTCCGGCGCGTAGGCATGACAGATGCCCGACCCCTCGTTCGACCCCACGCCCTTGCCATCGCGCGAGTCGCGTTTCGTCGAGCCCGAAGAGGCGCAGGACGCGTCGTATTTTGCCGCGTCGCTTAAAATCGCTAGTTTTTGTTCAACAGTTTGCTTAGCCATACGTTCACTATATGTTCACGTTTGGCCAATGTCATGTCCCCACCCTGCGCTGCAATGTCGCGGTGGGCTGGTTTACGCCTACCGTCATACGCAACCGCTGATTATTTGGTCTCTAGATCGGGGTAAACACGGCGCAAGGTCTCGATCAATTTATCACTGCTTACCGGCTTTTTCACGACCCGGTCTTCCGGCCCAAGAAAGCTGATCTGTTCAGGATCATATGCCGTAATGTAGACAAACGGAATTCCCCTTTCGCGCAGGATATCGGCGACAGGTTTGGAGGTTTTGTTTTGCCCCAAGTTCACATCAAGAAACGCTATATCGATCTCGCCCTCGCGGGCCTTCACCTTGGCATCCTCCAGGTGGATACTCGGTCCGACAACATTGAAACCAATGTCTTCCAGCAGGTCGGTCATTTCAAAAGCTACGACGACCTCATCTTCTACAATGAAAATATTCTGTGGAGCATGCGTCATTATCTTGCCCGGCCTTCCTTCTGTTGCGGCATCTCTAGATGCCATTCATATCCGCCCGGCCCAAAGACCGTCCTGATTTTTCCACCTGTTTCCGCCTCTAGGGCGCGCCCCGTGATAAAGCTGCCAAATCCGGTCTCGCTGGGTTTTTCGGCGGCCGGGCCGCCTGTTTCTACCCAATCAAGCGCAAGGGTTAAACCATCGGCGGTTGAGGTTTGTTCCCAGGTTAGATGGACTCTTCCCTCGGGGACCGAGAGCGCCCCGTACTTCATCGCATTGGTCGCCAGCTCATAAAATGCCATTGAGAATGACAGCGCCTGGCGCGAAGGCACCTCGACCTCTGGTCCCGACAAAATGATCCGCCCGTTTCCG
Organism: Roseobacter sp.; assembly: GCA_002731875.1. Lineage (GTDB taxonomy): Bacteria > Pseudomonadota > Alphaproteobacteria > Rhodobacterales > Rhodobacteraceae > Sulfitobacter. Next base: position 27,085 of record PCCY01000007.1, on the reverse strand, counting down.
ATCGGTTCCAATACATCAGCCGCCACAGCCCCGACCATAGTGCGATCCCATGAGGTGCCCACCAATTTGGAATGCGCCGTCGCATAGGCATTTAGCCGTTGGTCGATGGTCTCGCGCACACCGCGCTGAATGCTCATCTTGCGCAGGGACTGGCTGACAATGGATTTCACCACACTAAAAGCATTCTTTACCCGATGGTTCAGTTCAGCAATCAGGATGTTCTGTGCTTCGCGCAGGCTGCGTTCTTCGTCGATATCGATCAAAGCGACAGTCGCGCCTATACGTTTGCCATCCGCGTCCATTACCGGCTCGCCGATGATACGCATCCAGAACCGTGTGCCATCGCCGCGCTGATAGTTCACATCGATCTTGGAATGGGTTTCGTTATCTCGAAGCACCCGGGCAAGAGGATATTCATGGCTTGCCACCCGGCTGCCGTCTTCGTGGTACGAAACCCATTCACCGTAGGAATCCGCATCTTCCGAATGAAGCACCGGATGACGCACCATCTTTTCCACATGACTGTTGCCATAGATGATCCTCCCCTCCGCATCGGCCATCACCACCCCAACGGGCACGGTCTCCATCATCGCCTCTAGAAAACTCATCCGATGTGATGTTTTCCGTGCCTTGACCCTGCGGGCGTCCGTTTCAGCATTCTTTGCCGCCAGCTCCTCTTGCAGGCGCAAGATTTCCGTCGCCATCGTGTCGGTGGACTTGGTCGGCATAGTGTTTCCTGAGTGATTGGAAGGACGCATTCCAAAATGACATAGACCGATTGAGCTTTTTGTCTAGGTCGCCGTGGCGGCATTCAACTGTGACTCGACAATGTTGTCAGGAATTTTGATACGTCGGCAGATTTGCGACCGCCTGAAAAATCAGCTCGTGGCTTATCACTTTTTTCAATTCGTTTTTATTGTCACCATCAGATTTTCGACGTCCCGTACGCCGAGGCGGGCCCTGTGCGTTGCTCGATGATGAATGACTTTGCGCCCGCCGGGGTTTCCACGCAGACACGCCAACACAGTTGCATTGGTATTCCGGGATCAACCGCCGCGAAACGACTGCCAGCCCAATAACCTCACCAGTCTTCTTGATTTTCAGCTATATTAACACTATATACTGTCAAAACAGCCGATTGGAAGATGCCATGCATATCGAAACATACGCTGAAGGTGGGCAATTCGAACCCCGAAAGATCGCTTCCGCATTGCGCACGTCTGCGGAGGAGATCGCGATGACAGTCGGCCTTGCCAAGGATGCTCTACAGCGCCGTACCCGTATCAATTCCGACAAGACACAACGCCGTTTGCGCGAGCTGGTCGAAGTGCTTAACAAGGTCGAGCCGCGTTTCGGGTCGGAGTTGATGGCATATGCGTGGTACCGGTCAGAACCCCTGCCCGGCTTTGATGGCCGGACCGCGATGCAGCTGGTGCAGGAAAGTAAGGCGCAGCAGGTTCTCGAGTATATTGACGCGGTCGATGCTGGTGTCTTCGCCTGATGCCTTTGAGGGAGGGGCGTTTTGTAGGGCAGATTTACCGTGCCTTGAATCCGGTCTATGCGCGCGACCCTCTGTCCGGTCGGGGCGCAGAACTTTATGGCGGGCGTTTCAACGCCAAAGGAATACCAGCGCTCTATCTCGCTGTTGATCCAACTGGCGCCTTGCGCGAAGCCAACCAGGCGGGCAGCCTCCAGCCAACCGTTCTTGTTTCCTACCAAGCCGATGTGGGACCAATATTCGATTATAGAGACGCAAAAGAACTTCACCGACACGGTATGTCGGAAATTTCCCTTGCCGATGCAGGCTGGCGGTCCAAGATGCTTGATGGTCAAGCCGTACCAACGCAGGACTTTGCCGCTGCTCTCATCTCGAACGGCTTTGCAGGCCTTCTGTTCCAAAGCTATGCGAAAGGCGCATCCGCGACCGATCTCAACATCGTATTATGGAAATGGACAGGCGATAGTTGTGCTCTGGACGTTGTGGATGACGAAGGCCGTCTGTCTCGGTTGTGAACCAGTTCCGGCGTCGATCCCACATCCGCCTTGCTGAACTATAACAGTCATGTTCACTGACATTGTACCTGACACGGTTTGATGGCGCGGCTTTGGTCACCGGACGCAGTTCAAATATCAGCGTCGGTTGTCATGCGATCATACGGTTGGCCAGGCTGGCCATGATCCATATTGTGCCAGCGGCCATAATTGAAAGTAGAAGAACCGTAAACAGGATCAAATGGAGGTCTTCCCGTTTTTGCGTCGATAGATCGATATCAAGAAAAAAGCGTAGTTGGACGACGCCCTGAAGGATTGCCGATATGCCAATGACGGACAGTGCCGTTCCGAATGACAGTGCCCCCCACGCGACCAGTGCGAACGGCACCACCGTCAAAATCAGCGCAAGGGCAAATCCGATTAAATATCGGCGCAGCTCGCGGCGCAATTCAGTGTCGTGACCCATCATGCAAGCCCCCCAAGGTAGACGATCGAAAATATCGCGATCCAGATGACATCAAGAAAATGCCAGAACAGCGCCAGTCGCAACAGGCGGGTCTTGACCATCGGTATCAGTCCGAAAATCGCAACCTGAGCCAACATCACGACGATCCAGATTGCGCCGGCGGCAACATGTAAACCGTGCAACGGAACGAGCGCGAAGAATGCCGATAAAAATCCGCTCCGGCTGGGCACGGCACCGCTAGCGAACATGGTGGCGAAATCCCGCAACTCCAGCGTCAGAAAGCCAAGCCCAAGCCCCAACGTGACACACAACCACAATACAATATTGCGGATCCCCTTTTCATGGCGCAGCATCAATGTCGCAATACCAAAGGTAAGGCTGCTGGTCAGCAGCAGCATCGTTTGGATGAACACACTTTTAAGATCAAATACGTCGGCTGGTCCCGGACCGCCGGCAATCCCCATGGGGGTTACCGTGGTGACATAGGTCGCAAAGATCACGCCAAATAGGACAAGATCGCTCATGAGAAAAACCCAAAAGCCGAACATTACTTTTTCGGCATGCTGATGCGCTTCTCCGTGGCGGATCCCAAGGTTTATACCCGGATGGCACTTGTCGGTCATTGTGCATCCTCCTGTGCCGCAAATCCCGTATTGTGGGGCGTTGCTTCCTCTAACCTATTAACTGGCTTTGCATCCGCGATCTTTTTCAACCACTCTTTATGCTCGCGCGCGACATCTGCCGCAGGAATGACCCTGTGAACGTCTTTTCGGAACGTATCGCCTATCAGAGCAATCAGCATCCCAGTAACGCAGACCAGAGCGAGCCACCAAATCTGCCATACCAGTGCAAGGCCCAGTCCCGTGCCGCCGATGGAAACAATCATGCCTATAGCGGTGTTTTTGGGCAGCACGATATCCTTGTAGTTTTGAGAGGCTTCAAACGCAGTCCCGCGGGCTTTGTCCAACGCGAACATGTCGCGACTGGTCACCGTGGGAATGATCGCAAAGTTGTATTCCGGCGGCGGGGATGAAGTGGCCCACTCCAACGTGCGTCCGTTCCATGGATCACCCAACGGTACAGCAAGCACCTTGCGGTTACGGATGCTGACAAATAGCTGCACAACCAATGCCGCCAAAGCACCCATTATCAGGACGGCACCGAATACCGCAATCAACATAAGTGGTTGGAAAGACGGGTCACTGAAACTGACCGACCGGCGTGGCATCCCCAATAACCCGGCGACGTACAGGGGGAAGAATGTGAAAGCGAAACCGAAGATCCAAAGTGTTGCGGTGACATACCCCCACCCCTCGCTCAATCGGAAGCCAAAGGCCTTGGGAAACCAATAGTGATATCCTGCCAGCATACCGTACAGAACGCCCGGAATAAGAACGTTGTGGAAGTGCGCTACCAAAAAGACCGAATTGTGGACCTGATAATCAATGGTCGGGTTTGCCAGGATAACACCTGACAAGCCGCCGATCACGAACAGGATCAGGAACCCCGTGGCGTAAACCATCGGTACGCTGAAACGGATGCGGCCACGAAACATCGTGGCCATCCAATCATAAACCTTGACCCCTGTAGGAATCGCAATGACCATCGTTGCAATGCCAAAGGCGATATTGACGTTGGCCCCCTGTCCCATCGTGAAAAAGTGGTGCAACCAAACAGTGAAACTAAGCACCGAGATGGCCATTGTTGCATAGACAAGCGATGCGTAACCATAAAGCCGTTTGCCGCTATAGGTCGCAATCACTTCGGAAAAGACCCCGAACGCAGGCAGAACCAGCAGATATACCTCGGGGTGTCCGAATAGCCAGAACAGGTTGGCATAATTCATTAAATTCCCGCCCAGGTCATTCGTGAAAAAGTGAAACCCTAGATAGCGGTCCAACGCCAGCATCAAGGTCGAGACTGTGAGAGGCGGTAATGCAAAAATCAAAAGTATTGCGGCACAAAGTGCCGTCCATGTGAACAACGGCATCCTGAATAGATGCATCCCCGGTGCGCGCTCTTTATAGATAGTGACCGCGAAATTAATCCCTGTGAGCGTGGATCCGATGCCCGCGATCGCTACTGACCAGATCCAGTAATCCGGCCCGACACCGGGGCTGAACACCTTTCCGGTATAGGGTGGATATGCGGTCCAACCACCTGTTGAAAATTGACCCAGCACCAGCGAAATCATTACCAATACCGCGCCGACAGCCGTCAATCCCAGACTGATCTGGTTCATTACCGGAAACGACATATCACGCGCACCGATCTGTAGCGGCATGACGTAATTGATCAACCCAGCGACAAACGGCATCGCCACAAAAAAGATCATGATGGTTCCATGGGTGCTGAATAACTGAGAGAAATGATCAGGGGTCAAGAACCCGCTATTTAAACCTGTCGCCTGCTGGGTTCGCATCAACGCACCTTCGATCACGCCTCGGGAGAGCATGACGAGCGACAGCACTATATACATGATTCCGATGCGTTTGTGGTCAGTGCTGGTCAGCCAATTGCGCCACAAAGGACGCCACCACCCAAACCAGGTCAAGATTACCAGCACGGCTAACCCACCCAGCACCACCAAAGAAGCCGCGCCCGCCCCGATCAACTCGCTTGTGGTGGGGTTGTTGTAGGCCCGCACAAATGGCAGTTGTTCAAGAGTGAAAACGCCGAGGGGCCAGCCCCAGTCGAGCAAAGCTGTCATGGTGTGCCCCTTGTTTGATAGGTTGGGCTGCCAGGTTGTTGCATGGCATCGACCGGCTTGCCCGATGTATAGCGCCCACGCACGCTTGACAGAAGATCAGACGGAATAGCGTTGAAATAGATCACGCCGCCGGGGCGCTGCGGAACATCCAGAGCTTTTTGCGCCTGCTCTTTGGTCGATGGCTCCGCAAGCACCGCATAGGAAGCCGCATCCAGTATTCGACCCTCTTGGCGGACCTGTGCAACCCACGCATCAAAGTCGACTGGCGACATGGCTTTTGCGTTGAATTTCTGTTCGGCAAAACCCTTCCCGCTAAACTGCATATTCTTGCCCACGAATGTACCGGTCTGGTCTGCCTCTACATGTAATGCAGTGGTCATGCCGGGCATCACATAAATCTGACCCGCGAGTGCGCCAATGGCGAAAGACTGCATGACGCTGTCGCTGGTCATCTCAAACACGACAGGCTCGTTCGCGGGAAAGGCGACCTCGCCTACCGTGGCAATACCCAGATCGGGATAGACGAACAGCCATTTCCAATCCAAGCCGATAACATGTACCCGCATTTCACCTTCCGTCGGATCTATCGGGCGATAAGGGTCGAGCGTCTTGGTCGCAGACCACAATTGAAATGACAGCACCACGATGATGATCAGGGGCACACCCCACATCACAAGATCAAGCGGACCAGAGAAATCCCAATCAGGCGCATATCGTGCCTTGGGGTTCTTATAGCGATAACGCCACAGCATCCATGGCACCAAGATCAAAACAGGAAAAACCGCAATCATGGTAATTGCGGTGACTCGGATCAAATGGGCTTTTTGCGCGGCAGCGATGGCCCCCTGCGGTGCCATGAAGGTTGCAGAATTCTCGGCGCAGCCGGTCAGCAACAATGCCCCCGCCAGAACAACAAGGGTTAACATAGACTGCCGCGATCCAAAGCGCTCTAGCATCAGTAATCCATACGGTCGATATACGCATTCGCGTCAAATTAATTCAATATTTCATCCTCAAGCCAGTCGCCGTCAACCAGGCGGTGGCACGTCGACAAGCCTAAGGGTGCCAGGTCATTGATCTAGGCGTAGATGGGAGCAATCAAGACCTATCGTGCAACTGGAGGACGAGATTTGCGCCCGCCTCATGATCTGTCAGAATGCTGATGCGTGGATTCTGTGCGCTCCTTACCGGAAGCAGGGTTGGATTGCTTGTGCTTTCCTCTTTATGGTCCGGGGGACCGGGCGCGTCGATAAGTCCCCACGCCGCGTGGGCCTTTGCCAGCGATATCCGAACCCTGATGGACAAATGCAAAGCATGAAAATTGATCTCAGCCAACCCGAACCGATTGTCGATGCCAACGATCTTGCCCGCGTATTTGATCTGTCACCCGAACGCGTCAAAGAGCTTATGCGCGCGGGTGAGATTACCAGCCGGTTCGAGACCGGTGTAGGAGAGGACGCAGGCACGCATCGGCTGACATTTTGGCACGACCAGACCAAAGTGCGGTTCACCTGTGACGCGGCCGGAAACGTGCTGAAAACCGCCCGGGTCAAAACTTCGAGGTGACCGTGACATCAACCGTACAAATGTTTTGGTGAACCGCTCCGGCGCTGTTCTTGTGTGGATTTCGCCCTTTTCTTTCGTCCGGTGCGACATGGGCCCCAAACTTTATGGTGATCTAGAGTACGGTGCCGGTCGCCCCAAAACCCAAGCATTGATGATCAACTGGCCCGCGTTTGCCGCGGCTCATATAGACAGTTGGCATCAAACACGCGCACCGCGGTGGCACGAAAGCAGGTGATCGGCCGGCGACACCGACTAATCAGCCAACCGGACAACCCCGCGAAGGGCAAGGAAAGGTGACGGAAGCCCCACTTGCGACCGTGTTTTGCGCACTGATCACAGCATCGGCTATCCGCCGAAACCCGTTCTGCCACCCACCTTGCCAAACCCGCCGCGCGAGCGTGCTGTCGCACTGGTCATCGGTTTCTTTCCGATGGTCGATGTCGGGCGGGCAAACTGTGACGTGCTCAATTTTGCGGCACCACTGTTTGTGGAAAACGTGCTGGAACGTGCGGCGTTGGTGAACTTTCCGTCCGAGGTTTTATAAAGCGGCTGTCCCGCCGACATGCCCTGCCGCCCGCCAAGCATGTTGCCGATGAGATACCCTGCCAGTAGCGGCATAAAAATACTGCCCGACCCGTTCTGTGTCGCTTCCGCTTCTGAACCGCATGCACCCTGGCCGTGCTGCTCTTCGCAAACCTGCAAGCTGTCATAGCGCGGCGCCGCTTCCACATGGAGCGTTTCAGCCTCGGCAAACGAAGTCTCGCAATCCTGAGCCGAGAACGCACCCCCCTTCGAGGCAGCGTCCGTGCAGCTTTGCAAATCGGGGAAGGCCGCGGCATCCACCTGTTCGTGACGGCAGCCCGCGAGAGCAAAAGCAGCGGCTCCGACAATGGCGATGGCAACCCGTTTTGAGCGTTTGGTCATGGTTTAGGTACTTTCCTGTTCAGCCAGCGTCATGTGTAATGCATTTCACGCGATAATATAATGTGGTTTGAAACGCGATAGATCCTGGGTGATCCGCGACCGGTCTTCGCGGACTCCGATGCCTGCACAGGTCTGGCCGACGATCCAAGCACCCACTACGGGGCGAAAGCCGTCGAATTCGGGTAACGGTGCATAGGCCTGGATGATGCGCGGGTGCTCCGCATAGTCGGTGTTGGTCGATTGCTCGATGATCTCGCCACCCTTGTGGATCGAGACCGACGCGCCTTCGCGTGACAGGATCGGCTTGCATACATAGCCAGCGGCAAACTGCGCCTGCGCCCGATCATACGCCGGCGCGGTCTCGGACTTCGCATTGCCCTGACCTGATAGAGCACTGGCGATGTCGCTTTCAAAAAACGCGGGCAGCAGATTTGGGTGGCCTTCAAACATTTGCCACAAAACCGGCAGAAGGCCTTTGTTTGAAAGCACTGCCTTCCACGCGGGCTCCAGAAACAGGCAGCCCGAACCGGCAATATGCGGGGCATATTCATCGCGCAGCAGATCTTCCCATGGGTAAAGCTTGAAAAGCACTGCAATCCGGCGATCTTGATCATCCAGAAACTGCCCGTCCTCGCTCAGTGCGATTTTATCCAGGTCAGAGTAATGTGCGCCCAGACCGGCCTCACGCGCTGCCCAACCCATGGCTTCGACGGTACCGTAATCTTCTGGATTTCCAGCCACGGCGGTAAAATGCAGATCGCTACCTGTCTCGAAAACCTCTGCAAATCGCGCAACAAGCGCCTCGTGGATGCCGTTGAACTGGTCTGTTCCTTCAGGCAGAACGCCTGCGGCCAACTGATCCTCTAGCCACTGCCACTGGAAAGCAGCGCTCTCATACAGCGACGTCGGGGTGTCAGCGTTGTATTCCAAAAGCTTTGCAGGCTCCTCCCCGTTATAGGAAAAGTCGAAGCGGCCATAGATTTCCGGGTCCTCATCGCGCCAGCTTTGCGCGACCAGATCGCGGTGTTCCTCGGGGATTGCCAGACGCTCCATCAGCTGTTCGCTCGAGATGATCTGGGCGACCGCTTCGCGGCACATGGCATGCAGTTCGGTGGCCGGATCTTCGATGTCCATTTCGATCTGGTCGAGCGTGAAAGCATAGGCCGAAGTCTCGTCCCAATAGGGTTCGCCATGCATATCCGCAAAACTGAAACCGACGTCGCGTGCATGATCGCGCCAGTTGGGCCGCTCGGTCAGGGGCATTTTTTGCATCGTACCAGACTCCTTGGTTGTATCTTCGGTTAAGGGATTTTCGACCGTTTCACCAGAAGGGTTTAAAGCTGCCCTGGCGCAATCTGGACAAAGTGACCGAAATCAGCCCCAACCTGCTGCCCCGCCGCGTACGACCGGCAGTTTCAGCGATACAGACACGATAGGTGTTAGTGCGCTTACCAATGCGCTCGTTTCCCTTGCGCCATTTCATGTCGCAAAACGGCAACTAAGCCTAAACAATCCGCGCGAGGCTGACGGTGATAGAGGAGAGCAGCCATGGACCGCCACCATCGCGACACGCGCAAAATCGATCCCACTCGCGGCACCACCCTTGGCGACGGCTCCGCGAATGACCAGGACCGAATGGAAATCGGGCCGACGCAACTTGCGATGCGCGAGTGGGAAGCGGCGGGACTTACGCTCCCCAATCTTGCGGATATGCGCAGCTATCGACACAGGCGACTGACACGACACATCGTTGAACGTGACTATGCCGGTTTGCTGATGTTTGACCCGCTCAACATTCGTTACGCCACCGACAGCACCAACATGCAGTTGTGGAACACCCACAATCCCTTTCGCGCGGTGCTGCTTTGCGCAGACGGTTACATGGTGATCTGGGACTACAAAAATGCACCCTTTTTGAGCGCTTTCAATCCTCTGGTCCGCGAGGTGCGCAGCGGGGCCTCCATGTTCTACTTTGCCGCGGGCGACAAAACCGCAGCAAAGGCGGACGTCTTTGCCAACGAAGTGCGCCAGGTGCTGCAAGAACATTCAGGCACGAACAAGCGCCTCGCCATAGACAAGATCATGCTGCACGGTGCCCATGCCCTGCAGGCGCAGGGGCTCGAGATCAAGGACGGCGAAGAAGTCACTGAAAAATCAAGATCGGTCAAATCGATCGACGAAATTCACGCGATGCGCTGCGCAAGCCACGCCTGCGAAACGTCTGTCAAAGCAATGGAGGACTTCGCGCGCGCAAATGTCGGTGACGGCAAAACCTGCGAAGATGACATTTGGGCGGTCATGCACGCAGAGAACATCAAACGCGGTGGCGAATGGATCGAAACGAGGCTGCTTTCATCGGGACAACGCACCAACCCATGGTTTCAGGAATGTGGCCCCCGGATATGTCAGCAAAACGAAATCATCTCGTTCGACACAGACCTTATTGGGAGCTATGGCATTTGCATCGACATCTCTCGTTCGTGGTGGATTGGCGACCAAAAACCGCCGGCCGATATGATCTATGCGATGCAACACGCTCTCGAACACATCACGACCAATATGGAAATGCTGCGCCCCGGTGTGACGGTCCCCGAACTGACTGCGAACTGCCACACCCTGGACGATCAGTTCCAGGCGCAGAAATATGGATGTCTGATGCACGGCGTGGGCCTGTGCGATGAATGGCCGTTGGTTGCCTATCCTGACCAGGCCGACGCAGGCGCATTTGATCACCCTCTCGAGGCGGGCATGGTACTGTGCGTCGAAGCGGCCGTGGGTGCCGTTGGTGGAAAGTTCACCATCAAGCTTGAAGACCAGGTGCTCATTACAGAAGACGGTTACGAGAACCTGACCCGGTATCCATTTGATGCGGCGCTAATGGGAGGCTGAGCGGCTGTTCGTTCATGTGCCGTAAATTTGTTGGAGTAAGCGTCTTGATCGGATCTTGCTGTTATGCACTTTATAGTACGTAACAATCGCTTCCGCCCCGTTGTGCCTTTGCGGACAAAGCGGTTGGAGTTATGAAACGCCCGGTCAGGACGACCTGACCAGATATGGGCTTGCCGGGACGACCCGATACTTTGGAGGTCGAAATGGCGTGGATTGCACTTTTCATAGCAGGTCTGTTGGAAACAGGATGGGCTGCCGGTCTAAAGTCGCTTTCCGGAGGCTTCAGACTTGGCATAGTCGTTGCGACAGCGGCTATGATGCTCGCCAGCCTTGGGGCTTTGTATTGGTCGATGCGTTCCTTGCCTTTAGGTGTTGCGTACCCGATCTGGACCGGCATCGGGTCTGTCGGGTCCGTTGTTGTCGGAATTACCGTATTCAAGCAAGATATCGGTATCTTTGGCATCGCTGGTGTGGCCTGCCTGGTGATCGGTATATTTCTGGTTGGCCTTGAAACCCATTAACATCGGGGGGAAATGACCGATCGACATGTCTGGACCCACTTTCGGGGGCTGATACCGTCGGCAGACGTACGCCTGATCCTTCCGGTCCAAGGACTGGCAGTTTGGCGGGATGCGGTGATGCCGGGTTTCGCCGGCGGTTCCTCAACCCTTTACGAGCCAGCCGGAAACCTGATCCACAGACAGACTGCTTGGATCACCACGCCAAAGTTGACAAAATGAGCGGTCAGAGTATATACATTTGTATACACCAAGGAGAGCACCATGATTGAATCCAAAATACGCAAAGTAGGTAATTCCGCTGTGGTGACCCTGAGCGCCGAGATGCTTGCCCTGCTGGACGCCAAGGAAGGCGATACGCTTTATGCGGTGCGCACTGACGACGGTGGGTTGAAACTGATGACCCAAAACCCCGAACTCCAGGCTGCTCTTGCCGCAGCCGAGGCTGTCATGGATGAAAACCGCGACCTGCTTCAGGCACTTGCATGACCCGATGGGTCTGGATGCCGCTGCCCGCATTGCATGTCATCCATGACCGCCAGATTTCCCGACACGGCGGCGCACCGGGCACCCGTGATCCGTCGCTTTTGGAAGCGGCCTGTGCGCGACCTCTGAACCGGGCCGGGTACGGCAATCCGGATGTTCATGCACTTGCGGCAGCGTATGCATTCGGCGTTGCAAAGGCCCATGCCTTTATTGATGGAAACAAGCGCACCGCCTTTGTGACTGCGTTTACCTTTCTGCGGCTCAACGGCATTGAAATACGCCCCGATCCTAAAGTCGGGGTCAGGATGATGGAGGATCTGGCATCAGACCAGCTGAGTGAAGAAAGCTTCGCAGCCTGGCTGCGTTCGCTCGACGTCGAATGACGGTAAGTGCCCGAACCGATGCAGTTCCGCATCCCCGCAATGCACGGGCCGGGGGCGCATCGGTGTGTTTCCGCTTTGCGGGCAGCAGCGTTGGAACGTCGGCAAGGCGCGGTATCCGCCGTTAGGGATAGACGTTTGGGGCCATTCAGAAGGTCAACGGCCACATTTTCGGATTTCGGCAAACGCCAATTGAGTGTTTCCGGATCGCCGAGCCTTGGGTTTTTATCCGACAACCATAGCTCAGCAATTAAATCGACAGGTGTTGATCGCGGATATCGGGATGAGCTTGCAGGTCTGCCAGGCTCCCTACGAATTGCTGAGTGCCGTGTTCGATGATCACGACGCCGTCGGCTACGGCTTGGGCAAAATGCAGATTTTGTTCAGACAGCAAGACAGTGAGCCCATCCTGCTTGAGCTGCAAAATCGCGCGCGCCATTTGCTCTACGATGACCGGAGCAATCCCTTCTGACGGTTCATCCAGCAGGATAAATGCCGGATTTCCCATCAACGTGCGCGCGATGGTCAGCATCTGCTGTTCCCCGCCGGACAAGGCCTTACCATAGTTCTGGCGCCGCTCGGCTAGGTTTGGAAACAGATCAAACACCATGTCTTCGGTCCAGGTGGTGCATCCCTCCCGAGGCGGCTGTCGCCCGACTTCCAAATTTTCTGCAACAGTCAGCTGTGTGAATATCCGCCGCTCTTCGGGGACATAGCCCAAACCATTGCGCGCGACGCGGTGACTGGACCAGCCGGTGATATCCTGCCCCTGATAGGTCACGGTCCCGGTACGCGGGCGCACCAATTGCATGATCGATTTCATCGTTGTCGTTTTGCCAGCGCCGTTGCGCCCCAACAGCGCAACCACCCGCCCGCGATCGACACTAAAGTTCAGGTCGTTCAGCACATGCGCCTTGCCATAGAATGAATTAACGCCCTTCAACTCAAGCATGTGCATCATCCTCGGCGGCTTTGAACAGGGTACCGCCGCCAAGATAGACCTCTTGCACCTGACGGTTGTTGCGAATTTCGTCTACGGTACCTTCGGCGATCAACTGGCCCCGGTTCAACACCATGATCCGGTGCGAATGGGCAAACACCACATCCATGTCATGTTCGGTGAACAAAACGCTGATGCCGCGCTGCGCAAGAATATCGGCGGTAAGCTGCATGAGCGCGATCCGTTCGCGCGGGGCCATTCCGGCGGTGGGTTCATCCATAAGTAGCAACACAGGATCATGCGCAAGGGCAACCGCCAGTTCCAGCCGCTTGAGGTCGCCATAGGCCAAAACCGCACAATGACGGTCTGCCTGATCCGCCATCCCGACAGTCTCGAGCAGCGCCAGCGCCTTGTCGCGATAAAGTTTGTGGGCAAAGCTGGTCAGTGAATACAGCCGTCGGTGATGTGAGATCAGCGCCATCTGGACATTTTCGACCACGGTCATCGACACATAGGTGGCGGTAATCTGGAACGTGCGCCCCACCCCCATGCGCCAGATCTTACGCGGCTGCATCCCTGCTATGTTTTTACCCATCAACTGCACCGTACCGGACGAAGGTCTAAGCTGCCCCATCAGCATGTTGAAGCAGGTGCTTTTACCCGCACCGTTGGGGCCGATCAGTGCCAGAAGTTCCCCCTTGGCGAGGTCAAAGCTGACATCGTCCACCGCCTTGATCGCGCCGAAGTTCCGCGACAGGTTTCGTACAGAGAGGATCGGGCTCATGTCGCGTCCTCCGGAGTTTTCAGCAGGCCAATGCGTTCACCGGCTTTGCGCAGCGATCCAACGATCCCTTCAGGGCCAAGGATCACGACAAAGATAATCAGCAGGCCCAAGGTCAGACGCCAGTATTCAAAGCGGGTCAGGTAATCTTTTGCACCCTCAAAGAATGCACCGCCGACCCACCCCCCGGACAAGGTTTTTACCCCGCCCAGAAACACAACGATCAATGCATCGAAGCTTCGGGCGGTTTCAAGTTCATTGGGGAAGATACTGCCTTTGGAGAAGACGAATAAACCGCCTGCCAGTCCGGCCATGGTGCCGGCAAAGGTAAAGGCAACCCACTGGACGCGTTTGGTGTTTATCCCCGTTGCTTCGGCTTGGCGCGTACTGTCACGCGCAGCGCGAAGCGCATAGCCAAACGGGGCGTGAGCCGCTTGTCGCAACAACAATATCCCCCCGACACACAGCGTGAAGGCAAGATAATAATACACGGTATTGTCAGATGCCCAGGCCGATGGCCAGATGTTGACCAGTCCGTCATCGCCCCCGGTCACATCACCCCATTGGAAAGCCAGGCTCCACAGAAGCTGCCCAAAGGCAAGGGTCAGCATCGCGAAATAGACGCCGGTTGAGCGCAGGCAAACCCATCCGATGACAATTGCCGCAAGCCCCGCGCTGACCGGAGCCAGCACCAGCGCAAGCTCCATCGGGGTACTGGCATAAGTAACCAGCAAGGCAGCGGCATATGCCCCGCCGCCAAAGAACGCGGCATGGCCAAAGCTGACCAACCCGCCTTGGCCCAGCATAAAGTGAAGCGATGCGGCGAACAGGCAAAAGATCATGATGTCAGTAACCAGCACAACCGCGAAGTTGCCCGAATAGAGCGGCAGCAACGCGAGGATCACCAGTAATGTAGTCACCAGAAGACGTATGCGCGGGCCGGCAGGTTTGATCGGCCGTTCCGGTTCGCCGGTCTGCCCATGCTCGCCCGCGACTTCCTCTTTTCCCAGCAGGCCGAACGGACGGATCATCAGAACCACCACCATCACTACAAACATCAACACCAATGTCGATTGCGGCGCATAGGTTACGCCGAACACATTGAGAATCGAGATAATCACCGCCGCAAGATAGGCACCGGGCAGCGACCCCATGCCCCCGATCACCACCACGACAAACACAGCCCCGAGAATGCTGAAATCCATCAGCAGATCGGCACCGCCCTTGGGCAGTTGCAAGGCGCCACCCAGACCCGCCAATGCGCACCCGAGAAAAAACACGCCGGTAAACAGCCATGACTGGTTCACCCCCAACGCACCGACCATCTCGCGGTCCTGGGTTGCGGCCCTTACCAAGGTCCCGACCCGCGTCCTGGTGATGAGATACCACAACCCGATCGCCACAAACGGCGTGATCGCGATCAGCGCGATATCGTACTGGGGCACCGGTTCGCCCATGATGCGGATAATACCCTTGAGGCCCGGCGCGCGTGGCCCAAGCAGATCTTGCGGGCCCCATATCATCAGCGTCAGGTCCTGAATGACAAGGATCACCCCGAATGTGGCGACCAGTTGAAACAGTTCAGGGGCGCGGTACACCGGGCGCAGCACACATATTTCAACGATCACCCCGATCACGCCCACGATCAGACCAGCAAGCAGGATAGCGCCCCAAAACCCCGCGACACCCGGCAATGCCTGCATAAGAGAATACCCGACATACGCCCCCAGCATATAGAACGACCCATGGGCAAAGTTCACCACGCGGGTCACTCCAAAGATCAGTGAAAGGCCCGACGCCACCATGAAAAGCGCACCTGCATTGGCAAGCCCAGTGAGAATCTGCGCGATAAATAGGCCCATGGCCACCTCGTGATATTCCGGGGGTGGGATCGAACACTGCGGAAAGAGACCCCTGTGTCCGCAGTGATACGATGGTTATTCCGCGGGACGCAGCTTTGACACTTCTTCGTCCGATGGCAGGTAGTCGGCACCATTCAGATATGTCCAGTCGGTCATTACACCTGCGCCGTCCTTGAGCATGGTTTTACCTACAAACGCGCCCATGGTCGCTTGGTTGTCAATTTCGCGAAACGTGATCTCTCCTACGGGGGTCGAGACATTTAGACCTTCAAACGCCATGCGGATCGCATCGCTTTCGGTTGATCCGGCTTTCTCTATCGCCGCGGCAACTGTTTCGGCGGTCATATAACCGACCAGCGACCCAAGCTTGGGGCTTTCCTTGTATCTCGCCTGATAGGCATCGACAAAAGGTTTGTTGGCCCCGTCTTTATCGGTGAAATCATACCAGGGGTATCCGGTCACGACCCAGCCTTCGGGGGCTTCGTCGGCCAGCGGTTCAAGGTATTCGGGTTCACCCGACAAAAGACCATACACGGTACGACCTTCAAACAATCCGCGCGTCGTGCCTTCGCGGACAAATTTCGCCAGGTCAGGACCAAAGGTCACGTTATAGATCGCATCGGGCTTGGAGCGTTCCAGCGCCTGAACCTCGGCGCCAGCGTCGATCTTGAACAAGGCGGGCCACTGTTCGCCGACAAATTCGACCTCCGGCTTCAGTTTGGTCAACACTTCCTTGAACGCAGCGACCGCATCTTTGCCGTAGGCGTAGTTTGGCGCGATCGTTGCATATTTCACCGCATCTGTCTTGGCCGCCTGTTCAGCAAGCATCGCGGCCTGCATATAGGTCGAGGTGCGCAGACGGAACGTCCATGGGTTGCCCTGGCTCCAAGTCAGGGCGTCGGCCAAGGGTTCGGCGGCAAGATAGACCCACCCCTTTTCGGCGGCCACGGATGAAATTGCCAAACCGACATTGGACAGGATGGATCCGGTAATCATCACCGTGCCTTCGCTGGTCATCAGTTCTTCGGCGATCTTGATCGCCTCGCCGGGGTCGCCCTGATCGTCGCGAAAGATGAATTCCAGCGGTCGGCCCATCACGCCTCCTTCGGCGTTGATCTCTTCCAGGGCAAGCTCAATGCCCTTCTTGTAAGGCTCTGCAAACGCGGCAAGGCGCTTGTAGTGGTTGATCTCTCCTACCTTGATAGGCTCGCCCGACTGGGCTGCTGCACTTAATCCGGTGAGGCCAAGTGCGACAGCCCCGGCTAGTGTTGCGAAAAGGGTCGTTCTGGTCATCTGGTGGTCCTCTCGTGTTAGGATCTGCCGTCTTTTGCGGCTCTTGTCAGTGGCTAATCATGCTGTACGAAAACCGGCGAAACCGGTTCACCCAGATCATCGGTGGCTTCGGCCTCGATCGTGTCTCGGATGCGTTTGCGGTACACGTTCGGGGCTTTGTCGATCGCAATTCTGATCGGCTTGCGCTTTTGCGGGCGCTGTTCCTCTTGATGGACGGCTTCCAAAATCGCCTTGTCCTCGGCGAATGCCACCCGAAACATGGCATCCATCTGGTCTGATGCGCTTTCATCACCCAAGGCAGTGTTGCGTAGGTGTAACCAATGGTCGATCGTATAATCCTCTGTCACGGGCGTGACGAAATGCAGCGCAAAGATGCGCACCCCGTTGTCGCGTTGATCTTCGGGAAGCGCAAGTTTGGCGTCGGCGGATCCGAAATCTATCACGGCCGTCGAAGGCATATGCAGATAGTAATAATGCCAGCGGTCCACGTTACCGTCAAAGCCACCGAACTTCTTGAAAAAACCGATAGGTTCGGCATCTCTGATCCAGCGCCATGCGACGATCACCTCGCCCGAGGTTTTCACGTGAACGGGCACATTTTCGGATGCCGCGTTGCCAAGCGTCGTCGGGTGGACGAAACTGACATGGGCCGGATCAACCAGGTTTTCGGCGACATTGAGGTAGTTCGCGCGGATGTGCAGCTTGTCGCCGTGATGCAGGTGCCAGCCATCCTGGCCCAGTTCCGGCATATCGAATGCCAGTTCGGGGTCTGCCTTGTCGGGGTCTCCCATCCAGACAAAAACAATGCCGTGCCGCTCCAGCACGGGAAAGCTGTCCACATACGCCGATTTGGGCAAATTGGACTGCCCGGGCACGCGCACGCATCTGCCGTCAGTGCCAAAGGTCATCCCGTGATACCCGCATTGGATCGTGTCGCCGATCCTCTTTCCCTTGGACAAGGGAAGAAGCCGGTGCGGGCAGCGATCTTCGAGCGCATAGATATGGCCATCACTGGCGCGATAGAGTACGAGGTTTTGGGCAAGCATTGTCAAAGCAACCATTTCTGCGCCAAAGTCGCGTGACCAACCTGCGACATACCAAGCGTTTCTGACGAAGGGCATTGCATCTCTCCCAGCTTTCGACTTTCTTATGAAGGCCTAAAAAATTGTTAGCTGTCAAACAATATTTTGCATCTGTTCTTATGTAGACCTCAGATTAAAACCGTGGGAAGATACTGCATAAAAACTAATCACCTGCTGGAATGCACTGGATAGATACTTGGCTGAACCGCTGAAAAAGACGCCCGCCGAGGCGCGCTATACGCTCGAAGAGCAGATCGGTTTCAAGCTGCGTTTGGCCAACCAAAAGCACCTGGAAATATTCAATCGCCAGATGCCGGATATCACGCCAACCCAATTTGCCGTATTGGCAAAGTTGCGCGATGAAATTTGCATTAGCCAGAACCATCTGGGGCGTCTGGTCGGCATGGATGCGGCCACGACCAAGGGTGTCGTGGACCGCTTGCGCAAAAAGGGGCTGGTGCAAAGCGCCCCGTCCAAAACCGACATGCGGCGGCTGGAAATCTCGCTGACCGACGCGGGCGTCAGCCTGACCGCCGAGGCCGTCGTGACGGCGCAGCAGATCTCTGCCGAGACCGTAAACAACCTGACCCCGCGCGAGGTTGACCGCCTGCTGGCCTTGCTCGAGAAACTTTAGGCTTTAGCGTAGACCATCCTTGCCTACGGCGTCTTCATGGGTCAGCCCGCCGACACGGGGCAAGGGGCGCCCGGAATCTGTGACAGCCACGGCCACCAGTATCTCGCGCGCGCGTGGCGCGTCGTTCAGCCGTACCTCGATCCCGTCGAAATGGCTGCGCACATAGGCGGCGTCCTTGTGCCCCAAAGGCACGTCAAGCACCTGCCCCGGTCCGCCCATCTTTTTCGAAGACGGCACCAGTGCGGCCCCTTTTTCGACGGCCTTGCGCAATGGCGCGCCAAGCTTTGGGTGCAAGATGGCGGCGGCGTGTTCCAGCTCTCCGCCTTCCCCGACCATCGCCGCCTTGCCGTAGCTTTCGGCCTGGGCCGGGGTAATGCCAAGCGCGGAAACGCATTTATCACCCAAAAGCCCGCCAAGTTCCTCTCCGATGTCCATAAGCGGGGTCAGATCCTGTGAATAAGACCCCGCAAACGGGTTTTGGATCACAGCGATGGCGACTGCTTTACGTGTGGGCGGCGAAATGGTTTGGCCAATTTCACGGTGGGTTTCTTCGACCCAGACGGCAATCTTGCGGATCTCTGCGCTCATCTCAATCCATCCTCTCCGATGATGTCCTTTGCGGCCAGGCCCCCTGCCCGGTTATGCACCCGTGCCCCCGTGGTCATCACCAATATCACCGCCATTTCGTCAGCGCGCGGGCTGTCGTTCAGACCGACTTCGATGGAATCGAAATGGCTGCGCACATAGGATGCATCCACATGTGTAACGGGCACATCCAATCGGGTACCGGCCGCACCGACCTTTTTGGTGGACGGCACAATCGCCTTGGCCCCGCCCAATACGTCGCGCATCGCATAGCCGCCCGGTGCGTGCCATAGCGCGCCATGCTCCAGCTCTCCGGCGGTGCCGATGATCGCACCCTTTCCGTAACCTTCGACCTGTTTGGCCTCGCCACCCAGAGCAGCCAGCAGCTTGTGCGCCATTTGCACCCCAAGCGGTTTGAGGTCTTCCATGAATGGCTGAATGTCTTCGACATACGACCCTGCATAGGGGTTTTGGATCACAGCCATCACCGCCCCGCGTTTTAACGGCGTGTTGGCGCGGGGGCCGCCTTCGTGGAATATCTCTTCGATGCTGGTGACGATTTTGCGGATGACGATTTCAGGCATGTTCGGGTGCTTTCTGTTGGAACTTCAAGGTGGCGGACAAACCCACAACCGCATTCTGACCTTGCAGGAAAAGAGCAGCGCCGTCGATCAAACACGCTTGACGCAGCGCGTTGGCCGCCGTTTCACCTGCCCGAAGCGCCCGCGCGACATCGGACGGGGCAAGACGCCCCACATGCGTGACAACGGTTGTCGACCCCAGATCAGAATCGTCGCGCACCACATTGGCGGGCGCGCGTGTTATGCTGGCGTTGTCTTGCAGATCCACAGCGTTGCCAAGTTGCGTCGCGGCGGCGTCGGCCATGGACGCCGAACGTGCCAGAACCGTCACCGCATCCGCGATACCCAGGCTAAGGCTGCGGCCGCGTTGCCCGCTGGTCGCGATCCCGCGAATGGCGTCGGTACTGCCGATGTCAACAACGCCGAGATTTCCGTTGTCCGGCGACGCGATGGCCACGCGAAATGTCGCGGCCCCGGTCAGGTGCAATGCGATATCGCCACCATTGTTCACATAGGCGCGGGTCAATGCGGTGGCTTCGGTCATCGCGGCCAGAATTTCCTGCGCAACTGCCCCCGCAACCGCAATCATCGGCGTGGTGACACCATCCGCATAGGGCAGCGCCGCGCGATACATGCGCCGGGCGATCTTGCCTTCCGGACGGCGTTCGACAGGTTGACGCAGCAGCGGTAACTCTGCCGCAAGCTCGTCCAAAACAGACTCGAACCTTGCGAAAGCCGCGCGAAAGGCCACACTGCGCGCCCCGTCGGACCCGATGATCAAATCGATCGGCCCATGTGACAGATGCAGCCTGTCACCGCTTAAAAGAGAAGCCTGCGGCATCATTCCCTTGATTTCCCCCACCCGTAGTTTTCCCGGTCATTGGGGTTGGTCTGAAGCCCGGTCTGGGTCACGCGGCGCACGTCCGGGGTGACAACTTTGGCCAGGGGCTGGATATGCTGAACATGTCCGCCAA
The DNA here is from genome assembly GCA_002731875.1 of Roseobacter sp. GTDB lineage: Bacteria > Pseudomonadota > Alphaproteobacteria > Rhodobacterales > Rhodobacteraceae > Sulfitobacter. Next base: position 6,422 of record PCCY01000007.1, on the reverse strand, counting down.
GCGCACCGTAATCTTCGCGCCGCAAGGTAAATTCAATCGGGGCCACCAGAGCGGGCGTCGGAACGTATCCAAAAGAATTTGTCGGCATGTCCATCACATCGACCATCACCGTGATGCCGCCGCCAGGCCAGACATAGGCTTCGGCCCCGCCACAAGACACGTGGGTCAGCGATTCCTTGACCGACCGCGTCAACCGTACCGGGTTTTCAGTGACTCCGGCGCGCAGGCTGCCACCGGCACCGCCCATGAACAACACCGAACACAGCGATGGTTCGCAGTTTTCGGCGATGCGTTCCGCCACCGTCAGCAGTTCTGGGGTAATTTCGGCAGGCCGAGGCACCAGATCATCGTCGAGCGTGAAATATGCCCATTGTTCGCCCGTGGTCGATATCATCAGCAGCCGCAGTCCCGGCCAGGCGCGTTTCGCGTCGGCATCGCGCAGAATGGTCAGAGGATCTTCGACGTCGGTACCGCCCCAACCGGTGCCGGGATCTGCGACCTGAAAATAGCGCCCTGGCGTCGACCGGCGCCCGTTGATGCGAATGCCCGATGGGGTCATGTTCAGACCTTTTCCAGCCTCGTGCTCGCTCAGGACGCCGGTGATGTGGTCATCGACAACCACGACCTCGTCGACATGGCCGTGCCACTGTTTCGCAAACATCCCAATGGTGGCAGAGCCACAGCCGACACGCATCAGCTTTTCGGGTGTGCCGTTGATGATCGGTGCCTTGCCGGCCTCGATCACCATGGTCACACCACCGTCAATCGTCACCTCGACCGGTTCACGGTTACATAGCCGCAACAGCGCGTCACAGGTTGCACGCCCTTCTTTCTTGGACCCACCGGTCAGGTGTTCGACGCCGCCCAGCGATAGCATCTTGGAGCCATATTCCGACGTCATCACGTGACCGATCGCCTCTCCGTCAACGCGCACCACGGCGCGCTCGTCGCCGATGTGGCGGTCGGTGTCGATCTTCACCTTGACCCCGCAATACGAAAAAATGCCCTCGGTCACGACGGTGATCATATCCACGCCCTCGACCTCTTGGCTGACGATGAAGGGCGCGGGTTTGTAATCTGGATAGGTGGTCCCCGCCCCTACGGCGGTGACGAAATCGCGCCCGCCCTGAATGACGTCGCCGTCCCAATCTTGCGCATTATCGCCCTGATCCAGAAAAGCGACGGCCTTGGCCCCCGACTGGATCACGGTCAGCGGATCAAGGCGTACCAGTTCGCCCGCGTGGTTGGCATAGCGGTCGCAGGCACCGGATTTGCCGTCGGCGATGAAGCACATCACCGGGCAGGCATCGCAGCGGATTTTCGCGGGTTTTGGGTCGCGCAGGTCGTCAGGCATGTCCCGCCTCCTTCAGGGCTGTACGCAGGCGCGTGGGGGTGGCCGGAGTGTGGGTGATACGCGCACCGGTGGCGTGATATATCGCGTTGAATATCGCAGGTGCCGTGGGGATCAACACGTGTTCGCCCAATCCCTTGGCACCATAGGGGCCGTGTGCATCCGCTATTTCCAGTATCAGGGTTTCAATGGGTGGGATGTCACCGATGGTGGGGATAAGATAATCGTGCAGGTTTTCGGTGCGTCCGGGTATGTATTCCTCCATCAGCGCCATGCCCAACCCTTGGGCAATGCCGCCCTGCACCTGTCCTTCGACCAAAAGCGGGTTGATCGCGCGCCCGACGTCATGCGCCGCCACGAAACGCAACGGCTTACACAGGCCCAAGGCTATATCGACTTCGACAACCGCAAGCTGTGCTGCATAACCAAATTGCGCATAGGGTTCGCCTTGCCCGTTTTCGTCCAGCGGCTTGACCGGCGGGTCATAGGTTTCCTGTGCCATCAGAACATATCCTTGATCATCTGGCGAAAGACGCTCTAGATCCAGGGTTTGGCTGTGGGGGCCGTCACTGACGTTAATCCGGTGATCCTTTGCGATGATTTGCGCGGTCGGCCCCGCATTGACCTGACGCAGGATATCGGCACGAAGCGCCTCGCCTGCCCTGAGTGCGGCGTTGCCCGACACAAAGGTCTGCCGCGAGGCGGAGGTTTTGCCGGCGTCCGGGGTGATATCGGTGTCGGCCCCCACTACGGTAATGTCGGATACTGGCACCCCAAGCGCCTTGGCAAAGATCTGCGGGATCACCGTGTTGGACCCTTGCCCGATATCCATCGCCCCTTGGTGCAGCACGATTGTGCCGTCCCGTCGCAGACCTGCCTTGATGGTTGACGGGTTGGGCAACGACGTGTTGCCGCAGCCATACCACGCGCTTGCTAGCCCGACCCCGCGTTTCACCGCGCTGTTTTGGTCATTGAACGCTGCGCATTCAGCCTTGGCCGCGTTCCACGCGGGGCGCAGAGCCTCGAGGCACTGCCTGATCCCGACTCCTTGGGAAAACACCTGTCCGCAGACGGTGCGCACCCAGTCGCCAAGAGCGTTCTTTACGCGAAACTCCAACGCGTCCATACCCAGCTTTTCCGCCAGCAGGTCAAAGGCGGTTTCCTGTGCAATTGCAGATTGCGGTACCCCGAACCCGCGAAAGGCCCCCGACGGCGGGCAATGCGTGTGCACGGCGCGGCTTTGGGCACGGTAATCGGGAACGTAATACGGGCCAGACGCGTGAACCGGCACACGGTTGGCCACTGTCGGTCCCCAGCTCGCATAGGCACCTGTGTTGAAATCACCATCGAACCGCAGCCCCGACAAGGTCCCGTCGGCGTTTGCGCCAACCGTGATCCTGATCTGGGCCGGGTGGCGTTTGGTCGTCGATTGCATGGTTTCGTTACGGCTGTAGGTCATGCGCACCGGTTTGCCGGTTTTCAGCGCGGCCAAGGCAATGAACGGCTGCAGGGAAAGGTCTATTTTTGATCCGAACCCGCCGCCGACGGCAGTCGGAACGATACGGATATCAGCAGGCGGAAGGTCCAGAATATATGCCAGTGCCTCGCGGTCCATCGCCGGGGCTTGGGTGCAGGCGTGCACATGAAGGCGGCCCTGCACGACTTCGGCAAACCCTGCCTCGGGTTCGATATAGCCATGTTCCACGAAGCTGGTTTTGTGCACCGCTTCGACAGTGAAATCCGCGTTTTTCAGCGCGGCGTCGGCGTCGCCGCACTGCACGAAACCACCGCACATGATATTGCCGGGTCGGTCGTCAAACAACTGTGGCGCATTCGGTTCCAGCGCTTCGTCGATGTCGGACAATGCCGGTTGAACACTCCATTCGATCGGAAAGCTGGACATGTCGATGGCATTTACCGCATCGGCGTCGCCCACCACACAGGCGACAGCCTCGCCGCGGAACCGCACATGGCTGACAGCGAAAACCGGTTGGTCGATGAACCCCGGGATCACGCCAAAGGCATTGCGTCCCGGCACGTCCTGGGCCGTCAGCACGGCGGCAACGCCCGGCAGGGTCGCCTGCCACTGTGAAATATCGCCCAATGTGAACGATGCCGAGGCGTGGGGCGATCTTATCACCCGCGCGACCAGTGCATCGACGGGTGCCACGTCATCACCAAACTTTTCCGTTCCGTCGACCTTGGGACGGCCATCCAGCCGACGCGTATGCTGCCCCAGATCTTGCGGTGCCTCGATCAGTTCATCCGCGGTATGCGCACCGACCACGGCATCAATGATCTTGCGATAGCCGGTACAGCGACATAGCACACCCCCAAGCGCGTCTTGGACCTGCGTTTGATCAGGTTGCGGCGTTTTGCGCAGCAGCGCCACCGCCGACACCATCATCCCCGGCGTACAAATTCCGCATTGCGCGGCTTGGTGATGTTGAAAACTTTCCATCAAGGCTTGGGCATCGCTGTCTGCCTTGACCAGACCGGACAGGGTTTCAACCGACCGTCCCGCAGCTTGTTGCGTTGGCATCAGGCACGCGCAAACCGGGGCACCGTCAACCAGGATGGAACAGGCCCCGCAGTCGCCCGCGTTGCAGCCGATCTTTACATCCCGGTGCCCCAAGCGTTCGCGCAAGGAATAAGACAAACGCTCGCCCGCGGCGACGTCAACCTGAGATATCGTGCCGTTCAGGGTGAATGAAGTGGGGGTCGTGGCGGTGCGTTGATCCATCAGGCGTTCCCTTCCAGAGCAAGAGACAGGGCGCGGCGGATCACCTCGGCGCTGGCTGCATCGCGGTATTCGGCACTGGCACGGATATCGGCAATCGGTGACAGACCGGCGATCATGTCGGCGGTCACGTGGCGCATCATGCCGGTGACAGGCCGATTGCGCAGGTGGTCTTCGAGTGCCGTCAGCCGCAGGGCCACGGGCGACGCCGCACCGATTGCTATTGCGATCTCAGACAGCTTTTCCTGCTCGACCGTGGCCAAGACGGCGACCATGCAGATTGAGATGACCAGATACTTGCGCGCCCCAAGCTTAAGGAAACTGCCCCGGCTGTTCGGGGAGATCGCAGGTATATGTATTGCCGTCACCAGTTCATCTTCGGCGCGGTCGGTTCTGCGTACCCCGAGCAAGAATTCGCCCAGAGGCAGCCGCCGCGTCATCCGGGCGGTGGCCAGTTCGACCTCGGCCCCAAGCGTCAGCAAAGGCGGCACCCCATCGGCGGCAGGCGAAGCATTGCACAGGTTGCCCGCAACCGTACCGACATTCTGTATCTGGACAGACCCGACTTCGCGGGCGGCCTGTTTCAGCCCGTTGAACGCCGCGGGAAGCTCGGCGTTCACGATATCCGTCCAGGTGGTCGCCGCGCCGATTGTCCACCCGTTGTCGGTGCGGGTTATGCCGCGCAGTTCCGACAGACGTGAGATATCCAGCAAGGTGCCGCGAAATTGCCTGTCGGCCTGCGCCGGGAACCAGTCAGTACCACCCGCGATAACCGACGCCGGCCCGGCCGCCAGCGTGTTCAGTGCATCCTCAAGTGTCGTCGCGGTGATATAGCTCATGGCTGCGCTTCCCATCCGGGTTTGAACTTGTTGGTATACTAATAGAAATTAGACAAAAGCGGTTCTGTCAAATCAAATCGACACGAGTCAGCCCACGAACGCTTTTTCGACTACAAAAGTGGCAGGACGACTATTGGCACCTTCTTCCAGACCAAAGCTTTCAAGCGCGGCCTTGGTGTCGTTCAACATGGCCATCGACCCGCAAATCATCGCACGGTCGGTATCGGGATCAATCGGCGGCACCCCCAGGTCGCTGAACATCTTCCCCGACGCCATCAGATCGGTCTGCCGCCCCACACGCGGCCAATCTTCGCGGGTAAGCGTGTCGTAAAGCGTCAGTCGTGGGCTGAGTTCTCCAACCAGGGGATCATTCTTGAGGTCGTTCAGCAGATTACGCCCGAACGTCAGCTCTTGAGAGGTTCGGCAGGTGTGGCACACAATCATTTCATCGAATTTCTCGTAGGTTTCCGGGTCCCGGATGATCGACGCAAACGGGGCGATGCCGGTACCGGTGGCAAACATCCACAACCGCTTGCCGGGCAACAGCGCGTCATTGACAAGCGTGCCGGTGGGCTTGCGGCGCATCAGCACCGTATCGCCGACCCTGAGCCGTTGCAGATATCTGGTCAAAGGCCCGTCAGGCACCTTGATCGAATAAAACTCGATCTGTTCATCCCAAGACGGTGAGGCGATCGAATACGCCCTGAACACCGGTCTGTCCGCATTGGGTAGACCGATCATCACGAATTCGCCGGACCGAAAGCGAAATGCCGGGTCGCGGGTGACGCGAAACCTGAACAGACTATCACTGTAGTGCTGAACCTCGGTCACAGTCTCGGCATATACACCGGGGGGAATGGGGAACCCGATTTCGGCATCCTGCAACATCGGCGCGGCATCCATGTTCGACCTCATGAAATTAATTATCATGCAATATCATTTGTACACTAACGACATTTAGTCAAGCATTTCGTCTTGATCCAGCCAATTTTTATGTTAGCGTTCAAATGAAACCATGCTGCTTGAAAGGCGGACCGATGTCAGACACCTCAGCTAAACTTGTCATCCGAAACATTGGTATGATCCTGTCCGGCAAGATGGAGGAGCCGATTTTCGATGGTGACTGCGTGATCGCCATCAATGGCAAGATCAGCGCTTGGGGATATGAAAAAGATCTCGATTGCGAAGCGGCCGCAACCGAAGTTGACGCCCATGGCGCCACCCTTGCGCCCGGATTGATCGACAGTCATGTTCACCCGGTCGTCGGAGACTATACGCCGCGCCAGCAACAATTGGGGTGGATCGATTCGACCCTGCACGGCGGCGTGACCACACTGATCTCTGCCGGAGAGGTGCATATGCCGGGGCGCCCGAAAGATATCGTCGGCCTCAAGGCGATGGCGATCGCGTCGCAGCGTTGGTACGAAAACTTCCGCCCCTCGGGCGTCAAGGTCCACGCGGGTGCGCCGGTGATCGAACAGGGCATGGTCGA
>PCCY01000006.1 GCA_002731875.1 Roseobacter sp. | reverse complement strand
AAAGCGCTTCCGCCTCAACCTTCGAGAAATCATCAAAGCGGACGTGACACCCTTCTACAGCTTTGAACTAACATCGGACGATTTGGTAGTCGTCAGACCTCGCAAAGCACACCCTACCGCCCTATCCGCTTCAATCAGAATACCTGATTGGGCAGATGAAAAAGGCCGCGAAATTGCGCGTGCAAAAGGCTGGGATTACCATGCTCTACAAAGCAAATGGTTGGCATATGCCAATGAAGAAGCCGCCAATGGAAATGCTCCAAAAAATGCGGGTGCGGCTTTTGTCGGCTATTGTACGAAACAGGAAAAACTTCGCTAAGCCGGACGCCTAGATTTACCCTACCCCTTCAGCAATCCAAAAAACCGTCTGGGCGGCTCTGCCGTATGTTGCGGACGTTGGTCCGTGATTGCCGCCAGTGCCTGCCTGTGATCGGCGCTCTGGCGTTCGATCTGCCCGCGCAAGCTTTCGATCTGCTCGCTTGCCTGTTCCCTTTCACGCTCTCGTTCAAGGTTGGCATCCTCGATCTTCTCACGAAGCATCTTAACTTCGACTTCCAAAGCACTGTTTTGGTTGTTTTTTGATGGTTCTGCATGAGAGGTAGGCTTCGGTTCTGTGCGTGCGGTAGAACCAGTTTTAGGGAACACCCTAAAAAGCTCCGATGTTTCGATTTCCCAATGCCCTTTTTCGTTCTTCTCTGCGCTCATACGCTTTGAATTTAAGGCTTGCAGAAGTGTAGACTTAGCAACGCCCGCCTCTTTAGCCGCCTTGTTGAGAGATAGTTTTGCCATAGTTTTTCCTGCTTATTATCGGTGGTCGGGTTCGGTTCTGAATGTCCGGTAGAACCAGTTTACATGAAAACCACTACAGCAGGGAAGATCCGGTGTGCGGAAAAAGTGATCCCACGGGCTGCAAATGCGCTATAGGGGGCGTCTGGGGTGCCTCTAAAACCATTGCAGAGGGCTATGCGCAAGGGCTGTTTATAGCGCTCTTTTGCGACGACTGCATCGACCTGCTCTGCTGTCTTTCCTAAAATCGAGCTGGTCCGAACACAGAACAAAACAGGTGGAAAAGACTCAAAAATAGCGTTCAGTCTGAACTCTGGATGTTCAGATATTTGCACGTTGTGCCTGAGTTACTTGAACAATGCGCAAAGTTGCGGCATCGTAAAAGAGCTGTCGTTCTACTTGGGTCCTGCTGGATAATACTGTATTTTTAGTTAAAAATTTCGAAGGACTTAGAAGAATTCATGAATTCTCCAGGACTATCCTACCGCAGTGAAATCGACGGTTTGCGCGCGGTCGCTGTGCTGCCAGTGATCCTCTTTCACACCGGGTTGCATTGGATGCCAGGCGGATATGTCGGCGTGGACATTTTTTTCGTCATATCGGGCTTTCTGATTACCGGCATTCTGATGCGAGAGCTTGAAGCTGGTAAGTTTTCTATCCTGAAATTCTATGAACGCCGAGCACGACGTATTTTGCCCGCGTTATTTTTCGTAATGGCTGTAACAGCGGTACTCGCTACAACTTTCATGTTGCCGTACGAGTTGCGAGATTTTGGGCGATCTATGATCGCTGTGATTGCGTTTATCTCGAATATCTTTTTTTGGGACGAAGCTAACTATTTTGCGACAGCAGCCGAAAGACTTCCACTTTTGCATACTTGGAGCCTTTCTGTTGAAGAACAATTCTACATCCTTTTTCCGATAGCCCTGTGGTTTTTCTGGAATTATTGGCGTCGTGGGCTGGTTCCTGCAATGGTGGTTATCACGCTATCATCTTTGGTGTTGGCAGAGGTGATGGTGCACCGCTCACCGTCCACAGCATTCTACCTACTTCCTACGAGAGGCTGGGAATTACTGGCTGGTTCGCTCACCTCAATTTACCTGTCGCGGCGCGGGGCGGTCAATCGCGCTACTGGGGAAGTTATAGGTATAGTTGGCCTCTTAGCTATTCTTTATTCAATTCTATTTTTTGATGAGGGCACCCCCTTCCCGTCTTTCTGGGCGCTAGTTCCTGTGCTGGGAACGGTTGGGATTCTGATTGGCGCTTCTGAACTAACCTTGGTGGGTCGGATCCTCTCTTTACGCCCAGCGGTCTTTATAGGATTGATTAGCTATTCGGCTTATCTTTGGCACCAACCACTATTTGCTTTTGCGCGCATCACAGCATCCGACGAAAGTCCTGAAGATCAGTTGATGATTGGTTTGGCAGTTTTATCCTTGGTTTTGGCTTGGGCCAGCTGGCGTTTTGTTGAGCGGCCCTTTCGGCAGAGAGGCCGCTTTAACGCCCGCCAAATTCTGCTTCAGTCATCATTCGGAGCAGCGGCCCTTGTAAGTTTAGCAGTTGTTTTTCTGATGACACAAGGTTTTGTACAACGTTTTCCGGAGAATATGCGTTCTTGGATTGTGAAAAGTCCCGGGGAATATGGGAATTATGTTAAAGACAGACACGCTACAGTTTTGAATACGCCTCTTTCCAGCATCCAGCCAAATCTTGTGCTGGTTGGTGATAGCTTTAGCCAGGATTTTTACAACATGGTTCTAGAAAATGAGGCATTCGCTGATCATTCAATCAGCACAATTTATATCGAAGCACGTTGCCAGTTGAACTTCGGTTTTTCATGGGATGAAACACGCTTATGGATTAAGGACAAAGATAGAACACGTTGCTCGAAGAACCAGTTGACTAAGACCCATCAAGAAATGATCAAAAACGCGGACGTCGTGATCTTTGCGTTCAGTTGGCGAGATTGGAGCGCAAGGCGAATGGCGGCGGTATTGCAAAATCTCGGACTTGATACAGAGCAAAAAGTTTTCGTAATAGGTAGCAAAAGGTTCATGTCTAGACGGAAGGCAATGCAACTCGACGATCCGGCTGCAACAAGGGTAGAACCTCCCGTCAAAGATACTGAGACGACACAGATACTCAGGGAGGTTCTACCGTACGGCATTTTTGTTGATACGCTGGCCCTTTTGTGCTCGAGCGGGTGCCCGTTGTTCACTCCCAATGGCGAGCTGATCTCACATGACGGTTCGCATCTGACGAGCGCGGGGGCGCGATATGTCGGTGGTATTTTATTCGCTGCACCTCCGTTGTCGGCATATCGACCTTAGAAACCGTAATGCGTACATTTCTAAATTCCCCAGTAGCGTATTTGTACCACCCCATTAACTACGTGTCGTGCTGCAAAGGTGCGCACCTTAAGTCTCATTTTCCGCCATAAGAGTATTCTGAACCGTAGTCGCATACCACTTGCTGCCTCGTGCGGTTTTGATCCCCCCGCGTTCAGTTCCGCTGCGATTTGGCACAAAACGCGCACCTGCTCTGATCTGCTCGACCACCAGCAACACGTTCTCAGCATCGGTTACTGTGGCACCTACAAGCAATTTGCCCTTACCGCTCGATGTCATGCCCTCGGTCGCGATACGCTTCCCGCTCAATCTCCTGCTGGCGCTCCAGCTCTTTCACCCGCTCCTGTTCGCGCGCGACCTCCTGCGCCTGATGCCGTTCCTCGGCCTCACGGCCCTCGCGCAACGCGGCTGCGCGATCCGCTAGAGCATCCGGGTCGATCCCCTCCGCCGCTTCGCGCAGACGTGCCGCCAAATCCTGCGAAGCCTGCGATGTCTCCCGCTCCGGCGCATCAACGTGCTGTTCCTTTTCACGGCCCTGCCGCGCCTCCCATGCGTCGCGCAACCGCGTGGCAAGGTGGGGTCGACTCCGGCTGGGGGCGGAATCGTATCATAAGCTCTTTTGATCACGATTTTGGCCACCTGTATTCGCCTGTGAGCAAGATATGCGCCCATCCGAGGGGTGAGATATGCGACAGAAGCTCATGCGGACTATCGAGACCTGCGTGTTTTCGGGCCGCCACGGCGCGTCCAAGGTGGTCAGTGTTCCAATAGATAATGATTGCGGCGAGCAGATTGAGACCTGCCATACGGTAGTGCTGTCCCTCGGCGGTTCGGTCACGGATTTCGCCTTGGCGTCCGATGCGGAGAGCGTTTTTCAAAGCATGATGCGCCTCGCCTTTGTTCAGGCCAATCTGGGCGCGCCGCTGCATGTCGGCATCAAGTAACCAGTCAATGATGAAGAGCGTGCGCTCGATGCGGCCTATTTCCCGAAGGGCCACAGCCAATTCGTGCTGGCGGGGATAGGACGCAAACTTTCGCAGGAGCTGACTGGGTGGCATGATGCCTGCGACCATGGTGGCCGCACTTCTTAGGATATCCGACCAGTTCTCAATGATCGTGTTTTCTCTGATCTTGCCACCGATCAATCCCTTCAGTTCTTTCGGTGTAGATGCTGGATCGAAGACATACAGACGTTTGGACGGCAGATCGCGAATGCGCGGGATGAACCGATAGGCCAGAAGTGAAGTCACAGCAAAAACGTGATCCGTGAAGCCGCCAGTATCCGCATATTGCTCCCGGATTTTTCTACCTGTCGGGTTCATCAAAAGACCGTCGAGAATATAGGGAGCTTCGCTGACTGTCGCTGGGATGTCCTGTGTTGCAAAGGGGCTGAATTGATCCGAGACATGGGTGTAAGCCTTCAACCCCGGATCGTTGCCGTATTTCGCATTGATGAGATTCATGGCCTCCCCTTGGCGGGTTGTTGGGAAGAATTGACCGTCACTGGAAGCAGTGACGCCTGCGCCCCAGAACCGTGCCATCGGTAATGCTGACTGCGCCTCGACCACCATGGCCAATGCACGATTGATGGCGTCGCTCTCGATATGCCATCGCGACAAGCGCGAAAGTTGGAAGTACTCATGGGTATTGGAGGCCTCTGCCATTTTGCTCAGACCAAGGTTGAGACCTTCCCCGAGCAGGACGTTCAACAATCCAATTTTGTCGGCACATGGGACGCCGGTTCGAAGATGCGTGAAGGCATCGGTGAAGTTCGTGACCTGGTCAACTTCGAGCAGTATGTCAGTGATGCGCACATCAGGAAGGCGGCGGTAGAGATCGAGGACGAGCTGATCCGCCTCTGCCGGAACATCCGCTGACAGTCGGTCGAGTTTGAGAGTTCCATTTTCGATTGAACCGCCCGGTATGGCACCGTGTCTGGCTGCTTTGGTCAGCCTGTTCAGACCGTCCGTCATCCGCGCCTTGCGATCTTCAAGCCATTCCATCGGCTCAAAGGGAACATTTAGGCGTGGTGTATTTTGCGCGGCAGCCAGCGGGACCAAGGCTTGCTTGAGATCGCCGTACCGCCGCGATTGTGGCAACCAGATATCACCTGACCTAAAGGCATCGCGCATGTGAGAAAGGACGGCGACTTCCCATAGTTTGTGATCCCCGGCATCCTGAGCCTGAAGGTGGCGGTGCCATTTGGAATTGCGCCGCAAGAATGTCGTTGGGTGATCTGAATTGCTCTTACCATCCCCAATGATCTGCGCCGCTTCAATCAACGGCTCAGAAATGGGTGCGGCCTTTATGTCCAGCGCCCTTATCATACGCGGAGCATAGCGTCTGAAGCGATAAAAGCCTTGGGATACATGGGCTAAGGGCTCGGCCGCCATTGTGTCGGTTAACTGCGCTGCCGTGGCGACAAGCTGCTCAAGGACATTCCAGCCGCCGATAGAAACAATAGCATCTTCGAGGGGCGCACCATCGCCGTTCACTTCAATCAGCGCTGCGCCCAAGTTGGAGAAACCCCGCATGGTGGTTTGCAATGCCGTCTTTGAGTCCGCAAACCGGGCATCGCACAGCCTCTTGGCATCTCGCCAAGTTTTACCGACGATCCTATCATGGGTCTCCACAATCGCATCGGCGATGGTCGCCTTCCATTCGAAGACACAGACGGCAAGAATGGCCAAACGCCGGTTGCTGGTGATGTCCCTCAGACCATCGGTGAAGTAGCGCTCTCCCTGGCGACGCAGGCGGGTGATCCGATGAGGCGGAATGTCGTCGAAAAGGTCGGAAGGAAGTTCTAACTGTTGTAGAATTTCCAGACGATCCAAAAGGCGATTGATGTCGGCAGAGTTCTTGCCCACCTCGAATTGGCGCAACCAGATAAACCGACTGAGGCGGCCTTCAACATCCTCCGACAACAATGCATCGAGCCGAGCCTGCATGTTCGCGTCCAATCGGCAGACAATGCGTGCCTCTATCCGTCGTTCAGCTTCGACAAGCGCGTCAGCGCACAATCGCTCTATGCTGGATACAGCAGGCAAAATAATATGGGTCCGTCGGCATTCTTCTACAAAACGCCGCGCCAGATCTTCGTTGGACCGTGCTTCCTCAGCTCGGCCTTCGAGCCAGTCTTTCAGATCACGTGCCCCGCGCCCGGTAAACATCTTGTAGCCGTAGATGGATCTAAGATCGACCAAATGCCGTCGCCGCGTCACGTCGGTTTCGGCATAACCGGCCAGATCGATGCCCTTCACTCCGATCTGTGCTGCGACAAACTCTGCCACCTCCAAGGGAATGGTCTCGCCCGCTATCAACAAACGGCCCGGATAGCGGAAGGCACAGAGCTGAAGCGCAAACCCGAGCTGATTATGTGCCAGACGTCGGGCACGGATATGCTCGATGTCATCCTCAGCCAATGTGTAGTGCCGCAACAAAGAAGGCTCATCTGTAGGTAAATCGAAAAGTGCTGCGCGACTGCGTTCGGTCAAAACTTGGCGTCTTGGCATTTGAAATTGTCCTTGTTAGTCATTAGTTTGTTCAGGACAAAACTCACGCCAGCAAAATCAAGGGCTTGCAAGCCGCAATTTCAAGAGGGTTCAATTGGGACAGAAAGCAGTCATCTACGCACGGGTCTCAACGTCTGACCAATTCTGTGAACGCCAGATTGGCGAACTCACCCGTTTTGCTGAGCGAGGAGATTTCGAGGTCGTTGAAGTTTTCAAAGAAACCGCCTCAGGCACAGCCGCCAATCGCGCCGCCCGCAACCAAATTATCGACCTTGCCCAAGCCCGGCAGATCGACGCCGTTCTAGTGACCGAGCTTTCCCGGTGGGGTCGATCAACACAAGATCTGCTCGACACCCTGAACAGGTTGGCCGGATGGAAGGTATCTGTCGTCGCCATGAGCGGTATGACCTTTGAGCTCGACACGCCCCACGGTCGGATGATGGCCACAATGCTAGCCGGGATTGCCCAGTTTGAGCGTGACCTGCTCAGCGAACGAGTAAAATCCGGATTGGCCGCCGCCCGCGCCCGTGGCAAAAAGCTTGGCCGCCAACTAGGACAGCGCCCAAAATCCGACAAGCTCGCACCAAAGGTTATTCAGTCCGTGACAGACGGCCGATCTTATCGCTGGATTGCACGTGATCTCGGCATCAACAAAAACACAGTCCTCGAAATCATGAAGCGGCACCGCGAAAAAACCTTATGATACGATTCCGCCCTCAGCCGGACTCGACCCCAAGGTCGCTCCGGTCGGACCGGTCAGGTTCTTCCTCTCGGCCGTCACGGCCCCCGGCAAGCGCCAGCTCGGACTGTCCTGAACCCGCAAACCTCGCAGGTTCCAGACGGTCCATGACGCGCTCTGCCGCACGGTCCAGCCAATCGCGCACCTGTCCGGTCAGCTCCTGCACCACTTGTCTGACCTCGGCGGCACGGTCCTTGACCTCATGCCAGACGCGCACGGCGGCAACCTCGACCCCGCGCTCCTTGAGCTGCCACGCGCCAAGGGAAAGCTGCGGCAAGGGTGGGCGGTCCAGCGACATGGCCCGCACCGTTTCATGCAGCTCCGCGCCCTCGTCGCCGCGCTCTCGCGCCGCCGACGCCAGCTCAAGCGCCTCGTCGCGCTGCGCCACGAGGGTCCGGTGATCCACGCGGTCCTCGATGCCGGCGCGTTCAAGCGCGGCGTTACTGTCCCGCGCCCACGCCTCGCGCCAGCCCTCAAGAACCTCGACCTTGTTCCAGTCACGGTTCTTGGTGGTGAAGCCCCCGCCGGGCACGCTGCCCTCGGCGTCGATCTCGCGGGTGGTCAGCAGAATGTGGGCGTGATGGTTGCGCTCGTCGCCGGTCCGTCCCGGCGCGTGAAGGGCGATATCAGCCACCATGCCACGGTCCACGAACTGCGCCTGTGCGTAGTCGCGGACCAGGGCGACCCGCTGCGCATGGGTCAGCTCGTCGGGCAGGGCCACGCGNACCTCGNGGGCGACCTGGCTGTTCTTGCGGGTCTCGGATTCCTCGACGCGGTTCCACAGCTCGGATCGGTCACGGACCCAATCCGGCGCAGGGTCCGGCGCGAGGATTTCGGTGTGATCGACACCGCCCCGTGCCGCGTAATCGAAGGTAAGCCCGGTGCGGCGATCTTCGATTCGCTCGGCCACGCGGTAGGCGGCAGCCGCCGTGGCGCTGCGGCCCTGAGAGCGGGAAATCATCGTTGCGCGTAAATGATAGATCGCCATTCAGGAGCTGCACTTTGCTTAGGGGTTAAGGGGAAACGCCAGTCTCCCCTACCCACACAAACGCGCAGCGTTTGTATAAGTGGGCACTTCGTGTCTTGCTCTCTACATCNNCTGTCAGCCTAAAAGCAACTTAAGNCAGTNGCAAAGGGGNCCNGAATGGCGCGGACAATAGATCAGCAGATTGCNNCAACGCAGGCCAAGCTCGCCCGCCTCAAAACCCGCCAGAAAGCCAGTGAAACCCGGCGCAAGATCATCGTCGGGGCCATCGTGACCAATGCGGCTTTGAACGATCCGAAGATTGCACGCTGGATGGCTTCAACCCTGCGCAAAAACGCCACCCGTGAAGTCGATCAGAAAGAACTGGTCGGGCTGCTGGAAGATCTCGATCAGGTCGCGGCAAAGGCGGATCAGACATGAGCAAGGATCCGTTTCAGGAGCTGGTCGAGGAACTGACCGCGCTTCGCCGCAGCATCGAACACATTGCCCGCACCAGTCTCGACAAGGATGAAGCAAAAAAGCTGAACCAGATCGTGACGGCAGCAGTCCTGAAAATGGCGAAGGCGGCTGAGGATGCACCGGGGGAAATTCAGGGCGCTTTGGAAACTGATCGCGACCAGATGGCCCGCAGCGCCACACAGGCCGCAACGAAGGCCGCTGAGAGCGCCATGGCCGGAATCCGGCATGACCTCGACAATGAACGCGCAAAGCTCTCACAGGCCGCCGGAGAGGCCCGCAGAGAGGCATGGCGCTGGTTCGGCGGGTTCTGGGTGTGGTTGGCCTCCATGCTCGCCACAGGGGCCGTTATCGGGGCGCTGGCGATGGCGTGGATTGCCGGACGCGGTGACGCCCGCGAGTTCGGGCAGTTCCCAAGCATCTATTGTGGCACCGCAGGCGGACAGGTGGTCGAACAGGACAATGGGTCCAGCTACTGCGCAATCTGGATCAACAGACCGGATCAGTGAAAATCAGTCCGGCCAGCGTGACTATCAGAGATTGAGAGTTGCGTCCTGTCGCTGGTGCAGCACACGGATCACCTCGATCTGGTCGTCACGGTCGCGGAAATAAATCATATGCGATCCAACAGGGCATTTGAGATAATCGGGGCGCACATCAACGTCTCGGCCTCTTTTGGTGCCAGATGCCAACCCCTCGAACGCCGCAACCAAATCGCGGTGGTAGCTGTCAGCCTGTGCAAGTGACCAGTTCTGAAACGTGTAAAGCCAGATGTCTTCAAGGTCGATTTCAACCAGTGGCGAAAGCGCGTAGGATTTACCCTGCATGTTTGACCGCGTGCATACGGTTCAAGAAGGCCTCACTGTCGAAAGTACGCGGTGTCCCTGACTGTTCCCCAGCAATTAGCGCATCCTGCAAAGCGCGGACTTTGGTTTCGTGTTCTTCGAGAAGCCTCAACCCTGCCCGCACAACATCACTGGCAGACCCATAACGGCCAGTTTGCACTTGCTCACCAATAAAATCTGAAAAGTGAGATCCAAGGGTTACGGATGTGTTTCGGGGCATATCAACAATCCTTTTTCTAAGCAGAACTAGTATGTACCAATAAGTATTACAGTGCAATCCTGTCGTTTCGCTCAAATCTTCCTAGTGTTTACAATGTTACCTACGGAGTAGTGTTACGGATTCTGCAACGCGTTGGTATGAATTAACTTAAACCGCCTCTGGGTTCCGAAAGGGCCAAACTTTGGTTCCGAAAGGGCCAAACTTTGGTTCCGAAAGGGCCACAAGCTTCCACAGGCAAATCGGGTTCCCGATAGGCCAAACTTTGCCCACATATTGATGGATTGGGCCAAGGTTCCTGATCGGCCAAATTTTAGGTTCCTGATCGGCCAAACTTCGGCCATGATAGCAACATGAGTCTTTTACCCGAACGCCACCCTAANCTTGATCTCTTCGTGCTCGACATCGCAGATGCGGTGCCAAAAGANGANCTGGCNTCGATGGANCACCCGTTGTTCTCGCTCGCGACAAAGCCAGATATGCGGCATCTTGAATACAGGCAGGGAGACAACGTCCTCAAAATACGCCCATCCCCGCTAGGCCTGCCCACCATCTTCGACAAAGACATTCTGATATTTGTCATAAGCCAGCTCATGGCCCGAAAAAATAAGGGGCAGGAGATCGGGGACACGGTTCGGTTTTCCATGCGCGAAATGTGCATTGCCATAAACCGTCCTATCGGCGGAGATCACTATAAACGGATCGAAAACGCCATAGACCGACTACAAGGCATGCAATTTGTCACCAACGTCAGGACAGGCAAAGAAACCGAGCGCCGCACCTTCTCGATGATTGACGAAGGCGGCATGGTCAAAAACGAGGCTTTCACCCGCAACGATTATTGCGAAATCAAAATTTCGCGGTGGCTCATGCGGGCAATCGAAGCCAATGAAGTTGTCTCAATAAGCCGCGACTACTTCCGGCTACGCCGACCACTCGAACGACGGCTCTACGAGATCGCGCGGAAGTTTTGCGGGAACAAAAGCAAGTGGCAGATTGGCCTTGCCAACCTGCAAGACAGAACGGGCAGCAACGCTCCCCTAAAGCGCTTCCGCCTCAACCTTCGAGAAATCATCAAAGCGGACGTGACACCCTTCTACAGCTTTGAACTAACATCGGACGATTTGGTAGTCGTCAGACCTCGCAAAGCACACCCTACCGCCCTATCCGCTTCAATCAGAATACCTGATTGGGCAGATGAAAAAGGCCGCGAAATTGCGCGTGCAAAAGGCTGGGATTACCATGCTCTACAAAGCAAATGGTTGGCATATGCCAATGAAGAAGCCGCCAATGGAAATGCTCCAAAAAATGCGGGTGCGGCTTTTGTCGGCTATTGTACGAAACAGGAAAAACTTCGCTAAGCTGGGCGCCTAGATTCCCCCTACCCCTTCAGCAACCCAAAGAACCGTCTGGGCGGCTCTGCCGTATGTTGCGGGCGTTGGTCCGTGATTGCCGCCAGTGCCTGCCTGTGATCGGCGCTCTGGCGTTCGATCTGCCCGCGCAAGCTTTCGATCTGCTCGCTTGCCTGTTCCCTTTCACGCTCTCGTTCAAGGTTGGCATCCTCGATCTTCTCACGAAGCATCTTAACTTCGACTTCCAAAGCACTGTTTTGGTTGTTTTTTGATGGTTCTGCATGAGAGGTAGGCTTCGGTTCTGTGCGTGCGGTAGAACCAGTTTTAGGGAACACCCTAAAAAGCTCCGATGTTTCGATTTCCCAATGCCCTTTTTCGTTCTTCTCTGCGCTCATACGCTTTGAATTTAAGGCTTGCAGAAGTGTAGACTTAGCAACGCCCGCCTCTTTAGCCGCCTTGTTGAGAGATAGTTTTGCCATAGTTTTTCCTGCTTATTATCGGTGGTCGGGTTCGGTTCTGAATGTCCGGTAGAACCAGTTTACATGAAAACCACTACAGCAGGGAAGATCCGGTGTGCGGAAAAAGTGATCCCACGGGCTGCAAATGCGCTATAGGGGGCGTCTGGGGTGCCTCTAAAACCATTGCAGAGGGCTATGCGCAAGGGCTGTTTATAGCGCTCTTTTGCGACGACTGCATCGACCTGCTCTGCTGTCTTTCCTAAAATCGAGCTGGTCCGAACACAGAACAAAACAGGTGGAAAAGACTCAAAAATAGCGTTCAGTCTGAACTCTGGATGTTCAGATATTTGCACGTTGTGCCTGAGTTACTTGAACAATGCGCAAAGTTGCGGCATCGTAAAAGAGCTGTCGTTCTACTTGGGTCCTGCTGGATAATACTGTATTTTTAGTTAAAAATTTCGAAGGACTTAGAAGAATTCATGAATTCTCCAGGACTATCCTACCGCAGTGAAATCGACGGTTTGCGCGCGGTCGCTGTGCTGCCAGTGATCCTCTTTCACACCGGGTTGCATTGGATGCCAGGCGGATATGTCGGCGTGGACATTTTTTTCGTCATATCGGGCTTTCTGATTACCGGCATTCTGATGCGAGAGCTTGAAGCTGGTAAGTTTTCTATCCTGAAATTCTATGAACGCCGAGCACGACGTATTTTGCCCGCGTTATTTTTCGTAATGGCTGTAACAGCGGTACTCGCTACAACTTTCATGTTGCCGTACGAGTTGCGAGATTTTGGGCGATCTATGATCGCTGTGATTGCGTTTATCTCGAATATCTTTTTTTGGGACGAAGCTAACTATTTTGCGACAGCAGCCGAAAGACTTCCACTTTTGCATACTTGGAGCCTTTCTGTTGAAGAACAATTCTACATCCTTTTTCCGATAGCCCTGTGGTTTTTCTGGAATTATTGGCGTCGTGGGCTGGTTCCTGCAATGGTGGTTATCACGCTATCATCTTTGGTGTTGGCAGAGGTGATGGTGCACCGCTCACCGTCCACAGCATTCTACCTACTTCCTACGAGAGGCTGGGAATTACTGGCTGGTTCGCTCACCTCAATTTACCTGTCGCGGCGCGGGGCGGTCAATCGCGCTACTGGGGAAGTTATAGGTATAGTTGGCCTCTTAGCTATTCTTTATTCAATTCTATTTTTTGATGAGGGCACCCCCTTCCCGTCTTTCTGGGCGCTAGTTCCTGTGCTGGGAACGGTTGGGATTCTGATTGGCGCTTCTGAACTAACCTTGGTGGGTCGGATCCTCTCTTTACGCCCAGCGGTCTTTATAGGATTGATTAGCTATTCGGCTTATCTTTGGCACCAACCACTATTTGCTTTTGCGCGCATCACAGCATCCGACGAAAGTCCTGAAGATCAGTTGATGATTGGTTTGGCAGTTTTATCCTTGGTTTTGGCTTGGGCCAGCTGGCGTTTTGTTGAGCGGCCCTTTCGGCAGAGAGGCCGCTTTAACGCCCGCCAAATTCTGCTTCAGTCATCATTCGGAGCAGCGGCCCTTGTAAGTTTAGCAGTTGTTTTTCTGATGACACAAGGTTTTGTACAACGTTTTCCGGAGAATATGCGTTCTTGGATTGTGAAAAGTCCCGGGGAATATGGGAATTATGTTAAAGACAGACACGCTACAGTTTTGAATACGCCTCTTTCCAGCATCCAGCCAAATCTTGTGCTGGTTGGTGATAGCTTTAGCCAGGATTTTTACAACATGGTTCTAGAAAATGAGGCATTCGCTGATCATTCAATCAGCACAATTTATATCGAAGCACGTTGCCAGTTGAACTTCGGTTTTTCATGGGATGAAACACGCTTATGGATTAAGGACAAAGATAGAACACGTTGCTCGAAGAACCAGTTGACTAAGACCCATCAAGAAATGATCAAAAACGCGGACGTCGTGATCTTTGCGTTCAGTTGGCGAGATTGGAGCGCAAGGCGAATGGCGGCGGTATTGCAAAATCTCGGACTTGATACAGAGCAAAAAGTTTTCGTAATAGGTAGCAAAAGGTTCATGTCTAGACGGAAGGCAATGCAACTCGACGATCCGGCTGCAACAAGGGTAGAACCTCCCGTCAAAGATACTGAGACGACACAGATACTCAGGGAGGTTCTACCGTACGGCATTTTTGTTGATACGCTGGCCCTTTTGTGCTCGAGCGGGTGCCCGTTGTTCACTCCCAATGGCGAGCTGATCTCACATGACGGTTCGCATCTGACGAGCGCGGGGGCGCGATATGTCGGTGGTATTTTATTCGCTGCACCTCCGTTGTCGGCATATCGACCTTAGAAACCGTAATGCGTACATTTCTAAATTCCCCAGTAGCGTATTTGTACCACCCCATTAACTACGTGTCGTGCTGCAAAGGTGCGCACCTTAAGTCTCATTTTCCGCCATAAGAGTATTCTGAACCGTAGTCGCATACCACTTGCTGCCTCGTGCGGTTTTGATCCCCCCGCGTTCAGTTCCGCTGCGATTTGGCACAAAACGCGCACCTGCTCTGATCTGCTCGACCACCAGCAACACGTTCTCAGCATCGGTTACTGTGGCACCTACAAGCAATTTGCCCTTACCGCTCGATGTCATGCCCTCGGTCGCGATACGCTTCCCGCTCAATCTCCTGCTGGCGCTCCAGCTCTTTCACCCGCTCCTGTTCGCGCGCGACCTCCTGCGCCTGATGCCGTTCCTCGGCCTCACGGCCCTCGCGCAACGCGGCTGCGCGATCC
>PCCY01000005.1 GCA_002731875.1 Roseobacter sp. | reverse complement strand
CGCATCCCTGGGCACGACTGAGAAATATCTCCGCGACATCGGCTGCGATGAGGTAGTCGAAATCCTGGCAGGAAGGGAATGGTAGTGAAACGAAAAACCAGATTGAGTTCAAGAAACCCGCGCGTGGAGAGACGGACGATCCGCGCAGCGCGGCGTGCGATCTACGGCGAGAAGCCCGGCGTCGGCCCTGGGTTCTGGGCGGGCATGGCAAGCTCGCTCGCCGTCACCGGAAGCTTCGTTCTCGTGGGGATGCTGCTCTTCTGGGCGATCAAGGCCCAGTGCGCTGAGTGCCCTGGGTACGCTTGCCAGACGAACCTCGAGTGCGGGACGTGCGCCTGCGCCGTAACCACCGGCCAGCCCTACGGAGCCTGCGTCCCCGTCTCGGTCGCCAGGGGGGAATGATGAAGATCGGAACACGGGTAGAATTCAGCCGTGAGGAGGTCAGCGACATCCTGGTCCGCTTTGCCCGGCAACAGCTGGGCGAAGCGGCGAAGGGCCTCGAGGATCCCCTGGTGCTGTTTGCTGGGGAGAATAAGTACCTGGACGAGAAACCGAAGGAGCCACGATGTAGGGATTGCGGCTGCAACATCCTCGCGAGGACCGCGCGGAAGCCGTTCGACCAGGCGGTAGTCCTGCTCTCTCACAAGGAAGAATCACAATGACCCGCCTGCGACTGTATAAGGGCACCCGACGCGACGACGAGATCACGGTGAGCCTCGATGCGCGCAACTGGGAGTCAGCTACAAATGCACTGCTGAACTGCAAGCGCAACCAACCGGACGGCTACACGCTGATTGCCGCGAAGATCGTTCGCAGAGGCGCAAAGGGTGGCAAACGCTGTCAACTCCACCTCGTGCTTCGGCACACCAATCTGGCCCACCCCCCCATCACCCAGGAAGAAGCGGGCGACCTGTTCTCGACAGAGATCCGTTTAGCGCTCGATAGGGGCACACGGGTCGAAGTTTTTTCTGGGCTCGACATGGGCTAACTTTCGACCGAGAGCTATCGCCGACTCTCCTGGTGGCGCTGCCATGCCCACCGAGCCCCCCCCCAAGCCAACACGGCGAGGGGGGGCTCTTCTCTTGTGGGAGCAGGACGAGAAGCACTTTCAGCGACGGATCGGCACCGGCCGCGAGCGCGAAGCCTACGTCGCCTACCGGCTCATCGCCGAGGGGCTCGAGGTCTCGGTGCCCAGGCTGCGGGTGCGGCCCAGCTTTGCCGAGCGGCACGCCTACCGTGACACTCGCGACATGATAGTCGAGGGCCACGAGATCGAGATCAAGAGCACGCGCTTCGCCTTCACCGACCCTGGGGAATTCCCCTACAACCCGTGTTTCGTCGATACCGAGGAGAAGATCCTCGCGAAGGGCCCGCCGTTCGCATTCTTGATCGTCAGCCAGCAGACGGGCGCCATCATGGCGGTGCCCGGCAAGACCCGTGATCGGTGGGTGGTCATGGAGGGCCGCGATCACGAGCGGGGGATCGGGGTGCGCTGGCTAGGTTGCCCGATTCATCTCGTGCGGACGTTCGATGAGTTCGTTCGGCACCTGGAGTCAGCGCATCACGAGCTCGACCAGCCAGGCGAGGGCAGCGATCGTCACAGCAAGGACTGACAGGGCGGTCCTCAGCATGATACGGAGGCGGGCGACCTCGGCGCGGATCTCATGGCAGTCCTCGACCACAGAGTCCAAAATCATCCGCATATTTCGGTGATTGTGGATGCTCTGATCGAGGCGTGCGGTTACAGTTCCCCATTCGCGCTCGCTGGGCATGGATCACCCCGCGTGCTCCAGATCCGAGCAGCTCAGAAAGTATCCGCAGCCGTCAGTCTCGCAATGCATTTTGCAGCTTCTTGGGGTGAGCGACGATCCGCAGTTCGGACAGTAGCTCGCCGGCATCTTGACGGTCACCGCCGGGTGGATGACATCCTCGGTGGGACCACTGGGCCCGTACCACTCGAGCCAGGTTCCCAGCGTCATGCAGACCAGCGCGTCCTTGTCCAGATCGCGCTTCTTCCGTTTCACAATCGCAATCGGCGTCTGGTTTTCAGCACTGTTCCGCTCCGCTTGGCGTACAGCCTCCAAGATATCCGAGTGCGAGCTTCGCGCGAGCAACTTGCATTCCACCCCGAAGGCCGGGTGAATGATGTCTGTTTTTCCGCCATCCGGGGCCGAAACGTCAGGCCCGCGGCGACGGATAGCAGGGTCGCCCCCTGCCAGGAGCCCGGCGACCCTGCGTTCAAACTGCTTCCACCCCGAGTCGGTTCCCATCTACCCCTCTTCGATCTGCGCCTTCAGCTGCTTGGGGGTACCTTCAAAGACGAGCTCCAGCTGGCCTCCGGTGTCCATCTGAAGCACGAAGTCAACCCGAGGCCGGGTCTCCGCAGGAATCCTGGGTGCCGAGGTCGAGAGTCGGCCCAGGATCATCCCGTCCGAGCCTCTCCAGATCTCCACCCGCGCGCCGAAGCCGATTCGCTGGCTGGTGCGTCGGACGCCCTCCTCGATGACGGGCAGGTAGTCCATACAGGCGGCTGCGAAGCCCGTGGCCAGCTGCATGGCAAGCTGCTTCCGCGCCTCATCACCACTTGACTTCACAGGACTGCCTCCAGCCGTCGCCCTCGTAGAGCTCACGGTATATCTCGCCCATGGCCAGCGACCATTCCGCGCCGTGATCCGGCTTGGGTACCTTGTGGTGTCCCCACGCCATGCAGTGCGCGTACTCGTGGATCAAGATCATCACTAGATGATAGGACGGCGCTGTCTGCACCAGCGTAATCCGCAGTTTCCGGCGGTACATCTCGACGTAGCCGTGTGCATCGGCACATTGCCTGACAAACCGCAGGGTGGTCGGATGGGGCGTGGCGTACCTCGACTGCATCCAGGCGTGCAGCTGTCGGAGCCGGTCCAGCTTTTTCCTCGCTTTTGCCACAGCAGCCCTTCGTCATCAGAAAAGTTCTTCGTTGACCGCAGCATCCACCGGGGTGAGGCGCTCTGGCTGTCCACCTTCCACCACCCGGAACGCCTCGCGCCGCAGTCCCTCGATCTCTGCTTCCGAGATGAATTCGCCCTGGTTCCAGACGAGGACGAACTTCCCGAGTTCGCCCACACCAGCTGTCCGTCTGGACTTTTGGAGCTCGATCTCCACGATGTCCGCACCGTCGCTCCGAGTCATCACGAGGATTTGATCGCTCCAGTACGGGAGCTTCTCCGCTTTGATGGAGTTGCTCTTGTTCGTCTCCGAGATGTAGAGGAACGCCGCCTTCCCCCGGCTGATCCGGCGTGACAGCATCGCCCAAAGGCCGAAGGCGGTCAGTCCGTCGAAATAGGCGTAGTCGCTCATCTCGACCAGCGAGTTCACCGAGTCGATCACCGTTAGGATCGGCTTCGGACTGTCGGGATCGACGGCCCGCTCGATCTCGGCCAGCAGCGTCTCCGGTGTCTGCCCGCGAGTGGTCTGGAACAGGTTCCAGTCGTCAAGGTGCGGGACTACGTCCTCGTGGCTGTTGACGTAGTTGTTGAATCGCGTGGCCAGGCCGTCCGCGTCATCCTCGGCGGCGAAGTGCATCACCTGGAAATTCTTCGTCGCCTCGATGCTGCTCCCCACGGCCAGCAATGTCTTACCCGTGCCTCGCTGCGCCCCGATCGTCACGAGCCCGTAGAACCCGCCGCACCGTTCGTCCACTTCGTTCAGCGTGCTGGGCCATGTGACCAGCGGTGAGGGGGTGACGTTGTTGGGATCGATTCTTTCGTTCTTGCCGGGAACCAGGGCCTGTCGCATCGCGTCAAGCGCGACCCTCGCGCTCACTTCGCCACCTTCGCGAAGTAGTCGATCTGCGTGACGTTGTCCTCTGCGTTGAGGCTCTCCTGCTTGCGCTCCAGCGCGATGTTCTTCGCGACCTCGCATACGACGAGTGCCTGCTCCAACTCGTGCTCGCGGCACCTCGCCGCCCAGCTGAGGATTGCGCGTGCGATGTTCCTGTATCGCTTAGCCGACCAGTACGTCTCAAATTCTGGCCAGATCCAGTCCCACCAAGCCTGAGCATCCTCGGCCGTTGCGGACCGGCCCTGCTTCCGTTGGAACGTGTCCGCAATCTTGTCGAGCATGGCCGGCGACAGGCGTGGCTGTGCGACAACTGTGAAGTCAACCTCTCTCATCTGTGAGCCCCCCCAGGCTAAGTCTAGTCGATCAGACTTCGGCGTACCCCTTGAGCCGGCGCCGCGCCGACGAATCGATCGGCTTGGCCGACAGAAGCGTGCCGGGCACGAAGTCTCTGTGGTCGATATCCGGCCAGTAGACACGGATGATTTCCAGCGCAGTCTGGATTCTGATATGCCCCGGATCGGTGTCGCGCGTGGCCCCGATGCCCTCGAGATTTCTGAGTTGCTGCTCACTCACCCCGACCATTCTGTTCGCTGCCTGGGTGAAGGTGAGGCCCTTCGCGGCCCGCGCGCTGGTAAAGGCGTTTTCGGAGGGTGATCTCATGGCAGAACGTATACCACTACAGGTAGATTCTCGCTAGGCTGTGACCGCACCTGACACAATCCAATTGTAGCCTGCTTCCAAAGGAGATTTTATGCCGAAAAATGTGGGGATCTTCTCCCTGATGTCGTTCTCCGAGTACCTCGGAGTCGACGCCATGAACTGCTCAACACTCAAGAAGGTGGCCCAGTCGCCGCTCCACGCGCAGCACGAACTCACCACCCCCAGCGAGCCCAGCCAAGCCTTCGTGATCGGCGACGCCTTCCACGGCCTCGTGCTGGAACCGGAGCGGTTCGACGCGGAGTACGCCCTGGGCCTCGACTGTGGCAAGCGCACGAAGGCCGACAAGGAAGCCTGGGCAGAGTGGCTGGCCGAGCACCCCCTTCAGACGGCGCTGAAGCACGAAGAATGGGACGCTGTCCACGCCATGCGTGAGGCGGTCCTCGCCCACCCCACCGCCGCCGAGATCATGGACGGCGAGGGCCAGAACGAGTTGACGATGGTGTGGGAAGACCCCGCCACCGGAACGCTGTGCAAGGGCCGCGCTGACCGGCTGACCACGCTGCGAGGGGAGAGCGTCATCGCCGACCTCAAGAGCACGATCGACGCCTCCCCCGAAGGCTGGGGAAGGAGATCCGCGCGCTTCCTGTACCACTGCCAAGCGGCCTGGTATTTGGCCGGCGCCAACGAACTCGCCCCCCTGGATCGTCGATTCCTGTTCGTCTGTTGCGAGAAGAAGGCCCCCTATGGCGTAACCGTGCAAGAGCTCAACGAGGACGCGATCAAGGCTGGCGCGAAACTCAACCGGATCTACCTGCGCAGATGGCTGAAATGCTTGGAAGCAAAGAAGTTCACCGGATACCCTGCGGGTGTTATTCCCTACGGGATCCCTAGTTGGGCTCTCAATGAGATCGACAAGATCGAGGAGGATTGAGGCATGGCAGAGAAGAAAACCGCTCAGAACGCAAAGGAGGGCCTCTACGGGGCCCTCATCAAGGCGGTCCAGAAGTTCCCCGAGATGTCGAAGGACGGCCAGGGCAACTTCGGCAAATACGGCACCCTCCCGGCCACCCTCAAGGCGGTGCGGGAACCCCTCGCGACCCACGGACTGATCCTGACTCAGCCCGTCCGCTGGGTGCCGGAGAGTGTGGACCCCGAAACCGGGGTGGCCCAGCCGGGCCAGGCGTACCAGCAGACGATCCTGACCCACGCCCCGAGTGGCGAGCAGCTGCTGAGCGAGGTGCCCCTCAACACGGCCCAGCCGGAGCAGGGAGTGGGCAAGTCCATGACCTACTACCGCCGCTACTTGGCCTGCGGGCTACTTGGGATCGCCTTCTCCGATGAAGCCGATCTCGACAACGAGGGCATCGCCAGCGAGGGCCAACTGGAGGAGCTCCGCTCCATCTCCATGGCCAAGGCCAAGGACGCCTTCGGGAAGAAGCACCCCGACCTCAAGGCCCTGGCCGGCGCGATCCGCAAGGCCGCAGCGGTCCAGAGCAAGATCACAGGAGCACCCCGCGAGGAGCAGATGATCGCCTTCGCCGCCGCGCTGGGCTCAGTCACCCTGGGCACGGACGAGGAGGGGAACCCGGTCGTCGCAGCGGAACCCCAGCGGGCGACTGGCCCGGACCCGCTGCTACAGGCGGTTTGCGACGGAGAGGTGGACGCGGCAGATATCCCGATCACCCCAGCGAAGGCCAAGTAGGCTAACCTTCTGGGTGTGAGCACCCCAATGCCTCTGGGTCCGCGGTGTTAGCACACCGTGACCCAGGGGCCTCCCTCACCCTTTTAGTTGTCCTCCAGGCGAGATTCGGACAGAGTGTCGTCCATCGCGCAGGCGTTCACCCACCGATCGGCGAATACACCTACCAACACAACGATCACGACACCCAAGCAACCTAGCAAAATCCTGGCAACCATCAGTCCGTCTCCTTTGCCTGGACGTGGCCGAGACACCCGGCAGATCACCCCCTCCGAGCTCGGTTCCGCGACCTGGACATCACGCTGAGATTCTTCCTGCTGTTGTTGCGCGGGTTTCCATCCTTGTGGTGGATATCCTTCCCGTCGCCCTTCTTCGCCTTGCCCGCCGAGACCATCTTCGCCCTCGCCGAGTTGCGGCCCGCGCGGCGTTTCACTTGCTCAGGCTTGCCGTGGTAGTCGTCGTATTCCTTGCGGTAGTTTCGCTGCTTCATCTATCGAGCTTCCCACCAACCTGCCCCATAACGCCAGGATTCGTCGGGTAGCCATGTGCAACAGCACTCACAACGCTCTTTTCCTCTGTCAGCCCAGAGGCTGGTCGCACTAGGGAAACAACCGCTGGCCCGCGTGAGCCAACGTCCTCGCGAAACCACTTGCTGTCTTCCAGTTCATCAGCGGCCTTGTTCCAGTCACCGGCCTCAGCCGCAGCGGTGAAACCCGGCCAGCCATGCTTCTCCTCACCCCACTCGTTCGTATGCGCCTTCCACCAGTCGGGGCCCATGTTGAAGGTGAGGTTCACCAAGCCACGCTGCTGCACCGGAGAAGCCTTCGACCAACCGGGCACCTGGGTCGCGGCTCGCTTGTGCACGAGGTAGTCCTCGTCGAAAAGAGCATCGGCGCTAGACCACGAGTCGAAGAGTTCGGGCGCGTGCTCACCGGCACGGCTGGGGTCGCACTTCGCCCCCTTCACCCGATGGCCGTAGCCGCGTGTCAACCAGCCATTGTTATCGTAATAGCCGGTGACACCGAGCCCGTCGGCCGACGGGACGAAGCCCTCATCTTTCTTGATCTCTGCCTTCGCGAGCCGATCGTTGTCAGAGAGACCACCCATTTACTACTGTCGCCCCACCTCTACCGCATCGCAGTAGATCGAGATAGCACTGAGCCAATCGTGTAGGTTCCCGACGTAGAGACTGGATGCATAGACAGCCTCAAGCTCGTCTGCCGCTTCTGGAGACGGGCTCGGACACGGCGGGAAACTACTTGCGCCCCTTCCGGCGCAACCAGTCCACAAGCTCACCCCGAAGACGACGACGACGAGCAAGAAGCGCCTCCATGCGAGTGCGCCGCTTGATCTCTTCTCGGAAGTGATCTCGCTCGCCATCGCTTTCGCCGATGCTCCTAGCCAGCCACACGATCAGTGCGATCATGCCGGCCACAACAGCGACGGACCCGAGGATGACGTAGAGGTCGATCACCGCCTAGCTGTCGTCTGCGTTCCGAGCTTTCAGCACGTTCAAACCCAGGAGATTCAGGAATCCCAGGATCTTCGATACCATTTCGTTGTCCGATCTCGAGGGCGTAATCGCCGAGATTGCTGCCGCAGCAGCAATCACCTTTGCCACGATGTCCGCGATCTCCTGCCAGTTTGCTGTCAACCATTCCACCATTTCTCATCCCCCATCTCCGCTACGAATAGCGCGAAGAATTGACTCTGTTGAGACACGTTGTTCAACCCGAAGTTCGCTGATGTCCACTTTGACCTCGCCCAGCACGCGCTTGTTATTGTCGAGGTCTGTCGAAACCCGCTCCAGCTTAACTGCCAGGTTGTTCACATCTTCTTCGTGTGCAGCCGCCGGGTGCTTCGGCTCTGAAGCGTGAGAGACCACCAACATGAAGACTGCACCCACCGCTGCTGAAACCACGGTAATGATCGTCCAGAAGCCGGTGCCGGTCATCACGTCGTCTCGTCCACGATTTTAGCCATGATCGATGTCACCAGCTGGAGACCGGCGCCGCCGTTGTACTCGATCTCTACACGAACGTCCTGACCGGCCTTGAGACCAGCCTGGTCATCGGGGATCGCGCCGCGGAACCCCCAGGCCGTGTCGCCGGCCACGGGGTTGGAGGTAGGGAAGGAGCCGAAGGATGCGAGCGAGCTCACGTCATCCCCGAGCTTCACCCGGAGCCGTGCCCCGGCCGTGGTCGCCTGTGCGCGGCCCGCTGCGACCGTGATAGCGAAGAACGTCGGCTGATTCTTCGCTGCTGTCGGAGCCAGGTCGCTAGCGTCCTCTGTCGCAACGACCTTCTGCAGCTGGATAATCGTCGTTGTGAGCGATTGGCCGTCGTCTTGGCGGATTTCAACCTGATCCCCGACCTCGAGCAGCGTGTCGGCCCGGATCGGGAAGACCGTCGCCGAGGCCACCTTCGTCACCACCTCAACCAGATTGCCAGTCGCCGCGGCAACGCCCAGGGTCGTCGCAAAGGTCAGCGTCTGGTACCCCGTGGAGTTCGCGTTGCTACTGAGCGCCGCCTCCTTCACAGAGCCATCGTCCAGCGTGACCCTGACCGTGTCTCCGCTCACGATAGGATCCGGCGAGAGGAGCGGCACCTTGACCGCACTGTCGCCCGAGAGCGCCGCAGCGGTCAACCGGGTGGCGAACGTCTGTACCTGGGTCTCTTTCCTCTCGTTGTAGATCCTCGCCTTGCAGGATGTGGGGCTCGTGCCTACTACAGCACCTGTAGAGTTGTCCACCGGGCCGTTGAGGGCGATGAGGTTGTCGGAGCCGAGGCGGATCTTGTTCATGGTGATTCTTTCCGGTAAAGGTCGCGCTCAAAGAGTACAGAACGGACATGGATATCGGCACTGCTCCTGCCTGGATCTACCCTGCCAAGGATCTTCTTGGCCCACATCGGAAAATCGAACTGGATGCACTGGGCACCCACCTCGACCGCGAAACGGTCGATGTCGTTCGGCCGTCTACCCCTGGAGTCGTTGTCGTCGGTCATCCCTTCCACGTCGCCACCGACGGCCCAAATGCACAGGCTCTTGCGCGAGAACGGGCGATCGCGGATTTCGGTCAGGAACGCCCCCTTGGGCTCACCTGTCTCTCGATCCTCCCCCACCCATAGCTGCGACAGGCCCGCCTTGCAGAGGTCTAAAGAGGCATGGAGATCGTTCGTCCCACGCGAACAGGTCGCGAGTCCGTACAACCAGGGCGCCACCGTGCTTCTGAGGCCGTCGACCTCGGCCGGGTCAACAACACGCATCCTGTAGAAGCCCATTTAGCCGATCTCCGTGTAGAGATCCCGCTCAAGGATCGCGCGCACTGGCTTCATGTCCCGGCCGAGCTCCCCCTGGTGGATGATCTTCTCACCCCATTTGGGGCACTCGACTTGGATCCTGGTAGCCCCCTCACGGCGAGCAAATTCATCCAGGGCGCCATGGGCCTTCAGCATCGCCCTGACATCGCCGCCCAGACACCAGATGCATATCACCCTGGCCAATGGGTAGGTACGGATCTCCGTCACGAGGGCACCCACCGCCTTGCCGTCGACAACGCCGAGCCAGAGCTGCGAGGACTCCTCCTTGCACAGGTCGAGCATCGAATCGAGGTCGATCGCGCCGCGGGACCATGACTCAACGCCGTAGAGCCAAGCGATCACCGTCTCGCGCGCCATCTCGACCTCGGCCGGCGGCACCTGAAGCAACTCAGGAACCGGCGGTTCCTCCTGTGGTATCGGCTTCAGACCATCCATCCGAAGCTCCGCAACCCGGAGGATCATCGGGTCTTCAACTCGCTTCTTCTTCCTCGCTCTCGGCATGAGTCTCCCTATTGCACCCCAGGCGTCCCTGCCACAGAGACGGAAAGCGACACTGTCGCGGACACACCAGGCGATACATCGACAGCAGACCCGACCGCTGGCCCGATCGATGGTGAGCCATCGATGGAGGCATCGTGCGGTGGATCAGTCCAGCCAACGGTCAGCAGCGGACCAGGGTGATCGGTGTAGTCCGCAGAGCGGAAAACGCGCTTCGCCCCATCCGTGGGGTTTGGCGGATTCGCCGTGATTCGGAACCCGAAGCCGCCGGTAAACCCGGCCTGGTCTACGGACTCCTGCACCGCTGTACTGAAGAGCGTCGTATCGTAATCCGGTGCATCGAGCCCGGATGCAGCATCTCCCCAGATGTACGACGTTCCAGCCACAACCGACGGGGCGTAGAACGCGCCAAACCACGACGACGCTGACGGGATCGCTGTCAACTGATCGACGAGCCTGTAGATGTAGTGCGAGAATCCGCGGAACTCGCCGAAGACGATCCCATTCTCTGCCGGATTTCCATCATACAGATCCCACCAGACAGAAAGGGGGTCACTGTCGATCGGAAAGATGCTCTCAAGCACCGCGTTCGTCCGCAGCTTCAAAAAGTACACCGTATCGACAGAGAGCGTGATCTGGTTCGACCCAGAAAACGGGAATTCGATCACACCGTTCAGCGCGCCCTGCGTGTCGAAAATCACCTCGTGAGGGATTTGTTCACTCTCCGCAAGGAGCACCAACGGACGGTAGTTCCCAGAATCCCCAGTGACGGACCAGACCTCAAGCCAGACAAGCCCACCTGGCGACGGGCCGCGTGCGATCATACGCATCCTGGCGTTCGTAAGAGAAGCCGAACTGGTCGCCTTCATCGACTGGCCGATGGTTGTAACACCATAATTGGCGGCGCCTAGCGAGGTGCCTCCTCCACCGAAGTCGTCCCCGCCTTCCGCGAGAACCGTCGAATCGCTTCTCATGTCAGACCAGACGACGACACCGATGTCGTCCCGCGTCTGCGTTGGATCCGTCACCCTCTCGGACCAGTCTCCCACGCTGAGTGGTGCGAGCACGGTGTGTAGCGTGTCGGAGTCGGTGGAGTCGGCTGTCCAGGTCAGCCTCGCGTGTTCGATCGTCGCTCCCTGAGGGATCGAGGTCGCGAAGGCGAGATAAGCATTACCCAACACGTCATCCTTGTCCTCTTCACCCCACTCGATTGTCGTAAAAGTATGATGTGCCACGTCAGAGGAGCCGTAGCCAGAGACATCCCCCGGCGTTCCGATCGTCCCGATGAGGTTCGTCATGGGATACCACGATCCTTCAGACATCGTATTCCCTCACAGTGTCAAAAACGCGCGTATCGGGATATCCGTTTCGGATAGCGATATCGTGATCCCGCGGTCTCCCATCTTCGACAAGAACAGCGCGACACGATCGGGATCCCCCTCTCTCTTGTTCGTCACACCCGGACGCTCCGCGCCTAACACCCACTCATGCTCAGGCAACGCACCCTCGGAAACGGACGGGAATCGAAATTCAACAACACTCAGCTTCTCGCCGCCTTCGCAGTCGAGTTCCCCAGAAAGAAACACACTCAGGATCTCTGCCATGTCGTCGATCCACTCGTCCGAGCCAGGCTCGCTGTCGAGCACTGAAGCAGGAACGCACGATACGCTCAGGACGCCATCCACGTCAGAGAGCGCGATCATGTCGTAGAGCATGAATCCGCCGTCGTCAGCACCATCGATCTCCACATTCATGTGTAGGAATNCGTTCGGCTCAGGGTGAGCACGGCATGGCCTCCAAACCATGCCCTTGCCGGCCAGCGATCTGGCATGAGAACGCACCATTCTCTTGCACACCTCGCTTCGGAGTGCGTCGTCGTCACCGACATCGACGAGCCGAAATCGTCCTNCTTCAACGGGGAGGAGGTTCATCCCACGATCCCAGCAATCCTGAGATCAGCAATGAGCGTTCCCAGGACGTCTGCAATATCCGCTGTCAAGGCAGTGTCAGCGTCGAAGGCACGGGATATCGACACGTTGGTTGCAGCATAAGTAGAAGCCACCAGCATGGCGTTACGAAACGGAGATATCTCGGTTCCCGTCTCAAGCTGCGCGCCAGCGATCAAGAACTCATCTGAGGAGTTGTAGGAAGTGTCATCTATCCATATAAACGCCGCGAGGTTTATTGCGGTGTCAGGGATAGTCACATCTGACAGGTCGAAACGTGTCCAGGTAGATGTGATCGAAAACAGGCTAGAGATTCCGGTTTGCGTCCAGCCCGCATTGGGTTCTGGGGCTACGCCCTGGACGCCCCATGTTCCGACCACATCGTTCGGTGGACTCGCTGCGATGCTGTGGTAGATCGCGCAGTGTGCTCGCCCGATCGCGGACCCGCCGCCACTATTCGTCCTCGCGTAGAATGAGAGACACGCCTTCCCATTCTGAACGATCGAGCGTGATACGAGATCGGTTACGACTTGCGAGACGCCTCCCTTGTGAATGGTTCCAACGGCAATCATCTTGAACGCATACACGAAATTCGGAAGACTATCCGCCTTCCCTGCGGCAACGCGAGAATAGTCGAAGCGGTCATCACCGTCGGTGGCGATCGTCCAGTCGTCAGCACAGGCGTTGCCGTCGGCGTTCGTGAAGGTCGTCCCCGCCTCGATCGACGTGCCACGCGACCATGTCAAGAAGCTCCCATTCGACAACAAGTTCTGGTGGACTTCCAGATCGCGGCTCTCAAAGTACGCCTTATGCTCTCCGTCAAGCTGATCTGCGTCGATGCCGCCTCCTGCACCCTCGTCCTTGAGGACGTGCCCCTTGAGCAGATCGATCGTCGGAACCTGCTGCGGTGCCTGACCCGTGGTCGTACCGATCTTGGAGAACGCGGCCGAGCGCACCCGGCGACTGCTGTAGACCTCTACCGAGTTGAGCGCCTCTTCGGCGGGGAGTGTCGTCGTCGCGTAAGCCGCGTCAACAATCTCGGTCAAATCCACGTCAGCGTTCGGGGCCGAGTACGACGGCGTGCCGTCGATGGATCCGTAGATGACGCCGGAGGTCGCAAAGGTCAACTTCACCCAGGTGCCAGCGGGGAACCGGCCACTGGCGTTTGTTCCGCCGCCAGCAACGTCGGTGACACGAAACGTGTTCGCGTCCACGCGGGAAAGCGTAAAGCTTCCGTTGTGCTCCGAGACGAGGTCTACCCACTCTGCGTCCTCATAGAACCTTCTGAGGGCACCCATGTGCTCGCGCACCCGGTCGTTGACATCGGAACGCGCCATCCCCTCAGGCATACCGCTGTTGGTCAAATCGGTATTCGCCGCGTCTGTGCGAGACCAGTTCTTGATGTCACTCATTACTCAGCGTCCTGTGTTCGCGTAGCGCCGGATACTACGTATGACAGCACTGTAAAATCGTCGGGCCACCCCTCCATGTCCGTGCGTCGCGCTGCCCCAGTCAACTTCGTTGTCAGGCCGATCGGGGCCGAGGGCGTATAAGTCATTACTATTACGTGCGTCCCGGAGGTAGCGGGAACAGAGAACTCGTCACTTGTGCATACGACTTCATCGCTAGTGTCCCCGCTTGTCCCGACGTAGAGGCGGAACTTACCGTCGGTGGAGCCGCCTATACCATTCACGACGACGGTCAGCGTGACCCTGTGCTCCGCGCTAGATCCTAGTTCTTTCTGCGGGTGTGCAATGGAAAAAAACGTATCGCCAGGCGAAAAAGGAGTGTCAATGTAAGTGCCTGGCATCCCGACCCAGAATGCACCCAAGTGTAACATCTTT
>PCCY01000004.1 GCA_002731875.1 Roseobacter sp. | reverse complement strand
AAGGCGATTGTATATTTGACAAACCCAACTGACACTCCTATATCGGAGTCAACAAGTTAGAGGTTTTCCGCCATGTCCGTTCTTTCTGCTCCCTACATGCACGACGAAGCGGCAGCCTTTGCGCACGTTGAAGCGATGCTCTGGGCTGATGGTCCGATCTGTCCGCACTGCGGCGTGGTCGATAGCGCCTATAAGCTGGAAGGTGTTTGCACGAAGGCCAGCAAGAAGAACCCGGAAGGCAAGGAGCGCCACGGCCTATGGAAGTGCCGCGAGTGCCGCAAGCAATTCACTGTCCGCAAGAATACCATCTTCGAGGAAAGCCACCTGCCGCTGCACCTGTGGCTTCAAGCTATTCACCTGATGGTATCCAGCAAAAAGGGCATCAGCAGCCACCAACTGCACCGCGTTCTGGGCATCACCTACAAGTCCGCATGGTTCCTGACCCACCGCATTCGCGAATGCATGCGCTCTGGCGCACTGGCGGGCTTTGGTAATGGCGGTGGCGTGGTGGAAGTTGACGAAACATTTATCGGCAACGACCGCAGCAAGAAGCCGCATGGCGTCAAGAAGGGCCGAGGCTACGCACATAAGCACAAGATGCTGACCCTCGTGGATCGCGACACGAAGCAAGCGAAGAGCATCATCGTGGACGACCTTAAGAAAAGTACACTGGTGCCGATACTGCGCGAGAACATCGCTAAGGAAGCCGTGGTCTACACCGACGAAGCGGGCCAGTACCGCGACCTAAAGGACGACTTCTCCGATCATGACTTCACCCGTCACAGTCAAGGTGAGTACGGTCGCGGCGAGGTCCACACCAACACTGTCGAAGGCTTCTACAGCGTCTTCAAGCGCGGCATGAAGGGCGTGTACCAGCACTGCGGAAAGCAACACCTGCACCGCTATGCGGCTGAGTTTGACTTCCGTTACAACAATCGCGTGGCGAACGGTGTTGATGATGCGGAGCGCGGTCAGATTGCGCTGACTGGGGCGGTTGGTAAGCGGTTAAAATACCACTGCTGAGATCAAAAATGCAGTGGACAATGCGCGTCACTTGTGTGTTGAGCGCGCAGCTAGTACTATATGTAGGATACCAACGGGAGAAAATGCATGGCGCAAAACCTCACATTTGGGAGCAACACTCCGGCAAGCTTGGCTAAACTCGCTGAGGCGGTCGTCTATGTTGCGCACAAGACTCAAGGTGACTTTGGGTCCATCAAGATCAACAAGACGATTTATTACGCCGACTTGGAGGCCTTCAAAACGCTTGGCAGTTCGATAACGGGCGCTCAATACCACAAGATAAGGCTGGGTCCGGTTCCGAAGCATATCCTCATGGCTGAACGTAAGTTGGAAAGTGAAGGGGCTTTAAAGGTCGACAGGGACACAATGAACCACAGCCGCATTGCAGGGCGAGCGCCGAACCTCAATTTATTCAGCGAATCCGAGACCAAAATTCTCGACACCTTTATCGCAGAGCTTGCTCCGAAGTCTGCGATGCAGGTCAGCGAAGAAAGCCACGACATTCGATGGGATGTTGTGCGCAACCAAGATCTCCTGCCATACGAGTTCGCATTTCTGGACGGCACAGTCACTGATAAAGACTCAAGAGATGCACAGCGGCTGTCTGAGGAAATGGGTTGGTAACAATGGAAGGCTATGAGCTGCTGCATGAAAACAGCTATGACTATTGCCTGTGCAACACGCTTCGCGTTGAAGTCAGTCAAGCAGAGGAGGCACTGGGGGCTATCCTGTACGCGATCTCAAGAAATCCTTCCGGTTTCAAAGTAGTAGTCGAGCCGAACATTTACCTGGCGAAGATATCCGAACGCCCCCAAGAGGGCCTGCCCCTGTTCCGAATATTCTTCCGGCTGCATGAAGAAAAGAAGCGTGTGGACTTGCTGTATGTCGATCACGGATAAAAAACCCCAACTCGAACGCTTCAAAGAAGCCGCTCGCCAGCTAGAGACGGACGACGACGAAGAACGGTTCAACGAGAAGCTGCGGAAGATGGCAAAGCAAAAGCCGGACGACAAGAAAGACGAATGAGGTATTGATATGCCCCAAATAAATGGGGTATCATATTACCTATGGACCGTATTGTAGCATCATATCTCTTGCGCTTACTACGGGTTGATGCGTGGGACGCGTCTGGCATCCCCTTCAACCGGCCCCTGCATCAGCCAGCCACCGACTAAAAACGTGCATCAATCCAAGCCTGCGTGCCTTCGTAAGATCTGAAAGACGCAGGTTTTTCGGTAAGTTCGCAAACCAACATCATGTCATTGGCGTCAATGAGAGATCGAAGGTGCTGAAGGAGGGACGAGGCGTCATTTGCATTGCAATCGACAAGGTAAACCGTGCGTTGTGCCTTCTGTGCCTCTAGCCGTTCAAACTCATCCCAGAGATTTTGATAATCCTGCCCGTCTTTGTTGAGTTGGTAGTTGACGATGAAATAGGCCATATCTCGAATCCCTCTAAACTAGAATCCGAGCGTGCGCCTGTGTTCAGGGTTTGTCAAATATACAATCGCCTAACAAAGCGCAGCCGCATGCGTAACTTTGGGGTGCGGGCTTAAATGAACGCAACAGTCTTGGGTGGGCAAATCAGCGCGTGGACGGGCGGGGTTTTCCGTGCCTCAAAGCCAAATCCGCTTGCGCCCGAGCGCAGGCCCCAATAGAAGAGCGGAAATTTTTCCGCCCGCGCCACCCATTGCGCGGCCTTACCCTATGGAGCAAACATGCAGGTCAACGAGACGCTGAACGACGGCCTTAAACGCGGCTATGCCATCACTGTGACAGCAGCTGAGCTGGACGCCAAGGTCAACGAAAAGCTGACCGAAGCGCAGCCTGAAGTCGAAATGAAGGGGTTCCGCAAAGGTAAAGTACCTCTGGCGCTTATGAAAAAGCAGTTCGGTCAGAAAATCATGGGCGAAGCGATGCAGGAAAGCATCGATGGCGCCATGCAGGAACATTTTGAAAAAACCGGCGACCGCCCCGCAATGCAGCCAGATGTGAAAATGGCGAATGAAGACTGGAAAGAAGGCGACGATATTGAGGTCACGATGACCTATGAAGCGTTGCCTGAGATTCCTGAAATTGATCTGTCGTCGATCAAGTTGGAAAAGCTGGTTGTCAAAGCAGATGACGCCGCAGTGGAAGAAGCGCTGGCCAACCTTGCCGAAACCGCGCAGGATTTCGAACCTCGCAAGGCCGGTACGAAGGCCAAAGATGGCGACCAGATTGTATTCGATTTCCTCGGTAAGGTAGACGGCGAAGCCTTTGAAGGCGGCGCGGCAGAGGATTATCCGCTGGTGCTGGGCTCCAACTCCTTCATCCCTGGCTTCGAAGAGCAGCTGGTCGGCGTTGTTGCAGGTGATGAAAAAGACGTAACGGTTTCCTTCCCAGAAGATTACCAGGCACCTCATCTCGCTGGCAAAGAAGCCACTTTTGAGTGTAAAGTCAAAGAAGTGAAGAAGCCTGTTCCCGCCAAGATCGACGACGAACTGGCAAAGAAGTTCGGTGCCGAAGATCTGGCCGCGCTGAAAACCCAGATATCCGAACGCCTTGAGGCCGAATACGCCGGTGCTGCGCGCGCTGTCATGAAGCGTGGCCTGCTGGACGAGCTGGACAAGCTGGTCAGCTTTGATCTTCCCCCATCATTGGTCGAAGCCGAAGCCGGCCAGATCGCGCACCAGCTATGGCATGAAGAAAATCCGGACGTACAAGGCCACGATCACCCCGAGATCGAAACCACAGACGAGCACAAGACTCTGGCCGAACGCCGTGTGCGTCTGGGCCTGTTGTTGGCTGAATTGGGCCAGAAAGCCGAGGTTCAGGTGACCGACGCCGAGATGACCCAGGCAATCATGAACCAGGCGCGTCAATACCCTGGTCAGGAACGTCAGTTTTTTGAATTCGTTCAGCAAAACCAGCAGATGCAGCAGCAGATGCGTGCGCCACTGTTCGAAGACAAGGTTGTTGACCACGTATTCGATCAAGCAACGTTGACCGAGAAAGAAGTGTCTAAAGAAGACCTTCAAAAAGCTGTTGAGTCGCTCGAAGACGAATAAGCGGTAACGTTCCATTCTGTAGCTTGGGCCGCCCGTCATCGGGCGGCCTTTTTCGTTGGTGCTGGGCACGGTTATCTGGTCTAAACAGACAGCATAATAATTATAGGCTGGCAGTGAGGTTTCGACCCGAATGGACAAACCAGACAAGCAAGCGCGCCGCGCGGCCCGTAAACAACAACCCTTGACCGAAGACGAACGGAAGGCTCGCCGGCGGGCGAAGCGCAATTTGCGCCACGCCGAAGCCATGGGATTCCTGAAGGGTGTCACGGCCATGTTGAAGCCCGGCGACCTGGCGCTGGATTGTGGGGCCAACGTGGGGGTGGTGTCGTCGCTGTTGGCCGAGACGGGTGCTGACGTAATCAGCTATGAACCTGATCCCTATGCCTTTGCCCAATTGAACGCCGCATTGGGGGACAGGCAGAATGTGCAGCTTGTCAATGCTGCCGTCGGCGCAAGCTCTGGTACCGTGCGCCTGATGAGAGCTTCCAACTTCGATGACGATAAAAAGAGTGCATCGGTCAAAAGCACCATCGTTGATGGTGGCCGTATGATTGCTGCGGAAAATTATGTAGACGTAAAGTTACTGGATTTCTTGGCAATACTGAGTGACGAAATTGAAAACCGCGGTGAAATTGCATTTGTGAAAATGGATATTGAAGGGGCCGAACTTGATTTGCTCGAGGCGATGGATGCCGCCGACTTGATCAAGGATATCCGCTGTCTGGTGGTTGAAACGCACGAGCGCAAATTCGCAGAGCTTCGGCCACGGTTTCGTGCGTTGCGCGAGGCATTTTCCAAAAAATACCCCGTGCGTCAGGTCAACCTTGACTGGATATAGAGTGGCTACCTGACCAATTCGGCGTCACCCTTTACGCAATCCGGTTTCGACCAGCATGCCTCTGCGCTTGGCTTCGTAGTAATAACCGCGTGCGTACCATTTTATCGCTGTGGCATGATCACCTTCCGCCAGCAGCCACGCGCCACGCAGATATTTGACACCGTATTTGAGGTTGATATCCGGGTCCAGCAAATCGCCCGTATCGCCTCTGAACCCCATACCGCGAGCGGTGGCAGGAAGGATTTGCAGCAACCCGTAATAGGGCCCGTTGCGGGCATGCGGGTTGTGAGTGCTTTCCCGAATTGCGAGCCGGTGCACCAAAGGTCGCGGCACATCGTAGAAGTCTGCCCATTTGTTGATCAGGCGGCGCAGTTCGGGGGTTTCGTTGGGGTGCAAAGGTATCCTTGGGGCAGCAACAAATGCTTGCTGCGGAAGGTCAGAGGCGCTTGCACACGCGGCAAGGGTCGGGGTGCTCACCAGCATCTGACACATAATACGTCGGGTAAAGACTTTCATATGAAGCTCGTTTTGTTGGCTTCCAGGACCCTACACAGTGAACGACGCAGGGCAATATTGTTGGTAAAGGGTGGGCATGCTGCCGCTTAGCGCCACTGAGAATGAGCGTAGAATCGCAAACGGTCGGATTCCGACATCCATGTTTTCGTAGACAAATGATGAAATTTTATAGAGATAAACTCGCTTTTGACGCTGGAAAGCGATTCTTGCCAATGTCTGGGCCGAAAATCGGCGGGTCGAAAGGTCAGGTTTACGTATGGAAGTGGC
This sequence comes from Roseobacter sp., assembly GCA_002731875.1. Classification (GTDB taxonomy): domain Bacteria; phylum Pseudomonadota; class Alphaproteobacteria; order Rhodobacterales; family Rhodobacteraceae; genus Sulfitobacter. Next base: position 330,272 of record PCCY01000004.1, on the reverse strand, counting down.
GAGATACGCACCCCGTCGCGTAAAAGAAAAACGCCGCCCCAAATGATTTGGAGCGGCGCTTTGATCTTGAGTTGGTCGATCAGGCTTTGGCGTCGTCGTCTTGCGCGTCTGCAGCCTCGGACCGATCGTCGTCGTCGTCATCGGACGCGGCAGAGCCGATATCGTCAAACAATTCAGAGATCTCGAACTCGGCAGCAGCTTCTTCTTCTGCGGCCAGTTCCTGAATGGATTTGCCAGCAGCCTGAAGCTCGGCCTCTTCAGGGGAACGCGCAACGTTCAGCTGAATTGTCGCTTCGACTTCAGGGTGCAGGATGACGTTAACGTTATGCAGGCCCAGATCTTTGATCGGGCTACCCAGTACGACCTGCTTACGGTCGACTGTGAAGCCTTCGGCTGTTGCAGCTTCAGCCGCGTCACGTGTCGTAACCGACCCGTAAAGAGCACCCGAATCAGAAGCGGAGCGAATGATGATGAACTGCTGACCGTTCAGCTTGTCCGCCATTGCTTCGGCTTCTTTTTTGGTCTCGAGGTTTTGTGCCTCAAGCTGAGCTTTCTGACCTTCAAAGGCTTCGATGTTGGCTTTGGAAGCCGACAGCGCTTTGCCTTGGGGCAGCAGGAAGTTGCGTGCGTAGCCGGGCTTTACGTCCACGACTTCGCCCATTTGGCCCAGTTTGGCCACACGTTCCAGAAGGATAACTTGCATGTGCTTTCTCCTTACTTAACGGCGTAGGGCAGCAGGGCGAGGAAGCGGGCGCGTTTGATGGCACGGGCCAATTCACGCTGCTTTTTCGCNGANACTGCNGTGATNCGGGANGGAACGATNTTGCCGCGCTCAGAGATGTAGCGNTGCAGNAGACGTGTGTCTTTGTAATCGATCGCCGGTGCGTTGTCGCCCGAGAAGGGGCAGACTTTACGACGGCGGAAAAATGGTTTTGCAGCCATGGTTTATGTCCTTTCTTTCAAGCTGATGATCAACGACGTTCGCGGCGTTCGCCACGTTCGGGGCGTTCGTCACGTTTCTGCATCTGAACCGATGGCAGCTCTTTGTGCTCATCAACTTTGATGGTCAGAACGCGCATCACGTCATCATGCAAACGCATCAGGCGTTCCATTTCCTGAACGGCGGTCGCAGGCGCGTCCGAACGCAGGAAGGCATAGTGGCCCTTGCGGTTTTTGTTGATCTTGTAGGCCATCGTTTTGACGCCCCAGTATTCGCTGTCGACGAGCTTGCCGTCGTTGTCAGCCAAAACTGTGCCGAAATGTTCGATAAGGCCTTCTGCTTGCGTGTTGGACAAATCCTGACGCGCAATCATAACATGCTCATAAAGCGGCATGTGCACTCCTATTTATATCAAGGCGCATTTCATAGGCAGGGCATTTGCGTTTTGCGGCCCCACCACGAGAGTCTGCGCGGTTCAAAAGATGATGCAAAACGAACCGCTCATATACAGGGTTTCCACAGTTGAGCAAGAGGCAACCCGTGTTTTGAAAAATCGATGCCTGTCATAGGTTCGACGTTGTCCGACCTTTGACAAGCCTCCGCCGCGTTTAAGTCAAAATTGCCCGCTACCACAGAACGTACCAGGGAGGGTGTGCACAATCTGTAGGGTAAGGAAATGACGGTAACATCCGATTTTATGACCAGCGGCCAGATCCGTTTATCAACAGGTGGTACGGTAAGCGGTACACGATCGATACTTCGGTTGATGCAACGGTTGGTAGGTGTGTCGTTGTTGATGGCGTCCTCCGGCCTGTGGTTGGCACCCGGTGCGAACTGGAACAATGAAGTGATGCTCATGAAGATGGCGCTTTCCGCCATCTCATTGCTTGTCGGAGTTTGGCTGATTTTATCAGGTCAGAAGCCCGCCGCACCGGAAATCCAGATCGACACGGTGCGACGCGTAGTGCGGCTGGTGCGTCCCGGTCCCTTGGGTGCAGACCTGTTGCTGCAAAAATGCCGGTTCTCTGATCTGAGCAAGGTCAAACGAGAGGATCGGGTGCTGAGGTTTTGGGATGAAAAGGGTGACTTCATCGCAGACGTGTACATCGGGCATCAAAGCGTCATGGATGTCCTGATATCTGGCTTGCTTGATTCCGGCCAGGCGGTCTGATTCAGTTGCGACGCTTCAACACGCCTGCAGCCCCGGTGTTCAATCCCGCGCACTAACTGTTGAACGGTATTGGGTTGCCGCGCACGGGATTTGCTTCATGGTGTTGCAGTGATTAATGCCAACTGGAGTTTTACATGAATATTAAGCCTGTCGTACTCGCCGCTGCCCTTGCCTTGGGGGCCAGCCCATCTTTTGCCGCCGAGAAATACGTTCTTGATCCGGGCCATAGCCAGATTGTTTTCACTTACAATCACCTCGGGTTCTCGACCACCACTTCAATGTTCAGCGGCTTCGATGGCGAAATCATGCTGGATGAAGCCGAACCCGCGAATTCGTCGGTGTCGGTTTCATTTCCCGTGATGGACATGATCACCGGTTGGGACCCGCGCAGCGAACATTTTATGAGTCCGGATTTCTTTGGAGCCAAGGAAGGGGATATGGTTACTTTCAAATCGACCGGGATCGAGGTCACGGGCGATAAAACCGGATTGATCACGGGCGATTTGACGCTGAACGGCGTTACCAAATCTGTTGTGCTTGATGCCAAGCTAAACCAGATGGGCGAACACCCGATGGCGAATAAGCCCTGGGCGGGGTTCGATGCGACAACTACAGTCAGCCGCACAGACTATAATCTGGGCAAGTTCGCCCCCTTCATTGGTGACGAAGTAAAGATAAACATTTCTGTTGAAGCGATGAAGGCGGAGTAAACCCCGATCAACACGTTGCAAACAGAAACGCCGGGAAATCTTCCCGGCGTTTTCCGTTGAGAGAGGTCACTGCGCGTTTTTTGTGCCTCAGCCGACCGATATGGATCGTCACACTGTCAGCTTGACCTTTGGAAAGGTCGTCGCGGGGCGAAAAGGGGAAACCGGATGCTGCGCAATGTTTGCAATGGTGGATATGTTAGCGGCAGAGGACGAGCCAAAAACACGTCAGCCCGGTTCGCGCGCAGCCGTCAACGCGATGTCCAGCTGTACTTCATACGCCAAGGTGCCTGCATCTGTAACAGTCTCACCGATACCAAAATCACGTCGATCCAATGAAAGAGCGCCATGCACTTGCGCGGTGTTTTTCTGAAGCGCCAGGGTGAAGGGCAAAACCACCGGCACGGTGAGGTCTTTTACCGTCAGCGCACCTTGGGCGGTGTACCCGTCTGCCCCTGCTATAATGTCTGCGGTGAACGTTGCGGTTGGAAACGTTGCCGCGTTGAAAAAATCTGCCCCCAACGCCTGAGAGGTGACTGACCCCAACGTCAGCGAGGCGATGGAAATGGTGGTCTGGACCTGACCCGCCTTACCGGTTTCGACAGAATAGTCGAAAGATATCGACGAGGTCCAGTCGGTAAAACTTCCCTCGACGGGTGATCCGAACGCCGTGACCTTAAGACCGATCGTCCCCTCTTGTACCTGCCATTCAGATGCGACGGTGTTCAGTGGCACCGAAGAGTTAACGAGCGAAGTGGGTTGATCTGCTTTCGCACCGGTAAACCCCAATGCCAGCCCTAGAAGAATGGTAGCGGCCCAAGCGGCTGTAGCCGTCAACGCGGGCGCGGCGCTGTGATATTGAACCGGCAGCGGGCCTAGCGTCGGGGTGCCGGGCAGCATGCGCCGCAAGGTCGCGTCACGGTCGATCACATGGTGCTTCATCGCTCCGAGAAAGTGCAGAATCACCGCACCGATCAATACATTGCCCGCGACCTCGTGCAGCGTGGCAAAGATATGTTCGACTGTGGGGTTCTTAGGTATGAACGGTAAACCTTGGCCGAACGGCCACCAGATGGGGGCAAATCCCGATGCGGCGGCATGGGCGATCCAGCCTGCTAACGGTACGATGACCAATGATCCGTACAACACCCAGTGCGTGGTTTCCGCAAGCCAGCTTTCCCACCTGTGACCGGCGTTCAACGAGCCTGGTCGAGGTTGGAAAAACGCCCAGGATATTCTGGCCAAAGCAGCAAGGAACGCTGTGACGCCCAAGGTTTTGTGCAGCGAAAAATACCATGCCTTTGCGCTAAGTTCGGCCTGGGTGTCAAAAGGCAGGTCTTCGGCATAAAGCCCAAGAACGATCAGGGTGATAATCAGCAGGGCAATGAACCAGTGAAAAAATTTGGTAACCGCACCATAACGAATTGCGGTATTGTGAAGAGACATGAAGGGGCTCCGAAAATTGCTGCACCTGTTACTTAGCGCACAGACCGGGTGGCACAAATGCCGATACGCGCACATCCTGCGTGCAGGCTTGTTTGCACCGCACCCACACGTTAAAGCCCATGAAACGAAAAATCGGGAGACCTTATGACCATCGCATTCGTATATCCGGGCCAAGGTGCGCAGACCATCGGTATGGGACGTGACCTGGCAGACGCCTATCCCGCAGCCAAGGCCGTCTTTGACGAGGTGGACGAGGCATTGGGCGAAAAGCTGTCAACGCTTATCTGGGAGGGAGACACCGAGGAGCTCACCCTTACACAGAATGCGCAGCCTGCTCTTATGGCGACCTCAATGGCTGCGATGGCCGCGATGAAGTCCGAGGGAATCACACTGGACCGCGCGGCCTATGTCGCGGGTCATTCGCTGGGTGAATATGCGGCCCTTTGTGCCGCGGGTACATTTTCGCTGGCTGACACCGCGCGGTTGCTGCGCATCCGTGGCCGCGCGATGCAGTCGGCTGTTCCGGTGGGGCAGGGTGCGATGGCCGCGCTTTTGGGGCTTAGCTTTGAGCAAGCCGAAACAGTTGCCGTGCAAGCTGCTCAGGGTGATGTGTGCCAGGTCGCCAACCAAAATGACCCGGCGCAAAATGTCGTGTCCGGCAGCAAGGCCGCCGTTGAGCGCGCGATTGATTTGGCCAAGGCTGCCGGAGCGAAACGCGCCTTGCTGTTGCCGGTGTCGGCACCGTTCCACTGCGCGCTTATGGCCCCGGCCGCTGAAGAAATGGCCAACGCGCTGGCAGAGGTCGACATGCAGGCCCCGACGGTGCCTGTCGTTGCCAACGTCATCGCCAAGGCGGTCAGTGATCCGGCCGAGATCCGCGAGTTGCTGATCAAACAGGTCACTGGCCAAGTACGTTGGATGTCGTCGATTGAATGGATGTCGGGGCAGGGCGTCACTGAAATATGGGAAATCGGAGCAGGCAAGGCATTATCGGGTATGATCCGACGGATCGACAAGAACCTCGCCACGGTAAACATCGGGACTGCGGCGGATGTCGCCGCGATGAAACCAGCCTGAATCCTCGAGATAAAAGGAACATCAAATGTTTGATTTAACAGGTAAAACGGCGCTTATAACCGGTGCATCCGGTGGCATAGGTGCCGAAATTGCGCGCGCTCTTCACGCTCAAGGGGCGACTGTGGGATTGTCTGGGACCCGGACAGAACCCTTGGAGAGCCTTAAAGCGGAGCTGGGAGAGCGGGCGCATGTGCTTGCCTGCAACCTGAGCGACATGGAGGCGGTCGAGGCGCTACCGAAACAGGCGATCGAAGCAATGGGATCGGTTGATATTCTGGTCAACAATGCCGGCATCACACGTGACAACCTGTTCATGCGCATGTCGGATGACGAATGGAATTCGGTGATGGACGTCAATCTTACCGCGACGTTCAAGCTGTGCAAAGGTGTGATGCGCGGGATGATGAAGGCGCGTTGGGGCCGGATTGTAAATATCTCAAGCGTCGTCGGGGCAACTGGAAACCCCGGGCAGGCCAACTATGCCGCGTCCAAGGCGGGTATGATCGGTATGTCGAAATCCCTGGCTTATGAAGTTGCAAGCCGCGGGATCACAGTGAATGCTGTTGCACCGGGTTTTATCACCACAGCGATGACCGATAAGTTGACCGACGATCAGAAATCGGGAATCATGGCGCAGATTCCTGCCGGCCGGATGGGCAATGCTGCCGAGATCGCTTCAGCGGTCGTATATCTTTCGAGTGCAGAAGCTTCTTATGTCACAGGAACAACCTTGCATGTGAACGGTGGTATGGCCATGTTGTGACCCTGCGCCGCAAAGCGTTTGCCAAACTTGTGTCTTATGCTAAAGGAAGCGCAGATTCCACGACAGGGAGGCTTGATTGCTACCCTTACCTTGTGACAACAAGGACCATAGCCGCCCTTCGGGGCACGATCCAGACAGACCGGTAACGGTTTTGAACGGAAACAGAAGAGGGCGCTGTAGCCCGAATGAATGAGGACAGAATATGAGCGACGTCGCAGAACGCGTTAAGAAGATCGTTGTAGAACACTTGGGTGTTGAAGAAGACAAAGTTGTTGAGAACGCTTCGTTCATCGACGATCTGGGCGCAGACAGCCTCGACACGGTTGAACTGGTCATGGCGTTCGAAGAAGAGTTCGGCATCGAGATCCCCGATGATGCGGCTGAAAACATTCAGACCTTCGGCGACGCAGTCAAGTTTATCAAAGAAGCGTCCTAATACGCTTGGCTGACCAGCCCCTTTCGGGGTTGATCGGCGCATTAATTCTTAAACGGCGTGCTTTCTTAGCGAAAGCACGCCGTTTTTTTATTCTGCGTATCGTTCGTACTTGTCTCAACCCGCGCGGGTAGGCGACAATGGGCCAGGCAGAAATTCAAGCGTGAAGGTAATTCACCCGATGTCACGAGCTGTACCAACCATCAACACCGCCAGGCTGACGCTTAGGGGGATGCGATCTGAAGATTTTTCCAGATACGCCGAGATCTGGGCAATGCCTGAAGTGGTTTGCCATGAGGCCGCCGCACCCAAGCGGAAGGCGCAATCTTGGGAAGCTTTCCTGCAAAATGCTGGCCACTGGCAAATTGTTGGCTTTGGGCAGTGGGCGATACAGCCACGGGGCACCCGCGAGATGGATGGCCAGACGGGCTTTTTCTTCGGTTCGCGCGGGTTTGGTGATGATTTCGATCCATTCCCCGAAGCTGGTTGGGCCCTGACTTTGGAGGCGCAGGGAAAAGGTTTGGGTTTCGAGGCCGCGAGCGCCGCGCACGATTGGTTTGACAGAGTGGTCACAGGACGAACGGTTTGCATGATTCCAGTGCAAAACGAGGCGTCACTGCGCTTGGCCGCGAATCTTGGTTACAAGCCGATGCGCGAAGTAGATTCCGACGGTGGCAGGGTTTGTTTGATGGCGCGCAAGGGGCCGCCCATCTGATCCACGTCAGGGCGCTTCGCGACTTGAAATTCAGGGTCTCAACAAGGTATAGCCGGTCAACGCAAAGAAACACCAAGGGGCTTGGATATGCGCAGAGTAGTTGTGACAGGTTTGGGATTGGTGACTCCGTTGGCTGATGGAGTCGAGGCAAGCTGGTCCAGAATTCTGGATGGGCAGTCGGGCGCAGGCCCCATCACGGGATTTGATGCAAGCAGATTGGTGACGCAGTACGCGTGCGAGGTTCCGCTTGGCGACGGCACCGACGGCACGTTCGACGCCAACAAGTATATGGAGCCCAAAGAACAACGTAAGGTTGATACGTTCATTCTCTTCGGTATGGCCGCGGCCCAGCAGGCGGTCGAGGATTCGGGGTGGATGCCGACGGATCGCGAGGATCTGGACCGCACCGGCGTTCTGATCGGATCGGGTATCGGTGGATTGAATTCGATCGCGAATACCGCAGTGATGATGCACGAGAAAGGGCCGCGCCGGGTCAGCCCGTTCTTTGTCCCCGGTGCGCTGATCAACCTGATTTCAGGCCAGGTATCGATTCGCTATGGGTTTCGCGGGCCAAACCATTCGGTTGTCACGGCATGTTCGACGGGTGCACATGCGATCGGCGATGCAAGCCGCCTGATCATGCATGGCGATGCGGATGTGATGATTGCCGGCGGTGCCGAGGCCGCGATTTGCGAGATCGGCATAGCCGGTTTCAACGCCTGCAAGGCTTTGTCCACCAAGCGCGGCGATGATCCGAAGAAGGCCAGCCGCCCCTATGACGCAGACCGTGATGGCTTCGTGATGGGCGAGGGTGCCGGTATTGTTGTTTTGGAAGAGTATGAACACGCCAAGGCACGCGGCGCCAAGATCTATGCCGAAGTACTGGGCTATGGTCTGTCGGGCGATGCCTATCACATCACGGCCCCTGCCGAAGATGGCGACGGGGCCGAAAGATCCATGCGCAGCGCGTTGCGTGGCGCCGGGCTTGAACCGAAAGATATCGATTACATCAACGCGCACGGTACCTCGACCATGGCAGACGTGATCGAACTGGCCGCTGTGGAGCGGATGCTTGGTGATGCCGTCGACGGGGTGACCATGTCTTCGACGAAATCGGCGACGGGGCACTTGCTAGGCGCGGCCGGAGCCATCGAGGCGATCTTTTCGATATTGGCGATCCGTGATCAGGTCGCGCCCCCTACGATCAACCTGGATAACCCCGCGGTTGAGACCAAGATCGATCTTGCCCCTAACAAGAAGGTGGAACGCAAGATTGAGGTGGCGCTGAGCAATTCGTTTGGTTTCGGCGGCACCAATGCCAGCGTGATATTTGGGAAAGCTTCCTAATGTGGCGCCACATAGCGTCTAACGCGGTTACATTTCTGATCGTGGCATTGTTCTTGCTGGGTGGCGTGATCATGTGGGGCCGCGGGCAATACAGTGCCCCTGGTCCGCTTACCCAAGCGATTTGTCTACAGGTGGAACGCGGGTCGAATATGCGCACCGTCGGGGATAACCTCGTTGCTCAAGACGCAGTCACCTCTGCTTCGATTTTTCGCATCGGTGCCGAATATCAAAACAAAACCCGTGCGCTCAAGGCCGGCAGCTTTCTGATCCCCCCCGATGCGTCTATGCAGGAAATCGTGGATACAGTAACACGCGGAGGGGCCAGCACCTGTGGCACCGAGGTTGTTTACCGGATCGGCGTAAACCGCATCAGCACCCAAGTACGCGAACTGGATCCGGCGACCAACCGGTTTGAAGAGCGTGCCGAATTCACGCCTGGCGTCGACGAAGTGCCCGAAGTTTATACCAGAACCAAAGCGCAGGCCGATACGCGTTTTCGTATTGCCATGGCAGAAGGTGTGACAAGTTGGCAGGTCGTTGAAGGGCTGAAAGCCATCGATATGCTGACCGGGACTGTAGCTGAGGTACCGGCCGAGGGTATACTTGCCCCAGACAGCTATGAGGTCACCGAGGGCGAGGACCGCAATGAAGTGATTTCGTTGATGATAGCGTCGCAGGAAAAACGGTTGGCAGCGGCATGGGACGCTCGCGACCCCGGATTGCCTGTGGAATCGCCAGAGGAACTGTTGATCCTCGCGTCGATCATAGAAAAAGAAACCGGTGTTCCGGAAGAACGCGAACAGGTGGCAAGTGTTTTCGTGAACCGCCTGAACCAGGGAATGCGCCTGCAAACGGACCCCACGGTTATCTATGGCATAACCAAGGGCCAAGGGGTGCTGGGGCGTGGGCTTAGGCGGAGTGAATTACGCGGTGAGACACCCTTTAACACCTATGTCATTCCCGGGCTACCACCCGCGCCAATTGCCAACCCAGGACGTGCCAGCCTGATGGCGGCTGCGCAACCGGCGAAAGAGGACTTCGTCTTTTTCGTTGCAGACGGCACCGGTGGCCATGCATTCGCCGTAACGTTGGAACAGCATAATGCCAACGTCGCGCGCTGGCGCAAGATAGAAGCCGAGCGTGGCGCGGAAGCTGCGGGCAATGCTTCGACCGGGGGAAACTGAGGCGCGTCTGCCCCCCCGTTTCTTAATCATTTATTAAGTATCGTAAGGGGTTGTAAGGTTTAGTTAACCCAATAATTCTTGACTTTGCGTACGTTCCAGCGTACAACTACAGGCATGCTAGACGAGATGGGCAAACGGCCCCGGATTAAATTCCGGTGGCCGTTTTTCGTTTACGCTCGGTTTGGAATTACCAAACGAGAGGTCAGAGCAACAATGACAATGATTACTCCGGAACAGGAGATTGCGACCAGCGAAGAGCATTTCAAAGCGCTTCAGATTGCAATCCGCGACCTGCGTCGTGAAATCGAGAGCCTGAGAGAACAGGCCAGATCCGGGGAGGACATAAACGAAACTGCGGCGTCGAAAGCACTGGGTAAAGCCAGCGGCATGGTGGCGACCTGCGTAAAAGTGGAGACCTATCTAAGTGACTGTAGAAACAGACAAGCGGGCATTGCTCGGGGCGGATATGCGCTCGACCTTGACCGGGCGCGGGCTGACATCGGGTGCAAACTGGATCGGCTCCGCCGATGTTGCGGTGCAAGACCGGTTCTTAAGTGAGTTGGACGAGGGAGAGCTTATGGCTCTCCCTTTTCTGTTCGAGTTCTGGGCCATGCCGCATCAACTGCCGCCAAAAGGCGATTGGCGATCATGGGTGATTATGGGCGGTCGCGGGGCGGGCAAGACGCGCGCGGGTGCGGAATGGGTGCGCGCGCAGGTCGAAGGGGCGCGGCCCTTGGATGCGGGGCGCTGTCGCCGTGTGGCGTTGGTGGGAGAGACCATCGAGCAGGTGCGCGAGGTGATGATCTTTGGCGACAGCGGGATATTGGCGTGCTCGCCTGCGGATCGGCGACCGGATTGGGAGGCGACGCGCAAGCGGTTGGTCTGGCCAAACGGGGCGGTGGCGACGGTGCACACAGCGCACGACCCCGAAGGGCTGCGCGGGCCGCAGTTTGATGCGGCCTGGGTGGACGAGCTGGCCAAGTGGAAGAAGGCCGAAGAAACCTGGGACCAATTGCAGTTCGCCTTGCGGTTGGGGGATGATCCGCGGGTGTGCGTGACCACGACACCGCGCAATGTCGGCGTGCTGAAAAAGCTGCTGGCGTCACCGTCGACCGTGACCACCCATGCCCCGACCGAGGCGAACGCTGCAAATCTGGCGGGGTCATTTTTGGAGGAAGTACGCGCACGGTATCGCGGGACGCGGCTGGGGCGGCAGGAGCTGGATGGTGTGCTGCTGGCCGATGCCGAAGGGGCGCTGTGGACATCCGAGCGGATCGAGGCGGGGCGGGTGCGGGATGTGCCCTTGCTGGACCGGATCGTCGTGGGGCTGGACCCTGCCACCACCGCCGGCGCGGGGTCGGATGAATGCGGGATCGTGGTGGTGGGCGCGCAGACGCAAGGCCCGCCGCAGGATTGGAGCGCCGTCGTGCTGGCCGATTGTACGGTGCAGGGGGCGACCCCGTCGGGATGGGCGCGCGCGGCGATCAGCGCGATGGAGCAGTTCGGCGCAGATCGCCTTGTCGCCGAGGTCAATCAGGGCGGGCAAATGGTGGCGGAGGTCTTGCGTCAGGTCGACCCATTGGTGCCGGTCAAATCGGTCCACGCCAGCCGTGGCAAGGTCGCGCGGGCAGAGCCTGTGGCCGCGCTTTATGAGCAGGGGCGTGTGGGCCATGTGGCGGGGCTGGACGCGCTGGAGGACCAGATGTGCCGGATGACAGCGCGAGGATTCGAGGGGACTGGGTCGCCTGATCGCGTCGATGCGCTGGTCTGGGCGCTGCACGAGTTGATGATCGAACCGGCAGCTCAGTGGCGGATGCCGGGGGTGCGTAGGCTTTGACCCGCGGCGCACGAGGCAGAGCGGCCCTTCGGGGAGAGTTTGTGCGGCAAAATGAAAACTGTGTTGCGGAACGGGCGACCGGTACGGTCCGAGGTTCTTAAGAGGTTGGTGAAATTATGATCGGGTGGCCAAGGAGCAGGGGAGAGCGGCGGAATGGTTTTTGATTTTTTAAAACGGGGAGCGGTTGCTGATGTGCCTGAGCAGAAGGTTTCGGCCACTGGACCGGTTGTGGCGTATCATACCAGCGGGCGCGTAGCCTGGAGCCCGCGCGATGTGGCCAGCCTGACGCGCACGGGATTTTGCGGAAATCCGGTAGGGTTCAGGTCGGTGAAGCTGATTGCGGAAGCGGCGGCGGCATTGCCGTTGGTTCTGCAGGATGCCACGCAACGTTTTGAAACGCACCCTATATTGAGTTTGGTCGAGCGTCCCAACGGGGCGCAGGGGCGCGCCGAGTTGCTGGAGGCGCTATATGCGCAGATGTTGTTGACCGGCAACGGTTATATCGAGGCCGCGGGCGGAGATGGTCAGTTGCCTTTTGAACTGCATGTGTTGCGATCCGATCGCATGTCGGTGGTACCAGGGGCCGACGGGTGGCCGGTTGCCTATGAATATGCCGTGGGCGGACGCAAGCACCGGTTCGATGTCAGCAGGGCCGAGGTGCCGGTCTGTCATATCAAGAATTTTCACCCGCAGGATGACCATTATGGATTTAGTCCGATGCAAGCGGCGGCAATGGCTATGGATGTGCACACGTCAGCGTCGCGCTGGAGCAAGGCGTTGCTTGACAATGCCGCACGGCCATCGGGGGCGATTGTGTATCGCGGTGCGGAGGGGCAGGGCAAGCTGAGCGACGATCAATATGACCGTCTTGTGACCGAAATGGAGAGCCATCATCAAGGTGCCCGTAACGCCGGGCGTCCGATGCTGCTGGAAGGCGGGCTCGATTGGAAACCGATGGGGTTTTCGCCGTCGGATATGGAATTTCACCAGACCAAGGAGGCGGCGGCGCGAGAGATCGCGCTGGCCTTCGGGGTTCCGCCGATGCTGTTGGGTATCGCAGGGGACGCGACCTATGCCAACTACCAAGAGGCGCACCGGGCGTTCTATCGCTTGACTGTATTACCGTTGGCCACACGGGTGACGGCTTCGCTGGGGCATTGGTTGTCGGGGTTTTCCGGCGAAGTCGTCACGTTGAAACCGGACTTGGATCAGGTGCCGGCCCTTGCGCAAGAGCGAGATGCCCAGTGGGCAAGAATCGCGGGCGCTGCGTTTTTGACACAAGGCGAAAAGCGCAGCCTGTTGGGCATGCCGGCGGTGGCCGCGGATGAGTGAGGATAGTGGATTTGACAGGTTCGAATGCGCACCGGGTTTGCGGTTGCAGGCGCATGAGAGAGTGAGTGCGATCCACCACGAGAACCTTTTGCAGCGATTGGACCGGCTGGAAGAGATGATAGAGCGGCTGGAGCGGCGGTTGTGGTTGACCGTCTACGGTGTGGTCGCGGTGATTTTGGCGCAGGCGGTACAGTCGTTTCTGGTGGTCGCGCCGTAGCAAATTGAACGCAAGGGAGGGTGTCATGGAAGATGGCATGCGCTTCGGCCTCGGGTCGGAGAACGGGAGAGGTTTGCCCCATATGGGCAGCGGGTTGGAGCATAAGTTCGCGCGTTTCGACGAGGGGCTTGTTGTGGAGGGCGGCACCGAGATCAGCGGCTATGCCAGCCTGTTCGGGCGGGTCGATCAGGGCGGTGATCTGGTGGCGCGGGGGGCTTATGGCGCGTCGCTGGCGGCGGCGGAGGCCGCGGGGCGGCGCATCAAGATGCTGTGGCAGCATGATCCGGCCCAGCCGATCGGCGTGTGGGACGAGCTGCGCGAGGACGCGCGGGGGCTTTGGGTCAAGGGGCGGCTGCTGGACAGTGTGGCGCGGGGACGCGAGGCGGCGGCCTTGATCGAGGCAGGAGCGATCGACGGTCTGAGCATTGGCTATCGCACGCAGCGCGCGGCCAAGAATGACGCGGGCCAACGGGTGCTGCAAACGCTGGACCTGTGGGAGGTGTCGTTGGTGACCTTTCCCATGCTCCCCACTGCGCGGATTGCGGCCAAGGGGGATTTCATCGGCGTCGGAGAAATCTTGCGCGGGGTGGCCGGTGTCTTTGACGAGGCACGGCAGAATTTAAACCGGAACGGAGGGTGATCGGATGGAGCGGATGGTGGATGACATGGGCGATGAGCCAAGTGGCGCGGTAGTGGAGATACGCCGCGCTGTCGGTGATTTTGTTCATGATTTCAAAGGATTTCAGGACGATATGACGACCAAGTTGCAACAAACAGAAGAGCGAATGACTATGTTGGATCGAAAGATGACTTTGCCCGCGCGCACGCCTTTGGCTGGGGCTGTGGACGGTGGTGCATCCCATCAAAAAGCGATGAACGCCTATATCCGCAACGGTGACGATGATGGCCTGCGCGGGCTTGAGCTGGAGAGTAAGGCATTGTCGGCGGCGGTGAATTCGGATGGCGGTTATCTTGTCGATCCGCAGACATCAGACCGGGTGAAATCGGTGTTGAACGCAACGGCGTCCATTCGGGCGATTGCCTCTGTGGTTCAGGTGGAAGCCACGTCGTATGACGTTTTGGTTGACCATGCTGATGTCGGGGCCGGTTGGGCCTCTGAAAGCAACGCCGTAGGAGAGACCGCAACACCCCAAATCGACCGCATCACCATACCGCTGCACGAGCTGAGCGCGTTGCCCAAAGCGTCGCAGCGGCTACTGGACGATTCAGCTTTTGATATCGAAGCCTGGCTGGCGGGCAGAATTGCCGACAAGTTTCTGCGCGCGGAAGCATCGGCATTTATCCATGGTGACGGGATTGACAAGCCCAAGGGCATTTTGGCCCACAACATGGTCGACAACGATGTGTGGAGTTGGAGCAACCTGGGCTATGTTCCCACCGGCGTGGACGGCGAGGTGACGGCGGATTCTGTAGTAGATCTGGTTTACGCACTCGGCGCGCAATACCGCTCCAACGCAAGTTTTGTCATGAGTTCAAAAACTGCGGGGCGGGTTCGTAAGCTAAAGGATCTAGACGGCAGATTCTTGTGGTCTGACGGCTTGGCACATGGGGAGCCGGCGCGTTTGATGGGATATCCGGTTCTCGTCGCCGAAGACATGCCCGACGTCGCAATGAACTCTTACTCGGTGGCCTTCGGGGATTTTGCCGCCGGTTACACCGTAGCAGAGCGGCCCGACTTGCGGATCCTGCGCGATCCCTTCAGCGCCAAACCTCACGTGCTTTTCTACGCGACCAAGCGCGTCGGGGGCGATGTGAGTGACTTTGCCGCGATTAAGCTTTTGAAATTCGGCACCGCCTAAAGCGAGGTCGAACACGGGGTCAGGACAACCTGGCCCCGGCTCGGACGCGTGCCAAAGGATAGGGTGCATTGTCTAGCTGCCCCCTCCGACCGAGCGATGCAGCCGGGGCGTGTCCGGGTTCCAAAAAGGGGCTGGGATGAATGGGATGATTGGAGATCTCGATGATGTTGATCGAAGAAACCGGTGTGGCGGATACCACTCTGCCGGTAGACGTGTTCAAGGCGCATCTGCGGATGGGCAGTGGCTTTGGCAACGAGACTTTGCAGGATGAAGTATTGGTCAGCTTTCTGCGGGCCGCCGTCGCCGCAGTCGAGGCACGCACCGGTAAGGCTTTGATAAGGCGCAGTTTCAGCTGGTCTTTGTCGTCGTGGCGGGATGAATGTGCGCAACACTTTCCCATCGCACCGGTGCACTCTGTCGACAGCGTAGCGATAAAAAGCGCGGATGGGGTCGAAACCATCGTCGACGCGCAAATGTATTGGCTGGACCGTGACATGCAGCGTCCGGCGCTGCGTACAACCGGCGCGGCGCTGGCGTCTATCCCTCGGTTTGGGATGGTAACGATCGGGTTCGAGGCCGGGTTGGGTTCGGACTGGTCGCAAGTGCCGGCCGATTTGCAGCAGGCAGTGTTTTTGCTCGCGGCGCATTACTACGAGTTCCGTCATGAGACCACGCTGAGCGATGGGTGCATGCCTTTTGGCGTCAGCAGCTTGATTGAACGCTACCGGCCGATGCGCCTTGGCATGGGGATCGGCGGATGAGTGTTGTTGAGTTGAACCGAAAGCTCGTGCTGGAAAAGCCCGCCCGTCAGGCGGATGGAGCAGGTGGCTATGAGCAGAGTTGGGTACCAGTAGGCGTACTATGGGCTCATGTCGCCGCCCGAACCGGCCGAGAAGCCGTTCAGGGCGGCGTGTTGGTCAGCCGGGTGGATTTTGTGATCACGGTTCGCGGTGCCCCGGCGGGGAATCCTGCCCGGCCGGTACCGCAACAGCGCTTTCGCGAGGGATCAAGGGTGTTTCACATCAAATCTGTCGCTGAACGGGACACGCAAGGACGTTACCTGATCTGTCGCGTCAAAGAGGAGACAGTGGTATGAGCTTTGCCCTATCCGCTCCTTTGCAGCAGGCCGTTTATGCAGCCCTTGGCGACGATCCTGGTCTGGCTGGGCTTGTAGGCACGGCAATTTTCGACGCTGCGCCAACAGGTGTGCTGCCTCCCGTTTATGTTCAACTGGGCGGCGAAACCGTGCGTGATGCATCGGATGCGTCGGGAAGCGGAGCGATACATTGGTTTAACATTACCGTGGTGAGCACCGAGCCAGGATTTGCTGTCGCCAAACGCGTGGCAGGAGCCGTCAGCGATGTGCTCAACGACGGTGAGCTGACGTTGAACAGGGGCCAGTTGATCAGTCTCAGCTTCGACCGAGCGACCGCCAGGTCAGTCGGAGCCCAACAATTGCGTCGGGTCGATATGCGGTTCCGGGCACGGGTGCAGGACGATTAAACTATGTGTTTTCAGACAGATACAGGAGATTAGATATGGCTGTTCAAGCAGGTAAAGACTTATTGATCAAGGTGGACATGACGAGCGATGGTCAATTCGAGACCATAGCGGGACTTCGGGCGACGCGGGTCTCCTTTAACGCCGAGCCGGTTGAAGTGACGTCGCTGGATAGTGACGGCGGATGGCGCGAGCTTCTTGCCGGAGCGGGGGTAAGGTCGGCAGCGATCAGCGGCTCCGGGGTGTTTCGTGACGCCGGTACGGACGAAAGAGCACGTCAGCTGTTTTTCGATGGGCTGACGCCGGATTTCCAGATTGTAATACCCAGCTTTGGGATCATCCAGGGACCGTTCCAAGTCGCCTCAATTGATTATGGGGGCGCGTTGAACGGCGAGGCGACCTATGAGCTGAGCCTTCAGTCCGCCGGTCAGCTGAACTTTACACCTGACATCGCTGAACCGGTGGTTTGAGCAGATGGTTAACAAATGGCGCGGTGATGTAGCTTTGGTAATCGATGGGCGAGCACATGTTGCGCGGCTCACGCTCGGGGCATTGGTAGAGCTCGAGGATGCGCTGAAACAGCCATCTTTGGTGGCTTTGGTGGAGCGGTTCGAAGCTAACCGGTTTTCAAGCCGCGATGTCCTTTGCTTGCTTACAGCCGGTCTTCGGGCTGGCGGAGCGGATTTTACGGAAACGTCGTTAGCCCAAGCTTCGATTGAGGGCGGACCGATGGCTGCTGCCCGTGCCGCCGCTGAGCTGTTGGCGCGGGCTTTTTCGGTTCCTTCATGACATCCGGCAAGGGGATCAATTGGCCGGAGCTGATGCGCGCGGGGTTAAACGGCTTGGGGATGACGCCAGACGCATTCTGGCGACTGACCCCAGCGGAACTGCAACTGATGATGGGGCCAAGCCATGCACAAGTACCGTTGTTGAATGATGGTCTGGCGCAACTGATGGCAGCCTATCCCGATGAGAAGAGAGGAAATTGCGATGCAGGATGAAGAAGCCTTCGAAACGTTAGGAAGCGGTGCCGAAAAGCTTAATGCCACGCTGGAAGATACAAGTTTGCTGGTCGAGGGGTTTGACCGGGAACTAGGCCGTATGCGTTCGGCATTGGCGGCTACTGGAAAAGACATCAATACCCTTGAAAAAGGCCTGAGCCGCGGCTTGCGAACGGCTTTCGAAGGGGTTGCTTTCGATGGGAAGAACCTGTCCGACGCACTGACAACTGTCGCTAGATCCTTGGCCAACACGACGTTCAACGCGGCGATAAAACCCGTGAGTGATCAGTTTGGCGGACTGGTCAGCCAAGGGGTGGGGGCTTTGGTGCAGGGCATTTTGCCTTTTGCCAACGGAGCAGCGTTTTCTCAGGGAAAGGTAATGCCGTTCGCTCAGGGCGGGATTGTCAGCACAGCGACAGGCTTTGGGATGCGCGGGGGCATGGGGTTGATGGGGGAAGCCGGTCCTGAAGCCATCATGCCATTGGCCCGTGGCCCGGACGGCAAATTGGGTGTGAGAAGCGGTGGCGGTGGCTCGACAACGGTCGTCATGAATATCTCGACACCGGATGTGCAGGGATTTCAGCGGAGTCAAAGCCAGATCGCAGCGCAGATGAGCCGCGCGCTCTCCAACGGCAATCGCAATCGATAAAAGGAATGTGCCGGTGAATTTTCATGATGTTAGATTTCCGCCAAGCCTTAGTTTCGGCGCACTCGGAGGACCGCAACGCCGCACCGATGTGGTGACCCTTGCCAATGGGTTTGAAGAACGCAACACGCCTTGGGCGCATTCTCGTCGGGTATACGATGCCGGCTTGGGGATGAGATCTATCGACGATGTCCAGGCTCTTACTGCGTTTTTCGAAGCGCGGTATGGGCAGATGTATGGGTTTCGCTGGAAGGACTGGGCGGACTTCAAGTCCTGTAGGTCGTCGGAGGGTGTCGCGTTTGAGGACCAGATGTTGGGCGTGGGCGACGGGCTGCGAAACGACTATCAGTTGGTAAAGACCTATCGTTCCGGTGGACACAGCTATGCGCGACCGGTCACCAAACCGGTCAAGGGAACGGTGCGCGTCGGAATTGCGCAAGATGAACTGCAAGAAGGCGTGGATTATGAGGTTGATACGTCTACCGGAATGATCCGTTTTGCCCACGCTCCCGACCCGGATATGCCAGTCTCGGCGGGGTACGAGTTTGACGTGCCGGTGCGTTTCGACACCGACCGCATATTGGTCAGTGTGGCGAGTTTTCAGGCGGGTCAAGTGCCGAATGTTCCGGTGATCGAGGTGCGGATATGATTGGAAATATGGATGATGGTCTGGCCGCACACCTAAAGACCGGCCTGACGACCCTTTGCCACGCATGGGCAATCCGACGACGCGATGGGGCTGAACTGACATTTACCGATCATGATGCCCCGCTTAGCTTTGGTGGGCTGGAGTTTCGGCCAGATCGGGGTTTAAACGTGCGTGCCTTGTCGCACTCCACCGGGTTGTCGGTAAACAACACAGAGGCCATGGGAGCGCTAAGCCACTTTGCCATACGCGAAGATGAGATCGAACAAGGGCGGTTTGACGGGGCCGACGTTTCGTGTTGGCGGGTGAACTGGACCAATGTCGCCCAACGAACTTTAATCTTTCGTGGGACGATCGGAGAAATTCAACGCGCAGGCGGCGTGTTTCGTGCCGAATTGCGCGGGCTGACCGAAGCACTGAACCGGCCAATGGGTCGAATATTTCAAAAGCCATGCACTGCTGTGTTGGGTGATGGGGCCTGCGGGTTTGACGTCGCGACTTCGGGATATATTCAGTTTGCCACGGTTCAATCACATAAAGACGGCCGCGTATTCCGGTGGGATGACTTGCCGGGTTTTGAAGTTGGTTGGTTCACGCGTGGCAGGGTCGATGTGACTGACGGGCCAGCCAAGGGGTTGTGGGGAATGATCAAGCATGACCGCGTTCTTGGCGGGCAACGCGAGATAGAACTGTGGGAGCCAATCCGCGGCGCAATCGAACAAGGCGTCGGTGTTCGGCTCAGTGCGGGCTGTGACAAACGAATGACCACATGCCGACTGAAATTCAATAACCTGCTGAACTTTCAGGGATTTCCAGACATCCCGAGTGACGATTGGATGATGGCGACGCCCCAGCCTTCGGGTACTAACACAGGAGGATCCATGCGATGACGCTCCGTCAAGATCTGATTGTGAGATCGGCAAGAAGCTGGATTGGTACGCCCTACGTCCACCAGAGCGCGACCAAAGGTGCGGGGTGTGATTGCCTGGGCTTGCTGCGCGGTATCTGGCGCGAGGTAGTGGGAGCTGAGCCGGAAATGATCCCTGCCTATTCAAAGGACTGGTCTGAACCACAGGGAGAGGAGAGATTGTGGCAGGCGGCAAGCCGGCATCTGCGCCCCAAGGGTTTCAATGTTGAAGATGTGGGCGACGTGCTACTGTTTCGTATGCGCAGCGGTTCTGTGGCAAAGCATCTCGGTGTGGCTTCACGGGTCGGATCAGCTGCGGGATTTATCCACGCGTATAGTGGTCACGGAGTAGTGGAGAGCCCGCTGGGTGTCTCTTGGCGACGCAGGCTTGTCGCGCGTTTCGAATTCCCGAGAGAGGCGATCTGATGGCGACGATACTATTATCTACAGCGGGTGCTGCGGTCGGCGGGTCCTTGGGTGGCACCGTCGCAGGGTTATCTTCGGTCGCGGTTGGGCGCGCATTTGGTGCCACCCTTGGCCGCGTGATCGATCAGCGTTTGCTGGGACAAGGCGCACAAGCGGTGGAAACCGGCAAGGTTGATCGTTTTCGTCTGACCCAAGCCGGAGAAGGCTCCCCGCTTCCTCAGCTTTATGGTCGTATGCGTGTCGGGGGCCAGGTGATTTGGGCGTCGGACTTTGCGCAGACCACGACGGTATCGGGTGGCGGAGGCAAGGGGGCACCAGCTACGCCGCGAACGACCGAGTACTCGTATTCTTTAAGCTTGGCAATTGCGCTGTGCGAAGGGGAAATTACAGGTATCAGCCGCATCTGGGCCGATGGTGCATTGGTGGCAGAACGTGATCTGAACATGAGCGTTTATTACGGTACGCGCGATCAATTGCCCGATCCGACCATCTCGGCCATTGAAGGGGCCGACAATGTACCTGCTTACAGGGGGACCGCCTATGTGGTTATGGAAAACCTTGCGTTGGGACAGTTTGGCAATCGGGTCCCGCAGTTTTCTTTCGAGGTGACGCGCCCAGAGGCCACCGATGCAGCAGATACCGTGGAAAGTGTTACTCAGGCGGTTAATGGGGTCGCCCTGATTCCAGGAACCGGCGAATACGCGTTGGCGACAACGCCGGTTCATTACGCCGATCATAACGGTGCCCGCTGGAGCGCAAATGTAACGACCCCTGCGGGGAAAACTGACTTTGCGGCATCAGTGGACAATCTGGTTGATGAGTTTCCCAAGCTCAAGGCGGCATCGTTGGTGGTTTCGTGGTTTGGCAATGACTTGCGCTGTGGCCAGTGCGATGTACGCCCCAAGGTCGAGAGTTCTGCGATAGAGGCGGAAAACATGCCTTGGCAAGTATCCGATCTGACACGACCCGAGGCGGAGGTTATCGCCCATGAGGAGGACCGCCCGGTTTATGGCGGCACACCTACCGATGCCTCGGTGGTCGAGGCCATCCAAGCGATGTCCGCCGCTGGCAAGGCGGTGATGTTCTACCCATTCATTCTTATGGATCAGCTTGATAACAACGCATTACCCGATCCTTATACTGATGCCACGTCGCAAGCCAAATTGCCGTGGCGTGGCCGGATTACGTTGTCCAAGGCCCCGGGAAGGGCAGGTAGCCCAGATCGCACCTCGGTCGCCGATGAAGAAGTCGCCGCCTTTTTCGGGACCGTCAAAGCAGCGGATTTCGATGTCACATCAGGACAGGTACACTACTCGGGTCCCGATGAATGGACGTTCTCGAGATTTATATTGCATTACGCCGCGCTTTGCGCGGTCGCTGGTGGGGTAGATGCGTTCTGTATCGGTACCGAAATGCGCGGCTTGACGCAGATCCGCGGTGCCAACGATGGGTTTCCGGCTGTATCTGCGTTACGATCGTTGGCTGCCGAAGCGCGGGCGCTATTGGGAAGCACCACCAAGATCAGTTATGCGGCGGACTGGTCCGAGTATTTTGGATATCAACCACAAGACGGAAACAACGACCGGTATTTCCATCTCGATCCTCTTTGGGCCGATGCCAATATCGATTTCATCGGTATCGACAACTACATGCCGGTTTCCGACTGGCGCGATGGGCACGATCACTTGGACGCCCAGACGTGGGATACGATCTATAATCTTGGTTATCTGCAATCGAACATGGAGGGAGGTGAAGGATTTGACTGGTTCTATCATTCCCCCGAAGCGCGGGCCGCACAAATTCGCACACCAATAACCGACGAAGATGCAGATGAGGCATGGATCTATAGATACAAGGATATTCGTAGTTGGTGGGCATCTACACACCACGAACGCGTCAATGGGCAGAGATCGGATACTAAAACCGCGTGGATACCTGAATCGAAACCGGTCTGGTTTACTGAATACGGATGCGCGGCGATAGACAAAGGCACCAACCAGCCAAACAAGTTTCTTGATCTCAAAAGTTCGGAAAGCAGCTTGCCGCGCTATTCGACCGGCGCACGCGACGACCTGATCCAGATGCAATATTTGCAAGCCTTCAACGCCTATTGGAACGATCCCAGCCACAATCCTGTTTCCGCGGAATACGGCGGTCCGATGATTGATATGTCTCGGGCATTTGTTTGGGCGTGGGATGCACGTCCCTATCCCTATTTTCCCAACAACGACGTGCTGTGGAGCGACGGGTCGAATTATGCGCGCGGGCATTGGCTGAATGGGCGCAGTTCCTCGTATCCGCTTTCTTCGCTGGTGGGGGAAATCTGCCGCGATGCCGGTGTGTTGGCTTACGACACATCGCGTCTGTATGGGTATGTTCGCGGATATGTCGTTGACCAAATCAGCGACGCGCGCGCCAGTCTTCAGCCGTTGATGCTACGGTTTGGGTTCGACGCGGTAGAGCGCGACGGCTGTCTTGTGTTTGTAATGCGTGACAAGCCGGGGTCTGTGCGCCTTGATCCTCGGACACTGGCCGTCAGCGATGAACTTGGCGGTACTACCGAACAAGCGCGCGAGACGGATGCCGAAATCGCGGGGCGTGTAAGGTTGCGGTTTGTGCAAGCGGACGGCGACTTTGACGCCATCGCAGAGGAAGCGGTTTTAGCGGACGACGCAACGCATTCGGTTGTGGCTTCCGAACTGAACATGTCCTTGACCCGCACCGAAGGCCGACAGATTCTGGAGCGGTGGTTGGCGGAAGCCCGTATGTCACGCGAAACCTTACGCCTTGCCTTGCCCCCGTCGCAGATGGAATTGGGTACCGGCGACGTGGTTGAACTGCCTGCCGAGAAAGGCGAGCGCGATGGCCTGTACCGAATTGATCGGGTGGAGCAGGGCGAGATGCAGATTGTCGAGGCGGTACGAATTGAGCCGACGATTTATGAAACGGCATCGTTCGCCGATGAACTGGCGAAGATCCAGCCCTTTACCGCGCCTGTTCCGGTTACCGCAGTGTTTCTGGATCTGCCGTTGCTGCGCGGCAATGAAACCCCTTATGCTCCATATATCGCGGCATCGGCGACGCCTTGGCCCGGGAGCGTCGCGGTATATCAATCAAGCGGCACATCCGGCTTTGGGTTGAATTCGATACTGCCTATTGGTGCGACGATGGGAACTACAGAAACCGAGCTTGTCGCGGCGCGACCGGGTGTATTCGATCATGGTGACGGGCTTCAAGTCAGGTTGAACAGTGGGCAACTGGAAAGCGTCGATGAAACGTCTTTGATGAATGGAATGAATTTGGCCGCGATCGGTGACGGGTCGGCGGACCAGTGGGAGATTTTCCAGTTCGAACAGGCGGAGTTGGTTGCCCCGAACACTTACCGGCTGTCGAAAAGGCTGAGAGGTCAGGCCGGGACGGATGCATTGATGCCTCCGGTGTGGCCACAGGGATCTCGATTTGTTCTGCTCAATGACGTACCTGTGCAGATAACATCAAGCCCCAACCTGCGGCGGGTCGAACAGCAATACCGCATCGGTCCTGCGACACGTTCATATGACGATCCATCCTATATTCAGTTGGGCGCGGCTTTTGAGGGAAACGGTCTGCGCCCCCTGCGCCCCTGTCATTTACGTGCCCGTGTGCAGACTGAAGACGTAGTCTTCAACTGGATACGGCGCACAAGGGTTGGGGGCGACAGTTGGGACAGTCTTGAAGTACCCTTGGCCGAAGAGAATGAACGATACATCATTCGACTTCTGCAGGATGGTAAGGTTCTCCGTGATGCGATCACCACGGACCCTGAATGGCGATACGATGCGGAGACACGACAGTCGGATGGCATGGCAGGGGCTTTCAAGATAAGCGTAGCCCAGGTTTCAGCGAGTTATGGAGCCGGACCAGCCGCGCTGATCAGCGTGTCTTTTTGAAGCTGTACGCGGTTAACTCCAAGTAAAACAACAATTTAAAAAATTTATCAGCGATCGGGGGATGTTTGCAGTTGGTTCCGTTCGCTTAGATGCTACATTAAGGATCAAAGAAGGAAGTTGCCATGGCCGTATCTCATGTAAACATCGCCTCGGTTGATCCGGTTTGGGATCAAATTTTAACTGAAGCACAGCAGGCGGTTCAGGATGAACCGCTGATCGGCGGGTTCGTCCACGCGTGTATTTTGCATCATAAGTCTATTGAAAAGGCTCTTTGTTACCGTATTGCGGCTAAGCTTGCATCGAACGAGATGTCGATGATGGTGATCCACGAGATGGTGGAGGAAGCGTTTACGAACGATCCGGAACTCATAAAGGCTGCGCGTGCCGATCTTGTCGCGATCTATGAACGCGATCCCGCCTGCCACCGTTTGCTCCAACCCATCTTGTATTTCAAAGGTTACCAAGCGGTCCAAGCCTATCGTGTGGGGCACCATTTATGGAAAAAGGGCAAGCGTGATTTGGCCTATTTCGTTCAGATGCGTGTGAGTGAGATTTTCGGCGTCGACATTCACCCTGCTGCGACCTTGGGCAAGGGTATCATGATTGACCACGCCCATTCAGTGGTCATCGGCGAGACCGCCGTGGTTGGGGATAATGTGTCGATGCTGCATTCTGTGACCCTTGGCGGTACCGGAAAGGAAGAGCAAGATCGTCATCCTAAAATCGGCAATGGTGTCTTGATCGGGGCTGGTGCCAAGGTTCTGGGTAATATCACGATCGGCCAATGCAGCAGGATTGCTGCAGGTTCTGTGGTCTTGCAGGATGTCCCCCCGTGTAAAACCGTAGCAGGCATCCCGGCGCGGGTAGTTGGGGAGGCTGGCTGCGATCAACCGTCGGTGCTGATGGATCATATGCTTGGCCCGCAAGATATCTGAGAAGCCTCTTGCCCATGGTCGTTAGGCGATCCTGGCCAGGACGATCTTGGCCAGGATGTTGGAAACGTCATTCTTAGTGGCGGGCGGGATAAAGGGCTTGGTCAGGTTTACGAGCAGATCATCTTTATGAAGCCGGAGCGCCGGGGGGCGTCTGCCCCCCGGACCCCCTGAGGATATAATCCATTTGGAAGCGGGTCAGGCGAGCATCGTCATCGGGTTTTCAAGATTGTCCTTGATCGCCGTCAGCAATTGAGCGCCCAAGGCACCGTCAATTACGCGGTGATCTACGGACAGCGTGACCGACATGACAGTGGCAACAGTCAATTCACCATCCTTGCCAACGACCGGCTTTCTTACCCCTGCGCCGACCGCAAGGATCGACCCGTGCGGTGGATTGATGACGGCGTCGAAGTTGTCGACGCCAAACATACCGAGATTTGAGATCGCAAAACTGCCGCCCTGATATTCATGCGGTGCCAGCTTGCGGTCTCGGGCGCGGGCAGCCAGGTCTTTCATTTCGGCGGACAGGGCTGACAGAGACTTCATCTCTGAATCTTTTAGCACCGGCGTAAAGAGGCCGCCTTCGATAGCCACCGCCACCGCAACATCGGAAGGTTTGAGCTTGAGAATCCGGTCTGAGGCCCAAACGGCGTTGGCGTCAGGCACAGATTGCAGCGCGAGCGCGCTGGCTTTGATGATGAAATCGTTTACCGAGAGTTTGACGCCGCGGGTTTCGAGTTGCTTGTTCAGGTCGGCGCGGAACTTCATCAATGCATCCAGTTGGATATCGCGGCGGAGGTAAAAGTGCGGGATGGATTGCTTGGCTTCGGTCAGGCGGGCGGCAATGGTTTTGCGCATCCCGTTAAGCGTAACCTCCTCAAAGTCGCGCCCCTCGTACATCTTCATGACAGTTTCGGCCGATGGACCTGAAGCGGGGGCCGCTATGGCTTCCGGTGCCGCAGGGGCAGATTGTGCGGGTGCTGCTTTCGGCGCGTCCGATTGGGACAGGCCTTGGACGTCTGCTTTGATGATCCGACCACGTGGCCCGGAACCTGACACCTGGCTTAAATCCAGGCCCTTTTCTGCCGCGATCCGGCGGGCGAGGGGGGTTGCGAAGATCCGCTTGCCATCACCACCGGAAGGCGCGGCGGGTGTAATGGCAGGCGTGGCATCCGTGGCACCGCGCCCATAACCCGCTGCCGGAGCGGTTTTATCCGATGCGTCGGCCGGGGCCGTGCTCGAGGACTGTTCGGTCTTTGGCGATGACGGTGCGCTGATATCATCGGCGCTTTCACCTTCCTCCAGCAACACCGCAATCGGCGTGTTGACCTTCACCCCTTCGGTGCCGTCGGCGATCAAAATCTTGCCAATGGTGCCTTCGTCGACAGCTTCGAATTCCATCGTGGCTTTGTCTGTCTCGATCTCGCACATGACGTCGCCGGAAGACACGGTATCGCCCTCTTTGACCAGCCATTTGGCCAATGTGCCTTCTTCCATCGTGGGGCTCAGGGCGGGCATTAGGATTTCTGTTGGCATGTCGACCGCTCCTTATTTGTATGTGACTTGCTTGACCGCCGCGATGACCTCGTCCGTGGTCACAAGTGCCAGCTTTTCAAGGTTTGCGGCGTAGGGCATTGGCACGTCCTTGCCTGTGCAGTTGATCACGGGCGCGTCCAGATAGTCGAAGGCTTCTTGCATGATCACGCTGGAGATGTAGTTGCCGACGGACCCTTGGGGCCAGCCTTCCTCGACTGTGACGCAGCGGTTGGTCTTCATCACTGATTTGATGATGCTGGCTGTGTCCATCGGGCGCAGGGTGCGCAGATCGATGACTTCGGCTTCGATACCTTCTTCAGCCAGCTTTTCGGCTGCCTGCAACGCATAGGTCATGCCGATGCCGAAGCTGACGATGGTGACATCTGATCCTTCGCGCCAGATGCGGGCCTTGCCGAACGGAACGGTAAAATCGTCGACATCAGGCACGTCGAACGCTTTGCCGTACATGATTTCGTTCTCAAGAAACACCACCGGGTTCGGATCGCGAATGGCGGTTTTCATCAACCCTTTGGCGTCGGAGGCTGAATAAGGCATCACCACCTTGAGCCCGGGGATCTGCATATACCAAGCGGCATAGTCCTGACTGTGTTGCGCGCCGACGCGGGCGGCGGCACCGTTTGGACCACGGAAGACCATCGGTGCGCCCATCTGACCGCCGGACATATACAGCGTTTTGGCGGCGGAGTTCAGGATGTGGTCGATCGCCTGCATGGCAAAGTTCCAGGTCATGAATTCCACAATCGGACGCAAACCGCCGAAAGCCGCACCGACCCCGATGCCTGCAAAACCATGTTCAGTGATGGGAGTGTCAATGATCCGCTTGCTGCCAAATTCATCCAGCAGTCCTTGGGAAATCTTATAGGCCCCTTGATATTCCGCGACTTCCTCGCCCATCAGGAACACGTTCTCATCGCGACGCATTTCTTCGGCCATCGCATCACGCAACGCTTCGCGTACGGTTTGCTGTTTCAGCTTGGTGCCTTCGGGCCAGTCAGGGGAGGTGTCCGTTTCTGGCGCTGCCGGGGCTTTGGCTTCGGCCGGTTTCGCCGCCGCGGGTTCCTTCGTTGCAGGTTCGGCGGGCGCGGGGACGGCGTCTGATGCGCTGCCGATGGCCGACGCGTCTTCGCCTTCCTCAAGCAGGACGGCGATCGGCGTGTTGACCTTGACGCCTTCGGTACCCGCTTCGATCAGGATCTTGCCGATTGTACCTTCGTCAACCGCCTCGAATTCCATTGTGGCCTTGTCGGTTTCGATCTCGGCCATGATATCGCCAGACGACACGGTGTCGCCCTCTTTGACAAGCCATTTGGCCAGCGTGCCTTCTTCCATTGTGGGGCTCAGTGCGGGCATGAGAATTTCGGTAGCCATTTCTTATGCCTCCTGTGGGACTTCAGTTGCGTAGATATCTGTCCAAAGCTCTTCGGGGGCCGGTTCGGGGCTTTCCTTGGCAAATTCTGCGCTGTCGTTGACGATTTTCTTGATTTCTTTATCGATGGCTTTCAGATCATCTTCGGTCGCGTGTTTCCCGTCGAGCAAGATGTTGCGGACCTGTTCAATCGGATCACGTTCATCGCGCATTTTCTGAACCTCTTCGCGGGTCCGGTATTTCGCCGGGTCCGACATGGAGTGGCCGCGATAACGGTAAGTCTTGATCTCGAGGATATAAGGACCATCCCCCGACCGACAATGTTTGACCGCGCGTTCACCTGCATCTTTGACTGCCAGCACATCCATGCCGTCGACCGCTTCGCCGGGGATTCCGAACGCTTTGCCGCGCTCCCAGATTTCGGCGCTCGAGGTAGAGCGTTGTTGCGATGTGCCCATTGCATACTGGTTGTTCTCGATGATGAAAATCACCGGCAGTTTCCACAGGGCGGCCATGTTGAAAGTCTCGTAAACCTGACCTTGATTGGCCGCACCGTCGCCAAAATAGGTAAAGGTGACGTTGTCGTTCCCCTTGTATTTGTCGGCAAAGGCGATGCCCGCCCCAAGCGGCACGTTGGCACCAACGATACCATGGCCGCCGTAAAACTTTTTCTCTTTCGAGAACATGTGCATGGAACCGCCCTTGCCGCGGGAATAGCCGCCTTCGCGGCCTGTCAGTTCTGCCATGACGCCATCAGGGTTCATCCCGCATGCCAGCATATGCCCGTGATCGCGGTAGGTGGTGATGCGGCTGTCGCCTTCTTTGGCCGACGCCTCGAGCCCGACGACAACAGCTTCCTGTCCGATGTAGAGATGGCAGAAACCGCCGATCAATCCCATGCCATAAAGCTGGCCCGCTTTTTCCTCGAACCGCCGGATCAGCAGCATATCCCGGTAATAGGCCTTTAGCTCTTCAGCACTGGCATTCGTCTTTTTGGTCGGTTTCTGGGCAGCCATGGGGCAATTCCTCCGTACAGTTGTCCCGCGCACGCGCAAAATAGTTTAGCGTTAAACTATCTCTTATCGGATTCGAGCCGTGAATGCGAGAGGCATTTAACCAAGCACATCACTGCCCAGTGTTTCCGTTAGGAATGCAGATGGCAACCACCAAAACATCCGGGGTTGGATTGGCTTAGCGTATGACGATCTCATCCGAGCGGATCATCCCCAGAACCTTGCGGGTCTGCTCGTCCAGCAGGTCTAGATCAAGATAATCGTCCGATAAACGAGAGGTCAGGTTTTCCATCCGGGCGACGTCGGTTTTCACTTGGGCCAACTGAACGCGCAAATCTTGCCCTTCGGCGACAATTTCTGCCCTGCGAAACAGGCCAAAGTTGCCCTGAATCGCCGCAAAGGCAAAGTACAGACTTAACGCAAAAGCGATGGCGAAAAATAAAAGTGTGCCGAAGGCCGGCTTTGCACTGCGTTTCATACTCGTCTGCCTCATGCCGCCTCTTGATGGGCGTACACCCACTATGTCACAGGCGATTCGCAAAGGGAATCCCTATGCTGCGCGATCGGCAAAAATCTGTTTGTTCGGCAGAAACCGCACACTTTCACGCTTCATTTCGGCTTACCCACGACCCTCAGCGATCAAGTGCAGCGACCCCGGGTAGGGTTTTGCCCTCCATCCATTCCAAAAACGCACCCCCGGCGGTCGAGATATAAGTAAAGTCATCGGCTGCATCGGCTTGGTTCAGCGCCGCCACGGTGTCACCGCCGCCGGCTACTGAAATCAATGCACCGTCACGGGTCAGGCGTGCAGCGGTTTGCGCTGCTGCCAGCGTTGCGGTGTCGAAAGGTGGAATTTCAAAGGCACCAAGAGGCCCGTTCCAGATCAGCGTCTTTAACCCGGCCAGGGCTTTCTCGATCAAGGCGACCGAACCGGGGCCGGCATCCAGCACCATCTGATCACCGTCCAACACGGTTTCCGGCCCTAGCGCTATGACGTCATGCGCCGCGCCCGCCGCAAATTCACGCGCCACCAGTCCATCGACCGGGAGCAGAATTCGGCAGCCCGCCTTATCGGCCTGCGTCATGATCTCCTTGGCGGTTTCAAAAAAGTCCGGTTCTAGCAATGACTTGCCTAGGTCGGCCCCCATCGCTCCCAAAAACGTATTGGCCATGCCACCGCCGATCACCAACAGATCAAGGCGGTTTACCAGATTCTCGAGCAGCTCGATCTTGGTTGACACTTTGGCCCCGCCGACCACTGCGCCAACCGGGCGCTCAGGCCGCGAAAGCGCCGCTTCCAGTGCGGACAGCTCTGCCTGCATCAGGCGACCAGCGCAGCACGGCAAAAGCCGCGCGAGCGCCTCGGTTGACGCATGAGCACGGTGAGCCGCAGAAAAAGCATCGTTGCAATAAACGTCACCCAAGCTGGCCAGACGACGCGCAAATTCGGGATCATTGTCCGTTTCACCGGGATAAAACCTGATATTTTCCAACAGCAGCACATCGGCCGCGTTGATTTCCTCGGTCCCGGTCTCCGCGCCTTCCAGGGTCTCGACCAAGACCACCTTGCGGTTCAACGCGGCCGCAAGCGCGGGTTGAACGATGCGCAAGCTCAGGTCCTGCACCCTTTTTCCGTCAGGCCGCCCGAAATGGGCCAGCAGGATCGGTTTGCCCCCCTTATCAAGAATGTCGTGCAATGTAGGTACAATACGTCGGATGCGGGTGTCATCAGTAACACGACCATTTTCAACGGGTACGTTGATATCTACGCGCACCAGCACCCGCTTGCCGCGCAGGTCCATGTCATCCAGAGTTTTCCAGCCCATCTTATCCCTCATCCATTGTCGTAGTTGCGCTGTGTTTTGCCGTTATCGCCGTCGGGGTCAATGCACCTTGGCAATCGGGCGAACACGCCCTAGTTAAATGCCAACGAAATTTTTGCAGGAGAACGGCATGGCCGAGATCAAAGATCCAGAAAACACGATTCTAATGGAACTGAAGGGCGGGACGGTAACGATCCAGTTGCTGCCCGACATTGCGCCCAAGCATGTAGAGCGCATGAAAGAACTGGCGCGTGCCGGCAAGTATGACAACGTAGCGTTCCACCGTGTTATCGACGGTTTCATGGCGCAGACCGGCGACGTGGCCAATGGCAACATGGAAAGCAACTTTAACCTGCGTGCGGCAGGGACCGGTGGATCGGACCTGCCCAACCTGCCTGCCGAGTTTTCCAAGGTTCCGCATGCGCGGGGCAGTATCGGTGCTGCGCGTTCGGCAAACCCCGACAGCGCAAACAGCCAGTTCTTCATCAACTTCAAGGACAATGATTTCCTGAACGGCCAGTACACGGTCTATGGGCAAGTCATTTCCGGGATGGAACATGTCGACGCGATCACCCGCGGTGAACCGGCGGCGAATCCCGATCGCATGATCAGCGTTAAGGTTGCTGCGGATGCGTAACTTTATTGCAGCAGGAATGGCGTCGATGCTGCTGGCCGGCACCGCATTGGCAAACGGCCTTGAAATCACCGTTGACGGAGAAGCCCAAGGCGTCATCAAGATCGATCTGGCCGAGGACGTCGCGCCGAAACACGCAGAGCGTTTGAAAACGCTGGCCGCTTCCGGTGCCTATGACGGCGTTGTCTTTCACCGTGTAATCGACGGTTTTATGGCGCAGACTGGCGATGTGGAATTCGGCAAAGCCGGTGAAAACATCAGCAGGGCAGGCACGGGTGGTTCTGATCTTCCCGACCTGCCCGCAGAGTTCTCTGACATAGCGTTCGATCGCGGCGTCGTCGGCATGGCGAGAAGCCAAAACCCCGATTCCGCGAACTCGCAGTTCTTCATCATGTTCGACAAGGGATATTTCCTGAACGGCCAATATACCGTTGTGGGCAAGGTCACCGAAGGAATGGACGTCGTGGATGCCATCAAGCGCGGTACTGGTGGCAACGGGGCGGTGGCTGGTACGCCTGATCGTATGGTCAGCGTCAAGGTCACTGACTGATCA
Source organism: Roseobacter sp. (assembly GCA_002731875.1). Classification (GTDB taxonomy): domain Bacteria; phylum Pseudomonadota; class Alphaproteobacteria; order Rhodobacterales; family Rhodobacteraceae; genus Sulfitobacter. The sequence goes on along the minus strand of PCCY01000004.1, from coordinate 298,347 downwards.
AGTCTGGGCGGGGCAGGCAACTTTATGGCGTCTGCCCCCGGCTTACCCCAACCAAGACAACGAACTATCCAAGACAAAGAAAAAGGGCGTCGCTGCATAGCTGACGCCCTTTGTCATTCGACGTTCAGTCGATGAAACCTCAGGAAGCCGGGTTCGGTTTTTGTGCAGGTGCTGATTTCGCCCCCGGTGTCAAAGGATCGTCCTGACGCTGGACCGAACCTTCGAAATGCGCCCCGGATTCAATGGCGATGGTTTTGTGGATGATGTCGCCTTCGACGCGGGCCGTTGACGTCAGGCGGACTTTCAAGCCCCGCACACGTCCGACGATACGACCGTTTATGACAACATCATCGGCCACAACTTCGCCCTTGATCGTTGCCGTTTCACCGATGGTCAGAAGGTGGGCGCGAATATCGCCTTCAACCGTTCCTTCTACCTGGATATCACCGGTGGTTTTCAAATTTCCCGTAATGTGGAGGTCTGACGACAAAATTGACGCGGGGGGCTTTGCCTTGGGGGTGCTTGCCTTGAAATCGCTCTGCTTGGGTGCAGAAGGCGAGGTAGACATCGAAGAAGCAGCCGTGCTGGACGTGTCTGTGTCAGACTTGGGTGCGGGATCGTTGATTTTGCTTTTAGAAAACATCGTTTGCAGCCTTGATAAAGATCATGGGATTTACAGCCTTGCCACCAACACGGACTTCATAGTGCAGATGGACACCGGTAACCCGTCCTGATGCCCCCATATCACCAATAAGCTGTCCGCGCGATACCCTTTGGCCAACTTTAACACGCAATTTTGACATATGCGCATATCGGGTCTCAACACCGAAGTCATGTTGTATCTTAACCAGACGGCCATAACCTGACGCCCAGCCGGAATGTGTCACTACGCCATCGGCTGTCGCATATAGCGGGGTGCCCGTGCTTGCGGCGAAATCAACGCCTTTGTGCATCCGTCTGCCGCCGGTTTTGGGATCGCGTCGAAAGCCGAACTGGCTGGTGAAGCGAAACGCCGATTTCACAGGCGTTGCGAACGGTGCCTTCTGTGCAGCGATGCGGTAAAGGTTCAGTCGGTCCATCTGGTTCAGCAGGCGATTGGCCCGCAAGGTATCGGCGGTCGGCGGTTCACCTCGGGTTGAAAAGCTAAGCGGCATCAGCGGCCCGCCTTGACCAGAGTATCCGCGGCGAACGGTTTCCAGCATGCGTTCCGTGGGCATGCCGGCACTACGGAACATTTTGTCCAGTGGCGCGACAGATACTGTCATCGCTTCTTCCAACTGGCGAAATATGGCGTCGTTCTGATCTTTCATCAACGCCAGCCTTTGCGTCAGTTCGTCGGCCTGGATCAGTGCGTCCTGGGCATCAACAACGACCTGATCCCGCTCGGCGGCGGTGCGTGCCAGCGCCTCGGCCAGAAGCGAAATAGGCGCTGACGACGCGGCAGTTTGCGCAGTTCCCACGCCGTCACCTACAGCGGCCTCTTCCAAAGTCGCGACCTGCGTACGTGCTTCCTCGCGATCTTTCATGGTGTCGCGCAACGTGCTCTGGATTACTTCGATACCAGTTTCCAGCTCTCTGCGGCGGGTTTCCGATTGCAGCAACTCCGATTGCATCACGGAGATCTGCTTGAGCGCGGCATTGAACCGTTCCTGCGCGGCAACCGCTTCTTCGGCGCGCCCATTACGCTGTGCCGACAAATCGCTAAGGCGGGCCTGATATGTGCTTTGGTCCCGTTTGGCCTGGGCGCGGAAATTGCCCGATCCAATGCTGTCCATCAAGATGATTGCGGTCGCCACGATTGCCCAAGCAACCAGTAGGGCAGAGCCGGTGAAAGCAACCAGCTGAGTGACGGGACGAAGGCGGATGAATCGGGTATCGGTATCTGACTTTAGAAAAACGCGGCGTTCAGGAAACAATGCTTCGAGAGCAGAGTGAATTTTAATTGCCAGTCTTGTCCGCACGCCAGATATCCTTGTCCCATACTTCAACAACGCATTGATCCCCCAACCAAAGCGTTATTTTTCCTCTGATGTGCTTAGCCAGTGGTGTCTGATCGGGCAACCCTTGAGACCCGATCGCAGGCGGATATACTGAAATTAAATCATAATTTGGCAAAAAACCGCCCATTCAAGGACTTAATGACGATAATTCACACTTTTTCGGTTAATGGCCAGTAGAAATCCGGGGGTATGCCAGCCTCGGCGCGTTTCTCTTCGTTGAACGGTGGCTTCAATACCCCGTGGAAATATCTGCGAACAAGGTCGTGAAAAGCGTCCTTCGGGTCAAGCTCGTGACGCCCGCACAGAAAGTGAAACCATTTTGACCCATAGGCCACGTGCGCGACCTCTTCGGCATAGATCGTTTCAAGCGCCTCGACGGCCTGATGGGCTTTCGCGCGTTTGAAAACCTCGATCATGTTGGGGGTGACGTCCAAACCGCGCGCCTCTAGCACCATTGGCACAACCGCCAGCCGCCCCATGAAATCATCCGCCGTTTCTTCCGCCGCGCGCCACATACCCGCGTGGGCCGGCAAGGCCCCGTAATGGCTGCCCAACGCTTCAAGACAATCGCACATCAGGTTGAAATGCTTTGATTCTTCGTCCGCAGCCTTGACCCAGTCATCATAGAACCCCATCGGCATTTTCACATCCGTAAAGCGCGCAATGATATCCCAGTGCAGATCGACTGCGTTGAGCTCGATATGCGCGACGGCATGCAGCAGGGCAATACGCCCCTCGGGCGAACCGGGCTTGCGGTGTGGCACGTCACGCGGCGAAAGAAGCTCGGGACGGTCGGGTCGTGCGGGTTTGAGCGGCGGGGCGCTTATGCCGATTGCAGGGGCTTCACCGTCGCGGCGCGCCGCCTGCCATTGCGCGGCATACTTGCGCGACAGGGCTGTTTTTTCGCGGCCATCGGCAGTGCGCAGCACCGCTACGGCCATTTCCGCAAGCGCAATCACAACGCACGTACCGCATCAAGAACTTCCTGGACATGCCCGGCCACCTTCACCTTACGCCAGATGCGCGCGATGTTGCCCTGCGCATCTATCAAGAAAGTCGCCCGTTCGATGCCCATCGCTTTCTTTCCATACATATTTTTCTCGACCCACACGCCATAGGCTTCTGTGACAGAACCATCGACATCTGCCAGCAACGGCACAGTCAGCGCGTGTTTGGCGGCAAAGCGGTCGTGCTTGGCGACGGTGTCACGGGAAATGCCAAACACCTCTGCGCCAGCTTGCCTGAACGACGCCAGATCCTGCGAAAACTCGATCGCCTCCTTGGTGCATCCGGGTGTGTCATCGCGAGGATAAAAATACAGGACGACGATTTTGCCCAGCAGGTCGGAAAGCGATGTTTCGCCGCCCCCCGTAACCGGCATTGTAAAATCTGGCGCTGGTTGGGAAATATCTGGCATGGGTCACTTTCTTATGTGGTCTGCGCTTAAGTGTTGGAAGCCATTGGCCGCGCTGTCATACTAGACTGGCTTGGCAGAACTTAAAGCCCTAGCGGCCCCAGAAGCGGAAGAAGATGTCAGACGACCTCTCAAGACCAAAGTACCGTAGAAGCAAGCGACTGTGGCAGGCGACAAAATGGTCCTTGTTGACGATTGTCGTGATTGTGGCGGCGATTGCCGGTACGGCAATATACATGATCCGCAGCCCGATCGTGATCCCTCATTGGCTCGAGACGCGGATCGAAGAACGCCTGGCGCGCGATCTTCCCATGACGCGTTTCGAATTTGGGGAAATGGTGTTGATCGTGGACGAAGGATGGCGCCCGCGTATCCGCTTGCAAAACGTCGTGGTATCCAACCCCTCCGGCGCCGAATTTGTCGCCTTCCGAGAAGTGCGAGCCAGCTTCTCGGTACGGGGGTTGATTGAAGGAACGGTCCAGCCGCACGATATTTTACTGTCAGGCGTTGTCGCCAACCTGCGGCGCGACCGCGACGGTCGGGTGGCGTTGAGCGCAAGCACCGGTCAGGCACCGGTCGAACGTCGCGCCGCGACGATGCCACAACTCATCGGACAGCTCGATGCTGCTTTCGACAGCCCCGCATTACGGCGCTTACGCTCGATCGAGCTGCGCGCCCTGACATTGCGTTACAGCGATTTGCGCGCGGGTCGGGCGTGGACAGTGGACGGAGGCCGACTGCTGCTTGACCGTGACGGCAAGTCCCTTCGGATATCTGCCGAACTTGCCGTGCTGGCGGGCGGAGCCGATGTGACCACACTATCGGCCAATTATACCAGTCAGATAGGTGAAACGGCGTCGCAGTTCGGTGTGTCGTTTGCGGGGGTGGCGTCGGAGGATATCGCCGTTCAAAGCCCGGCTTTTGCATGGCTCAAGGTTCTGCGCGCCCCTATCTCGGGATCGGTACGTAGTGGTCTGGACGAAGACGGAAGCTTTGAACCGTTGAATGCTGCTCTCCAGATCGGGGCCGGGGTCGTGCAGCCAAGTCCACACGCGACACCAATTCCATTTGATGGGGTCCGCAGCTATTTCAGATATCTTCCAGATGAAAAATTGTTGCGGTTCGACGATCTGTCGGTACAGAGCCAATGGGTCACGGGGCGTATTCAGGGCGATGCCAGTCTTGGGATCGACGACGCCGGCAAGCTTGGCGATCTCGTCGCGCAGGTTCGTCTGCGTGATCTTGTCACCAACCCCGCGGGTATTTACGCCGACCCGATTTCCATCGCAGGCGCAGATGTGGACGCCAGAATATCATTCAATCCGTTCCACCTGTCATTGGGGCGAATGGACATAACAGACGCCGGAACCACACTGAACATTTCGGGTGATCTGAGGGCTGATTATGCCGGGTGGAAGGTGGCGGTAGACGCCGGTCTGAACGCCATATCACCAGAACGTCTGCTTGAGCTATGGCCACAAAACGCGAAAATCAAAACGCGTAAATGGGTGGCCGAGAACGTTTATAAGGGCAGTCTCAGCAACGTGGAAATGGCGTTCCGTCTGGATCCTGCACAAAAGCCGGTTGTCTACCTTGGTTTCGATTTTCAGGATGCCGAGGTGCGGTTTTTGCGCAGCATGCCGAACCTGACCAACGGCCGGGGCCATGCCAGCCTGCTGGAGAACCGCTTTGTCGTCAGTGTGGACGAAGCGCAGCTCACGCCGCCCGAAGGCGGCACTGTCAACATCAGCGCATCCTCGTTCATCATGCCGGATGTAACGGTCAAGGACGGCCCGCCAGGTATCGTGCGCTTGAACGGCAGTACCGAGGTAACATCGGTGTTGTCGTTGCTAAATCTTCCGCCTCTCAACGTGATGGATAAAGCAAACCTGCCAGTGGCGATTGCCGACGCGACGGCCAATCTTACCGGTAGGCTGGCGTTTCCGATGAAAAAAGGGTCAGACCCCAAGCTGACCATTTTCGACTTCAGCGGCGATATTCAGGATGTACACAGCGACGTGCTGGTCAAGGGGCGCAGTCTGCGCGCGGAAAAACTGTCTGTCAGGGCATCCAACGATAATATCACGATCAAGGGCCAAGGCACGATCGATGGGGTTGGCTTTGACGGAAGCTGGTCGCAACCGTTGGGCAGGCCGGGCGCAATCAGTACTGTGCGTGCCGATGTCACACTGAATCAGAATACCCTGGATACGTTCAAGGTGGCGCTTCCCGAAGGAACGGTATCGGGGCAGGGACAGGCGCAGTTCTCTCTGGACCTGGCTAAGGGCAAAGCGCCGCTCTTTTCCATCAAGTCAGACCTGGTGGGTGTGCGGTTGTCCGTGCCTCAAATCGGATGGGTAAAACCCGCTGGCACCGGCGGAAAGCTTGCCGCTTCGGGCACCTTGGGATCGGTTGCGCAGGTCGACACGCTCGAGATTTCGGGCGCAGGGTTAACTGCGAAAGGCGGGGTTGACCTGGCGGCGGACGGATCGCTGGACAAGGTCCATTTCGACAGATTGAACGTTAAAAACTGGATGGGCATCGCGGTTGACCTGATTGGTAAAGGCGCGGGCAAGCCTGTCCAGGTCGTGGTGCGCAACGGATCAATCGACATGCGACGCGCACAGTTTGGAAAAACCAAACCCAGTGGCATTGCGGGGCCGCCGATGCTGCTGAACCTCGACCGCCTGCAAATCACCGACAAGATTGCGCTGACCGCGATGAAAGGTTCGTTTGACCTGGCCCGCGGACTTGATGGCCGTTTCACCGCCGAACTCAATGAAGGGACGGCAGTATCGGGGCGCGTCGTTCCGCAAAACGGGCGCAGTGCGATCCAGATACAATCCAGTGACGCGGGAGGAATGCTGCGGTCGGCCAATATGGTGCAGCAGGTTATGGGGGGCACCCTTTCATTGACCTTGCTGCCTGTAGGGACCGGAGGGGCTTTTGACGGGCGTGCGGAAATGACCGATGTGAGGATCAAGAACGCGCCGACCATCGCCGCGCTGGTCAATGCAGTTTCGGTTGTTGGGTTGATCAACGAATTGAACGGCGACGGAATTTATTTTGACGCGGTAGAGGCCGATTTCCGAATGACGCCCAATCGCGTGACACTTACCCAAGCAAGCGCCACCGGCGCGTCATTGGGCATCTCGATGGATGGCGTTTTCAGCACCGATACCGGACGCATGGCGCTTCAGGGCGTGATCTCCCCGGTATATATGCTTAACGGGATGGCAAGTTTTCTGACCCGCAAGGGCGAGGGCCTGGTTGGCTTCAACTATGCCATCGGCGGGACCACCCAGCAGCCCTCGGTTTCGGTCAATCCGCTGTCGGCGCTGGCTCCGGGGTTTTTGCGTGATATATTTCGCGCCCCGCCTCCAGAACTGCCCGAGGTCGAGGGCAATACCCGCTCTACGCTGCCACCGTCTGGCGCGGCAAAGCAAAAAACGGTTGTTCCGCGCTTTGAGGGGCGCTAAGCGGCGGCTATGAAACTAAGTGATTTTGATTTCGACCTACCCGAAGCGCTGATCGCGACACGGCCTGCGGTGCCGCGTACGTCAGCCCGTTTACTGGTTGCCGACGGTCCTGTACTGCACGACAGGCACGTCACTGACCTGACCGACTGGTTGCGGCCCGGGGATCGTCTGGTGCTGAACGACACCCGTGTGATCCCGGCGCGACTGAACGGACAGCGCTTTCGGCAAAGTGCGCAGGGGCCCGTGCAGGCCCGGATCGAGGCCACGCTGCTGGAACCACGCGGCGATGGCACTTGGGCGGCGCTCATCAAACCGCTCAAAAAGTTGAAGCTGGGTGAAGAAGTCGTGTTCACCGATGATCTGAGCGCCACGCTTGAGCGTATCGAGGACGGGCAAGGACACCTGCGGTTCAACCATGTCGGCGACGCGTTTGACGCGGCGTTGAACGCGGCCGGGGCCATGCCGCTGCCGCCCTACATCGCTGCAAAACGTCCGGCCGACGAACGCGATCTGGTTGATTATCAGACGGTGTTCGCGCGAAACAGCGGGGCCGTCGCCGCCCCGACGGCATCCTTGCATTTCGACGACGCGTTGTTGGCGCGGCTGGCCGATATAGGGGTGAACTTCACGCATGTGACCTTGCATGTGGGGGCAGGTACTTTTCTGCCTGTAAAGGTGGACAATGTTGCAGACCACAAGATGCACAGCGAATGGGGACAGGTAAGCGCCACGGCCGCCGCCGAAATCGCAGCGACAAAACAGGCAGGCGGGCGTGTCATCCCTGTTGGTACGACGGCCTTGCGCCTGATCGAAACCGCTGCGCGGGGGGGCACGATCGAGCCGTGGGAAGGGAATACCGACATCTTCATCACCCCTGGATTTTCCTTCAAGGTAACCGACGCGCTGATGACAAACTTTCACCTGCCCAAATCCACCCTGATGATGTTGGTCGCGGCGTTGATGGGGCAAGAGGCCATCAAGACGCTATACGCGCATGCCATCCAGTCAAAATATCGCTTCTTTTCCTATGGCGACGCCTCCTTGTTGATCCCACAGGCGCAAAAACCCGCCTGATTGTCGTTCATGGGAGTGACAGTCTCCTGGAAGACCGTCAGTAGAGGCCAGACGGCGTTAAAGGATTCGAGTTATGTTCAAGGTGTTTATCAGCTCATGGGCGCTCTTGCTCGGCATGGGGTTGCTGATGGTGGGTAACGGCATGCAAGGCACGCTGCTGGGTATCCGCGGCAGTATCGAAGATTTCTCGACTTTTAACATGTCAATCGTGATGTCCGCGTATTTCGTCGGGTTTCTCGGAGGGTCGCGTATTGCGCCCGGCATGATCCGTCGGGTGGGCCACGTGCGGGTTTTTGCTGCGCTTGCGTCGATGATCTCGGCTGTGATGATCCTTTACCCGACGTTTCCCAACGTGGCGGTCTGGACACTTGGCCGCGTGTTGATCGGCTTTTGCTTTTCGGCGGTGTATGTAACCGCGGAAAGCTGGCTGAACAACGCTGCCACCAACGAGAACCGCGGGCAAACCCTGTCGGTATACATGATCGTGCAGACTTTTGGCATCGTGATAGCACAGGCGCTGTTGCTGACGGCAGACCCTTCGGGCTTTGTGCTTTTCGTCATTCCGTCGGTATTGGTCAGCCTGGCGGTGACACCGATCCTGCTGTCCATCAGCCCGACCCCGGCGTTTGACACAACCAAACCGATGAGCCTGCGCGAGCTTGCAAGCTTTTCACCCCTGGGTTGCGTCGGCATGTTCTTGCTGGGCGGCGTTTTCTCGGCACAGTTCGGAATGGCGTCCGTATACGGTGCCGAAGCGGGGTTAACCGTCGCCCAGATCTCGATCTTCGTCGCGACGTTTTTTGTCGGCTCTGTGGTTCTGCAATATCCAATCGGGTGGATTTCGGACCGGATGGATCGCCGTCTGCTGATTGTCATTACGTCGATCATCGGGGCGGCCGGATCATTTGGGGGGATGATATTCGGGCATATCTTCCCGGTCCTGCTTGTCGCGTCGTTCGTCGTCGGCGGCATGTCCAACCCGTTGTATTCCCTGCTTATCGCGCACACCAACGACTTTCTGGAACATGAGGACATGGCCGCGGCGTCCGGTGGTATGATCTTTATCAACGGCCTGGGTGCTATCATGGGCCCGATAATCACCGGCTGGATGATGGGCACCACCCTTGGCCCCGGAGGGTTCTATCTGTTCACGGCCGTGCTGTTTGTGGTGCTGGCGGTTTATGCCTCGTATCGTGCGACGGTGCGCCCTGCGGTCCCCGCGACCGAGACCGGAGAATTTGTCCCGATTTACGCTGCTGCGACCGCCGTCGCGGTGGAACTTGCGCAAGAATATGCCATCGAAAGCGACCAAAGCAGCGAAAATGCTTGATAATGTGGGGTTTATGACCGTTTCGTTACAATTTTTGTTTGTCCAAGACCCGGTTTGTGGCGTTAGTAATAAGTAAGAAAAAGTTTAAGTAAGGAGCCTACGATGAAAAATCCGGAGGACATACTAAATTTCTGGCTGGACGAGACCGGCCCAAGCGACTGGTACGCCGTTGATGAAGCGTTGGACCAGTCTATTCGGGATCAATTCCTGTCAACTTGGGAAGCGGCACGCGAAGGCAAGTTTTCGTTGTGGTTGACGTACCCGTCCGGCGCGTTGGCGTATATCATCCTCACCGATCAGTTCCCGCGGAATATGTTTCGCGGAGAGGGACGGGCGTTTTCAACGGATCGTGCTGCATTGGCGGCGGCGAAATCATCCATTCAAAAGCGTTGGGACATCAAGATTGATCCACCGGCGCGGCAATTCTTTTATTTACCGCTCATGCATTCCGAAAACCTGATTGATCAGGACCGTTGCGTCCGTCTTATGTGTGAACGCCTGCCGGAAAGCGCCAGCAATTTGCTGCATGCACGTGCGCACCGACAGGTGATCCGTGACTTTGGCCGCTTTCCATACCGCAACGAAGCGCTCGAAAGAATGCCGACAGCGGTCGAACAGGCATATATCGCAAAGGGCGGCTATCGGACGACATTGAATGACATCGAGCAACACTCCAAGGTCGCATGACGCTGTACACCACCGGGACAAATCTCGCGGTTGCTGACACGATTTATATAGTTTACCACTAAACTATATTTGATCCCCCACACTGCGAGGTTTTTCTGATGGCTGCCAAATCCTTTGATCTGATCGTGATCGGTTCTGGCCCGGGGGGGTATGTCGCTGCTATTCGCGGTGCCCAGCTAGGGCTATCGGTCGCGATCGTTGAACGTGAAAATCTGGGTGGGATCTGTTTGAACTGGGGGTGCATTCCAACCAAGGCTTTGTTGCGTTCATCCGAGGTATTTCATCTGATGCACCGCGCCGCAGAATTCGGCCTCAAGGCGGATAATATCGGTTACGAGCTTGACGAGGTTGTAAAGCGGTCGCGCAAGGTGGCGGGACAACTGTCGGGCGGCATTGGCCATCTGATGAAGAAGAACAAGATCACCGTCGTCATGGGCACCGCCAAGCTGGCGGGCAAGGGCAAGGTTACCGTCAAGACCGATAAGGGCACCGAAGAACTGACAGCGAAGAATATCGTGCTGGCCACAGGTGCACGTGCCCGCAATCTTCCCGGGCTCGAAGCCGACGGGAAACGGGTCTGGATGTATCGCGACGCGCTGAAGCCGCCCCATATGCCCAAAAAACTGCTGGTCATCGGATCCGGCGCAATCGGGATCGAGTTTGCGAGCTTTTACAATACCTTGGGGGCCGAAACTACAGTCGTCGAAGTGATGGACCGTATTTTGCCCGTCGAAGATGAAGAGATCAGCAAGTTCGCGAAAAAACAGTTTGAAAAGCAAGGCATGACGATCTTGCAAAAGGCTGTCGTCAAGCAACTTGACCGCTCCGATGCGAAGGTGACTGCGCATATAGAAACCGGCGGCAAGGTCCAAAAGCAAGATTTCGATACGGTGATTTCCGCCGTCGGCATTGTCGGTAACGTCGAGGATCTTGGCCTCGAGGAACTGGGGGTCGCTATCGACCGCACCCATGTGGTGACAGATGAATATTGCCGCACCGGTGTTGACGGTCTTTATGCTATCGGTGATGTGGCCGGTGCCCCGTGGCTGGCGCACAAGGCTTCACACGAAGGCGTCATGGTAGCCGAGATGATCGCCGGACAGGATGTACATCCGATCAAGCCTGAAAGCATCGCCGGCTGTACCTATTGCTATCCCCAGGTGGCCTCTGTCGGCTATACCGAGGCAAAAGCCAAGGAACTGGGATATGACGTGAAAATCGGTCGTTTCCCGTTTATCGGCAACGGTAAAGCCATCGCACTCGGCGAACCCGAAGGTATGATCAAAACGGTGTTCGATGCAAAAACCGGTGAGCTTTTGGGGGCGCACATGATCGGTGCCGAAGTGACCGAACTGATCCAGGGGTATGTCGTCGGGCGTCAGTTGGAAACCACCGAAGAAGACCTCATGAACACGGTGTTCCCGCATCCGACCTTGTCAGAGATGATGCATGAATCCGTGCTTGCCGCATACGGTCGCGTCATCCACATCTAACCGCGATCGTCCCGCAGGTGGGGGTGTGGCAAGGGCTGCGACCCCAGCTGTCAAAGCCGGTTTCGTACCCGGGAATGGTTCAAGCACGCGTGTTTCGCGGGGCGAGCGTGTGACCAATATGCGTGTTCTTGCTGCGTTCTCATTTTTTCATTGGAGAATCCGCATCGCGACCTTATGTACATAACCTTAACGGGGGTCCGATATGGCTGAGCTGAAGAACATTGAAGTCCGCGGCGCGCGCGAACACAACTTAAAGAACATCGATGTGGATATCCCACGTGATCAGCTGGTGGTTATCACCGGCTTATCAGGCTCTGGCAAATCAAGTTTGGCCTTTGATACGATATATGCCGAAGGTCAGCGGCGCTATGTCGAATCGCTAAGCGCCTACGCCCGCCAGTTTCTGGATATGATGCAGAAACCCGACGTCGATCACATAAGCGGCCTTTCGCCGGCGATTTCGATCGAACAAAAGACCACGTCGAAAAACCCGCGGTCCACTGTCGGCACCGTGACCGAGATCTACGACTACATGCGCCTTCTTTTCGCCCGTGTCGGCACGCCATATTCGCCGGCCACCGGCAAGCCCATCGAGGCGCAGCAGGTGCAGGACATGGTGGACCGCGTCATGGCGATGGAGGCGGGCACCCGTGCATATCTTCTTGCGCCTATCGTGCGCGATCGCAAGGGCGAGTACCGTAAGGAGTTTCTTGAGCTGCGCAAGCAGGGCTTCCAGCGTGTCAAGGTCAATGGCGAATTCCACGAGCTGGATGAACCACCGACGCTGGATAAAAAATTCCGTCACAATATTGACGTGGTTGTGGACCGGATCGTTGTTCGCGAAGGGCTCGAAACCCGCCTGGCCGATTCCCTGCGCACCGCGCTGGATCTGGCGGACGGCATCGCGATACTCGAAACCGCGCCGGGTGAAGGCGAACCCGAACGTCACACGTTCAGCGAAAAGTTTGCGTGCCCCGTCAGCGGATTCACCATCCCCGAGATCGAACCGAGGCTGTTTTCGTTCAACGCGCCTTTTGGTGCCTGCCCATCCTGCGACGGGTTGGGGAAAGAACTGTTTTTTGACGAACGCCTGGTCGTCCCGGACCAGAATCTAAAGGTGTACGACGGTGCATTGGCCCCGTGGCGCAAAGGAAAATCTCCTTACTTCAAGCAAACAATCGAAGCGATCGCGAAGCATTACAAATTCAGCGAGACCACCAAATGGAAGGATCTTCCCGAAAAGGTGCAGCAGGTTTTTCTCTATGGTTCCGGCAAGGAAGAGATCAAGTTTCGCTATGACGAGGGCGGGCGCGTCTACGAGGTCAGCCGCGTTTTCGAAGGCGTGATCCCGAACATGGAGCGGCGCTATCGCGAGACCGACAGCAATTGGGTCCGCGAAGAATTTGAACGATATCAAAACAATCGCCCCTGCGGAACCTGCCATGGCTATCGTCTCCGCCCCGAAGCGCTCGCGGTCAAGATCGGGCCGGCCGATGGTGCGCCGGACCAGCTGCGCCATGCAGGTCAGGTTGTACAGATGTCGATCCGCGAGGCATTCGACTGGTGCAACACCGTCCCCGATCACCTTTCCGCCCAGAAGAACGACATCGCCCGCGCGATCCTCAAGGAAATACGCGAGCGCTTGGGGTTCCTGAACAACGTGGGATTGGAATATCTTACGCTGGCCCGGTCCAGCGGAACGCTCAGCGGCGGCGAAAGCCAGCGTATTCGTCTGGCGTCGCAAATCGGGTCCGGGCTGACCGGTGTGCTTTACGTGCTTGATGAACCGTCGATCGGTCTTCACCAACGCGACAATGACCGCCTGTTGCAAACCCTCAAGAACCTGCGCGCTCAGGGCAACACCGTGATCGTGGTCGAACACGACGAAGAGGCAATCCGCGAAGCGGATTATGTCTTCGATATCGGGCCGGGTGCCGGTGTGCATGGCGGCCAGGTTGTCAGCCACGGCACCCCCGAACAGGTCGCCAATGACCCCGCATCGCTGACTGGGCAATACCTGACCGGCAAGCGCGAGATCGCGGTGCCGACCAAACGGCGCAAAGGCAACAAAAAGGCCGTCACGGTTGTCAAAGCTTCGGGGAACAACCTGAAAGACGTCACCGTCAGCTTCCCGCTGGGCCAATTCGTCTGCGTGACCGGCGTGTCTGGCGGTGGTAAATCGACACTGACCATCGAAACCTTGTTCAAAACCGCATCGATGAACCTGAACGGCGCGCGTCAAACGCCCGCACCTTGCGAAACCATCAAGGGTCTCGAACATCTCGACAAGGTTATCGACATCGATCAGCGCGCGATCGGGCGCACGCCCCGGTCAAACCCCGCGACCTATACCGGCGCCTTCACTCCGATCCGCGACTGGTTCGCCGGGCTTCCCGAAGCCAAGGCGCGCGGATACAAGCCCGGGCGGTTCAGCTTCAACGTCAAAGGCGGCCGCTGCGAAGCCTGCCAGGGTGATGGCGTCATCAAGATCGAAATGCACTTCCTGCCCGACGTCTATGTCGAATGTGAAACCTGCAAGGGCAAGCGCTATAATCGCGAAACACTCGAAGTCAAGTTCAAGGGCAAATCCATCGCCGACGTGCTGGACATGACCGTTGAAGACGCCCAGAGCTTCTTCCAGGCCGTGCCAAGCATCCGCGAGAAAATGGATGCGCTGATGCGGGTAGGGCTCGGCTACATCAAGGTGGGCCAACAAGCGACGACCCTCTCCGGGGGCGAGGCCCAGCGGGTGAAACTGTCAAAAGAACTCAGCAGACGGTCAACAGGGCGAACCCTTTACATCCTGGATGAACCCACGACCGGCCTGCATTTCGAAGATGTCCGCAAGCTTCTCGAGGTCCTGCATGAACTGGTCGACCAGGGTAACTCGGTAATCGTCATCGAACACAATCTCGATGTGATAAAAACCGCCGACCACATTATCGATATCGGCCCCGAAGGCGGCGACGGCGGCGGCCAGGTAGTCGCCACAGGGACCCCGGAACAGGTCGCCGAAGTCCCCGAAAGCCACACCGGCACATACCTGAAACCTATGCTGACGTCTCGAAAGGTTGCCGCTGAATAGGGGTACTTTTCATTTTGCCGGAAAAACTCCACGGGGGTCCGGGGGTGTGAAACCCCCGGTCCGGCCCGCTGTGACTATCCTCGGGTGCGCTTTTCAAACCGCGGCAACATCGCGGAAAAGTCCCGCCCGTGGCCATCTTCCTCTTCCACGAACTGTGCATAGATCGCCCGCGCCAATTCTCCCATCGGGGTATCGGCATTGGCCATTTCCGCTGCCTGTTGCGACAGACCCAGATCCTTCAGCATCAACTCCGCTGCGAACCCGGGCGCATAGCCGTTGTCGGCGGGTGATACCGGGCCGACGCCGGGGGCGGGGCAGTATGCGTTCATCGACCAGCTGTACCCCGATGAGGTGCTGACCACATCAAACATCTTTCGTCGGTCCAGTCCCAATTTGTCCGCCAGCGCGAAGGCCTCGCAAGTGGCGATCATCGTGACGCCCAAAATCATGTTGTTGCAGATCTTGGCGGCCTGGCCTGCGCCGGCATCACCGCAGTGCACGGCTTTTTGCCCCATGATATCGAACAGGGGCTTGGCTATCGCAAACGCCTCCGCCGACCCCCCGGCCATAAACGTCAAGGTCCCGGCGGATGCGCCTCCGATGCCACCTGATACCGGGGCGTCTATTGCAAGAATCCCTGCATCCTCAGCGGCTTGAGAGGTGTTCTTCGCACTCTCCACATCCACGGTTGAGCAATCCATAAACAGGCTGCCGCGTTCCATAAGAGGAAGAGCCTGTGCCGCCACCTGCCGCAGGATCGACCCGTTCGGCAGCATCGTGATGACCACGTCCATCCCCGCGACTGCACTTTCCAGGTTGCGTGCCGCGGTCACACCTTCGGCGGTGGTGCCCGCCACGTCATATCCAGTGACGCTATGACCGGCCTTGGCCAGATTGGCGGCCATCGGTGCCCCCATATTGCCCAGACCTATGAATCCAATCTTCTTGCTCATCTCGTGTTCTCCAGTGTTAGGGCCGCGTTTCCCAAGGGGCGCAACATTTTTCCCGTGGCAGCAAGGGGCACGTTCATATCGGCGAATTGCCAGGCGGGCTTTCGGTCTTTGTCAATGATTGCGGCACGGATCCCTTCAAGGAAATCGCCATGCTCCATGGCGCGGTAGGTAAACCGGTATTCCAGGTCCAATGCTTTTTCGATGGTGAGCGACGGGCCACGTAGCCTGTGGATCACCTCGATGGTGCTTGCCATCGCGAGCGGGCTCATCCGTTCCATTTTCTTCAGGGTCTCTCGGGCGAACTCTCCATCGTCTTTGCGCAGATTGTTCAGGATGTCCCCCAGTGTTTCTCCGTCAAACAACGCGTCAATCTGGGCCTGGTGTTCTTGCAGCTCAGACGCCGGGGGGGCCAGTGTCGCGGGTGTCAATATTGCGGCATCCCCGGTATCCTCAAGCTTGGCGATCAAGTCAGGCCACAGGTGCTGCGGAATGTAACAGTCTGCAAATCCGGCAAAAATCGCATCTTGCGCCGACATTCGCGTCGCAGTGACGCCCAGATATTCGCCGATCCGTCCCGGAGCGAGGGCCAGCATCAGCGAACCGCCCACGTCCGGGATCAACCCGATCCCGCATTCGGGCATTGCGATCTGGCTGGTCTCGCTTACCACACGGTGCGACCCGTGACAGCCAAGGCCGACGCCGCCGCCCATGGTAAATCCTTGCATGAAAGAGACAACGGGCTTGGAGTAGCTGAAAATTTTAGCGTTCAGGCGGTACTCGTCAGCCCAGAATTTCCTGCCATAGTCATAGTCGCCTGCCTTACCCGTCGCATAAAGCTCGGCAATGTCGCCGCCGGAACAGAACGCGCGCTCGCCCGCTGCATCGACTACGATCAGATCAACCGATGTATCGTTCGCCCACCGGTCGAGCGCATCTTCGATGGCAAGGCACATGTCGTAGGTCAGCGCATTCAAGGCCTGAGGGCGGTCAAGGGTAATACGTCCGGCGCGCCCGGTTACGCGGATCGAGATATCGTTCATCTGTTTTTCAACATTTCGCGGGCGACGATGACGCGCATGATCTCGTTCGTGCCTTCCAATATCTGGTGCACGCGCAGATCACGCACCAGCTTTTCAATGCCATAATCGGCAAGGTAGCCATACCCGCCATGCAGTTGCAGACATTGGTCCACCACCCGGCTGCCGGTGTCTGTGACGAACTTTTTTGCCATTGCACAAAACTTGGTGGCGTCCGGTGCGCCACTGTCCAGTTTCCACGCGGCCTGACGTAAAAAGACACGCGCTGCCTGCATCTCTATTTCCATATCTGCCAGACGAAACTGCAGGCCCTGGAACTGGTCGATCGGCTTCCCGAACGCCTTGCGTTCGCCCATATATCGCAAGGTGGCGTCCAGCGCCGTCTGCGCCGCACCCAGTGAACATGCCGCGATGTTCAATCGGCCGCCATCCAGCCCCGTCATCGCATATTTAAAACCCTTGCCTTCTTCACCGACCAAATTCCCGGCAGGAATTTTGCAGTTGTCGAACTGCACCTGCGCTGTTGGTTGGCTGCGCCAGCCCATCTTGTCCTCAAGCCCGCCAAACGAAAGCCCCTGAGTGCCATCCTCGACATAGACGGTGGACACTCCGGCAGCGCCGTCATCCGAGGTGCGGACCATGGCGACGTAGGCGTCTGAATAGCCTCCGCCGGAAATGAAGGCCTTGGTACCGTTCAGGGTATACCCATCGTTGGTCCGGTCGCATTTGGTCTTGAGAGCCGCGGCATCAGAACCTGAACCCGGTTCGGTCAGGCAGTAGCTCAGCACCGTATTCATCGACAGCACATCATCCATGATGCGCGCCTTGAGATCGTCGCTGGCGAAGCTGTCCAGCATCTTGGCGCACATATTGTGGATCGACAGAAACGCCGCGACAGAAGGGCAGGCCATGCTCAGCGCCTCGAACACAAGCGTCGCATCAAGGCGTGTCAGACCAGAGCCCCCTGCATCTTCGGATACATACAAGCCGCCAAACCCAAGCTCGGCTATCTTGGGCCAGATCTCTTTCGGAATGGTGCCGTCCTTTTCCCACTGGCGCGCAAATGGGGCGATATGTTCTTGGCCAAAGCCATAAGCCATATCGAATATGGCGGTTTGCTCTTCGGAAAGTGCGAAATCCATGGCGGTGATCCCTCCCAAGATCTGTCGAATTGAACGTACGTTAAATTATAACGCTGCCCGTACGAGGCGCAAGCAGGTGCGGGGACCGAGGCCCCCGCAAGACGTGGTTCACTCCATTGGCTTGAAGTTGAACTCTCCGCCTTCTTTGATGCCCGAGGGCCAGCGAGAGGTCACGGTTTTGGTGCGCGTATAAAATTTGAACGCATCCGGTCCGTGCTGGTTGAGATCGCCAAAGACCGATTTTTTCCAGCCGCCAAAGGTATGATAGGCGAGTGGTACCGGAATCGGCACGTTGATGCCGATCATGCCCACGTTGACGCGGTTGGCGAAATCACGTGCCGCATCGCCGTCACGGGTAAAGATCGCAGTGCCGTTGCCCATCTCGTGATCCATCGCAAGACCAAGCGCCTCTTCGTAGGTCTTGGCGCGAACCGTGGACAGAACGGGGCCGAAAATCTCGTGCTTATAGATGTCCATGTCCTTGGTCACGTTGTCGAACAGATGCGGCCCGACAAAGAATCCTTCTTCGTAGCCTTGCAGGCTGAAGTCGCGGCCATCTACGACCAATGTGGCACCTTGATCGACGCCGGATTGGACCAGACGTTCGATATTGGCCTTGGCCGCTGCGGTGACAACCGGACCGTAATCCACGTCCTTGCCGGATGTGTAGGGCCCGACTTTGAGCTTTTCGATGCGAGGGACCAGCTTCTCGATCAGGCGATCCGCCGTTTCCTCGCCCACAGGAACAGCTACGGATATCGCCATGCAGCGTTCGCCAGCCGCGCCATAGCCCGCGCCGATCAGCGCGTCCGCGGCCTGGTCCAGATCGGCGTCCGGCATGATGATCATGTGGTTCTTGGCACCGCCAAAGCATTGGACGCGTTTCCCATTCGCGCAGCCGGTGCCGTAGATATATTCGGCAATGGGGGTGGAGCCGACGAAGCCGACCGATTGAATAACAGGGTGGTGAAGGATCGCGTCAACCGCTTCCTTGTCGCCATTGACGACCTGAATGATACCTTTGGGCAAGCCCGCTTCTTCCAGCAGTTCGGCCAGCATCAGGGGCACGGATGGATCACGCTCGGACGGTTTGAGGATGAAGGCGTTGCCGCAGACGATGGCGGGGGCGAACATCCACATCGGGATCATGGCGGGGAAGTTGAACGGCGTGATGCCTGCGGAGACCCCCAACGGCTGGCGCATGGAATACATGTCGATGCCGGGACCGGCGCTATCGGTGTAGTCACCTTTCAACAGCTCGGGCGCACCGATGCAATATTCGACGACTTCAAGGCCACGCTGAACGTCGCCCGCGGCGTCGGGCAGGGTCTTGCCGTGTTCGCGGGACAGGGCCTCGGCCAGTTTGTCCATGTCGCGGTTCAGCAGGTCGACGAATTTCATCATGACCCGGGCACGGCGCTGCGGGTTCACGGCCGCCCACGCAGGTTGTGCCGCCATCGCATATTGCACGGCCTGGTCCAGCTCGGCCTCATTGGCGAGGGGACATTTTGCCTGTACTTCGCCGGTCGCAGGGTTGAACACGTCTGAAAACCGGCCCGACGTCCCTTTGACATGGGCACCGTTCATATAGTGGGTGAGCTCTTGCATTGGAATCCTCCTTGAATTTGTCGGCAGGGTAGCCTTGCGAAAAACAAACGAAAAGAGGAATGAAGTCAGGGTGGCTTTGCATTTTTGCAAAGCGTAGGGTTGTGGCTAGGGAGTGTCGGGGGCCAGCCCCCGTCCTGCGGACTCCCCCGGAGTTTGTTTGGCAAAATGAAATGGAAAGGTATGTAAGGTGCCGGAAAACTGGGACGATTTGAGGCTGTTCATTGCGGTGGCGCGCGAACACAGCTTGTCGGGGGCGGGCAAGGTCTTGCGGTTGGACCCGGCTACGCTTGGCCGCAGGATGGCACGGTTGGAAAAGGAGTTGCGTACGGCGTTGTTTGTCAAGTCACCGACGGGGTATGCGGTGACCGAGGCCGGAAGTCAGTTGCTGGAGCGTGCCGAAGCGGCAGAACAGGCGATGCGAATCGCCACGGCGGAGGTGCCAGATCCGACGGATCAGCTGCGCGGTCAAATTCGCATCGGCGCGCCGGATGGCTGCGCGAACTATCTGTTGCCGCAGGTGTGTGCGGCCTTGGTGGCCGAGAATCCGGAACTGGACATTCAGATTGTCGCCTTGCCCCGGGTGTTCAACCTTTCCCGGCGCGAAGCCGATATGGCGATTGGCGTCAGCGTTCCGACAGCGGGGCGATTGGTCGTGCATAAGATGACCGATTACCGCCTACATCTGGCGGCCTCGGACCGGTATCTGGCCGCCCATGATACCATCCGGACGGTGGCCGATCTTCAGCGTCATCGGCTTGTCGGGTATATACCTGACATGATCTTTGACCGAGAGCTGGATTATCTGGCCGAATTGAGTCTGACGCGGGTACCGCTCGCCTCCAATTCGGTATCGGTGCAAATGAACATGATCAGGCAGGGTGGCGGCGTCGGGGTCGTTCATGATTTCGCGCTATCGGCGACACCGGGGGTGACCCGCATCTTGGCAGGGGAGGTGGAATTGAGTCGGGCGTTCTATTTGATACGTCACGAGGACGACCGGCGAAATCAGAGGCTGAGCCGGTTTGCCGAAAAGCTGACCCAGGGGGTTCGAACAGAAGTCGCCCGGCTTGAGGCAATAACTTGACACGCAACAGTATTAAAGAGAACCTTGTCTGGTAGGTAATTTTATTGCGAGAGGGCTGACCATGCTGGTTTCTCAAATCCTGAAAACAAAAGCCGATGATAGTGTGACGACAGTGAAGCCCAGCATGCTGATCTCGGAAGCCGCGAAGCTTTTATCGGAGAAGCGGATCGGTACTTTGGTTATTTCCAGCGATGGCAAGCGCCCCGACGGGATCCTGTCCGAGCGTGATATCGTCCGCGCTCTTGGCCAGCAGGGCGGCGGGTGTCTGACCAAGACCGTAGAGGAATTGATGACCAGCAAGCTGATCACCTGTGCGAAAAACGAGCGTGCGGATGATATTTTGGCCAAGATGACCGAGGGGCGGTTTCGCCATATGCCGGTTCTGGAGGATGGTACGCTGATCGGGCTGATATCACTGGGCGACGTGGTCAAGGCGCGGTTGATGGAGCTTTCAATGGAAAAAGATGCCTTGCAAGGGATGATCATGGGTCATTGACCCGCCGAATACCCGTTGCATTTTCCCAGCGTAAATGCTTGCGTGCGTTAATTTTCGACTTCAATTGACTGGACTGCCCTATGCGCGTTGGCCTTTACCCCGGCACCTTTGATCCCATCACCCTCGGGCATATCGATATCATCCGGCGTGCTGCTACATTGGTTGATAAACTGGTGATCGGCGTTGCGATCAACCGTGACAAGGGCCCCTTGTTCGAGCTGGAAGAGCGGGTGCAGCAGATTGAGGAAGAATGCAGCAAATTGCGCGTAGAGACAGGTACCGAAATTATCGTGTATCCGTTTGAAAACCTGCTGATCGACTGTGCACGTGATGTGGGTGCGCAGATGATCATACGCGGTTTACGTGCTGTCGCCGATTTCGAATACGAATACCAGATGGTGGGTATGAACCGAAAGCTTGATGACAGTATCGAAACCGTGTTTCTGATGGCCGAGGCCGAACATCAGGCGATCGCCAGCAAGTTGGTCAAGGAGATCGCCCGGCTTGGCGGCGACGTCAGCAAGTTTGTGACGCCCGCCGTTAATGCCGAACTGTTGAAACGGTTTCGAACCTAAAGCGTTTTCGCGATCACCCTGGAGGTGTCCAGCATCCGGTTCGAGAAGCCCCATTCGTTGTCGTACCAGGCCAGCACGCGTATTTGCGTTTTGGCCTGTACCGATGTCTGGTCGGTTGCCACGACGCATGAATGGCTGTCGTGATTAAGGTCGATTGACACCAGTGGGCGGTCCACCATCCCCATGATCCCCTTGAGCGGGCCGTTCGCCGCATCCTGCAATGCCGCATTTACCTCGTCCCTTGTCACGTCCCGTGAAACTTCGACGACCAGATCGACGCATGACACATTCGGCGTGGGGACGCGGATTGCGGTACCGCCAATGCGCCCGTCCAGATCGGGTAACACCTTGCCAAGTGTTTTGGCCGCCCCGGTGGTTGTCGGGATCATTGACAACGCCGCGGCGCGGGCGCGGTAAAGATCGCTGTGGGCAGTGTCGTGGGTGGGTTGATCCCCCGTATAGCTGTGGATCGTGGTCATGTGGCCGTGCTTGATTCCAAAAGCGTCGTGCAGCGTCTTGGTAAGCGGAGCCATGCAGTTCGTCGTACACGAAGCATTGCTGAGCACGGTTTCACTGCCGTCGATCAGGTCATGATTGACGCCATAAACGATCGTTTTCATCGCATCTTTTCCAGGGGCCGAGATCAGTACCCGCTTGGCCCCGTTTTCCAGATGCTTGGCCGCAGCGGCATGGGTAACAAAGATGCCGGTGCATTCGAGCACGATATCGACATCACCCCAGTCCAATGCAGCGGGATCGCGTTCGGCTGACACACGGATCGGGCCTTGGCCCACGTCCATCGTGTCACCTTCGACAGTTACGCGACCGCGATAGCGTCCGTGAACAGAGTCGAATTCAAACAAATGTGCATTCGTGCCGACCGGGGCCAAATCGTTGATAGCGATCACCTGAAGATCGGTGTTGTCCTGTTCCATCAGAGCGCGCAGCACATTGCGACCGATGCGACCAAAGCCGTTGATTGCCAGTTTAGTGGCCATGAAAGCGTCCTCCTGAATGTGATAGCGCTAACATTCATGAATCTCGCGGTATGTCAACCGATGCCGGGGGGGTGCGTGGGGGTTTGTGGGTTTTCGGATCGGACCGCGGCCGGGTCAACGCCAGAAGGCCACCCATTCGATGAGATCAACAAACTTTTTCACGAGGAAGATCAGGTGCTGATTGCCGTACATCATCGTGTCGACGCCCAATGCTACGATCACCGCGGTGGCAAGAACGATAGCTATGGGTGTTGTCATCGTTGGGGTCCTTGATTGGTCGTTGCCCGTTGATATGACAGGGCAACGACCATGTCGCAAGGGTTCAGCCTAGTTTGCCCATGGCGACGGCGACGTCGGCCATGCGTACCGAGAATGCCCACTCATTGTCGTACCATGCCAGGACGCGCACAAGCCGCCCCCCGACAACCTTGGTTTGGTCCGGTGCAAAGATGGAACTGTGTTCAGTATGGTTGAAATCAATCGATACCTTCTGTTCGGGATCATAGGCCAGAACGCGTCCCATGGGGCCATTGGTGGCAGCCAGCACCGCCTGGTTGACTTCGTCGACGGTGACATCGCGCGAGGCGCAGAACGTCAGGTCAACCGCGCTGACGTTCGGGGTCGGCACACGCATTGCCGTGCCATCCAGCTTACCTTTCAGCGCAGGCAGAACTTCGCCCAACGCCGCCGCGGCCCCTGTCGATGTGGGGATGATCGCCATTGCGGCAGCGCGGGCACGGTAAAGATCGTCATGACGGCGATCCAGCGTAGTCTGGTCACCGGTATAGCTGTGTACCGTGGTCATCACACCGCTTTCGATGCCAAACGCTTCGTGCAAAACCTTGGCAAGCGGGGCCAGACAATTGGTTGTGCACGATCCGTTCGACACCATTTTATCGGATGCGATCAATTCGTTATCGTTTACGCCGAAAACCACTGTCCTGTCGACGTTTTTGCCGGGTGCTGACAGCAAGACGCGCTTGGCACCGCGGTCCAGGTGAACATTTGCTTTTGTGCCGTCGTTGAATTTTCCGGTACATTCCAACACAACGTCGCAGCCGTCCCAGTCAAGCTCCTCCATACGGTACGTAGACATGACCTGCATTTCGCCACGGCCAAGATCAAGCGTCCCGTTGCCGACCTTGACCTCGTTGGGGAACCTGCCATGGACGGAATCATATTTGATAAGGTGCGCTGCGGTCTCGATCGGGCCGGTGGCATTGATGCGCACCACTTCGATATCTTCGCGCCCCGAAGCCGCGATGTGAGAAAGGGTACAGCGACCGATACGGCCAAATCCGTTGATACCTACTTTGATCGTCATGGGGGGGCGTCCTTTGGCAAAAGCGTGACTTTGTGCGCTCTATATCTGGAGGCCATGGCGAGGTTAAAGGTCTAAAACCTCCTGATTTCCTCATGTTAGCGTTAAAAGTTTATGTTAGCGGTAAAGGTAGGCGGGGCTTTGCCTTCTCGGCGCGGTGCGCTACCCTTACCTGAATTGATTTTGGAGATATTAGATGAGCGGTTTGCTGGCCCTGTTGGACGATGTTGCGGCGATAGCCAAAGTGGCTGCGGCCAGCGCTGATGATGTTATAGGGCAAGCCACCAAGGCAAGTGCCAAGGCCGCGGGCGCGGTGATTGACGATGCGGCGGTAACCCCGAAATATGTCCACGGTTTCAAAGCCAGCCGCGAGCTGCCGATAATCTGGCGCATTACCAAAGGGTCGTTCAAGAACAAGCTGGTATACCTGCTGCCGGCAGGTTTGCTGCTTTCGAACTTTGCGCCTTGGGCCATTGCACCGTTGTTGATGCTGGGCGGGGCATATCTGTGTTTTGAAGGTGCTGAAAAAGTCGCGCATGCTGTGGGGATCGGCGGGGCTGGGCATACAGATTACCCCCCCGGCGCCGACAAGGCCGCGATCAAAGATCCCGCGCATCTGGAAGAGCAAAAGGCCAAGGGCGCGATCAAGACAGATTTGATCCTCTCTGCCGAGATCATGACCATTGTTCTATCCAACCTCACGGTGACCAACGTCTGGATGGAGGCCGCGGCTTTGGCCGCCGCGGCGGTTATCATCACGGTCGCGGTGTATGGATCCGTCGCGTTGATCGTCAAGATGGACGACATGGGCCTCTATCTGGCGAAGAATGGCAACTTCTCGCTGACTCGTAAAATCGGACGCGGCATTGCGCGTGGCATGCCCGCTTTTCTCAAGCTATTGACGATCGTCGGGACCGCCGCGATGTTGTGGGTCGGCGGGTCCATCATCGTTCACGGCATGGAGGAAATGGGCTTTACCAGCCTTGGCCATCTCATCGAAGGCTATGCGGTCAGTGCGGCACATCTGTTCCCCGAGTCCTATCGCGGTGCTGCTGAATGGATCGCCACCGCCGCCATGGACGGAGTCCTGGGGCTGGCATTGGGTTTGATCCTGATCCCGATCGGAGAAAAGATCATCACCCCGCTGTGGCGCGCAGTATTCAGCGGCAAAAAGTCGAGCAAGCACGCGGCTTGAACGGCCGAACACCGTTGTGCGTGATCGAAGCACGAAAACGGAGCAACTGATGAAGATCTATGTAACCAGCATTTTTGTCGATGATCAGGACAAGGCTGAAAAGTTCTACACCGAAACCTTGGGCTTCAAGGTCAAACACAACATTGCCCTGGGTGCCAATCGTTGGCTGACCGTCGTCTCCGAAGAAGACCCGGAAGGAACCGAGCTGCTGCTTGAACCGAGCGACCATCCCTCGGTCGGACCATACAAAGCAGCGTTATTTGCTGACAACATCGCCGCTCACTCGTTTCAGGTGCAAGATCTGGATGCGGAATGGAAGAAGCTGACGGAGCGCGGTGTAAAGTTTGTCACCGAGCCGCTGGATGCCGGTTCTGTCCGCATGGGTGTTTTCGATGACACCTGTGGAAACCTTATACAACTGATCGAGATGAAAAAGGCCACTTGACGCCTCACCGCCACACGCAGTCATGGCTTGAGGCTGAAGGAGCTTCCGCCTTTCCCGCGCTTATGGAACGGGCTTGGTCTTGACAACGGCTTGCGTCAGAGACCCCGAAAGCCGCTTCGGGATCTCTGTAACCCTTGAACGCTGTCGCCTCCCATCCTTGCTGTGCGATTTGCATCATTCACAGCAAGAACCAGAGTTGGATGCCTTATTGGTCTCTGGTTGGCTCGTGCGGATACGGTCTGCCGCTTACAATAGCGCCTTGGCTTTATCGGCCACATTCTGCGCGGTAATGCCGAACTTTTCAAACAGCTCTTCCGCGGGGGCGGAGGCACCGAAACGGTCCATGCCGACGAAATCGGCCTTGTTCCATTTACCACGTTCGCCAGTCAGCCACCGGTCCCACCCCTGACGTGCGGCGGCTTCGACGCCGACGCGCACGGGGCCCGCGGGCAGCACGCGACGGCGGTAGGCTTCGTCCTGATCCGCGAACAGCTCCATGCAGGGCATGGACACGACGCGGGTACCGATGCCTTCGGCTTGCAGCAGGTCACGGGCTTTCAGCGCGATCTCAACTTCAGAGCCGGTGGCGATCAGGATGACCTGACGTTTGCCTTCGGCGTCTGCCAGAACATAGGCACCCTGTTCGGTGAGGTTCTTGTTCTTGTGCTCAAGCCGTACGGTGGACAGGCCTTGACGGGTCAGCGACAGCACCGAAGGGGTCTTTTTGCTGCTCAGTGCGATTTCCCAAGCCTCGGCGGTTTCAACGGTGTCAGCGGGGCGGAACACATAGGTGTTCGGTGTCGCGCGGCTGATCGCCAGATGTTCGACCGGTTGGTGGGTCGGGCCGTCTTCGCCCAGACCGATGCTGTCATGTGTCATCACAAACACGGTCGGGATTTGCATCAGGGCCGCCAGACGCATGGCGGGGCGGGCGTAGTCGGTGAAACACATGAACGTGCCGCCGTAGGGNCGGATNCCGCCGTGCAGCGCCATGCCGTTCATCGCGGCGGCCATGCCGTGTTCGCGGATCCCCCAGTACACATAACGCCCGCCACGGTTGTCCACATCAAAGACACCCAGATCAGCGGTCTTTGTGTTGTTCGAACCGGTCAGGTCAGCGGACCCACCCACGGTTTCTGTATAGAGCGGGTTCAACACCTCGAGCGTCTTTTCGCTGCTGGCGCGGGTGGCCAGTTTCGGCGCGTTTTCCGAGGTCTGTTTTTTGAATGCCTTGACCGTCGCGCTCAGCTTCTTGGGGGCGTCACCGGCCAGCGCGCGGTTGAACTCTTCGCGTTTGCTGCGCGACATGGCGTCGAAACGCTCTTCCCAGGCGCGGCGGTCGTCTGCGCCGCGTTTGCCGATCTCTTCCCAGGCGGATTTCACATCGGCGGGGACTTCGAACGGGCCGGTTGTCCAGCCATAGGCGGATTTGGCGGCGGCCATCTGGTCGGCGTCGGTCAGCGCGCCGTGACCTTTCGAGGTATCCTGCGCGGCGTGACCAAGCGCGATATGCGTCTTGCAGGCGATCATCGTGGGCAGGTCGGATTTGCGCGCCTCGGTCAGGGCGGCGTCGATCTCGTCGGGGTTATGGCCGTCGATCTCGATGACGTGCCAGTCAGCCGCCTTGAACCGCGCGACCTGATCCACTTTGTCGGACAGCGATACCGGCCCGTCGATGGTGATGTCGTTGTTATCCCACATCACGATCAGCTTGCTCAACTTGTGGCGACCGGCAAGGGCAATCGCCTCGTGGCTGATGCCTTCCATCAGGCAGCCGTCGCCCGCGATCACATAGGTGTAGTGATCGACCACCTTCGACCCGTACTGGGCGCGCAGGATTTCTTCGGCCATGGCGAAGCCGACCGAATTGGCAATGCCCTGGCCCAGCGGACCGGTGGTTGTTTCAATCGCGTCAGCAAGGAAGTTTTCCGGGTGGCCGGCAGTACGCGCGCCCAACTGGCGGAAATTCTTGATTTCCTCGATGGGAAACTGCTCGTACCCGGTCAGGTGCAGCAGCGAATAGATCAGCATGGACCCGTGGCCCGCCGACAGGATGAAACGGTCGCGGTCAGGCCACAGCGGATTGGACGCGTCGAACTTCAGGTGCTTTTCAAACAAGACAGTAGCGACATCCGCCATGCCCATCGGCATCCCGGAGTGGCCAGAATTGGCGGCTGCAACGGCGTCCAGGGTCAGGGCACGAATGGCGGTCGCTTTCGACCAATGATCAGGGTGGGCTTTGGCGAGGGCGTTCAGATCCACGGGGCACGCTTCCTTATAAGGGGAGTAAGTGGTTTCGCGGATCAATACCAGCCACCCCGCAAAGATCAAGGGCAAGACCGCGTGACAAGAACGCCGCCGCAAAGCTTATGCCAAGGCATTGTTCTTAAAGGGGCAGTATTCCGCTGCTTGTTTCGATAGGATCGCCTGAAACAACGTTGACCAGCGATTCGATGGTTGGCAAACTGGTAAATATACGAAGTTTTGCGAGGAACTCGGGGATGAGTGACATTGAGTATCTGCAAGGCCGCATCTTGGCGGCGCTTGAACGGGCATCCCGCGGGGTCGATAAACTGGCCCTTGCGAAAGATGATGTACCGGATCTTAGCCAAGAGCTCGAGGCCGAACGACAGGCGAATGCACAACTGACCGAGCGTGTAAAAAACCTCAATGACCGGCTTGAGAGTGAAACAGCCAATTTGCAGTCCCGGCTTTCCGACGCCGAAGCGGCGCTGGCCCAGGTTTCCGTTACCGAAACCCAGATGGCGAAATTGGACACGGAGTTGCAGCAGGTGCGCCGTGCCAACACCCAGCTTGCCGAGGCGTGCGCAGCCCTGCGCGATGCCAATGCCCAAGGGGTCGGCGATCCGACCTTGATCAATCAGTCCGTTGTGGCCGAACTGGACGCTCTGCGCGCTGCACGCAGCGCCGATGTTGCCGAAGCAAACGCAATTCTGTCCGTGCTTACCCCGCTTGTCAGTTCTGCCAAGGAGAAAATCTGATGCCCGACGTGACAATTTCCATTGGGGGTCGCCAGTTTCAGGTTTCCTGTCAGGAAGGCGAGGAGGACTATCTGCACGCCGCAGCCAAGATGCTCGATGATGAGGCGCAGGTGTTGTCGGATCAGGTGGGCCGTATGCCGGAGGCGCGGATGCTTTTGATGGCTGGCCTTCTGCTGGCGGACAAGACCGCCAACGTCGAAGACAAAATCGCAGAGGCACGCGCGGAACTTGCGGAACGCGAAGCCGAATTGGCGGGTCTGCGCAATATGGTCATCGAACCTGAACGCATCGAAGTTCCGGTTATTCCGGCCTCGGTCACCGACGCCATGGCCGAAATGGCGGCCCGCGCCGAAGCGCTGGCCGATGAGATCGAGGAAAAAGCGGGTTAATGTATCGTGGCCCGGCGCGTGGGTTTTCGCGTGCCTTGCCGTTTTCCACATGACTGACATGGGCGCGGCGAACGCATCGGTATGATTTTTGTATGACGATGCTAGCAGCGCGGCGTGCAGGGTGTTGGCCACAAGGGGCCAACACCGTGGTCTATATCAGCCATTGGCTTCGCGGATCTTATCCGCGGCTTCTTTATCGAACTTCACATTGTTTTCCGCAAACAGCGTATCGAGTTCGCCCGACAGCATCATTTCCGTGATGATATCACAGCCGCCGACAAACTCGCCTTTTACGTAAAGCTGAGGGATGGTCGGCCAGTCCGAATAATCCTTGATACCCTGACGAATATTTTCATCGGCCAGAACATTCACGTCCGCATAGTCGATTTCCATGTAGTTCAGGACGCCGGCAACGCGGGATGAGAAACCGCACTGCGGCATGGATTTGGTGCCTTTCATGAACAGCACCACGTCGTTTTTGGTAATGGTGTCCTTGATTTGGGTGGTAGCGTCGGTCATTTCGGTTTGTCCTTTGGTATAAAGCGTTTTGCGTATTCCTGCGGGTCACGGGGGATGCGATACGTCGTCTGGTGTCCGCCCCCGCCACCGCCGGAATGATAGGTTGCGTCGATTTCGTGATAACCCTTACCCGGCTTGGCCCCCCGGTAGGTGTCTCGTGTATGCCTGAGCGCCTGCAATCCTCGCAGCACCGCCACGATCAGAACCAGAATGCTCAGGATAACGACGAGGGTCAGGTCCATGATATCAATCCGGTGCTTTCGTTGTCAGCGCCAGTGCGTGCAGATCACCATTTGCGCCGTCCATCCGGCCTTTGAGGGCCGCATAAACCGCTCTTTGCTGCTGTACTCGGTTTTTTCCACGAAAGCTTTCGTCGATGATCATTGCGGCCATATGCACGCCGTCATTGCCTTCGACGGTGATTTTCGCGTCTGGAAAGGTCTCTCTTAGCAGGTCTTCGATTTCGCGGGCTTGCATGGGCATATAGGCGGCTCCGTCTGGGATAACATTGGTCAAGATGTAGTGGCGCAGAAGACGACGTGCAAGTTATCTCATTGAGCGATCGCAGCACAGGGCCTACATAGGGGCAGGTGCCGGTGGGCACGAGCGCCAGGAGGACACGATTATGGATATATTCGAAGACGCACCCGAACGCGCGTATGCGTGGGCACAGGCGGGTCGGGGCGCGGTTCTGGCCACGGTAATCGAAACATGGGGCTCGGCCCCGCGCCGGATTGGTGCACAACTGGCGATTTCCGGTGACGGGGAAATGCAGGGCTCTGTGTCGGGCGGTTGTGTCGAAGGTGCGGTGGTCACCGAAGCGCTGGAAGCAATAGAGGACGGCATGCCCCGCGTGCTGGAATACGGCGTAAGCGATGGCGATGCCTTTGCCGTCGGCTTGGCCTGCGGCGGGACGATACGCGTTCTTGTCGAACCGATAGGCGGGCAGGGAATGCCGTATGAGGTGCTGGCGGAGCTGGTCGCGGCACGCGCCGCGCGCACACCGGCAGCCTATGTTGTGCGCTTGTCCCACGGTGAAGGTGGTGAAGGGCGCATCGAATATTCCGGCCACGCCGACCGGTTCCGGATGGATCGTTCCGGGCTGGAGGAAGACGCCGACACCTTTGTAGCCATCCATAACCCCCCGCTGAGACTGGTGATCGTCGGCGCGGTACACATCGCCCAGGCGTTGGTTCCGATGGCACAGATAGCCGGTTTCGACGTTGTTGTGATCGACCCCCGCGAAGCGTTTGGATCGCAGGCCCGTTTTCCAGAGGCGCAGGTGATAAACGATTGGCCGGATGCCGCGATGTCGACCGTTGGGGTCGATACGCGCAGCGCGGTCGTATTGCTGACCCATGACCCAAAGCTGGATGACCCGGCGCTGCATGTGGCGCTGCGTTCAGACGCCTTTTATGTCGGTGCCCTGGGGTCCCGGCGCACCCATGCCTCGCGGGTGGCAAGGCTCGAAGAGGCCGGTTTCTCCTCGCGGCAGATCGAACGTATCGCGGGGCCGATCGGGCTTGATATCGGGGCGTCCGGCCCGCCGGAAATCGCAGTGTCGATCCTGGCGCAGATGATCCAGGGCCTGAGAAAACCGTGAAGTTCGGCAAGATCCCCACAGGCGACGCCGAAGGGGCGCTGCTGGCGCATTCCGTAACTGTGCCATCGGGACGCTTGCGCAAGGGGCTTCGGTTGCAGGCACGTCATGTCGCTGATCTGATCGCCGCCGGGGTTCAGGAGATCACCGTCGCACAGCTTGCCGAAACCGATGTGGACGAAAACACAGCCGCGGCGGCGTTGGCGGAGGCCCTGATCGTGGATCACCCGCATCTTACCCCAAGCAAAGCGTTTACCGGACGGGTGAACCTGTTGGCGCAAGAACCGGGGGTCGCTGTGCTGGATGTCGCCGCCCTAGAGGCGGTCAACGCCGTTCACCCGATGATTACCCTGGCCACCGTGGCACCTTATCAGCAGATGGCGGCGGGCGGTATGGTGGCCACGATCAAGATCATATCCTACGGCGTCGATCGGGGCGACCTGTCTCGGGCGTGTTCAAAGGGGCGGGGTGCCATTCGCATGATGGTCCCGCACCTGGCCGATGCGACCCTGATCATCACAGAGATCGACGGAGGCGCGGGGGACAAGGGCAAGGCGGCGATAGCGAACCGTCTGGCCGCGCTGAACGTCACCCTGAAAGAGGTGGTGCTGGTGCGCCACGAGGCCAAAGCGCTGCGCGACGCGATAGCGCGGGCGGATACGGCGCTGACCCTGATCCTGACCGGTTCTGCCACATCGGATATCGACGACGTGGCCCCCCAGGCTTTGCGCGATGCGGGTGGAGAGGTTGCGCGGTTCGGGATGCCGGTTGATCCGGGCAATCTGCTGTTCATCGGCAGCCTTGCGGGCCGTCCCGTTATCGGCTTGCCCGGATGTGCAAGATCGCCCGCGCTGAACGGTGCCGACTGGGTGTTGTCGCGGGTGATCTGCGGGGTCGAGGTCACGCCGCAGGACATCGCGGCAATGGGGGTCGGCGGCTTGCTCAAGGAAATCGCGACGCGCCCCCAGCCTCGCCGCGGATGATCGGCCAAGGCCAAATCCCCGAAATGTCCGAGATCGCGCTGCCGCGCTGCCGCGCGTTGCACGCTACAGTGCCGAGAGCCGCGGCCGATGAAAATTCGATCAACTTTTCACGATACGCAAAATTTAGGTTCTCAACCGGCAAGGGGCATGCTTAACTCCCCCCAACGCGATAAAAACTCCAGGGAGGAACTTTATGACACAGGTCAAAATGACCGTGAATGGCAAGGCCGCTTCAGGCGATGTGGAAGGGCGTACGCTGTTGGCGTCGTTTTTGCGTGAAAGCCTGGGCCTGACCGGAACGCACATCGGCTGTGATACCAGCCAATGCGGGGCGTGCCTGGTGCATGTGAACGGCGAAGCGATCAAAGCCTGCACCATGCTGGCCGTCGAGGCCGAGGGTGCTGATGTCAAAACCATCGAATCCATGGCAAATGCAGATGGATCATTGAACGTTATTCAACAGGCCTTTCAGGATCATCACGGGTTACAGTGCGGGTTCTGCACCCCGGGTATGATCATGTCCGCCTCTGCATTGCTGAAAGACAATCCAAAGCCCACCGAAGCCGAAGTGCGCCATTATCTGGACGGTAACATTTGCCGATGCACAGGTTATCACAACATCGTCAAAGCCATCATGGCCGCCTCCGGGCAGGACGTCAGCGCATTGGCGGCTGAGTAACCAACGCGCTGTGGTGGGTCTTTCACGCTGAACCACGCCAGGAGCACACAGTCTGGATGACATGGCAGGCAATCCGCTACGGCGGGGGCGGGCCACCTATAAATAATAAAGCGAAAACAAATAGCTGAATATGATGGTACGCCTAATGCCGTGCCTATAAAGGGAGGAAAGATCATGCCTAAGGACGGCGGAATTGGTGCCAGCAGCAAGCGGCGCGAAGATGTCCGGTTTTTGACCGGGGAAGGCAACTATACAGACGATATCAACCTGCGCGGACAGGCCTATGTATTTTTCCTGCGCTCCGACATCGCGCATGGCACGCTGAATTCGGTCGATACGTCAGCGGCAGAGTCGATGCCCGGCGTTGTCAAGATTTTCACCGGTGCCGATTTTACCGAAGTGGGGTCGATACCGTGCGGTTGGCAGGTCACCGACAGGCATGGCGAAGTCATGCAGGAACCGCGACACCCGGTTTTGGCGTTCGGCAAGGTGCGCCACGTGGGCGAGCCCATCGCCGCCGTCGTCGCCGAAACGCTGGGGCAGGCGCGTGACGCGGCCGAGGCGATCAATGTGGATATTTCCGAATTGCCCGCTGTGATCGACATGAAACAGGCCGTCAAGGAAGGGGCTCCCAAGGTTCATGACGATCTGACCTCGAACTTGTGTTATGACTGGGGTTTTGTCGAAGAAAACAAGGCAGCGGTCGACAAGGCGTTCGAGGATGCCCACCACGTCACCACGCTGGAGCTGGTCAATAACCGCCTTGTTGCCAACCCGATGGAGCCGCGCGTTGCCGTTGGCGACTATTCTCGCGGTACCGGTGATCACACACTCTATACCACCAGCCAGAACCCCCATGTCATCCGCCTGCTGATGGGGGCGTTTGTCCTGGGCATCCCCGAACACAAGCTGCGCGTCGTGGCTCCAGATGTGGGCGGCGGCTTTGGCACCAAGATCTTCCACTATCAGGAAGAAGCTTTTTGCACCTTTGCCGCCAAGGCCTGTAACCGTCCGGTCAAATGGACCTCAAGCCGGTCCGAGGCGTTTATGTCGGACGCGCATGGGCGCGATCACGTCACCAAGATCCAGATGGCGCTGGATGCGGACAATAACTTCACCGCGCTGCGCACCGATACCTATGCGAACATGGGCGCGTATCTGTCGACCTTCGCGCCGTCGGTGCCCACATGGCTGCACGGCACGTTGATGGCGGGCAACTACAAGACGCCGTTGATCTATGTGAACGTCAAGGCGGTGTTTACCAACACAGTGCCGGTGGATGCGTATCGCGGGGCCGGGCGCCCCGAGGCGACCTATCAACTTGAACGTTTGGTCGATAAATGTGCGCATGAGCTGGGTGTCGATCCGATTGCCCTGCGTCGTCAGAACTTTATCACCGAGTTTCCCTACGCCACACCCGTCGCCGTCGAATATGACACCGGCGACTATGTCGCGACCATGGACAAGCTGGAGGAGATTGCCGATATCTCCGGCTTTGAAGCGCGGCGAAAGGAGTCCGAAGCCAAGGGCAAGCTGCGCGGATTTGGTGTGAACTGCTATATCGAGGCGTGCGGGATCGCCCCGTCAAACCTTGTGGGACAATTAGGTGCGCGTGCGGGATTGTACGAATCCGCAACGGTCCGTGTGAACGCGACCGGCGGTCTGGTGGTGATGACCGGTTCGCACAGCCACGGGCAGGGGCACGAAACGGCCTTTCCGCAGGTGATCGCCGAGATGATCGGGATCGACGAAAGCATGATCGAGATCGTGCATGGCGACACTGCCAACACCCCGATGGGGATGGGCACCTATGGGTCGCGTTCACTGGCCGTCGGCGGCTCTGCGATGGTGCGCGCAACTGAAAAGATCATAGCCAAGGCAAAGAAGATCGCATCGCATCTGCTGGAAGCCTCCGAAGGCGATATCGAGCTCAAGGACGGTGCGTTCAGCGTCGCGGGTACGGACAAGTCAGTGGCGTGGGGCGATGTGACACTGGCGGCCTATGTGCCGCACAACTATCCGCTGGAAGACATCGAACCGGGTCTGGAGGAGACCGCGTTCTATGATCCCTCAAACTTTACCTATCCGTCCGGGGCCTATGCATGCGAGGTCGAGCTGGACCCGGAAACCGGGCATGTCACCATCGAACGTTTCGCGGCCGCCGATGATTTTGGCAACATCGTTAACCCGATGATCGTATCCGGTCAGGTCCATGGGGGGATCGCCCAGGGAATCGGCCAGGCCTTGATGGAAAACTGTTCATACGACAGTGAGGGCCAGCTTTTGAGCGCGTCTTACATGGACTACGCCATGCCACGCGCCAGCGACCTGCCGTTTTATACAGTGGATCATTCATGCCAGACACCGTGTACGCACAACCCGCTTGGCGTGAAGGGCTGTGGCGAGGCAGGGGCGATCGGGTCGCCTCCGGCGGTGGTGAACGCGGTTCTGGACGCGATGCGATCGGGCGGCAAGAGTGTCGATCATATCGACATGCCGGTAACGCCGCAGCGGGTGTGGGCCGCGATGAACGGATGAGTTGATCGGACAGGACCGGGGGCCAGCCCCCGGACCCCCGGAGTTTATTAGGCAAAATGAAGATGGAAACTGGCGGTTTGGTCGCTGTTTCCTGATTGGAAGGATAAATTATGTATAATTTCGACGTGGAAAAGCCGACCAGTGTTGCGGATGCGGTCAAGGCGTTGAGCCGGGATGAAGCGCAGCCGTTGAGTGGCGGGCAGACCTTGATCCCCACTTTGAAAGCGCGATTGGCGATGCCGTCGGTGCTGGTGTCGCTGAGCGGAATCCGCGAAATGCAAGGGGTGCGTTTGGCAGACGACGGGCGGTTGTGTATCGGCGGGGGCACCATTCACCGTGCTGTCGCCGAGGAAGCCAAGCCGCATTATCCCGGATTGGCGAGTCTTGCGGCACGGATCGGCGACCCTGCCGTACGCAACCGCGGCACTATAGGTGGGTCGGTGGCCAATAACGACCCTTCCGCTTGCTATCCGGCGGGGGTCCTGGCCAGTGGCGCGACGATCGTCACCAACTCTCGGGAAATAGAGGCGGATGATTTTTTTCAGGGAATGTTCAGCACCGCG
Source organism: Roseobacter sp. (assembly GCA_002731875.1). Classification (GTDB taxonomy): domain Bacteria; phylum Pseudomonadota; class Alphaproteobacteria; order Rhodobacterales; family Rhodobacteraceae; genus Sulfitobacter. The sequence continues at coordinate 262,658 of PCCY01000004.1, read as the reverse complement.
CTTGAAGAGGGAGAGATTATCACCGAGGTAAAATTTCCGGTTCCGGAGAAGGCGCGCTATGAGAAGTTCATCCAGCCTGCATCGCGGTTTCCTTTGGTCGCGGCGTTCGTGGCCAAGTTCAGCGACGGTGTCCGGGTGGCCGTGACCGGTGCTTCTGAGAATGGGGTGTTCCGGTGGACCGAAGCGGAAACGGCGCTTTCGGCAAACTTTAGCGCCAAGGCGCTGGAGGGATTAACCCTGGATGGCGGGAGCATGATCAGCGATCTGCACGGGTCCGGTGCGTATCGCGCCCATCTGGTGGGTGTCATGACCAAGCGGGCCGTTCTTGATTTAGTCTGAACCACTGGCGTTTGCGAAGCTGTGAGCCGTCCGTAGGAAGCTGCGGGCGGCTTTGTTGTTTCAATCCGATGTGATGTTTGTGGAGTTATGGAACGGAACCGGCCCGGACCGCGTTAACAGGTAACGCTGCCCGAACGGCGCCCACAACCCGTAAGGAACACAAATGTATAGAGTTTTGAAATCAACTACCTCATTGACCATGTGCGTGGCACTTGCGTTGCCGGTTGGCGCTTTCGCCCAACCCGTCAGCGATCCGCAGGCTTCCGCCGAATTCTGCATGGAGGAAGGGACACAGCCTACTTTCCCTTGTTCCTTGCCAGATGGAACCGAAGTTGTAGATGCGGAACAACTCAATACCCTTCGCGAGGATGGTACCCTGGCTGAAATCTTCAAGGCTGAGGCCGCCAGAACTGCGGGTATTGTGAACGCCGAAACCCAGGCAACCGCCGACGCGCAAGCTTTGGCGAAGGCCAGAGCCGCCGCTGAAGCTTCCGCTGCGGCAGAAGCTCAGGCAGCCGCTGATAAAGCTGCATCCGATGCCGAGGCCGCCGTTCAGGCCGCCGCCGACAAAGCCGCGGAAACGCAAGCTGCTGCTGATGCCAAGGCTGCTGAAGCTAAAGCCGCCGAGGATGCTCAGGCACAGGCTGCGGCAGAGGCGAAGGCCGCTGAAGCCCAGGCTGCGATGGACGCCGAGGCAAAGGCCGAAGCCGACCGCGAAGCTGCTGTAGCCGCGCAGATCGAGGCCGACGCGCAGGCCCGTCAATCGGCCGAGGCTGCGGCCCAATCGGAAGCCAACGCGACCGCGCCGTCGGCGCAGGCTGAAGCTGCCCCCACGCCAGCCCCGTCGGAAGCCGACCTGGCCGCCCAGCAAGCTGCCGAGGAGGCACGCCGGGAACAGCGCGCGGCTGAAGCCGCCGCCGCTGCCGCCGCGGCTGAAGCCGCCGATAGTGGCGCGGCCAAAGCCGACGTGGTAACCGAGGAAATCACCGCCGAAGATACGCGCAGTTCCAGCCAGGAGTTTTCGACAACCCTGAACACCCAGACGAATGCCAACACAACAGCGACTGCCCCCGCCAAAGAAGACGATGGCATGAGCAAGTTCGAAAAAGCCCTGTTGCTTGGTCTGGGCGCTGTTGCCGTAGGGTCAGTATTGAACAACGGTTCCAAGGTGATGAGCAACTCTGGCGACCGCCTGGTGGTTCAGGATCCAAACGGTGACCTGCGCGTGCTGAAGGATGACGCGGCATTGCTGCGCCAAACCGGCGACGAGGTTCGTCGTGAGACCTTTAACGACGGGTCATCGCGGACCACTGTGACAAAGCCGGACGGGAGCAAGGTTGTAACGATCCTTGGTCGCGACGGTACGGTGCTTCGCCGCATCAATGTCGATCCGCAAGGAAACGAATTTGTTCTGTTTGACGACACGCGTGCCGAGGAAAACGTGGTTGTCAACGAACTGCCACATGTGGAACAGCACGATACACTGGCCAGCCAGCAGGACGAAGAAGCCTTGCGGAACGCTTTGGCGACACAGTTGCGCAACAACCAGACGCAGCGGTTCTCGTTACGACAGGTTCGTGATATTCGCCAGGTTCGCGCTCTTGCACCCGAGGTAGAATTGGACGCGCTGCGGTTTGCCACCGGTTCGGCCGCGATCCAACCGGAACAGGCACGTGCATTGGCCAAGATCGGTGCCGCCATCAGCGACGCCGTTCACAACGATCCGCGTACTGTGATTCTGATCGAGGGCCATACCGATGCCGTCGGCGATGCGGGGTATAACCTGGCTTTGTCAGACCGTCGCGCCGAAACAGTTGCCCTGGCGTTGACTGAATATTTCGACGTGCCGGCCGCTAACCTGATCACCCAAGGGTACGGCGAAAGTAACCTGAAGGTGCCGACGCTGACGGCGGAGCCGGCCAACCGCCGTGCCGTCGTGCGCAACATCACCGGTTTGCTACGCCAGTAATCGGCATGTGAACCAACAAGGGTTTGAAAGCGAAAAAGCGCCCCTGCACATTGTTGCAGGGGCGTTTATCTTTTCTGTCTATCCTGAGTGCCGGAAGATGCAGCTTACTTAGGCAGAGGTCCGATCAGCATGACCATCTGGCGGCCTTCCATCTTTGGAAAGTTCTCGACGCGTCCGACCTCTTTGGTGTCCTCCGAGACCCGCTCCAAAAGTTCGCGACCCAAGTTCTGGTGAGCCATTTCGCGACCACGAAAACGCAGAGTGATCTTTACCTTGTCGCCGTTTTCCAGAAACTTGAACACGTTACGCATCTTGACGTCATAGTCATTGGTATCGGTGTTGGGTCTGAATTTAATCTCTTTGATCTCGATGATCTTTTGCTTTTTCCGCGCTTCGGCTTCGCGTTTCTGCGTTTCGTATTTGAATTTGCCGAAATCCATGATCTTGCACACGGGCGGGTTGGCGTTGGGCGAAATTTCGACCAGATCAAGCCCAGCCTCTTCGGCCATTTCCATGGCGCGTTCGGGTGTCACAACGCCGGCATTTTCGCCGTCGGCACCGATCAGGCGGATTTCATTCGAACGGATATTTTCGTTAATGCGCGGGCCAGTGTCTCTTTGGGGCGGCGCGTTATGCGGTCTGCGAGCGATGATGATCGTCCTTTGATTGTTGACTGAATTCGAAGTTGAAAGGTAAACCTGCAAAAGCCCTTCTTCAAGTCGCAAAATGCGGCTTAACCCCACAATTAGTGCGGTTTACTGCTTGCATCAGCCCGCTGGAGGGCACATTTGGTCAATTGAGCATCCTTACAGTATGTTCCACGCCAATACGACCATGTTCAAAAGGACACTTTCACCATGAAAAATTTCGTCTGGATCATCATAGCGGCCGCGATCGTTCTGGGGGGGTACATCCTGTACTCTGGCAGGTCAGTTCAGGAAATTGCTGTCGATGCGTCGAATGCGGTAAATGCACCGCAAGCTCTTGATAGTGCGACCGATGTCGTGGGCGATGCCGTAGAAGCCACCGGAGGGGCGGTTGCAACGGCAGTAGAAGCGACCGCCGAGGCTGCCGCGGCCGCCGCTGATGCGGTATCAGAGGCTGCGTCCGATGCGGCCGATGCCGCTGCCACCGCCACAGAAGACGCGGTCACCGCGACCAGAAAGCTTGCCCAGGATCATAGTGCTCCGACGACCGCGGTGACGACGTCGACACCTGATACCGCCGAAACCACGGCGGCCCCGGCCACCGACGAAGCGCAGGTCGCCGCCACCAATGATGTGGAGAATGCAACAAACGGTGCCAGCACGACAATCGCGGGGTCGTCCCAGACGGCCCCCCAAGGTGTGACGCCAACCGAGCAGGCCGCCACCGCTGCACAGTCCGAAGTAGTCGCGGAAATTGATGGCGCGGCTCAGGCCAGGCTGGAAGCTCAGGCCAATGCGGAAGGCGACGTCGCGCAAGCACCCTCGACCGTCACCACCGATACCGAAACAACCGCAGCCACACCCGAGCAGCTTACAACGGTAGACGGTTTCGATCTGGAAAAGGTACAGACGATCATCGACGAGTCAGATTTGCCTGCAACCCAGAAGACCTTGTTGAAGCGCGGACTTGAAGCGGCGGGAACCAGCCCTGAAGCCCTGCGGGAAATACTGATCCAGGTGCGCCAAGCCTTGAACCTTTAAGCTTTACGGCACATCAGGCACCGAAAGACCGCGCCCGGGAACACCAGAGCGCGGTCTTTTTTCCATAATTGCTGTCGCGTCTTGTCAGCCTAGGGTCAATACGCGCGATTAACCGACAAATGCCTTTTCTACCACATAGTGCTGAGGATCGGAGTTCGCCCCTTCTTCAAGGCCGAAGCCTTCGAGAATATCCTTGATGTCCTTGTTGAAACCAAGGCTACCGCAGACCATGCCACGATCAGTCTCGGCATTGATACCATCGATGCCCAGATCCTCGAACACGGTGCCGTTTTCCAGCAGCGTGGTGATGCGGCCCATCTTGGAACTGTGCTCGCGGGTCGTGGTCGGATAATAGACCACCTTGCCCTCGACAAGGTCACCGATAAGCGGGTCGTCGTCGAGGCTGTTTATCAACGTTTGGCTATACTCCAGATCGGCCACATCGCGGGTGGTATGGGTCACGATGACCTGATCGAATTTTTCGTAGGTCTCTGGTTCGCGTAACAATGACGCAAACGGCGCGAACCCAGTACCCGTCGCGAATAACCACAAGCGCTTGCCGGGTAGAAGTGCATCATGCACCAACGTACCGACCGGCTTGGGCCGCAAGATAAGCTGATCGCCAGGCTGGATATGTTGCAGCTTCGATGTGAGCGGACCGTCTTGGACCTTGATGGAATAGAACTCCAACTCCTCGTCCCAGGACGGCGACGCGATGGAATAGGCGCGCAACAACGGCTTTTGTTTGCCCGACTTGGGGTCGGGATCGCCCAGCAGACCAATCATCACAAATTCACCGGACCGGAAGCGCAAAGACGCGGGCCGGCTCACGCGAAAGGAAAAAAGACTGTCCGTCCAGTGCTTTACAGAGGTTACGGTCTGCGCGTCGGGAAGCGTTGGCACTGGTTTGGCATTGGTTTGTGTCACTGGTTTCTGCTCGGTCATGAATGTCACTACGCGATCTTGGTGCGTATCCTTTGTCTTTAGGGGAAGAGAAGGGGTAGGAAAAGGGCCGTCTTAGCCGCGCAACCGTGACTGATAGTCGTGGTCTTTCCAATTGGCGCGGGCCAGCCATTGGTCTTGCGGCTGTCGTGCCGCCAGGTCGTCGGGGATTTCGACTTCGTCAAACCCTGATCGTCTGACCATGGCGTATTGATCGGCGATCACATGACCGCGCGCCCGCAGGCGCCCGGTGTAGCCGCGCAATCGCAATTGCCGCGCAAGGGTAAAGCCACGCCCATCCGCGGCGTGTGGGAAATCGACCCGTATCATTTGCAGGCTGTCAGCCAGCGGAATGTCATCGGGGTGCGCATCAGAGGCGACGTCGATGGCAATCGCGTCCCGAGCCGCAGCGAGAGGTGCATAACCGGTCGCCCAATCGTCAACGACAAAACCCTGGTCGGTAATCAGCTGTGTCATGAGTTCGCTCCTGTTCGGATCATCTTGCCGTCTACAAAATGGATGCCGCATTCGTCTTTTTCAATGTCTCTCCATCGACCGGCCCGGGGGTCTTCACCGGGTTTGACCGGAGAGGTACATGGCGCGCAGCCAATGCTTGGATAGCCCTTGGCGACCATCGGATGGCGCGGCAGACGGTTTTCATCTATGTAATCAGCCACGTCGGATGCATGCCAGTGCGCCAGCGGGTTCACCTTTATCCGGGCCGGTGCACCTGGTGCCGTTTCGATTTCGAAAAACGGCAGGTGGGCCCGGGTACCCGACTGGAACCGTTTGCGACCGGTGATCCAGCCGTCAAATCCAGTCAATGCCTGCTGAAGCGGCACCGTCTTGCGAAGGGCACAGCAGGCGTCGGGATTGCGTTGATGCAACGTGCCGTCAGGGTCGGTTCGGGCCGGATCCGATGCTCGGATGATCGAGACATTGCGCAATCCCAGACGTTCGCTCAGCTCTTGTTGATAGACCAGCGTTTCGGCGAACAGCATTTCGGTGTCGATGAACAACACGGGCAAGTCGCGTTGGACCATCGACGCGAGGTGCAACAGCGCCACGGATTCAGCGCCGAAACTGGACACCAAGGCCAGATCAGGAACATTTTCAACCGCAGCGTGCAACACATCGGTCGCGCTGTGGTGGCGCATGGACCTGTTTAGCACATCTACTTGATGGGTCATCACAGTGACGCGATCCGACCCTTCGGGGAGGATTTTTTGGCCATTTGGAAGCTGGGGGTGATCACGCGGCATGGGCACGGGTTTCCGGGTAGAGAGCCGATTTGAACGGGGCGAGACCCAGGCGTCGGAAGGTTTGCAGGAAGGTTTCGGACGCATCTGTCCGCAGGGCCAGATACCCGAGTACGAGGCGTTCGATGGCCGGGACGATGTCATCGGCGGAAAAGCCGGGCCCTGCACGTTCGCCGATGGTGGCGGTTTCAGTACCGTCACCGCCCAGAGTGATCTGGTAGTTTTCGACGCCGGCGCGGTCGAGCCCGAGAATCCCGATGTGGCCCACGTGGTGGTGGCCGCAGGCATTGATGCAGCCCGAGATCTTGATCTTGAGCGGACCGACATCGTGTTCCAGCTTCAGCTCGTCAAAGCGGGTTGCGATTTCNTGGGCAATCGGGATCGAGCGGGCTGTCGCCAGCGCGCAGTAGTCCATNCCGGGGCAGGCGATGATATCGCTGATCAGGCCGATATTGGCCGTGGCCAGGCCGACCTCTTTCAACGCCGCGTGCANNGCNGGCAGGTCGCCGCGGTGCACATGGGGCAGGATCACGTTCTGNTCGTGGCTGATGCGCAGTTCGTCATGGCCGTATTCGGCCGCCAGNTCNGCCATACGGTGCATCTGCTCNGCGGTGGCGTCGCCCGGGGTCTTGCCATGGGCCTTGAGGCTGATCGACACGATCGCGTAGGACGGATCGCGGTGGTCGGTCAGNTTGGTGTCGGCCCANCTTTTGAACACGGGATNNCTGTCATAGGCAGCAGTATANGNGTCCGTCGGGGCGNTCTTGAACGTCGGNCTGGCGAAATCCGCCTCGATCCGCGACAGCATCTGCTGGTCGACGCCGGTGAACTGCGGACGGATCANCGCATAGCGGGCGTCNACCCGTGCGCGNATGTCGTCGATGCCGTTNTCATGCACGGTGATCTTGATCCGCGCTTTGTATTTATTATCGCGGCGGCCCANCAGGTTNTAGACCGAGACGATGGCCTCGAGCGTNGGCAGCAGGTCTTCGGAGCTGACGAAGTCNTAAAGCACCTTGCCGATCATCGGGGTCCGGCCAAGGCCGCCGCCGACGATNACNTGATAGCCGATCTCGCCGTCTTTCTCGACGATTTGNAGNCCGATNTCATGGGCCTTGATCACCGCACGGTCATGGGGCGCGCCAGAGACAGCGACCTTGAACTTGCGNGGCANGAACTGGAATTCNGGNTGGTCGGTGGACCACTGGCGGATCAGTTCGGCCACGGGGCGCGGATCGGCGATTTCATCCGCGGCGGCACCNGCGAAATGGTCGGCGGTCACGTTGCGGATGGTGTTGCCGCTGGTCTGNATGGCGTGCATGTTCACTTCGGCCANCGCGTCNAGCATATCGGGGACATCACGCAGCTGGGGCCAGTTGTACTGGATGTTCTGGCGCGTGGTAAAATGGCCGTAGCCCTTATCCCATTTGGCAGCNATATCGGCCAGCTTGTGCATCTGGCGGCTGCTGAGCGTGCCATAGGGGATCGCGACCCGCAGCATATAGGCGTGCAGNTGCAGATAGAGCCCGTTCATCAGGCGCAGGGGCTTGAATTCATCCTCGGTCAGGGAGCCGTCAATNCGGCGTTCGACCTGNGCGCGGAACTGCGCNTTGCGTTCGGCGATGAAGGCATCGTCAAATTCGGTGTAGCTGTACATTATTGAACCTCCTGCTTGCCGTGGGTGTAGTTGCTTGGACCCTTGGCGCGGAATGCTTCGCGGAAATGCGATGGCTTGGGTGTGTCTGTGCTGGTGTCGACATCGGCCAGATAGGCCCCGACGGTCAGGTCGGCTTGCTGGATCGCATCGATCAGACGCACATCGGCGACGGCCTCGTCGGTCAGGACTTCGGCCTCTTCCAGTTTGCGGGTCCAGCCGGTGGCGGTCTGGTAGATCACGTCGCCTTCCAGCAAGGCATTNGCGGTGACGACTTTGGGGGTGAAGGGCTTGGCCATTATGCCATCTCCTCTTGAAACAATTCGGTGGTGGCGCGGGCGGCGGCACGGGGTGCCAGCCCATAGAAAGTCAGGGCGGGGCCGGTCAGATTGGCCGCGNTNAGGTCGGTGGGCAGNCGGTCNAGCGTGGTCTCGACAATCCGCTGATCCGCGCGNGAGGCNTTTTCGACCAGCGTGACAGGCGTGGCACGATCGGCCCCGTGCATCAGCAAGCGGCCNTGAATGAACCGCGCGGATTTCTTGCCCATATAGATCGCGGCGACCTCGCCCGGGCGGGCCANAGCGGCCCAGTCATGATCGGCGAACCCTTTCATGTCATGGCCGGTCAGGAACCGGACAGAGGCGTTGCGCCCGCGTTTCGTCAGGCTTTGCCCGATGGTNGCGACGGCGGCNGAGGCNGAGGTGATCCCCGGCACGATGTGCCAGCCGATGCCATGGGCATCCACGGCGTCGATCTCTTCGTCCAGGCGGCCAAAGANGGTGGCNTCGCCGGATTTCAGACGGACCACCTGGGCCCCCGCNTGNGCGTGTTCGACCAGCAGATCGTTGATGGTTTCCTGCGCGGTNGAGGGGCCGAAGCCTTCNTTGCCCACGTCGATCATCAGCGCCTCGCGGCGGGCGAGTTCGAGGATNTCGGGNNNGATCAGCCGNTCGTANATCACCACATCGGCCTCGTCCAATGCGCGGCGCGCCTTGAGGGTCAGCAGTTCGGGGTCACCGGGGCCGCCGCCGACAAAGNCGATGTGACCGGCNCGCGCGGCGCGGGACTGGTGGTCNGNCAGCAGCGTNTTCAGCGCGTTTTCGACGGCNGCCTTGCCATCCGCNACGGCGCGGGGGCCNGCGNCAAAGTAATAGTCACGCCAGAAATCGCGGCGCGGGCGGCCAAANGGCAGGGCGTCGGCCATCTTGCGNAANCCCTTNCCGATCCGCGCCAGCGTTCCCAGCGTTGTGGGCAGGCGTTCNTCCAGATCGGCCTTGATCGCNCGGGCCAGNACGGGGGCCGCGCCTTCGGTGCCGATGGCNATGGTCACGGGGTCACGGTCNACGATGGCGGGGGTNATAAAGGCGCTGTCGTGCAGATTGTCGACGATATTGACCAAGGCCCCTTCGGCACGCGCAATCGCGGCGGTGCGGGCGTCTTCGGCAGCATTTTCATCGGCGGCATAAAACAGGGCAGCGCCAAGGACATCACCGCGGCGAAGCGCCCGGGTATGCAAGGTCAGGCGGTGCTGTTCGGCCCAGGCTGTGATTTCGGGCGCAGGTGCGGGGGAGAACACGTCGATCCTGGCCTGGGTCTTCAACAGCAGGCGCAGTTTGGCCATCGCAGCCTCACCACCTCCAGACAACACGATACGCTGGCCCTTGGTCGACAAGTAGATTGGGAAGTGGTCCATATGCTTCAGTCCTTGCGCTTGGCTTACGGTATATATAGGAAATAATTCCAATACGGCGCTAGATGTCTGGATATATAAGGACGAATGTTCTGTTTAGCCGAGCAGTGAGAACGTAGTACCAAAGAGAAAGAGAAAAGCGGAATGGATGTTCGGATCGATGATATAGACCGGAAAATTTTGGCTCAGCTTCAGCGGGATGCCAGCCAGTCGTTGGATGATATTGCCCGCGAAGTCGGCAGTTCGAAGACACCTGTGTGGAACCGGATTCGCAAATTACGCGACGCGGGGGTGATCGGTCAGCATACGGTGGTGCTGGATGCCGAGGCATTGGGGTTTGAGGCGTGTTTCTTTGTTCTGATCCGCACATCCGCCCACGAGGCGGAATGGCAGGCGGCATTCCTGAAAGCGCTGAAAGACCGACCAGAGGTTCAAGAAGCCCATAGGCTTGCGGGGGATATTGATTACATCCTGAAGGTAAGGGTCAAGAACGCGCGTGCCTATGATGTGTTTTATCAGGCGTTGATATCCGAGGTGCGTGTGCATAACGTTACCGCGTTGCTGTCGATGGAAGAAATCAAATCCACGACCATGCTGCCGTTGTAGCATTACCTAGACCTGGACGATCAACCGTTCGAACCTGTGAAAATGGTAGGCATCGGCAAAGCGCGGCTTTCCGACAAGACGCAAGGTTGGGGCATGATCGAACAGGGCGCGCAGGGCGATCTGCATTTCCAGTCGTGCCAGCGGGGCACCCACGCAAAAATGCAACCCGCCTCCATACGCCGCGTGGGCGCTGGCCGGTCGCGCCGGGTCAAACCTGTCGGGGTGGTCGTAAACCGCGGGGTCGCGGCCCGCCGCCCCCAGAACCAGCGCAATCTTGTCACCCCTCTTCAGGGTGGCATCGCCCAGGTCGATATCTTCGTAGGCATAACGTTCAAACACATGCAGCGGCGGGTCATATCGCAAGATTTCCTCGACCGTGGCGTTGATCGCATCGGGGGCCAGCGCTGCAAGGGGCGTATGGTTCGACATTAAACAGGCGACCCCGTTGCCCAATGCGTGCACTGTTGCCTCGTGGCCGGCGTTCAACAGCAAGACACAAGTCCCGATCAGCTCGTCCGTGCTCAGCTTTTGGCCGTTCTTCTCGGCCATGATCAGTTGCGTGATCAGGTCATCGCGTGGATCGTGGCGGCGGTGTTCGACGTAGCCTTGTAAAAAAGTGGTGAATTCGGCAGCCGCGGCGTTAGCGGCATCTTCGGTGACGCGGCTCCGGCCGACTTGATACACCGCGACCATATCATTGGACCAGCGCAACAGATCAGGCCACATGTTTTCAGGCACACCCAACAGGCGTGCGATAATCCGCACGGGCAATTGCGTACAAAAAGCGGGGATCAGATCAAACGGATCGCGGGGAAAACGTGCGAGCAGCTCGGCAGCGACTTTTTCGATTTCGGGTGCAAGCCCGGCGATCCGGCGCGACGTAAAAGCGCGTAGCACCAGCCCGCGCAAACGCGTATGCGACGGGGGCTCAAGCTCCAGCATCGAATGGGTCTCGAGGGCGTAGAAATCTGCCATGTGGGCGGGGGTCGGCTGGCGTTGATCGGAAGGCACTTCGCGCCCCAGCCGTCGGTCACGCAGCAGGGCGTGAACCGTGGCAGCGTCAAACGCCGCAAGCATACCGTAGTCCTGCCAAAAAAGCACCGGCCCGCCGGCGCGCGCCCGCGCGTAAACGGCATAGGGGTTTTGAATGAAACCAGGATCGCGGGGTGAAAGGCAAAGAGTTTTCATCGGTGCAGCAATATACGCAGCTCTGGTCAATGCAAACCGGTCTGTGCCAAATGGCTTTCATGAGCCACGGAATGCGCCGACGCGCTGTTACCCTTACGATATTCCTGATCACCGTTCTGGCCTTGTCCGGCGGGGTCTGGCGCTTTGCCTATCTTCAGGGCTTGGATCAACTCAGTGCGCGCGGGCAGGCTGACTTGTCGCTGGCCAGCGACAGGCTGGTGGGACAGCTGCAACGGTATCGCGACCTTGCGGTGTTCCTGGCAGACCATCCGCAGGTCGAAGCTGTGTTGCGGGGGGCATCACCGCAAGCGGGGCAGGCGTTTTTGCAAAAGATCGCGGACAAGTCTGCCGCACTGGATGTGCAGGTCATCGACACGCGGCGTGTCGTCCTTGCGTCGTCCCGCAGCGCCTTGAACGAGACCGTGTTGGACCGGCGTTTTGTAAGACGTGCTTTGGGCGGCGCGCTTGGCTGGGGACATGGGCCGGACATGCCCTTGACCGACCGTGCTTATTTCCACGCCGCCCCGGTATTTAACGATTTGGGCAGGGTAGAGGGCGCGGTGATTGTCGCAACCGATTTGAACGGTATCGATTACGACTGGCGCGGCAGCAACCCGGCAGCGTTTTTCACCGATGACAACGGAGTGGTGCAAATTGCCAATCGGTCTGAACTGCTGTTTTGGCAACGCAAGAACGGGGCAGTGGGGCTGACGCCTCCTCAGGGTGCGTGGGGTGAGTTCAGCGCGGTCACGGTCAAAGGCCATGAGATATGGAACATGAAGTGGGGCCCATATCTGCCCGACACGGCGCTGCACCTTACCCAATCCTTGCCGGTGATCGGCATGACCGGGGAGGTGCTGCTTGATACAGGGCCAGCGCGTCGTCTGGCATGGTCACAGTCCGCTGCGGTAGCGGCGTTGTGTCTGGCGTTCGGGGCGCTGCTGTTCCTGGCGACTGAACGCCGACGCACCCTGTTCGAAGTCAACACCAGACTGGAGCGTCAAGTGGCAAAACGCACTGCCGCCTTGAACGCCAGCAACACCGAATTGCGCCGCGAAGCAACCGAACGCGAGGAAGCACAGGCTGCATTGCGCCGGGCACAGGCCGATCTGGTACAAGCCGGCAAGCTGTCCGCCCTTGGACAGATGTCGGCGGGCATCAGCCATGAATTGAACCAGCCGCTCATGGCGATCAGATCATTCGCCGAAAACGCCGTGCAATTCATGGAGCGCGGCAAATTTGACCGGGCTTCGGAAAACCTGACGCGGATTTCCCAGATGGCCGCGCGTATGGCTCGTATCATCCAGAACCTGCGGGCCTTCGCGCGACAAGAAAGCGTGCCTCAAACCCGCGTAGATGTCGCCCGGGCGGTGGCCAGCGCTGTTGAAATGACCCATGGCTATCTGCAAGCGGCGGGTGTCTCCCTTGATTATGCGGCGCCAGCCGGTCCTATTTGGGTGCGTGGCGGCGAAGTGCGCTTGGGGCAGGTGTTTGTGAACCTGATCTCGAATGCTGCGGATGCCATGACGGAAAGTAGGATAAAGAAACTGTCGATCGTCATCGAAACAGGCGATGTCGTGTCGGTCAGGTTCTGTGACACGGGCCCGGGCATCGAAATGCCTGACAAGGTGTTCGACCCGTTCTATACGACCAAGACAGTAGGGAGCGACAGCGGCATGGGTCTGGGATTGTCAATCAGCTATGGGATCGTCCAAAGCTTTGGCGGGGATATTCGCGGGTCCAATCTGGACAGGGGCGGGGCGATGTTTTCGGTGCAGCTGGAACCCGGCGACGAGATGGAAAGCTCAATATGAACAGAACTGTGCTTTTGGTAGACGATGACGCGCCAGTACGCGAGGCATTGACCCAAACCCTGGAACTTGCGGATATGAACGTGATTGCCGCCGGGTCGTTTGTCGCGGCCAAAGACCGTATCAATGCCGGATTTGACGGGGTTGTTCTGTCCGACATGCGCATGCCGGGACGTGATGGATTTCACCTGTTGGCATATGCGCAGGCCCAGGACCCCGATCTGCCGGTGATTTTGTTGACCGGTGAAGGTGACATTCCGATGGCGGTGCGCGCCATGGAAGCCGGAGCATTTGATTTCATGGAGAAACCTTGCGCATCGGCACAGCTTTTGGCCGTAACCGAAAGAGCGTTGAAAACCCGCGGGTTGATCTTGGAAAACCGCCGTCTGTTACAGATCGTCGAAACCGGCGATCCTGCGGGGCGTATGATCTTTGGGTCCTCGGATCTTGCCGAAAGCTTACGGGCCAAGGTGCGTCGCGTTGCCGGTGCCGCCGCCGAGGTTCTGGTCACCGGTCCTTATGGGTCGGGCATTTCAAAGGTAGCCGAGGTCATTCACCTGTCGTCAGCCCGGTCCAAGGGCCCTTTTGTAAAGCGCGCGGCGGATGGGTTGACGCCGATAGCGGTCGCCGAAGCAGTGCAAAGCGCTACGGGCGGGTCATTGTTTCTGGACGAAGTCACGTCGTTGCCTGCGCAATCCCAGTTAAGCCTGATCGAAATTCTCGAGAGCGCGCCGGATGTGCGTTTGATAGCCGGGACCAACCGTGACCTGCAAACACTGGTTTCCGAAGGACGGTTCCATGCAGATCTGTACTATAGGATCGAAGTGATGACGGTGCGTATTCCGTCACTGGCGGAACGACCGGAGGATATTCCCACCATGTTCCGCCGCTACGTGGATCAGGCCGCCGAACAATCGGGGATCACCGCGCCCGAGGTCACACCGCAAATCGTGGCCGGCTTGATGGCGCGCGATTGGCCGGGCAATGCACGTGCGCTGATGTCGGCGGCGATGCGTTTCGTCATGGGTGTCGCCGACGACCCGGTGGCTGACACTGAATTGGGGTTGGCGGAACAGATGGCGCAGGTTGAACAATCGTTGTTACGCGCAGCGCTGAGACGCGCAGGCGGGCAAGCCAGCGCTGCGGCCCTTGCCCTGCATGTACCGCGCAAGACCTTTTACGACAAGCTGGCAAGATACGGGATTCGCCCCGAGGATTTTCGTCATTGATCTGCCGATGGCGACCTGTGCGGAATCTCGCACAATCATTCCTGTAGACGTGCGAAATTTCGCACATGCGGCAATGCGGCGTGTGTTGGCACAAACAACTTATCCCCGTATATATCTGATATATATGAATAATACCGCATTCACGCGTCAGCCTTGTCACGGGCTTGTGAGATAAGCGGATTAGCGCTTTAGTACCGCCACCGCATGTCAGGCAAACCGACATGCAAGGACGAAACATCTCTCTGGGAGGAGAAACACATGAAATTCCTGACAACAACTGTTGTAGCGCTGACCCTTTCCGTAAGCGCGGGCGCAGTCGCCGCTGCGACGGCGTGTGACGACGGCGAAATCGTCATCAAGTTGAGCCACGTGACCAACGCTGACCGCCACCCCAAAGGTCTGGCCGCGTCGCTGCTGGAACAACGCGTCAACGATGAAATGAACGGCAAAGCCTGCATGGAGGTTTTCCCGAACTCGACTCTTTACAACGATGACCAGGTTCTGGAGGCCCTGTTGCAGGGTGACGTCCAGATGGCGGCCCCATCGCTGTCCAAGTTCGAGCAGTTCACCAAGCAGTTCCGCATTTTCGATCTGCCCTTCATGTTCAAGAACATCGAAGCTGTTGACGAATTCCAAAACTCGGACACTGGCGTGGCGATGAAAGAATCCATGACGCGTCGTGGTCTGTTGGGCTTGGCGTTCTGGCACAATGGCATGAAACAGATGTCGGCCAACAAGCCTTTGATGGTTCCCTCCGATGCTAAAGGTCTGAAGTTCCGCGTGCAGAACTCTGACGTACTTAAAGCACAGATGGCAGCGATGGGTGCAAGCCCGCAGCCGATGGCATTTTCCGAGGTCTATGGCGCGTTGCAAACTGGCGTTGTAGACGGTCAGGAAAATACCTGGTCCAACATCTACGGCCAAAAGTTCTTTGAAGTTCAGGATGGTACGACTGAAACCAACCACGGTGTGCTGGATTATATGCTGGTAACGTCGACCGATTGGTGGGACAGCCTCGATGCGGATGTACGTGACCAACTGGCGACAATTGTCAAGGAAGTCACCGACACCCGCAACTCTGAATCGTCGAAAGTGAATGCCGACGCCAAGCAAGCAATCATTGACGCCGGCGGTGTCGTGCGTGAATTGGATGCCGCGCAGCGCGAAGAATGGGTTTCGGCGATGAAACCTGTCTGGCAAGAGTTTACCGCCGATGTGGGCCAGGAAAACATCGACGCCGCACAGGCGATCAACGCCAAACATTGATGATTTTTCACCCCGCCTTGTGCGCGGGGTGAAATACTGCGTCGGGCCTGCGGTCTATCACGATAGCGGACCCGACCTTTTCTCCTCTCATAGCGGAGCTTTCCCATGTCACATGATGTGCAATCTCATTCTGCGCTCGGGCGCATCGTCAACGAGCTTGAAGAGACAGCGATCGCTGTGATCCTCGGCCTCATGACTTTAATCACCTTTATCAACGTCGTGCTGCGTTATGGTTTCAACACCGGGATCATCTGGGGCCTGGAGGCAGTGACGTTCCTGTTCGCGTGGCTGGTGCTGTTCGGCATGAGCTATGCGGTCAAGGTCACCGCCCATCTGGGCGTTGATGCCGTAATCAACCTGTTTTCATCCACCACCCGACGCCTGCTGGCATTATTTGCGGCCGTGATCTGCATAGCCTACGCCGGTCTGTTGCTGAAAGGCGCGTGGGATTACTGGGCACCCTTCGCGGGGCTTGATGCCACATCGGGACGCTGGTTCCCGACCGGTTTCGAGAACAGCCGCGACCAGGCATGGTACGAGACCGTAGACATTCCAATGCCCGACTGGCTGCGCTTTATCGAGCCGATCATGAACGAGGGCGAGACCTATGGCAAGCTGCCGCGGTTCATTCCGTATTTCATGTTGCCGTTCGGGATGGCCCTGCTGCTGTTTCGATTCATTCAAGCGGGCGCGCGGATATTTAAAGGGGCTTCGACCAGTCTCATCGTCAGCCACGAGGCCGAGGATGACATTGAAGCCATCAAACATTTGAACGCGGGGAACTGAGCGCATGGACGTTCTTGTACTATTTAGCATGATCGTCGGCTTGATGCTGCTCGGCGTGCCGATCGCCGTCAGCCTGGGCTTTTCGTCGATCCTCTTCTTGCTCGTGCTGTCGGATTCGTCGTTGGCGTCGATTGCGCAGACGTTTTTTCAGGCGATGGCGGGCCACTATACGCTGTTGGCTATCCCGTTCTTCATATTGGCGTCGTCATTCATGTCGACCGGCGGTGTGGCACAGCGGATCATCCGGTTTTCCATTGCGCTGGTGGGGCATTTTCCGGGGGGGCTGGCGATTGCCGGTGTTTTCGCCTGTATGCTCTTTGCGGCCTTGTCGGGGTCTTCTCCGGCGACGGTGGTGGCCATCGGGTCGATCGTCATCGCAGGCATGCGCGAGACAGGCTATACCAAGGAATTCGCCGCAGGCGTCATCGCCAACGCCGGTACGCTGGGCATTCTGATCCCGCCGTCGATCGTTATGGTGGTCTATGCGTCGGCTACAGATGTATCTGTGGGGCGGATGTTCCTGGCCGGCGTCATTCCTGGCCTGTTGGCCGGTACCATGCTGATGCTGACGATCTATATCATGGCGCGGGTGAAGAAACTGCCGCAGGGTGAATGGCGCGGGTGGGGCGAAGTCATCACGTCGGGCCGCGAAGCCGGGTGGGGCCTGATGCTGATCGTCATCATTCTGGGCGGTATCTACGGCGGGATATTCACCCCTACCGAAGCCGCTGCCGTCGCTGCGGTTTATGCTTTTCTGATCGCGTCATTCGTATACCGCGATATGGGGCCGCTGCACGTCAAAGGTGAGGCGAACAACCTGTCGCTGATGCGTAAACCGATCGCGCTGGTGACTGTATTCTTCCACCGTGATACCCGAGACACCCTGTTCGAGGCAGGCAAACTGACCATCACATTGATGTTCATCATCGCCAATGCCTTGATATTGAAGCACGTTTTGACTGATGAGCAGATCCCTCAGCAGATATCCGCGGCGATGTTGAATGCCGGGTTCGGACCGATCATGTTTTTGATCATTGTCAACGTGATCTTGCTGATCGGCGGGCAGTTCATGGAGCCATCGGGCCTGTTGATCATCGTCGCGCCGCTGGTGTTTCCCATTGCCATCGAACTGGGGATCGATCCGATCCATCTGGGCATCATCATGGTGGTCAATATGGAAATCGGGATGATCACGCCCCCGGTCGGACTGAACCTGTTCGTGACATCCGGGGTGGCCAACATGCCGATGATGAATGTTGTAAAAGCGGCCTTGCCGTTCACGGCCGTCCTGTTCGTCTTCCTGATCATGGTGACGTACATCCCCATAATCTCAACCTGGTTGCCGACAATGATGATGGGACCCGAAATCATCACCCGGTAACGTCACACCGCGCGACCGCGTGAGATGTTGACCTAAGCAAAGGGCGGCGTGCAGTGAGACACGTCGCCCTTTGATGTGAGGTAGGTTATGAGTTTATTTTGCAAAATGAAATTCAGGCGTCATTCAAGGCCTGAATGATCGGAAGAAAATCAGCGGCTTGCAGGCTGGCACCGCCTACCAGAGCACCATCCACGTTTTCGGCGGTGAATATGTCCGCCGCATTGCTTGGTTTCACCGAACCCCCATAAAGCAGACGGATTGTCTTGCCCTGAGTGTCCCCGAAGCGACGGACCAACTGGGCACGGATGAAGTCATGGACCTCACCAATTTGCGCGAGGGTAGGGACGTCGCCAGTGCCGATCGCCCATATCGGCTCGTAGGCGATCACCACGTTTTCGCCGTTCGCCCCGTCCGGAAGAGAGCCGGCAAGCTGGGTTGCGATGGTATCGAGAGTGATGCCTGCCTGGCGGTCTTCACCGCTTTCGCCAACACACAGAATGGCGGTCAGATTTTCTCTCCACGCGGCCCGGATCTGTGCTTGGACCTCGGCATCGGTTTCGGCATACCGATCGCGACGTTCCGAATGGCCCGCGATGACATAGGACGCCCCGGTTTCTGCAATCATCCGGGCGGAAACGTCGCCGGTAAATGGGCCATGGGGCTGTGGGTGGCAACATTGCGCGCCAATGGCAATATCGGTGGAGGTGACGAGTTGGCATGCGTGAAAGAGCAACGTAGCGGGGGGACAAATTACCGTTTCGCAGCCCTGCGGGTCTATTTGCGCGGCAAGGGTAGTCAGTTCGGCCAGCGCCGAGACCGAGCCGTGCATTTTCCAGTTACCGGCAGCTAGTTTGCGGCGCATGACGAGACCCCTGTTGTTATTCACCAATCTCGATAACAGCAGCCCGCACCGGGAGCAACGGATCCAGTCACACGGTTAGGCCGCAGCGTAGCATTTTAGCCAAATTTTATGGATTCACCGCATCCGCATGCTTCGGTCACGTTGGGATTGCGAAACTTGAAGCCAGCTTCAAGCAATGATGTTTCATAATCGATCTCGGTCCCGAACAGGAACATTTGCGCCATGGGCGCAATCATCACCCGCGCCCCGTCCTGTTCGACGACCTCGTCGTTCTTGTCAGGCTCGTTAACGTATTCCATGGTGTATTCCATCCCCGCGCAACCACCCTTCTTGATGCCGATGCGCAGGCCCGCGTGACCGGCGGACGCCATCAGCTTGGTAATCTGTTGAGCGGCCTTGGGCGTGATCGTGACGGCCTGTTTGCCTGGAATTGCGAACATTCTGGATACTCCTGTTAAGGCAAAGATAGGCGCTTTGCCGGGTATTCTCAAGCCGTGGCGTGTTGATTTGTGAACGCCGTGCGGTGACCCCCCGGAGTGGGCCTGATCACAGCCGCTTTGGACGATAGCAGCTTTGCGTACCCGCATGGCCTCAACGCCAAGTCGCGTCGTGATCACCAGGCCATCGCGACATCATGCCGAGAAGACCCGAATTTACGAGATCGTGATCGCCGACTGCCTCATGAGCAATTCAGCGCGGTACAATCCTACATAAAGCCAAGTTCCAGGCGCGCCTCGTCCGACATCATGTCCATTCCCCAGGGTGGCTCCCAGACAAGGTCTACATCAACGGTTTTGACACCGGGCAAAGGCTCGACCGCGTCCGCGACCCAGCCTGGCATCTCACCTGCAACGGGGCAACCGGGCGCGGTGAGCGACATTTTGATGCTCACTTCGTTTTCTGTACTGATATCAATGGTATAGATCAGGCCGAGCTCGTAAATATTTACGGGAATCTCAGGGTCGTACACTGTGCGGCATGCTTCTACAACCTGCTCGTACAGCGGATGATTGGTCGTTGAGGGCGCAATCAAAGGGGTACCTTCAAGGGGTTGTGTGCTGTCGGTCATCATTGGCCTCACTGTGTTTCCTGATCGTTTATATAGGGATTGCGCGCCGCAGCGTCCAGAGGGGTGCTCAGCCTTTGCGCCTGCGAACCGGCTGGGGTTTCACCCTGGCCTCGATCATGTCATAGAGCATACCGACAATATCCCTGCCGGTCGCCTTTTCGATCCCTTCGAAACCGGGTGAAGAGTTGACCTCCAACACCTTGGGCCCGCTTTCGGATCTCAATAAATCGACGCCCGCTTTACCCAGCCCAAAGGCACGCGCCGCACGTGTCGCGGTATCGCGTTCCAGCTTGGTAATTCGCACGACACGGGCGGATCCTCCCCGGTGGAGGTTCGACCGGAAATCGCCCTCCGCACCGGTGCGTTTCATCGACGCGACAACCTTTCCGTCCACTACAAGACAGCGAATATCCTCGCCGGCGGCTTCCTTGACGAAATCTTGAACCAGAAAATTTGCCTTGAGCCCCCGAAACGCGTCGATGACAGATTCCGCGGCCTTCTTGGTCTCGGCAAGCACGACGCCTTTTCCCTGGGTCGATTCCAGCAACTTCACGATCAACGGTGCCGTGCCGACAAGCGCCATCAGGTTCGACGTGTCCTTGGGCGATGCGGCAAAGGCCGTCGTCGGCATGCCGATCTTCTTGGAGGCCAATACCTGATGCGCGTGCAGCTTGTCGCGGCTGGCCAGTATGCCCGCAGACCCGTTCACACAGTAGGTCCCAATCGTTTCAAACTGACGGATTACCGCACAGCCATAGGGCGTGACCGACGCACCGATACGTGGAATCACCACGTCGTAGCGCGGCAGACGCTTGCCGTCGTAATGCACTTCCGGGGCCATCGTGTTGATCGCCATGTAGCAGCGCGTCGTATCAATAACTTCGACCGTGTGCCCTCGCGCCTCACCAACCTCGACCAACCGCGAGGTCGAATAATTCGTCGCTTCCCGGCTCAACACGGCCACACGCAGCGCCCTTTGCGGTGCCTTATGACGCACCGCGGCAGTATGATAGACATCATAGCTCAAATCCGGCTGCAATCGCTTTTCCGTCGGCGAAATCGTAATATGATCGGTCAATGCCTGACGCCCCAGCAGCATCCGGCTCGCCATGCCCGCCCGGTTGGTCAGGGTTACATCGATCGGCCAGCTTTGCCCGCCCACCTCAAGACTGGTGGATATCACATAGCGCAGCTCCGACTCCCCATTCGAGGATGTCACTTCGCGCCGGTCAATGATCGGTGCAGAGCAGGTGATGGTGAACAGCTCATTTCCGGCAACAGGATATACGTTGAAGCGCACCTTTGGCTTGGCCGCTGAACCAAAGACCTCGATGTCGTGGGCGTGCAGCGCCGATGTCCGGGCACCCGTATCAATCTTGGCCTTGATGGCGGGCAAACCCAAATCCGGAAGAGCAATCCACTCTTCCCACCCAAAGGTCAGTTCTTGCATGGCACTTACTCCGGCACAGCTGAATGTGTCCGCCGCCTAGCAGGTCGCCCCAGGCTTCTCAAGTCACGACGCCATATTCCAAATGGACTAAAATCCCGGGGTCCGGGGCAGAGCCCCGGCGGTACAATGCAAAATGCTAATCCTCGTTGATATCGCGTGACACAATACGTGCCCCGCTGGATTGCCGCCGAAAGAAAACCCGCAGAATGATCCAGGCCGCCAATGACAGGCCCGCGAACACGGCCAGCGCCAGCGGACCGTTGATAACAGGTATGATCAACACCAACGGCACCATGGCAAGCGCCCCCAGTGCAAAGCCCAAGAAGATACTGCCCGGCACCAGAACCTCGATCAGCCCCAACACCAACGCCGCCGAAACCCACACCCACCACTCCGACAGTATCGCCGCCACTATTCCCGTCCCTTCAACAATTTGAATGCGTCCCCAAAGGCTTCCAACGCCTGAACAGGCACGATGATGGTTTGCTTGCCGGTGCCCGCGCCCAAAGCGTTCAAGGCTTCGACTTGCTTCAGAGCGATCTGATACTGCGCGGCTTCCAATCCGTTTTCACCTATCGCCGTGGCAACCACTTGGGTGGCATACGCCTCGGCATCGGCAAGAACGCGCCGTGCTTTCGCTGTCTGTTCCGAGGCGTATAGCTCCGCGTCCGCCGCCAGTTCGACGGCGCGCTTCTTGCCTTCGGCTTCCGTGACCTGGGCTCGGCGTGCCCGCTCGGCGTTCAGTTGCTGCATCATTGCCGCCCGGGTGGCGGCATCGAGGTTGACATCAAGGATCTCCGCCCGCGTCACTTCTATCCCCCAGTTGTCGACAGCGTCCTCTACCAGCAACTTTATTGTTGTGATCAACGCTGTCCGGTTGGATTGAACCTCATCAAGATCCATCTTGCCGATTTCCGCGCGCACGATACCGGCGACGGTGGTGGCGATTGCACTGTCGATATCGCGAATACGGTAAACGGTTTTTTCCGGTTCGATGATCCGGTAGAACACCGACGTATCTACTTGAACCAGAACGTTGTCACGGGTGATGGCGTCCTGGCTCGCCGTGGGCAACTGCCGTTCGAGAATCGATATCTTGTGGGCGACATTGTCGATGAACGGGACGATCATGTTGATCCCTGGCCCCATAACCGATCTTAGCCTGCCAAAGCGTTCAACCACATGCTGCTCTGACTGCGGCACGATCTTGACCCCTTTGATAATCAGAACCACCAGCAGCAACGCCAGCAGGACAAGGGCCAGGTTGGTCTGGAATACTTCCAGGATTATATCTTCGATAGGCACGGGCGACTCCTTTTGAAAAAGCGCGTTCACCACGGCTGCGCAGCGTCGGTTTCCGCGACCCCGGCGTAAAGGCAAGCTGTCATCACGATTGCACAGGCACGGGCTTCATTCTATAGGCGCTGTCATGAATAAATTCTCATTCGACCTTCAGGCCCGCGATGGTGCGGCGCGTACTGGCGTGATTTCGACCCCTAGAGGCGATATTCGCACGCCTGCGTTCATGCCGGTGGGCACCGCTGCGACAGTCAAGGCCATGTTGCCCGAAAGCGTGGCGGCCACTGGTGCCGATATCTTGTTGGGCAATACCTATCACCTGATGTTGCGCCCTACCGCTGAACGCATCGACCGCCTGGGCGGGCTGCACAAGTTCATGAATTGGCACAAACCCATCCTCACCGACTCGGGCGGGTTTCAGGTGATGAGCCTTTCCGATCTGCGCAAGCTTACCGAAAAGGGTGTAACCTTCAAAAGCCACATCGACGGATCCAAGCACGAGCTGACGCCGGAACGGTCGATGGAGATTCAGAAACTGCTTGGGTCTGATATCGTCATGTGCTTTGACGAATGTCCTGCGTTGCCCGCTGACCGCGACCGGATCGCGGACTCGATGCGCCTGTCGATGCGGTGGGCCGCGCGCAGTCGTGACGCGTTCGGCGACCGCCCCGGCCATGCGCTGTTCGGGATCCAGCAAGGCGGGCTGGAACGCGATTTTCGCGAGGAAAGCGCCAAAGCACTGATAGACGTGGGCTTTGACGGCTACGCGGTCGGCGGCCTGGCCGTGGGCGAGGGGCAAGAGGCGATGTTCGGCTGTCTCGACTTTGCCACCGATATGTTGCCGGTTGACCGTCCGCGATACCTTATGGGGGTCGGCAAGCCTGACGACATCGTCGGGGCGGTGGCGCGCGGAATTGACATGATGGATTGCGTGTTGCCGTCGCGGTCAGGCCGCACCGGGCAGGCATTTACCCGCCATGGCGTCGTGAACATCAAAAACGCCCGGCATGCTGACGACCCGCGCCCGCTTGACGAGGCCTGCTCTTGCCCTGCTTGTTCCAACTATAGCCGCGCCTATCTGCACCACGTATTCCGGAGCCAGGAAATGATCTCGGGGATGTTGTTGACCTGGCATAACCTGCGGTATTTCCAGGACATTATGGCAGGTATGCGGGGTGCGATTGCGGCAGGCACATTTGAGGCTTGGCAAGCGGGTTTTCACAGCACCCGGGCACAGGGCGATATAGAGCCGCTTTAACAGTTCAACCGCCTGGTCAAAAAATAAATCGGTGCACAAATCCTTGTGATGGCGCGTCTTAGGCTTAATTGCTGATGGACAAGACATAACATCGAAAGGATGCACCAGTGACAGAAGCACTTTTTACCCCCCTGACGGTGGGCGCGATCGAGGCCAGGAACCGCGTTGTGATGGCCCCCTTGACCCGTAACCGCGCGGACAACGACTCCGATGAAGTCGGGGAACTGCATGTCGACTATTACACCCAGCGTGCCGGGGCCGGTATCATCATCACCGAGGCGACGCAGATCAGCCCCGAAGGCAAAGGTTATCTTGCGACGCCGGGTATCTATACCGATGGGCAAGCGGCTGCATGGAAAAAGGTTACCGATGCAGTGCACAAGGCGGGTGGCAAGATCGTCGTCCAGCTATGGCACGTCGGACGGATCAGCCACACATCGCTGCAACCCGATGGTCAGGCTCCGGTGGCACCTTCTGCAATCACCGCGAACATGAAGACATTTACCGCAAAGGGATTTGAACAGACATCTGACCCCCGCGCGCTGAATACCGAAGAAATCTCCAGGGTCGTTCAGGATTATGTGCACGCCACCAAGATGGCCAAGAAGGCGGGTTTCGATGGGGTCGAGGTGCACGGTGCCAACGGCTATCTGATTGACCAGTTTCTGAAAACGAAAACCAACAAGCGCGACGATCAATACGGCGGATCGGTCGAGAACCGCGCGCGTCTGCTGTTGGAGGTTCTTGAGGCCGTGACCCAGGAATGGGATGGGGCCCATGTCGGCCTGCGCCTGTCACCGTTTTCGCCCGCCAACGATATTGCCGATGACGACGCGCAAGAAACGTTTGAATACGTAATCAAGCAGCTGAACCAATTCAATCTGGCCTATCTGCATATGGTAGAGGGTGCGACCGGCGGATCGCGTGAACTGGCTGAAGGGGAAAACCTGGCCAAGCTGCGTGACCTGTTTGAGGGCGTGTATATGGCCAACAACGGCTATGACCGGGCGCTTGCGATCGAGACCGTGAAAAGCGGCAAGGCTGATTTGGTCGCGTTTGGCCGCCCCTATATCGCCAACCCGGACCTGGCCGAACGTTTGGAGCGCGACGCCCCGCTGAACGAAGGCAACACCGATACCTATTATGGTGGCGATGCCAAGGGCTATACTGATTATCCGTCCCTCGAGGATGCATCCGTAGGCTGATAGTCCAGCAGATCGCTCTTATCCGGCCCCGGAGCCTACGGGGTCGGAAACCGAGCCTTAATTGAGTTAAAAGACGAAATTTAAGTGAAACGCGCTTGTTTGTCTCTATGAGGCGGGTCATTCTGCGACAAACCCCGTTTAAAGAAGGGGCCCCCGACGATCGGGGATTGAATCAGGCGGGTAGGGTGCCCAAATACCCTACTCAGAACAGGAGATGGCCGTGCGGTCGCCTATGATAGGGGCCAGTGCCGTCTTGCAGTATAAGGAAAAGAGCATGTTAGAGCCTCTGAACACGTCGTACCCGGTTTTGCCCTTGCGCGATATCGTGGTCTTCCCGCACATGATTGTACCGCTGTTTGTCGGTCGTGAAAAATCAGTCCGCGCCCTCGAAGAAGTCATGGCGGACGATAAGCAGATTCTGTTGTCGAGCCAGATTGACCCCGGCGTCGATGACCCCGATGCGTCCGGTATCTTTAAAACCGGCGTTTTGGCCAATGTTCTGCAATTGCTTAAGCTGCCCGACGGCCCCGTTAAGGTGTTGGTTGAAGGTCAGGCACGCGTACGCATCACCGAATATCTGGAAAACGACAGATATTTTGAAGCAATGGCCGAATATCTGACCGAAATTCCCGGCGACGACCTGACCACGCAGGCGCTGCTAAAGTCGGTTGGCGAAGAATTTGAACGGTATGCCAAGGTCAAGAAGAACGTCCCCGAAGAAGCGCTGTCGGCGGTGACCGAAGCTTCCGAGCCGGCGCGCCTTGCCGACCTTGTGGCGGGCCACTTGGGTATTGAGGTGGAGCAAAAGCAGGACCTGCTTGAAACCCTGTCCGTGTCCGAACGCCTCGAGAAAGTCTATGGCCTGATGCAGGGCGAGATGTCTGTTTTGCAGGTCGAGAAAAAGATCAAGACACGCGTCAAGTCACAGATGGAAAAGACCCAACGCGAATACTATCTGAACGAGCAAATGAAAGCCATTCAGAACGAGTTGGGTGATGGCGAAGAGGGCAAGAACGAAGTTGCCGAGCTTGAGGCCCGCATTGCGGAAACCAAGCTGAGCAAGGAGGCCAAGGAGAAAGTCGATGCCGAGCTGAAGAAGCTCAAGAACATGTCGCCCATGTCTGCCGAAGCCACTGTCGTTCGCAACTACCTTGACTGGATCCTGTCGATTCCGTGGGGCGTGAAGTCGCGCACCAAGAAAGACTTGGCCAAAGCGCAAAAAGTCTTGGACGATGATCACTACGGCCTTGAAAAGGTTAATGAACGGATTGTCGAATATCTCGCGGTGCAGCAACGCTCCACCAAGCTGAAAGGGCCAATCATGTGCCTTGTCGGCCCTCCTGGTGTGGGTAAGACATCGCTTGGGAAGTCTGTTGCCAAGGCGACGGGGCGCGAATTCATTCGCATCTCGCTGGGGGGCGTGCGTGACGAATCCGAGATCCGCGGTCACCGCCGGACTTACATCGGCTCCATGCCCGGCAAGATCATTCAGGCGCTGAAAAAGGCGAAAACCACGAACCCGCTTATCCTGCTCGATGAGATCGACAAGATGGGTCAGGATTTCCGTGGTGACCCTGCATCGGCCATGCTCGAGGTGCTTGATCCGGAACAGAACAGCACATTCGTCGACCACTACCTTGAGGTGGAATACGACCTGTCGAATGTCATGTTCCTGACCACATCGAACAGCTACAACATGCCTGGGCCTTTGCTTGACCGGATGGAGATTATCCCCCTGTCTGGCTATACCGAGGATGAGAAGCGCGAGATCGCGAAACAGCACCTTGTGGCCAAGCAGATCAAGAACCACGGTTTGAAGGCAAAGGAATTTGCCATAGAGGACAGTGCCTTGACCAGCATGATCCGCTACTACACCCGCGAGGCTGGCGTGCGGAACCTTGAGCGCGAGATCGCCAAGGTTGCGCGGAAATCGCTGACCAAGATCATCAAGAAGGATGCAACCAGCATCACGGTGAACGAAGACAACATCGAGGAATTTCTTGGCGTTAAAAAGCACCGTTATGGGTTGGCCGAGCTTGAAGATCAGGTGGGCGTCGTCACCGGGCTTGCATACACTTCTGTCGGCGGTGAGCTGTTGCAGATCGAAGCGCTGCGGCTTCCCGGCAAGGGGCGGATGAAGACCACGGGCAAGTTGGGCGACGTGATGAAGGAATCCATCGACGCCGCCAGCAGCTATGTGCGGTCGATCAGCCCGAGAATTGGGGTGAAACCCCCCAAGTTCGACACGCTGGATATTCACGTGCACGTACCTGACGGTGCCACGCCCAAAGATGGTCCGTCGGCAGGCTTGGCGATGGTGACGTCAATCGTGTCCGTGCTGACCCAGATACCTGTGCGGCGCGATATCGCCATGACCGGCGAGGTTTCCCTGCGCGGAAATGCAATGCCGATCGGCGGGTTGAAAGAGAAGCTGCTTGCCGCGTTGCGAGGCGGGATTACGACGGTACTGATCCCGAGCGAGAACCTGAAGGATCTGCCGGATATTCCGGACAACGTGAAAAACGGGTTGAAGATCATTCCGGTTGAACATGTATCCGAGGTCTTGAAACACGCCTTGGTGCGTCAACCTGAGCCCATTGAATGGGATCAGGAGGCTGAAGACGCCGCAGCGGCCGCAGCGCTGGCGCACAAGTCCGCGACGGGTGATAACGCCACGGCACACTGAACGTCGCCGCAAGACAAAGGGCCAACCTGCAGACAGGTTGGCCCTTTGCATTTCTTGCACGTCGGCGACCCCAATCTTTGGATCGGCGTCGACGTGGAAAAAGGGAACACTGGCAATTGTTCCATTGGAAAGCTAGGCTTGGACGAACCTATATTAAGGATGGTCTCATGAGCAATTCAGCCAAGACAGGAAAATCGACACAGGTTTCAACGTCCACAAAGCCCAAACCGGCCCCGGACTCTTCGGCTGAAGCTGCACCGGTGGCCGCCCTGCAGACAAACGTGGCGCAGGCCGGCGGCGACGGGCCGCGGCCGGTCATTGCCGGGCCAATTATGCGGAAAAAAGAACTGATCGACACCGTTGTCGAACGTTCGGGCATCAAAAAGAAAGACGCCAAACCCGTGATTGACGCGTTGCTCGGTGTATTGGGGGAAGCGTTGGCAGATCACCGCGAACTGAACCTTTTGCCCTTTGGAAAATTCAAGGTGATCAACGAAAAAGACCTGAGCAACGGCAAAATGCTGCGCGTTAAAATCCGGCAATTACAACCCACAGACAACAATGGTCTCAACGATGCCGGATCGGCAAAGCTCTAACGAAATCGCACCATCTTCGGCGTGATCAAGAGCGAGCGGGCCGGCACCCCATCAAGATATCGTGGCAGCCCTACATCGATAGTGCTGCTTGCAAACTGTCTGCAAGCAGTCAGAGGTAGCACGCGAAAAGCTTGTCAATTTTTAACAGACGATGGATGCGCACTGATCGCCGAAACGGTGCGTTAGTCATCAACATGTGGGGAAATGGTGGGTCGTGAGAGGCTCGAACTCCCGACATCTTCGGTGTAAACGAAGCGCTCTACCAACTGAGCTAACGACCCGTGAGCGATCTACTACCTCAAGGTTCTGGCCTTGTTCAACCCCATAATCTTATCTATTCGCCTTTTTTGTAAAAATATTTGATGCCAGTGTTTTGCGCGTTTTGTCAGGGGATTTCGGCCGCGCTGATGCGTTCCGGGCATACCAAACTTGGACTATGGTAGTTATGGAAAGCAGACTGCCGCGACGTTTGGCCTCCATTGACCAATTCCCACCTCCCGAGCACCCGGAATGCCACCGATAGGTGTATAGGCTGGATCGTCTTTGAAATTATTAACACCGTAATTGCGAAACGGGCTGGAACTATGGGACTATTGCAATGATGGTGGCGAAATTGAGCGACTTTCAGGTGGCTTGCCGAACATAAAGGAAATTACATGATCGTTGATATCGATATATCAAGCTATCGCAATCTGGACATCAAGGCTCACGATGACGGAGTGTGGGTGGTTACGCTAAATCGCCCTGCGAAAAGAAACGCTCTGGATATCGAAACGATCGAAGAATTGGTGAGCTTCTTTTCCCGCGCCCCGCGTGCAGGCGTTCGCGCAGTGGTTCTGGCAGGCGCGGGGGAACATTTCTGCGCTGGTCTCGATCTTATCGAACATCATGACCAAGATCGCAGCCCGGCTGATTTCATGCATGTCTGTCTACGTTGGCATGAGGCGTTCAATAAAATGGAATATGGCGGGGTCCCGGTGATTGCGGCGTTGCAAGGTGCAGTGGTCGGGGGTGGGCTTGAGCTGGCGTCCGCAGCGCATATTCGCGTTATGGATCAGACCGCCTATTTCGCCCTGCCGGAAGGACAACGCGGGCTGTTTACCGGGGGCGGCGCGACAATACGTGTTACCGATCTGGTTGGTAAGGCCAGAATGATCGACATGATGCTGACGGGCCGTGTTTATCAGGGAAAGGAAGCAGTGGATCTTGGGCTTGCGCAGTATATCGTCGAAGGGTCCAGTTTTGACACCGCGATGGAGCTTGCGCGCAAAACGGCGCAGAATTTGCCGCTTTCCAACTTTGCGATCTGCAGCGCGGTTAGTCACATGCAGAATATGTCAGCGATGGATGCTGCCTATGCCGAGGCGGTGGTCGCAGGGGTGGTCAATACGCAACCCGATGCACGCGCGCGTTTGGCTGCATTTGCCGATAAAAGCGGTGCACGGGTACGTCCCAATTCATGAATGAGCAAACTCCCGACCTTAAGGTACAATCGCGGACACCTTGCTTGCATGTCCGGACCTTATGAAAGTAAACCTGCGTATGATGTGTGCACCGGCGTTGCGAAAGGCCCGTCTTGGTCCTTTTAATTCCTCATCGCTTGTGCCTTTGATGACTGCATTAACAGTGATCGTTGAATGGTGAATATTCGACGATGCGCATGATCTCAAATAGCTGAGTTTTCTAACAAGCAGAACACGCATTCTTTTTGCAGCCGGTAACAAAAGACAGGAAGTTGGTAATGAGGATTGATCTAGACACGATTTTTGCATCAGCACCTTCACCCTATGTTCTTTTGGACCCAGATTTGCGGATGGTTTGGGCGAACGAGGCTTATCTTGCCGTCACGGGGCGTGAACGTGACCAGCTCATCGGGCGTATCATCACCGAAGAATTCCCCGCGAGCCCGGATTCCGTCTCGGATCAGATGCTACGGGGTTCATTTCGACGCGTGCTTGCGACCGGCCGGACAGATCACCTTCCGTTGATCCCATACCCGATAGAGACTGACGGAAAACTTATCGAGAGGTTTTGGAGCGCGACACATACGCCGATACTGGATCCAGCGGGGCGTGTTGAGTTTATCCTGCAAAACACCATGGATGTGACCGACCTTTACCATGATGAAAACAATCCTGCGGATGAAACGTTTACGCAACGCGCGACTATCCTGAAAAGAACCGAAGCGGTCGCGCATGAAAACCTGGCTCTCGGCGCGATGACGGAATTTTTCAAGTCCGCCTTTGACCAAGCACCAAGCTTCATGGCCATTCTCAATGGACCCCAGCATATTTTCCAAGTTGCCAATACATCCTATACCGACCTGATCGGAGGAAGGTCGATTATCGGCAAGCCGGTTCGTGAAGCCCTGCCGGATCTAGACGGGCAGGGGTTTTTCGAACTTCTCGATGACGTCTATGCTTCGGGCGATGCGGTGTCGTTCAAGGGAATGCCCGCGCAAGTAATACCCGACCCCGACAAGCCGCCGGTACAGTTATTCGTGGATTTCATTTTCCACCCGATCAAGGACGGTTCTGGCGGTGTCACTGGTATCTTTGTTCAAGGGCACGACATCACTGGCCAAAAAATAGCCGAGGCAACCCTTACTGTTGAAGGCGAAAAATTCCGGTCCATGGCACAGACCATGCCGAACCACGTCTGGACTGCCGACAAGGACGGGTCGGTGAACTGGCTGAATGATCAAACCTATGTTTTTACCGGCTTCAATGAGGGCGATCTTTACGGTACAGATTGGGCAAAAGTCGTTCATCCAGACGACTTTCCGCTGGCGGTAGAAAAATGGTCGACTGCGATTGCCGAAGGCACCGACTATGATACAGAATTTCGGATAAGAAAATCGGATGGTGACTTTAGGTGGCACCTGGTGCGCGCAGCACCGCTGCGCACGCAAGAAGGGCTGACGATAGGCTGGGTCGGAACCAACACCGATATCGAGGACCTCAAGATCGCCGAACGCGAGATCGAGGAATTGAACAATTCTCTTGAACTGCGTGTCGCAAAGCGCAACCGAGAGCTGGAAGAGCTCCACGTCGCGCTGCGGCAAAGTCAGAAGATGGAAGCCATCGGTAATCTTGCCGGCGGGATCGCACATGACTTCAACAATTTGCTTCAGGTCATCACCAGCAACATACAGATTATTGCACGTGATATTCCCGATAGGGCACCGGCGCAGGTCCGCGTCGAACAGGCAATGGAAAGCGTGCGACGCGGTGCAAAACTCGCCTCCCAGCTTTTGTCGTTCGCACGTAAGCAACCGCTTGCCCCCAAGGTGATAAATCTTTGCAACCTACTGACCAACACGACGGATATCCTGCACAGTGCCATCGGAGAGGGCGTGGCACTGGAAACCAGTTTTGCCAGCGACCTGTGGAACACAAGCGTCGACCCGAGCAACATGGAAAATGCGGTATTGAACCTGGCGATCAACGCGCGTGATGCCATGGACGGCAAGGGTGAGTTGAGGATCGACGTCAGCAACATAGAGCTTGATGAGGCATTCACGCAGTTATACCCGGATGTAACGCCCGGGCAGTATGTGATGTTGACGGTGAGCGATACCGGCAGCGGAATGTCTCCGGACATCATCGACAAGATTTTCGAGCCGTTTTTTACCACCAAGGCAGACGGGCACGGGACCGGCCTTGGCTTGTCAATGGTATACGGCTTTGCCAAACAGTCTGGCGGCCACATCACGATTGACAGCGAGGTAGGGGTCGGAACCACCTTCAAAGTTTATTTGCCAAGATCCCTGCAGGACGAACAAGTCGTGCAGCCGCCTCAGTCAGGCGGACTGGTTGGAGGCACGGAGACGATATTGTTGGTCGAAGACAACAACGACGTCCGGGCAGCGGCAGTAACGATGCTGGGGGAACTCGGGTATACGGTCATCGAAGCGGCAAACGCTGATCGCGCCATGCTGATCCTCGAAGCCGGTCAGGATTTCGACCTGCTTTTTACAGATGTAGTGATGCCCGGCACCGCGACTGCCAGCGAACTCGCCGACAAGGTGAAGGAACTGAAACCTGATGTCCCGGTGCTTTTCACATCGGGCTATGCACAAGAATTCATTATGCACGACGGCAGTTTAGACACCGGCATTCAGCTTCTCGGAAAGCCGTACACCCAAATTGAACTATCGCAAAAGATCCGCGAAGTTCTGGGTAGCAAAGGCATGCCCCGGCCAAACCGACCCCAGCAAACCCCTGCTTCGTCGCAATCGTCCAAACAGCGACCAACCGGATCGACCATCCTGGTGTGCGAAGATGACATACTTATCCTGACCGATACCGCAGATGTATTGCGGGATGCCGGGTATAAGGTTTTTGAAGCCGAGAATGCGACCAAAGCCTTGGAGATAGTAAAGACCGCGCAGGTGGACCTATTGATAACCGATATCGGATTACCCGATCAATCGGGCGAGGATCTGGCGCATGAGGTGAGAGGTTTGAACCCTGACATGCCGCTGGTTTTTGCCACCGGGGGCGTTGATGACGGGTTGGTGACCAGGATGGATAACTGCCAAGTCTTGGGTAAACCGTTTCAAGAGGCAAAGCTTCTGGACGTCGTGGAAACTGCCTTGAGATAAAGCGACCTGTGACGCTCGCCTTGTCGCAGGCATGTACCAAACTTGCGCCCATAATCAAGCTATTAGAACGCTTGGAAAGCCGGTTTGTTCCGGCTTTTCACGGCTGAAAACAACGTGTGAAACCGGTGCGCCAAATGCCGCCAAAACCGGTCGGCGCTTCGGCAACTTATTGCACACACTGCATAAATGCGACACCACGGAATAAATACGACATTTCGTTTTTTCAGGTTGGGTTCATAGTGAATTCAGGGATGGCATTCCGCTGTCCCGGTTTGCAAACAAGAGTATGCAATTATGACAAAACCAGCTTCAAAACCCGATACAAAAAAGTCTTCATCGAAACCTGGCGATAAGCCACAGCAGAAGTAAGGCCACTTTTTCGTTTCCCAGTAGCCGCCTCGTTACAACCGGGGCGGCGATTGCATTTTGATCGCAAGAACACGTCACACCCCTGCTGATTCTTCCCCCCTATGCAGCAATTCAACGTAGTTTTCGGAATAAATCTGGACGCTTGACGGCGATCACGACGACGGGCTGTTTCGCGTCCGGCGATGCGGCACCCCAACCAGCTTGCTCAATTCGTACAGCGGGTAAGGATGCGTCACCTGGCGCAGATTTTGCTTCAGCCGGTTTGTTTTTTTCCGGTACGTGAAAACACCCACGAGGATGCCTATCTAACTAAAGAAGACGTGCCCAGGGAACAGACCCATGCGATCGTTAGAAACTCAATGTGTGATTTCGGGTGGTGGCCCCGCAGGGTTAATGACGGGATATCTGTTAGCGCGACAAGGCGTCGACGTCACCGTGTTGGAAAAACACGCCGATTTTCTCCGTGATTTCCGAGGCGACACAATCCACCCATCGACCTTAGAGGTTTTTCACGAACTGGGGCTGTTGGATGAACTGCTTTCACGCCCTCATCAGAAAATCCGACACGCTTCGGTCACCATTTCAGGTCAAAGCTACAAGATCGCCGATTTTGGCCAGCTCCCAACGTTTTGCAAATATATCGCGATGATGCCGCAATGGGATTTTCTCGATTATTTAGCCAAGGCAGCTTGCGAATACTCGAATTTCAAGCTCCTCAGATGTACCAAGGCCGAAAACCTGATTGACCAGGGCGGACAAGTTACCGGTATAAGCGCAAGCGACACAGATGGTCCCTTGGTCATTCACGCCGATCTTTCGATCGCGGCCGATGGGCGACGCTCCGCACTCCGCGACGGCTCAGGGCTGAAGCTTGACGACATCGGAGCACCGATAGATGTGTTTTGGATGCGTCTGCCCAAAACCCCGTTACAAAAGTCTGTGTCGCTGGGGCAGGTGGGAACAGGCGGGTTCCTGGTGCAGCTTGACCGCGGGGACTATTGGCAATGTGCTTTGCCGTTTCAAAAAGGCGATGCTGATATCATTCGCGCGCAGGGTATCGCTGCATTTCGTCAGCGGGTTTCGGCAATTGCCCCGACGCTCTCAGCCTCGGTTGCGACGTTGGCCTCGTGGGAACAGGTCAAACTGTTAACAGTGCAGGTAAATCGGCTCAGAACGTGGTGGCGCGACGGCTTTTTATGTATCGGCGATGCCGCTCATGCCATGTCTCCGGTGGGTGGGGTCGGGATAAACCTGGCTGTTCAGGACGCCGTTGCAACCGCACGGCTTTTGGGGCCACCCCTCCTGGCCCGGGCCATCGGCTCACACCACCTTGCCCAAGTGCAAAAGCGACGAGCCTGGCCCGCATCCATGACCCAGAATGCCCAGGTGATCGCTCATAGATTTGTGCTCCTGCCAGCGCTTGATGCAAAATCGTCGCCCCACGCGCCGTTGCTGATCAAACTATTGGATAATGCGGCTCTCTTGCGCGGTATCACCGCAAAGGCGTTGGGGCTGGGGCTTAGGCCTGAACATTGGAAAGCGACCGCTGAACCAAGCTCTGTTACCGGGTAATCTTGAGCCATTACCGTTTGGCCCGTTCCAGTCATGGCTTCCGTTTTCAAGTGGCCCGACAACCTCGCGCGATGGGGCATTCTGTGCGGCGTCAGTATGGAGAAAATACATCGTCTCCTCACGTTAACATTAGTCAAACCGCTCGGTTTGCCGATGCGCTTTTTGCAATCTCAATCTTACCAATTCGCCTGGAAGAATGCTGGCCAATTGGTGTGCCGCGGTCCACCGGTTAGACACAGACAAAGAAAAAGCCCAGTATGATCAGAAAATCTATCATACTGGGCTTTATGTATTTTTTGGCTCCGACGGTAGGGATCGAACCTACGACCAATTGATTAACAGTCAACTGCTCTACCGCTGAGCTACGTCGGAACGGTCTGGGCGATATAGCAGTGGTATTTTGTGGCGTCCAGAGGTTTGAAGCGCTTTTTTCACATTTTTCTTTTCAGATTTCACTTAAGATCAAACCGCGTCGTTTGTGAAAGCTCGCCGAGTGGTACCACCGCGCTTTTTCCGGTAAGATCAATCAGATGGGCGAGCACATTTCGGGTTGCCGCCCCAAGCAATGCCGCAGGCGTGGCCGTGTAGATCTTCTGGGCAATCTCGTTTGCCGTGGCAGGGCCATTGTTCAATACGGCCAATATCTCTGCTTCGCGGGTCATGCGATGAGAGATCAGCCACCCGAGCCTTGCAGCGGGGTCAGTCACGGGGCCGCCATGGCCCGGATAGAAGACGCGCCAATCCTGTGCCTGTAGCCGTGCGCACGAGGTCATGAAGTCGGTGAGATCACCATCGGGAGGCGAAACCAGGGAGCTGGCCCAGCCCATCACATGATCGGCGGTAAAACAGGCGTCTTCCCAGCCAAGACAAATATGATTTCCTATGTGTCCTGGGGTATGAATGACATCAAGCCGCCAGGTATCGCCAACAACGGTGTCCCCATCCTTCAGGTGCCGGTCCGGGGAAAAAGACGCGTCGATACCTTCGCCGCCGCCCAATTCCGTATCCAGCACAAGCTGCTTCATCACCGACGAACGCCCCGCAGTTGCGTCACCGAAACCCAAAATCGGTGCGCCGCTTGTTGTCGACAGCTGCCGCGCCAGTGGAGAGTGATCTAGATGCGTATGTGTGACGATGATGTGGCTGATGTGCTGGTTGGGCCCGATCGCCTCCAGGATGGCGTGAAGATGCGCGTCTGACAGGGGGCCGGGATCAATGACGGCGATGTCGGATGTGCCCAGCAGATAGGTGTTCGTGCCGCGATACGTCATGGGTGACGGGTTATCAGCCACGATCCGGCGCAGCCCCGGTTCAAGGGTGATTGCCGTACCGACAGGGGGGTCAAAGTCATCAGGGGGCAGCATGGTTTGGCCTTTCATAGGGAAGGATGGCTGGCTAAGGTCTAACCCATGTTCTTTACCTGGCTCAAACGATATGTGCCCCGAGGCATCTATGGACGCGCAGCGTTGATATTGTTGTTGCCCGTGGTGATTTTGCAATTGGTAGTGACGGTTATCTTTGCGCAGCGGAACTACGAAGGTGTCACCACGCAGATGACAGACACAGTGCTGCGCGAGGTCGCCCTGGTTCTTCAGACGATCGATCAGGCACCGTCGCCCGAGGCAGGGGTGCAGCTGGTGAAGCAGCAGCTTGCACCTTTAAACATGAGGGTGCAGACAATCTCTGCCGATGATGTACCCGCCGCGCACCGGCTTACCTGGTATGATTATTCGGGTCGCGTGATGATCGACAGGTTCCAGAACCGGCTGGATGGATTCTTGCGCCTTGATCTGCGCACGCCGGGAAAGGTGGGCCTGTTTGTGCAAACGCCGCGAGGACCCGTCGAAATCGGTTTTGATCGGCGCCGTATATCAGCGGCGAACCCGCATCAGCTGTTTGTCTATACATTCACGTTCGGCTTTTTGATGACGCTGATATCTTTCGTGTACCTGCGCAACCAGCTGCGCCCGATCAAGCGCCTGGCCCGTGCAGCCGAAGCGTTTGGACGTGGACGCCATGTGCCGTATAGCCCCGGCGGTGCGGTTGAAGTCCGGGCGGCGGGCAATGCGTTTGTCGACATGCGTGCCCGTATCGAACGCCAGATTGAACAACGCACTCTCATGCTGTCGGGGGTCAGCCATGACCTGCGCACGCCTCTTACGCGAATGCGGCTCAGCCTGTCGATGATGGACGACAGCGAGGCAGAGCAGCTGTTGCAGGATGTTGACGATATGCAGCGTATGCTGGATGAATTTCTGAATTTTGCCAAAGGTTCGGCAGAAGGGGAGCCGGAGAAGGTTAACCCTCATCTGTTGATGGAGACCGCAGTGGCCGCCGCTCAGCGGGCAGGGCGCAACGTAACCTTGCTTGCACCGCAAGGCGATGGCACCGGCATGATACGCTTGCGCAAAACAGCCTTTTTGCGGGCCGTCGACAATTTGATTTCAAACGCGGTCAGGTACGGTACCCGCGCCGAGGTATCGGTGCTGTTCACTGAAAAAACCTTGCGTGTGCGTGTCGAAGACGATGGGCCGGGCATTCCGGAGGATCGGCACGCCGAAGCTATTCGCCCCTTTTCGAGGCTTGACCCATCACGCAACCAGAACAAGGGCGGAGGCGTGGGGCTGGGCCTTGCCATCACATCCGATATTGCACGGGCACATGGCGGGGTGCTGCGGTTGGGAATGTCTGAAACCATGGGCGGTTTACGCGCGGATATCGTCATTGCGCGTTAACAGGGGGCGTTTTCGGGCCACCAAGGGCCAAGTGCTCTGTCGCTTTCTATTGAACGAGCCGGATCAGACGGTTTACCAGGTCTTGTTCTCTGAATGGTTTACTCAGCATGGATGCACCGCCAAACCCGCCCCCCAAGTCCGAGCTGTCGAGCTGACCGCTGAGAATGAGGAACGGGATCGCATGTTTGGACAGTTGTAATGCAACAGCTTCTGTCGTCTCTCGTCCAAGGTTCACATCCAACACCGCCGCATCTGGGGTTTTGCGTATCGCTTGCAAGGCGTTGGCCACGGTTGTGAAGGGGCCGCTCACGGCTGCACCACGGGATCGAAGAATATCGGCAATGTCCAGACCGATGATTGGGTCATCTTCGACAACCATGATCTGCTGACCCGACAATGTGCCGTCGCTGACTCTCGCGTCGTCAGTTAACATGGGTGTCGAGGGCTCGATTGGCTTGTCAGGGGTCTCTTTTAGAAAGCTGTTGTGCACGACTATTTCGCACACCAGGCCGTCGGTGGCAAAATCGAGGTCGACAGTCCCTTCCTCGCGCATGGCATTTTTCAGGATCGTCGATCCTATTCCAGTCCGTCTTTTTGCAGGCAGCGGCGGCCCGCCTGTTTCGATCCACTTTATAAGAATCTGACGTCCAACCCCACTGGTCAAGTTTATCGCAACTTCTCCGGTCGACTCGGAAAGTGCCCCATGCTTCACTGCATTGGTCAGCAACTCGTGAAATATCATGGCAAGCGCCTCAGACGCTTCGCCGGAAAACCAGACGTGGGTATCCCCGGTGATCGAGACTCGTGTCTGCCATCCCGCGAAGGCTTCCAACTCCATGGTAAGGATATCGTGAAGGCTGGATCGCTCGGCCTCTTTGGCGACCAAAACCCTGTTGGATCGTGCCAATGCTTCCAACCGTTCTGTCAAGGTTTCGGCAAACTCATCAATCGTCGATGTTTTCTTTGAGGCGTGACGGATCATCGAATGCATGATGGTAAACGTATTCGCAACGCGGTGATTGAGTTCCTTTGAAAGTAATTTAAGACGGTCCTCGTTTTGCTTTGTTTCAGTGATATCAATCACATGGCCGATAAGTTTTGCGACTTGCCCCGGGTTGGAAAAGATGGGCACACCGTTGGCGCTGATCCAGCGGTCCACACCGTCGGCACGACGTATTTGGGTTTCAAACGACCAGGGTATCCCGTCGTTAAAGGAGGTTTCCAAAAGGGTGCCGACGCGCTCCCGATCCTCTTCGAAAACATAGCCTAAAAAGATCTCAGCGCTCCAGTGATCCAGGAGCGTGTCATGACCAAAAATCTGATCATGCCGTAGATTGCGCAGGGCCAGGCCCGTGGCGGCGTCCAGTTCCCAAATTCCGATTTCGGATGTCGCAAGTAGAAGGTCTAGGTGATCGCCGCCATTTTTCAAAAAAGGGAAATCGTTCATTGTAGAAACTCTTGAGCAAAACTGTTCCAATAGTACGCGATAATTCGGGTACCGAACAGCCGTGAAATCATTATGTTGTAGGCCGATATCACTTTCGCGCGGCGGTAGTTTTCGCCAATGCCAAAGTGACCATTTATCTGTGAAAGCGCGCGGCGTGGCAACCCGCCGCCGGCGGTCACCCAAGCGGCTGTGTTGGAAAAAGGCCACCATTAAATTCGGCCGTCACATGTCGGTATTTAGTTATCAGGTTGCCAATCTGGTTGCGTGGCAAATGAAACGACGTCTTCACTTAAATCATCCCAATGCGGTTTGTCTTGACTGAATATGACGACTTCGACTCTCAGGTCGCGCGCGTCGTCCATGGTACCCAAAGACAGTGTCACATGGTTCGGTGTCCGGGTGTTCTGCCCGTAAACAGGACTGCTGCACGTGGGACAGAACATCTTTGTCACCGTTGATCCAGTGGCAGATACATATTTGAAACGATGGAGATTTCCTTTCACGGTTACCGCATCCAAAGGAAACATCGCGCCCACGGTATGTCCTGTCCCGCTTAATCTGCGACACTCTTCGCAATGGCACTGCGCGACCACAAGGGGTGCCCCATTCACGGCGTATGTGACGCCGCCGCATAGGCATTTTCCTGTGTATCTGTTTTCCATATCTCAAGACGCGCATGAACAGCCGTGGCGCGCAACGATAAAGTACGAAAGACGTGATCCTGTTTGAAAACCTGAGACACGCCGTATCAGTTGGCTCTCGGCTCCCGCTGCGTGGCAAAGCCGGCTCTGCGGTCTGGCCAAGCCGGGGGCTTTGCACAACCGAAGGGGTCAACATCATTGATTAACCCCGCGCTTGTGATGCGGGCAGGGCGAATGGCAAAGCTGGACAGCACCGCAAGGGGTCAAAACCACGCGCCATGCTTGAAACAGGCAGGCCAAAGCCCATAGATACGTAGCGTAAAAGTTCACTTCAGAGTGGATTTTGCGGCCACTGCGGAATAGCATTCAAGCCTCACGGCTTTGGTTGTCGGGCCTCTTGATCATAGGGGTTTCTTCCGGCCATTGCGACTGTCCCCGAAAGATGCTTCCGATGTCCCACACCGCCCCACGATCCGACCTTGGTACCCATGAGGTCCATAACCAACCTGGCGCCCGCGGCGATTTTGATCTTTGGCAAAGCGACCCGGTCATCAGGCTGAATGCAGCAGGTGCGGCCAACCACGACACCCACCTTGGCGATTATGCAAGAATGCTGGGTCAGGCCAAAATGCGCGAAGCCGCGCGCGACGCCAATCGCCACACACCCGAGCTTGCGTTGTTCGATCGCGGCGGACGAAGGCTTGACGAGGTGCGATATCACCCGGCGTACCACCAGTTTATGGAAATTTCCGTGGCGGCAGGGTATTCGGCCGTCGCTTGGGAAGGGTCACCGGGTGGGCACGCGACCCATGCTGCAATGGTCTATCTTGCCAGTCAGGTAGAGCCGGGTCATTGCTGCCCGTTGACGATGACCTATGCATCCGCCCCGGTGATCGCGGCAGCGGAAGGTCTTTCCGCCGAATGGCAATCGAAAATCCTTTCGCGGCGCTACGACCCTTCGGTCGCCGAGATTGCCGAAAAGCACGGCGCGACCATCGGCATGGCAATGACGGAAAAGCAGGGGGGGTCGGACGTCAGGGACAACACGACGCGGGCGGAACCTGACGGTTCGGTGTGGCGACTTACCGGGCACAAGTGGTTCTGTTCGGCACCCATGTCCGACGGGTTCCTCACGCTGGCGCAGACCCCCAAGGGGCTGACGTGTTTCCTTGTGCCGCGCTGGCTGGAGGGTGAGCGGAATGGCATTCGCATCCAGCGGTTGAAAGACAAACTTGGAAACCGGTCCAATGCGTCCGCCGAGATCGAATATGATCGCGCCCTTGCATACCAGATCGGGGAACAAGGGCGCGGGGTCCGCACGATTGTCGAAATGGTCCATCACACCCGACTGGATACCGCCATTGCCCCGGCTGGTCTGATGCGCGCCGCATTGGTCGAGGCCCATCATTGGGTTTCGCACAGAACTGCATTTCAGAAAAACCTTGTCGACCAACCTCTCATGCGCACCGTTCTTGCTGACTTGACCCTTGACTGGGAAGGATCGGTCGCGCTTGGAATGCGTGTGGCACATGCGTTCGATGGGGCCACGCGGGAAGACCGTGCTTTCGCACGTATCGGCGTGGCATTGGCAAAATTCATGAGCAACAAGCTTTGTCCGGTTGTCGTCAGCGAAGCGATGGAGGTTCTTGGCGGTATGGGCTTCATAGAAGACACGCCGCTGCCGATGCTTTACCGCGAGGCCCCGCTGAACGGAATCTGGGAGGGTTCAGGCAATGTCATCTGCCTTGATGCCTTGCGTACCCTTGCAAAAGAGCCGCGCGCAGTTGACGCGTTGAACGCCGAACTTGACGCGCCAGCGGGGCAGGACACGGGCTATGACGCTGCGCTACGCGCTTACCGTGCAAGATGGACATCGCTTCCCTCTGAAGCGGAAGCCCGGTGGTTTGTTGAGCAGACTGCACTGCTGTTGACGGCCGCGGTTTT
Source organism: Roseobacter sp. (assembly GCA_002731875.1). Classification (GTDB taxonomy): domain Bacteria; phylum Pseudomonadota; class Alphaproteobacteria; order Rhodobacterales; family Rhodobacteraceae; genus Sulfitobacter. Next base: position 221,111 of record PCCY01000004.1, on the reverse strand, counting down.
GATTAGGCAAGCGCCGGAACCGATAGCGGACGCATTCGTCGCGACGCGGTTGTCAGGGGACCGGGGGCGTGTCTCTGGCACGGTCCGTAACCTCGATACGCGCGCAATCCTCGCCAGACTTGGCCGACCTGACTAACGCGCTGCGCCGCCACGACAGGGCCGCCAGTGGTGCGGTGTCGCATGCGCCATGCTGTGCGGTTTTCCGATCGCGGATGCCGTGGTCGTTGTGATCATCGTGGCAAGCGCGATGGGTCTGGTTTTGACGTCACCCGGCGTCATCGGCCTCAAGTAACCTTTGGGACAAGCGTAGCTTGGTTTCGGCTGGCTCTGCACAAATGGCCTGGACAATACGGTCAAGCCGGCAGTGAGCCCCATGCAGCTGGTCGAGGAGCGACATGATGATCACCAAGGCATCCTCGTTAACCTCGAAATCGTCCGTCAGCTCGCACAGCAACGTGATACGGCGGATGTCTACGGTGCGGTATCGTGGACCCCGTTGGGTGGTAACGGGGGTGATAATCCGCAAGCTTTCAAAATGGCGCAGGCGCTCGGGCGTAAGGGGGCCGATCCTATCGATCATCTCTTCCAGGGCGTAGTCGTCAGTCATGCTGTCTCCTTTCCGGCGCGGGGATCATAGGCATGATCCGCTTTCCAGCCTTCCATGAAGTGTTTCAATGCATCGTCAATCTTGGGCGGCGACACGATGCGCAACGTTATGCGGTGATCTCCGTGACCATTGCGCGTCTTCAGTCCGCGCCCCCTGAGGCGCAGCGTCTGACCAGAACTGGCACCTGCCGGCACTGTGACATTCACCGTGCCTTTGATGGTTGCCGCAGGGACTTTGCCGCCCAAGATCGCCTCGTCGATGGAGATTGGAAGCGTGGTGAGGATGTCATCGCCGTCACGCTCGAATGCGGGGTCGGGAAGCACTTCGAGCACAATATATGCATCGCCGGGTTGTCCCGCACCAAAGCCAGGTTCACCCTTGCCGCGCAGGCGAAGGGTCTGGCCGTCGCGCGCGCCCTCGGGAATGGTGACCTCCAGGGCGTTGCCGTCAGGCAAGGTGATGCGGGTCTTTGTCCCCCGCGCGGCATCAAGAAACGGAACCGCCAAGCGATATTGCGCATCGTGTCCGTGCATGTCGCCCGGTGCAGCACGGCCTGCTCTGGCACTGCTGCGCGCGAAGTTCGCAAAAAAGTCGTCCGCATCGAAACCTTCGGCGAACGGGTTGCCGGCCGGGCGGGATCTGCCCTGAGTATATGCGTTTTCAGGCCGCCGCGCTTCATCACGATAATAACCACGCGGTGCCTGTTCCGCTTGCGAAGCGTCGATCTCCCCGGCATCAAAGCGGCGGCGCAATTCCGGATCCTTCAGGAGTTCGTAGGCTTGCCCCGCTGCCTTGAAACGTGCTTCGGACGCGGGATCATCTGGATTGAGGTCAGGATGCTCTGTCCGCGCAATTTTGCGGTAGGCTTTCTTTATCTCGTCAGCGGTGGCGGTCTTTGACACGCCAAGTGTCGCGTAGGGGTCCAGAGTCATCGTGCACTCCACATTGGGTATGAGAGTAATTTATTCCAAACAGGCGGGATTGCAACGCGTGGTTCAGGTTTTCGGTTCCTTTGCAATGCATTGGGCATCAACGCGACCCGGCATAACAACGAAAATTAGAGGTGATACAGTGTCGGTAAGCGGCCACTCACGGCGGTTATGAAGCGCCAGCGACCGACCATCGCCCACGCGCAAGTTCGGAAAATACACCCGCCATCACGTTCATGCCCACACCCCCGGCTTTCAAGGTGCCACTTCATTCAAAGTCTGCGCATGTCTGAAGCCGATAAACATCAAGCCTGACCTCTGGTGGTTCCTGACACGGGCATCCGTATCTGAACTCCGCAATGCAGCAACAGAATTAATCCCTTCGAAACAGCGCCTAAGGTGTAAAATAGCTATCAATTTAACGGGCTGCGGGGTCAGATTGGACGTGGAGCGGGTAACGAGAATCGAACTCGTAACTAAAGCTTGGGAAGCTGCCGTGATACCTTTTCACCATACCCGCGCGCCGTCGATTGATTTAGGCGGAACCACCCGATGCGTCAAGTCAGGATTTGGTGGCGGTGAAAAAGTTGATCTCGGCAGGGACGGCGTGATCGTCGAATTCGCCAAACGCCTTGCGCATGGCCGCCTCGATACGGTCTCGGGCGGACTGCGAGGCCGCGAAATGCTTCATGGTACCGCTTGCCGGACCCACCTTCATCGACAGGTTCGCGATCTGGTCTGCGCCTCCGGGCAGTGTAAGACGCAAATTCTGGGCCGTGCCCGTGACATCTGTCAGGCCCGCCGTGGTCAAAGCGGAGCAAGTCTTGTCGATGTCGCGCAGTGCAAAGGGGCCCGGCGCATCGGGGTCGGTTTTTGGAGGGGCACCCAGCTCTGCCTTGGCGATGGCGGCGGGCAGGGTGAACCACGGGTTGGCCTGCGTCTGGCCCCATGTGGCAAAGCTGATCCTGCCGCCGGGTTTCAGGGCAGCAGCGATGTTACGAAAGGCCGCAGTGGTATCCGAAAAGAACATCACACCGAACCTGGAGATCGCTCGGTCGAACCGGGCGGGGGCAAATGAGTGAGCCTCTGCGTCGACGAGGGCAAAGTCGACGTGGGGCAGATCCTCTGCCCTTTGTTTGGCGCGTGCGATCATCGTAGACGAGATGTCGGCCCCCAACACATGGCCCGTATGTCCCACCAAAGCCCCGGCCCGCAAGGTCGATTGCCCGGTTCCACAACCGATGTCCAATACACTGTGGCCGTGCAAGAGATCGCCGTTTTCAAGCACCCGGTCCAGTACGGGGGACAGGAGTTGATCCAGGTCATTTTCCTGTTCTACCCATGTAGGGCCGGCGTTGCTGGTCCAGAATTCTTCTTGGTCGCTGTTTGCAGACGTCATCGCGGGTTGTCCTTTGGTCTGGGTTTATCCTCGGCGCCGCCTGCGGCCCCCACCGGCGCTGTCGCCACCGCCCGTGTTGAACATCGCGGTCGGCAAGGTCACAATGCTGTTGAGAATGGGAAACGGTTCAACGGCGTTGGGTATTGCCGACGCGTTGACGAAATGCTCCTGGAAACGCGGTTCAATCGCGGTTTCGACCTTGTGGATATTGCGCACTGTTTCCTCGATTTCAGCGCGCGTGGAACTATTGAGCAAGGCAATCCGCGCCCCCGTGCCAGCCGCGTTGCCCGCCGAGGTCACCTTGTCAAGCGGGGCGTCCGGGATCATTCCGAGAACCATAGCGTGTTTGGGGCTGATATGCGCGCCGAAGGCACCAGCCAATACGACACGATCCACCTTATCGACACCGAATTTATCCATCAGCAACCTCGCTCCTGAATAGAGCGCGGCCTTGGCCATCTGGATTTCGCGGATATCGCGGTTGGTCACGGTGATGCGTGGCCCGCCGTTTTCGGTGCCATCGTAAACCAGATACGAATTGGTGCGCCCGTCGGCAAACACATTGGCCGATCCTGTCTGTTCGGCGGTACCGATAAGGCCGGCGGCATCGACAATGCCGTGAATACGCATCTCGGCAACCATCTCGATGATACCCGAGCCGCAGATGCCGGTCACGCCCGTGGTTCCGATAGCGTCGAGAAAATCCGGGGCGTCCGACCATAGGTCGCTGCCGATCACCTTGAAACGGGCGATCTTTGTATCCGGGTCGATTTCAACCCGTTCGATCGCGCCCGGCGCGGCACGCTGGCCACTGCTGATCTGCGCGCCTTCAAACGCGGGGCCGGTCGGGGACGAGCAGGCAAGAACCTTCTCGCGGTTGCCCAATAGGATTTCCGCATTGGTTCCGACGTCGACCACCAGCATCAGATCCTCAGATTTATCCGGAGCCTCGGATAGCGCGACAGCCGCCGCATCCGCGCCGACATGCCCCGCGATGCAGGGCAGGAAGTACACCCGGGCGGATGGGTGAATGGTCAGGTCGAGTTCGACAGCGCGCAGGCGAAGCGCGTTTGATGTCGCCAACGCAAAGGGGGCTTGGCCCAGCTCGAACGGGTCTATGCCCAGAAACAGGTGGTGCATTACCGGGTTGCAGACAAATACCGCATCCACAACCATGGTTTTGTCGATCCCGCCTTCGGTGCAAATCTCGTCAAACAACGTATTCATTCCAGCACGCACGGCGCGGGTCATTTCCTGGGCACCGCCCTCGTTCATCATGGAATAGCTGACCCGGCTCATCAAGTCTTCGCCAAAACGTATCTGCGGGTTCATCACCCCTGAGGATGCGATGACTTCTCCGGTTTGCAGGTCGCACAAATGCGCNCAGTCGANNNNGGTCGACCCCAGGTCGACCGCGAGACCGTAGAGCGAGCCTTCGTAGAAACCGGGCCATAGCTGCATGATGCGCGGGGGGTTCTCGTCGTCGCCCAAATGAACNGCGACCGTCACCTTCCAGTCACCCTTGCGCAGAATTTTCTGAATTGTTTGAAGGATTTGGAGGTCTGCCTTAACGTTATCGAGCTGCCATTGCTCGCGCAGGGCCTCGGCGAGCCGCTCCAGGTCGCCCGACGGGTCGTGCATGTCGGGCTCTTGAACTTCGACATAGAACAGCTTGGTCGACGGGTTCAAAACAATGTCGCGGGCTTCGGCGCGTTTGCGCACCACTTGTTTGTGAACCTGGCTTTCTGCGGGCACGTCGATCACGACATCGCCTTGGACCTGCGCCTGACAGCCCAGCCGACGCCCATCAAGCAGTCCGCGTTTGTCCTTGTAGCGCTGTTCGACGCTGTTCCACTCGGACAAGGCGTCGTCGTTGACAGTCACGCCATGTTTCGGGAACTGACCATAGCCTGGCGACACCTGACATTTAGAGCAGATCCCGCGACCGCCGCAGACCGAATCCAGATCGACACCAAGTTGCCGCGCAGCGGTCAGGATCGGCGTGCCTTTCGGGAAATGCCCGCGCTTGCCCGAAGGCGTGAATACCACCAGTGGATCGTTGCTCATGTCGTTTCGTCCTCAACCGCTTCGCCGCAACATAGCGCAGCGCGCGGCAGGTGAAAGCGGTGATACGTCACATTATGCCACATCAGCGGCTTACGCTTCGCGTTCCGCACGCGCATGAAAGATAAATCCCAGAAAATTAAGCAAAATCTGCGCAGCCAATATACTGGTTGACCCGCTTCGATCATAGTCGGGGGCGACCTCGACCAGATCGATTCCAACGATGTCGTGACGCTGGGCCGCAGCCTGCAACAGCTCGAGAACCTCATAGTACAGAAACCCTCCGTGCGAGGGCGTGCCGGTACCCGGCGCGATAGAGGGGCAAAACGCGTCGATATCTATTGTTACGTACAGCCGCGCGCCGTCAGGTACGTGACCTAACACCCCTGATGTGCCCATTTCGCGTGCTTGCCGTACCGAAATGATATCGGACCCCATGGCACGCGCGTCGTCATATCCCTCGCGGGCGGTCGAGCTGACATTTCGGATGCCGACCTGGGTCATGCCGGTTACATAATCGCGTTCTAGAGCCCGGCGCATCGGGTTGCCATGGCCATGCCGGACGCCGTGCCGTTCATCGACGAAATCCAGATGTGCGTCAATTTGCAGCACGTGTATCGCTCCCTGACCGTCAAAGGCACGGATACACGGGATATTGATCGAATGATCGCCGCCAATGACCACGGGCAGGGCACCGGCATCAAGAATGGCACGGACGCCCGTTTCGATATTGGCATGGCTTTGGACGGTATCGGTATGGATGATGTCGGCGTCGCCGATGTCGACTATATTGACGTCACCCGGCAGATATACCACGTCGTCTTCGTGATCATAGGCACCGGCGTGGCCGAAGCTGAACAGGGTCGACGCCTCGCGTACTCCTCGGGGGCCGAACCGCGCGCCCGCGCGCCACTGCGTTCCGCTGTCGTAGGGTGCCCCCAGGATAGCGACATCGGCATCCAGGGCCGCCCAGTCCGGCTCGTAAGGCCGCTTGCCGAACGTTGCAATCCCGACAAACGGCAAGTCGAGCCTGCCACCTTCATATCCATGTCGTGTCATATGAGTGTCCCTGCTTGAATGCCGTTTTCCGCAGCTTTCTCCAAAGCCTCAGCATTTGCAATGCCGACGGTACGCGAATGGGTCTTTCCAAACCGGATCATCCATGAAATATGAAACCGCCAAATGAACCCATGCAAGCCGAGGTGCAAAATGGAGATTCGTGAGGCTCTGACCTTTGATGATGTACTACTGGTGCCAGCGGCATCGAACGTGCTGCCTTCCACGGCGGATACGCGGACACGCGTGACTAAATCGATTGCGCTGAATATCCCTGTGCTGAGTTCGGCAATGGATACGGTGACCGAAAGCCGCATGGCAATCGCGATGGCCCAGGCCGGTGGAATGGGCGTCATTCACCGAAACCTCACCATCGAGGAGCAGGCGCAGGAAGTGCGTCGGGTGAAACGTTTTGAATCCGGCATCGTCTACAACCCGATCACGCTGCGCGCCAATCAGACGCTCGCTGACGCGAAAGCGCTTCAGGAACGTTATCGGGTAACCGGTTTCCCGGTGGTTGATGACGCAGGCCGTGTCGTCGGTATCGTGACCAACCGAGATATGCGTTTTGCCTCGGACGATAAAACGCCCGTGAGGTTGATGATGTCATCGGACAACCTGGCGATCCTGCACGAACCCGCCGACCGCGACGAGGCGATCAGCCTGATGAAAGCGCGACGCATCGAAAAGCTTTTGGTCACCGATGCCAAGGGCAAGCTGACCGGGTTGCTGACCCTCAAGGATACCGAACAGGCAGTTCTGAACCCCACAGCGTGCAAAGATGCACTGGGCCGGTTGCGGGTTTCGGCCGCGACAACGGTGGGCGACGCGGGCTTTGAACGGTCACAGGCGTTGATTGATGCAGGTGTCGACATGATCGTCATCGACACGGCGCATGGACATTCCGAAGGGGTGGCCGCAGCGGTACGCCGTGCACGGGAACTGTCGAATGATGTACAGATTATCGCAGGCAACGTTGCCACCGGAGCAGCAACGCGCGCGTTGATCGACGCGGGTGCCGACGGGATCAAGGTCGGCATCGGACCGGGGTCGATTTGCACCACACGGATGGTGGCGGGCGTCGGGGTGCCGCAACTGACCGCCATCATGGATTGTGCCGCCGCTGCGGGGGATATACCGGTGATCGCAGACGGCGGGATCAAGTTTTCGGGTGACTTCGCCAAGGCGATTGCTGCAGGCGCATCTTGTGCAATGGTCGGCAGCATGATCGCCGGAACCGATGAATCCCCCGGAGAAGTCATTCTATATCAAGGCCGTAGCTTCAAAAGCTACCGCGGAATGGGAAGCCTGGGCGCAATGGCACGCGGGTCTGCCGACAGGTATTTCCAAAAGGACGCGGCCTCGGACAAGCTGGTACCCGAAGGAATCGAGGGGCAGGTGCCTTACAAGGGGTCGGCGGGGGCCGTCGTACATCAACTGGTCGGGGGGCTGCGCGCCGCGATGGGGTACACGGGCTGCGCCACGGTCGACGAAATGCGCAAGAACTGCACTTTCGTCAAGATTACGGGGGCGGGACTGTCGGAAAGCCATGTGCATGACGTTCAGATCACCCGCGAAAGTCCGAACTACCGGATCGGCTAGGCCGGGTATGACAAAGGTGCTCTCTTCGTGAATGAACTATGACCCCTGGCGCGCGCATTTCAGCTGCCATCGAGATACTCGATGCGATGGCGGACGGAACCCCGGCGGAACAGGCGATGACCCGCTGGGCCCGCAGTAGCCGTTTTGCGGGATCAAAGGATCGCGCCGCGGTGCGGGATCATGTCTTTGATGTTTTGCGTCAGCGGTGCCAGGTGGCATATATGGGCCAGGGAGAAACAGGACGTGCCTTGATGATCGGGCTTCTGCGGGTGCAGGGTGTCGACCCCGCGCCGCTGTTCAACGGTGAAGGTCATGCGCCGCGCCCCTTGGGCGAAGCCGAGCTAGACGTGCCGGCTCCCCCTACAGACGAAGCCACTGCGTGGAACCTTCCGGACTGGATGATCCCGGCGTTCAAAGCGTCACTGGGCGACCGTGCAGAGCTGACCGCGCAAGCTCTGCAAACCCGCGCGCCCATCACGCTACGGGTCAATGTTGCTCGGGGTAATGTCGTGGCCGCAATGGAAAAGCTGTCCCAGCAAGGTATCGAGACAAAAGCGAACCCCCTCGCGTCTACTGCGCTGACTGTAACCGCAGGCGAACGGAAAATTCGCAGTTCCTCCAGCTACTTGCAGGGCGATGTTGAACTTCAGGACGCGTCGAGCCAAGCCATCGTCGCCGCTATGCCGCACGGCGCGCGCGTGCTGGATTATTGTGCAGGCGGCGGCGGTAAATCATTGGCCATTGCCATGAATGCCGACACCGAAGTGTTTGCACATGATATTGACCCGGCGCGCATGCGGGACCTTCCGGCTCGGGCTGCCCGCGCCCGAGCGACCGTTCACCAGTTTGACGCGGAAGAGATGACGGCCCAAAAGCCCTTCGACGTTGTGCTGTGTGATGCACCTTGTTCGGGGAGCGGAGCCTGGCGACGTTCAGCCGAAGGCAAGTGGACTTTGTCAGAGCGACGCCTGAAGGACCTGACACAGATTCAGGATGATATCCTGGATAAAGCTGCAACGCTGACTGCCGTTCATGGCACTCTGGTCTATGCGACATGTTCTATATTCGCCGCGGAAAACGAGCACCGAATTGCTGCGTTTTTGACGAGACATCCAGAGTGGACGCAAGTTTATTCAAAGCGTTTTGATGTAGATGAGAACGGCGATGGCTTTTTTACGGCACACTTGATGCGTGTTTGAAAATGTGTACTATCAACTAAAGGGTGTTTTTTGGTTGATCTGCCCAGCGTTTAATAGCTGATTAACTTTCCTGCGCATAGATGAAGACGAATTTCATCGCGAAAGGAGGCTTTATTGTCAGATCGATTCAACGTGCACAGTCTGACGCTGCGGAAACGTTTGGTATGGCTGTTTTCCTTCACGTTTTTTGCTGCGGGCCTAAGCTTGCTCGCTCAGGATGCCACCGTCGCGATGATGTCCCAATCGATCGCGATTGCGGTTGGCGCAGTGGGCATTTTTCACATTCTATACGATTTGGTGCAGTTCCGGCGTGTCGAAAGCGCGCATAAAGCTGTTCACGATCTGATTGCCAACGATAAAAGTGCGAGCTTTTTTGCCGCTGCTGACGGGATGATCCTCGCAAGAAACGCCGCTACGGGCGACACGTTCGACGGGCAGCTTGCTCAGACCGTAAGCGCCCTTTTTTCGAGCCAATTCGCCAACCCTTCAACGATCGTCTTCCGCATGCAATCGCGCGCCTTCCAGGATGGTGCCGCACGCGAAAACATCCGTACCAGAGACGGTGAAATTCAGCTGTCTGTGCATCGTGCCCCCGGCGGATACTTATGGCGTGCACAGGTGGCCCAAGGGGCAGTTTCATCAGCAGGGCAGACCAACGATCAGACGTTGCCGATGCTTATGATCTCGAGGTCGGGGGCGGTACTGTCGATGAATGATGCGGCCCGGCGGCTGATGGGGCGGCGGATTACGGCGCTCGACCAATTGTTTGACAAGCGTGTCGTGCATCACGGCGCGATCGTAGAAATACAAACCGCTCAAGGGCCGGAATTGATGATGGTGGCTGAATTGCCTGCCAGTGCCGGGCGTCGCGCACTATATCTGCTGCCCGGTAACACAGGCCAATCGGCCGATGTAGGTTGGCAGGCATTCCAACAATTGCCCATCCCGCTGGTAAAAATCGCCCCTGACGGAGCGGTTCTTTCTTACAATGTTATGGCGTCCAGCCTCATAGGCGCGGCACTTACCCCAGAGAGCCACCTGAGTGATCTGATGGAAGGCTTGGGTCGGTCAATATCGGATTGGCTGACAGACACGCTTGACGGTCGTTTGGTCAAGAAATCCGAATTTCTGCGCCTGAAGCGGGACGATCGCGAGGTCTTTGTACAAGTGACGTTGAACCTGGTATCAGAACTGGGTCGACCGGCGCTGATTGCGGTTTTGAACGACGCAACTGAACTGAAATCGCTGCAAGCACAGTTCGTCCAAAGTCAGAAAATGCAGGCGATCGGCCAGCTTGCGGGTGGGGTAGCGCACGATTTCAATAATTTGCTTACAGCTATTTCGGGCCATTGTGACTTGTTGCTGCTACGCCATGATCAGGGCGATCCAGATTACAGTGACCTGGTTCAGATCAACCAGAATGCAAACCGCGCGGCGGCGTTGGTCGGCCAGCTGCTGGCATTTTCCCGTAAACAGACGCTTCGGCCCGAAACATTGGATATACGTGACACTATGGCTGATCTGACCCACCTGCTGAACAGGTTGGTCGGAGAAACCGTAACGCTCACCTTGAGCCACGATCCTGTTTTGCAACCCATACGCGCAGACAAGCGCCAGTTGGAACAAGTACTGATGAACCTTGTCGTGAATGCACGCGATGCGATGCCCACCGGCGGAGAAATTAAGGTGACAACAGAATGCGTCACTCTTGAGACTGCTCTGACGCGTGATCGGGTTGTGGTGCCATCGGGCAAATACGTGACCGTCAAGGTCGAAGATAAAGGCGAAGGAATAGCCCCCGATAATTTACAAAAAGTGTTTGAGCCTTTTTATACCACCAAGCGAACCGGGGAGGGAACCGGCCTGGGTCTGTCGACCGCCTATGGCATCGTCAAGCAATCGGGGGGCTACATATTTGTAGACAGTGAATTGGGCGAGGGAACGGTATTTTCACTATATTTCCCCGTGATGGTTCAGACTGTTGCGGCGGTGAAAGAACGCCCGCCCTCGGTACCCGCAGCCCCCGCGAAACCTAATGACGGTATCGTGCTCCTGGTGGAGGATGAAGCCCCGGTACGCGCATTTGCCAGTCGAGCGCTCCGATTACGCGGATATACCGTTATCGAGGCTGATTCAGCCGAGGGTGCGCTAAAGACGCTCGAAGATCAGACATTGAGCGTTGATGTTTTCGTAACCGACGTGATCATGCCGGGAATGGATGGCCCCAGCTGGGTACGACAGGCGTTGAAACATCGCCCGGGTATCCCCGTCGTATTCGTATCAGGCTATGCGGAAGACAGTTTTGAGGACGCCCAAACTTCTATCCCGAATTCCACATTCCTGCCAAAACCGTTTTCCCTGACGGAATTGACCAACACGGTGCATCGTCAACTACTGTAATCACGCGATGGAATCGTATAAGATAAACTCTTCGGAAAACTTGCGGCGAAAACGTTCTTCTACATCCGGAGATAGCGAAAGCTCCATCTGCGGTGAAACGTTTTCGCGTCTAAGATCAAGATGTACATCCAGCCGTTCTTGCAGGAAGTTCCGTAGACGAGCCTGATCTTCATACCGGAAGTAATGAGTGATTTTTGTTCCATTTGGTTGCGGGGCCATGAAGTTGAGCTGACTGCCGACGTCCGCGAAACCGGGTTTGTTACCTTTCATGTAAGCCAGGACAAATTCGTCAAATGATACATGGAAAGTGGCGTTCGGTTTGCCTTGCATGAAGGGGCGCCGCCGATAACGGTACCAACTGCCAAGCCAACTGATCGGTTCGCGCATGACACACATAAGCTCGAGCTCCACGTCGCAAACCTTGAGAAACATCGGCCGTACAAATCGATTGTAACGGTAGACCGGCGCGTGTTTCAGCATGGGAGGTTCGGAAATCACCATATCCGCCCGCGACGCAAGCGCGGTTTCATACGCCGTCGTCCCGGTTTTCGGCATGGACAAAAACGCCAGTCGTTCCTTAAAGAAAATAAGCATCTGCCGGATATCCCCGATTTATTATGGTCGAAAACCGATTTACCCAATCGTGGTAAGGCGCATCAGCTCGCGGGTGTACTACACCATGATCAGCCCTCCATACAAACCAAACCCATGACGATTAATCAATGCCTTGGCATCGTCTAGCACGCATGCGTGCATCCATATCACTATTGTTTTTGATCCAACCGGTTCGGAAATGAATGTGGCCCTTTACCAAGCCTTAATCACTGCGGATTACCGTCGATCAGATGGTACCGTTAATGATGATCAGACACCTTATAACAGATTAAACGAACAAAAAGATTGAAATGTTCTGCGTTTGGTCTCATATGGAACATACAAGGAACAAAACGTTGGTGGCCATGCTGGTGATTGCGGCATGCGATACACTGTGACACTAAGGGGATAACCTAAAATGGCAACGGCAGATCTTTTGACAATGGACAACAAGAAACAAGCTGAAAAGCAAAAAGCTCTCGACAGTGCACTTGCACAGATTGAACGGCAGTTCGGTAAAGGGTCAATCATGAAATTGGGGGCCGAGGGGGCCGTTCAGGACATCAAGTCAAGCTCAACCGGCTCTCTGGGGCTTGATATCGCACTGGGGATCGGCGGCCTTCCCATGGGGCGGATTATCGAGATTTACGGCCCCGAAAGTTCGGGGAAGACAACGCTGACCCTGCATTGCGTTGCAGAGCAGCAAAAAATGGGCGGTGTATGTGCCTTTGTAGATGCCGAGCATGCGCTCGACCCCCAGTATGCCAAAAAAGTTGGCGTCGATATCGACGAATTGTTGATATCTCAGCCTGACACGGGCGAGCAGGCATTGGAGATTGTCGATACGCTGGTCAGATCCGGCGCAGTGAATATGGTCATCGTCGATTCTGTGGCGGCTCTTACCCCCAAATCAGAACTCGAAGGCGATATGGGCGATAGCTCGGTTGGCGTGCAAGCGCGGCTGATGTCCCAAGCGATGCGGAAATTGACCGGGTCAATTTCGCGGTCTAACTGCATGGTGATCTTCATCAACCAGATCCGGATGAAAATCGGCGTCATGTTCGGGTCGCCTGAGACAACAACCGGCGGCAACGCGCTCAAATTCTATTCTTCTGTACGCTTGGATATCCGCCGCATCGGTGCACTGAAAGACCGCGATGAAGTCGTCGGTAACGCAACGCGGGTCAAGATCGTCAAAAACAAGGTCGCCGCTCCGTTCAAACAAGTGGAATTCGACATTATGTATGGCGAAGGTATTTCAAAAATGGGCGAAATTCTCGACTTGGGGGTCAAGGCTGGCGTCGTGGACAAGTCGGGTTCTTGGTTCAGCTACGGCGATGAACGGATCGGGCAAGGGCGAGAGAACGCCAAGACCTTTTTGAAAGAAAACCCAGCGATGGCGATGGAGATCGAAGACAAGATACGCGCTGCGCACGGCCTTGATTTCGAAGGCTCCGAAAACGATGACATCGATATTCTTGAGGCCTGATTTTTCCACTTGTTAAAAGATATCAAGGCGCACCTCAGAGGTGCGCCTTTTTCGTAGGGCATGCCCCATGGACAGTACAGTGTCGCAAGGGTAATTGGGGAATAACTCTTTTTCTGCCCCTCGAAAGGCCCCGAATATGAAAACGCTCAACGACATTCGTTCAACTTTCCTAGGATATTTTGAAAAGCAGGGTCACTCTGTACAACCATCAAGCCCACTGGTCCCGCGTAACGACCCGACGTTGATGTTTACCAACTCCGGCATGGTTCAGTTCAAAAACCTGTTCACAGGCGTCGAAACTCGCGATTATACGCGTGCGACCACGGCCCAAAAATGCGTGCGCGCAGGCGGGAAGCACAACGATCTGGACAATGTTGGATACACTGCTCGTCACCATACGTTCTTTGAGATGCTCGGGAACTTCAGCTTTGGTGATTACTTCAAAGAAGAAGCCATCGCGTTTTCGTGGGAATTGATCACCAAAGAGCTGGGAATTGATCCCAATCGTTTGTACGTCACGGTCTATCATACCGATGATCAAGCCGCGAATATCTGGAAGAAGGTCGCGAACCTCCCTGATGAGCGGATCATTCGCATTGCGACCGATGACAACTTTTGGATGATGGGGCCAACCGGTCCATGTGGACCCTGTTCAGAAATTTTCTATGACCATGGCGAGCATATATGGGGCGGCCCCCCCGGCTCTCCAGAAGAGGATGGCGACCGTTTCGTCGAGATATGGAACCTGGTTTTCATGCAATATGAACAGTTCGAAGATGGCACACGCAAGCCGTTGCCAAACCAGTCCATCGACACCGGGATGGGGATAGAACGGGTCGCGGCCCTATTGCAGGGAACCAACGATAACTACGCGACTGACCTGATGCGCAACTTGATATTGGCAAGCGCGAACGCGTCCAACACCGATCCGGATGGGGCTGGCAAAACCCACCACCGCGTGATTGCAGACCACCTTCGTTCCACATCGTTTCTGATCGCGGACGGTGTCATGCCATCGAATGACGGACGCGGCTATGTGCTGCGCCGGATCATGAGGCGGGCGATGCGTCATGCTCACCTGCTGGGCCTCAAAGACCCCTTGATGCACCGCCTCGTTCCGGAGTTGGTTCGCCAGATGGGCGGCGCATATCCGGAGCTGGGCCAGGCGCAGTCATTGATCGCCGAAACCCTGCTGCTTGAGGAAACGCGGTTCAAGCAAACCCTCGATCGCGGCCTCAAGCTCCTGGACGATGAACTCAAGGTACTTCCAGCCGGTGCAAACTTGCCTGGAGAGACCGCATTCAAGCTGTATGATACCTACGGTTTCCCGATCGACCTGACCCAGGATGCGTTGCGTGAACAGGATCGCGGCGTTGACATTGAAGGCTTCAACTCGGCCATGGACAAGCAAAAAGCCCTGGCCCGCGCAGCATGGGCTGGTTCTGGTGAAGCCGCCGATGCGACCGTATGGTTCGATGTCGCCGAGAAAACCGGTGCCACGGATTTCCTCGGGTATGATACTGAAACCGCCGAAGGCCAGATTGCAGCGATCGTCCAGGAAGGGGAGCAGGTCACCGAGGCGACGACGGGTGCCAAGGTACAGATCGCTCTGAATCAGACACCTTTCTACGCTGAAAGCGGCGGGCAGATCGGGGATGCCGGGCAGATCAAGACTGAAACCGGTGTGATAAACGTGACGGATACCAGAAAAACCGCCGGTGTTTTCATTCATATCGGTCAAGTTACCGAAGGTGTGGTCAAAACCTCGCAAGCCGCCGTGCTCGAGGTCGACCATGCTCGCCGGACATCCATTCGCGCCAACCACTCGGCTACGCACCTGTTGAACGAAGCTTTGCGCAAAACCCTGGGTGACCACGTGACACAGCGTGGCTCGCTCAACTCCTCTGATCGCCTGCGTTTTGATTACAGCCACAATCACCCGCTTACTGCCGAAGAGATCAACAGGATTGAGCGCGAGGTAAACAATTATATCCGTCAGAACACGCCGGTAGAGACGAGGGTAATGTCGCCCGATGATGCCCGCGGCTTGGGTGCGCAAGCTTTGTTCGGCGAAAAATACGGCGACGAGGTGCGTGTGGTCTCGATGGGCCGCGCCTCTGGTTCCGGCAAGGGGTCCGACAAATCCACCTACTCGCTAGAGCTGTGCGGCGGTACCCATGTGCGCCAAACGGGTGACATCGGGGCTTTCGTAGTGCTTGGCGACAGCTCCAGCAGTTCCGGCATTCGCCGCATCGAGGCGCTTACAGGAACCGAGGCGCTAAACTGGCTGAGAGAACAAGAGGCGACGTTATCGCGTGTCGCGGCTGAATTGAAAACATCAACGGCCGACGTGCCAGACCGCGTACGCGCACTGCTCGATGAACGTCGCGCACTGACCAATGAAATCGCCCAACTCCGTCGCGAACGTGCGATGTCCGGCGGCGGTGTCGCGACACATGCACCCCAGGATATAAACGGGGTCAAGTTTCTGGCCCAGGTGTTGTCCGGGGTCACTGGGAAGGAACTGCCAGCTTTGGTTGACGAATACAAAGCAAAACTGGGCAGCGGGGTCGTTCTGCTGATTGCCGACGCCGACGGCAAGGCCGCCGTTGCCTCGGGCGTCACTGCTGACTTGAAGGATACGGTTTCGGCTGTCGATATCGTCAAGACAGTTGTTGCCGAGCTTGGTGGAAAAGGCGGCGGTGGTCGCCCCGATCTCGCCCAAGGCGGGGGCAAGGATTTGGAAAATGTCGACTCCGCCATTGCCGCCGCCAAAACCATCTTGAAAGGATAACCCATGCCCGCACTCTGGATAGCTCACGTCACCGTCACCGATGAAGACGCATATGCAAAATACGCGACCCTTGCGGGGCCGGCAATCGCCGCTCACGGTGGCCGGTTTCTGGCCCGCGGTGCCCGGTTTGTGCAACTCGAAGGCAAGGAACGGCCTCGCAACGTCGTTGCGCGCTTCGCATCACTCGAAGAAGCGGTGGCGTGCTATAATTCCGCTGCTTACCAGGATGCATTAAGCCACGCCAAAAACGCGTCCGAACGTGAACTTTTGGTCGTTGAAATAGAAGACTGAAACGCGCCACCGCTCCACTTCTTGGTGCAAAGCGCCTATTTCACCCTTCAGCTCCAGGTCAGCTGACGGGCTTCAAATCCGGCATTCATACAAAAAAGAAGGCCAAGCTGGCCCTCTTTTCCAAATGGTTTTAAATCCTGGGGTCTGGGGCAAAGCCCCAGTCCGTCGCCTGATCAGGCGGATTTCGACATCCGCTTACGCTCNTGCGGATCAAGATAGCGCTTGCGCAAACGGATGGCGTTCGGGGTCACCTCGACCAGTTCGTCATCGTCAATGTATGCAATAGCCTGCTCAAGCGTCAGGGTCACCGGCGTTGTCAGGCGAACCGCTTCGTCGGTACCGGACGCACGAACGTTGGTAAGTTGCTTGCCTTTCAACGGGTTCACTTCCAAATCATTTTCGCGGCTGTGTTCACCGATGATCATGCCCTGATATACCGCTTCCTGGGCACCGATAAAGAACTTGCCGCGATCCTCCAGCTTCCACAACGCATAGGAAACAGAGGTCCCGTTCTCCATGGAAATCAGAACGCCAGCGCGCCGGCCGGGTATCGCCCCTTTATGCGGTGCCCAGCTATGGAACACCCGGTTCAGAACACCGGTGCCCCGGGTGTCGGTCAGGAATTCGCCATGATAGCCGATCAATCCGCGCGAGGGAATGAGCGCGATGATCCGGGTTTTGCCTGCGCCGGCTGGCTTCATTTCAGACAGTTCGCCCTTGCGGGTGCCGGTAACTTTCTCAATGACCGCGCCGGAATATTCATCATCGACGTCGATGGTCACCTCTTCGATCGGCTCCAGACGTTCGCCATTCTCACCTTGGCGGAAAAGAACTTGAGGACGCGAAACCGAGAGTTCGAAACCTTCGCGGCGCATGTTCTCAATCAGAACACCCATCTGAAGTTCGCCGCGGCCGGCAACCTCGAATGCTTCGCCGCCAGGGGTGTCGGTGACCTTGATCGCCACATTCGATTCGGCTTCTTTCATCAGACGGTCGCGTATGACGCGCGACTGTACTTTCTTGCCGTCGCGACCCGCCAGCGGGCTGTCGTTGATCCCGAAGGTGATGGTGATTGTGGGTGGATCAATCGGCTGGGCAGGCAGGGCCACGTCAACCGACGGTGCGACGATTGAATCCGCCACGGTCGCCTTCGCCATCCCCGCGATCGACACGATATCGCCTGCTTCGGCCACGTCGATCGGCTGTTGCATAAGTCCGCGGAACGCCATGATCTTGGTCACCCGGAAGTTTTCGATCAACTTGCCGTCACGCGACAGCGCCTTGACCTGTTCCCCGGTTTTCAACTGACCGGTTTCAACACGGCCTGTCAGCATACGCCCGATAAACGCGTCCGCACCCAAGGTGGTGGCCAACATGCTGAACGGCTTGTTGATGTCTTTCAGTTGCTTGGGTGCCTTTACATGCTCGACGATCAAATCGAACAGCGCCGACAGATCCTTGCGCGGGCCGTCCAGCTCCATGTCGGCCCAGCCGTTGCGGCCCGACGCATACATGTGGGGGAAATCCAGCTGTTCGTCATTGGCACCGAGGCTGGCAAACAGGTCGAAACATTCGTCCAGCGCGCGATCCGGCTCTGCGTCACCCTTGTCGACCTTGTTCAGAACAACGATAGGGTTCAATCCCAGTGCCAACGCTTTGGAGGTGACGAATTTGGTCTGCGGCATCGGCCCTTCGGCCGCATCAACCAGCAATACAACGCCATCCACCATGGACAGGATGCGTTCGACCTCGCCGCCGAAATCGGCGTGGCCGGGCGTGTCGACGATGTTGATACGGACGCCTTTCCATTCGACAGAGGTAGGTTTGGCAAAAATTGTGATGCCGCGCTCACGCTCCAGGTCGTTGCTGTCCATGGCGCGTTCGGTCGTCGCCTGATTTTCGCGATAGGTGCCGGATTGTTTCAATAGTTCATCAACCAAGGTCGTTTTGCCGTGGTCAACGTGAGCGATGATTGCGATGTTGCGCATGTCCATAGAGTATGCCTTTGATACGGGAGGGGGCCGCGCACGCTAATGCACCGCAGCATTTGCGCTGCGCTTACCGTGCCGCGGATAAGAAAGCTAGCCCTAAAGCCGCTTAGACGGTTTCTGCGCGGTTTTCTGTGCTTTGATGATCCTTACCGGCCCCGTCTTCCGTATAGTTCCGGACAGGCACGGGGTCGTTGAAGGTTAAAGTCCGGTAGGGGAACGGAATTTCTATCCCGGCGTCGTCAAGCGCGCGCTTCACGGCCGCGACGACTTTGTCGCGGCTGGTACGTATGTCGATCGGCTTGGATCCGGTCCACCACGTTACTTCAAAATTGATCGAGCTATCTGCAAACTCCTGCGCGAATATCTCTACGTCGCGCACATCGTCGCGTACGGCGTCGACGTTGCGGACCGCATTCGCAATTACCTCTCGGGCTTCATCGACATCTTCGCCATAGGCAATGCCGCAAATGATGGTTGTGCGGCGCACATCGCGGGCGGTGCGTATCGTTACCGGATTCTTGAAGAACATCGCATTGGGCGCAACCACCAATTGCCCGTCGGTCTGGCGTACATGCGTATCGCGGATCGTTATCTCCTCGACCTGACCTTCGATACCTTCACATTCGATATAGTCTTCGACGGCAAACGGCTCCCGGATCAGCAACAGTATACCGGCTAGAAAATTCTCGAAAACGTCTTTGAACGCAAACCCGATTGCGACGCCGCCGATACCCAGGGCGGTCAACGCCTTACCCGGAGTGATCGTCGGAAAGGCGATGGTGACCGCGATCAAAACGCCGAACAGCCATAACCCGACGGTAATCAGCATCATAATCACATCGACCAAAGAACGGCGCATGTGCGCACGGCGCAAAGTGCGCGGCACAACCATCTGGATGATCTTGATTACCGCCCAGAGGAAACCCAAAAATACGATCGACAGAACAAGCTGGGGGAGCACGCTCCAGAATCCGATAGCGTAGTCTTCTAACTGATTGCGTAGCGGGGCGGGCAAAGAGGACCAGGTGGAGCTTAAAAAATCTATCATGCGGTCCCTGTTTTGCTGTTGCAAATGAACGTCGGCGAACCGTGTTTGGTTCCGTAATTAATGTGTGGTTGCCGCTGAAAAAATATGAATGACAAGTATCCCAACGATAATCAGTGATAATCCGAAAACCGCCGCCAGGTCGAGCTTTTGCCCAAAGACGATGTACCCGATGCCTGCGATACACACGATTCCCAAGCCTGACCAAATCGCATAGACGATCCCGACCGGCATGACCTTCAACGCCAGCGCCATGAAATAGAATGACACCAGATAACAGGCAATTACTGCCAGCGAGGGCCACAGGCGCGTAAATTGTTGCGACGCTTGCAGCGCCGTCGTGCCCAATGTTTCGCTGATGATGGCGATCAGAAGCCATAGATAGTGCATTGCCGTAACTCCTGCATCGATAAACGCCGTGCCAAACCACTATCTTCAACGACGGGTCAGGGCAAACATTCTGATACCGCTCGAACCTGCGGAAGGCAGACTCTGGCACAACGTCGGTACCAGGCAGCACGCCAGACCGTCGTGATCAGCAGAGCGACTGGACAACCGCCACCATGCGTGACCCAGCGGCTTTGGGTCACTACGCTTTCAGGTAGCGATATATCGGTCGCGACGGTGGTTGAAGGTGATGATCAGGTTCAATGTCACTGCCCCCAGCAGGGAATAGGCCACCACACTGGCGGGGAACAAAAAGAGGGCAACGCTGAATATCACCGCGTCAGTGATAAGTTGCACCCAACCCGCCTTGAACCCCGTCGCATCCTGCACCAGCAGGGCGATTACGCCCAACCCGCCCAACGATCCATTATGACGAAACATCGCGAGCAAACCCAGACCCACCAAAGACCCAAAGATCACCGCGCCCAGTGCCGGGTTCAACGATTCAAGTACAAACCCGTAAGGCAGAAGGGTGGTTACAACAGATAGAACGGATACCGACAGAATGGATTTTACCGTGAACTCGACGCCCAGCCTGTTGTAGGCGACAAAGTAAAACGGCAGGTTGATTGCAAAGAACACCACACCGAATGAATATCCACTGATATACGAGATGATCACCGCCAACCCCGCTGTCTGACCCGTGATCAGGCCGGCGAGTGTCAGAAAATGTATCCCCAGGCCACTTAGAAAAACCCCAAGGCTAAGGCCTTGGATGTCGTCCAGCAGACTATGATCGGTCATCGGGGCAGGGGCAATTGATGCGGTGTGTGTCATGCCTGTCAGATAGGGCAGCAAAGCTGACCTGTCTAGGGGGAAATAACCGTCGATGCTTGTCATTGTCTGCAACGTCGCGTCATCGGCTTGATAGGCGGATCAGCCGACGATCCGCCCGCCACAAAACCCCTTTATCCGTTCAAGGCGGTGTTCAGGTTTTCGTCGACCTTCTCAAGAAAGCCCATCGTCGTCAGCCAGCCTTGGTCTGGGCCCACCAACAGCGCAAGATCCTTGGTCATATGTCCTGCTTCCACTGTATCAACGACAGTCTGTTCCAGTGTTTCGGCAAAGCGCGTCAACTCCCCGTTGTTATCCAGTTTGCCACGGTGCTTCAGCCCACCGGTCCATGCATAGATAGAGGCAATAGAATTGGTCGAAGTTTCCTCGCCTTTTTGATGTTGGCGATAATGGCGCGTAACGGTGCCATGCGCTGCCTCGGCCTCTACGGTTTTGCCGTCAGGAGTCATCAGCACCGACGTCATCAGCCCCAATGACCCGAAGCCCTGGGCCACGGTGTCTGATTGCACATCACCGTCATAGTTTTTGCAGGCCCAAACATACCCGCCATTCCACTTCATGGCACATGCGACCATATCGTCGATCAGGCGGTGTTCATAGGTGATGCCCGCCGTTTTGAACCGATCTTCGAACTCGGTTTCATAGATGTGTTGGAACAGCTCAAGGAAACGGCCATCATACTGTTTCAAAATGGTATTCTTGGTGCTCAGATAGACTGGCCAACCCAGGTTAAGCCCATAGTTGAGCGACGCGCGGGCAAAGTCGATTATGGATTTGTCCAGATTATACATCGCCATGACAACGCCTGCGTCAGGGGCGTCAAAGACTTCGCGCTCGATCTCTGTTCCGTCTTCACCGACAAATTTAAGCGTCAGTTTCCCCTTGCTGGGGAATTTGAAGTCCGTAGCCTTGTATTGATCTCCATAGGCGTGGCGGCCCACAACGATCGGTCTGGTCCAGCCCGGCACGAGGCGTGGCACGTTCTTGCAAATGATCGGCTGTCGAAAGATCACACCGCCAAGGATATTGCGTATGGTACCGTTCGGGGATCGCCACATTTCTTTCAGGCCGAATTCCTCGACCCGTGCCTCGTCCGGAGTAATGGTCGCGCATTTGACGCCGACACCGTATTGCTTGATCGCGTTGGCCGCGTCGATAGTGATCTGGTCATTGGTGTCATCGCGCACCTGAATGCCCAGATCATAGTATTTCAGATCAACGTCGAGATACGGCAGGATCAGTTTTTTCTTGATAAAATCCCATATGATGCGGGTCATCTCATCGCCGTCGAGTTCAACAATCGGGTTTTCAACCTTGATCTTCGTCATCGGCTGCCATTCCTTTGGTCAGAGTGTTTGGAGATGCATAACCCAACCGGGTCCGAATGTGTAGCAAGTATACTATTGCATACAAAAAGGTCAGCGATATTTTTTCGCTACTCCTGGTTGAACTCAAGACACATGATCGGCAGGCAGCGGCAGCTTGGTCAGCGGTCATGGGAACGCCCGATCTGCGTCAACGGTGGGTGCTGAACCAAGCCGAGACATGTTTGCGAGCATAAGCCCAGAGCCCCGGTGCGCCATGCGCGATCCTGGAGCCGACCTTTTCCACAAACTGATCCTCGGTCACATTGTATTCGATCCAGCTCCCGCCGCCAGCGGCGAGGTTTTGCATCGGCGGCTGAAACCGGTCCAGGGACTTGGCAAAACGTGCTGTTGGGGTCTCGCACGCTTCGAATTCTTCCCATGTTGCACGCAGATCGTCGCGAAGATCATCTGGAAGCAATCCGAATATGCGATCCGCAGCCAGTTGTTCCTGCGCTTCCATATCGGTCTGCTCGTAGGTGCCGAAGATCGGATTGTCGCCGGCGTCTATTTCCACGAGGTCATGCAGGATCAACATCTTGGTTACCCGCGTCACATCGACGTCGGGACCGGCCTGATCGGCCAGCACCAGCGCATAAAGCGTCAAATGCCAACTATGCTCGGCAGAGTTTTCCGGCCGCGAGGCGTCACAGAGGAGGGTGCCCCGGTTGACCGATTTGAGCTTGTCAGCCTCATTCAGGAACGCGATCTGCCGATCGAGGCGGGTTGTCATGGTCAGCTTGGCCTTGCGCGGTGCGCATCCAGGGTTTTGCGCAGGAAATCGCGCCCCTGCTGTGCGGCCATCCGGGTGCGTATTGCAGTCACAAATGCTTCTTCCATGGTTTGCGATGACGCTCCGAGCACAGCGGCGACCTCCATAAAGAGGCGCTCCTGTCCGGTTTCACGTTGTACTGCCAGACATTCTTCGGCCAGCTGGTTGGCCAGATCGATGAGGGTCTGGTCCGCCATTACCTGGTGGATTCCGTCAAGCGGCGTTTGACGTATTCGGTGCTCGAGGTAATCAAGGTGTCCATGTGGGGCTCTTCAAAGAAGTGTCCCGCCCCTTCGATTTCCTGATGGGTGATCGTGATGCCTTTCTGCTCGTGCAGCTTGCTGACCAGATTGACGGTGTCGGCGGGCGGTGCCACGCGGTCGGCGGTGCCATTGATGACCAGACCCGACGCAGGGCAGGGTGCCAGGAAACTGAAGTCGTACATGTTGGCCGGAGGGGCGACCGAGATGAAGCCGGTGATCTCGGGACGTCGCNTCAAGAGCTGCATGCCGATCCAGGCCCCAAAGGAAAAACCCGCGACCCAGCAATGCTTGGAATTGTTGTTCATGGATTGCAGGTAGTCCAACGCCGACGCAGCATCCGAAAGCTCGCCTATGCCCTGATCATATTCGCCCTGGCTTCGGCCCACGCCACGGAAGTTGAACCGCAAGACGGTAAAACCCATATTGTAGAAAGCGTAATGTAAATTATACACAACCTTATGGTTCATCGTGCCGCCGAACTGTGGGTGCGGGTGCAACAGGATGGCAATAGGCGCGTCGCGTTCCTTTTGCGGATGGTAGCGGCCTTCGAGGCGGCCTTCGGGTCCGGGAAATATAACCTCGGGCATGAGCGTCCCTGCTTTGGGCTCAAAGATGTAGCGGATTAGTTGACGAATTCGCTAAGGCACCTTAGAACGGTTCTAACTTGTCTGATCCCAGCGTTTCTGGGGGTCAGGCAATGCATTTAGGCATTTCAGGCGTCGACGTCAATCAAGCAGGCGCACATGGCAAGGGGATCTCTGCGATGAAGCTATCTACCAAAGGGCGTTATGCCATGGTTGCACTGGCCGATATTGCGTTGCAGCCCCCGGGCGGGTTGGTGAGCCTTGGCGATATTGCCGAGCGCCAGTCCATATCGCTGCCGTACCTGGAACAGCTGTTCGTGAAGCTGCGCCGCGCCGAACTTGTGGCGTCGGTGCGGGGTCCGGGTGGTGGATACCGCTTGGCCCGACCGGCGGCGAATATCCGTGTGGTCGATATTCTGGGTGCCGTGGACGAAAAGGTCGACGCGATGCACATCGGCGCGGGAGCATCGGGTGGATCCTCCGGCAGCCGGGCGCAATCATTGACCAACCGGTTATGGGAGGGGTTAAGCGCACAGGTCTATGTGTTTTTACATCAAACGAGATTGTCAGACGTGGTCGCGAACGAGCTCGCCCCTTGTCCCGCGGTGCCGAACCTGTTCGCGGTGGTGGATGAGGAATGACAGGCCCAGTGACCATCGTCGGGGCGCATCCGGGCATGGTGTGCCCGCCCCGACGGGATGAGGGACGCTGTCCCTCAAACTCCCTGGGATTTTTTGCCATTTGGAAATTTAGATGAGAGTTTACCTGGATCACAATGCGACGACGCCGCTGCGGCCTGAGGCGCGCACGGCAATGTTGGCTGCGATGGATTTGGCCGGAAATCCGTCGAGCGTTCATGCCGAGGGGCGCGCGGCCAAGATGCTGATCGAAAAAGCAAGGGCACAGGTGGCCGGGCTTGCACGGTGTGATGTGTCCGAGGTGATCTTTACCAGCGGCGCGACAGAGGCAGTGGCCGGTGTTG
Source organism: Roseobacter sp. (assembly GCA_002731875.1). GTDB lineage: Bacteria > Pseudomonadota > Alphaproteobacteria > Rhodobacterales > Rhodobacteraceae > Sulfitobacter. The sequence continues at coordinate 196,444 of PCCY01000004.1, read as the reverse complement.
TGCACGATGCCACTCAGGTTTGTGGAGCGGTCATCGAGCACGAGGCGGTGCGTGTCTGGTGTGAAGACGAGGGGATGCGCTTGCTTGGGGTGGATGCGAATGGGCATCTTGATTTATCCGGGGTGGCTGATGGCGCGCTTGCCGGCGCGGTCCTGTTTGTGCAGCGTGCCAATAGTGAGACCGGCGTGCTGCAGCCGAACCGCCTGGAAGGGGAGCTGGAACGGGTCGGTATCACCGCGTCGGACGTGTTTCGCGACGCGGTACAGGCGGCCGGGAAGGTTGCGGATCTCGGCCGCTGGCGCGCCGGGCAGGGGCCGCATGCCTTCATGGCATTGTCGGCACATAAGCTTGGCGGACCTAAAGGCGTGGGTGCCTTGATCGCCGGGCCGGATTATAATCCGGGCAGGATGTCTGCGATGCTGCGTGGCGGCGGTCAGGAATCGGGGCGCCGGGCCGGCACGGAAAATGTTATTGGGATCGCAGGGTTTGGTGCCGCGTGCGAGGCTGCGGCGCGGGATTTGTCCGATGGGGTCTGGGAACGGGTTGCGGGCCTTAGAAATGTTCTAGAAAAGGCCCTTGAGGCGGGGTCAAAGAAGACTATTTTTGTAGGGAAACATGTTGAGCGATTGCCCAATACGTCTTGCTTCATCACCCCTGGTTGGCGTGGTGACATGCAGGTGATGCAAATGGATCTTGCGGGATTTGCGATCAGTGCCGGATCTGCCTGTTCAAGCGGCAAGGTCGCGACCAGTCGAGTGTTGACGGCGATGGGTTTTGACGATGCGCAGGCAGCTTGCGCCGTTCGCGTGAGCCTTGGGGTCGATACCACGGAAGAACACGTTCTGCGTTTTGCCGACGCATGGACCGCGAAATTAAAGAAACACGAGGCGCGGGCCGCTTGATGCGAGCCGCCATTGGAAGGATGAAGAGCATGGACAGCACGTTGATCAAGGATGATGTAAACGACGGCGTCAAAGAGGGCGTCGATCAGGAAACCGTAGATGCCGTGCGCGAAGTTGGTGGTGCGTATAAATACGGCTGGTCCACGGACATCGAGATGGATTATGCCCCGTTGGGGTTGGATGAAGATATCGTCAAGCTGATATCGCAGAAGAATGATGAGCCCGAATGGATGCTGGAATGGCGCTTGGCCGCGTATCAGCGTTGGTTGACCAAGAAAGAGCCGACCTGGGCAATGGTCGATTACCCGAAGATCGACTTTCAAAGTCAGTATTATTACGCGCGCCCCAAATCGATGGCCGTCAAGCCTAAGTCGCTTGATGATGTCGACCCCAAGCTTCTTGAGACGTACAAGAAGTTGGGTATCCCCTTGAAGGAGCAGGCAATTCTTGCTGGCGTGGAAGGGGCCGAGGCGTTGACCGATGAACCGCGAAAGGTCGCCGTGGACGCGGTTTTTGACAGTGTATCTGTGGGCACAACTTTTCAGAAAGAGCTGAAAGCCGCCGGTGTGATCTTCTGCTCGATTTCCGAAGCGATCCGCGATTACCCTGAATTGGTCAAGAAATACCTTGGCTCGGTCGTGCCGGTGAATGACAACTTCTATGCGACGTTGAATTCCGCCGTCTTTTCGGACGGGTCGTTCGTTTACGTGCCGCCGGGCGTGCGCTGCCCGATGGAGCTGTCGACCTATTTCCGTATCAACGCGGAAAACACCGGCCAGTTTGAACGCACATTGATCATTGCCGACAAGGGGTCCTACGTGTCCTACCTTGAAGGCTGTACCGCGCCGCAGCGCGACGAAAGTCAGCTACACGCCGCGGTGGTCGAGATCATCATCGAGGAAGATGCCGAGGTGAAATATTCGACCGTTCAGAACTGGTATCCCGGTGATGAAGACGGCAAGGGCGGGATCTATAACTTTGTGACCAAGCGTGCGGACTGCCGTGGCGACCGTGCCAAGGTGATGTGGACCCAGGTCGAAACCGGCTCCGCCGTGACATGGAAGTACCCGTCATGCATTCTGCGTGGCGACGACAGTCAAGGCGAGTTCTATTCGATCGCCATCGCCAACAACATGCAGCAGGCCGACACCGGCACCAAGATGATCCACCTGGGCAAGCGTACCAAGTCGCGCATCGTGTCCAAGGGGATTTCGGCGGGCAAGGCGCAGAACACCTATCGCGGGCTGGTGTCAATGCACCCCAAAGCCAAGGAATCGCGCAACTATACCCAGTGTGACAGCCTTTTGATCGGCAGCGACTGCGGGGCCCACACTGTGCCGTACATCGAGGTCAAGAACAACAGCAGCCGCGTCGAGCACGAGGCGACGACGTCCAAGGTAGACGATGATCAGCTGTTCTATTGCCGATCACGCGGCATGGACGAGGAAGAAGCAGTGGCCTTGGTCGTCAACGGGTTTTGCAAGGATGTATTGCAGGCCCTGCCGATGGAGTTCGCGATGGAAGCGCAGGCGCTCGTCGCAATTTCGCTCGAAGGGTCCGTGGGGTAATTGCGATGATGCGCAAGCTTTCATGGGATGTGACCATAGCATCGCTGGTGTTTTGGGTGTTGGTCGCGCTGTTCCGGGGCGGTGGGCTGACGCTCGCCGCGTTCGAAAATACCTTCTTTCAGATGCTGGTGTTTGCGATGATCTATGCGGCGGTACGTGTGGCGTTGGTCGTGCTGCGACAGCGGGGCGACAAATGAACATTCTTCTCACCTTTTTGGCGGTACGGCGGGGCTGATGGGCGCAAAAGCCGATACNACGCCTTTGGCATTGCACTGGTGGAAGGCGGTCCCGAATTTCGGGGACGCCATCAGCCCGGTTGTGCTGGCGCATGTATCTGGTCGCCCGGTTGTGCATGCGGGCGTCAACAAGGCCGATGTCTGGGGGATCGGGTCATTGTTGCAGGTGGTCAAGCGCAGCTATGGCGACGCAAAGCAACGCCGGCCTGTGATCTGGGGGACGGGGCTGCTCCATCCGGTTCATGGAACCGGTTTTGTCGAGCATGTCGATATCGCGCTGGTCAGGGGGCCGATCACTGCGGCTTTGCTGGGGCTGGAATTGTCGGAGTTTGGCGATCCCGGTCTGTTGATCAATGCCGTGTGGCCGCAGGATCGCGCGCCCAACGGCAAGATCGGCATTGTGCCGCACCATACGTTGGTGAATGACGTGGTATTGCAAGCGCTGCTCGACAGTGATGACAGGTATCAAGTGATTGACCCGCAAGGTGATGCGCAAACTGTCTGTGCCGCTATCGCGCAATGTGATCATATTTTCGCGTCATCGTTACATGGGCTTGTCGTGGCGGATGCCTACGGCGTGCCCAACGGCTGGCTGGCCCCGATCGGGCAGTCGCGTTTGAAATATCTGGATTACGCGGCCTCGGTCGGCCGGCCCCTGCGGTCTCCGATCAACATCGAAGATATCCCGACGGCGGTTCTGCCTGATCCGCTGTCACCGCTTTCCTATCAGGCGGGCATTGATGCCTGCCGAACCGCTCTTTATGCACGCTTTCCCACAGCCTTGCGGGCACGGGTGGCGGCATGAACCCCTACATCGAACACGACCCCCATACGGGGTTTTCATTCACTCAATTCACTGTCATTGCAGCGCCAAAGCGCAAGAAAAGGAACCTCCCATGCTGAGCATCAAAGGCCTGAAGGTCAAACTGGAAGATGAAGACAAGCAAATCCTGAAAGGTGTCGATCTGGAAGTCGAAGCCGGCAAGGTCCATGCGATCATGGGCCCGAACGGATCGGGGAAATCCACGCTGTCCTATGTGCTGTCCGGCAAAGACGGGTACGAAGTCACCGGCGGTTCCGCATCGCTGGAGGGCATCGACCTTTTGGATATGGAGCCCGAAGAACGTGCCGCCGCCGGCCTGTTTCTGGCCTTTCAATACCCGGTTGAAATTCCCGGCGTGGGCAACATGACGTTCTTGCGCACTGCGGTGAATGCTCAGCGTAAGGCCCGCGGCGAAGAAGAAATGTCCGCGGCCGAGTTTCTGAAAGTCGTTCGTGCCCGGGCCAAAGAACTGAAGATCGACGCGGCCATGCTCAAGCGCCCGGTCAACGTGGGTTTTTCTGGCGGTGAAAAAAAGCGCAACGAAATCCTACAGATGGCAATGCTAGAGCCAAAGATGTGCATTTTGGATGAAACTGATTCCGGGCTGGACGTCGACGCGATGAAGCTGGTCGCGGACGGTGTGAATGCCTTGCGTAGCGAAGGCCGCGGCTTTCTTGTCATCACACACTATCAGCGTTTGCTGGACCACATTCAACCGGATGTCGTGCACATCATGGCCGATGGCCGGATCATCAAGACCGGCGGGCCGGAACTGGCGATCGAGGTCGAAAACAACGGTTACGCTGGCATTCTGGCCGAGGTGGCGTAATGGCCGACTTAGCACTCAAGCAAACCCCGACCGAGGCGATGATCGGATCGTTGGCACTTCCTGTCGGGGGGTGGTCCGATACAGCACGCAAAGACGCTTTGGCGCGGCTTCAGGGCATGGGCCTGCCGCAGCGCCGTGACGAATATTGGAAATACACGCGCCCGGATACGCTGATCCAGCCAGAACCTGTGTCAGCCGCCCTGCGTGGATCCGACGATGTGGCACTGTTTGATCAGATTGACCGGATCAAGATCGTGTTTGTCGATGGCGTTTATGACGCTGATGCCTCGGACGATCTGGCGCAGGAAGGCATCACTATCGATCGGCTTGCCGATATGCCGACCGATCTACACTGGGCCCGTGACCTTTACGGTACCCTTGAGAAAAACGGCCAGACCCCGGTCGCACGGCCGTTGGCTGCATTGAACACCGCGTTCGCGCCCGACGGCATGCTGATCCGGGTTACAGGTAAACCTTCAAAGCCGGTAAACTTTATCTATCGTCGTCGGACAGAGATCGCTGATGCAATGCTGCACCATTGTATCAAACTGGACGCGGGGGCTGAAATGACCCTGTTGGAAAACGGTCCTGTTGCGGCCCGGTTCAACGGCGTGCTTGAGGTCGAAGTCGGTGACCAGGCAGCGTTCCACCATGTTCGTGCGCAAGGGCGCGATCACGAGCAGCGCGCAGCCACCCATATTTTCACCCGGCTCGGGACTGAATCAGCATTCAAATCCTTTACGCTGACCGCCAACGGCATGATGACCCGTAATGAATGTGTGATTGAACTTACCGGCGACGATGCCGCGGCACATGTCGCTGGCGCTTGTGTCGGCGACGGCGCTGATTTCCACCACGACGATACGGTTTTCGTGACACATGACGCGGTAAACTGTGAAAGCCGCCAGGTGTTCAAGAAAGTACTGCGCAATGGTGCCACCGGCGTATTCCAAGGCAAAATTCTGGTTAAGGAAGGGGCGCAGAAAACCGACGGTTATCAGATCAGCCAATCGTTGTTGCTGGATGGTGACAGCCAGTTTCTTGCCAAGCCAGAGCTTGAGATCTATGCCGATGATGTCGCTTGTTCGCACGGATCAACGTCGGGGGCGATAGACGAGGACGCGCTTTTTTATCTTCAATCCCGGGGTGTGCCAGCGGCAAAGGCGACAGACCTGCTGACCCTTGCGTTTCTGGCCGAGGCAGTGGCCGAAGTCGAAGACGAGACCCTGCGCGACGAGATGACCGGGCGGCTTACCTCTTGGCTTGAGCGGCATGCGGGCTGATGGCAGCGACGCGCGACATTGTAGCCAGTTATCGTAATCCCGCCGCCGTTGTGCGGCGGTTGTTGGCGCAAGGCACACGGGAAGATCGTAATCTGATCTATCTGATGGTCGCGTGCTTGATCTTTTTCGTGGCCCAGACCCCGCGGCTGGCCCGAGAAGCGCATCTGAAAGGCACCGATCTGGATATGCTGCTAGGCGCGACCTTGCTGGCGTGGTTGTTCATCGCGCCATTGATATTTTACATGCTGGCGGCGGGGACGCAGATCATTCTCAAGGTGCTGCATGGTAAACCCTCCGGGTTTAGCACGCGGCTGGCCTTGTTCTGGGCATTGCTTGCATCCAGCCCGCTGGTCTTGCTGCACGGGTTGACCGCCGGCTTTGTCGGCACGGGGATTGAATTGCAGATTGTCGGATTGATTTGGCTTTCGGTGTTTTTGTGGTTTTGGGTCAGTGGCTTGGCCGTAGCGTATCGGTCACGCCCATGAATGGTTCTAGTCTTGGCATGATCTTTACCGAACTGGTAATACTCACCTTGCGCAACCCGCGTGAAGCGGCACGTCAGATTATCGGCTGGCAATTAGGCCGTGATACACTCTGGACCTCTCTGGCGTTGGCCGCTGCTGTGAATACGTTGATATTTTCTACCAGCGTTCTGGTGGTGCCATCGCCCGGTATGCCAGCGTTTTTTAACAATCCGCTGGTCATGTTTGTCATTTTGGCAGGGGTCATGGTGATTATGACCCACGGCCTTTACTGGACGGGGCGAGCCGTCGGTGGCCAAGGTGACCTTGGCGACGTGCTTGCCTTGGTCGTCTTCTTGCAGATACTGCGCATCGTCGCCCAACTTGCGATTTTTGTGCTGATGTTCGTTTCGCCGACGCTTTCGGTGTTTGCATCGCTGGCAACGGGGTTGTTCGGGCTGTGGATTTTATTGAATTTCATCGCGGTCGCGTTCAGCTTTCCCGGTCTTGGCCGCGCCATCGGTGTTTTGTTGATCTCGGCGGCTGCGATTATTCTCGGCCTGAGCCTGCTGCTTTCCGTCGTCGGGATCGCGGCGCAAGGAGTTGTTCCCAATGTTTGATGTATCGGCAATCCGCAAAGACTTTCCGATTTTGTCCCGGCAGGTCAACGGCAAGCCGCTGGTCTATCTTGACAACGGTGCTTCAGCGCAGAAGCCTCAGGTGGTCATTGATGCGATCAACCATGCCTACTCGAGCGAATATTCCAATGTTCACCGTGGGTTACATTACCTTTCTAACCTCGCGACAGACCACTACGAATCCGTTCGGGGAACGGTGGCAAAGTTTTTGAACGCCGCCGACGAAGACGAGATTGTGTTCACCTCCGGTGCGACCGAAGGGATCAATCTAGTTGCATACGGCTGGGCGATGCCCCGGCTTGAGGCGGGCGACGAAATCATCGTGTCCGTGATGGAGCACCACGCAAACATTGTACCCTGGCACTTTTTGCGAGAACGGCAGGGCGTTGTTATCAAATGGGTGGATACCGATGCATCGGGTGCGTTGGATCCACAAGCTGTGATTGATGCGATCACCCCCAAGACCAAGCTCGTTGCGATTACCCACGTGTCGAACGTGTTGGGAACCATCGTTGACGTCAAGGCGATCACCGCGGGTGCGCACGCCAAGGGCGTTCCGGTGCTGGTTGACGGATCACAAGCCGCCGTTCATATGCCGGTTGATCTGCAAGACATTGATTGCGACTTCTACGCCATCACCGGGCACAAGCTCTACGGTCCTTCCGGTTCTGGTGCGATTTTCATTAAATCCGAACGCATGGCGGAAATGCGCCCCTTTCTGGGGGGTGGGGATATGATCCGGGAAGTGACCAAAGACACGGTGATTTACAACGATGCGCCGATGAAATTCGAAGCAGGGACCCCCGGCATTGTCCCAACCATCGGGCTTGGCGTCGCGTTGGATTATATGATGGGGATCGGGCTGGAGAATATCGCGGCACATGAGGCTGACCTGCGAGACTATGCGATTTCCAGATTTGCCGGGCTGAACTGGCTTCAGGTGCAAGGTACCGCACCGGACAAAGCCGCGATTTTCAGCTTTACGATGGAAGGTGCGGCGCACGCCCACGACATTTCTACGATCCTAGACAAAAAAGGTGTGGCGGTACGGGCAGGGCAGCATTGCTGCGGGCCGTTGATGGCGCATTTGGGTCAGACTGCGACCTGTCGTGCCTCATTCGGAATGTACAACACCAAAACCGAAGTGGATGTTCTGATCGAAGCCCTTGAATTGGCGCATGATCTATTTGCGTGACCATTTCGGGATTTTGTAATTGCAGGGGGCGGGTAGTCTGGCTATACCGCCTCTAGATGGACCCATAGCTCAGCTGGATAGAGCGCTGCCCTCCGAAGGCAGAGGCCAGAGGTTCGAATCCTCTTGGGTCCGCCATTTTCCTTGTATCCATCCAGACAGATAGCCTGTGCCGGCGCATGTTGGCAATGGTTTCTCGGCTGTACCATCAACGTCGATGCATACACTTAAGCTGACCGCTTAGTCCGTTGGCGAATATGGATAAAAAAGCCCCGCAAACAATGGCTTGCGGGGCTTTATTAAGGAATGGCGCAAAGTTGGTTCAACGTCTGCGGCCGCCGACCCGACCCGCGCGACCACGACCTTCGTGGCCCGCCTTTGGGACGACCTTGTTGAACTTGATCCACTCAGTGCCGTGTGGATCACGATCGAACAGGAAGTTGGCGGCGCGGATCGCTTCCATTTCCTTGCCGGGCGTGGGCTTCGTCGACCCCATTCCCATCAGTGTTACAAAAGTTTCGTCGTCAATCTCGTCGGGCAGAATAATGCCGGCGGCAACCAGCTCAGCTTTCTTTTCGGCGATCTTGGTGGGGTTCACCGCCAACGTTACCGGGTTCATGATTGCGGATGTCATGCCCGCCCCCATGGCCATTGGCAGAAAGGCGTTGTTGATGCCATGCCGGTTGGGCAGACCGAAGGAGATATTGGACGCGCCGCAGGTTGTGTTCACGCCCAGTTCTTCGCGCAGGCGCCGCACGAGGGTGAAGACCTGGTGGCCGGCTGTCGCCATTGCACCGATGGGCATGACCAGCGGGTCCACGACGATATCATGTGCCGGGATCCCGAAGTCAGCCGCGCGCTGCACGATCTTTCTGGCGACTTCAAAGCGCACATCGGGATCTTCGGAAATCCCGGTATCATCGTTAGAGATGGCGACCACGGGAACATTGTATTTCTTGACCAGCGGCAGCACCAGTTCCAGCCGCTCTTCCTCGCCCGTGACTGAATTCAGCAAGGGGCGGCCTTCGCAGGCCTCCAGACCAGCTTCCAGCGCACCGGGGACCGAACTGTCGATGCATATCGGCGTATCGACGGCTTTTTGCACCACACGGATCATTTCTGGCATCAACATCGGCTCGACAAAGTTATTGTCGGCATAACGCGGGTCTTCTGCCATCTTGTTCGAGAAAACGGCACCGGAGTTCACGTCCAGAATATTCGCGCCGGCGGCGGTCTGTGCGATGGCGTCGGCTTCCACGCGGCTGTAATCGTCGCGCTCCAGCTCTTCGGCCAGGATTTTGCGGCCGGTTGGGTTAATGCGTTCCCCGATTACGCAGAAGGGCTCGTCAAAGCCGATGATTGCTGTTTTCGTTTTGGATTCGACGACGGTTCTGGTCATATTTCAATATCTTCCTTCAGACGGCGTTGGCAGGTTGGGCAGAGGCCCCGCCGTTTTCAATAGCCCAGTTTGCATTTGCCTTGATCCCACCCAGCGGGAAAAAATGCACATGGGAAATGTTAAAATCGGGATTGGCGGCTTTGTGGGCAGCCAGTTCGGCAACGACATCTGTCGGCTCGTAAGGCAACAACAGCTTGGTCACGTCCATAGCACGCTTTTGCAATACCTTGAGCGAAGGCCCGACGCCACAGGCGACGGCGAACTTGATCAGCGTTTGCAATTTGGCTGGACCTGCGATCCCGATGTGGATTGGCAGGTCGATACCCGCGAATTTCAGACTGTCGGCCCATTCGATGATCGGCTGGGCTTCGAATGCGAATTGCGTGGCGATCGCCATCTTGGCGTCGGTGCGTTCGGAAAAACCTTGTTTCCAACGCAGTGCGTCATCGACGCGCAGGCGTGTGCCGTCTGTATCGATATCACGGTTGCCTTCGGGGTGGCCCGCGACGTGCAGTCGCTTGAAACCGTATTTGTCAAACAGTCCGCTGTCCATCAGCTGCATCGAATCCGAAAAATCGCCGTGCGGTGCCGTAACGCCGCCCGCCAGCAAAAGCGCCTGCTTCACGTCGGCTTCGCCTTGATACATGTTGATCCAGTTCTCCAGCGTCGCGGCATCCTTGATGATGCGGGCCGGGAAATGCGGCATCACCTTGTAGCCGTCGGCGTTCAGCCGCGCCGCTGTCGCCACCATGTCCTCGATCGGGGTTCCTTCGATGTGGGCGATATAGACGCGGGTTCCTTCGGGCAGTAGATCCCGAAAATTTTCGACCTTTTCCGCGGTGCGCGGCATGACTTCGATTGAATAGTCCTGCAAGAACGCTTCTACCGCAGGGTTCGGCAGTTCGACCGAAGGAACTTCTTTGCGTCGGAAATTCAAAAGGGACATGATTTTATCTTTCATGAAGGAGGTCAACTTGTGCTGATATCGGCGGCCGTCAGGCCCAGCCGTCATTGGCAATCAGTGTCTTTATGCGTTCACGATCATATTCGACGTCGATGCGCGCGGCTTCGGTATCAGCGATCGCGTCAGCGTCGCCTTCGACCGAAAAGGGGTCGGCCTTGCGCCATTCCGCCATATACGCGTCGCTGTTTTCGGCACCGATTTTCATGGCCACGCGGTCGATGGCCTGTTCAAACCGTTCCGGCAGGGGGCGCTTTGATCCGCGACGCCCCTTGCCGACGATTACCTGCGCAGGGATATCACGCCAATATACGATGGTTACTTCAGGCATGATCGATTCCTATCTTGTGCTAAGGTTTTCTAGCGACTGTTGACATGTCCCCGTCGCCGTTTTTCGACAATCAAAGCGGCTTCTGCGACGTTGTTACCCTACAGCGTCGGGCAAAAGCATTCGAGAGGGGCGCACCCCCATAATTCTCAAGATGGTTGTGAGGCAGAGCGCGGTTCATCCCCCATACGGCGGCGGGTCGGGGCGTTTCACACTTGCCCATTCGGCCAAGAAACATTACTTTGAATGTAACTCGTAATGAAAGGCGCAACCCATGGCGCCACAGCGTCCCAAAGGTGCGGGCGCGCTCGATATACCGCCGGCTCTGAGCCCCGCGCCAGTTCCGCCCAGATCGACCGAACTTTATGCGGCCCTTGATCTGGGCACAAATAGTTGCCGCATGTTGATCGCGCAGCCAAAAGGCAGCGGATTTCATGTGGTAGACAGTTTCTCGAAGTCCGTCCAACTTGGGGCGGGGCTTGAGAAGACCGGGCGATTATCGCGCGGATCGATGACCCGTACCATTCAGGCACTTCGTATCTGTCAGCAAAAGCTGCGTCGCAACAAGGTGCGGCGTATGCGTCTGGTCGCAACCGAAGCGTGCCGTCGTGCAGAGAACGGTGCGGAGTTCATGCAGCGCATCCAGCGTGAAACCGGTTTGAGGCTCGAGATTATCAAGCCCGAGGAAGAAGCGCAGCTTGCGGTGATTTCCTGCGCGCCATTGGTCAACCGCAAGACGCACAATCTGTTGGTCGTCGATATCGGCGGGGGATCGACCGAACTGGTCTGGATTGATATCTCCAAGGTGCCCAAGGCGGATCGGGCGCAATCCATCATGCGGTTGCACGGGGGATTTTATCAGGCGAAAACCGATGTACCCGCGGCCCGCGTGGTCGATTGGATCAGCGTGCCGTTAGGGGTGGCCACATTGCGCGATCAGTTTTCCGATGTCGAAGACGACGCTGCGCGGTTTGCCTTGATGAGCTGGTTTTTCGAAGAAAACCTGACGGATTTCACCCCCTATCAATCGACGCAATCGCAAGATCATTTCCAGATTGTCGGCACCTCGGGCACGGTAACCACTGTCGCCGCAAGCCATCTGGGGCTCAAGCGCTATGACCGCACCAAGGTCGACGGTCTTCGAATGAGCAGTACGCAGATCGACAAGGTAATTCACTCCTATCTGGCGATGGGGCCCGCCGGAAGACGGGCTGACCCGCGTATCGGGCAGGACCGTCAGGCCCTGATCATGTCGGGTGCCGCGATTTTGCAGGCATTGATGCGCTGCTGGCCGACGAATAGATTAAGTGTCGCAGACCGTGGTCTGCGCGAAGGGCTGCTTTATGCCCAGATGAGCGCGGATGGCGTTTTGGAAGAAGGATTATGCTGATGGGCAAGACACCAACCGGCAAGAACACATCAGGGCGCGGACAACGCGACCTGAAGGTCAAGGTGAAGTCGGCGCGCGGACGCAAGCTGAGCTCTACCAGATGGTTGCAACGACAGCTGAATGACCCTTACGTCAAACGCGCGGTCGCCGAAGGATACCGCGGGCGTGCGGCGTACAAGATCATGGAGCTGGATGATAAGTACCGTTTTCTTGTACCCGGCGCGCGGATCGTCGACCTGGGTGCCGCACCCGGGGGCTGGTGTCAGGTCGCCGTTAAACGCTGCAACGTTCTGGGGGAAAAGAAGGGCAAGAGCGTTGGCACCATTTTGGGCATAGACTTGCAGGAAATGGAACCGATTGCGGGGTGCGAACTGCACCAGCTGGACTTTATGGAGGATGATGCCGACGAGATCGTCAAGGGCTGGCTTGGTGGCAAGGCCGACGTGGTGATGTCTGATATGGCGGCGTCAAGCTCGGGGCATAAGCAAACCGACCACAACCGGATCATCGCCTTGTGCGAAGCCGCGGCCTATTTCGCCTTTGATGTACTGGAAGACGGCGGTACATTTGTCGCCAAGGTTCTGGCCGGGGGGGCCGAAGGCGAATTGCAGCAGTTGCTCAAACGGCGGTTTGCAAAAGTCGCGAACATCAAGCCCCCCGCAAGCCGTCAGGACAGTTCGGAGAAATTTGTCGTCGCGACCGGGTTCAAAGGCGCGATCCCTGCGGACGAGGTGGAGAATCCCTCGGGTTAAACACGTCGGCCGCCAGCAAGATACGCGCCCTGCCTGCGGCGGTGATCTTTGGTGTTTTGCGGCAGGGTTCATAAAATTCGGCTGATTTTACGTTTGCCTCTACAATATCTGGTGATCCTCACTAGATATGTCCGTTGCGATTGCAAATCCCCCGTGGGTAGGGGGTAAAAACCCATGCTAATTGCGCTTCAACAGGCAAAAATCGTCAATTGAGGGCTGGTCGTTTTGCTGCTGCTCAACGATAGTCGCGCGCATGTCGCTGTTTTTGATCATAGCTCTCCCGTTTCTTGGTGCTTTGCTGCCCGGCCTGATGATTCAGGCAGGCCGCCAAAGTTGCTTTATCGTAACCTTCCTGGTGACGGCGAGCGCCGCGATCGGCCTGGCCACCCACGCGCCGTCGGTGTTGGCCGGCAACGTCGTCACGGCGCGCCTTGACTGGTTGCCGCAACTGGGCCTGAACGTGAACCTGTTTCTCGATCCACTGGGCCTGATGTTCGCAGGGCTTATTCTGGGTATTGGGTTGCTGATCATCATCTATGCGCGTTTCTATTTGTCGCGCGATGATGATATGGGCGAGTTCTACAGCTATCTGTTGCTGTTCCAGGGGGCGATGGTCGGTATCGTTCTGTCCGACAACGTGCTGATGTTGCTGGTATTCTGGGAGCTGACGTCGCTTTCTTCGTTTTTGCTGATCGGCTATTGGAAACATCTTCCTGAAGGGCGGCAGGGTGCGCGCATGGCGCTGACCGTCACGGGTCTTGGCGGGCTCGCCATGATCGGTGGCATGCTGTTGCTGGGCCAGATCGTCGGAAGTTATGACCTTACCGTGATTCTGGAAAACCGGGATTTGATCCAGGCATCGCCGCTGTACGTCCCGGCGTTGATCTTGATCCTGCTGGGCTGTTTCACCAAATCGGCTCAGTTTCCATTCCACTTCTGGTTGCCGCACGCCATGGCCGCCCCGACACCGGTATCGGCCTATCTGCACTCGGCCACGATGGTCAAAGCCGGATTGTTCTTGATGGCACGGATGTGGCCGGTATTGTCGGGCACCGATCTTTGGGTCATCACCGTCAGCTCTGTCGGATTGATCACCATGGTTCTGGGCGCGCTCATCGCGATTTTCAAGGACGATCTCAAGGCGCTGCTGGCGTTCTCTACCGTTTCGCACCTGGGGTTGATCACGTTCCTGCTGGGTACGGGCACTGCATTCGGCGCAATGGCGGCGGTGTTCCACATCGTCAACCATGCGACGTTCAAGGCTGCGTTATTCATGACTGCGGGTATCGTCGATCATGCGGTACATACGCGCGATATAAAACGGCTCGGGGGCCTGCGCCGACTGATGCCGATTTCGTTTGCGATAGCCACGATCGCGGCTTTATCGATGGCAGGCATACCGTTGCTGAATGGTTTCCTGTCAAAGGAAATGATGCTGGATCTGGCTTTGGACACCTCGCTTTTTGGATCGCCATATCTGGTTGCGGTGGTGGCGACGCTTGGGGCGCTTTTATCGGCGGCGTATAGCTTCAGGTTCATCGCCCATACGTTTTTGGGCAAGGAACGCTCGGACTACCCGGCCGAACCGCACGACCCCGGTGTCGGTTTGTGGATCGCACCCGCGCTGTTGATCATTCCGGTCGTGGTGATCGGGGTCGCGCCGTTCTTGGTTGAACCTTTCATCAAGACGGTCACCCAAGCGGTGATCGGGACAGCTGCCGAGCTGCCCGAGGAACATATCAAGGTATGGCATGGCTGGGTGCCCGCGTTTGGCATGTCCATGATCGCGGTGTTCGGAGGTCTGCTGGTGCTCGCTTTGTTCGGCCCGCTAGCCAGATTGTGGAACGCAACGCCACGACCCGAAGCCAAGACGATGTTCGACAGCCTCATTCGTGGGTCGGTATCGGCCTCAAGGCGGCTGGCCGAAGGGCTGCACAACAATTCGTTCTCACGCTATGCGGCGTTTTTCGTGGTCACCGTTGTGGCAATCGGGGCGCATGCGTGGTTCACCGGGGCAAACGCCGCCGCAACGCGCCAGATGCTGCCGATCACCCCGGTAGGCTTTGCGGGGTGGTTGTTGACAATTCTGGCAACGGCATTTCTGGTCGCATTGCATCGCAACCGATTGGCTGTGCTGATCCTAATGGGTATAATCGGCGTGATGGTGTCGGTTGGCTTTAACTATTTCTCGGCACCCGATCTTGCACTTACGCAAATCTCGGTCGAAGTCGTGACGATCGTATTGTTGTTGCTGGCGTTGAACTTCATGCCCAACAGCACCCCCAAGGAATCCAGCGTTCTGCGGCGTGCCCGTGATATCGTGCTGTCCGTCGCAGGCGGAGTTGCCGCTGCCGGATTGATCTATTCGGTGATGATGTCGGACTTTCCGCTTCAATCCATTGCTGAATACCACCTTGCGAACTCTTACAAGGGTGGCGGCGGGACCAATGTCGTCAACGTCATCCTCGTTGACTTCCGTGGGTTTGATACGTTCGGAGAAATTATCGTCTTGGGCATCGCTGCCTTGGTGATATACGCACTGACCGAGGCGCTGCTGTCGGGGCCGGTCCGGGCCAGGTTGTTGAACCGCGGGTACGAAGAGGCGCGGGCAGGGGATGCTCACCCGTTGATGATGGTCGTCCTGACGCGCGTTCTGATGCCGGTGGTGCTGATGGTCGGTGTCTATATATTCCTGCGCGGCCACAACGAACCCGGCGGCGGTTTCATCGCAGGGTTGATCGTCGCGATTGCCGTGGTGATGCAATATATGGCGAGCGGATTCACTTGGGCCGATAACCGTCAACGGTACCCTTATCACGGAATTATCGGTGCCGGGGTCTTGTGCGCGGGTTTGACCGGCATCGGTGCCTGGTTTGCCGGCGTGCCGTTCCTGACCTCTGCTTTCGGCTATTTCCGCATCCCACCCATGGAGGAATTCGAACTGGCAACCGCGATGGGCTTTGATCTGGGTGTCTTCCTCGCGGTGGTGGGGGCGGTGATGCTCTCTTTGGAAAGCTTCTCGCGGCTTGGACGGCGGGCAGGGATCGAAGACAGCGACTATGCGATGGATATCGACCCTTCGCGGGACGAAACTGCCATCGGGACGGAGAACTGATATGGAGCTTCTAGTGGCGACCGCCGTCGGCGCACTTACCGCCGCAGGTATCTACATGATCCTGCGTCTAAGAACTTTTCCGGTGATCATCGGCACATCCTTGATCAGCTATGCCGTCAACATATTCCTGTTTGCATCGGGTCGTCTGATGTTGGACGCCCCGCCGATCCTGCGCGAGGGTGTCGACGTCTACACAGACCCTTTGCCTCAGGCTCTGGTGTTGACGGCGATCGTTATTTCCTTTGGCATGACCGCGGTCGTGGTGATGATGGCCGTGGGATCATACCTGAGCGCTGGCGACGACATGGTCAATGAACCCGTCGATCCGGCAGCCGTTCAGCACGCCGCGTCTGCCAAACGTGGCGGAGGGCAAGCATGACACATTGGTTGGTTCTTCCCATCGTCCTGCCGGCCATGCTGGCCGCGTTTCTTGTTTTGGCTGCTCGCTACCACCTGTTGATCCAGCGCGTGTTTTCGCTTGCGGGCACGTTGGTGCTGCTTGGGTTGGCGTTGGGGTTGTTCTGGGAGGCATCCGACGGCACCGTCAGCCTGTATCAACTTGGCAACTGGGCGGCGCCGTTCGGGATCGTACTGGTGGCCGATCGGCTTTCGACGCTGATGGTCTTGATCACCTGCACGCTTGCTCCACTTGTCTTGCTGTATGCCATCGGGTCGGGCTGGGACAATCGGGGCCGGCATTTTCACCCGCTGTTCCAGTTCCAACTCATGGGAATATTGGGTGCGTTCCTGACGGGGGATGCCTTTAACCTGTTTGTCTTCTTCGAGGTTCTGTTGATCGCATCATACGGGTTGATGATCCACGCCGGGGGACAGCGCCGCCTGAGGGCAGGCACACAGTATGTGCTTTATAACCTGATGGGGTCGACGCTTTTCCTTTTTGCTTTGGGCACGATCTATGCGGAAACCGGCACCCTGAACATGGCCGATCTGGCGGTGCGCGTTGCAACGCTTGATGCGGGCGATGGCGCTGGCATTCGGGTCGCTGCGGTATTGTTGCTGATGGTGTTTGCTGTAAAAGCCGCGATCTTGCCGCTGCATTTCTGGCTTCCGGCAAGCTATGCCGAAGCGCCCGCACCTGTAGCGGCGTTGTTCGCGATCATGACCAAGGTCGGGGCCTATTGCATCATTCGTTTCTACACGCTGATTTTTCCACCCGAACTTGAAATTACCCAAGGGTTGTTTGACCAGTGGCTGATGCCTGCGGCGTTGCTGACCCTGGCTCTTGGTATGATCGGCGTGTTGGGCGCGGGGCGGGCTGACCGCATGGTCGCGTTTGCGGTAATCGGGTCTATGGGTATGCTGCTTGCTGCTGTATCCGTGTTTACCCCAGCCGGGATTTCGGCGGCGCTATATTACGCGATCCATTCGACTTTCGCCACCGCGGCGCTTTTTCTGCTGGTGGATGTGATAACGTCGCGTCGCAGCGTCGCCGAAGCAAGCTTTGACCATGCCCCCCCGATGCGGGGCGGCGCGGTGGTCGCGGGGATGTTCTTTCTTGCCGCAATCGCCATGACGGGTTTACCGCCGTTGTCGGGTTTTCTGGGTAAGCTTTTGATCCTGGATGCGGCACGCGGCACGGCTTTGGTGTGGTGGGTTTGGGCCACGATCCTCGGCGGGTCTTTGATCGCGGTGGTGGGGTTTTCCCGTGCGGGCAGTCAGATCTTCTGGAAAGCTCACCAAACCTTCGAGGTCACCGATGCCGAAAAAACCGGAGCAGAAGATGCAGAAGCCAACCAAGGCGCGACGCTGGCCGCCAACAGTCCTTTGCCGATGGTCGCAATCGGTGGTTTACTGAGCCTGATCGTTGCCCTGACCGCTGCGGCCGGGCCAGTTACGCGCTATCTTGAAGTCACCTCGGACCAATTGTTCAACCCGAAGGATTATATCGCTATCGTGCTGACGACACCGGGCAAGAAGATCAAGTCGGGCGACGATGGCCACGGCAAGGGCACCGAACCCGAACCGCGTGCTGCGCTTGCGCCGGATGAAACGGGTTCGGAAGACCCGGCACAGAAGGATCACTGATATGCTGTCACGCCTGTTGCCCCATCCGTTTCTCACCGCATTGCTCGCGATTGTCTGGAGCTTGCTTGTCAACGAGATCAAGTTGGGAACCATCGTATTCGGAGTGTTCCTGGGACTGTTAATTCCTATCGCCACAGCCGCCTACTGGCCAAATCGCCCGCCGGTTGGCCGGCCGGTCAAACTATTCTCGTACATGATGATAGTGGTGTGGGATATTCTGGTCGCCAATGTCGTGGTGGCGATGATCGTGCTGTTCAAAAGCAACAAGGATATGCGCCCCAAATGGGTGGTCATCCCGCTGGAACTGCGCACACCCGAGGCGATCACAATGCTGGCCGGCACGATCACATTGACGCCCGGTACCGTTTCGGCCGACCTTTCGGAAGACGGCAAGGCCTTGCTGGTGCATGCTTTGGATGCCGAAAACGCCGACGACGTCTGCGCAGATATCAAACACCGCTATGAACGACGCCTGAAGGAGATATTCGAATGATTTTGATCGCGCTGAACATAGCGTTTGTCGCCATCGCGCTGTCGCTCCTGCTGGCAATGATCCGCTTGTTGAAAGGGCCCAATACCGGCGACCGCATTCTGGCCCTGGATACGATGGTGGTGAATTCAATCGCGTTGATTATCCTGCTGGGAATGCGGCTTGGTACCCAAATATACTTTGAAAGTGCGATGATCTTTGCAATGCTCGGGTTCGTCTCGACGGTTGCTGTCGCGCGGTTTGTTCTAAGGGGTGATATCATTGAGTGAGCTTGGCATACTACTTGAAATAGCGATCTCGGCGCTGTTGATTTGCGGCGCGTTTTTCACGCTTGTCGGATCCATCGGTTTGATAAAACTGGACAACTGCATGTCTCGGCTGCACGCACCTACCAAGGCGTCCACCCTGGGTGTCGGGTCGTTGCTGCTGGCATCAATGATCTATGCCTTTATGACCGGTGAAGGATCGGTGCACGAGGTGCTGGTGATGGCGTTCTTGTTCGTGACTGCGCCGATCAGTGGCAATTTCATCGCCAAGGTAAATTTGCACAGGGGCCGTGGTACCGATGCACTTCAGCCAGTCCCTTCAGATCAGGTGTGGGGCACATATTCCGAGAAATAGGCCTGACCGTTTTCTGACGGTCCGGCGTATATTTCGTTTGGCGACATCCGATTTTCAGGCCGCCCGGAATAAATTTTCATAAAACATGAAAACTGGCTAAAACCTCGCTTGACGACGGCAGAGCCAGACCCTATGACCTCCCAACGCTTTGAAGTTTACGACAAAGCGTGCAGCGGGCGGTTGTAGCTCAGTTGGTTAGAGTACCGGCCTGTCACGCCGGGGGTCGCGGGTTCGAGCCCCGTCAACCGCGCCATCGCTGCATTTTACCAGACAGATCAAAGCATGCGCTCCCCTTTTTCGGAGGGCGCGCTTGCTGTTTTGGGCAGTCGTGCCTGACAAAACGTGCAACCGTCGAACTTTCTGAAGTTCATCGCATCGAAGCTCAGTTAAGCGCTTGACGCATCGCGGCGCTTATCCTATTCCGCCCTTACTGCGCGGTTGTAGCTCAGCTGGTTAGAGTACCGGCCTGTCACGCCGGGGGTCGCGGGTTCGAGCCCCGTCAACCGCGCCACTTATTCCACTTTTCCAATCATTATATGCAAGGCCGCTGCATTGCCGTGCGGGCTTTAAACGGGCCGCGTGGCCCGTTCTTTCGCTTTCATGTGGCGGATCAGGTAAGAGCATCCAGGATCCGTGCCCAGCTTCGGATGCCTTTGTGAAAACTTTGCATATCGTATTTTTCGTTGGGTGAGTGAATCGCGTCATCATCCTTGCCAAAGCCGATCAACACCGGGGTGGTATTCAGTATCTTTTGGAAATGCCCCGCGATCGGGATCGACCCACCGCACCCGACATAGGCGGCGGGGACGCCCCATTCGTCTGTCAGTGCATGGCGCGCCTTTTCAAATGCCGGGTCGACCGTTTCAAACACCGATCCTTGGCTTGCACCATGCGCTTGAAAGCTGACCTTGCAATCGGAAGGCACTATGTCGCTTACCATTTTGCGAAAGCTCTCTCGGATCGCCAGAGGGTCCTGAACACCGACAAGGCGGAAGCTGATCTTTGCATGGGCCTGTGACGGCAAGACGGTCTTGAAACCCGCACCGGTGTAACCTGACCACATGCCGTTGACCTCGCAGGTCGGGCGCGACCAGATCATTTCAATCGGCATGCGGTCTTGTTCGCCCGCTGGCACCGATAATCCGACATCACCGAGAAACGTTTTGTGGTCAAACGCCAACCCTTGCCACTGCGCCTGGATGGTATCCGGAAGCTCGGGCACCCCGTCATAGAAACCGGGAACAGTTATACGGCCCGTGTCATCGTGAAGTGCGGCGATGACTTTGCTCAGCACGCGGGCAGGGTTCATGGCAACGCCACCATACATGCCTGAATGCAGATCAAGGTCGGGACCGGTGATGGTGATTTCTTCGCCCAGCAGACCGCGTAGCATGGTGACAATTGCAGGGACCTTGCTTTGGAACATGCCAGTATCACAGATCATCGCATAGTCGGCGCGCAGTTCATCAGCGTGTTCCTTCATGAACGGCACCAGCGAAGGCGATCCTGATTCTTCTTCTCCTTCCAGAAAAAGCGTCATCCGGCACGGAAACTCGCCGTTTACGACCTTCCATGCACGCAAGGCCTCTATGATGGTCATCAACTGCCCCTTGTCATCCGCAGCACCACGCCCCCTGATCACGCGCCCCTTGGCGGTTTCCTCAACGGCGGGGTCGAAGGGATCGCGGTCCCACAGTTCCAGCGGGTCAACCGGTTGCACGTCATAATGGCCGTAGAAAAGGATATGTGGTTTGTCAGCCGGTCCATCGACATGGCCAACCACCATCGGGTGGCCCGGCGTCGCTCGTTTGGTGGTTTTGATGCCAATGTCATTCAGATCCTTGACCAGCCAATCGGCGGCGTCGTCACACGCCGACTTGAATGCGGGATCGGTAGAAATAGAGGGAATCCGGAGCAAATCCAGCAGACGGTCGGTTGCGGCGTCTATATCCGTGTCAATGCGGTCGAGTACATCGTCGAGGGCCATGATTAACCTTTCCATTATCAAATATTTAAGGTGACCGTATCAGTGGCGCGGCTGGTGTCTAGGGCAGGATATGCGGATCAGCCGGGCGATGTACGTCCGTCATTCCGTATGGGATCCACCGTCGAATTTGCTTGTGGCTGCCGTATTCTGACCGGGTATCGCGTCGCTTCGAGACGATAAAAGTCTCGCGCGAGCGAAGCCGATGGCATCGTGCGACAATTGGTGCCGATTAAAGTATTGAAATAATTGTCCCCAAACTATAGTCATTCTAAAACATGAATATGGCGAGAGACCCGATTGCCCTTGCTGGTTTTCTCACTAATCGGGGAGAGAGGCACGATGGATTTCACCACACAGCTTGATCAGGCAATTGACCGGTTACATCAGGAAGGGCGGTACCGCACCTTTATCGACATCGAACGTCGTAACGGACAATTTCCCCACGCTGTATGGACGCAACCTGACGGCCAAGAGAAAAACATCACTGTTTGGTGTGGAAACGACTATCTCGGCATGGGGCAAAACCCTGTGGTTCTGGCCGCAATGCACGAAGCGCTGGATGCGACCGGGGCGGGGTCGGGCGGGACTCGCAACATTTCCGGCACGACTGTCTATCACAAACGCCTCGAAAACGAATTGGCCGACCTGCACAGCAAGGAAGCGGCGCTTCTTTTCACCAGTGCTTATATCGCCAACGACGCGACACTCAGCACGTTGCCAAAGCTTTTTCCCGGACTCATCATCTATTCCGACGCCTTGAACCATGCGTCGATGATCGAAGGGGTGCGCCGGAACGGTGGCGCGAAACGCATTTTCCGGCATAACGATGTAGAGCATCTGCGTGAATTGATGGCCGCCGACGATCCGGCTGCTCCGAAACTGGTTGCCTTTGAATCGATCTATTCGATGGATGGAGATTTCGGCCCGATCGAAGCGATCTGCGATGTCGCGGATGAATTCGGCGCGTTGACATATATTGACGAAGTGCACGCGGTCGGCATGTATGGACCTCGTGGCGGCGGCGTGGCCGAGCGCGACAACCTGATGCACCGTCTGGATATCATCAACGGTACCTTGGCCAAAGCCTATGGCGTCATGGGGGGGTACATCGCGGCGTCCGCCAAGATGTGCGACGCGATCCGGTCATATGCGCCCGGTTTCATTTTCACAACATCCTTGCCACCTGCCGTGGCCGCCGGGGCTGCCGCATCGGTCGCTTTCCTGAAAACCGCGCCTGAGCTGCGTGAAAAGCACCAACAGCAGGCCAAAATACTGAAGCTGCGTCTCAAGGGGCTTGGGCTGCCGATCATTGATCATGGCACCCATATCGTTCCGGTAATGGTCGGGAATCCTGTCCACACCAAAACGTTGTCGGACCGCTTGCTCGAGGATCACGGCATTTATGTGCAGCCTATAAACTTCCCCACAGTTCCCCGGGGCACCGAACGGTTGCGTTTTACCCCTTCGCCCGTGCACGGCCCCCTTGAAATGGAAAGATTAGTACAGGCCATGGACGGGCTGTGGTCGCATTGTGCGCTGAATCGTGCCGAAATGGCTGGGTAGTCGTTTATATTCCTTATATCTCGTTGATTTATGCTATGGATAACGAAAGAAAAGGACCAACTCGAATCAACATGATGTATCGGGTATGGCTATCGGGCATAAAAGCGGGACATACATATGATAGGACGGTGGGCTTCTAAGTCGACAGATGACCATCAAGTTGAAGCTAAAGGCTTTGACGCGTTTGACCTGCGCCTTGGGGATCTCATGCGGGGCGAACGCGCTACGCTTGGTAAGTCCCTGCTTGATGTCCAGCGCGAGCTGCGGATCAAGGCCTCCTACATCGCCGCCATCGAAAACTCCGATCCCGATGCATTTGACACTCCCGGTTTCATCGCTGGGTATGTGCGATCGTATGCCCGTTACCTCAACATGGACCCGGACGCGGCGTTCACTGCGTTTTGCAAAGAATCCGGCTTTTCCGTAGCGCATGGCATGTCCGCCGAAGCGTCGGTGGTCAAGAAGCCGACCCGCGAAGAGCGGATGACCCGCACTGCGGAGGTCGATATCTTCAAACGTCCGTCCACTCCCTTCACACCTGTTGGCGATTCCTTCCTGGGCCGGATCGAACCCGGTGCGGTCGGCTCGGTTCTGGTTCTGGTCGCCTTGATCGGGGCGATTGGGTTCGGCGGGTGGAGCGTTCTGAAAGAGGTTCAGCGTGTACAGGTGTCGCCTGTTGACGAAACACCCGTGGTGCTGTCTGACCTTGATCCTCTCGACGGGGCTCTTGCCTCTGCGCCGGAAGAAACGCCAAATGCGGTTGCCCCCAGTGCCATGTCGTCACCCCGCGCCGATGCGCTGGATCGGCTGTATCGTCCTGCGGCGCTGGATGTACCCGTTCTGGTGGCCAGGGATGCTCCTATATCTTCGATCGATCCGCGCAGCGTCGGCAGCTTTACCTCGACCATGCAAGGGCTGACGGTCGCGGAAAATGATCTGCCCCAGACCGATCAGATGGCAATTGACGCCGCGGTCAGTGCGGTCGTGAACAGCGACCCTGGCACGATCGCCGTGCCACAGGTGGTCGAAGGCCCCGCGCCGGCGTTGCGCATGGTTGCGGCCTATCCATCATGGGTGCGTGTGCGCGCGGCCGATGGCAAGATCATCTTTGAAGGTATCATGAACAAGGGTGACAGCTGGGAAGTTCCGGCGACCGAAGAACCCCCGACATTGCGCACCGGTGAATCGGGTGCCATCTATTTCGCGATGGACGGTCAATATTTTGGCCCCGTTGGCGACCGTGGGGCTGTGACATCCAACCTGCCATTGCAGCGGCAGGCCTTGGCAGAACTGTATGAGCCTGCCTTGCTCAAGGAAAACTCCGCCCTCGCGACCATGGTCGCTGAGTTGCAGAATGCGGCACCTTCTCCTACAGAATAGGTCGGTTGCCATTGCAAGACGGCACCTGCCTGAATAGGTGTAGCGCTGACTCATGCTCTCGCTGATCCATTGTTGAAGGTGCTTTTTCATGTCGTTGAATCATATTCGCCCGTGGCGTAACATTGACCGCCGCAAGTCGCGCCAGATCATGGTTGGCAACGTTCCCGTTGGGGGGGACGCGCCGATCACTGTGCAAACGATGACCAATACGTTGACCACGGATGTCAAAGCAACAATCGCACAGATATCAGCGGCCGCCGAGGCCGGTGCCGACATCGTTCGGGTTTCGGTGCCCGACGCGGAAAGCTCGAAGGCATTGAAAGAGATCGTGCGCGAGGTTTCCGTGCCGATCGTTGCCGACATCCATTTTCACTATAGACGCGGCATCGAAGCCGCGGAAGCGGGGGCGGCATGTCTGAGAATCAACCCGGGGAATATCGGTGACGAGAAACGCGTCAAGGAAGTGATCAAAGCCGCGCNGGACAACAACTGTTCAATGCGCATAGGCGTCAATGCAGGTTCGCTTGAGCGGCATTTGCTTGAGAAATACGGTGAACCGTGCCCGGACGCGATGGTCGAAAGCGGTCTGGACCACATCAAGATCCTGCAAGACAATGATTTCCACGAATTCAAGATAAGCTGTAAAGCGTCTGACGTGTTCATGGCCGCTGCTGCTTATCAGTTGCTGGCAGATGCGACCGATGCGCCGATCCATCTTGGCATCACAGAAGCCGGTGGATTGACCTCCGGAACGATCAAATCTGCGATCGGCATGGGAAATCTCTTGTGGATGGGGATCGGGGATACGATCCGCGTGTCTCTTTCCGCTGACCCGGTAGAAGAGGTGAAGGTCGGTTACGAGATCCTGAAGTCACTGGGCCTGCGTCATCGTGGTGTGAATATCATCAGTTGCCCCAGTTGTGCCCGGCAGGGGTTTGACGTGATCAAAACTGTCGAAGCATTGGAAAAACGTCTGGAGCATATCAAGACCCCGATGAGCTTGAGCATTATCGGCTGCGTGGTCAATGGCCCCGGAGAGGCTTTGATGACCGACGTCGGCTTTACCGGCGGAGGAAACGGGTCGGGTATGGTGTATCTGGCCGGCGCGCAGAGCCACAAGCTTGGGAACGAAGGGATGATCGACCATATTGTAGAACAGGTTGAGATCCGTGCAGCCGCGCTCGAGGCCAGCGAGCAGGCCGCAGAGTGAGTTTTGTTGCGACGGGCGATTTATCCATCGACAGCCAAATGTGCATTCCATATCAATAGATATGCCCATTGACGTACCTCAGACCCCAAAATACGCCGAGTTTTTCTGCGGTGGTGGAATGGTGCGCGNTGCGTTGCGCCACCGATGGGACTGTGTGCTTGCCAATGACATCGATGCGATGAAGTGTGACGTCTACGCAAAAAACTGGGGCGATGACGCGCTTGTACAAGGTGATATTGCCGCCCTGCCTGATGACAGGTTGCGCCGGCAGATAGACCTGTATTGGGCGTCCAGCCCATGCCAGGATTTCAGCCTTGCCGGCAAGGGGCGTGGTTTGTCTGGGGTGCGCAGCGGTGTGTTTACCGATTGGGCCGACAAGATCACGACTGCGATCGAAAACGGCTTTGCCCCGCGTATCATCGCGTTCGAAAATGTCGTGGGGTTGGTGTCGCGCAACGGCGGCACCGACATGAACACCATCCTTTCGACGTTTGTGGGCCTTGGGTACAAGGTAGGGGCGCTTGAGATCGACGCACGGCGTTTTCTGCCGCAAAGCCGCCCGCGTCTGTTTGTGATATGCGTGCGAAATAATATCGACCTGTCGGGTTTGACCGTGCCGAAACCTTCTCATGTATTCCATGGCAAGCGGCTGCAAAAATTCTATAGCGGCGCGTCGCGCAGCGTCCGTTCCGATTGGGTGTGGTGGAAGCTTGCGGACGCGCCGGCGGCGGATCAGGCGCTGGATACGGTTCTGGAGCGGCGCAGCTCAATGCCCTGGTTCAGTGATGCCGATACCGAGCGGTTGATTTCGCTGATGTCAGCACCCAGCCTGGAACGGCTTCGTACCGCCCGCCAAGCAGGGCGCACGGTGGTCGGAACAATCTATAAACGCGGCCGACCCGATGCGCAGGGCAACGTGCGCCAAAGGGCTGAACTGCGCACGGACGGACTCGCCGGCTGTCTACGGACACCTGCGGGGGGCGCGTCGCGGCAGATATTGATGTTCATCAAGGGCAAGCAAACCAAAGCGCGGCTTGTGTCCTCACGCGAGGTGGCGCGGTTGATGGGACTGCCAGACAGTTATTCAATGCCTGAAACGTATAACAATGCGTACCGGGTGGCGGGTGATGGTGTCGCTGTGCCAGTGGTTGGCTATCTTGACGAAATGCTGTTTGCCCCGATCTTGCAACGTCGCAGCCTCGAAGCAGTTGCATGACCGCAGCGCAGTCGTATCGGGGCGGGGCGCTGAGTGCGTTGACCAATCAGATCGGCGTCTACGCCCTGTGCGATCTTGATCAAAACCCGATCTATGTTGGTCAATCTGTTGATGGTATTCGCACACGGGTACGCCGGCATCTGACCTCTGCAAGATCCGATGTGATCGCCAATCGCCAGATTGACGTCTGGGAGATTGCCTTTGTCTGGGCGTGGCCGGTGGCGACGAAAGCCGAGGTCGAGCCGTTGGAGCGTTCGATATTCGCGCATTACGACGCAAAACTGCCCTTGATGAACGGCAAGGCAATGATCGCGGCCCCTGGGGCCGTGCCCTGGCCACAAAAACAGGTCGTGCAGGTGATCGAGGAAGAAGAGAGGCAATCGCGGCTGACGCCCTCCAACCGCCTTCCACGCCAGATCAAACAATACGATTTGCTGGTCGATTACATTTTGAATGTCAAAGAGGCACCGCACCTGAAACGGTCACTCGATGCGCATTTTGAACGTATGGTGCGCTATCACCAGCGGTTCTTGTAAGCCGCTATTTCGTGAGATAGCGCACCAGCACGATATCCGGGATATGGCCGCGCAGTATCATGGTTGGCATGACATAGAACGGGGCTTCGCCTATCCCGAGCCGTTCGGCCAAGGCGAAGGTCGCCGGGTTAGACATGTCGTGAAGCTTGAACTTTATGTCATAACGTTTTGATATATCGTTCAACTCCCGCTCTGCGTCCACACATGCAGGACAGTCCGGAGCAATGAACAGCGCGATGCTTGACCCTTCCAGAACCGCGGCGGACAGGTCGTTCAGCAATGCCAGATCGGCATCGGCCTCGTCGCGATAGGCTTCGGCTGCATAGTTCGGGCCGGCCATCGCATCCGCCGCCAGCTTTGGTTCATCCATCAGCAACGCGCGGACTTCGGCCCCGAACGCCGTGCGTTCGGCCTGTGTCATCGCTGAAAAATCTGTCTGTGCGACGGCAGGAAACGCCATCGCACACAAAAGGAATGATAGACGCATTCAGTCGCGCTTTTCTTTCACAATCGCCTTCATCTGGTCATAGGGGACATAACCGCGAAGCATTTCGTCTTGCATGACAAATGTGGGTGTCCCTGTAATCTGCATGGCGTCTGCCAAGGCACGGGTCTTTTCGATCGCGTCGGTGACTTCCGGACTGTTCATCTTTTCGGTGATGGCGGCAGGATCCAGGCCAAAGCTTTCGGCAAGGCGCTTGAGAGATGTAGGGGTGATATCGCCGTTAAAGCTCATCAGCGCATCATGCATGGATTTATAGGCCTCGTCACCGGCGACCACTTTTGTCGCGATTGCAAAGCGCGCACCCAGCATTGATTGCTCGCCCAATATGGGCATCTCTTTGACGATGAAGCGAATGTTGCCGTCGCCCTTGATCAACTTTTCCACTTCAGGGAAAGCCTTTTTGCAATAGCTGCACCGGTAATCCATGAATTCGACAATGGTGAAATCGCCTTCGGGGTTGCCCCCGACATATGAAAATCCGTCGTTGAAGATCGCGTCGGCATTAGCGGAAACCAGGGTGAAGTCAGCCTGCGCCTGTGCTTCGGCTTCGCGCTTTTGCAGCTGGCCTACGGCTTCCATGATGACCTCGGGGTTCTCCATCAGGTAAGAACGGACTTCGGCGCGGAACTGGGCGCGTTCGGCATCGGTCAATTCTTTCAGATCCATCGCAAGCGACGGCCCGGTCAGGGTAAAGGTCAAAAGGGCTAGGGCAATCAGCTTTTTCATATTTGGCTACTCACTGTTGGTTATGGATCTGGTGGACATACCGTCTGGAATGTCGTGCGCGATTTCAAGCCCTCATACAAGGGTTGACGGCACCGTTTGGGTGCGTTGAAAGGGCTTGGATAAACAGTAGGATTAAGCCGATGCGCATTTCAACCCGATCTCAGGTCGATCCCTTTATCGTGATGGATGTGATGCAAGCTGCCGCAGCCGCAGAGGCACAGGGCCGCCACATCATCCATATGGAAGTCGGCCAGCCGGGTACCGGTGCCCCCCGCGGCGCTGTGCGTGCTTTGTCGGATGCGATGAACGACGGGGCGCTCGGGTACACCGTGGCGCTCGGGTTGCCGGCGCTGCGGGCCCGGATCGCCCAGATGTACGGCGCGTGGTACGATGTCGATCTGGATCCCAACAGGGTGGTCATAACGTCGGGGTCGTCGGCAGGATTTATTCTAGCGTTTACAGCGCTTTTCGACACGGGCGACAGGGTCGGCATCGGCGCACCGGGGTATCCCAGCTATCGCCAGATCCTCAAGGCGCTAGGACTGACCCCTGTCGATCTGCCCACGTCTTTGGACAACCGCCTGCAACCGGTCCCGACCGACTTTGCAGATATGGACCTTGGCGGGCTGCTGGTGGCGTCGCCCGGCAACCCGACCGGGACCATGCTGGATCATTCCGCTATGACCGCTCTGATAGATGCCACGCAAGCGCAAGGTGCGTCATTCATCTCTGACGAGATATATCACGGTATCGAGTATGAGAAAAAAGCCGTGACCGCCCTTGAGGTCAGTGATGACGTTTACGTTATCAATTCTTTTTCCAAGTATTTCTCGATGACCGGATGGCGTGTGGGGTGGATGGTCGTTCCCGAAGACCACGTGCGCGTGGTAGAGAGAATCGCCCAGAACATGTTCATCTGCGCCCCTCACGCCAGTCAGGTGGCCGCCCTTGCCGCCATGGATTGCGAGGAGGAGCTCAAGGCCAACATGGAAGTGTACCGGGCCAATCGGGAATTGATGATCGACGGATTGCGAGAGGCCGGGTTTACCAGCTTCGCGCCACCAGATGGCGCGTTCTATGTCTATGCGGATGTATCGGACATTACCGATGACAGCCGCAAGCTCGCGCATGATATCCTCGAGAACGTCGGAGTCGCCGTTACGCCGGGGCTGGATTTCGACCCCGACAGGGGTCATAAGACGCTTCGTTTCAGCTATGCGCGCAGCACCGGTGACATTGCGCAGGGCATTGACCGGTTAAAGGCGTATATGGCGTCGCGCTGAAACACTGGCCCGAAGGTGGTGTTGGTGGTATAGACCGGCGCGAACACCTCGGTCAGAACGGTGATAGGCATGCGGTATCTTTCCCTTATTGCGGCGTTTTGTACGTTTGCGGTTCAAGCGTCCGCGCAGTCAGCGCAGGAATTGACGGCGCTTGCGCGTGTCGACCCCGCGACCAGCGCGATCTCGGACGGGTGGTTTGGCAAAACGACCCTCCGCCTTGGGTTGAGTCAGGGCGTACCGTTTCGGGTATTCTTGCTGAAGGNCCCGCCGCGTTTGGTCGTCGATTTTCGCGAAGCGGACTGGACGGGTGTCAAAGCATCCGATGTGCTGACGCAGCCGGGGCGCATTTCAGACCTGCGTTTCGGCCCGTTTCAACCCGGCTGGTCTCGGCTGGTTGCGGATCTGGCTGAACCGATGATCCCACGTGAGATCGGGATGCCGATCGACAAGGAATCGGGCAGGGCAACGCTGGAAATCACGTTGGAGAGCGCGGACGAAGAAACATTTGCCGAAGCATCGGGTGCCCCGGTCGATCCAAGCTGGACCATGGCGCTTGCAGCACCACCCAAGCCCAATTCGACCGACCCCCGTAAACGTTTTCGCGTCGTATTGGACCCGGGGCATGGTGGTATCGATCCGGGCGCAGAGCGCGACGGGGTCACGGAAAAGGACCTGATGTTGAGCTTTGCGCTGTCTCTGCGCGATATTTTGGTGCGCGACGGCATTGATGTGGTCATGACGCGCGATAGCGATGTCTTCGTGGCCTTGGAAAACCGGGTCGCATTCGCCCATCAAGCCGAGGGAAACCTGTTTATCTCGCTCCACGCAGATGTCTTGCAACAGGGCGGGGCGAAAGGTGCCACGGTTTATACGCTGTCAGACGAGGCCAGCGATACGGCCACGGAACATCTTGCTGCCCGGCACAATCGATCTGACATAATTGCAGGGGCGGACCTTACCGGATCTGACGACCAGGTGGCAGGAATTTTGCTTGATCTCGCGCGTCAAGAGACCGAACCCCGCTCCGTCGCCGCCGCCAAAGCGCTGACTGCTGGCATGAAGGCTGCAGGCGGCCCGATGAATCGTCACCCCATTCGCAATGCCGGTTTTTCGGTTCTCAAGTCAGCCGATATCCCGTCGGTCCTGATCGAAATCGGTTTCCTGAGCTCCGAACGTGATCTCAGCAATCTGCGCGACCCGATATGGCGGGCCGTCATGGTGTCGGCGATTGCCGATTCCATTGCCAAATGGCGCGATACTGATGCGGCATTGAAACCATTGATCCGACAATAGCGTTAACGGGATAGCCACGACGGTTCTGCGCGGTATATCGCCGTCATAATTCTGTATCGTGTTTTGACGATTCCACATGGGCCGCGTATAGATCGTGGTCAAACCCTCCTTGCAAGGAACTGCCTCTCGTGTTTCGTATAATTCTGTCCTTCTTCGGAGGTATCTTTACAACCCTTACCATGAGCATCGGCATGGTGGCCCTGACCATCGGTGCGGTGTTCTGGATGTATGGCCGCGATTTGCCCAGTCATGAATCCCTGGCGCAATACACACCCCCGACGATCAGCCGGATTTACTCCGGTCAGGGGCGCTTGATCGACGAATTCGCCAAGGAACGCAGGCTTTTCGCGCCGGCCAACACCATTCCCCCGCTTATCAAGCAGGCGTTTATCTCGGCGGAAGACAAGAATTTCTATACACACGAAGGTTATGATCTGCGCGGCATCGGTGCCGCAGCCATCGATGCCGTGCGCACCGGTGGCAAGGACGTCCGGGGTGCGTCCACGATCACGCAGCAGGTGATGAAAAACTTTCTGCTTTCGGGCGACCGCAGGGCCGAACGCAAGATCAAGGAAATCATCCTCGCTGCACGGCTCGAGGAAAGTTTGCCGAAAGAAAAAATTCTCGAACTTTATCTGAATGAAATTTTTCTGGGGCAGAACTCGTATGGGGTAGCAGCGGCATCTCAGACTTATTTCAACAAGACCCTTTCCGAACTAGCCCCGCACGAGGCCGCTTTTCTGGCGTCTTTACCCAAGGCCCCGTCAGACTATCACCCCGTGCGCCGCAAGGAACGCCTGTTGCAACGGCGTAACTTTGTCCTGCGCGAGATGAAGGAAAACGGGTACATCAGCCAGGCTGTCTATGAAACCGAAGTCGCGCAGCCTTTGCGGTCCGTGCAGAACGGTGACTTTGAAAGCTTCAAGGCCGAACTGCCGCCGCGTGACTATTTTACCGATGAAATCCGTCGTCAATTGTCCGAAAACTTTGGCGAGGGCGAATTTTTCACGGGTGGTCTTACTGTGCGCGCCACCATCGACAACGAGATGCAGCCGATCGCGGCGCAATCGTTGCAACAGCAGTTGGAAGAATACGACCGCAGCATCGGTATTTGGCGCGGCACAGGAAAGACCATCGCCGCAGAAAAGTTGACCAGCGAAGCAAGCTGGCGCGAAGCGCTCTCCGGCCTGCGTGTCCCGCGCGACGTGGAGCTGGACAGCCCGTGGCTTCCTGCCGTGGTGCTGGGCTTGCAGGACGGTGGTGCCCGGATCGGTATCGAAGGCGTCGACGAAACGGCTGAGGGAAACTTTATCCCCGCAGAGGATGTGACGTGGGCCCGAAAGCGGCTGGACAACGGCAAACTGGGCGGTCGCGCTCAGGTGGCGGGCGATTTGCTCGAGGTCGGCGATGTCGTCCTTGTGCGACGCATGACTAGTGACAGTGATGGGTCGTTTATCCGCTGGACGCTGCGCCAGATTCCCGAAGTGCAGGGCGGCTTTGTCGCGATGGACGTAAACACCGGGCGCGTGATCTCGATGCAGGGTGGGTTTTCCTACCAGGCATCCGTGTTCAACCGTGCCACCCAGGCCAAGCGGCAGCCTGGTTCCAGCTTCAAGCCTTTTGTGTATGCCGCTGCTCTCGATAGCGGGTACACGCCGGCCACAATCGTTGTGGACGCGCCGATTGAAATCGATACGCCGCAGGGGATGTGGCGCCCACGTAACTCCTCTAACAAGTTTTACGGGCCGACGCCGCTGCGCACCGGGATCGAACAATCGCGTAACCTGATGACAGTGCGTCTTGCCCAGGAAGTCGGTATGGACGTTATCGGCGATTATGCCGAGCGTTTCGGGGTCTATGACAATCTTGCGCCCGTCTTGGCCAATGCTCTGGGGTCTCAGGAAACCACCCTGTACCAGATGGTGTCGGCTTACGCGATGTTTGCCAACGGCGGTGAACGCGTGCAACCTACCTTGGTGGACCGTGTACAGGACCGCTATGGGCGGACAGTGTACAAGCACGATCAGCGCATATGTAACGATTGCCAACTGCCCACACTCGCGCCAGGCGTCGGGCCGCGTATCATCTCGAACCGCGAACGCGTCATGGACCCGATCACTGCCTACCAGTTGACCTCCATGATGAAAGGCGTTGTTGATCGCGGAACCGCCCGCGGGGCAGTGAACCTGCCTGTGCCGATCGCAGGCAAGACCGGAACGACCAATGATGCCAAAGACGTTTGGTTCATCGGTTTCTCCAGCAACATCGTTGCCGGGTGCTATATCGGCTTTGACAATCCGCGGTCTTTGGGCAAGCGCGCCTATGGGGCGGGCATGTGCGGGCCGGTGTTTCAGCGCTTCATGACCGAGGCCATCAAGAAATTCGGTGGCGGGCCGTTTGAAGTGCCCCCCGGCGGACGATTTATCAATATCGACCGTTTCAATGGTTCGCGCCTTTCCGACAGTGCCGCAGGCCCGAACGTTGTTGCCGAATATTTCCGTGATGGCGAAGAGCCACTGTTCGGGATCACTTTCGATGGTGGTTTTGCGATGGGTGCTGACCTGCCGCTGATGGATGAGCTGAATGGCTCGGGCGCACGCGAAGTCATTACCTCGACCGGTAAAAAAGCCCGAGTGGGGCCGAAGGCCAGCTTTGGCACGATCAGCTCCGGCGGGCTTTACTGACGGTTTTCTATTTTTGGCTAGCGCTTGCCCAGGTGGCGGCGCTGGTCTATTTGATACGCGGCCCCGGTATGACGGGGCCGCACTCTATTTAAAGGCAGAAAAGAATGCGCGCAGAGGCACAGAATACAGCAGATCAGATCACTAAATCTCTAGAACTGCTGGCACAGCGTTTGAACGTCGAAACCGCACCTTATCGCTTGGAAGAATTCAATGCGCGTGTTGAATCGCCGACGCTTTGGGATGACCCCGATGCGGCGCAAAAGCTGATGCGCGACCGTCAGGCTCTGGTGGATTCCATCAACACCTACGAGACCATCAAGCAGGAACTCGCGGACAATATTGAACTTATCGAATTGGGCGAGATCGAAGATGACGCCGAAGTGGTCAGTGAAGCCGAAGAGGCATTGAAAAAACTGGCCAAAACGGCGGCCCAGAAAGAGCTTGAGGCGCTGCTGGACGGCGAAGCGGACGGCAATGATACCTTCCTTGAAATCAACGCAGGTGCCGGCGGTACCGAAAGTTGTGACTGGGCAAATATGCTGTCGCGCATGTACGTTCGATGGGCTGAAAAGAAGGGCTATAAGGTTGAACTACAGTCCGAAAGCCCGGGTGAAGAAGCCGGCATAAAATCGGCGACCTACAAGATCAGCGGGCTCAACGCGTATGGATGGTTGAAATCGGAGTCCGGCGTTCACCGTCTTGTCAGAATCAGCCCTTTTGATTCCGCTGCAAAGCGCCACACTTCGTTTACCTCGATTTGGGTTTATCCGGTCGTAGATGACAACATCGATATCGAGGTGAACCCAAGCGATATCCGCGTCGATACCTATAGGTCATCAGGGGCGGGGGGGCAGCACGTCAACACCACGGATTCTGCCGTTCGCATCACCCACCATCCCACCGGTATCGTGGTCACGAGCTCTGAAAAATCGCAGCACCAAAACCGTGACATCGCAATGAAGGCACTGAAATCCCGATTGTATCAGATGGAACTTGACCGCCGGAATGCGGCCATCAACGAAGCCCATGAAAATAAAGGCGATGCCGGGTGGGGTAACCAGATCAGATCATATGTCTTGCAGCCCTATCAAATGGTGAAGGACTTGCGGACGAATTACGAAACCTCGGACACCAAAGGTGTTCTGGACGGTGATTTGGATGGCTTGATGGGGGCTGCGCTGGCGTTGGCGGTATCCGGGAAAAGCCGCGCTGAGGCCCAGGAAGGGTGACGGCTTTCCGGTAACTGCGCTTTTGCACCACCAGGGTCTTGTATACTTACCCGTCCTTGCGTCTGATGGGCGCAAATGGAGGGTGCATTGATGAATTTACTGGACATGGGTGCGTTGGCGCAATCGGAAGCGCTGGCAAACCGCAGCCTGAGCGCGGTGGAGCTTATGGAGGCTACACTAGATCGGATCGAGGCGGTCAACGGACGTGTGAACGCGATCGTATCCATGGTAGCGCGCGATGTTCTGCTGGATCAGGCGAGGGCGGCGGATGCGGGACGACGTCGCGGGTGGCTGCACGGTATCCCGATAGCGATCAAGGATCTTTCCGACGCCAAAGGCTTGCCAACGTCGAAAGGTTCGCCGCTTTTCGCCGGCAGCATTGCGGAAAACGACAGCCTGTTCGTTGCGCGGATCAAAGCCGCGGGCGCGATTGTCATCGGAAAGACCAACACGCCGGAATTCGGTTTGGGCAGTCACACATTCAACCCGGTGCATGGCGCAACACGCAACCCATATGACCTGAGCCGGTCAGCGGGCGGCTCTTCTGGGGGGGCGGCTGCGGCGTTGGCATCCGGTATGCTGAGCATCGCAGACGGGTCGGATATGATGGGCAGCCTTCGCAACCCGGCTGGTTGGAACAACGTCTACGGCATGCGCCCCAGCTGGGGCACCGTGCCTGCCGAACCCGAGGGGGATATGTATCTGCATCAGCTCGCGACGTCGGGGCCGATGGCCCGAAACCCGCGCGATTTGGCGGCATTGCTCGACACCATGACCGGAGTGGACCCCTGCCAGCCGTTGGGACGGACCCCATCAGCAAGTTTGCCTGCGTTGAACTCCATGCCTCACCGGCTGAAACTGGGTTGGTTGGGGGATTGGAACGGAGCGTTCCCGGTCGCTGACGGAATACTGGATTTGTGTTCTGACGCCTTGTCGGGTTTTGAAGGACTGGGCCACAAGGTCGAGGATACAGAAGCCCCTTTCGACGCCGAAACGATGTGGGAAAGCTGGATATCCTTGCGGTCCTTTTCCGTAGCCTCTGGTCTGGAATCAGTCTTCAACAATCCCGACCAGCGCAAACATCTGAAAAAATCCGCCCAGTGGGAGATCGAACGCGGGTTAGCGTTTTCGGCGATGCAAGTCCATAATGCCAGCGTCGTGCGGTCGCAATGGTTTCGCCGTGCGGCCGCTCTTTTCGATACTGTTGATGTGCTGGTTCTGCCCTCGGCACAGCTTTGGCCATTTCCGGTTGATCAGGAATACCCTACCGAAATTTCCGGTCGGCAGATGGATACCTATCACCGCTGGATGCAAGTGGTTGTTCCGGCAGGGCTAATCGGGCTACCGGTCGTCAACATTCCGGCTGGTTTCAACAAAAACGGTTTGCCCGGCGGTATCCAGCTTATCGGCCGTCAGGGCAGTGACACGCTTTTATTGCAACTCGCCCAGGAATGGCATGACGCGACGAATTGGCCCGGTCAGCGCCACCCTGAGCTGAGCTAGGCGGCGCGAGCAGCCACGCCTGGCCGGGCGGTTGGGCGTGGCAGACAGGTCAGAGTTCGCGTAGCTGTCACGCGAACTGAACATCAGGGCGGAGCAGGCGTCGGTGGAACGGTGCAAGCTGGTCTATCGTGTAAAAACCTTTGGCTCTGGCAGCTTGCAACACTGACGACGTGTTTTGCGGTATGTATTCATAAACCAGCCGGGTTACGCGCAGATCAACCGGGCTTTCCGGTACAGTCCGGGTAATGTATCCGACCCAAAAATTGTTGTCGAATGACGCCACGCGGTGAAGGTAGTTGAACGACGACGTCATCGCACGTTTGCGCGAGGCGATGATCGCGATCCCTTCCTCTTGTTGCAAGATGATACCTCGAAATTCGCGAACTTCGCGTGTCGTCGGCAAGCTTTGCATCCGCACGGCCGTGCTGGTTTCGTAGCCTTTCAAAAAGGTGTTTTGATCTTCTCGAAACACAAAAACCAGGCCGATGATAAAAAGATCTGGTTCAATAAAGCTTCGACGTGAGAATTTGTAAAACCCGCTGGGGAACACGTCCTCGGGCAGGCGACGTCTGCCGGAAACGAAATAATCGTTCACAAATGGCGCGAGCGAGCTGTACGAACTTTCGGATTCTTCGGTGACCAACGGTTCCAGCAAGATACGCGCATCCACCTTGAAGAAATCACATATACGCGCCAAGACATCAGGCCTTGGAAAACTCTCGCCTGACAGATAGCGATTAAATTGTGTGCGGTTAATGCCAAGTTCAAGCGCCAAGGCAGTGACAGATTCATAATCCTTGGACAGCACCGATAAATTCGCACCGAATATGTTTCTGATCTCGGCGGGGGTATTCATGTGACGCTTTCAATTGCAGATAGCATAATTCAAACCTTCTCGGATTCGACCTACTTTGCAAGCTCATTGATCAAGCATCTGCCGGAGGTGACGCTAACTAGCGTCAAATTGCAACCCAGGTGACACAAAATCAAATTGTAACAACATCGACAAACTGTTGAAATGCCGCAATTATATTTACAAATTCGGAATTTTTTTTGAGGAGCCGCACAAATGTACGGAGTGGTTATTTGGAGTAGCGTCAAAGAAAAGAAAGCGGTTTTCTGGTGTGAAGATCACGGCGATCTTGTCTTTTTTCACAACCAAGAGGCTGTGGATGAAAATGCCGAACCCATGTTTGGTGCGGGGGACCTTGTTCAGTTCGACGTTTATCTTGATGCCAAAGTACGCAAAGCACGCAATCCTAAGTTGATCCGTGAAAAAGCCAATCTGGAATTGACCGAGAAGCTGCGCCATCACGGCAGTCTGTCACGCGCTGCTGAAAGACGCGGCCAGGTTCTTCACTTCTCGGCCCAGCCTCCGGTGCCGACGCTCTCTGCCCAGATAAAGCACGCCTAAGCGGCCTAATTCCCGCGTGACAGCGCCGCGACCCCCGTACGCGCAACATCGGTTAACCCCAAGGGGCGCATCAAATCGGCAAAAGCGTCAATTTTATCCGGCGCACCGGTGATTTCAAAAACGAACGTTTCCAAAGTGCTGTCAACGACGTTGGCGCGAAAAATGTCGGCAAGACGCAACGCTTCGACCCGCTTGTCGCCTGTACCATTTACCTTGAACATCGCCAGTTCACGTTCAACCGAAGGACCTTCGACGGTAAGGTCATGGACCTCGTGCACCGGTACAATCCGCCCCAGCTGCGCCTTGATCTGCTCGATCACCTGCGGCGTGCCCGAGGTAACGATGGTGATGCGGCTGAGGTGACCGGTGTGGTCGACCTCTGCCACGGTGAGGCTGTCGATGTTGTATCCACGGCCCGAAAACAGACCGATGACGCGCGCCAGCACGCCGGGTTCGTTCTCGACCAGTACGGCCAGCGTGTGGCGTTCGATCACATCCGAGAAATTGGGACGTAGGTTATAGGCAGAATGGCTGTTTGAGCCTTTTTTGATCTTTAGGGCTGACATGACACTGTCCTTCTAAGATTTGTTCAATCTCGGCGCGCGACTCCGCGCCGATGTGTTTCCTTGTGCCGTTCGCGGCTTAGACCAAGACCGATCCCTTGGCGTCGATCACACCCTGTGTATCGACACCGGCCAGCATCATGTCGTTATGCGCCTTGCCCGACGGGATCATCGGGAAGCAGTTTTCGTGTTTTTCCACCAGACAGTCAAAGATCACCGGCCCGTCATACTCCAGCATCTCCATGATCGCGTCGTCCAGATCGTCGGGGTCCGAACAGATGATACCCTTGGCCCCGAAGGCTTCGGCAAGCTTGACGAAATCGGGCAGGGATTCAGACCAGCTTTGGGAATAGCGTTCGCCGTGCAGCAGCTCTTGCCACTGGCGGACCATGCCGAGGCGTTCGTTGTTCAGAATGAACTGTTTCACCGGCAGGCCGTACTGCATCGCGGTGCCCATCTCCTGCATGTTCATCAGCCAGGATGCTTCGCCGGCAACGTTGATGACCAACGCGTCAGGATGCGCCATTTGCACGCCGATGGACGCAGGGAAGCCATAGCCCATGGTCCCCAGCCCACCAGAGGTCATCCAGCGGTTCGGATCTTCAAACCCGAGGTATTGCGCCGCCCACATCTGGTGCTGGCCGACTTCGGTTGTGATGTAACGGTTGTATTTCTTGGTCAGCGCCTCAAGCCGAGAGAGCGCGTATTGCGGTTTGATGATCTTGCCGCTTTGCTCGAACTTCAGACAATCTACCGCACGCCATTGTTCGATTTGCTTCCACCATTTTCCAACGGCTTCCGAATTCGTCTTGCGGCCGCGCGATTTCCAGACCTTCAGCAGGTCTTCAAGCACATGGCCTACGTCGCCAACGATGGGGATATCGACGCGGATGATCTTGTTGATCGACGACGGGTCGATGTCGATATGCGCTTTCTTCGATTTCGGGCTGAACATGTCGACAACGCCGGTGATCCGGTCGTCGAAACGTGCGCCGATGTTGATCATCAGATCGCAGTCGTGCATCGCCATGTTCGCCTCGTAAAGCCCGTGCATCCCCAGCATTCCCAGCCATTTGTCTCCCGACGCCGGATAAGCGCCAAGCCCCATCAGGGTAGAGGTGATCGGAAAGCCCGTTCCATCGACCAGTTCACGCAAAAGCTGCGAAGCCGCAGGGCCGGAGTTGATGACGCCGCCGCCGGTGTAAAAAACCGGGCGTTTGGCATTTTCGATCGCCGAAACCAATTCGGTGATCTCTTCCATGTCGCCTTTTACCGGCGGCTGATAATGCGACGTCGATGGTTTCTTAGGGGTATAGGTGCCGGTCGCGAACTGCACGTCTTTGGGGATGTCTACCAGAACCGGGCCGGGGCGACCGCTGGTGGCCACGTGAAACGCTTCGTGCAGGACGCCGCCCAGCTTGTCGGTATCTTTGACAAGCCAGTTGTGTTTGGTGCAGGGGCGGGTGATGCCCACGGTATCGGCTTCCTGAAACGCGTCAGAGCCAATCATGAACGTTGGCACCTGTCCCGTCAGAACAACCAGCGGAATGGAGTCGAGCAAGGCATCCGTCAAGCCGGTCACCGCATTGGTGGCACCCGGGCCCGAGGTTACAAGAACAACGCCCGGTTTGCCGGTCGAGCGCGCATAGCCTTCGGCGGCATGCACCGCCCCTTGTTCGTGACGCACCAGCACGTGTTTGATGCTGTTTTGCTGAAACACCTCGTCATAGATCGGTAGCACCGCGCCGCCGGGATAGCCAAATACGGTATCGACACCCTGATCAATCAGGGCTTGAACGATCATCTTCGCTCCGGTCATTTTACGTGTCATCTTGGTGCTCCGTCAGGCGGTGGTTTAGGTCAAAGTCAAATTTTATCGTAGCGCAAAAAAAAGCCCCCGGTTTTGACGGGGGCGCATGGTGACTGATATGGTCTGCCGTTACCGGCCCATGCGCGTATATCCTAGAATGACGACTAGTCCAGTCATAGCCCAAGGCTCCTTCTTACGTCTGGGGACATTATGAGGGGGGCAAAGGGGCGTCAATGCCCAATTTTATAAAAAAGTATCGTGGCCGCGGTATTTTCTTTCCATTTATTGCGCAAGCCGTCCGGGTTTTGGAGCATTCTCGAAATTACGGCGCGTTTGCGGTATCAGCGGCTAGAGTCGCACCCCGGTTCCCTGCAACACGCCATGTTCCAACGCATAGCGCGTCAAGCCGGCCGTGGACGAGATTCCAAGCTTGTGTTTGATGTTCTTTCGGTGGGTTTCGACCGTACGGACCGAAATGTCCAAATCTCGTGCAACGGCCTTGTTGGATTTTCCCTGTGCCAGTTGCAAAAGGATCGTCTGTTCGCGTTCTGTCAGGGTTTCGCGGGTGCCGGGCTTAGGATCCAGCGAACCTTTTGCCCCGGTGCAGAGGTATTTTTCGCCTCTCATCACTGTGTCGATTGCAAGCTTGATCTCGTCGGTGGGCACGTCCTTGAGAATATACCCCATCGCGCCGTGGCTCAGCGCCATGGAGATGTATTCGGGGTTATCGTGCATCGACAGGATGACGATACGGGTACCGGGGCACCGTTCCAGCATGATCTCGGTTGCGGATAGCCCGCCAAGCTCAGGCATGTTGAGATCCATCAATATCACGTCAGCTTTCAGGCTCTCGAACGAGTCTATGGCCGCGCGCCCGTTGCTCAGGCAGCCCACAACGTGAATATCGTCATAGCTTTCCAAAATTGACTGGATACCCTCCGCGACCATTGGGTGGTCGTCCACGATCATGACATTAATCGTTTTGGTTTCGATGGCATCAGACATTTTATCGTTGGTCCTCAGGTCAGGTCAGGGCAGGGCGTTTGGATTCGGGTGGCAGCATATGGCTAAGCGGTACCGTTGCGGTAATTTGTGTGCCGGTGCGGGCCGAAGCCTGAAGCTGCAACGTCCCGCCGAGCTGCTCTACCCGTTCTTGCATATTGCGCAAGCCCAAGCCACCCGATGTGTTGTTTTTCGCGATTCCCAATCCGTTATCCGAAATCACCAGCGTCGCACCTTGGCGGTGCCCGCGCAGGTCTACCTTGACTTCGGTGGCGCAGGCATGGCGTTCGATATTGGTCAACGCTTCCTGGGCAATACGGTACAGCGCGATTTTGGCGTCGTCGTCCAATCTGTTGCGAAACACCACCGTGTTGAAACTGCATTTGACGCCGGTCCGGCTGGAGTGTTGTTCAATAAGAGTTTTCAAAGCCGGACCCAACCCAAGATCATCCAGAATGCCCGGGCGCAGATCGCGGCTGATCCTGCGAACCTCTGACACCGCTTGCCCCAGACTATCGATGCCTTTGGCCAACGGTTCGGCTGCGCGAGGGTCCCCGCGTTCCAATCTGCGCCGTGTGTTTTCAAGCGCGTAGCGGACGCCGACAAGTATCTGGCTGATCCCATCATGCAGTTCCCGGGCGACGCGACCGCGTTCTTCTTCCTGAGCATCAAAAACTCTCTGGGTAAGCTCTTTGAGCTTCGCATCGGCAAGGCGGCGTTCCCGAAGGTTGACGAACATCCCGGTGCCGAACACCAGCAACAAAGCAGCGACAGTGATGACACCAATATACAGGAACGTCCGCTGAACCCGCGCCAGCACATCCGACCGCGCGGTTGCCACACTGGCAAGCACATCGTCTATGAACACCCCTGTGCCCACTGCCCATTGCCAGCTGGGAAACGACGTTACATAGGTAATCATCTGCGCCTCTTCCCCAGTGGATGGCTTGGGCCACAGATATGTATGATATCCGCCACCTTGGCGCGCGATCTCGATCAACTCATCCACCACGGCGGTACCGCGGCTGTCCTTCTCACCGGCAAAGTTTCCATTGATCCTGTCTGTCTCTCTGGGGCTGACCAAAGCCGTCCCGTCATAATCATAGACGAAAAACTGGCCTTCCTCCCCATAAATCATGGCAGCGAGTATTTGTGCGACCCTTGCCTTGGCGGCCGTGTCATCAGGTGAAGCGGAACCGTAAACAAAATAGAAACCGTTACGCGCCTGAGTAACGTAGTTACGCAGCTCGACCTTCTTGGCATTCAACAATTCCGTTTCAAGCGTTGTTATCTCCCGAAGGGCAAGCGCCTTGGCCTGTAACGCGACTACAAAGGCGATGGCAGCAACAGCCAATACCAAGGGCACCGCCGCCAGCAACGTCAGCTTTTGGGCATAGGTAAGGGCAAATCGTGCGCGCAAGTTCTGCATCCGATTCTCTTAGTCTGATTTGACGACAAGTCAAAGGACAGGGACGCCGGTCTTTCTACTTGTGGTAACAAATTTCCCTAAATGGTTGTACTATTTGGCGTTTAACCGTGCTTTTTTATCAGCCTAATCGCGACCACTACGCAGTTATGGGTATTTCCATGTCATCAGTATACGATAATGTCCCCCACACTTGAAACGACCCGTGCGCGGTTGACGTACGGGCACTGTATACTCGGGAGGAGTATCCATATGGACCGTCGTTCATTTCTGAAGACATCCGCACTAGGCGGTACAGCCGCTGCCGCGACCACACTCGCCGCACCGCTCTACGCGCAAGGTAAGCGCACGTTGACCATGGTTACCGCTTGGCCCCGCGGTTTTGCGGTGCTTGATGACGCAGCGACCTACCTGAACAACATGGTCAACGAGATGTCCGACGGTAGCCTGACCATTGAAAAAAAGGCCCCCGGTGAACTGGTTGGCGCCTTCGAAGTGTTTGACGCGGTTTCTTCGGGTCAGGCTGATATGTATCACGCGGCTGATTACTATTTCATCGGTCAGCACCCCGGGCTGGCCTATTTCACCGCCGTTCCATTCGGTGGCACAGCGCAAGAGCTGACAAACTGGTACCTGCACGGCGGTGGTCATGACCTGCACAACCAGATCGGTGAAATCTTCAACATGAAGATGTTCCTGGCTGGCAACTCCGGTTCGCAATCGGGCGGCTGGTTCCGCAAGGAAATCAACTCTGCCGCTGACTTCAACGGCTTGAAATTCCGCATGCCCGGTCTGGGCGGCAAGGTTCTGGGTAAACTGGGCGCGTCCGTTCAGAACATCCCAGGTGGCGAACTGTACCAGGCGCTGTCCTCGGGTGCGCTCGACGGGCTGGAGTGGGTTGGTCCGTTCGCGGATGAACGCGCGGGTTTCCAGGAAGTCGCGAAGATCTACTACACCGCTGGTTTCCACGAGCCAGGTTCGGGCCTGACCGCTTCGGTCAACCTCGACGTGTTCAACGACCTGACACCAGCGCAGCAAAAGATCATCGAATACGCGTCAATGGCAACCACGCACACCGGTCTGGCCGAAACACTGGCCAACAACGGTGCCGCCTTGGCGCGCCTGCAGCAGCAGGGCGTGAAAACCATGCAGTTCCCCGATGATGTCTGGGATGCATTCGGTGCGGCTTCGAAAGAGGTCATGGACGAGAACATGGATGACACGCTGTTTGCCGACATCCGCAACAGCTTCGAAGCATCGTTGGCGTCCTCGGCTGAATGGCTGTCGAAATCGGATGCCTATTACGTCGAACAGCGCCAGCGCGTTTTGGGCAAAGCATAAGTTTAGAACAGACCTTGAACAGGGGCCGCTTTCGGGTGGCCCCTGTTTGCGACTTCGTCCCTTGGCGCGCCGGGGGCTTTGAATGATTTTTCGCATTAAGCCCGCGTGAACAGCAGGGCATGTGAGAGGGGGGATTAATGGCAGAAGATGCAGTTTGCGCAGGATTTTTCCGCGCGGCGGAAGGCGCAAAGATAAGCTGTTTGGATCAGTTTCAAGATGGCAATCTTGTGAACTTCTTTTTCGGCAACGTTCTCGAGGCGTTTTACAACTTCTTTGCCGCTCTCCTGAACCCGGGAATGTGGCTGGATTGGTCGAACAAAGAATCCTTGATGCGGTTCATCTATTACGGGGCGTCAGTCGAACTGTTTTTCGTGCTCCTGATCGGATTGCTGATCGTTACAGCCTTCGGCATCTGGAGCCGGCGGTTCATGTGGGGGTGCGTTCGGGGACTGGAAGGGTTTGCCAATGCGACTGGCCGGTTCTTTGCCTGGGCCGGTTTGCTGATGGTCTTGCAGCAGATCATCATCGTCTTCATGCAACGTATCTTTACCCGCCCCGACATATCGGTCGGTTTCGGCATCCCTCTCCAGTTCGATATCAGCTGGTTCGCCGAAGAGTTAAAGCTTTTCAACGCGTTGGTGGTCACTCTTTGTGTGGCATATACATTTGTCCAGGGCGGGCATGTTCGCGTTGATTTGTTTTATGCCGGGGCAAAGTTCCGCACCAAGCGGGTAATAGACATGCTGGGCGCGATGTTCTTCATGATCCCGTTCGCCATTGTAACGTGGTTATATGGCTGGTTTTTCCTCTGGCGCCATTTGGTAACGCCGAACCCGTCTGCGTCTGATCGGCTTGACCTGCTATTGCGC
The DNA here is from genome assembly GCA_002731875.1 of Roseobacter sp. Taxonomy (GTDB): domain Bacteria; phylum Pseudomonadota; class Alphaproteobacteria; order Rhodobacterales; family Rhodobacteraceae; genus Sulfitobacter. The sequence goes on along the minus strand of PCCY01000004.1, from coordinate 151,870 downwards.
AAATCACGGCTGTTGAAATGGAATGTGGAAACCATCGGGTTTTCTCCGAATGGGTTCAATGGGTATTTCTTGTTCAAAATCCTGCTTTGCGCATTCTGTGTCATGGTAATTCTGCAAGCGATATCAACATTTTACCGCGCTTTGTTAGAGTTCCGTGAAGGGCCGGAAAGCGAAGATAAATATCTCGACCGCGATACGTTGGGCGAGGGCGAAGAAGCCTATGAGGGCACACACTAATTTAAGGGGCGTCCCATGCTACTTGGTCTGGACGGGGTCGAAATTGGCCTGATAATTGTTTTTGCCTGTCTGTTCGGCGGCATTCTTTCTGGCTTCCCGGTGGCTTTTGCCATCGGCGGGGCTGGTATCATTTCCTTCGGTATCATCGCCGCGCTCGATAGCGCCGGTTTGTTGGTGCACCAGGCGATTGATCAGTCATCACAGGCGTACCGTGATTTGGTGAATTCGGGTGTTCCAAATGATGCGGTATCGGTGTTCCGCTATCCCGACTTGCCACGCATCGCTGAATCGGTATTCCCACAAGGGTGGGAAGTCGCGTTGGATAGAAACGTAAGCTTTATCGTCAACAGGATGAACGAACGGGTACTTGCCGGCCAATCCATTGAGACATTGCTGGCCGTTTTGATGTTCGTGCTGATGGGCATTACCCTGGAGCGGTCGAAAATTGCGAATGACCTGCTGACCACCATGGCGCGGGTGTTCGGGCCGCTGCCCGGCGGATTGGCCGTTTCGATCGTTGTGGTCGGTGCGTTTCTCGCCGCCTCGACCGGGATTGTCGGCGCAACAGTCGTGACAATGGGTTTGCTGGCGCTGCCGACGATGCTTCGCAATAACTACTCTCCTGAAATTGCGACGGGTGTTATCGCGGCGTCCGGCACGTTGGGTCAGATCATTCCACCATCGATCGTGATCGTTTTGCTTGGAACATTGGCGGGCGATCTCTATTCCGCCGCGCAAGAAGCCCGAGCAAGTTCAGTGGGTTGTACCGATGCTTTGACGTATCTTGGTCAACCAGCCGTGGTGTCAGTCGGGACATTGTTCCAAGCAGCGTTGCTGCCTGGGATCATGCTCGCTCTGCTTTATGCACTTTACGCTTTTGTCTATGCTTTGATGAATCCGGAAAAGGCACCTGCTGTTCCGATGGGGGCAACGAACGCCGAACCCATCACGCGCGGTGAAGGCTTTACCTGGTTGCTTGGCCTGCCGATCCTGTTGATCGTGGGGACAATTGTTCTGGGCAACCTGAACATTGTCGGCAGTCAATCCACCGTCGTTTCAAGCTTTAGCGACATCGGTGCCGGTGCGAGCCTGCGCACGAATGTCGGTGATGAATGCAAGGCTGCGATGATTGATCTGCACGGGCAAGACGCGTGGGACACGGCAGTAGCAGAGCAGGCCGCGATTGAGGCCGCGGGTGGCCAGCAGGCCAGCGAAAAGCTTTCCGAAACCGCGCTGGAACAAAAGCAAGCCGACAAGGTCGCCGCAGCCGCCCCGATCGGTACGGGTATGGCGATCATCCTGGTGATGCTGGCGCTGGTCTTGACGACGGCGCGCGGCGTATCGCCGTCGTCGGACGCGCGGCCACTGATTATAGGTGCAATCGGACTGGTCCTCGCGGTCTTGGTAGACATTGTGCTGATCAGTCCGACGACATCATCGGGTACTTTGGTCTTGCTGATGCTGCTTCCGTTTGTGGCGATCATGTATGGTGTGGTTTACGGCCTTAAACGCTGCGCGACCAACGAACTGATCCGGGTGGTATTCCCGCCGCTTGTGCTCATCGTTGCGGTGCTTGGTTCCATCTTGGGTGGGATCACCAACCCGACCCCGGCGGCGGCTCTTGGTGCCGGTGGGGCGATCATGCTGGCGGCCTATCGCAAGTTGAAAGACATGGACCGTTCGCCCAAGATCATCATCTGGTCGACCCTGGCGATCCTGATAAGCATCCTGGTCGGGGTCAACTTTGACCTTCGGATCAACCAGGAAAGCGTGAGCTTTGAAAGCTGGTTCGCATTCTTTGTGGCCTATGGGGCATATCTCTACGCCGTGTTCGGACTGCTGTTCTCGTGCTGGATATTGTACACGTCCGGCGTGCTTAGCCCGGTGGTCCGCGAAACTGCCAAGGTTACGTCGATGGTGTTCACCATCCTGATCGGCTCGCAGTTGCTGAACCTGGTGGTGATCTCGTTTGGCGGCGAACACTACATCCAGCAGTGGCTGAAAAGTTTTGATAACGAGCTGACAGTCTTCTTGATCGTGATGCTGGTGCTCTTTGTGCTGGGTTTTGTTCTGGATTTCCTCGAGATCATCTACATCGTCATTCCCATTGTCGGACCGGTGATCTATGGCGGAACGTTCGACCCCAAATGGGTAACCATCATGATCGCGGTGAACTTGCAGACGTCTTTCCTGACACCGCCGTTTGGCTTTGCGCTGTTCTACCTGCGCGGGGTGGCCCCGGCGAGCGTGACCACCGCGCATATTTACCGTGGTATCATCCCGTTTGTGTTGATCCAGGTCGGTGCGCTGGCCCTGTTGTGGATGTTTCCGGCCATCGTCACGATTGTGCCGGACCTGATCCCCAACTAACTTCCGGCACGGTTCGACACGTATCATGCACAAGGGCACCCCTGGGGGTGCCCTTGTTACGTTTATGGATCAAAATAAAGAGTTGTGATCGCCACGCGGCTGGCCTCTCGGGAAGCCAGCCAGCCAGCGCTGGAGCGACCTACACAGGGTCAGTGGTTGCTTTGACTTAGATCAGGCAGTGCGATGTTGGCCACCTGTTCGGCAATGGGGGCCGTGTTCAAGGGATGATCGTCCGTCGAAAACGCGTTTGGGCTGCGAACCTTTTGCCAAGATCCACCAATATACACCTCAAGCCCCGAGAATTTGGCCTTGTATCCCATTTTCTGGCTGCCCGGCACCCAATAGCCAAGATAGACATACGGTAACCCCGCGTTTCGGGCGATTTCGATATGGTCGAGGATGATATAATTCCCCAGGCCATTTTGCGGGCGGTCGGGGGTGTAGAATGAATAAACCATACTAACACCGTCGCCCAACACGTCCGTAAGGCAAACGCCGATCAGATCTTTGGTTTTGGCATCTGAATATTCGATGACGCGACTGCGGATCGGGGTTTCTTCGATCATCGCGGCGAATTCGAACACATCCATGTCTGCCATGCCGCCATCGGCGTGACGGCTATCCAGATAGCGTCGGAACAGTTCATATTGGTCTTCGGTGGCCCAGGGCGACGTCGCCCGGCGCAACAGACCACTATTGCGCTTGATCGTACGTTTCTGGCTTTTGCTGGCGACAAAATCAGCCACGTTTATGCGCGCAGACAAACACGCCGAACAATCGGCGCAGGACGGGCGATACAGCACATTTTGCGATCGTCTAAAGCCCTGGCCTGACAGGCTGTCATTCAATCTTGTGGCAGCTTCGCCCTGCAAAGCCGTAAACAGCTTTCTCTCCATCCGCCCCTCGAGATAGGGGCAGGGTTGGGGGGCTGTCACATAGAATTGTGGGGCTATGGGAAGAGTATGGCGCATGATGATCCGTCGTTGCTTGGGCAAGACTAACAATAGCGGAAAAATACGCCAAGCCCAACTTTTGACTTTAGTTAGTTTTCGCGGCGACAGTTCAAGGGGACAGTTCCCAGGATCAGGTCACTTAACCCTTGGTTCCGCGCGGTGGTACCCATCAAAACCACCGAAATAAGCTGAAGCGGCATCATTCCTACGCTTACCGTGTAGCCCAGTGTATGGGCGAACGCGGTTGCGGTGTCGAATTTCTCGTCTCTCGAAGTACGAAGCTCCATCCCCATCAGGCGCATGCCCCAGGTGGCGGAACCTCTCGACAGGGTGATGAAACGATACAAAAAACCGATCATAAGAAGAAGGATCGGGAAGTAAAAAAGAGCGGTGAAGGCCGTGAACGGTAGCACGACAAGGCTTGCCACCAGTATCAACACAGCATCGACCACCCAAGCCAGCAAACGCTTGGTAGGGATGCCACTGTAAAATTCCGGCTGGCTGTCAGGATCTGGCGTCAGTGTCATCTTGTTTCCTGCATCATTGGATGGTTGCGCCCCCCGGATAGTCGGGGGGCGAAGGCGGTTCAGGTCGTTCAGGATGTTTGCGCGTCCTGGTCCTTTGGTGCGCGTTCGGCCATGAACTGGTCAAACTCGGCTTTGTCCTTGGCTTCGCGCAGCCGGGCTAGAAACGCTTCAAAGTTGCTTTGTTCCTCTTCCAGGCGCGCCAGGGTGTCGGCTTTGTAGGCGTCAAACGCCGCGTTGCCTGTCGAACGGCTGCCAAAGTTGCGGACGGTGCTGCGTTTGGCACAGGATGAAGATTTAAACATGCGTTTGCTCCAGATCATGTAAGCGAGAAGGGCGAGGCCAACAGGCCAGAAGGCGATAAAACCGACGACCATGGCGGCGATCCAAGCGGCTTTACCGCGGGCGTCCAGAAAGTCTTCGGCGCGACCCAGCCAGTTGCGGCCAGTGGCGAAAGCAGGTGCATAGGTTTGTGACATCAAGTTACCTTTCGGTCAAAGTGTGATGGCCCAGAACACTGCGGGCCGGTCCGGTGTGTGGCAATGTGAATGCCTTTCACATTGAACTAGATCATCATTCGTCACACGGTTTGCAAGGCCCTATGTGAATCTTTTTTACATACAAAGGCGTTTTTCGCTACAGGACGGGTTCGCGCACCCATACAGCCCCATTGACCTGCCCATTATTACCAGCGAATGCTAGGGATATGACAACACTCGCCAGCCAGCTGACCCGTACGCCGCGCATCTTTCAGTCTGAACAGGCCCAGGATGCGCGGGCCCTGTTCCCGGATCTGGCACCGGAACTGTCTGAACTGGTCGCGGGGGCCGGGTCGACGTCCCCGTACCTGCTAGGTCTCATGCAAAAGGAAACCGACTGGTGTGCGGCGGCCTTCACCGACCCTGAAGCGGCGGTTCATACAGTGATTTCCCGCCTGGCAGAAGTCCCCCCGGACCAGCTGGCGCAGCAGTTGCGCCAAGCCAAGCGGCGCGTGGCATTGATGACGGGCCTGGCCGATCTCGCCGGCGCGTGGCCGCTTGAGCAGGTTACCGGTATTTTGACAAGGCTCGCAGATGCTGCTTGCAGTGCGGCGCTGACCTCGGCGCTTCGCACCCAGATCAAACGCGGAAAACTGCCGGGCATGTCAGAGATTGATGCCGAAAGCGGGGCAGGCATGACGGTGCTGGCGATGGGCAAGATGGGCGCGGCAGAGTTGAACTACTCTTCTGATATCGACCTGATTTGCCTATTCGATGAAAGCCGGTTTGATCCATCCGACTTTCATGATGCCCGCACCGCCTTTGTCCGTGCGACCCGCGCGATGAGCGGGCTGCTGAATGACCTGACCGGGGACGGTTATGTGTTCCGCACCGATCTTCGGCTGCGTCCCGATCCTGCGGTCACGCCGGTTTGCATGGCGATGGAAGCGGCAGAGCGTTATTATGAAAGTCTCGGGCGCACGTGGGAGAGAGCGGCCTATATCAAGGCGCGCCCCGCAGCCGGCGATATCGATGCCGGAGACCGGTTTCTGACGGCATTGCGTCCTTTCGTATGGCGGCGACATCTGGACTTCGCGGCGATTCAGGATGCCCATGACATGCGGCTTGCCATTCGCGAACACAAGGGGCTTGGCGGTCCCATAACGCTGGCCGGACACAATATGAAGCTGGGCCGTGGCGGCATCCGCGAGATCGAATTTTTCACGCAAACCCGTCAATTGATATCGGGGGGGCGCGACCCGGAACTCAGACTGCGCGGAACCTGTGAAAGCATGGCTATTCTGGCGCAAAAAAACTGGGTCCCGGATGATGTGGCCGCCACCTTGACCGATCACTATCGGGCCCATCGAACCGTCGAACACCGTGTCCAGATGGTACGTGATGCGCAGACCCATACATTGCCGCAGACCGACGAAGGCTTTGGCCGATTGGCGGCGATGATGGACATGGATGTGTCTGATCTGCGCAGCGATCTGCACAGCAGACTAAGCGAAGTACACCATCTGACCGAAGGCTTTTTCGCCGGTTCGGGCCAGCACACACCAAAGGTAAAACCGGACGAATCGACCTTTGATAGCGCGGTTCTTGACCGTTGGCTTAGCTATCCCGCACTGCGTAGCCCCCGCGCGGCCGAACTTTTTGCCGAACTGAAGCCCGGCTTGTTGTCGCGGCTATCGCAGGCGACCAAACCGGCCGAGGCCTTGCTGGCTTTCGATGGTTTCCTGGGCGGCTTGCCCGCCGGGGTTCAGTTGTTTTCCCTGCTCAAGATCAACCCGCAACTGGCTGACCTGCTGATCGACATCGTAAGTACATCGCCCGCTTTGGCGGCGCATCTGTCACGTAACGCCGGCGTCTTCGATGCAGTGATCGGCGGCGATTTCTTCAGCGATTGGCCCGGAGAGGAGGCACTGGCGCAAAACCTGTCCGAGGTGCTGGAGGCCGAAGGCGATTACGAAGCCCGCCTTGATACCTGCCGCAGATGGGCGCGAGAATGGCATTTCAGAGTCGGCGTGCACCACCTGCGTGGGTTGATCGATGCCCCCACGACCGGCACACAATATGCAGATCTTGCAAGGGCAGTGCTGCGCGCATTGTGGCCGATCGTGATCGCGGAATTCTCGGGCCGCCACGGACCGCCTCCGGGGCGCGGTGCGGTTCTGCTTGGCATGGGGTCGCTTGGTGCACGCAGGCTGACCGCGTCGTCGGATCTTGACATGATCGTGATATATGATCCGGACGGCGTGGAAAATTCTGACGGAAAACGCCCGTTGGCAACGCGTCAGTATTACGCGCGACTAACGCAAGCAATGATCACCGCGATGAAAGCGCCGATGGCGCATGGCAAGCTTTACGAAGTCGATATGCGCCTGCGCCCGTCCGGCAATCAGGGGCCGGTCGCAACCAGCCTGGCAAGCTTTGAAACCTACCAGAAGGAACAGGCGTGGGTTTGGGAACACCTGGCGTTGACCCGTGCCGACCCCGTTGTGGGCCCCGAGGATTTGATGCAGGACGTCAGCGCTTTGTGCGAACAGATACTGCGCCAGCCGCGTGACCGATTTCAGGTTTTGCACCAGGTCGCGGATATGCGCACGCGGCTTGCGGCAGCCAAGGGGGCAGGTGGGATCTGGGATGCAAAGAACGGACCCGGCGGCATGCAGGATATCGAACTTTTGGCACAGGGTGGGGCGCTGTTGTCGGGGATCGGTGCGTGGGACCTCACGCAGGGTCTGGACGCCGCTGCCGCCAACGATGTGATAACGGTACAACAAGCAGAAATGCTAAAAAACGCTTACGCCACCTATTGGTCCCTGCTGTCGGCCACACGGCTGTTGTCGCCTGCGATCTTGCAACGTGATGCATTGGGGCAAGCGGGGGCTGCGTTTCTGGCACGTGCGCTGAATTGTAACGATCTCGACGTGTTCGAGGCGGATCTGGAACAGACCTATAGCCAAGCCGCCGATATCATAAACAGCAGTTTGGCGGCCTATGCGGTTAATCCGGAAAAGAGCGAGCAATGAACAAGGGCGACGCGCACGACCCGAAAGGGCTGATCTTTGAATCCTATCAAATCGAAGGCATCACCAAATCTGAATGCCGCACGATATTTCTGGATTGGGCGTTGAGCCTGCCGCTCGAGACCGAAACCGGCCGCACCATCCGTCACATGTTGGCGCAGTATGGTACGAACGCACCCGATCACCCGATGACAGAGGTTCTGGAAGAAGGGCTGGTCAGCATCGCCGCTCCGCGCAGGCGTGGCGGCTGGAAAAGCCGTCAAAGAAACTGAATTATGACCATAGCGTGCAAAATTTCCCTGATGATGCCTTGGCGGTGAAACTCTCTTGCCCAAATGCCGCCTTAATCTTGCGTCAAAACCGGTATTGTTAATCAAACGCTGACAATCCGGCACAGAGAGAGAACGATGAAAACATCTAAACTAATTTTTGTTTTGGTCTTGGGCGCATTGGCTTCTGGCTGCGCCGCGGCAGAATTCAACAATGATAACGGTCTGGTCGATCGATCAAGCTTCAGTATGGTGGCGTTCGGTTTCGATGACGCTCCGAACCTTTCGCCGGTCGGCGCGAACTTGGCCCGGTGAACTCTCCTGACCTGACGCCTGGTAGCGATGCGGGGTCGTTGGGCGATACCCGGGATCGCAGACCAGCACGAGACTTGGGTCGAAGGCAGGTAAGCAAGCCCACGCTTGCGCACGGAGCCGGTAACGCAAAGTCGGACCGAAAAGCAGCTATCCGCCAGTCAGGGCGGGTTTTTGAAAAAGTCACACTCTGAGCTTTCCCCAGACAGCGGAACCCACTACAGGGTCAGTATGACAACGCCTCTTTCCCCCACCGCCTCACCCGATCCGAATAACTTGCCAGTGGTTCGCCTGCTGCCCAAAGCCAATGCGCGCGCCATCCGTCATGGGTTCCCTTGGGTCTATGCCAATGAGATGGTTGTCGATCGACGCACCAAGGCGTTGGCCCCCGGTACTCTTGCGGTACTGGAAGATAGCGCACGCCAGGTGATGGGTATCGTCGCGGTAAACCCGCTTTCAAAGATATTTTGTCGGATGCTGGACCAGAACGCCGAGGCTGAGGTGAACCAGAGCTGGTTTGAAGGCCATATCAACCGGGCTTTCCAGCTTCGTGATCAACTGTATGATGCGCCGTATTATCGGTTGATCCACGCTGAAGCCGATGGATTGCCTGGAGTGGTGATTGACCGGTTCGGAGATACGGCAGTGATTCAGGCAAACGCAGCCTGGGCCGATGTTCATCTTGATACGCTGACGGCAGCGCTGATTGAACAGACCGGCGTGAAAAACGTACTGAAAAATGCCGCCGGTCGCACCCGGGCGCTGGAAGGGTTGGACGATGTAAGCGGCGTCTTGCATGGAGAAGCACCCAAGGGGGCGGTCCCGGTGCGCATGAACGGCGCTATCTACATGGCTGATCTGACCGGGGGGCAGAAAACCGGAATCTTCTATGACCAACGCCCGAACCACGCGTTCGCCGCGCAGCTTTCCAAAGGCAAACGCGTCCTGGACGTTTTCGCCCATGTCGGCGGCTTTTCCCTGGCCGCCCTGGCAAACGATGCGGCATCCGCACTGGCTGTGGATGGATCGGCTCCGGCGCTGGAGTTGGCCCAGCAGGGTGCCGATGCCATGGGGGTCGGCGACCGGTTTGACACCCGCCAAGGCGACGCCTTCGATGTTCTGACCGCGTTGCGGTCCGAAGGGGCCGAATTTGATGTCGTGATCTGCGACCCTCCCGCGTTTGCACCGGGCAAGCCAGCCCTGGACGCGGGTCTGAGGGCCTATGAAAGGGTCGCGCGACTTGCTGCGCCGTTGGTCGCGGAAAACGGCATTCTTGCGTTGTGCTCTTGTTCGCATGCGGTGGATCTGACCCAGTTTCGGACCGCTTCGGTGCGCGGCATAGGTCGGGCAGGCCGTCGCGCCGCGATGCTTCACACCGGGTTTGCCGGTCCCGATCACCCACAGCTTCCACAGCTTGCCGAGACCGGATACCTCAAGTCGTTGTTCTTTCGTCTCTGATGCCGGGGCGCATTCTGCTTGATGCGTGTGTGCTATACCCGACCGTCATGCGCGAAATGTTGATCGGGGTGGCTGGCAAAGGCGCATTCACCCCATTGTGGTCGCCCCGCATTTTAGAAGAATGGGCCCGTGCCGCGATCAAGATCGGCCCCGAGGGAGAGACCTGGGCCCGTGCCGAAATCGCGTTGCTTCGTTCTGGCTGGCCAAAGTCTGAAATTCAACCTCGGAGTGGTCTGGAACAGCGACTGTACCTGCCGGACGAAAACGACATTCATGTGCTGGCGGCGGCGATAAGCGGCAGCGCCGATATGATCATGACCCTGAACAAAAAAGATTTTCCAAGACATACCCTGGCGGAAGAGGGATTGGAACGTATTGACCCCGACGGATACCTCTATGCGTTGTGGTTGAAAGATCGCACAATCGTCGAACAGGTGGCAAATGACGTCACGGCCCAAGCGCACCGACTGTCAGGCGAGGACTGGACCCCGCGCGCGCTGCTGAAAAAGGCGCGGATGCCCAGATTGGCAAAGGCGCTGTCTTAGCTGTCCCAGCGGTTCTGCAATACTTTCAGGGCGGTGATCCGATCTTGGGTCTTCGGATGGCTCATCAGCCATGCTGGCACGGTCCCATGGTTGCTTTGGGTCAGCGCTTCGAGCTTTTCGAACAGCGATATCTGCGGTCTGACCCCGATCCCCGCCTTGGTCAGCAGTGCGGCGGCGTAGGCGTCTGCCTCGTATTCGTCGCCCCGTGAAAGCCGCGCCGCAAGCATCGTGGTGACCATGTTCGCCAACCATATGCCAATACCGGGGATCAATCTGCCCAACACCATCCCCAGTGCCGCGCGCATCGCATTCTGACCCGAGAAGTCTATCATCCGCCGTCGAGAATGACCCAAAGCGACATGTCCAAGCTCGTGCGCGATGACACTGGCGAGCTCTTCGGCGGTGACCGCACCAGCCTTGAACTGGTTATAAAACCCACGGGTTATGAAAATCCGTCCATCCGGCGCGGCCAGACCGTTGACCGGGGCGACCTCGTAGATATGCACCTTGATACGGGGAATATCGAGCGCCCGCGCCATGCGCATGCTCATCTCCCGCAGGGCAGGGTCTATCAGTTCGGTGGATTTGCGGTCGAGCTCCTTGGCGGTTCGCCATGCGGAAAACCGATACATTGCAAGCCCATATAACACGGCGAGCAGGATGGGGAGGAAACGTATCATCACATCAATATCGGGGGTGACCGGCCTGAGGGCAAGGGAAGATGAGTATTTGAAAAAGGGTGAACGCCGTCACGAAAGCGGTGGCGCAAGACGGTGTAGTCCTGCGTGGAACGGCGGTGTCAGACGGGGTACCTGTTATGGCTAGCGGGTCAGAGCCTTCATTCCGCGGCTTAAACCTTCGAGGGTCATCGGCACCATCGCGTCGTTACCGAAGATTTCCTGAACCATTTTGATGGATTGGGTGTAGGGCCAATATTTTTCGGGGATTGGATTGATCCACAGGCTGCTGTTCCACTGTTCGCGGGCACGGGTCAACCAGACCGACCCTGCTTCGGGGTTCCAATGTTCACTGGCCCCGCCGGGGTAGGCGATCTCGTAGGGAGACATGGACGCATCCCCCACGAAAATGCATTTGTAATCAGGGCCATAGGTGCGCAGCACGTCCAGTGTACTTTGTTGTTCGGCCCATCGTCTGCGGTTGTCGCGCCACACGCCTTCGTAGAGGCAATTATGAAAATAGAAATATTCAAGGTGTTTGAATTCAGCTTTTGCTGCACTGAAAAGCTCTTCGACGGTCTTGATGTGGGGGTCCATTGATCCGCCAACGTCAAGGAACAACAGCACTTTCACCGCATTGCGGCGCTCGGGGCGGGTCTTGACATCGAGATACCCGTGTTCAGCGGTTGCCCGGATGGTACCGCTTAGGTCAAGTTCGTCATCTGCGCCATCGCGCGCCCAACGGCGCAGGCGTTTCAAGGCAACCTTGATATTGCGCGTGCCAAGTTCGACCGTGTCATCAAGGTTCTTGAATTCGCGCTTGTCCCACACCTTGACGGCCCGTTGGTGGCGCGACTTATCTTGGCCGACGCGCACCCCTTCGGGGTTGTACCCGTAGGCACCGAAGGGTGACGTGCCTGCTGTCCCGATCCATTTGTTCCCGCCCTGGTGGCGTTTTTTCTGTTCTTCAAGACGTTTTCGCAAGGTATCCATCAGCTTGTCAAAGCCGCCGGCGGCTTCGATTTCGGCTTTTTCTTCGGGGCTGAGGTGTTTTTCCGCCATTTTCTCGAGCCAGTCGTGCGGGATATCAACCGCTTCGAGGACATCATCGACGGAAATATTTTCCAGCCCCTTGAACGCCGCCGCGAAGGCCTGATCGAACTTATCGATATTGCGTTCGTCTTTGACCATGCTGATGCGCGCGAGATAATAGAATGCATCGATATCATAGGTTGCCAATCCGGCCGCCATTCCGTCAAGAAAGGCGAGAAATTCGCGCATGCTAACGGGCACTTTGTGACGACGCAGCTGTTCAAAGAACGGTAGGAACATCGATCAGGCCCCGGCGAGGGTTCGGTGTACGATTACCGTGAGGATCATACCGACGATGATAAATGCCATCGCATATCCTGCCGCATATTGCGCAATATCCTTGCGGTTACCGTTTCTTTTGCGGGCGGTATATCCCCCCAGCAATGCACCGACGATAGCGAAGAGTAGTACAATCATTTTAGCCCGCTTTACTTGCTATTTCAGCGGGTTCAGTGACGCGATCTCGCGCATTTTGGCCCGCACAGCCCAATCAGAACCAAATCCGTATCGTGCCCAGCCAAGACTGTCCACCCTCACCAATTTAGCTTCCGCAGCGCGATTTTCCAGTTCAAGCGCTTCGGCGCGCAGTAGTAAAAGTGTGCTGAGCAGAGCCGCGTTTTCGCGGTAGCGTGCGGTTTCGATGTGCGGGCCGATAATGCGCAACGCTTCGGCCCCGTCGGCCTTGGAGATAGCATATGCCGCAAGTTGGGTGGCAACGTACGCGCGGTGCAAATCGGTACCGGGATTGCGCGAATAAAACAGGTCAGCCATAAGGTATTGCTTGTGTGCCGCTTCGGCGTCCCCGCTTTGGAGGGCACGACCCATCGCGTAATGCGCAAAGGCGCGACGGTGATCCTGCCAGCCCAGGCTTTGCGCAATCTTGATGGCGCTATAGGCGGCGTCCTGGCGTTGCCCATCTGTGCGCCCCGGCCCCAACGCGCCTTGGACCGCAGCGTTCCATTCACGCGGGGTGCGGGTTGCGAAACGCGGCCGTGTCGATGTGCCGCCGGGATTGATTCGGGCGAAAATTCCGGGCAACGCGTTGGCGACCTGGCCGCGTGACATCCCCGACTTGAGCGCGGGGTCGTAAAAGGCGCGCAAAATCATCATGTCGAAACCGGTCAAGACAGTGTGGACATTGTCGTCATTGAACACGGAATCCGGTAACCGGTACAGGTCGTTGAGCGGTCCGAGCGCTTGGGCGATTTCTTCGTGAAGGCAGTCTCGAACTTCTTGGGGGCTGGCGTCATTTGGCACAAAAATCGCCACTCGCGTTCGCGTGGTCATCAATGACCAGTTGGTTTGCGGCGAGCGTCGCGCTCTTTTATATTCATCCAGGCTTCCGACGTTGGGGGCGACAAAGCAGGCGGCTTGTGGCAACACGTTGCGGATTTTCGACCGGCTCACCGCTTCGACGGTAATATTCGCACCGGGCGCGTCGGTCGGGCTGATATCTACACCAGCTTCGGTCCGCAACCGGTTGATAAGACGGGAAAGGTCTGGCCTGAGAGTCGGCGGCGGGGCACCGGTAACCCTGATGCTGACCGGCCCTTCAAAGCGGGTGAGCACGCTCAGATCCTTGCCGCTTTCCATCCGGAACGCCAGTTCGATGAAATCAAGCGACAGATCGTTGTTGGATTTTGGTACTGTCGTGGGGCTGTGTGCGCCGAAACTTTTCATCGGGGGAAGCGACGAAATCGAGGGTTCCATCGCCGCCCGGGTGACAACCCCGGGCTGGGAAGCAGGCACACAGGCATTTACAGCCAAGATCAGCGGAAAAAGAAAGCTCCCTTTCATGATCCGGCCCTGACATGCAGTCGAGATGGAGTTTGGCACAGTTTCGAATATTTATGAGGTGCTCTACGCACAAACAGTGCCCAAATCGTGTTCATCATCTGCCTGACTGCCCTTTTGAGCTGATTACAGGCTGGTTGTCGCCTCTCATCACGGTCATTCTAGGGAGCAACAATGTCAAAAGAGAGAAAAATATTAACGAATAAGGCATGCATGTGTCCCGCGTGACGCGTACGCCACAATAGAAATGCCGTGAAGTGCAAGCGAGGTTGAGCTGGTTTTCACTACATGAATATTGTGGCGCAAAGGTTAGGGCGCAGTCACTTTTGAGCACGGGCCATGAACGCCAGGCGTTCGAACAGGTGCACGTCCTGCTCGTTTTTCAACAATGCGCCGTGCAGCTTTGGTAACGCGCTTTTGCCGTCTTTCTTCAGATCTGCCGCGTCCATGTCTTCGGCCAACAGCAATTTCAACCAATCGAGCACCTCGGAGGTTGAGGGTTTCTTTTTCAGACCCTGTTGATCGCGAATTTCGTAAAACTGTGTCAGCGCTGTGGACAACAGGGATTCCTTGATGCCCGGATGATGAACCTCGACAATCTTGCGAAGGGTTTCCATGTCGGGGAACTGGATATAGTGGAAAAAACACCGGCGCAGGAAAGCGTCGGGCAGTTCTTTTTCATTGTTGGAGGTAATGATCACGATAGGGCGATTGACGGCCTTGATCGTTTCGCCGGTCTCGTAGACGAAAAACTCCATCTTATCGAGCTCTTGCAAAAGATCGTTGGGAAATTCGATGTCGGCCTTGTCGATTTCGTCAATCAGCAAGACGGTCTTGCCTTCCGCCTCGAACGCCTGCCACATCTTGCCCTTGCGAATATAGTTCTTGACGTCGTGCACCCGTTCTTCGCCCAACTGGCTGTCACGCAATCGGCTGACCGCGTCGTATTCATACAGCCCTTGCTGGGCGCGGGTGGTCGATTTGATATTCCATTCGATCATCGGCAAACCGAGCGCTGCTGATATTTGTCGTGCAAGTTCCGTTTTACCTGTGCCCGGTTCACCCTTTACAAGCAGAGGTCGTTCCAGCGTGACCGCCGCATTCACGGCTATAATGAGGTCATCGGTCGCGACATAATTATCAGTACTTTGGAATTTCATCTTGTTATCAACCTTTTTGAACGCGCTCTTTCGAGCCGTTAAAGCAACATTCCTTAGCATTGTGTAGTGACAATCTTTGAACGCTGCGTTAGATGCCTGCACAGGGAGAGCAGTCGTAAGACGGGCCTCAACGACTGGATTGAAGACCGCTATGGGGAACACTATGAAGCAGGAAGTTTTTGTAACGGACGAATATCGTCCCGCCGAAGACGAGCCGTTCATGAACGAACGGCAGGTTGAATATTTTAGACGCAAGTTGCTTAACTGGAAGGCCGAGCTGCTGGCGGGCAGCCGCGACACCATCGAAGGCCTACAGGACGGTACCCGCAACATCCCCGACGTGAACGACCGCGCCTCGGAAGAAACCGACCGTGCACTTGAATTGCGGACCCGTGATCGCGCGCGCAAGCTGGTCAGCAAGATCGAAGCTGCTTTGCGTCGGATCGACGATGGCGAATTCGGATATTGCTCGGTTACTGGCGACCCCATTTCGCTCAAGCGTCTGGATGCACGTCCTATCGCTACGATGAGCCTTGAGGCGCAAGAGCGTCATGAACGGCGCGAAAAAGTTCACCGCGATGACTAAGCGTTCAGTCAGCTAGAAAAATCCGAAACGTCATGGTGAAAGCCATGACGTTTTTTGCTGGAGGCCCGCGTTTGTCGGGCGCATTCGGAGACACAATGTCAATCAGCAACGCCATTGTTATAGGTGCCGGGATAGGGGGCCTGTCCGTTGCCGCTGCATTGGCAAAACGCGGTATTGCCGTCACATTGGTTGAAAAAGCCGCGGAAATAACCGATATCGGTGCGGGCCTTCAAATAAGCCCCAACGGCCTGGCCGTGCTGCAAGCCTTGGGCCTTGAAGCGAAGTTGACCGAACGGGCCGCTGTGCGGGGTCAGGCGGTCGTGCTTCAGGACTACAAAGTGGGTCGCCAGGTGGCGCGAATCGATTTACTGCGGGGATCCGCGGATCGTCCTTATTATTTCGTACATCGTGCCGATCTGATCGACACGCTGTATGATGCCGCAAGACGCAACAATGTGTCGATCGAACTGGGTGCGGAAGTCGTTGCAGTGACGCCTGGTTCACCGGCGCGGCTTCGTCTTGCGAACGGGTCCTTGCGCCGCGCAGAACTGATCGTGGATGCCAGCGGATTGCATTCAAAAACCCGTTTGCTATTGAACCCTGACAGCGTGGGACAGTTTGCGGGGCAGGTGGCGTGGCGGGCCGTCATCGCCAATGAGATCAGCCACCCCAAAGAGGCGCACGTGACGATGGGACCAGGCCGCCATTTGGTCAGTTACCCTTTGCGGGCGGGCCGGCTGATCAATTTGGTTGCCGTTGAAGAACGCGCCGCGTGGGCCCCTGAAGGCTGGAGCATCGCCGATGACCCCGCCAACCTGCGCGCGGCATTTTCGTCGTTCGGCGGGCGGGCGGGCGACATGATCAACGCGGTTGATCGTTGCACCTTGTGGGGGTTGCACCTGCACCCCGTCGCCGACGTATGGCATGAAAACGGTGTGGTCCTGTTGGGCGATGCAGCCCACCCGACGCTGCCATTCCTGGCGCAGGGGGCAAACCTCGCGCTGGAGGATGCATGGGTTCTGGCAAAATTGGTTGATACCCTGCCTGCTGATCAAGCCTTGCGCAAATATCAGTCCGCCCGTCACGCCCGGGTATCCCGCGTGATCAAGACCGCGGCGGGAAATGCAAAGCGTTATCACCTGCATCCGGGCGTTGTCCGCAGCGCGGCTCATCTTGGGTTGCGTGTTGCAAGCACAGTCGCGCCAGGCACCATGATCAGCGCCTTTAACTGGCTCTACCTGCATGATGTGACCGCCGCCCGAAACGCCTAGCGGGCGCGTTGCAACATGCCGAAAAGGTCACGCGGATCTTCGGGGTCGGCCAACAGATCCAGCGGGGCAAACAGGCCGGTGGCCTTTATCTGGTCACGTACATATCGCAATGCCGAAAAATCTTCGATCGCGAAACCGACACTGTCAAATAGCGTGATTTGCTTGGCGTCGGTGCGCCCCTTGGCTTGCCCGGTCAACACCTGCCAGATTTCGGTCACCGGGTGGTCTGCTGGAAGCTGCTGAATTTCTCCTTCAATCCGTGTTTGTTCTGGATATTCCACAAAGATACCTGCACGGCGCAGGATTGCAGGTGCCAGTTCCGTCTTGCCGGGGCAGTCGCCGCCGATGGCGTTGATGTGAATGCCGCTGCCAACCATATTGTCGGTCAGGATCGTCGCATATTGCTTGTCCGCGGTGCAGGTGGTGACGATCTGCGCACCCAGCATCGCGTCTTCGGCCGCGTCACAAACCACTACCTTTATGCCCTGACCGGCAAGGTTTGCCGCGCATTTGGCGGTCGCTGCCGGGTCGATGTCGTAAAGCCGCACCTCGTCTATACCGACAATGGCCTTCATCGCCAGCGTCTGAAACTCCGACTGCGCCCCGTTGCCGATCATCGCCATCACATGCGCGTCCTTGGGTGCCAGCAGCCGCGCGACCATGGCCGACGTCGCTGCCGTTCGCAGTGCCGTAAGGATCGTCATCTCGGACAGCAATACCGGATAGCCGTTCGCGACATCCGCCAGCAGCCCGAAGGCAGTCACGGTCTGCAAGCCTTCGGCGGTGTTCGACGGGTGGCCGTTTACGTACTTGAAGCCATAGACATCCCCATCAGAGGTCGGCATCAATTCAATCACACCCTTCTCGGAATGGCTGGCCACGCGGGGAGTCTTGTCAAACAGTTCCCAGCGGCGAAAATCGGCTTCTATGTAATCACTAAGCCCGACCAGCATCGTTTCAAGCCCGATATGGTGTATCAGCTTCATCATGTTGTCGACTGATACAAACGGCACAAGAGCCTTTGCCGAGGGGTCAAGATTGGTCATGGGGCGAGGCTTTCGTTAAGAGGAATATGCGCGGGTGGGCCGGTCGAAGACGCGGCGGCCAAATGCGGAAGCGGCCAGGTCAACCATCAACTGCGCCGTACGACCGCGTTCGTCCAGGAACGGGTTCAGTTCGACCAGATCAAGCGATGTCATCAATCCGCTGTCGTGCAGCATCTCCATGACAAGATGACCTTCGCGGACGGTGGCACCGCCGGGTACGGTCGTACCCACGGCAGGCGCAACGGACGGATCAAGAAAATCCACATCGAGCGAGACATGCAGCATCCCGTTTACCGCCGCGACTTTCTCGAGAAAGCTGTTCAATGGCGTGGCAATGCCGGTTTCGTCGATCTCGCGCATGTCGACCCTCTGGATTGTGGTCTCTTGCAACGCGGCTCGTTCGGCAGCGTCAACGGACCGCAAGCCGATTATGGCGATATTGTCATGCGGCAGCGCGTAAGGCAGTTCCGGAAAGGCACCAAAGCCTTCGCGGCCGGTGACATAGCCCAGGGGCGTACCGTGCAGATTGCCGCTATCGGTACTTTCGGGGGTGTGAAAGTCGCTATGCGCATCCAGCCACAGGACAAACAATGGACGCTCAAGTGCCTGCGCGTGTCGCATGGCCCCCAATACGGTACCCGATGCCAAAGCATGATCGCCGCCCATGAATATCGGCGTGCCGTCCTTCAATGCGGCCTCGGCGGCCGCGGCAAGGCTCTGGGTCCAGGCAACGGTTTCCTCAAGCGCATGCAGCTTCGGGTGCTCGCCGGGTGTATAAGGAGCAGGGGCGACGTTGCCCCGATCGGTTACCGTGTGACCCAGATCGATCAATGCGCGTACCAGACCGGCGGTGCGGTAAGCATCGGGGCCCATAAGGCAGCCAAGACGACGTTTGCCGCTGTCCAGCGGGGCGCCCAATAATATGCAGTTCTTTTGGACCATTCGGCACCTCATTTGGTTGCTGTTTACTTGTGATATCTGACTGGTATGGTCAGCGACAATCAGTTAAATCGATCAAAACGATAAATTACTGCCCATTTTGGATAGCACCTATGCACAGTTTGGACGAGGCATTGATCGTGGCGTTGCGCGAAGATGCCAGAGCGTCATTGTCTGATCTTGCAGCCACGTTAGGGGTGTCGCGTGCAACCGTGCGCAACCGGCTGGCGCGATTGCGCGACGACGGCGACATCGTCGGTTTTACCGTCGTCACCCGCGCGGATGTCGCGGCGGACCCGGTTCGCGGTCTGATGATGATCGAAATCGAAGGGCGGGGCACAGAGCGCATCACCCGCATCCTGGCCGGGTTCGCGCAGCTACGCGCTGTTCATTCCACCAATGGTCGGTGGGATGTCATTGTCGAAATAGGCACCCGCACCCTGGAAGAATTTGACGAGGTTTTGGCGCGCATTCGCAAGCTGGAAGGCGTGGTTGCCAGCGAAACCAGCTTGCTGTTGAAGACACGAAAAACCGTCCATACTACGGCTTACGGCCGGTCAGCCTAGCGTCTTGCACGCGCAGCCGCGACCCACAGGCCAAGTAAGACAACGCTGATGACGGCGTTCCATCCCGCCATCGACAGCCCGAACATCTGCCAGACGATCTCGTCGCACATGACCAAACCCGAAGGGGCGTCCATCGACAAAAGATCGCTGCCGCTGAGCGCGCCAAGGTCCAGTCCTCCACCGGTGCAAGACGTAGGGCCAGGCCAGAACTTCCACTCCACCCCCGCGTGATAGACGCCGATCGCGCCGGTAGCAGTCACCGCCAGGGCTCCAAACCAGATCAATGCCCTGGGTGCCCCAAACAGCACGATTATACCAATGATGATCGCCGCTGCATGCGGCCATCTTTGCCACAGGCAAAGCTTGCACGGGGCCAAACCACCCAGATGCTGAAACGCAAACGCCCCCAAAAGCAAGGCCGCCGACCCCAGGGTTGCAAGTAACACATAAGTATTTCGGGACATCAAAGATACCTCACCATAAAGAAACCGCCGAATAG
The DNA here is from genome assembly GCA_002731875.1 of Roseobacter sp. GTDB lineage: Bacteria > Pseudomonadota > Alphaproteobacteria > Rhodobacterales > Rhodobacteraceae > Sulfitobacter. The sequence goes on along the minus strand of PCCY01000004.1, from coordinate 132,058 downwards.
AAGAATCACGCAAACGGTAAAGACGAGCGGCAGTTGTCGTTCAATAAAATTCCGTATCGGAGCACCGAATTTCCAAAGCAAGCCCGCGACGATAAAGAACCGCAAGGCACGCGCCAGGATCGACGTCGCGACAAACGTGAACAACGGCATGCCGGTCCACCCCGACATGATCGTGATGACCTTGAACGGAAAGGGCGTAACCCCGGCGCCCAGAACCGCCCAGAATCCCATGTCGTTGAAGCGTGTGGAAAACTCGGCCATTGCATCGGCTTTGCCCAAGGCCGCCAGAATCGGTTGGCCGATGGCCTCGAACGCCAATGCACCGATCGCATAGCCCAGAATGCCGCCCAGAACAGAGGCGACAAGAGCAATACCTGCGATAAGCCAAGCGCGATTGGGCCGCGCCAAGATCATCGGGATCATCAGCACATCAGGTGGAATTGGAAAAACCGAGCTTTCTATGAAGGCGATGAAGGCAAGGACCCATAGGGCATGAGGGTGCGAAGCCAAACCGAAAACCCAGTCGTACAGCCGTTTGATCATGTGCCTTGCTCCGCCACGAACTATCTTTGACACCGGAACACCACGGCAAACGCCCGGGGTCAAGCTAAAGCGAAAAAATGCTCTTGCTCAGCCTGCTTTGGCGCGGTAACAGACCCCCATGCCCAAGTGGCGGAATGGTAGACGCAGGGGATTCAAAATCCCCCGCCGCGAGGCGTGCCGGTTCGAGTCCGGCCTTGGGTACCAACGCATTGTCAGGTGGTGGGATGATACAAGGGATTGTATTTCCCACCCCTGGAATAGGCCCCGCCTTGATCGCCCTTCACCTAGCCACCATAGACATGTTCAGACCCTGGGCTTTCGATCTTGTGTCGGCCAAGGGCGCTCAATGCCTCAGATTCACGGGTCTCGATATCTTTCCAATGTGTGGCAATGACTGTCACAGGTGTTCATAACGCCGTTTTTGCAGTATGGTGCCCTGACCATGGGGGCTTCCCCATTCTCGTCGTATTTTGTCCAAATGCCCGTCACTTTGATTCGGCGAGAATGAGGCGAATAACCTTAAATCTTGAAAAAATGGCTGAAATTTTAGGCTATTGGTTCCAGTTGGCAGAAAAAACGCGCGCAGCATGGGTCGGTGCGTTTCAGAGCAGCTTGAGTTTTTCGGTTTGTTGCATCAGTGGAAACAGTGCCTGCGTGTCTACGAAATAAATGTATTTTTTAACCAGTTTTTAATAGTATAGCGGCGCGTTGCGTGCCGAAACTAGACACTTACGGAAACAATTACCCACGCTGACATGCGCGTTAGCCGGGAAATTAACCGTCAAAAGCGAGATGTGGCGTTGTTGTTCTTTGTTCTTTTAAAATTTTTTTCTTTCTGGAGTGCCACGCTCTGGGTATTAAAAAAGGGTCCAACTGGGGGGCAATTCTGTAGGTTACGGGGGCGATCGCGTTCAACGCGTACTGTTTGGTACGGGTAAGATGTGTTCGCAAGGCTTGTAGGCGCTGTCGAACACTTTCATCGGCGAGACCTCTCGTCGTGGCAGGATCGCTTGCGGTCTATCTTTCCTTCAGAACGGTTAAGTCTGAGCGTGCGTCGCCATGTGATGAACGGATGATAGCGGGGTGATTGGTTAGCGGCCTTCAGAGTCCTGCCATGTTGGCGTAAGAGGAGAAATACATGGATCGGTCACGCGATTTAACCAAAGGGCCCATGACGCCCTTCGTCTCGACGACGAATGCTGCTTTGCATGGTGCTGCCCATATTTCTCCGCGCCAACGTCACCTTTTTACCAAACTGCGGGCACAAACCCTCTGTATTCGCCATAGAGAACCTGACCCTCGGGGACGCCTGCGGTCGTGGTTCAAGACTCTTGGACTGAACGTGACCTTGCTTGCCGTAATACGAAACTATTTCAAATCAGACCCTCACGGCGAGGGTGCCACATTGTGAAAATTGAACAACACAGCTTTGCCCGATCCGGGGCGCATTCATTTGAGGCGGACAGCTTTGTCCTGACGCGCCTGAACCTACTTTGGAGACGATTGATATGACATTTTACATTAATAAGATGTGGCAGTACGGAAAAACTTCTGGCGCAGCGTCGGGTAAGAATGGCGTCGTGGATGGCGATAATACTGCAAATCGTATCGATCCCGCGTATCGGGGCGATCCTCAGGGTGATGTGGTGGATGGTAATGACGCCACCATGGGAAATGTCGGATCTAATGATGACATCATTCTTGCACGCGGTGGCAATGACACGGTGCTGGCGGGGCTGGGGAACGACACCGTTGTCGGTGGATCCGGCAACGATTCCATTGATGGCCAAAGTGGCAATGATGTCCTGATCGGCGACGGTGCGGTGGCCGGGTCGGGCAAGGCAGAGCGCGAAAGCTTTGAATGGTCCAAAGCGCCGGACCCTGACAAGCCGGGCTCTGAGATCGACGATGGCGACAACTTGCAAGGCGGGTTTACCCAAAATACCGGCTCGGTTAACGTCACATTCAAAGTGAACTCGGTCTCTGACAGCCATGCAAAGCAAGAGTATTCCGACGACGATATCAACACCTCACGGATTGATTCTGGTGGAGAAACCGTAAACGACGATAGTTCGCTGAGATCGCTGGCGAATTCGAAGGGTGAAACTTCGTTCGAACTGCAATTCGACAGCGCGGTTTCGAAAGTATCGTTCAATATCAATGACATTGACAACAAAGGCCAGGTTCAGGTTTTTGCCTACAATAGCAGCGGTCAGATGATCGACGTTGATCTGCAAGGTGCAAAGTACGTGCAGCTCAGCGATTCAGACGGTAAATTCGGTAATGACACGGCCACAAGCAAGGGCGGCGACCAACACCCCGATGGATCAGATTATTCTGTAACTGTCGGGATCGACGGGCCGGTGTCGCGGATCGAAGTCATTCACACGTCGACCTCGGGCACCTCTGGCGTGCATGTTTCCGATGTGTATTTTGACAACCCTGCAACCGTGAGCCTGGAAGATTCCGGGCCAAACGGCGATGACACAATAAACGGCGGTGAAGGCGACGACTTTATCTTTGGCGATGGTGCTGGCCAGCATGCATCGGTGCGTGAAAGCTTTAATTGGGAAGGCGCCAGCGATTCCCAGATTGATAACGGCTTCACCCAGGATACGGGTAACGTGACTGTCACCTACGATCGCATCGTCGATGCGGGCGGTCACCAATCTCGGTTGAGTTCACGCGATCTGAACACCAAGGGCATCGATTCCGGCGGTGAGACCGTGGATTCCGACAGCTCTTTGTATTCGCTCAACACCGGTACGAATGACAAAGGTGCGTTTAGCTGGGATTTCTCTGCACCGGTTTCCGATGTTTCTTTCAATATCAATGACGTGGATCACGATGCTATCGTCAAGATCACCGCGTTCGACGCCAATGGTCAGCCTATCAAGGTCGATCTGACCGGAGGTTCGCAGATCGTTCTGAAGGATACCGACGGCGTCGCAGGGAATGATACAGCCGATAGCAACGGGGGCAGCGAGGAAGCGAATTCCGAGGCCTACACGCTTAATGTCAGCATTGCCGGTCCTGTCAGCAAGATCATCGTTGAACATTCGCAAGACGGTGGGTCCAACTCCGGTATAAACATTACCGATATGTATTTTGACGCTCCACGCGGTGTCATGCTTGAGGGTGGCGATGACGTTTTGGCAGGCGGCAGCGGTAACGATACCATCTTTGGCGAAGGTGGTGACGACAGCATAGATGGCGGATCGGGGAACGACTCGCTTGAAGGCAACGCCGGCGACGATACAATTTCAGGCGGCACCGGCAATGACACGATCTATGGCGACACAAACGCCGACGCGTCCGGGCCAGTCACTGGCGGAACCGAACGCGAAAGCTTTGAATGGGATAAAGCTCCGGATCCCCATGACAGCACGTCGGTTGACAACAACGACAATCTGGCTGGCGGGTTTGTCCAGAACACCGGAAATGTCGATGTAACCTTCTCTGTCAAGGATGTCACCAAAACACCGGAAACAACGTTCTCGACCGACAAGCAAAAAGTCCACTCGATCACCGCGGATTCCGATCCGGTCAACGCCTATAGCTCGCTCGCATCTCTTGCGGACGAGGACGGAGAACGCGCGACATACAAGCTCGATTTCTCCAAGGACGTGACCAACGTCAGTTTCAGGATTAACGATATCGACAACGCGTCCAAGGTGGTGGTTGTTGCTGTCGGGCCTGACGGGTCGCGGACGCCGATAGATGTATCTACAGGTTCGGGCATCACAGCCCAGAACAACGATGGTGTCGGCGGCAACGAAACGCTGATCAGCAAAGGCGGGGACGGTCCGGACACCACACCTGATTATTCGGCTTTGGTGAATATCGCCGGTCCGGTGGATTATCTGGAAATCACCCATATCAAGGTGCAAGCCCTATCCCCGGGCAACCACGCGGGCATCAATATTACCGATGTATACTTCGACGCGCCGGTTGACGGTGGTGCGATGGGGGCCGGTGCCGGGAACGACCTGCTGATGGGCGACGAAGGTGACGACGTCATCAACGGTGGTGCCGGTAACGACACCCTTCTGGGCGGCGCGGACAGCGACACGCTCGATGGCGGCACAGGGCGCGACAGCCTGGACGGCGGCGCGGGTGCCGACAGCGTCATGGGCGGCGATGATCAAGATACGATCGTCGGCGGTACCGATGGCGACTATATCGACGGTGGGGCCGGTGGGTACAACGCAGACGACGCGCTGAACACCGACGACGACACGCTGGACCTTACCGGCGTCGGAAATTTCCGGATCATCGACAAGGTCGCGGACAGCAACGGCAACGGTTTCAACGGCACTGTGGTGCTGTACGATACCGATGGTATCACCGAGACCGGTCGTTTTGAATTTGCCGAAATCGAAAAAATCCTGGGCACCCCTGCGCCTGGCCCCGTTGACGGGCTGGACTCCGACGAAAACATGGGGCCGGGTTACACCGATCTGCAAGGCGACCAGATTGACGGTACCGACGGTATCAACGACACGATCTTTGGCAACGGCGGCGATGACACCATCGATAGCGGCCTTGGTGATGATACCGTCTATGGCGGGTCCGGCGACGACACGTTCGCGCTTACCGACAAGATCGATAATGACGTCATTGTGGGCGGTGAAACCGGCGAAACAAACGGCGATTCTCTGGACAGCTCGACTATCAATGACGATTTGACGCTGAATTTCACAGCGCCTGAAAAGGGCACCTTGTCTGATGGAACCAACACAACATCATTCGAGGAAATCGAAGCGGCACGTCTGGGTGGCGGTGACGATACAGTCACCGGCTCTGAAGGCGGCGAAAACGTAAGCACCGGTGGGGGTAACGACAGTGTTCAGGCCAACGGTGGCGACGACACAGTGGATGGCCAAGGCGGTGACGATACCATCTCCGGCGGCGGTGGTGACGACAGCATCACCGGCGGCGACGGTCGCGATGTCCTTGGGGGCGGTGACGGCGATGATGTGATCTATGGCAATAACCCGGGTTCCAAGGGCGTGCCGGATGCCGACGTTCCATTGATCAACCGTCCCTTCGATCAAGACACCGATCCAAACAACGACAAAGACACGATCTTTGGCGGGGCCGGCAATGACACCATCGATGGTGGCGACGATGCGGATTTGATCGACGGGGGCATTGGTGACGATGTCATCGAAGGCGGTATCGACAATGACACCATTCAGGGCGGTGATGGAAACGATACCATTACCGATATCCAGGGCGCGGACAGTATCAGCGGCGGCGACGGCGATGATTTAATCGTGGCAGGTGTCGATACGTTCTCGGATTATCCCGACGACCAACCAACATATTTCAACCCGCTGACGGGACGTTACGAAGCAAACCCATATTACCGCACCGGCGATCCCAACCAGGACGATGGACGTGATTTCGTTGACGGGGGGGCCGGCAATGACACGATCCGTACCGGCGACGACGCCGATACCGTTTATGGCGGGACTGGAAATGACTACATCAACGCCGGAATAGACGACGACTATGTAGAAGGTGGCGATGGCAATGACTACATAGTAGGCAGCCATGGGTCGGATACTCTCAAGGGCAATGACGGAAACGATACCATCTATGGCGGTTTCGGCGCCGAATTTGTTCCTGGCTATGCATCCGAGGAACCCGATGCCACCGACGTTCAGCCCAACAACGGCAAAGATCTGATCGACGGCGGCGCGGGCGACGATGTCCTTTATGGTGAAGATGACGACGACACGATCTTTGGCGGTTCCGGCAACGACGCCATTTATGGCGGTGTTGACAATGACAGCCTCGATGGTGGCCAGGGCAACGACTCTATTTTCGGCGGCCAGGGCGATGACATAATTATTGGCGCACAGGGCGATGACGTTATTGATGGCGGTGATGGAAACGACTCTATCTTAGCTGGCAATGATAATGACAGCGTCAAGGGCGGTGCCGGCAACGACACAATCGACGGTGGCCAAGGCAATGACACCATCGACGGCGGTGATGGCGACGACTCTATCGCCGGGGGCTTCGGCGAAGACAGCATTATGGGTGGTGCCGGGAACGACACGATCTTTGCTGCGGGTGACAACGACACCGTGGACGGTGGGGATGGTGACGACTCCATCAGCGGTGTCCGTGGCGACGATCTGCTGGTCGGCGGTGCCGGTAACGATACCATCGACGGTGGCGAAGATAACGACACGCTGAAAGGCGATGCGGGCGATGACAGCCTGATGGGTGGCTTCGGCGACGACAGTATTGTCGGCGGCGACGGTGACGATATCATTTCTGGCGGCGGCAACAACGACACCATCCTCGGCGGTGCCGGCAACGACAGTATGCGCGGCGACGACGGGCAGGACACGTTCCGTGATGTCAACGGTGGCGATACGATCGACGGTGGTTCGGGTACCGACGCCAGCGATTATGATGTGATCGACCTGACCGGGTCTTTGAACGGCGGGGGTTATTACCTTGATAACGTGAGACCCGATAACGATCCGGGTGACACGATTGATGGCGACAGCCCCAACGACGGTATCGATGGCACCATCGTGTTCACGGATGCATCAGGTACCGAAACTGGGCGTCTGGACTTTACCAACATAGAGAAAATCATCCCTTGCTTCACGCCGGGAACCTTGATCGCGACCCCGAAGGGCGAGCGTAAGGTCGAAGATCTTGAGGTTGGTGATCGTGTCATTACCCGCGACAACGGTATTCAGGAAATTCGCTGGATAGGGTCCCGTGCAATGTCCGGCGACGAATTCGCCCGCAGTGAACACCTGCGGCCGGTTCTGATCCGTCAGGGTGCCTTGGGTAAGAACCTGCCCGAACGCGATATGATGGTCAGCCCCAACCACCGGGTTCTGGTTGCCAATGACAAGACCGCTCTGTACTTTGAAGAGCGCGAGGTCCTTGTCGCTGCCAAGCATCTGACCGGTCTGGAAGGCGTTGATATCGTAGAGGTTTCGGGTACGACCTATATCCATGTGATGTTTGATCAGCACGAGGTTATCCTGTCTGATGGCACCTGGACGGAAAGCTTCCAACCTGGTGACATGAGCTTGGCCGGGGTCGGGAATGCACAGCGCAACGAAATCCTGGAGATCTTCCCGGAACTCGCGACCCGCGAAGGCGTGGATGGCTACATGGCCGCCCGCCGGACGCTGAAAAAGCACGAAGCAAAGTTGCTGACACGGTAACATTGCATTCACAAACGACCGCAGTTGGCCCTGTTCTATGGGTCGCGTACAAAGTGGCGGTTTAAACCAAGGAAGGGCGGGGTAGGTGACTATCCCGTCTTTTTGCGTTGCGCGTGCGGCCAGGAAGCAAGCGGGCTGACGCACCGGAATCGTGACGAATGCGGGTGAAACGGGCTTGGTCGCATAGGGGTCGTCAGGTGTTGGTCCTGCGCCATGCTTCCCATTCTTCGGGGGTGTCAAGATCCAGAAGGGCGTGGTTGTCGGGTAACGGAACCAGGACCGTGGAATCCGCGGCGGCTGCGATTATGTCGCGCCCTCCGACATCGCCCGACAAGGCTGCGAAACGTGCGAAATGGCATGCTGCAAAAACAGTGGGATGGCCCGGTTTTCCCGCCGATGTTGCACCGCGCCAGATGGTGTTTCCGCTTTCCAGATTAACGGCTTGAAGAACCTTTTTAAGGTCGCTTTCGTTTAGCTCCGGCAGGTCGGACAACAGCACCATAACTGCTTTGCAAGTGTGTGGCAGCATCGCGAACCCACGCTTGAGGGATGCGTTAATACCCTCGGCGGCATCGGGAACCGGTACCAAGGTTGGTGTGGTCAACCCCGCCAAAACATCGTAGCGCGGATGCGGCGCAGGGGGCAGGGTAATGAACACCGGGCCGCCCGTCACCGCCAGGGCCAAGCACGCCTGACGACGCAACAAAGGTTGGTTGTCGACACGCTCCAGCAGCTTGTCGCGCCCCCGCATTCGAGAGGATTGGCCCGCCGCCAGAAGTATAATGGGTATGTTCGATTTCATTTGACTAACGTACCCCCAGATCTTGCGATGTTTAAGAGCGTCCTCGCATCCGGGCCCCATCGGCGTCAAACAATGGCTCCTTGATCAATCTGGCAGGGCACATCTTGCCCAAAATCTCTATCTCGACCCGCAGCCCCTTGCGGTCGCTCGCTGTTGGCACGAAGCCCAAGGCAACGGATTTCCCAGCAAAATGTGAATACCCTCCGGAGGTGCAAAATCCGACGACGTTTCCATCGTGCCAGATCGGTTCGTAGCCGTGTACATCCGCGTCGATACTATCGACCTCAAACGCACATAGTTTCCGACCAGGGCCCTTGTCCCGTTCGGCTTCGGCGGCGGCGCGGCCAATAAAATCGGCGTCTTTCTCAAAGTCGATAAACCTTTCCAACCCGGTTTCGGCCGCGGTGTAGTCCGGAGAGTATTCGGACATCCAACTGCCGAAGAATTTGTCCAGGCGCAGTGACATCATCGCCCGCATGCCGAACGGTGCCATATCGTGCTTTTTCCCCGCCGCCCACAACGTGTGCCAAAGGTGTCGTTGATCCAGGCTATCGCAGTAAATCTCATAGCCCAGATCGCCGGTATAACTGACGCGCTGGACGATGCAGTTCACCATTCCGACGGTCATTCGGCGCACGTCCAGAAACCGCAAGCTGTCGACGTCGTGCAATTTGCAGGCTTTCAACACTTCTTTGGCCAGCGGGCCGGCAACCTGAAAACCTGTGCGCGTATCCGATATGTTATCAATCCGAACCGTATTTAAAGCATGTTGCGCGAACCAGCGCATGTGAAAAGCCTGAGCGCCATACGAAGCCGTTAACTGGAATGTCTGATCATCCAGACAAGAAATGGTGAAATCGCCGATAAGCCTGCCGGTTTCCGATAGCATTGGCGTCAGGGCCAGTCGTCCCACAGGCGGGATGCGGCCAGCCATTATCCGGTCAAGCCAGGAACGCGCCTGTTCGCCCGTGACCAGATATTTACCGAAATTTTGCACTTCGTTGATACCAACGCCACCTCTGACCCCGGCAACTTCGCGCGCCACCGCGTCAAACGCGTCTGAGCGGCGAAAGGTCGGGGTCTCGTATGTCGGTTCATCACCTTGAGCGAAATAGTTGGCGACCTCCAGCCCGTATTGCTGGCCCCAGACCGCGCCCATCTGGCTAAATATATCATACATCGGCGTGGTGCGCAGCGGTCGTGCGGCGGGAAGCTCTTCGTTGGGGTAGGACACTGAAAAACGTTTTTGGTAGTTTTCGATGACTTTCGGCAATGTGTAGCCCGGGCTTATCCAATCTCCGAAACGCGCAACGTCCATCGCCATGACATCACGTTCCGGGGTTCCGTCGACCATCCATTGTGCAAGCGTAAGCCCCACGCCACCGCCCTGGGAAAAGCCGGCCATAACCCCACACGCGGACCAGTAGTTGCGCACACCCGGAACCGGCCCGACCAAAGGGTTGCCGTCCGGTGCAAAGGTAAACGGCCCATGAATAACAGATTTCACCCCGGCAGTCGCAAGTACGGGGAACCGTCTGTAAGCAAAATCAACGCTTTCCTCAATTTTGTTAAAGTCATCTGGTAACAGTTCATGACCAAATCCCCAAGGGGTTCCGTGCACCGCCCAGGGTCGCGCGCGCTGCTCGTAAAAGCCAATGCACAGGCCGCGCCCTTCTTGGCGCAGATAGCTTTCTCCGGCGGGATCCATCACATGCGCATGTTCGGTGTCACGCTCATAAATTTCAGGTATATCATCGGTGACAATATATTGGTGTTCCATCGGGTGAAGCGGGAAATAAATCCCTGCCATCGCACCTACCTCACGTGCCCACAGCCCACCTGCGTTAACGACGTGTTCGGCGTGTATCGTGCCCTTGTCCGTCACCACGTCCCATGTACCGTCGGTACGCTGGTTGGTCTCGAGAACCATGCAATGCGTTTCGATCGTCGCCCCACCCATACGGGCGGCCTTTGCATATGCGTGCGTCGTCCCCGAGGGGTCCAGGTGCCCGTCCAATGGGTCATATAGCCCGCCGATGATACCCTCGAGATTTGTGATAGGTGCGATCTGGGCGATCTCCTCGGGGCTGACGATTTCGGTATCCAGCCCCATGAACCGATGCTTGGCCCGTTCGGCCAGCAACATGTCAAAACGTTCACGACTGTCCGCCAATGTGACACCGCCTACGTGATGCAGCCCGCACGACATGCCGGTTATCTCTTCCAGCTCTTTGTACAGCCGGATCGTGTACCCTTGAAGCGCCGCCATGTTGGTGTCGCCGTTCAAGGTGTGGAATCCCCCCGCAGCGTGCCAGGTGCTGCCCGAGGTCAGATCGGACCTTTCGACCAGCATGACGTCCTTCCAGCCCAGTTTTGTGAGATGGTACAGGACCGAAGCGCCGACAACGCCGCCCCCGATAATGACAGCACGTGTGGTGGTTTTCATGGCGCGGTCCTTTTGTCAGGTCGGTGAACCTTGATCGTTGCAAGGTGAAAAGCCCGAGGCATGTTACTTTCCGACATCAATTGTCGATTTTAACCCATTACACGGTGAACGATTTCGCTTGCTTGCGCGTTGTCAAAGAGGAACGCTAAACACCGACATCCATGATCCAACACCCATGATCACCGAAGCTGGAAGGCCTGAATGCTCCCGATGGAAAACCTCGCATGAATTTTGATTTTCTTCTTCCGTCGACCATTCTGCGGAAGACCAAGGAATACAGCAAAAAGCTTTGGATCAGGGTTCTGATTATCGGATGCCTTGCGGTTTTATCACTCGGGCTCAGCACTTTGATAGAAAGGTGGATACCGGATTCGCTTGCGACCTATCTGACGGGAAGCGCAGCAGACCGCCTGTTGTCGATTATCGCCAACGCAATGCTTGCAGTGACGACCTTTTCACTCAGCGTGATGGTAACAGTGTACCGCAGCACGTCGACCCAGTGGACACCGCGCGTGCACAGGTTGATCGTTCAGGACTTGACGACCCAAAACACCTTGGCGGTGTTCATCGGTGCATATGTTTACGCGCTGATCGCTATAATCTTGCGCGAACTCGGGGTTTTCGACGACAAACGCGCGTTTGTTTTGTTTGTCATGACGGTCCTGGTTTTAGCCATCATCGTTTTTTACCTGATCCGTTGGGTGCTGCACCTGCAGACGTTCGGAAGCCTGATTGACACGTCACGCCAGATCGAAAAGCAAGCCCGGGAAACCTTTAAAGAGCGCCTTACAAACCCTTGCCTTGGGGCGAACCCGCTTGTCGAGGAAATTCCAGATAGCGCAGAGGTATTCTGCGTGAAGGAAGGGGGATATATCCAGCATATCTATCCCGAAGCGCTGAACACCGTTGCAATGAACCACGGTGTGAAGATCTATATGATACGCAACATCGGAAGCTTCATTTTCGACAACGAACCTCTGTTGAAGATCGACCATGTAGGCAACCCGCTGGATGAACACCATACCGAAAAGAGCCTGCGTGACGGGATCGAAAGCAGCATACGCATGGGTGATCTACGCACGTATGATCAAGACCCGCGTTTCGGGCTGATCGTAATGGGCGAGGTCGCTTCAAAAGCGCTGTCACCAGGTGTCAACGACCCCGGTACAGCGATTGACGTGATCACCCGGATGGGGCGGATATTGTCGGATTACGAAGACGAAGTTGCCCGGGACCGCGAAAACGAAGTGCTTGATAATATTTACGTACGGCCCCTGGACCCGGCTGATCTGATCGAAGACGCTTTCGGCGCGCTTGCCCGTGATGGCAGCACCGTTGTCGAAGTGCAGCAACGGTTGCAAAAAACGCTTTCCGGGTTGATGCGACACCCCGACGAAGGGTTACGCAAAGCCGCACGTGCCGCAGCAGAACTGCACTTGCAGCGCGCGCTCATGCATACTGAATACACGGCCGATCAGGATCAGATGCTGGCCAGTGCCGATGATGCGGTATGCGATGTGGTCAAGAAGGCTCTTGATGATCTCAAGTCAGAGAAATCTGATCGTACGATTACCAACGCGGCATTTACCCGATCATCCCTCGGTGAAAACTATACCTCACAAAGGCCGGATTTTAAGCTGTGTGATACGGTTGCCATCTTTGGCGATGACTTCAAAGCGGAAGCCGTGGAACGAAAAAACCTGACCGGGGGTGGGTATCATCTGGGCCTCGTGTATGACCAACCCGGCGACGGTGTTTGCTTCGTCATCCGGCAAGTCCCATTCAGTCGTCCGATTGAGGTCGCGGATCGTCATGGCCCCATCAACGAAAAACTGACCATCATCGGACTTTTTGACACCATGATCGGCGTCCGGGTCAAATTCATCGGTAATTTCCCCGACGATCTCTTCGAGAATATCCTCCAGGGTGATCAGCCCCTGAAGCGTCCCATATTCGTCTACCACCAGCGCGAAATGGGTGCGCCGGCGCAGAAACTGGCGCATCTGTTCGTCCAGCGTCGATGTTTCCGGGACAAAATAAGGTTTCATCGCAACGTCGGCAATTTTGAAATCCTTGAACGGGCTGCTGGCGTCCTCTGCATCATTGATACGCTTGTACATCGCACGCAACAAATCCTTGGCGTGGATAACCCCGATGATATTTTCAGGATCGTCGCGATAAATCGGCAGTCGTGTGTGGTTGGATTGGAGGATCTGCTCCAATATCTCGGCCGGTTCGACGGCAGCATCGATCATTTCAATGCCAGAGCGATGCAGCATGATTTCCTCGACCATACGTTCACGCAGATCAAGCGCACCAAGTATACGATCGCGGTCTTCCTTTTCGACAACGCCTTCGGATCGGCCCAGCTGCAAGGCACCCGCGATTTCTTCTCTCACCGCGAGAATGTTACTGTCGGGGTCAATGGTCACACCGAACAGTCGCAGGATCCCGCGAACCAGAAACCGCACCGCGGTCACGATGGGGCTGAAGATCAGGACGACGATCGCGATTGGCCGCGACACCGCAGCCGCAGCGGTTTCGGCATTGGTGATTGCATAGGTTTTTGGAAGCACCTCCGCGAAGATAAGAACCAGAAAGGTCATGATCAACGTGGCAAGCGCCACCCCGGATTCGCCAAACAGCCGCGTAAACAAAGCGGTCGCCATTGATGCCGCAAGTATATTCACAAGGTTGTTGCCCAATAGCACAGAGCCGATCAGCCGTTCGTTGTCTTCGGTGATCTTCAGGGCCCGTTCTGCACCACGTGACCCTTTGTCCGCCTGACCGCGCAGCTTGCCACGTGACGCTGCTGTCAATGCAGTTTCCGATCCGGAGAAGAATCCCGACAGCACCAATAGAAACAATATTATGCCGATGCTGAACCAAAATGCGCCGTCAAGCATTGCGGGGGCCGTGTCCATCTGAGAATATACCTTTTGCATTTGCTTTCTAGGTTATGGGCGCGTGCGCAGTTTCATTCAAGGGATGACCATGGTGAAGCATCAAGATATGGGCAATTTGGATGGGCCGGTGTTGCTATTCGGCGGACCTTATTCGAACCTGCAAGCCATGGATGGCTTGTTAACTCAAGCTTCAAAGCTGGGGATAGACAGCTCTCGGATGATCTGCACCGGCGATGTCGTGGCATATTGTGGCAATCCATCGGCGACAACCGAACGTATGCGCGATGCGAAAATTGCCATGATCGCGGGAAATTGTGAAAAACAGCTCGCTGCGGGTGCAATGAATTGCGGGTGCGGCTTTGATCAGGGCACAGCCTGCGATATCTTGTCAGCCGGTTGGTTTGGATATGCGCATCGTCATGTTTCCGACAACCAACGCGAATGGATGGCGGCGTTACCCGATATCCTGAGCTTCCGCCACGCCGGGTCGAGATACGCGGTCGTGCACGGCGGATACAACGACATCGCGCGATTTATTTGGCCCACCTCCAAGGAGCAGGTGTTTGATGAAGAATGGCAGGCAATCGAGGCCGCGATTGGACCCGTTGACGGTATCGTCGCCGGTCACAGCGGCTTGCCATTTGTCAGGGAAACATCGCGGGGGCGATGGATCAATGCCGGAGTAATCGGAATGCCGCCGCATGATGGTTGCGTGGAAACGCGGTATATGGTGCTCGATGGCAGGGAACTGACGCTGCATCGGCTGTCGTATGATGTGAAATCGGCGGTTTCAGCAATGACCGAGGCGGGTCTGACGCAAGGGTATCACCACGCTTTGGAAACCGGCTATTGGCCGTCAGAAGATGTGCTGCCTTGCGATTTACGAAGGGCAGTTTTCGCAAGCGGATGATTTTCCAGAACCAGTTCTGACAATCGCGCCTCCAGGACATGGGTATATATCTCGGTGGTGGCGACGTCAGCGTGGCCAAGCATGGTTTGAATGGCCCGCAAGTCGGCACCATGGGCAAGCAAATGGGTCGCGAACGCATGGCGCAGCGTATGAGGTGTGACCTTGGACGGGTCGACACCACCCGCCACGGCGAATTCCTTGATCATCAGGTAAAATCGGTGCCGGGTCAGGTGCCCCGACGCGCCTCTTGAGGGGAACAGGAAGCGAGATGCCGGTATTTTTTGCGCCTGAGATGCTGCATCAATCTCATCGCGCATCGCCAGCCATGATGATAACGCCGCACGCGAAGGTGCCGATAACGGTACCAGTCGCTCCTTACCGCCTTTGCCCATGATCAACAATAGACGAGGATCACCACGGGTGGCACTGACCGGCAGGCTGACCAATTCGCTGACGCGCATCCCGGTCGCGTACAGCAATTCCATCAGGCAGGTGTTGCGCAGCGTTTCCTGTTGGTTTCGCCCTGAACTGCGGGCGGCTTCCAGCAAACGGTCCACTTCTTGCTCTGAAAGCACTTTCGGCAGGCGTTTGCTTTTCCCCGGTCCGGTAATCTGAATCGCGGGGTTATCGCTTCGCAATCCTTCTTCAAAGGCAAACCTGTACAGCTGCTTAATCGCTGAAAGCCGTCGTGCAAGGGTGGATTGGGCCAGTCCTTGCGCATCACACCAGACGAGGTACGCTTCCACGTCGTTGCGTGCAGCCAAGTTGAAATCGAGTGCCTTTGCCGCAAGATAAGCGTCGAAATCTTTCAGATCGCGACCATAGGCCAACAACGTATTGGTCGCAGCCCCGAGTTCGGCAGCCTGGGCTTCCAGAAACGCCGAAATCCAGTGAAACGTCGCGCTCTGCATCATTCACGCTCCAGCAGTAAAATCTGAAGGCTGGCACGCCGTGCGGTATCTTCCAGCCCCAGGGCGCGTAATGTTGACAAGGCATCACGCAGAGCGAAGGTATCCCCGCGCGCGCCATCTTCCAGAAGGCCGATGGTATGCAGGATGGCGCTACCGAGTTGCCCGTTTCTGGCTTCGTCAATCCAATCGCTTCGGGGGCTCGGGTCAGTGAAAGCGCTGGCGATAGCGCCGGCGGGCCGCATATCAGGTATCGCCTGAGGCGGCTCACCCCGTGCGATTGATGTTAAAAACGCCATTTCAACGCTTGCGTTGGGTGCATTCTGGACGGTTTCGTACAACGGAGAAAGCAAAACGATATGATCGCGAAGCATTTTGCTTTGTCCTTCCAGCGATACGCTGCGCAACCGTTCAGCATAAAGTGCCGCAAAGCTTATCTCGACCTCGGCCTCGGTCATGGCTTGCCACGCTTCGGTCAGGGTCTTGGCCACGGCCTCCGCGCTTCCGGAATATAGAGCGGTATCAAAACGCTGCAATGCTTCGACCCGATCCCACACGCCACCTGATGCAGCCGGTTCACGGCTGGTGAAAATCCCCAGGAAACGGTTGTCGGGCAGGGCCCCAATGCGGGTCAGTCTTTCGGCGGCATCCAGTTGGGCCTTCCACCCTGCGATGTCACGAAGATCCGATACCGCGAATGCAGGGGGCAGATTGCGTGTTGATTTCGCTTCCCCGATCGCTTCGAACAGGCGGAAAGACAGCGGGCTGATCGACCGCGGCGTGTGCAAAGGCGCGGCCCCATCGTAGATGTCGGGATTCAAGAACCGGTCCAGCAAGGCCAGATCATCGGGCGGCAACAATTGCAACGCCTGAATTGCGCCCAGTGTCAGCGCGGCGTTTTCCCAATCGCCGGACCGGACCGCACATAAAATGCGCACGCCGTAATCGGAAGACAGGTAAGGTTTGTCCTGAAGCAGTTCGCACGCGCGGTCTTCGGTACCCAGCAAAAGGCTGATATCCATCCACAATTTGAAGTGGTCTTGCGACGTGGCAACGCCGGCCTGTTCAATCAGTGACAGCGCCGGGTCAAGCGCACCTGCATCCATGAGCTTTCGAACCCGTGCCAGGGCCAATGCATCGCCTTGCTTTGCATCACCCTCAGGGGCGGTTGCTTCGGCCAACAGCAACGTAAACAACAACGTATGCGCGGCAGGAAGATGCAATTCGGGAAGGCGGTCGAGCTGATGGGCAATTTGCGCGGCACTGCTGCCTGACCAGATATTCTGGGGTAATCCGGTTACCTTGGCGGGTACCAATCCGATGGCGCGGGGGGACCCTTGCCCAAGTTCATTGACCGACACCGGCGGAGGCAGAGCGGATTTAGCGACCGGGGCCTCAGCCGGATTAAGCGGCGGGCGCGAACGTTTCGAGGGAGGTTTCGGCCTCTCCCCCAACCAGTCGATGACTGACAATGGCCCGCCGTCAGCGGGCGGCTGCGTGGCCTGGGCGACAAGTATCTCAGGCAGCGTGATCATAAAAATCACGCAAAGTCGCCTGATTACCTGCATTATTGGCCTTCCAACGTTACGGGTTCGCGGATTTCCACCTGAGGCGGCGCGAATTCAGCCCCGAAAAATGGACCGACATACGCGTAAATAGCAAGTCCAATAAACCCTAGGATCATGAGGTAAATCAGAAACTTGATCAGCTTGCCCATAAATTCTGCCTGCTTTCTTTCGCAAATTTTGCTCTTCTATATATGGCCTTTTCCCTAATATCACGTCATTCAGTTAAAAATGAGCGGATTTGAGCAAACCCCAGCCGATATGGCCCTTAACGCAGCATCATACCATCTTAAAAAGACGGTGGTAATGGTGGGGATGATGGGTGCGGGCAAAACAGCAGTGGGACGCGCGCTGGCAGCCAAGCTTAACGTCAATTTCCTGGACAGCGATCATGAAATCGAAACAGCCGCCAACCTTAGCGTGCCGGAAATTTTCGAACGCGACGGCGAAGCGTTTTTCCGTAAACGCGAAAGCGAAGTGATCGCACGACTTCTTGTTGAAAAACCGGGTGTTTTGTCGACGGGAGGCGGGGCATTTCTGGCACCTGTCAATCGGGAAAATATCTCGAATATGGGGGTTTCCTTGTGGTTGGACGCAGATATCGACCTTTTGTGGAACCGTGTGCGGCATAAATCTTCCAGGCCGCTGTTGCGCACACCCAACCCTCGCAAAACTTTGGCCGAGCTTTATGAAAGCCGAGTGCCGATATACCAGAAAGCCGACCTCACAACCAGATGTTGCCCGCATTTGTCCATCGACAGTATGGCGACAAAGGTGATCGAGACACTGCTGAATCGCCCGGATGTTTTAGAGAGAAATGATGCTTGAAACCGTACATGTAGCACTGCCGGGACGCGAATATGACATTCTGATCGGTCCGGGGCTGTTGGCCCAGGCAGGCGAGCATGTAGCACCGTTTTTGCGCCGCCCAAGAGTTGTTGTCATCAGCGACGATACTGTAGCAGCACTGCATCTCGAGTCTTTGCGACTTGGTCTGGCGACCGCCGGCATCACCATGCAGGCGCTTAGCTTACCGCCCGGCGAAGCGACGAAAAGCTGGTCACAGCTGATACGCTGCGTTGATTGGTTGCTCGACCAAAAAGTCGAACGAAATGATGTGGTTATAGCTTTGGGCGGTGGCGTGATCGGCGATCTCGTCGGGTTCGCGGCTGCTATTTTGCGACGCGGTGTCCGGTTCATTCAGGTGCCGACATCGCTTTTGGCGCAGGTCGACAGTTCGGTCGGCGGCAAAACCGGCATCAACGCAAGCCAGGGCAAAAATCTGGTCGGCGCATTCCACCAACCGTCGTTGGTTCTGGCTGATACGGCAGTTCTGGGCACTTTGACGGTGCGTGATTTTCTGGCCGGCTACGGAGAGGTGGTAAAATACGGGCTGTTGGGTGATGCGGGATTTTTCGAATGGCTGGAGACCCAGGGCCCGGCATTGGCGTCAGGTGACATGGCCGCACGGATCGAAGCCGTCCGGCGGTCCGTACAAATGAAAGCCGACATCGTCATGCGCGATGAAACTGAGCAAGGCGAACGGGCGCTGTTGAATCTTGGCCATACATTTGGCCACGCGTTGGAAGCCGCAACAGGGTATTCCGATCGATTGATGCATGGCGAAGGCGTGGCAATCGGCTGTGCACTTGCCTTTGAACTATCCGCTCGTTTGGGACTTTGCCCGCAAGAAGACCCCAGCCGTGTCCGCCAGCACCTCAAGCAAATGGGCATGAAAACCGACTTGCGCGAGATCGACGGCGACCTGCCTGATGCACAAACATTGCTGGCCTTGATGGGCCAAGACAAAAAGGTGGTCGGTGGCGAGCTTCGGTTCATACTCGCGCGTGGCATCGGCGACGCATTTGTAACAGGCGATGTTCCAAAGGAAGCGGTAATTACGATTCTGGAAGAAGCACTTAAAAGCTGAACCTGATGTATCGGATTACAGAAAAAGGCGGGCATTTGCCCGCCTTTGATCGGTTAAAGTTGATGGAAAATTAGAACGGGATCTCGTCGTCCAGATCGCGCGAGGATCCGCCGCCGCCGCCTTGATTGCCACCCGACGGGCCAGAATCATAGCCACCCCCGTAGCCGCCTGGATCCGATGGACCGCTGTCATATCCACCACCAGAGCCGCCACCGTCGCGACCGTCCAGCATGGTCAAGGTCCCGCCAAAACCCTGCAACACGACTTCGGTGCTATAACGGTCGGCACCGGACTGGTCCTGCCATTTACGTGTCTGCAATTGGCCTTCGATGTAAACTTTGGAACCTTTCTTGAGGTACTGTTCGGCAATACGCACCAGCCCCTCTTGGAAGATCGCAACAGAATGCCATTCGGTTTTCTCGCGGCGCTCCCCGGTATTGCGGTCTTTCCAGGTTTCAGACGTCGCTATGCGCAGGTTGCACACCTTGCCGCCATTCTGAAAGGAACGCACTTCGGGATCACGCCCCAGATTCCCGATTAGGATCACTTTGTTTACTGAGCCGGCCATAATGCCCCCTGTCTACTGAAAAATTAACGCCGCACGAATCCCGCGCGGTCGCTGGTTTGATTGAACTTATACCTACGCGGATGTGCGAAAAATAGGGGAAGGGTGACATTATCCGGGTGGTTTTTCAGGTCTGTAAATAAATGATGGCGATGACGTGTCAGTTTGATATGGTCCCGCAGGAATTATGCCATAGGGGGCAGGGACCTTATGAACAAATTGATCGTGACGGCGCTGTGTTGCATGGCATTCGCCCCAGCACCGCTGACCGCCGAGGTGTTTTCGAACAAGGACAGGTCAAAGCTGTTCGAATCCCAGAAGAAACTTCTCGATACACGCGCTGCAAAGCAATATGCAGCCTCGGTTAAATTGCAGCCACAGCGTGTCGTGACCCCGACCAAATGGGATACGCCGAAATATAGCGGCCGGTACAAGGGTATTTATCACGGCATGGCGCGCGAAGCCGCACAGCGACACGGTATTCCCGAAGGATTATTTCTGCGCCTTGTCCAACAAGAGAGCGGGTGGAACCCGTCGGCCAAATCCCACAAAGGCGCTGTGGGGCTGGCGCAGCTCATGCCGGCAACGGCCGCGCGCCTTAAGGTCGATGCGACCGACCCTTACGAAAATCTCGACGGGGGCGCGCGCTATCTCAAATCCCAGTACCGCGCGTTTGGTAATTGGGGGCTTGCGCTTGCCGCGTATAATGCTGGCCCCGGGGCCGTTATAAAGTATGGCGGAATTCCGCCTTACGCCGAGACCCGCAATTACGTAAAGGTCATCGCCGGGCTGTAGCTGTCCCCGTTGCTGCACCTTTGGTTTGTGAACGGTCGAACGCCGGCCCCCAATCGTTAGCGCCAGCCGGGACGCGCCCCCGGCGACCCTACACAAATTTATTATTGCGCAGCGAGGTCCAGCTCTATGACCGGCTCCATTTCGGCCAGTTGTGCATCGGTAAGGTGACATTTGATCTCGTGGTCGCTTGCGAGGCGTCGCAGGGCAGGCAGCACGGTTTCGCATTTATCGCCCGGCACTTGCGATTTCCAACGGCACCGCGTTTGAAACGGGCATCCGGGCGGCGGGTTCATCGCCGATGGTACGTCGCCTTCCAGTACAATGTGCTTTTTCTTGACGCGGGTATCCGCAATCGGTACCGCCGATAACAGCGCCTCGGTATAAGGGTGATAGGGTGGCGAAAACACCTGATCGGTTGTGCCCAGTTCGACCACATGGCCCAGATACATGACCATCACCCGGTCACTCAGATACCGCACGATGCTAAGATCGTGACTGATGAAAAGCAGGGTGGTCTTTTGCTCCCGTTGGATTTCCATCAGCAGGTCGGTCACCGCTGCCTGAACCGAAACATCAAGTGCCGAAACCGGTTCATCCGCCACAACGATACGGGCATCTCCTGCAAAGGCCCGCGCAATGCCGACCCGCTGCTTTTGGCCACCTGACAACTGGCGGGGCATGCGATTTGCAAATTCGCGTGGTAGTTTGACAAGGTCGAGCAGTTCAAGCATCCGCCGATGCCGGTCCTTGCTGTTGTCGCCGACCCTGAATATCTCGAGCGCGCGGATGATCTGCCTGCCCACAGTCATTGACGGGTTCAACGTGTCGAAAGGGTTTTGGAAAACCATTTGGATATCAGCGACATTCTGGGTGCTGCGATCCTCGATGGGGATGTTCCCGATATCCTGCCCATCCAGCATGATCCGGCCTTCGGTCGCGGTTTCAAGACCCATCAGCACCTTGGCAAAAGTGGATTTCCCGCATCCGGATTCGCCAACAATCGCCAGTGTTTCAGATTCATGGGCCTCAAAGCTCAGTTCTTCGTTGGCTTTGACAACCTTTGCCGCGATGCCGCCGAACATCGAATTTGCGGCGACCTGATAGTATTTCTTCAGCTTGTCCATCTTCAAGACAACTCTGCCGATCTCGCCCTTTTCCTTCAGTTCCGCCATCTGGGGCGGGGCGGCCCAGTCTATTTCCTGAAATCTCACGCAACGCGTTGCGTGGCGCTCATTTCCGGGCACATCCTGCATCATGATCGGGCCCTGATCGCAGCGGCCGGCCTGAAAATAATCGCAGCGTGGTCCGAAATTACACCCAGGCGGACGCTCGTGTGGTAACGGGAAATTGCCGGGAATGGCGATAAGCGGGCGCGCGTTCTTATCGGCACCGGGCAGCGGGATCGACCGGAAAAGCGCTTGGGTATAAGGATGCTGCATTTCGTCGAACACATCTTCAATCGACCCGCGCTCCACGGCCTCTCCCGAATACATCACGCAAATCCGGTCACAGGTCTCCAGAACCAACCCCAGATTATGGCTGATGAACAGCATTGATGTGCCGTATTTCCGACCCAGATCCTTGACCAGTTCGACAATTGCGGCCTCGACAGTCACATCCAACGCGGTTGTGGGTTCATCCAGTATCAACAGGGATGGTTCCGACATCAAAGCCATCGCGATCACGATGCGCTGCTGTTGTCCGCCTGAAAGCTGATGCGGATAGGCTTTCAGGATGCGTTCAGGATCAGGCAGCTTCACATCCGTCACAAGTTGAAGAGCGCGTGCATAGGCCTGTTTTTCGGAAATGCCCGCGTGAATCATCGGCACTTCCATCAGTTGCTTGCCAATACGCATCGCCGGGTTCAATGATGCCATCGGTTCCTGATAGATCATCGCGATTTGGCTGCCGCGAATGTCACGCAGTTCCTCAGCGCTCATCTCGCTTAAATCGCGACCCTTGAATTTAATCGACCCGCCAACGACGCGGCCGTTGGCACCCAGATCCTGCATGACCCCAAGCGCGACCGTCGACTTGCCGCACCCTGATTCCCCAACCAGCCCCACAGCCTCACCCGGCTTTACCGACACTGAAAAATCCATCACCGCCGGAATTTCCCGCAGCCGCGTGAAGAACGAAATCGACAGATTGTCGATCTCGAGAATGGGTCCGTCATACGTACGTTTTGTCATCTTCACCGCTCCTCACCATCAATGAACCACACCGACTGTTTTCATTTTGCCCGTAAACTCCGGGGGTCCGGGGGCTGGCCCCCGGGATCAACGCCTCACTCAATCCCGCAAACTTTCTTCTCGCAATCCATCGGCCAATAGGTTGAGCCCCAGAACCAGGCTCAACAATGCCAGGGCCGGCACGATTGCGGCATGGGGGTACAGCGACAGCAACCGCCGCCCCGCGTTGATCGTCGTTCCCCAATCAGGGCTTTCGGATTCCAGTCCCAACCCGAAAAAACCCAACGTTCCCAATAATATGGTCGTGTAGCCAATGCGCAGGCAGAAATCGACGATCAGCGGTCCCCGCGCATTGGGCAGGATCTCCCATAGCATGATATACCAAGGTCCTTCGCCCCGGGTCTGCGCGGCGGCAACGTAGTCGCGGGTTTTGATGTCCAGCGCCAGCCCGCGAACGATACGAAACACCGTGGGTGCATTGACAAAAACCACAGCGACAAAAACCACCAGAAGGCCAGGGCCGATGTCAAACAGATCAAGAAATGCGGGCAGACCGGGGATATCGTAAGTACTGGTTTTCACCAGGGCCCCGTCGTTCGATATCATCGACAGATAGAGCCACCCGAACAATCCCAGCACCGCAATCAATACCGGCGTGCGGACGGACGGCTGGGTGTAATAGCGCGAATTCAAAAGAACCGCGACAAACACCAACGGGAAGATGAACAAGACGATGGCCATATAACTTGGCAACCCTGTCAGCACGATCTCGGGCGTGACGAGGAGATAAAAGATCAATATCACCGGAAACGCCAGGATGAGGTTGGCCAGAAAGCTCAGGAACACATCGAGCTTTCCGCCGTAATATCCCGCCGGCAGGCCAAGCGTGATGCCAACCATAAAGGCAAAAATCGTCGCCATCGGCGCGATCTGGATCACGACCCACGATCCCTTGATCAACCTGCTGAACACGTCGCGCGCCAGGTTATCCCCCCCAAGCAGGAACCAAGGATAGTCGGTCGCGTCGGCCCGTGCCAGGGGCGTGCCGGGCAGCTTGTTTTTCATCCCCGACACCTGGCTTAGGCTGTCGTGGGTCACCAGAACATCAAAGACGCCTCCGAATATTCCCGTGAATACCCAGAACATGACCAGGGCAAAGCCGATCATTCCGACGGTGCTGTCAAAGAGTTTACCGTAAAGACCCAGCTTGCGCTTGAAAACCACCGAGACCGCGAACGTAACGACCAGGGCCAGCCACACCGGCAGGAGCTGACGCGAAATCGCCCCCACGATGCCTGCCGTCGGTCCGACGAAGATACCTGCCAGCACGTAGATCAAAATCAGCACGATACTTGCCCGAAAAGCGTAGCTCCCGGTTTTGGCGAACACTCCCCCTGGGCCTCGATCCACGCTCGCCACGTCCCCCCCGCCGACCGAAGGCCGGCACGGGGCATGACCGACACCACGATCTGCGCGGTATATGCCGCCACCATGATCGCAGCGGACAGTCCCAGGATCGGGTTCAGCCAAGTCAGCGCGCCTGTCCATGTCAAAGCTTCCATGCCCTTGCCCTTTCCTTAGGTAATGCGGATGCGCGGATTCAAAAGAACATAGCCGATATCCGAGATCAGCTGCGTCGCCAGCACCACCACAACCGACACGACAGAAACCGCCAGCAACAGTTCGATATCGTTATTTGACGCCGCCTGCACCAAAAGCCAGCCGAAACCTTTGTAGTTGAACAAGGTTTCTACGATGACCACCCCGTTCAGCAGCCACGGTATCTGCAACATGATGACGGTGAACGGAGCGATAAGAGCGTTTCTTAGCGCATGTTTCATAACGATGTTGCTGAACTTGACGCCCTTTAACCGTGCGGTACGAATATACTGCGCTGTCATGACTTCGGTCATCGACGCTCGTGTCATACGTGCGATATATCCCATCCCGTACAAAGAGATCGTCAGGACCGGCAGAAAGAAGTTCCAAAAGGTCGCGTCTTTCATCGCGCTCGTCGCAGAGCCGAGGAACAGGGTTTTGCTGTCGATCCATCCCCATTCCGCCAGCAGGGGTGACAAGCCGAATTTCGATGACGCGAGAACCGCGATAAAGATCACACCGGAAACATATTCGGGGGTGGCGGTGGTGGCGATCGAAAAGGTCGACAGGGACCGATCAAGCCGGGTCCCCTCGCGCATGCCAGCCAGAACCCCTACAATCAATGCAGACGGGACCATCAGAAGCAGAACAAAGAACATCAGCTTGCCGGTCAAGCCCAATCGCTTGATCACGGTCGGCCCTACGTCTTCCTTGAATACCGTGGAATAACCCCAGTCGCCTTGCAAGATACCGCAGAATTTCGGGCGCTCTGCCACCGGAGTTCCGTCCTGAAAACAGCGGCCGAAAACCTTGCCGTCCTGGGTTTCGGTGACCCAGCCCGGGACCACCCCCAACCATTGCCCGAACTTCAGCGGTGTTGGTTCCAGATAACCCCGATTGCCCAGATAGCTGGCGACCGCTTCGTCAGACATGCGAAAGTTACCTTGGGTCTTCGCCAGTTTTTCCAGATTCGGGTACAGATTTGTCAACCAGAACACGATGAAAGTCAGGCAGAACGCCGTTAGAAGTATGACGCCCAAACGACGAAGTATGAATACACCCATGGAATATCCCTGCTGTTGACACGTTGCATCTCCCGCAGGCACTGGGGCGCGTCGCGTTCTTGGCTCGTTTATGGTGCAATGCGACCCAGGATCGGACCTGGGTAAACGCGCTGCCACTTTCCCTTGTCGTCCCGTATGTGCGGGACGCTTTTTTTGTTGTGACAGCCATGAGGCACCAGATCGCAGCGAAGGTCAATGTCGCGTTTTGCGCTTTCATGATGGAAAAGCGACATTTTCGCGCGCGCGCCGGCAGGTTTCGATCATGGTTTCGGTTTGCGCAGCTTGCTGGGAAGCTGACCGGTGTGGTGCTGGATGTACCGCGTGAAATAGGCCGCGGACCCGAATCCCAGATGTCGTGCGATGTCCTGGGCCGAATGATCCGTCGTCGTCAGCAAATTTCGTGCTTCATGCACAACGCGTTCAGTCAGTATATCCGCCGCTGTTTTGCCAGTGGCAGATTTCACGGCCCGGGTCAGGTGAGTCGGCGTGACATCAAGCGATTGGGCATAGGCGGCCATAGGGGCGCCCGTGGCAAACCGGTCCGATACCATCTGGCAAAATCGTGCGCTTAATCGCGCGCCAGCGTTGCGTCTGGGGGGAATGTGCTCATCCTGCATGATCTGGCGTCTTAACCACACTGACATTAGGGCCGCGTAGCCTTCGATTGCATCGTGTGACAGCGAACGTTTTGCTTGCTGTTCGCGCTGTGCGGCCTCGACCAGACCTGTAAGCTCGGTTTGCACCTGAACGTCGCGAATACGCAGATGCCGGGGCATCTGGGGCAGGCGCAAAGGCGTTCCCTCGGGTATCACCACAGCATGCCCAATACCCTGCCGCCCGATGTCGATAGAAAACAATGCGTGCGCGGGGACGAAAACAGCATTATGCGTCCCCAATCCGCGCCTTTGGCCGTCCAATTGCAGCAACCCCTGACCGCGGGTAATCCATATCAGCAGGTGAGCAGGGTGGTCATGGCATAACTGTATCCGCCATTCCTGACCGCGGGACAGCTGGGCAAGCGTCAAAACTTCGATAGCATCAGGGATCACAAGTGAAAGCTCGTCGTATAAACGCAATGAAATTCATAAATATTCACATTTAAAGAAAATACCCATCTCGTATGTTACACCCATGCTACTGTCCGTGCGGCGAATACTCTAACCAATTAGTCGTGTTTTTTCGTAACCATGTTCTTTGCCGTTTGGCATATTGCCGTGTCGCTATGATTGCATCCAAGCGCGCCACGTCAAGTGTAAGTTTCCCTCTTAAGTAGCAAATCAGTTCTGGTACACCTATTGCCTGATGTGCTGGCAACGTCGGATTATAGGTCTCAAGCACAGCGGCAACTTCGTCTAACGCGCCTTGTTCAAGCATCTGGTCAAAGCGGCGAATGATCCTTCTGTTCAACCATTCCTTGTCGGCGTGAACCGCAATCGCGTGGCAGCGGTTCAACGCCAGTAGCGGCGGGGGGGTACTGTCTTGCCAGTCAGCCAACCCGCGCCCCGTCGCCGCAAGCACCTCCCACGCCCGTTGCACCCGTCTGGGGTTGTTAAGATCAATCCGTCCGGCCGTCTCCGGGTCCAGTCCTGCGATCATATCGTCGATATGGGTGGAACTGGCCTGGCTGCGCACCGCGTCCGGCACCGGTGGGATATCGGCCAGTCCTGCGGTGAGCGCATTGAAGTACAGTCCGGTACCGCCGACGATGATCGGCCTTTGATCCTGGGTCAGTATCTGTGTGACCTCGCGCAACCAATGCCCCACAGAATAAATTGATGTTGCGTCGACATGCCCATAAAGAAGATGCGGCACCTGCGCGACTTCCTGTTTCGACGGACGGGCCGAGATCACGCGCCAGCAATCATAGACTTGGCTGGCGTCCGCGTTCACGATCACCCCGCCCTGAGCCTGTGCGATCGCCAGCGCCAATGCCGATTTTCCGGACGCCGTGGGTCCTGCGATCAATACCGGTGTATTCGGATCGACAACATCCAACACATCGGATGACTTGTTCAGCAGAGCATTAGGCATTTCTTTACGCGAACCTTTGACGGAGCATTGAACCTTTTCGCTATTTGCGACATTTTACGGCTCAAAGAAAACCCCCAAGCCACCGATGAAAGGTGCTCCTATGACCGACAGTCTCCCCAACGTGACATTCAAGCGCGTTATGCTAAAGATCTCGGGAGAAGCATTGATGGGCGATCTGGGGTTTGGGCTGCACCCGCCGACTGTCCAGCGTATCGCCAACGAGGTCAAAACCGTTCATGACTTGGGCGTCGAGATCTGCATGGTCATTGGCGGCGGAAATATTTTCCGTGGTTTGCAAGGTTCGGCGCAGGGGATGGAGAGAACAACGGCAGACTACATGGGGATGCTGGCCACGGTGATGAACGCATTGGCGATGCAGTCGGCGCTGGAAGAACTGGGTATTCACACCCGCGTCATTTCCGCGATCACCATGAACGAGGTCGCCGAACCGTACATCCGCCGGCGCGCGGTGCGACATCTGGAAAAAAAGCGGGTCTGCATCTTTGCCGCCGGTACCGGCAACCCGTATTTCACGACCGATACCGCCGCGACCCTGCGTGCCAATGAAATGGCCTGCGAAGCGATCTTCAAGGGTACGAAGGTTGACGGCGTATACGATAAGGACCCTGCGAAACATGCGGATGCCAAGCGATACGATACCGTCAGTTATGACGACGTGCTGCAAAAGCGCCTGGGTGTCATGGACGCATCGGCGATCGCGCTGGCGCGCGACAACAATCTGCCGATCATCGTATTTTCGCTCGACGAGCCAGGCGGGTTTCGTGGCATACTAGCGGGGCAGGGCACTTATACGCGGGTACAAGGTTAAGCCGCCCACCCAAGATATACGCGTTTCCCTATACATCTGGGACCCGATAGCGCTATATCGACCCAGATTTACACAGTTACCAACCGACCGAGGACATCATGTCAGACGATTTTATGCTGGATACAGACGATCTTGAGCGACGCATGGACGGTGCCATATCGTCACTGCGCACCGAATTCGCGTCCCTTCGCACCGGACGGGCGTCTGCGTCGATGCTGGAACCGATCATGGTGGACGCCTATGGTAGCAAAACGCCGATCAACCAGGTCGGAACGGTAAACGTGCCCGAACCACGCATGGTTACGATAAACGTGTGGGACAAGGGTCTTGTCGGCAAGGTTGAAAAGGCGATCCGCGAATCCGGTCTTGGTATCAACCCGCAGCTCAATGGCACAATCATCATGCTGCCCATCCCCGAGCTGAACGAAGAACGCCGGACACAACTGACCAAGGTTGCCGGTCAGTATGCCGAACATGCGCGCGTTTCGATCCGTAACATCCGACGCGACGGCATGGATCAAATCAAGAAGGCCAAGGCCGATGGGATGTCCGAGGATGATCAGAAGGTCTGGGAAAGCGAAGTGCAGGATCTCACCAACCGGTTTATTGCCCTCATAGATGAGCAGCTTGAATCCAAGCAAGCTGAGATCATGCAAGTTTGATGTCCGCAGCGTCCTCCCCAACGTCAGAACTGGTGTCAGGGGCGCCGCGGCATGTGGCAATCATCATGGACGGCAATGGTCGTTGGGCGACGCAAAGAGGGCGCCCCAGGCTGTTTGGCCATCATGCCGGGGCGAAACGGGTCCGCGAGATCGTCGAGGCATGTCCGGATTTCGGCGTCGAATATCTGACGATATTCGCCTTTTCTACGGAAAACTGGAAGCGCACCCAGGTCGAGGTTGCCGGTTTGATGAGCCTGTTTCGCCGCTATATCGCCAAGGAAACCCGCGCTTTGAAAGCCGAGGGCGTGCGCGTGCGGTTTATCGGGGATCGTGTCAGATTGGATGCCAAGCTGATCAGGCTCATGACAGAACTCGAGCAAGAAACCGAGACCAATAGCCGGGTGAACTTGACCATCGCCCTGAACTACGGTGGACGTGACGAGGTCGCGCGGGCCACGCAGCGTTTAGCGCAGGATGTGGCGTCAGGGCTGCTTGATCCCGACGAAATCGATGAAGAAACCCTGCCGCGTTATCTGGATACACGGGTGCTGCCGGACCCGGATCTGGTCATTCGCACCAGCGGAGAGGCACGGATATCGAATTTTCTACTGTGGCAGTCAGCCTATGCGGAGTACGAATTCATCGACACGCTGTGGCCGGATTTCTCGAAGGCCGAATTTGGTGCGCTGTGCGCCTCTTTCGGGGGGCGGGACAGACGTTTTGGCGGGGTGAAGAAATGATCATCCGCGTAAGAGGTGCATAATGACGCAATCATCGGAAAGATGGTCAGACTTGACGGCACGTGTTTCATCCGGCGTGGCGATGGTGGTCATCGGGGGTATCGGGATCTACCTGGGTGGCTGGGTGTTTCACATTTTGGTCGCGGCCGTCTGTGGGCTGATGGCATGGGAACTGGTGGGCATGCTGACGCCCAAGCGGCCCGGTGCCAAGCTTCAGATGGGGCTGCTGGTGGCAGGGGCGACGTTTGCCGCCGTGTATCTACCCATCGGGTTTGCCCTGCCGGTTCTGCTGGCACCCGCGCTGGTCGGGTTCGGGTTGCTTGAAAAACACCGCACCGTATTCATGTGCTTCACCGTGTTGATTGTCTTGGCAGGTTTCGGGCTGGTGCAAGTGCGCGACGACTATGGCCTTGGCTGGTTGATGTGGTTGGTCGTTGTCGTGGTTGTCACCGATGTAGTCGGATATTTCGCGGGTCGCGCGATTGGCGGGCCGAAATTCTGGCCCAGAGTCAGCCCCAAGAAAACCTGGTCGGGCACCGTAGCCGGTTGGATAGGTGCTGCTCTCGTGGGGCTGTTGTTCTCGATCAACACCGGTGTGGGTTTGCAACTGATCGGCATCTCTGTCGCCTTGTCCATGGCATCGCAGATGGGGGACATGGCCGAATCCGGCATGAAACGCCGCCTTGGGGTCAAAGACAGCTCCAATCTGATTCCCGGTCACGGCGGTCTGTTGGACCGATTTGACGGGATGCTGGGGGCGGCTTTCTTCCTGTTGATCATCGGGCAGTTTCTTTCGATCGCACCGATAGCCGGATAAGCAGAATGGCGCGGCGGATAAGTATCTTTGGGGCCACAGGCTCTATCGGGCAGAATACGATTGATCTGATCGCGCGTGCCCGCGACGATTACGATGTTGTAGCGCTAACGGGTGCCGGCAACATCGCGCAACTTGCCCAGGACGCAACCGATCTGAACGCTCAGGTGGCCGTGACCGCGCACGATCATCTGCTGGAAGATCTGCGTTTGGCGCTGTCAGGTACGGGCATCGACGCCGCAGCGGGCGAACAGGCGATCAAGGAAGCGGCGGGCCGTCCCGTTGATTGGGCGATGTCGGCAATCATCGGTGCAGCCGGGTTGGCACCGGGTGTGGAAATCCTGAAGCAAGGGGCAACCCTGGCACTCGCGAACAAGGAATCGCTGGTGTGTGCGGGCAAGCTGATCCTTGAGACCGCCGCGGCGAATGACGCTCACATCCTGCCGGTGGATAGTGAACACTCCGCCATCTTCCAGGCCTTGATCGGGGAAGATATCGACGCGGTTGAACGTATCATCATCACAGCCAGCGGTGGGGCATTTCGCGACTGGCCGCTTGACCAGCTTGCGGATGCGACGTTGGCACAGGCCTCAAGTCACCCCAATTGGGATATGGGCCAACGCATTACGATCGACAGCGCCTCCATGTTCAACAAGGCGATGGAGGTTATCGAAACCCGCGAATATTTCGGCATCGCACCCGAGAAAATCGAAGTTCTCATACACCCGCAATCCATGATACATGCGCTGGTCGGTTTCAATGACGGGGCCCTTATGGCGCATATAGGCCCGTCCGACATGCGCCACGCCATTGGCTTTGCGCTTCATCATCCCCACCGGCGGTCTCTTCCGGTCGAGAGATTAGACCTGGCCAAGATCGGTAACTTTGAATTTCGCGCCCCCGATGACGTGCGCTGGCCAGCGTTGCGTCTGGCGCGCGACGTGATGGCGCGCGGTGGGATGTCGGGTGCCGTCTTCAACGCGGCGAAGGAAATAGCGCTGGACGGTTTTATTGACGGCCGCCTGCAATTTCCTCAGATGGCAGAGGTCGTCGAAGAGGTGCTTGACGGTCTAATTATGGACACAGGCCTTATTGATGCCACCATGACCCTTGATAACGTCGCCCAAGTTGACCATTTGGCAAGACAGACGGCAAAAGCCGTGATCAAAAAAAGGGCAGGATGAAGTTTTGGACATATTTGCATTTATTCCGCAGTTCGGCGGGCTGATCTGGACGTTGCTGGCCTTCGTTATTTCACTCTCGGTGATTGTGGCAATTCACGAATATGGTCACTACATCGTTGGTCGCTGGTCTGGCATACATGCTGATGTGTTTTCGCTTGGGTTTGGCCCTGTGCTTTACAGCCGCTACGACAAACGGGGGACGCGTTGGCAGATAGCCGCACTTCCGTTCGGCGGATATGTGAAGTTCGCGGGCGATGCCGATGCGGCATCGGGCAAGGATGTCGTGGCGATGGCCCAAGCCGAGGCGAACCCAGACAAGCTGCGCAGCACCATGCACGGTGCACCGCTTTGGGCACGCACCTTGACAGTTGCCGCTGGTCCGTTCTTCAATTTTGTGCTGTCCATCCTGGTTTTCACTGCCATTGGGCTGTCTGTCGGTGTGCCCAAGGATCCATTGACCGTCGGGGAACTGCGTAACCTGCCGTTTGAAGGGTCGGATTTGCAGCCCGGCGACGAAGTGGTCGCCATCGGTGGCATCCAGCTACCGCCTGCCTCGGATGTTACGGCATATTCAGATGCGTTCTCCGCCGTCCCGATAGAACAACCGCTTGAATACGGGGTGCTGCGCGATGGGTCGAGATTGACCGTACCCGGCCCCTACATCATGCCATCGTTGATCAATCAGGTCATGCCGCAATCAGCCGCGTATCAGGCGGGGCTGACATCGGGCGATGTAATTACCGCGGTCAACGGTACGCCTATATTTGCGTTCAAGCAACTGAAGGATATCGTTGAAGCCTCGTCAGGCGAGACCCTGAAATTGACGGTGTGGCGGAACGGGGAAACGCTCGACTTCACCATGACCCCCAAGGTTACCGACGAGCCGCAGCCGGACGGAAGTTTCAAGACCCAGATGCGGATCGGCATTGTCGGTGGGGCCGCGTTCGAAACAGCGACCACGTCACCCGGTCTGTTCGAGGCGATGTGGAGCGGTGTGGAAAATACCGGTCGCATCATCCAAGGATCATTGTCGGGTCTCAAGCATATGATCGTCGGCAATATCAGCACCTGTAACCTTAGCGGGCCTATCGGAATCGCCCAGACCTCGGGTGCGATGGCGTCGCAGGGCGCGCAAAGCTTCATATACTTCATTGCGGTTCTGTCGACCGCCGTAGGGTTGCTGAACCTGTTTCCGATTCCCGCGTTGGATGGGGGTCATCTGGTATTTTACGCGTATGAAGCCGTAACTGGTAAGCCTCCCAGCGACGGAGCGCTCAAGGTGTTGATGACAATCGGCCTCACCTTGGTGTTGGCGTTGATGGTGTTTGCTTTGGGGAACGATCTGTTCTGCCCGTAATCACGAAGATGAAATCGTCTTGATTTTGCCTTAATTCGTCCAAACCCTGCCATATTCACCGGTTAAGTTTACTGTGTGAACGAGAGGGTAAGATTATGCAGACAATTAAAACAAGTTATCGCGGCCTCAGCCTTTTGGTCGATTTGAATTGGGACCGGGCCTTGTATCTGGGGACCATGGCTGTTGCTCTGGCTCTCGGCGCGTGGTTGGGGCCATTCTAATACCCGCAACCCTGTGTCGATGTACCTGATGGTGACAAAAATAGATGCCATATACTTTATATAGCGCCGTATGATGGTCTCTGGGTTTTGACAAAGGCAGTTAATCTCTCTAGTCAGGACAAAAGAGAATACATCAAAGCGGGTAGGGTATATGGCGCAGAATAACAGGTGGAACAAACCCACCGATACGGTGAAGAAAACACCTTTCTCCAGCACGCTGCGAAATGCATCATTTTGTGCAATGCTGTCAGTGGCTTGGATGGTACCTGGCCAAGAAGCTCAGGCGCAAAGCTATCAATTCAATACGGTCCAGATCGAGGGCAACGAACGCGTTGGTGACAGCGCCATTCTAAGCCGCGCAGGAATCGTCCGCGGCCGTGCTATCAGCGGCGGTCAACTTAACGATGCCTACCAGAATCTTCAGGCCTCGGGTTTGTTTGAATCGGTTGCGATCGAACCGCGTGGAAACACTCTGGTCATCACCGTTGTGGAATTCCCTACCATCAACCGGATCAGTTTCGAAGGTAATGCCCGCATCAAGGACGAAGTGCTGGCAAAGATGATTTCATCCGACGAACGTCGTGTGTTCAACCCAAGCCAAGCTGAAACCGATGCCAACGCCATTGCCGAAGCTTATAACAACGACGGCCGTATTGCCGCGCGGGTACAGCCCAAGATTATCAAGCGCAGCCAGAACCGCGTTGACCTCGTTTTCGAAATCTTCGAGGGCGACAATGTCGAAGTCGAGCGGATCAGCTTTATCGGCAACAGGGTTTATTCGGACCGCCGCCTGCGCCGTGTATTGGGCACGAAACAAGCGGGACTGTTCCGGCGCCTCGTCAAACGTGACACCTATGCAGAACCACGCGCCGAAGCTGACCAGAAATTGCTTCGTGATTTCTATTTGTCGCGCGGCTATGTGGATATGAGGATTTCAGCCGCGAACGCGCAGCTTACACAAGAGCGCGATGGCTATTTCGTTCAGTTCAACATCCAAGAGGGGCAACAGTTCAGGTTTGGAAAGCTGACCGTGTCGTCGACAGTCAATGGCGTCGATGCCGAGACCTACCGTAAGGTAATCAAAACCAAGTCGGGGGGTGTCTACACGCCAACCTCTGTCGAGTCCGATATTGCACGCATGGAACGTCAGGCCATCCGGGACGGCGTCGATTTCTTGCGCGTTGAACCGGTGGTGACACGCAACGATCGTGAACAGACGCTTGACATCGAATACCGTATCACGCGCGGGCCTCGCATCTTTGTGGAACGCATTGATATCGAAGGTAACACCACGACGCTTGACCGGGTAATCCGCCGCCAGTTCGACAGCGTGGAAGGTGACCCGTTCAACCCGCGCGAAATTCGCGAGAGCGCGGAACGCATTCGCGCATTGGGCTATTTTGAGTCCGCCGAGGTGAATGCCCGCGAGGGATCATCCCCGGAGCAGGTCGTCGTTGACGTCAATGTTGAAGAAAAGCCTACAGGCGCGTTGAACTTTGGCGGGTCCTATTCGGTAAACGACGGTGTCGGGGTCGCGATCAGCTTTTCTGAGCAGAACTTTCTTGGGCGCGGTCAAAAGCTGAACCTGACGGTCAGCACCGCGACCTCTGCCAAACGCTATGGGTTCAGCTTTATCGAGCCGAGCCTCCTGGGTCGCGATGTGACCTTTGGGCTCAATCTGAACTACGCAAGTACCAGTTCAACGTATAGCAGCTTCAATACCAAGCGGGCCGTTATCAAGCCCTCGCTCTCATTCCCGGTCAGCGAATTTGGTCGCCTTACGTTGAGCTACACCTATGACGACCTTGAAATGATCGCCCGCTCCACCACCGCGAACGGTCCGGTTGTCGCGGATGACATCGCCGCCGGGTCGCAGGCTGCATCTGCACTGGGGTATAATTATACCTACGATACGCGGCTTCGCGGACTTGATCCAACCGCGGGTGTGCAATTCGAATTCGGACAGGATTTTGCCGGCGTCGGCGGAGATTCGAAATACATCAAGACAACCGCGAAAGTGATCGGCGAGAAAAGTATCTACAACGAAGAAGTGACCTTGCGCGCCACTGTCGAAGGCGGCGCATTGTCATGGGGGAGCGGCAATAACAGGGTAGCCGACCGCTTCATTCTAGGCCCGACGATCATGCGCGGCTTTGATCCTGGCGGCATTGGACCACGCGATGTAACTACGGGTTTCAACGATCCGCTGGGTGGAAACATGTATGTTGTCGCACGGTTCGAAGCCGAATTTCCTCTGGGCCTGCCCGAAGAATACGGCATCAATGGCGGCGTATTTTACGACGTCGGCAATCTGTGGAACCTTAGTAATGTGAACTATAACGGCGGTAACATTGTCGGTGAATCCGGGTCGTTCCGCCATGTGATCGGTGTATCGCTGTTTTGGAACACGCCCGTTGGTCCGCTTCAGTTCAACGTATCCAAGGCGTTGAAAAAAGAGACCTATGACCAAGAACAAAAGTTCGAAGTCAGGCTCAGAACGACTTTTTAATCGCTGATGCGCTGGATTTTTTTTGCTGTAATCCTCGTCCCGGTTTTGTCTTTATGGGCAATGCCGGGACAGGCACAGCAAGGTTCAATGACACAGAGAGAACGATTGACGGTCCAAAGTCCGATCCTCACCATCGATTCTGACCGGATTTTCAACGAAAGCGCCTTTGGATTACGGGTCGCGCGTGATGTGGAAGTTCAAAGCGCCGGTTTGGCGGCCGAGAACCGAAAGATCGAAGCTGAACTAGAGGCCGAAGAAAAACGTCTTACAGAGCAACGCAGTACGTTGGATGCCGCGGCCTTTCGCGATCTTGCCGATGCCTTTGACCAGAAGGTGCAAAAGACCCGCGCTGCTCAAGCTGCCAAGGGGCGTTCCCTTAGTCAGATGGTTGACCAAGAACGTTCCTTGTTTCTTAACGCCGCCGGTCCTGTGCTGGAAGAATTGATGCAGGATGCTGGCGCAGCGGTAATCCTTGAAAGACTGTCGGTTTTTGTCAGCGCCAATGCGATCGACATCACGGACGAGGCGATCAAACGCCTTGACGCAACGCTGGGCAGTGGCAAGAACTAGTGTCGCTGTTGCTCTTTGCGGTCTAAATAGGTAGCCATATCAAAGCTTTTTAATAGACAGGACATGTTATGACCGACCCCCTGCCAAGTGCCGACATTCAAATGATCCAGCGGATCATTCCGCATCGCTACCCGTTTTTACTGGTTGATAAGGTCGTGGATATCAATGGAACGCAAAGCGCTGTCGGTATCAAAAATGTCACCATGAACGAGCCGCACTTTCAAGGGCACTTTCCCGGTATGCCGATCATGCCCGGCGTCACGATTATCGAAGCCATGGCACAAACGGCTGCCGTGATGGTCGGGGTCACGCTTGAGATGGCCGATAAGGAAATGAAAGTCTACTTTATGGCGATCGATAAGTGTAAATTCCGCCGCAAAGTTGTCCCTGGTGATGTCGTACGAATGGAAGTTTCAACCTTGCGGGGCAAGGCTGGTGGCAAGGTCTGGAAGTTCGGGGGTGTCGCATCCGTCGAGGGTGAAATGGCGGCAGAGGTTGAATTCACCGCGATGATGGATTTGTCCTGATGACCAATATTCACCCCAGTGCGGTGATCGAAGAAGGGGCGAAGATTGACCAGTCGGCGGTCGTCGGGCCGTTTTGCGTTATCGGATCGCAGGTGGTTCTGCACGCTGATGTCGTC
This sequence comes from Roseobacter sp., assembly GCA_002731875.1. Lineage (GTDB taxonomy): Bacteria > Pseudomonadota > Alphaproteobacteria > Rhodobacterales > Rhodobacteraceae > Sulfitobacter. The sequence goes on along the minus strand of PCCY01000004.1, from coordinate 95,065 downwards.
ATCAAATCGCATACCGTCATCACCGGGCAAACCGAAGTTGGCGAAGGTACCGTTATCTTTTCCTTTGCGGTGATCGGAGAGATTCCCCAGGATCTGAAATTCAAGGGCGAGGCCAGCCGCCTGGTGATCGGGAAACGCAATCGGATTCGTGAACACGTTACGATGAACTGCGGCACCGAAGGCGGTGGCGGGGTCACCAGGATCGGGGACGACGGGTTGTTCATGGCCGGCTGCCATATCGCCCACGACGCCATTCTGGGCGACCGGGTAATTGTCGTGAACAGCGCCGCGGTCGCTGGCCACTGTATCATCGAGGACGATGTCATCATCGGCGGGTTGGCCGGAATTCACCAGTTTGTTCGGATCGGGCGCGGCGCGATCATCGGTGCCGTGACGATGGTGACCAACGATGTGATCCCCTACGGCCTGGTGCAGGCCCCTCGCGGTGTTCTGGACGGGCTCAACCTGGTCGGGCTCAAGCGCCGGGGCGTTGCGCGCAACGACATCACAGCCTTGCGCGCCGCATTCCAGATGCTGGCGCAAGGCGAGGGGACGTTTCACGACAGGGCGCAGCGATTGGGCGATGAAACCGGCAGCGACTATGTACGCGAAATCGTTGATTTCGTGATGGCCGATACCGGCCGTCATTTTCTTACGCCGGGCTGATGCTGGCGCTGATCGCCGGGGGCGGCGGACTGCCCCGTCGTGTCGCCGAAGCGCAAGCAACCTTTCCGCTGATCTGCGGATACGAGGGGGTCGCGCTTGAAGGGGTCCGCGCGGACGTAACATTTCGCTTGGAAACACTCGGAACGTTGCTCAACACTCTCCGAGCGCGCGGTGTGTCTCGGGTGAGCTTTTGCGGATCCGTAGCACGGCCAAGCTTTGATCCGGCTGCATTGGACGCGGATACAATGCATCTGGTCCCCTTGTTTCAAAAGGCTCTCGCCGCGGGAGATGACGGTGCATTGCGCAGCTTGGTCGATATCTTTGAAAAGGCCGGGTTCGATGTTGTCGCTGCGCAGGATATCACCCCGGGTCTGACGGCCGAACCGGGGGTGATGAGCCTCCGTCACCCTGACGAGCAGATGTCGGTCGATGCAGGACGCGCAGCGGATGTGTGCCGTGCGATGGCACCGCTGGATATAGGGCAGTGTTGTGTCGTGGGCCAGAGCCAGGTGATGGGCATCGAGACCATCGGCGGTACCGATCATATGTTGGCGACTTTGCCGGAGCGAGCTCGCGGCAGTAATGCCATCCTGTTCAAAGGGCCTAAACCTCAGCAATCCCGGCTGGTCGATATGCCGACGATTGGACCCGAGACGATAAATGCGGCCCATCAGGCAGGTTTGGCCGGCGTGATCATCGTCGCCGGGCAGGTTATCGTGCTTGACCCCGATCGCTGCATCGCGCTGGCGAACGAGTGGGATCTGGTCCTGTGGTCGCGGAGCGCCTCGTGAAGGTATTTATCATTGCAGGTGAGCCTTCGGGAGACCGATTGGGCGGCGCATTGATGGCGAGTTTGAAAACCCTGCGCCCTGACATTGCATTCGAAGGTATCGGCGGCAGCGTCATGGCCGCGCAGGGGCTCGACAGTCGATTTGACATGGCAGAACTGTCCGTGATGGGAATCGCCGAGATTTTGCCGAAATACCGGTCGCTCATGGCGCGGATCGAAGAAACCGCCGAAGCAGTCATCGCCGCCGCGCCTGATGTGATGATCACCATCGACAGCCCTGACTTTTCGCTTCGCGTAGCAAAGCGCGTCAAAGCCCGATCCAGGATCAGGACCGTGCATTACGTTGCCCCGACAGTCTGGGCATGGCGCCCAGGCCGGGCCAAGAAGATGGCACGCTATATTGACCAGGTATTGGCGCTGTTTCCGTTTGAGCCACCTTTGATGCGGGATGCCGGGATGGCATGTGACTTTGTCGGACATCCGGTAGTGGCCGAGCCGGTGGCCACCGAGACCGATGCCGCTGCATTCAGACAAGAGTTCGGGATCGGGGATGCACCGCTTGCTTTGGTGTTACCGGGGTCGCGTCGGTCAGAGGTGGCACGGCTATCGGAGGTGTTCGGCGACGCCGTCGAACTGGTGGCGCGGGAGCATCGCGACCTGCGCGTCGTCATTCCCGCTGCCGGAGCCGTTGCGGATGCGGTGATTGCCGCGACGCAGGGCTGGCGGGTGCGGCCTGTCATTCTTGACCCGCGAACGGTGTCATATGACCAGGCGCAAAGTCTGAAACGAGCGGCATTTCGTGCCGCTGACGTAGCCTTGGCAGCGTCGGGCACGGTTTCTCTTGAGCTTGCGGCGTCAGCAACGCCGATGGTTATCGCCTATAGGATGCACTGGCTGAGCTTTCGAGTGATCAAGGCGATGGCCTTGATCGACACGGTGACTTTGGTCAATCTGGTATCTGATACGCGTGTGGTACCGGAATTTCTGGGTCCCGATTGTGTGGCCGAGAAGATCGCCGCCGGGTTGCGGGACGTGATGGCGGCCCCGCAAGCCCAGACAGCCGCGATGGCCCTGACCATGCTGAGGCTGGGCAAGGGGGGCGAAGCGCCATCGGCAAGGGCGGCGCGGGCGATCTTGCAGCACCTGTAAGCTGTCGGAGCGATCTGCACCGCGTAGAGGCTCGCAACGGAAGGGATGAGGGGCTCTGCCCCTCAAACTCCCCGGGATATTATCCCATTTGGAAAAGCCTCATCCTTTGTGAATCCAGCCGCCTCCGAATATGCGGGAGCTGTCCGGATCATAGAAAACGCAGGCCTGGCCTGGCGATACCCCTTCTTCGGGAGTCAGCAATTCGACGGTGGCGGTGGTATCGGACAACGGACGCAATATCGCGTCGGTCGGGGGGCGTGTGGAGCGTACCCTTACCGAGATGGGCCACTCGCTTTTCGAGGTCAGGGGGGCGTCTCCGAGCCAGTTGATTTCCCGGACGGGCACTGTGCGCGTGGCGAGCATGGATTTCGGCCCCACGATTACCCGCGCGCTGTCTGCATCCAGTTTTACAACATAGAGCGGCTCACTGAGCCCACCGATACCCAAGCCGCGCCGCTGGCCGATGGTATAGTTTATCACGCCGTCATGTCGCGCGAGGATACGGCCCTGGGTATCGACAATATCCCCGGGCTGCGCCGCTTCGGGCCGTAATTTCCGGATGACAGACGCGTAATCGCCATTTGGCACGAAGCAGATATCCTGACTGTCGGGCTTGTCGGCAACATTGAGCCCGTATTTAGCGGCCAAGGCACGGGTGTCATTTTTGGAGGGTAGATGACCAAGCGGAAAGCGAAGGTAATCGAGTTGATCAGCGGTGGTGGAAAACAGAAAGTAGCTTTGGTCGCGATTGGCATCGGCAGCGCAATGCAACTCGGCCCCGCCGGGGCCCAGTTTGCGCTGGATGTAATGGCCCGTGGCCATGCAGTCCGCTTCCAGGTCCTTTGCGGTTTCCAGCAGATCCTTGAATTTTACCCGCTCGTTGCACCTAATGCACGGTACCGGGGTCGCGCCGCCCAGGTAGCTGTCGGCGAATTCATCGATCACCGCGTCTTTGAAAATATTTTCATAGTCCAGCACATAGTGCGGAAAACCCATCGTTTCAGCGACGCGACGTGCGTCGTGAATGTCGATCCCGGCACAGCATGCCCCTTTTCGCGCCAGTGCCGCGCCATGATCATATAGCTGCAAGGTGACACCTACCACGTCATAGCCTTCTTCAGCCAACATCGCGGCGACGACCGAGCTGTCGACCCCACCCGACATGGCAACGACCACCCGGGTATCAGCCGGGGCCTTGGCAAAGCCCAGTGAGTTTAGTGGCAAAGTGCGATCAAGCGGCATTGTGGTGTCTCCGGGAAGTTTGAGGCATAATATCAGAAAATACGACCTACTCTCAAGAGAGGGCTTCATACGTCTTTAAGTCCGGTACTTCCATATAGCCAAAGCAGCTAAATGGGAGAAATCTTGTGTATTTGAAGAAAGTCGCCGGACCGCGCTTTGTCACCCTACCGGATGGGTCGACGTTCAGTTGTGCGGATCTGCCTGCCCGATCCACCAGCAGATGGGTCGCATCGCGCAAGGCCGCCGTGGTACGGGCGGTCATGCATGATCTGATCACCCAACAGGATGCGCTAGAGCGGTATCATATCAGCGCTGACGAATTCGCGGAATGGGTGCGTGCAGTCTCGGAGCACGGGGAAACCGCGTTACGCACGACAGCTCTTCAAAAATATAGACAACTTTAAGTTGCTTGTGTTTTAAGTTGCTCATTATTAACGTGTGATTAATATATTTTATCCACGGTACAGGCTGTACCCAATTGATTTGAGCGGAGAGACAGAATGCGTGTACTGCTGGTAGAAGATGACCCGACCACCTCGAAGAGTATCGAAATGATGCTGACGCATGCAAACTTGAATACCTACGCTACCGATTTGGGGGAAGAGGGAATCGATCTTGCGAAATTGTATGACTATGACTTGATCCTGCTGGATCTGGATTTGCCGGATATGAATGGCCACGAAGTGCTGCGACAGCTACGCCTGAGCCGAATTGAAACGCCGATATTGATACTGTCGGGCGCGGACGACGCAGAAAACAAGATAAAGGGCTTTGGGTTTGGTGCTGACGACTATCTTACCAAACCCTTTCACCGCGAAGAGCTGGTCGCGCGTATCCATGCGATTATCCGCCGCTCCAAGGGTCATTCCCAGTCTATCATTCATACTGGGTTGGTGTCGGTAAATCTGGACGCCAAGGTCGTTACGGTGGATGAAAAGCTCGTTCATCTGACCGGCAAGGAATACCAGATGTTTGAACTGCTAAGCCTGCGCAAAGGCACCACGCTGACCAAGGAAATGTTTCTCAACCACCTGTACGGGGGGATGGACGAACCCGAGCTCAAGATCATTGACGTCTTTATCTGCAAATTGCGCAAAAAGCTGAGCAGAGCAACCGGCGGCGAGAACTACATCGAAACCGTGTGGGGGCGTGGCTATGTTCTGCGTGATCCCGAACCCACCATGCAACCCGCCCCACAGAAACTTGCCGTGGGGATATAGCCTCAATATAACTAGACCTGCTTGGCAACGCTGCGTATTTAGACCCCAGTACAAACCATATGCTGGGGCAAATACGTGACAAGCGAAATCGCGATCCAAGACCTGAGCGCCGCACAAGCCGAAGCAGAGCTTGAAACCCTTGCGACTGTTTTGGCCAAGGCAAATAATGCCTATCACGGCAAGGACACCCCGGAAATATCCGATGCGGAATATGACCGTCTAAAAAAACGCAACAGTGATATAGAGGCGCGCTTCCCTTCATTGAAGCGCCACGACAGCCCGAGCGACAAGATTGGCAGCGCACCCGCGGAAGGGTTTTCAAAGGTCAAACATGAAGTCCCGATGCTTTCGCTGTCGAACGCTTTCAGCGACGAAGACATCATCGATTTCGACATCAGGATCAAAAAGTACCTCGGCCTGGCACCGGCTGACGACCTGAAATACACTGCTGAACCAAAGATTGACGGGTTGTCGCTGTCCTTGCGCTATGAGCGCGGAAGTCTGGTATACGCCGCAACGCGTGGGGATGGTTCAATCGGTGAGAATCTTACCGAAAATGCGCTGACGATCGCTTCGATCCCCGCCCACCTGACCGATGCCCCGGAGGTGCTGGAGGTGCGGGGCGAAGTGTATATGGCCCATGACGACTTTGAATCTCTGAACGCGAGACAGCTTGACCAAGGGGCCAAGGTTTTTGCAAATCCACGCAACGCGGCGGCGGGGTCACTAAGACAACTAGATGCTGAGATCACTCGTGCCCGGCCGTTAAAGTTTTTTGCATACGCTTGGGGGGCATTGTCCGAACCTTTGGCACCAACTCAGTGGGAGGCGATCAAGCGACTGGAAAAACTGGGCTTTTCAACCAATTCACTTACGGCGATATGCGCGTCTCCCCAAGCCATGATTGCCCATTATCAAACGATAGAGCAGCAACGCGCGACTTTGGGCTATGATATCGACGGCGTCGTTTACAAGGTTAATGATCTTGGGCTTCAAGCCAGGCTCGGGTTCCGCTCCACTACTCCACGCTGGGCAATCGCGCATAAATTCCCCGCGGAACTCGCGTGGACGCGGCTTGACGATATCATCATCCAGGTCGGCCGAACCGGGGCACTTTCTCCGGTCGCGAAACTGAAACCGGTCACGGTAGGAGGCGTGGTTGTATCGAATGCGACCCTGCACAACGAAGACTATATCAAGGGCGTTGACAGTAAGGGTGGCGTTATTCGCGATGGAAAAGACATCCGCATCGGAGATTGGGTCCAAGTGTATCGCGCAGGCGACGTGATACCCAAAATTGCTGATGTAGACCTGTCACAGCGCCCCTCCGATGCGAAACCATTTGTTTTTCCAACCACGTGCCCGGAATGCGGCAGTTACGCACTGCGAGAGGAAGGCGACGCGGTACGGCGGTGCACAGGAGGTTTGATCTGCCCCGCCCAAGCTGTTGAAAAACTGAAGCATTTTGTTTCACGTGCCGCTTTTGACATCGACGGATTAGGTGCAAAACAAATCGAGCAATTCTATGCCGATGGTTGGATTACTGAACCGGCACAGATATTCACCCTGGAAGCCCGATACGGTATGGGAATGCACCAACTTAAAAATCGCGAAGGCTGGGGCGACAAGTCAGCAAGAAAACTGTTTCAAGCGATTGAGAATAAAAGAACAATTCCATTATCAAGACTATTGTTCGCTTTGGGTATTCGCCACGTAGGTGAATCAGCATCCAAACTTTTGGCCCGCCACTATGGCACGTGGACAGCGTTCGAAGCGGCGATAGAGGCGGCGCGAGACGGGGTTGGTGCGGCTTGGGATGATCTGATTAGCATCGACGGCATCGGCAAGGTGATGGCGCAATCTTTGGTCAGCACTTTCGCCCAAGATGCCGAACGCGCGTCGATTGACAGGTTGGTGGCCGAACTTGACATTGAAGCGACTGTGCGCCCCGATGTCGGCAATTCGCCGGTGGCGGGAAAGACCGTGGTTTTTACCGGCACGCTTGAGAAAATGACCCGCGCTGAAGCCAAGGCCCGCGCCGAAAGCTTGGGGGCCAAGGTTTCGGGATCGGTGAGTGCCAAGACAGATATTTTGATCGCCGGTCCCGGTGCTGGGTCAAAGGCTACCAAGGCCACCGCACTGGGGATTACGATCTTGGACGAAGACGGTTGGCTTGATCTGATTTCAGACGCATGAAGGGACGTCCTGAAATACTTTTCCCGCTGTTCGCGGGTCTTGAAACCCTTGAAGGGGTCGGCCCGAAAACTGCGCGAAATCTAGAGCCACTAGGCGTCGTCGCCCCACGTGACCTATTGTTTACATTGCCTTATTCGGGTGTTGATCGGCGGCTTTTGCCGTCGCTCGAGACTGCTGTTCTGCCCGCAACCTTGACAGTTGCAGTCACAATCGGCACGCACTGGCCCCCCGCCGCAAAAGGGGGCGCATACCGCATTCACGTAGAAGACAGCGCCACGTCCTTCCAGTTGGTGTTTTTTCACGCCCGCGGCGATTACTGGAAGCGCCAGCTTCCCGAAGGGTCTCGAAAGATCGTTTCCGGCCGGGTCGAGCTTTTTGATAATATGGCACAAATGGTTCACCCGGATTTCATCGTTCCCGAAGAAAACGCGAGCGATATCCCAGTGTATGAACCGGTTTATCCCCTGACGAACGGCATCACCCAGAAATTGATGTACAAGGCCACCCGCGCGACCTTGACCCGTGTACCCCAGTTGGGGGAATGGATTGATCCAAGTCAAAAGGATCAGGCTGGGTGGCCGGATTTTGCTGACGCGGTAATTCAAGCCCATCATCCCCATTCCGACGCTGATTTGGCCGCGACCGCCCCGGCACGCGAACGTTTGGCTTACGATGAACTTATGGCGCACCAACTGACCCTGGCATTGGCTCGTGCCAAGGAACGCCGCAAGAAGGGCCGAAGCAGTATCGGCGACGCTCGGTTTCGGCAACGCGTGCTGAATGGTCTGCCGTATCAGCCGACCGGCGCACAGACCCGTGCCATTGCCCAGATCACAAAGGATATGGCCAGCCCGCATCGGATGAACCGGCTTTTGCAGGGCGATGTCGGCGCGGGCAAGACCTTGGTGGCGTTCATGGCGTTGCTGGCGGCGGTCGAGGCCGGCGGGCAGGGGGTATTGATGGCCCCAACAGAGATACTGGCGCGGCAACATTTCGAGGTGCTCCGCCCGCTGGCGCTCCAAGCGGGGGTCATGCTCGAGATACTCACCGGGCGTGACAAAGGGGGGGAACGCAGGGCCAAGCTTGCTGCCTTGGCGACGCAGGGCATCAAGATACTGGTCGGGACCCACGCCGTGTTCCAAGCAGATGTCGCGTTCAGCGATCTGCGTTTGGCCATCGTCGACGAACAGCACCGCTTCGGTGTGCGTCAACGTCTTGAACTGGGGCAGAAAGGGCAAAACGTCGACGTTTTGGTAATGACAGCGACGCCTATTCCCCGCTCGCTTGCATTGGCGCAATACGGCGACATGGACGTATCTGTGTTGGACGAAAAACCGCCCGGCCGTCAAGCAATCCGCACCGCGCTTGTCAGCACTGACCGTATTGACGAAGTGATAGAACGCCTGCGCGCCGCGATGGCGCAAGGGCGTCAGTCCTATTGGGTGTGTCCGTTGGTCGAGGAAAGCGAAGTCAGTGATCTGATCGCCGCTGAACAGCGCTTTCAAAGGCTGCGCGCGACGTTGGGCGAAGGGGTAGTCGGCTTGGTCCATGGCCAGATGCCCCCGAATGAAAAAGACGCGGCAATGCAGGCGTTTCAACGGGGCGAGACAAAGGTTTTGGTGGCGACCACGGTCATCGAAGTCGGCGTTGATGTTCCTAACGCCAGCATCATCGTCATCGAACGCGCGGAAAGTTTTGGTCTGGCACAGCTACACCAGCTGCGGGGTCGTGTGGGGCGCGGGCAGGCAGCGTCGACCTGCCTGTTGCTTTATCAGGCACCGTTGTCCGCCTCGGGGCGTCAGCGGCTCGAGGTGTTGCGTGCCACCGAAGATGGGTTCGTCATTGCTGAAACAGACCTGAAAATGCGCGGCACCGGCGACCTGATCGGGACCGCGCAATCCGGCGTTCCGCGTTTTCGGGTCGCAGATCTGGAAAAACAGGCGGGGCTTATGCAAATCGCCCAATCCGACGCCCGCAAGCTGTTGGCAGTGGACCCTGACTTGAGCAGCCCCCGAGGCAAAGCCGCACGAGTGCTGCTGTGGCTGATGCGGCAAGAAGAGGCGATTCGTTTAATAACAGTAGGTTAACCGTTCCCTGACAATTTATTTGCTTATGTTCTCAGAAAGTTCTTTACAGACGCCGTCATAAGTGAGAACAAAGTAGCAACAGGAACGGAGAGAGAACATGACAACCTTCAATACCGTCAAAGCCATTGTAAAACGGTCGCAAGACACTCTTTTACAGGATGCCGCAGGGGCGGCTGCCTTGGTCGTAATGTTGGTGGTCGGGCTGCATCTTCCTGCGTTCATGTGACATCTGCCTGCGTAATCGTGCTGTTTTGATCTAACCTGCGCATCTGTCCCAAACTTTATGCGTCTGACGAAATTTCCTTGTCCTTCGTCTGTCAGCCGGAATGTCCCCTCTGGCTGTGATCAACACGTGCCGTCACGATAATCGCATACTTGCGCCGCCATCCCGTTGGGATGTGCGGCGCATTTTTTTGTGAGCAGTTAGATGGAAATTAACGGTTGTCGGCCAACGCTTGCGTCTGCTGCATCGCTTCGGTCAACGCCTCGATCGCCAGCAGGATAGACGCATGGCGGTTTTTATAGGCCACGGCGGGCATCAGGACCTCGAACCCGTCGAAAGGTGCCGCTGGGACGGGGCCTTTCCCTTTCAACATTGCCTTCAGTTGGTCCCGAGCGGTTTGAACCTGCTCTAGCGAGGCGCCTATCGCCGCGGATCCGGTCACCGCTGCCGATGCCTGACCCAAAGCGCAAGCTTTGACATCCTGCGCCATATCGGCAAGCTTTCCGTCCTGTACAACAACGTCAACGGTTACGGTCGAACCACATAAAGGTGATCGCCGCGTGACGCTGGCATCGGGGTGATCCAGTCTGCCAAGATGCGGGATATCGGTCGCAAGCCCCAGAATGCGGGCCGAATAGAGCTTGATTAGGTCTGTCTCGTCACTCATGGCTGTTCCTTTCCGCGCTTAGAACCTACATAAACCTCCACGCGGATGATGCAAAAATAAAGTGAAGGCGACGTCATGGATTTTGATCCCAGCACATTGAATTTTAACGAAGCAGGGTTAATTCCCGCCATTGCGCAGGATGCCGCGACAGGTGAGGTGTTGATGATGGCCTGGATGAACGCGGAAGCAATCGGCCAAACCCTGTCGACCGCCCGCGTCACATACTGGAGCAGATCGCGCCAGGCATTTTGGCGCAAGGGCGACACAAGCGGCCACGTGCAAGAGTTGGTCGAGATGCGTATTGATTGCGACCGCGATTGCCTGTTGATGCAGGTGAAACAAACAGGTGCTGCCTGCCACACTGGACGGCGCAGCTGTTTTTATACGCTGATCGAAGACGGTGAAGAAAAGGTAACTATGAATGTGATTGATTAAATCATCGGTCTAAAGAGCTAATTTTTCACGCAATTCTTGCATTGACACCCCGTCCTTCCGAAACGCGGAAATCGCACGAGCGTCGTCACGTTTGGCCAGCCGTTTACCGCTTTCGTCGCGGATCAACCGATGATGATGATAAACCGGAGTCGGCAGACCCAGCAGGCGCTGCAATACCACGTGAATCTTTGTGGCCTCAAATAGATCTTGCCCGCGCACCACGTGGCTGATCCCTTGCGCGGCATCGTCCAAGACCACGGCTAGGTGATATGCTGCGGCCATGGATTGTCGCGCAAGAACCACGTCACCAATGTCGGAAATAACCTGACGACCGGAAAAGCGGATGGCTCCGGTCTCTCCCTCGGGGCCAGACCCGGTTTCAATAAAGCTAAACACATCGTCAGGCATTAGTGATGCTTGAACGTCAAGACGCAAGGTGGCCGCAACGGGCCGATCCCGCTGAGCCGCAGTTCGCGCCGGACGACAGGTACCGGGATAGATCAACCCGTCAGGTCCGTGAACCGGCACCCCTTCTTGCGGGGCGCTTGCCGCCTCGAGAATATCGCGGCGAGAACAGGTGCACGCGTACAGCACTCCCATATCCCAAAGCTGATCCAATGCCTCTGCATAGGCCGCGGTTCGATCTGACTGGCGCATCACCGGCTCGGGCCACCGCAACCCTAACCAGGACAGATCGTCATAAATTTGCGCTTCCCAGTGTTCGCGGGCGCGCGATGTGTCGATATCCTCAATGCGTACCAGAAACTGCCCTCCCGCAGCCATCGCCATGTCATGAGCATGTATCGCAGAATACGCATGCCCCAGGTGCAAGGGGCCCGTGGGCGACGGCGCGAACCTAGTGCGAAACATCACGCGGCATCAAGGTGCCATCCAGCCACGCCTGCCAATCCTGCTTGGCGCGGTCGGTATAGGCCTTGTATCGGTCTTTACGTCCGCGCCGACCGGATTTTAGCCCTTCAACAGATGGAAATAACCCGAAATTCACATTCATGGGCTGAAATGTCTTGGCGTCGGCACCGCCGGTGATGTGGGTAATCAGCGCGCCGGTTGCGGTGGTCGGTGGTGGGGGTGCCGCGGCTTCGCCCTTGATCTCTGCCACCGCCAAGCGGCCTGCAAGCAGCCCCATGGCCGCGCTTTCTACATAACCTTCGACACCGGTGATTTGTCCCGCAAAGCGGATGTTGGGCCGACTGCGCAAACGCATTTGACTGTCCAGCAACGTGGGAGAATTCAGAAACGTATTGCGATGAATCCCGCCAAGCCGCGCGAAAGATGCATTCTCCAAACCGGGAATCATCCGAAGCACCGTACCTTGTGCGCCGTATTTCATCTTGGTCTGAAAACCGACGATATTATACAGCGTGCCCAGCTTGTTGTCGCGCCGCAGTTGCACCACAGCATAGGGTTTGTTGTCAGGATCATTGGCATTGGTCAGCCCCACCGGCTTCATCGGGCCGAAACGCAAGGTTTCGCGACCGCGCTCTGCCATGACTTCGATCGGCAAACACCCGTCGAAATAGCCAGCGGTTTCACCTTCGTGAAATTCGGTTTTATCCGCGGCCAGCAGGGCGTCTATAAACGCCTCATACTGCTGCTTGTTCATGGGGCAATTCAGATAGGCGGTCCGCTCTTGCTCGGTCTCGCCTTTATCATAGCGCGATTGCATCCACGCCTTGCTCATGTCGATGCTGTCGTAATAAATGATCGGAGCGATCGCATCAAAAAACGCGAGCGCTTCCGCCCCGGTTTCCGCGGCGATCGCATCGGCCAGATTGCCCGATGTCAAAGGACCGGTCGCAATGATCCAGTGACCATCGCCCGGCAATTCCGTTATTTCCCCGTATTCAACAGTGATATTCGGGTGAGCATTCAGAGCATCGGTGACCGATTGCGCGAACGGTTCACGGTCCACCGCCAAGGCACCGCCTGCGGGCAAACGGTGTTTGGTCGCACAAGCCATGATCAGACCGTCGGCAGCGCGCATTTCCCAGTGCAGCAATCCAACGGCGTTTTGCTCGCTATCGTCCGATCGGAAAGAATTTGAGCATACCATCTCTCCCAGCAAGCCGGTTTGATGAGCAAATGTTCCGACAGTGGGGCGCATCTCGTGGATAACGACCGAGATACCTGCGTTCGCTGCCTGCCAAGCAGCTTCGGACCCGGCCATACCGCCGCCAATGATGTGAAGTGTGTGTGTCATGCCAGCGATGTAGGGCAGGGCGCAACGCGGCGCAATAGCTCTGCGCGTGTGCAACTTGATGATTTAGGGGTACCGCGTTCTCGGAAGAGAAAGTTTTTGAGGTCGTCGCTGCGGGAATGGCCGGTCAGTGAGAGCTGACCCGGAGGGACCTTCCGCGGGCGACGACCCAAAATCATTAAGACGTTTGTCTTAACTTATTCGTGCCCCAAATAAGTCCAGATTGCTAGCATTAAAAACTGAACAATCTACATCACACTGGAAACAATCTATTTCGCGCTACTGACGCCACTCAGGATCTCGTTTTTCCAAAAACGCCTGAATGCCTTCCTGCGTGTCTTCGTGCAGCATGTTTTCGACCATCACATCCCCTGCATAGATATAAGCCTGATCAACGGGCATTTGCAGCTGTTCATAGAAAGCCTGCTTGCCGATTTTCACAGCGACTCCCAGCTTGGAGGCTATCTGCTGGGCTAACGCTTGCGTTTCCATGGCCAGCATATGTTCGGGTACAACACGGTTAACCAACCCGATTTCCCGTGCTCGGTCAGCCTCTATGAAATCCCCGGTGGTCAGCATTTCAAAAGCTTGCTTACGAGGAACGTTGCGGCTTAACGCGACCATCGGCGTTGAACAGAACAAGCCGATATTCACGCCATTGACCCCGAACCTGGTACCTTCGGCAGCGACGGCCAAGTCGCAGGTCGCCACCAGTTGGCAGCCTGCAGCGGTGGCAATGCCATGTACAGAAGCGATTACCGGCTGCGGCATAGCCTGGATGCGCGCCATCAGACGGCTGCATCTGTCGAACAGGTCCTTGAAACCGGCCGCCCCGCCATCATCTGATTGGCGCAGTGCCGTCATTTGTTTAAGGTCATGCCCCGCGCAAAAGGCTTTGCCACGCCCTGCAAGGGTGACGACTCTTGCTTCGGGTGTCTGCGCGATATCATCCAGCGCATCGGTCAACGCCGCAAGCATTTCGTCAGACAGCGCGTTCAGACGCCCGGGTGCATTCATGGTCAGGTGAACTACCGCACCGTCACGATCTATTTCCAGCATTGTCATCTTGCACCCCTTGCGATTTTCCCAGAGCGTAACCCCGACATATGACGGAGGACAAGTATGCCAATTCTGATGGATGCCGACGCGCTGGCGGTTTTTATGAACGATGTGTTCAAGCAGGTCGCCAAGGATTTTGCGATCGACCACGTTGGGGAAACCGATCTGACGACAAGATTGCTCACGCATGATCGGCACCTGCGTCCCGGTGGTACAGTATCGGGTCCGTCAATTTTCGCGCTCGCTGACGTCAGCGCCTACTTGATGACGTTGGCACGTATTGGCCCCAAGGCGCTGGCGGTGACCACCAATTGCTCGATTGATTTCATGCGCAAGCCTGCCGCCAATGTTGACTTGGTTGCCAAGACCCGATTGCTCAAGCTTGGGCGGCTTTTGTCGGTCTGCGACGTTCTGGTATATTCCGAAGGCCTTGAGGATCCCGTCGCGCGCGCATCATTGACCTATTCAATTCCACCTAAATAATTGTACCATTATTCAGAGGCGCAATAAAAAAGGGCCGGTCAAAACCGGCCCGAGTGAAGAGGTCTGGCAAGCGCCACAGGGATGTTACGCTTTCCAGAACACCCGAATAGACTCATCATGAGCCTGTTCAGATGTGAGTCCCACGTCTTTCAATTGCCACGGCTCTAGACGTGCCAAAGCTTTGCGTGTGCGGCGACGTGATGCAAGTTTCGTGACATAGACCGCAAATTTAACCGCAAATACCGCGACTGCTGGCGTGTTGCGCTGGTTAAGGATCGCCACCGTTTCGTGTGAAATGGTCAGGGTCTGTGTCATGAAAATCTCCTATTCATAATTGTATTGACACAATGTTGCGTGATAACATAAAACATAGGTACAAACCTCGGTACATTTTGAAAAGAGAAACATTGTAATGGGTACAATTTGGCAACCTACTCTCATTGACGGGCAGGGGCCTAAATACAAGACCGTTGTTACAATGATACGAAATGGTATTTCCAACGGTGACCTGGCCGCCAATCAGAAGTTGCCTCCGGTACGCGAATTGGCCTGGACACTAGGGGTGACCCCCGGCACGGTCGCGCGGGCCTACACGGTCTTGACCGACGCCGGGGTGCTGCAAGCCGAAGTGGGGCGCGGTACTTTTGTGATGCCGGCACCGCAACGCCCCGCCCCTGAAACACCGGCCGAGATCGACGTAATAGCGCATCACGGCGACATCGAAGGCCAGACCGACAAGTTCAAGGTCAATATGTTTTCGCCCCACCTGCCATCTGTAGGCCAGGAGGCATTGATCCGCAGGCTGTTGGTCGAGGTGTCGAACGATCAGAAACTGGGTGTGATGCATTATCCAAGCCGGTCAGCGGCGCGGGGCGCGCGCGAAGCGGTCGTGCGTTGGCTGACCGGTACACCTTTAGGGGCGTTTTCGCAAAGCGATGTTGTCTTGTCTCATGGGGGGCAGAACGGTTTATCGCTGGTATTTCAATCAATCTTGCAAGGGCGAAGACCGGCGATCCTGATCGAGGAACTTTCCTATCCCGGATTCCGCCGGGCTGCCGAACTGCTGCGAGCGGATGTTATCCCCGTTGCCATGGATCAGAACGGTGTGATTCCAGAAGCGTTGGAGGAGGCGGCAAAAGCTTATGACGCCCAGATTTTCTGCACGTCACCAGAGGTCCACAACCCCACAGCCGGTTTTACCCCGGCGGCGCGGCGCGAAGAGTTGGTACAAGTGGCGCGCCGCCATGATCTGCAGATTGTCGAGGATGACTGTTACAGAATGCGCGTGGATCGTGCGCCGACCTACCGCATGCTCGCGCCGGAGCGGGGATGGTATGTATCGTCGTTGGCCAAAACCTTGACCCCGGCGTTGCGGATCGGCTTTGCGATCGCTCCGGACGGGCGCACCCCGGATCTCAGGCGGGTGGCGGAATATAACTGCTTTGGCCTCGCAACTCCCTTGCTTGATCTGTGTGCAAAGCTTCTTACCGATCCGGATATCGATACGGTGGCTGAAAACACCCGTTTGGGTTTCAACACCTATATCCAGAGCGCCGTGAATATTCTGGGTGGTTTTGACGTCGCGTGGCGGGCGGATGTACCGTTTTTGTGGTTGCGCCTGCCGGTGGGGTGGCGGGCCGGTGCGTTCTGCCAGGCCGCCGAAGTGGAAGGGGTGCAAATCAGGTCAGCCGAAGATTTCGTCTGCCGCGACGCGCGCGCGCCCCATGCGGTCCGGCTGGCGATCAATGCCGGTGTGACGCTTGCCAGTTTCGAACATGCGATCACCCGACTGCGTCAGCTTCTGGACAGCCCACCGGAGCAGCTGAGCGTGTGAATTTTTTGGGGTATTATTATACCCAAATCATAAGCATCTGATATTGCTATATAAAATGTGAAAAGTGGTGCTTGACCCTGCACGGAGTGCGTTTATAACCCCGTCATCAGATAGCGGAGTTCGGTTTCGGGCTCCTTCACCAAATTAACGGGAATTCCCTCCATGAAAACCTTTTCTGCAACACCGGCAGATATCGACAAGAAATGGATCATCGTCGACGCTGAAGGCGTTGTCCTTGGCCGTCTTGCGTCGATCATTGCCATGCGGCTGCGCGGCAAGCACAAGCCATCCTTCACGCCCCACATGGATTGCGGTGACAATGTCATCGTTATCAATGCCGACAAAATTCAGATGACCGGCAAAAAGCGCGAGGAGAAATTCTATTGGCACACCGGCCACCCCGGCGGGATCAAAGAGCGCACCAAGGCACAGATCCTTGAAGGCGCACATCCCGAGCGCGTGGTCACCATGGCCGTCAAGCGCATGCTGCCCGGCAATCGCCTGAGCCGCCAGATCATGACAAACCTGCGCGTTTATGCTGGTTCCGAACATCCCCACGAGGCGCAAAGCCCAGAGGTTCTGGATGTGAAATCCATGAACTCTAAAAACACGCGGAGTGTATAAGCATGGCTGATGAAATCAAAACACTCGAAGGTCTGGAAGCGGCCGTGACTGAGAACAATAGCGGTGCCGACATCGACATGGCACCACGCGAACCGGTCCGTGACGCGCTTGGCCGTGCCTATGCCACTGGCAAGCGTAAGGACGCCGTCGCGCGCGTTTGGATCAAGCCTGGTTCTGGTAAGGTTATCGTCAACGGCAAGCCGCAAAACGAGTATTTCGCTCGTCCGGTTTTGCAGATGATCCTGGCACAACCTTTCGGCATTACCGGCACGGACGGTCAGTTTGACGTTGTCGCGACCGTAAAGGGCGGCGGCTTGTCCGGCCAGGCCGGTGCCGTCAAACACGGTGTGTCCAAAGCGCTCCAGCTTTATGATCCCTCCTTGCGTGGGGCGTTGAAAGCGGCAGGCTTCCTGACCCGCGACAGCCGCGTGGTGGAACGCAAGAAATACGGTAAAGCCAAAGCGCGTAAGAGCTTCCAGTTCTCCAAGCGCTAAGCTTTATTCACAAGTTGTCCGGAAGAGGCCGTTCCAATGGGAGCGGCCTTTTTCATTGCGAACCGGCCCTTCGGGGAGAGTTTATCAGGCAAAATGAAACCGAAGGTGTGGTTCAGTTTCGTGGCGCGCATGCTTAAATAGGGCAGGTATAACAAAGGGTCTGATTCATGCGCTATTCCATCCTTGACTTGTCACCGGTACCGGAAGGGTCGGATGCCCGCCAGGCGATCGCAAATTCAATCGACCTTGCGCAACGCGCCGAAGCGGCCGGATATTACCGCTATTGGATGGCCGAGCATCACAACATGCCCGGCATCGCATCGGCGGCGACCTCGGTGTTGATCGGTCATGTGGCGGATCATACAAAAACCATGCGGATTGGGGCAGGGGGCATCATGTTGCCAAACCACGCCCCGCTCGCCATTGCGGAACAATTCGGGACCCTGGCGACGATCCATGGGGACCGCATCGACCTTGGTTTGGGGCGTGCGCCCGGGGGTGATCAGTCTGTCTATCATGCGCTGCGCAGAGGCATGCAAAGTGGCGATCGGTTTCCAGACGATGTTGTCGAGCTTATGGGGTATCTGGGGGATGCGCAACCGGGGGCCAGGGTCATGGCGCACCCCGGACAGGGCACGCATGTTCCGATCTGGATACTGGGTTCATCGTTGTATGGTGCACAACTGGCAGCCCATTTGGGGTTACCCTATGCTTTTGCGTCTCATTTTGCGCCCGATGCGCTGGACGACGCGGTGGCGATATACAGGCGTGATTTCAGACCGTCAGCGATGTGGGAGAACCCTCATTTCATGTTGGCGGCCAATGTATTTGCCGCAGGTACCGACGACGAAGGTGCATATCTGCGCACGTCGATGCAGCAGGCCTTTGTCAGGTTGCGGACTGGCCAGCCGGGTAAGTTGCCGCGTCCCGTCGACGATATCGACGCTGAAGTGGGCATTCAGATGCGTCAGGCTGTAGATCAGGCGTTGCGTGTCACCGCGTTTGGAAGCCGAAATACCGTCAAGGCGCAATTAACGAAGATGATCGACCGCTATCGGCCTGATGAAGTGATTTTGACCGGGCAAATCCACGATCATGCGGCGCGGGTACGGTCTTTTGAGATCGCCGCCGAGGTGATGAATGAAATCGGCGCCGGGCGTGATTAGGGAAGATCCGATACGCACCAGCACAACGCCCGATTGCCGACGTTGCAATTAGCGAATAATTCGATAGCCAATCCAGACCACACCGGAGCCTGTAATCCATGACGGTAATCTCACTTTCCTCGATCCCGCCGCGATTTGGCACTTTGGGCGTCGTTCTTAGATCTTTGGTTGCGCAATCCGCGCCGCTTACTGAAATTCGCCTGAACATTCCCAAGGCATATCGCAGGTTTCCTCAGGACAGCTTTTCCATGCCTAATGTACCTGATGGGGTGCGAATTGCCGTGGTGGATGAGGATCTGGGGCCGGCGACCAAGGTGCTTCCCACGTTACTGGATCACGCAGGTACTCAGATGCCGATCATTTTCGGGGATGACGACCGCGTGGTGCACCCCGACTGGGCAAGCAATATTCTGGCGGCGAGCGCAGCGCGACCTGAAATGTGCATCTGCAATGCGGGTTTCGATGTGGATACAATCGCGGGTGTCCGGCCTATGCGAAACCAGACCGAGCAACGCGCCGTGCCATTGCCATCTATTTATGACGTCGGGTACAAGATCCAGCGCGCACGTCAGGAATTTTCCAACCTGTTTCGTTCCCAGAAACTTCGTAAACCCCACCGACTGAAGAATTTTAAACCCCAAGGGTATGTCGATGTTTTCGAAGGGTGTGGCGGCGTGTTGATAAAGCCTGGCTTCCTGGATAGCGCTGTTTACGATTTGCCGGACAAGGTGTGGATGCATGACGATCTGTGGATGTCGGCAATGGCGGCGAAGGCGGGGACAAAGATATGGGCAAACAACGGGTATCTGCCGCGCGCCGTTCGCGAAGCCGAGGTTGAGGCGCTCTATGATGCGACGATCGATGGCATGGACCGGCACGCGTTGAATTTGTATTTGGTCAGATATATCCAGGCCGAATACGGGGTGTGGGCCGAAAGTTGAAAGTTAATGCGCCCAGAAATGTGGCGTTTGCACATTGGGACGCTTGTTTGAATTATGTTGGTCCAAGGGGTGCGGTATCTGCGCATGGGGCAAGTCGCCCCTCACCCGGTCGCGTCTGATATAGGTTGCTTCGAATACCGGCGGGATGGTAAAACCGCCCACGCTGGTATAGCCCACCGTGTTGTTGGCGTGCAGATGACAAAGCACATGGGTCTCTGACAATCGCGCAAACAGGCTTTGCAACCGGTTGAATGTGTCTGCGTTGAATATCTGGTCAAAGTCGTGAAATTCAATCAGCATTATCCGGAACCGCGCCAGCGATTCAGCGGCGATCCCCGGTAGAACGTCATATTCCGCCCCCTCGATATCCATCTGAAGCAGAAGGTCGGTATCGTCTGCGGTATTTTCCCCGATCCATTTTTGCATCGTGACGAAATCGCCCCGGTTCTCCGGCCCGATGAACTTTTGCATGAAGTTCATGTTCGAAAGTAACCCGTCTGGTTTCGTCACCGACGCATCGGCCAGAAAACACTGGATGCGGCGTTGCGCGATCTCCAGATCGAACCCCAGCGTTTCGGATACGCCAGGCGAAAAAACGCGTCGATCCCGTCCAGGTCATCCGGTAAAAGGTAACCACCGTCTTCGTCGGGCCCGATGCGCCCAAGATCTTTTCCGCAATGGCGCGGTGTGAGGGTTCGTAGGAAAGTTTTTACGTCCTCCAGGGTTGGATTGTTTGGGTGGGCGAGCGCGGATCTAGCGGCGGCAGAGCTGTGGCGAGACTCCTTTGCCCAGATCAGGCGGTAGCGAAGTTCAGACAGATATCTGGCGATACCGGATTTGGGTTTGGGCATGACGGGCCTTTAGCTTTCAGAGGTTTCCTGGGTTCGATCAAAGGCATGCCGGTCAAACTTCAACAGCCGCTTGTCGATGTCACGCATGCCCCCGATAAACCGGCGAGCTTCGTCCAGGGTGATGCCAAGCCTTATCAGCTTGCGCTTGAGGTAGCTTTGATTTTCAAAGCGGATTTCACGGTTATGAGCTGCGCTGCTTTCCAGGTTCGTGACATTCTCGAGATAAATCATCTGTACCGCCGGGGCCGGTTCAATCTGATACGGGGCAAGCCACGGGCGCGTCCAGACATAGGCGTCGGCCATGGCATAGAGATCTTGGGCGTCGTGCAGCCGTTTTGCCGCCCCGGGTGACAGAACATATGCCCCCAGTCCGATCTTGTTCTTATAGATAAAGCGGGCGCTGATCTCGGGGTTTTCCGTATGCCAGTATTCTCGGTGTGATATGCCATGGCGACCCGGAGCATACTCGAGATCGTAGATCACGTCCCAAGAATCTGTTCTGGCTGCCAGCACCGACAGAACGTCCTTGATCGCCGGGGAAAATACCACGTCGTCTTCGATGATCATGACCGGCGATGTTTCTTTGGCGGCCAGCGCCCAGACATGCCGGTGCGACAAAAAGCATGCTATGTCTTTCTTGCTTACCGAACGGGTCCAGTTATTCGCGGCCCGTTGGCAAAAAGCGTCGTCCAATCCTGCGGCATCAATGGCGTTGATGAAATGCATATCAAGCCCGAAACGCCTGGCTTGGGCTTCTTGCATTGCCCGCCGTTCGGTCGCGACGGGCACGTTGATCACATAAATTTTCAAAGCATCCGCCTTATAACCCCAAAGATATCAAGAGTGATAATGCAACGAAAAGAACATGTCATCCGCATCGGTCATTATTCATCCGGTGCGACAAGGCCAAGTCCACGCAGATAGATACCGATCCCGCTTTCCAGCAATTCATCGGCGGGAAAAGGGGATGCACGACCGGGAGAGTTTCGCGCGAACAGTTCGACGACGCCGTGGCTCATCGCCCAGATATGTGCGGAAAACATCGAAGCGGGGGGGCGTTTGGCGGCGGGAATATGTTGGCTAAGGTCGCTGGCGGCTTGTTCGAGAATCCCGTTGGCCCGCTGTGCCGCAGCAGCCAGATCCGGCGACCGGTTTACCGAAATGCCACTTTCAAACATTGAAATGTAGTGGCCGGGAAAATCACGGGCAAACGCCAGATATGCGCGCCCCGTTGCCTCGAACGCCTTGAGGGCCGAGGGTTGACCGGACTGATAGGCCGCCTCCATCAGCTCGGCAAAAATCTCGTAGCCTTGCAAAGCCCCCTCGGCTATCAGCTCCTCTCGTCCGTCGAAATGGCGGTACACTGCCGCCGGGGTAACACCGGCCTGCTTGGCCGCTTCAGACAACGTGAACCCCGTAGGCCCTCGTTCTTTGATCAGCATCAGGGCGGCGTCAATCAGGGCCTGACGCAGATTGCCGTGATGATATCCACGTTTAGACATCCCAGATATCCGGACCACCGCATATTTTGTCATCAATCGCGCCGATGGCCGCGGTATCCTTGTTTGGATACTCGAATGCGTGCAACACCGTGCGGATGGCCGCCAACCGGGCGCGACGCTTGTCGTCAGACCGGATCACCGTCCATGGCGTCGTGCTTGTGTGCGACCGCCCCAGGGTGTCTGCGATCGCGGCGCTATAGGCATCCCATTTGCCAAGCCCCATTACGTCGATCTTACTCAGCTTCCATTGCTTCAGAGGATCACTTTCACGCGCCAGCATGCGGCGCAGCTGCTCTGCCCGGCCAACATTCAGCCAGAACTTGAACAGATGGATACCGTCATCAACCAGCGTCTTTTCAAACGGGACAACCTGAGAGAAGAAATGTTCGCGCTGCGCATCGGTACAAAATCCGAATACAGGTTCGACAACGCCACGATTATACCAGCTGCGGTCATAAAAGACCATCTCGCCCAAGCTGGGCAGATGGCAGATATACCGCTGGAAATACCATTGCCCGCTTTCGGTGTCGGTGGGTTTCGACAGCGCCACCACCCGCGCAGCGCGGGGGTTCAGGTTCTGCTGCATGCGCTTGATGGTCCCACCTTTGCCGGCACCATCGCGCCCCTCAAAGACCATGACGATGCGCTCATCGGATTCACGCGCCCAAGACTGGAGCTTGACCAGCTCGATTTGAAGCTGCTCCATTTCGGTCTCATATTGCTTGCGGCCCATTCTTTCGGGGTAAGGATAGGTGTCATTGAGAATATCGTCCTTGTCGGCCCCTTTGATAGCCTGTCTGATCTGATCCGGTGCGTCGTTGTGAAAGAATGCGCTGATCGCACCATCAAAGGGCAGGTCCATAGGGGTCTCCTGATCATAGTGTTCCGCAATGTTATGGAACGTTCTTGGTCCTAGCGCAAACCCGCACGTTCAGCCGCATTGTCGATCGCCGACAAAACCTGCGGTTGGGCCACATGTTGCGGCATATGGCCTATCCCCGGCAGTGTCGTCAAAACGGCGTTGGGCAGCTGGGTCATCAAAACCTTGGCATGGACATCAAAGGGCACGATCGTATCAGCGGTGCCGTGCACGACCTCGACCGGCATGGTGAGCTGGCTGTATTGTGCGACCATCTGCTTGATATGCGGCAGCAAGGTATTCACCTGCTGGGCATTGGCGCGCATGGAAGGCCGGCGCAAGGCCAGGGCCGCGCCGATATAGCTGTTGTACCCTTCGGGCGCACGTTGCGGCGCGAAAATCAAATCGATGCTCTTTTGCACGAACCCGAACGGAATAAACGCAGTGACCACGGGAATAATCACTGTCGACCCCAACAGCGACCCTGTCAGGCGGTATTGCCAGCCAAGGTCACCCTGCCATTCCTCTGATACCGCAGATACCAGTACCAGAGCCTTGGTTTTTTCGGGCCGCTCCAGCCCCCATGCCAGTGCGACGGCACCTCCGTAAGAATGCCCCAACACTATCGGATCGGTCACGCCCAGCCGGTCCGCGGCCTTTTGCAACAAAATCGCTTGTTCTGCGGGCGAAGCAGCGGCGGTATTCCATGCACCAGCGTCTTTGGGCAGTGTGTCTGTCCAACCCATTCCCGGCCGGTCAAACATAATGACGCGGTATTTGTCCTTTAGCTTATCGGCCATATCGAACGTAAAATCGCGCAGATTACCCGATGCGCCGTGGATAAGCACAAGGTCGGGGCCGCTGCCCACGACTTTTGCATGTACGGTTACACCGCCAACATTGATCAATTCGCCAATAGGCGGAAAGACGGCATTTGCCGCCGCTTCATGGGCACGAGCGCGCCACTGCACCACTCCTACCAAGATGAGTATCAGACCAAGAACAAACAGCGTTTTACGTCCCAATAGCATTTAAATCATAGGGGGTAGATTGGTAAATTTCATTGATCCAATTGCCATATAAAAGATGGGCGTGGCTGCGCCAGCGGTTCAACGGCGTTTTCGCAGGGTCGTCATCGGGGTAATAGTTGCAAGGGACCCTGACCGGTGTCCCGGCCTCGACATCGCGGTCATATTCATCTTTCAGGGTGTCGCGGTCATATTCGAGGTGATTGAAGATATACAACGCGCGATGCGCCGGATCCTCAACCAGACAAGGACCAACCTCCGTACTGCCCAACAAGGTTTTCAACCCGGGTACTGCATTCACCTCGGCGGCACGCATTTCGGTCCAGCGGCTTACCGGGACGACCAGATCATCGGAAAAACCCCGTAGATACGGCGATGACGGCTCCAGGTTGCTGTGACGGAAGCATCCAAAGGCTTTTTCTTGCAACAAATGTTTTTTGATGCCGTGGAAATAGTTGATCATCGCCATGCCGCCCCAACACACGCCAAACGTTGAATGCACATTGGTTTGGGTCCACTGAAACACACGGGTAAGTTCATCCCAGTAGGTCACATTATCGAAATCCAGATGTTCGATGGGCGCTCCGGTGATGATAAGTCCGTCAAATTTCTCTTCGGTGACATCTTCAAAGGGGCGGTAAAAGCTTTCCAGGTGATCGGCGGCCGTGTTGCGCGACTGGTGGTCAGACATGCGCAGCAAACTGAACTCGATCTGCAATGGCGTCGCTCCGATCAATCGTGCGAACTGATTCTCGGTCTGGATCTTTTTTGGCATGAGATTAAGCAAGGCTATACGCAATGGGCGTATGTCTTGCGTGGCGGCCTGATCCTCGTCCAGCACCATCACACCTTCGCGCGTCAATACATGATAGGCGGGCAGGTCGGAGGGAAGTTTGATCGGCATAGTATTGTAGTTCCACAACTGGTGAAGGGAATAGATAGGACTCAGCGGCTGGGGTGCCAAGGGTTATGCGCTGATTACCTCGGAGATAAGATTGACGAAATCATCCTCGCTGGTCAAACCTCCCACCTGATCGGCGGTGACGGTCACCCCCCATTTCGCCATCGCTTCGTATCTGGGCTGACGGTGGGCAAGAGCCCGCGCATAGGTCCACCGGATAAATGCATCTGGGTCGACTTCGCCTTCTTGGCAGTTGTTTTCACTTAGATATTCCTGCCAACTTCTGGTCAGGAATTCCGGTTGGTATGCCATCGGTTTCGGCGCTTTGTCAAAACGTCTGATCAATTGGTTTGTATGGGCGTCATCGCCCTTGATCCATACAAGCAAGCATTCATCCAACAGGGCCTTCATCAGCGGATCGTGATCGTCGGCGGAATCGATCCATTCACAGATCGAACCGCCGGTATCGCAGATAAAATGAGGGTAGCCGTAAAGGGATTCGGCGCGGGCGGAAAAATGCGCCGTGTCCATCAGCGCTGCGATCTCTGCACGCTTGAAGGCCTGCTGCCGCACGGCGTATTGCGACATCGGCAGACCGCCCTTCGAAGGATCCCCCGGCTTGCCAAGCCAGGTAGCGACCGGCGACAGGTTATCGAAGGTAATGTTCGACCCGATGTAGATGCTGTCGCTCAAGAGCAAATCGCGCAGAAACGGGACTTTCATCGCCTCGGCCTTGGCATTGTCTGCGATGGTTTCGCCCAGATACCGCGTGCCGATCCGGTAATCGATAGAGTAATGAAACCAGTCGCCGGATTTGCGCAGCAGGTGGGCTAGGTGGGTCTTTCCCAATCCCGACATACCAAAGACCAGCACCTTCTTGCGCGGCGCGGCGCGCCAGTCATCAGCAGAAGCATAAAGCATGTAACAGGTTCCAGGATTGTGAATTTTTCAGATCAATATCTCAGGCACCGGTAAAGGGCCAGTCATAGAGCACCCACAAAAAAGGCCCGCGGCGCAATTACCGCGAGCCAGATGCCTGTTTGGTCCGTTAAAAGTTAAAGCCAACCTTCACGCCAACAGCGATTGCATCGTTGCCGGCAAACCGTGCCGCCGGTGCAGCAGCCCCCGCGCGGGTCTGTGCGTCGCCGATATCGACATAGCGGATACCTGTGGTGATCTTCATGTTGTCGCGGGTGTAGGTCGCCGCCAGGGCGATGCTCTTTTGCCCATCCGTCGGCCCAAGGTTGGACGCATAACCGCCGACCTGCTTTTCATACGCAACAGATGCGGCAACCGCCCACGCTTCGGTGATCCGGCGCCCGACGCCCAGGCTGTAGGTATAGATATCGTCGTTATAGCTCAGCAGCTTTGACCCGCCCGTCAACGCCGCGTATTGCGCAGGTGCAATTTCAAATGATGACCAGTCGGTCCAGCGGACGCCACCAAACAGCAGTGTATCGGCGGCAATGCCCGTTTGAAATTCAAGGTTAAGCGATTGCGGTGTCTCGACATGGGTGGAAGAACGTACATTCTGCCCGATCACCGAGTTTTCAGTGGTATTCACGTCATATTTTATCTTTGAATTATAGGTCAGCGATACGCGCAGCGCTATTTCGGGTTTCTCAAAGGCAACCCCTGCAACATAGCCGACACCGGTATCGCGGTCACCCTTGACCGAATAGGGCGCACCGGGGACGGTGATGCCCGGTCCGGGGCCGGATGTGACAAACGGGATCAGCGCCGAGGCTTCGATAGTCTGAACACGAATACCGCCATGGACGCTGAAATTACTAGGCATTTCAAACCGCATCAAGCCAGTTAGCGCATTGCTGTCGAATGTCGCGGTAGCCCCTTGAGCAAAATACCCGGTCCCGACGGGATAGGCCACGTCAGCACCAAATGGCTGATCATAGATAATCGCATACGATATTTGATCTGTCAGATCCGCTTTATAGGCGGCCCCGAACGATAAGAAACTGTCGGTCATATCCCCGCTACGCGCCCCGGGTGTCGCCTGCACCCCGACGCCTGATGTATCCGGCGACACTGTTCCCAAGCTGAACTCGGCATAACGACCGCTTTCGAACAACGCCGTGATCGGCTGCCCTGTCCGGTCGATCGCGCCTGCTTGCGCGGTTGAAGCACTTCCCAGAAGCGCGATAACGGCCATCACTCTATATGTCATACAAAAACTCCTCCCCAGAAGCCGAACACCCGCAAAACGCAGGTGTTCCGGGTGGTATGGGGCAAAGTATTTGTTCACCCGTCAATTCCTGACCAAACGGCAACCACTCCGGATCTTTTCGGATGTTGCAAACCGGCTACGTTGGCTGGCGGCTCTCTGCGCGAAGGCTCATGTAATTGCCCAAAAATATGATGGCTCCGCCGATAAACACCCAGATATCCAAGGCCTCGGCATAGACCAACATCCCGATAACAGCGATAACGGGCAGGCGGATGAAATCAATCGGAACCACGACGGTGGCCGGCGCGATCGCCAACGCATTGGTCAGGCAGAAATGCGCCAATAGCCCGGCAACCCCGATCAATAACAACAGCGGTCCGTGAGAAAGATCCGGCAACGCTACATCACCATCATACGTCACCATGACAAGGCCGAAAAACAGTTGCATACATGTGAGATAAAACAAAATGCTGGTAATCGGCTGGCTTCTTGTCAACTTCTTGGTCAGCATGATCGTCAGCGCAAAAAATACAGCGCTGGATGCCGCGGCCAACATCCCCGGCGTGATCCCGGCAATGGTGGGGCGTGCTACAAACAGTATCCCCACGAACCCCATTAGCGCAGCCGCCGCCCGGACGCCGGTCAGCCGTTCCCCCAGGATAAGCGGAGACAGCGCGATTACCCATAAGGGTGACGTGAACTCCAGGGCAAAAACCTGCGCCAATGGAATGACGGTCACCGCAAAAAACCACAAATTCTGCCCGATGAAATGCGCCAGATTGCGCCCGAGGTGCAGCCCTATATCGCGCGTGTTGATCTGTCGCCACGCTCCCGTGGCACAGGCCACTGATACCACCACCAATACGCCCACGGCCGAACGGTACATCATGATCTCGAACGTATCATAGACGGTGCCTAATTCGCGCCCCGCCACAGCCATAGCCGAGAAAGACCCAATCGACCCCATCATCCAAAGAGCAGCCTTGGCGGTTTTGCTCAAGCCGTTATTTCCAAATGGAAAAAAATCCTCGCCGAAGGCATTGTATCTTTTGGTCGCATCATTCCCATTCGATCGTACCGGGAGGTTTGGAGGTTATGTCATAGGTCACACGATTGATCCCCGGGACTTCGTTGATGATCCGCGTCGCGGTTTCACCAAGAAAATCATGGGTAAACGGATAATAATCCGCCGTCATGCCGTCAACCGACGTTACCGCGCGCAATGCACAGGCAAAATCATAGGTCCGTCCATCGCCCATAACCCCAACAGTCCGAACCGGCAGGATCGCCACGAAAGCTTGCCATATATCATCATACAGCCCGTGTTTGCGGATCTGGTCGATATATACCGCATCAGCCTCGCGCAGGATGTCCAGCTTCTCGCGGGTGATTTCGCCTGGGCAGCGGATGGCGAGGCCGGGGCCGGGGAAGGGGTGCCGCCCGATAAACGACGGCGGCAGACCCAGCTCGCGGCCAAGCTCGCGCACTTCGTCCTTGAAGAGTTCGCGCAGTGGTTCGACCAACTTCAACCCCATCTTTTCAGGCAAACCGCCCACGTTATGGTGCGATTTGATTGTCACCGAAGGGCCACCGGAAAACGAAACCGATTCGATCACGTCGGGGTAAAGGGTTCCCTGCGCGAGGAAAGTCGCGTCACCTACTTCGATGGCATGTTTCTGGAAAACATCAATGAACAGCCTGCCGATGATCTTGCGCTTGGTCTCGGGATCGCTGACGCCTTCGAGCTCTCCCAGAAACAGGTCCCGCTCATCCGCGTGGATCAACGGCATGTTATAGTTATCGCGGAACATCGTGACGACTTCTTCCGCTTCGCCTTTACGCAGCAGCCCATGGTCTACGAAAACACAGGTCAGCTGGTCACCGATCGCCTCGTGTATCAGAACCGCAGCCACCGATGAATCCACGCCGCCGGAAAGGCCGCAAATAACCTTGGCGTCCCCGACCTGTTCACGAATATTGGCAATGGCTTCTTCGCGGTAGGCGCTCATCGTCCAGTCGCCCTTGAATCCGGCTAGTCGGATAAAGTTTTCATACAGGCGCGCACCGTTAGGAGTATGGTGGACTTCGGGGTGAAACTGAACCGCATAGAAGTTGCGTTTCGTGTCGCCCGTGATGGCGAAAGGCGCATTGGGTGACGTGCCGAATACCTCGAACCCGGGTGCGATCGCACTCACGTGGTCGCCATGGCTCATCCAGACCTGTTCGCGATCGGTGAGGAACCAGCCCTCGAGCAAGGGCAGTTTTTCCTGGGACGGTGTCACGAAGGCACGACCGAATTCCGCGGTGCCGTGACCGCGCACTACTTTGCCACCCAGGCAATGCATCATCACCTGCTGGCCGTAACAGATTCCCAGTATCGGCACGCCCAGTTCGAATACCGACTGGGGTGGCATCGGCGCACCTTCGGCAAAAACCGAGGATGGGCCCCCGGAGAAGACGACTGCCTTGGGGGCGAACTCCTCGAGGTAGGCGTCATCGACCGTGTTAAACGGTTTGATTTCGCAAAATACATTGAGTTCACGCAAGCGGCGAGCGATCAGCTGAGTGACCTGGCTGCCGAAGTCGATGATGAGAAGGCGGTCATGGGAGATATCTGTCATGCCGACTGATTATGTGTGGAAGGCTTGCGAGGCAAGAGTGGAGTGGGGGCCAGCCCCCAGACCCCCGGAGTTTATTCGGCAAAATGAAGCCAAGACCGCGTCGCGATGTCGGTTTTTGACGCCTAAGGCCGTTATCCGCGTGAAATGGCCTGGGCGAATGGGGTAGCTAGGCCTCAGTTTTGGCGAAAAGGAAGATCACATGGCGGAATCAGCAAGACGTGGGCGCGGCGGCGGTGGGGCTGCACGGCGGGCGGAGCGGTCGGCCGTGTCATTCGAGACGGCAAAGTATATCGAACGCAATATTCCCAACTTCGAGATTCTGACCGAAGAAGCGCTGGAAATTATTGAGCGGAACGCCGACACGGTTTTGGAAGAAATCGGCGTGAACTTTCCCGATAACCCCGAAGCACTGGCGCTTTGGCGCGAAGCCGGGGCAGACGTCACCGGGGACCGCGTGCGCATGCCGCGCGGGCTGGCCCGTGAACTGTGCAAGGCCGCCCCTGCGGAGTTTACCCAGCACGCCCGCAACCCTGACCGAAACGTCGTGATCGGGGGGCGCAATCTGGTGCTTGCGCCGGTGTATGGACCGCCGTTTGTACGTGATGTGGCTGGCGGGCGGCGCTATGCCACCATTGCTGATTTCAATAAATTCGTGAAGTTGGGCTATATGTCGAAATGGCTCCATCATTCCGGCGGAACGGTATGTGAACCGACGGACATCCCTGTCAACAAGCGCCATCTCGACATGCTTCATGCTCATATGACGCTTAGCGACAAACCCTTTATGGGGTCGGTGACCGAGCCAAGCCGGGCTCAAGATTCGGTAGACATGTGCAAGGTTCTGTTTGGTGCCGACTTTGTTCAACAAAACACCGTGATGACGTCGCTGATCAACATCAATTCGCCGATGACTTTTGATGACGTGATGATGGGTGCGTTGAAAGTTTTCGCTGAAAACAATCAGGCGTCGATCATATCGCCCTTTATTGTCGGGGGTGCCATGGCCCCTGTGTCTGTTGCAGGCACATTAACGCAAGTCTTGGCCGAGGTGATGGCAGGAATTGCGTATAGCCAACTGGTTCGCAAGGGAGCCCCGGTGATTTTCGGCGCCTTTGTGACGTCCATCGACATGAATTCGGGAGCCCCGACCTTTGGGACGCCCGAAGCCGCACATATCACCTATGGTGCGGGACAGCTTGCGCGGCGCATGAAACTGCCCTTCCGGTCTGCGGGGTCCTTCTGCGGGTCCAAACTACCCGATGCCCAGGCTGCCTATGAGACCTCGAACAGCTTGAACATGGGGCTGTTATCGGGTGTGAACTTCATGCTTCACGCCTGCGGTTGGCTTGAGGGGGGGCTGGTAAGTTCATTCGAGAAGTTCGTCATGGATGCCGATCAGCTTGGCGCCTTGCACCACTTGGCCCGCGGCGTGGAGATCGACGAAAATGCCCAGGCGATGGATGCAATTCGCGAAGTCGGCCCTGGCGGGCATTATCTGGGATGTGCCCATACCCAAGCCAACTTCAAACAGGCCTTCTGGAAGTCGGATCTACTGGATTACAAACCGTTCGAGACTTGGTCTGACGAGGGTGCCCGCGATACTCAGGCCCTGGCAGCTTTGCGGGTTGAAAAGCTTTTGGGTGATTACGTGCAGCCAGCGATGGATATTTCGGTACGTGAAGCGCTTGACGCGTTCGTCCGCGAACGCAAAGCCGCAGAGCCCGACAGCTTCATGTAGCATCCGGGCGGCCTTGGACTGTGCGTAACATCCGGGCCTCTGACACAATTGCGATCAACACTTCGATATGGCGGATCAGGTTATACCCTGTATCCGCCCTTTTGCGCTGAACGTTCAGCTCTGCCTCCATATCGATCAGCCGGATCAGAGCGGGACCACTGCGCGGCAGGGTCGAACAGCCCATCAATCTGCGCAGATGTGTGCCGCGACGGTAGCTATCAGCCCCCATGCGCGCAGCCCTCATTAACGTTTGAGGGCGCTGGAGAGCGTGTAGACGGGTGAGTATGTCTTGCATGTATTCATATCCTTGACAATTTCGAGTGCCCGAACGCGGCACGATCCGACAAGTCTTTCATGACAGTGCAACATGTTGCGCGCCCCCAAGGGCTGCCGTTCGACGCAGTTACGACTGTTTACGAATTAGAAACAATCATGGCCTCAGAGCATTAATGTTAACGCCCAGGTAACCTTCATGAACGTAATTGTGGATAACTCTGTGGGTAAATTATCAAATTTGAGAAGAAGGACAGAGGGACCATGACTTTGTTGAATGATTGCACTCCGGCGCAAAACGGCTCCGTCGGCATACCCGAATGGGTGCCGCCGGATGCGTATCACTATTTGTCTCATGTCGAGCTGGGAAAGCCGATCCGGGCACTTGCACGGTCAGCCGAATGTCACGCCTCGACGATTTTGCGACAGATCCGTCGGATCGAAACGCGTCGCGACGACCCGCTGGTCGACGACGCCTTGGAAACACTGGGTCGTGTGAGCCGCAATAAGATAACGCCAGCAAAGGACCAGCAACAGATGCATTTGACCACAGAAACAATGATGCCTGACGATGTAACGTTTTCCCGCGAAGCACGGCGAATACTGCGTCGTTTGTGTGAAACCGGGGCGGTGCTGGCCATTGCCGCGGATATGGAAAAAGCGGTAGTCGTGCGGGACGGTGCGGGCAGTTGCACGACCCGTACCGCGGTCGTTGACCGCCCGATTGCCCAGGCGATGGCGCTTAAGGGTTGGATCGCCACCAAGGGGACGGGCCGCATTATTCGGTACCATATCACCGCAGCGGGCCGTACCGCTCTGGAACAGATACTCCAGCGGGAAGCCCCCCATCACGACGCGGGCTTTGCAGAAGCTCAAACCCCCTTTGCGGAAAAATCACCACAAAGAGACGGTTTCGCGGACACCGGCCGACAGTCGCGGCGGACCTTGGCGGAAAGCCCGTTATCGGCCTTGGCGCGACGCCGTGAAAAAGACGGTACCCGGTTTCTTTCAAATCGGCAGGTGCAAGCGGGAGAGCGCCTGCGCGAAGACTTTGAGCTGGCTCAGATGGGTGAGAACACCACCATGAATTGGGAACGTTTCCTGACACCCGGTGGGGCTACGCCTGTACATAGCCAAGGTGGCGGTGCCCCGGCGATGGCGCGCGCGCGTGTCGCCGCTGCACTTGAAGAACTTGGCCCCGGACTGTCGGACATCGTATTGCGGTGCTGCTGCTATCTCGAGGGACTTGAAACAGCGGAAAAACGGCTGGGGTGGTCGGCACGTTCGGCCAAGATCGTGTTGCGGATCGCGCTTATTCGTCTGCGCAAGCATTACGACGAGACCCTTGGCCCGGGCGGTGCCATGATCGGCTAGCCACTGTTTTCCACCGACTTGGCCGCGCTTGCCTTGCAACCCCTTTTAAGCGAAGCATGAACCGTCTACATAGGACAAAACGGTAGAACGGAGCCTGATCATGCGCGACCTGAAAATCCCCGAACAGCGCCATCCAGAAAAAGCCAAGCGGCCGGACAATCCGCAGCCGAAAAAACCGGCTTGGATCAGGGTAAAGGCACCGGGTGGCAAAGGCTATGCTGATACCGCCAAGATCATGCGGGATAACAAATTGGTGACAGTCTGCGAAGAAGCGGGCTGTCCCAACGTCGGTGAATGCTGGTCTCAGGGTCATGCGACGATGATGATCATGGGCGAGGTTTGTACCCGCGCCTGCACCTTTTGCAACATCGCCACGGGCAAACCGCCAGAGGCGCTTGACGTGTTCGAACCGGGCAGGGTGGCCGATGCGGTAGCCAAGCTGGGTTTGAATCACGTTGTGATAACATCGGTTGATCGCGACGATATCGAAGATGGCGGGGCCGAGCATTTTGCCCAGACCATTCGTGCCATCCGAAAACGGTCGCCAGCCACAACCATCGAGATCTTGACCCCCGATTTTATCCGCTGCGATCCAAAAGTGCTCGAGATCGTAGTGGCCGCACGTCCGGATGTGTTCAATCACAATCTCGAAACGGTTCCCGGTCTATATCCGCAGGTACGCCCGGGTGCGCGGTACTTCCATTCGTTGCGATTGCTTCAGCGGGTGAAAGAGCTTGATCCCATGATGTTTACCAAATCAGGCATCATGGTGGGCCTCGGCGAAGACCGTCAGTCGGTGATGCAGGTTATGGAAGACATGCGCGCCGCCGACATCGACTTTTTGACGATTGGGCAATATCTGCAACCCACGCCAAAGCACCACCGCGTCGATCGCTTTGTGCACCCTGACGAATTCGCCGCCTACGAAAAGTCAGCCTACGGCAAAGGGTTCCTTATGGTTTCAGCGTCGCCGTTGACCCGTTCCAGCTATCATGCCGGCGATGACTTTGCGCGGCTGCGGGCCGCACGCCAGGCCAAGCTTGGCTAAGGCTTCGCGTCACAACCCGGCGGCTGCATAGCTGTGCGGCCGCTGTTGTCGCGAACCAATTTCGGTGGCAATCACGGCGCAGGTTCGCGACGGTTGATGAATTACGTCGCTTAGAATCGTCGTCCGATACGTTCGCCGGTTGCCCAGTCGGGCCACCAGCCCATGTATTCCAGACCGAAGATCACTGCTGCGGCCAGAATGATCGCGAATACGAATTTTACCCGTTTCGCCGAAGGCGGGTTCTGAACCCACCGCTTCATTCTCATGAACCAGACGATATTCATCATGTGAAGCGAACCTTTCCAATAAATGGCAGGTTTCGGTTGCGTTGGGCAAAATCAATTCCATAGCCGACAACAAATTCATCGGGTATTTCAAATCCGATCCAATCAGCCTTCATTTCAACTTCGCGGCGCGTTGGCTTGTCAAGCAATGCAATGGTTTTCAACCGGGCCGGTTCGCGCGACAGCAACAGGTTTCTGACATGGTGCAGTGTGTGGCCGGTATCGACGATGTCTTCGACCACCAGCACATCACGCCCTTCAATGACGCCTCGCAAGTCCTTGAGAATACGGACCTCACGGCTGCTTTGCATGCCATCCCCATAGCTGGAAGCCTCCAGAAAATCGACCTCGATCGGCAGGTCAAGTTCGCGCACGAGATCGGCGATGAACACAAATGACCCCCGCAGCAAACCCACCACGATCAGCTTATCGGTACCCTCAAATTCGGACTGTATCTCGCGGCACAGCGTTTCAATCCGGGCGGCAATCGCCTTGGCCGAGATCATTTCGTCGATAACATAAGACGGGGTGGTCATGGGTTTAACCTTGAAACAGGGGCACTTAAGATTTCATAAGGGCGTAGCTTCTAGATAGATGGAAATCAATGCCTACCCATTCAGAGACCCGCGCACTGCCTTATACCGCCCAACAGATGTACGATCTGGTGGCCGATGTGGCATCCTATCCCGAATTCCTGCCTTGGACTGCCGCCGCGCGGATCAAGAGCCAGGAGATCGTGGATGACCATGAGGTGATGGAGGCTGATCTGGTCATCAGCTTCAAGGTTTTTCGCGAGCGATTCACCAGCCGCGTGGAACTTTGGCCCGCAACCCATAAAATTGACACTGAATATCTGGACGGTCCGTTCAAGTACATGCGGTCCAACTGGCACTTCGAGGATGTTCCGCAGGGCGGGTGCAAGGTCTTTTTCTTCGTCGATTTCGAGTTCAGGAACATCGTTCTGCAAAAGATCATCGGCGTGGTGTTCAACGAAGCCATGCAGCGTGTCGTGAAGGCCTTTGAAAAACGTGCCCAAGCATTGTACGGGCCGCAGATGTAAGATGTTGGGGCGGGGGGCCTCACCGGTTGCGGCGAGGCCCCCCGCAAGCCTGCCTAGTTGCTCAGGTCATAGGCGCGTTCGCCGTGGACCGCCAGATCAAGTCCGCCGACTTCGATTTCTCGGGACACGCGCAAGGATGTGAATGCCTTGCAGACCATGACGATCGCAACGGTGACCACGGTCGTGTAGACCCCAACGATTGCAAGCGAACCAAGCTGGGCCGTCCAGGTGCCGGCCCCGACCGCTGCGATCATGATCGTGCCAAAGATACCGCCCACGCCGTGTACGGCGAACACATCAAGGGTATCGTCGATCTTGGCTTTGTTCCGGATCAACATCACTGCTTCCTGGCAAAGCACACCCGCCACCGCGCCGATCAGCAATGCCGCCCAAGGCCCTACAAAACCCGATGCAGGGGTGATCGACGCCAGCCCGGCAATGGTTCCGGTCACAAGCCCAACCATCGAGGATTTGCCGAATTTCACCCGTTCCCACAATGCCCAGGTCAACGACGCAGTGGCCGCGGAAATATGCGTCACGGTTATCGCCATCGCGGCCCCCCCGTCCGCGGCAAGTTGAGATCCGCCATTAAAGCCGAACCAGCCGATCCACAGCATGGCCGCACCGATCATCACATAGCCCGGATTGTGCGGCGGCGTGGTTTGGTTAAGGCGTGGTCCAAGGAACACGGCGATGATCAAGGCCGCCAGCCCCGCGGTTTCGTGAACCACGATTCCCCCTGCGAAATCACGCACACCGATTTCGCCAAAAATTCCGCCGTCCGACAGAAAACCGCCGCCCCAGATCCAATGGACGACCGGGGCGTAGCACAACAGCATCCACAGCCCCGAAAACAGCAGCACGAAACCGAAACCGACGCGTTCCACATAGGCCCCGACGATCAGGGCCGGCGTGATGATCGCGAATGTCATCTGGAATGCAAAAAAGAGGATCTCGGGCAGGGTACCGGCAAGGCTGTCAATGCTCACCCCGTTCAACCCGACCTTGTCCAACCCGCCCCACACGCCCGATGTGCCAGGCCCAAAGGCGATGGAATACCCCACCAGGAACCAAAGCACGCTCATCAGGCAAGCGATCGCGTAACAGTGCATGAAGACGCTCAGAACGTTCCGACTTCGCACCAGGCCGCCATAGAACAGCGCCAGGCCGGGTAACGTCATAAACAGGACCAGCGCTGTGGCGGTCATGATCCAGGCGGTATCGGCAGCATTCATCGTTGGTTCCTCCGGTAGAAAAATGTTCACACGGGTAGAGCCCTAATCAATGCATATGGAAAAGCTAAAATGCAGGCAGGTGAGGCTATTTATAAGGCGTTTTTGAATGTGCCTCATTATTGGGCAGCTTCGCGCGGGCTATGCCGGATTTATAAGCATTAAGAAATTGCGCGTAACAGCAGGGCAATGGCGTGATCGCGTGCCGCCTTGCGCACCTTGTCGCGCCCCAGTGCGCCGAACTCCTGGGTGTCCGAGATCGCCTCGGACCCTTGAGCGATGGCAAAGCACACCCGGCCTTCGGGTTTGTGCTCGGATCCGCCGGGGCCTGCGATACCGGTAACCGAAACCGCAACTTGCGCTTGCGACCGTGACAATGCGCCTAGCGCCATTTCCCGGGCTACCGGTTCGGACACAGCGCCACATGCGGCTAACGTTGACGCCGATACCCCCAGCATGTCGATTTTTGCCGCATTCGTATAGGTCACGAAACCGCGGTCGAACATGGTCGAGGAACCGGGGAGGTCGGTCAATGCTGCGGCCACCATACCGCCCGTGCAACTTTCCGCGCAGGCGATCATCACGCCACGCGACCTGGCCCGATCAAGCAGGGCTGGCACATCAGGCAAAAAGATAGACATGATATATCACCGCCAGCAAAATTACCCCCACCAGCGCGAACACACCGGCGATCACGTCATCCAGCATCACCCCCAACGGGTCTCCGCGACGATCGGCCCAGCCGACAAGCAGAGGTTTCCAGATGTCGAACAGGCGAAACAGCAGAAATGCCGACACCCAGCCCGGCCACATGACCAGGATGTTCATATCCATCGTCCACGACGCATAGCTCAACGGTAACAGCGCGATCCACTGACCGACGACTTCGTCAATGACGATCTCGGAGGGGTCGTGGTCACTGTGCCCGGCCGTCATGCGCGCCGTCGCCCACCACCCCGCGCCAAAGGCGACGGCGATGCCCGCAATCAGCAGCGGCAGACCGCCAATCACATGCAGCAACCATCCCCATGGCAGGGCGACCAATGAACCCCAGGTACCCGGACCTGGACGAATGTAGCCAATGCCCAGAACGGTTGCGACAAGTTTCGAGATATTCATGATTTCACCAATGTTGCTGTGGCCATGCAGGCAATGCCCTCACCCCGGCCGGTAAAGCCCAGCCTTTCGGAAGTGGTGGCCTTGACCGATACGCGCGCCAGGTCGATCGCCAGGATAGACGCCATCACCTTCCGCATCTCTGCGGCATGAGGCCCCACCTTCGGGTACTCGCAGATCAATGTGCAATCCACATGTGTAAGCTCGAACCCCTGGGCACGGGCAAGACCCACGGCGTGGCTGAGAAAAATGTGGCTTTGAGCCCCTTTCCACTGCGGGTCGGAGGGCGGGAAGTGCTGGCCGATGTCGCCCATGGCAAGCGCTCCGTAAATCGCGTCGGTTACGGTGTGCATGCCTACGTCTGCATCCGAATGCCCGACCAGCCCGTGCGAGTGCGGTATCGCCACCCCGCACAGCGTCACATGATCACCGGGACCAAAGGCGTGTACGTCAAAACCGTTGCCGGTACGGATATCCATTGTCTGTTCCAATATACGTTGGGCGCGGGTCAGGTCGCCGGGCAAAGTGATCTTGAGGTTATCAATGCTGCCGGGGGTGATGGCAACGGCCATTCCTGCCGCGCGTGCCACTTCGACATCATCGGCGGCGACGCCATCGTAACGCGCGTGGGCAGCGCGAATTGCCGCGACATCGAACCCCTGAGGGGTCTGGGCGGCATACAGCGCCGTGCGGTCCTGAATTCCTGCGACGGTCCCGTTTTCGGCCACCCACAGCGCATCGGTGACCGCAATTCCCGGGGCCGCCGCCGGGCCTGATTGCAGCGCGGCGATCACGTGGTCAATTACCTCGGCTGACACGCAGGGCCGCGCAGCGTCGTGGATCAGCACCTGGTCCGCATCCCCGAGCGCCGCGAGACCGTTGCGCACCGACGCCGCACGATCGACACCGCCGGTGGCTATGATGCATCCCTTGTCGGTCAGCTCTTGTGCGTGGGCCATATCGGCTTCGTTCAAAACGACGATAAGCCTGTCGACAGAGGGGTGATCCTGAAACGCAGCAAGCGTATGGTCGATCACCCGCTTGCCGCACAACGGTTGCCATTGTTTGGGTGTGGATCCGCCCGCCCGCGTGCCACGTCCTGCGGCGACGATCAATGCGGCGATTTTAGGCTGAGATAACATGCGGCGGTCCCTTGAATTCTGGCTTCAGGTCTATTCAACCCAGGCACCGGGTGCAATCTCTGCGGTCGATGATTAAAAATTAGGCACCGCTGCGCTTTATCCGCTCCTTTCGGTGCCTGTTTCATTGAGTTCAGCGTGGCAGCCGGGTACACCAAAGGCAACTGCACAAGGATTAAGCGTTTGGGTCTGTCTGATCTTCCATTTTCCCTCGAGCCGCCTGTTTTGCTGGCACCTATGGCTGGAATCACTGATTTGCCGTTCCGCAACCTCGTGGCGTCCTTTGGTGCGGGGTTGGTCGTCTCTGAAATGGTGGCAAGCGTCGATATGATCAACGCCCGTCCAGGAGCGATGGAAAAAGCGGAGCTGGGTCTTGGCATCGAAGGGACAGCCGTGCAGTTGGCGGGTCGCGAGGCGGCACCGATGGCCGAAGCGGCCCGCATGGTCGAAGCGCAGGGCGCACGCGTCATCGACATCAACATGGGATGCCCTGCCAAGAAGGTGACCCAAGGCTATTCCGGTTCAGCGCTGATGAAGACGCCCGATCATGCGCTTCGTCTGATCGAGGCAGTGGTCAACGCCGTTAACGTGCCCGTCACCTTGAAAACCCGGCTGGGGTGGGATGACGCCATGCTGAATGCCCCCCAGATCGCCACGGCTGCCGAAGCCGCCGGAATCACCATGATAACGATCCACGGGCGCACGCGATGCCAGTTCTATAAAGGTACCGCCAATTGGGAGGCCATCGCCGCGGTCAAGAATGCTGTTACCATTCCCGTTATCGCCAACGGCGACATCGTGGGTACAGCCTCCGCTCGGGCTGCGCTGAAAGCTTCCGGGGCCGATGGTGTCATGATCGGGCGGGGTGCGCAGGGCCGACCGTGGATGTTGGCCCGGGTTGCCCACGAAATTTACGGCACACCTGCACCCGATATCCCGACAGGTGCACAGTTTGCCCAGATGGTGGGTGACCACTACGAAGCCATTGTCAGTTTCTACGGCAAGGTGATGGGCCTGCGTGTCGCCCGCAAACATCTTGGCTGGTACATGGACGTATGCGGTACCCCGGCCGATTTGCGTCGAAGAGTGCTTACCGCCAAAGACACCGCGATCGTTCAGCGCCTGATTGCTGTTGTCATGACTGCCGACAACCAGGCCGAGGCAGCATGATGGATGCTGACGTATTCTTTACCTCATTGCCGGTACCCACCGTCTTGATCGGCAGCGACGAAACGATCAATGATCTCAACCCCGAAGCAGAGGGGTTTTTGAACGCTTCGGCCAAATCGGCACGGGGCACACCGGTCTGGGATATCATCGCCGTTGACGCGCCCCTGGAAGACGCCTTTGCCCGCGCCCGAGAAACCGGTACGCCGTTGTTCGTGAATGATGCCGATGTGGGAAGTGGGCAACGCGCACCCGTGCCCTGTGCGCTGCACCTTGCACCGCTTTCCGATGGCTCGGGAAAGATGATCCTGATGATCACCCCGCGCGAACTGGCCGGGCGGATGACGCAAAACCATACGGTCAAATCCGCCGCGAAATCGGCGATTGGCATGGCTGAGATGCTGGCGCACGAAATCAAGAACCCGTTGGCCGGCATCACCGGTGCCGCGCAACTGCTCAGCATGAACCTGAACGCCGAAGACCTGGAGCTGACCGATCTGATTGTCGCGGAATCGCGTCGCATCGTAAAACTTCTTGAACAGGTAGAGCAGTTCGGCAACCTGATGCCACCGGAACGCCGGGCGCTGAACCTGCATGACGTTCTGGACCGTGCCCGCAGGTCCGCTCTTTTGGGTTTTGGCGCGCGGATGAAAATCATCGAAGACTACGATCCGTCGCTGCCGCCGGCCTTGGGGGACAAAGACCAACTATTGCAGGTGGTGTTGAATTTGCTCAAAAATGCCGCTGAAGCAGCAGGAGATCAGGGCGGTACGATCCGCCTGCACAGCTATTACGAACATTCATTCCGCATGCGCCGGTCTGACGGGACCGGCCAGTCGCTGCCGCTTCAGATCGAAGTCATCGACGACGGGCCCGGGCTTCCCGATGCGATCCGCGCGGATGTATTTGACCCCTTTGTATCGGGCCGCGACAACGGCACCGGGCTGGGTCTGGCCCTGGTAAGCAAGATCATATCGGACCACGGGGGCTGGATTTCGGTGAACTCGGTCCCCGGTCGTACCGTCTTTCGCATGTCGTTGCCGCGGGCCGACAAGACCAACGCCGATATTCTCGCACTCGGACAGGAGACTTAAATTATGGATGGTACAGTACTGGTTGCTGATGACGATCGCACGATCCGCACCGTTCTGACTCAGGCATTGACGCGGGCCGGGTGCAAGGTTCATGCGACATCAAGCCTGACGACCTTGATGAGATGGGTGAGCGAAGGCAAGGGCGACGTTGTGATCTCGGATGTGGTGATGCCCGATGGCAACGGGCTTGAGATGTTACCGAAGATTGCTCAGGACAGGCCCGGTTTGCCGGTCATCGTGATTTCGGCGCAGAATACCATCATGACCGCGATCAAGGCCGCCGAAGCCGAAGCCTATGATTACCTGCCCAAACCGTTCGATCTACCCGATCTCATGAAACGCACGGCGCGGGCGCTTGAACGCAGCGGCACGGCGCGCCGACCTGTTCAAACCACCGAGATCGACGCCGAACGCGATGATCTGCCGTTGGTAGGGCGCACCCCGGTTATGCAAGCACTGTACCGAGTCGTTGCACGGGTGATGAACACTGACCTTCCGGTGTTGATATGGGGCGAATCCGGCACGGGAAAATCGCTGATTGCCAAGGCCATTCACGACTTTTCCGACCGGCGCAGCTTGCCCTTTGTGACAGTCACCGCGTCGGAGCTCCAGGATATCGAAGGGCCTGCGCGGGTACTGGCGCGGGTTCGGGGCGGCACGTTGCTGATTGACGAAATCGGCGACATTCCCCAGGAAATTCAGGCCCGTATTGCCAGAATGATGGACACCCCCGGCGACAACGGCCCCCGTTTTCTAGCCACAAGTCAAACTGACCTGGCTGCAGCCATGAAATCAGGGGGTCTGCGCCGCGATCTGTATTACCGCCTGTCCGGGGCCACGTTGCATGTACCCGCGCTGCGCGACCGTATCGAGGACATCAACCTGCTTTCGGTCCACTTTCTTGAACGGGCCGAAACGGGAAACACCATGCCGCGTGTCCTTTCGGATGGCGCGTCCAAGGTTTTCGCGAATTATCAGTGGCCCGGAAATGTGCGTCAGTTGGAACACGCCATGCGGCAGCTTGCATTGACCAGCAGGGCGGCCGAGATCAGCCAGTCCGAAGCTGAACTGGTCCTGGGCAACCAACCCGATCCCGAACCGCTCCGTGCGCACGCGAATACCGAAAAGCTGGGGG
Organism: Roseobacter sp.; assembly: GCA_002731875.1. Classification (GTDB taxonomy): domain Bacteria; phylum Pseudomonadota; class Alphaproteobacteria; order Rhodobacterales; family Rhodobacteraceae; genus Sulfitobacter. The sequence goes on along the minus strand of PCCY01000004.1, from coordinate 52,964 downwards.
CATCGGTCGAGCGCCATTTGCGCCGGTATTTCGATCAACACGGCTCCATGTTGCCGCCGCCGGGCCTATACGCCCGTATTCTACGCGAAATAGAGGCCCCGTTGATCGAAATTGCCCTGTCCGCAACAGCAGGAAATCAGGCTAGATGTGCCGATTTGCTGGGCATAAACCGCAATACCTTGCGAAAAAAAATCACCGATCTCGATATTGAGGTGACACGCGGTCGTAAAATGATGTAAAAGAGCCACATAACCGTGGCCATCGGGTATCAAACCCCGGTCAGGACCACATAAATAGGCGGTTGATGCATTCATGCATCACGACATCGGTGAGGATAACGGGTGCTTTCCCGGTCACGCAGCTATTATCTTATGCGTCTAGATCGTCTGCGGCGTTTGCGCCGGGTGCGTAATCTGGCAACCTTGGGTCTTGTGGGCCTGGGGCCGGTTCTTGCGTTCGCCACCTATCTTGTTCTCGGTCCGATGGAGCAGGGCGGACATGCGGCGAGCCTGCGACTGATTCTGCTGACGGATCTGGTCTACATACTTTTGGTGGCTGCCTTGGTGCTGAACCAGGTGGCCACCCTGATTTCCGCACGCCGCGCCAAATCCGCGGGGTCGCGCCTGCACCTACGTCTGACCGGCGTATTCGCATTGATGGCGCTGATCCCGACCATCAGCGTTGCGATCTTTGCCGGGCTGACCATCAACGTCGGACTGGAGGGCTGGTTTTCCGACCGGGTAAGATCTGTGGTGGGAAACTCATTGTCGGCGGCCATAGCTTACGAGGCCGAGCAACGCGGTGATCTTGAAGAAGATGCCGCATCGCTTGCACGCGCGATAGACAATGCACGCGGTCAAGGCGTCCCTGTCCCCGACACCCAGCTTCTGGCGGAAGGGCAGCGCCAGATTCAGCGCGGCCTGCGCGAAGCATACATGATCGACGGCACCGCGCAGATCCGTGCCCGTGGCGACAGATCGTACCTGTTTGATTTCGAAGCGCCGACCCCCGAACAGATCGAGCAAGCCCGCCAGAATAACGGCGTGCCCTTCATTATCGAAGACTGGGCCAACAACGAATACCGTGCGTTGGTGTTGATGCAATCCTATGTTGATCGGTATCTTTATATCAGCCGCGATGTGGACGGAAAAATACTGGCGTTGCTCGACGATACCAAGGAAACCGTCCATCTTTATCAACAGCTTGAAAATGACCGCGGCAGGCTTCTGTTCGAATTCGGTCTGCTTTACGTGGCCTTTGCGGTGATTTTGATACTGGCCGCCATCTGGTTGGGATTGTGGTTTGCCGAACGTCTCTCTGGCCCGGTTGGCCGCCTGACCGGCGCGGCGCAGCAGGTAGGTGCCGGCGATCTTGAGGTGCAAGTGCGCGAAGAGGACGGTGACGATGAAATCGCGATGCTGGGGCGCTATTTCAATCAGATGACCAAGCGGTTGAAAGGGCAGCGCGAAACCTTGCTGGATAACACCCGGCAGATTGAACGCCGCCGCAGATTGTTCGATTCAGTGCTTAGTTCAGTAACATCGGGTGTGGTGGGGCTTGACCCGGAAGGTCGCGTCGCATTTGTGAACAAGTCGGCGATGCGTTTGCTTGACTGGGAAGAAGATCAGCAGTCGCTGGCAATTGCGGTGGCGATCCCGGAATTCGGCGCACTGTTCAACACCATCGTTTCAGGTCACGGCGAGGTGGCACAAGGAGAAGTCAAGGTTTCACGCCAAGGCCAGCTGGAAAATCTTCTGGTCCATGTCTCGACCCGGCGCACCGAAGACGGCCGACTTGAGGGGTATGTTGTAGCGTTTGACGATGTCACCGACCTGGTCAGCGCTCAGAGAATGGCGGCATGGGGCGACGTTGCACGCCGTATTGCGCATGAAATCAAAAACCCGCTTACCCCGATCCAGCTGAGCGCGGAGCGGATCCAACGCAAATTCGGGCCAAAGCTGCCAGACGACGCGGCAAGCCTTGAACAGATGACAGGGGTCATTATCCGTCAAACCGCCGACCTGCGTCGCATCGTCGACGAATTCTCGAAATTCGCAAGGATGCCGGAACCCGAAACCAAGCTTCAGGATATATCACAGTTGATGCGCGATGCCGTATTGTTGCAGCAGACCGGCCAGCCCGGCGTCGCGATTACGGTAGACCTGCCGAAAGGCCCGGTTATGGCCGAAGTCGATGCATCCATGCTGTCGCAAGCCCTGACAAACTTGATCAAGAACGCAGGAGAAGCCATTGATACCCTGCAAGAAAAATCTGAACGCGACGACATCACCCCGATGATCAAAGTAGCGCTGCGTTGTGTCGGCACGACGGTTCAGATCACCATCGCCGACAACGGCATCGGGTTGCCCGAAGACCGAGCGCGGCTTTTTGAACCCTATGTGACCAATCGCAGCGAAGGAACCGGCCTCGGGCTTCCCATCGTGAAGAAGATCATCGAAGAACACGGCGGCACGCTGACGCTGGAAAACGCACCGGTCTTTGAAGGCCAAACCTATTTCGGCGCAATGGCGGTAATAACACTACCCCTTGCCGCCCCCATCGAAACACCAGAATTGGAGACCCAAGATGAGTGACATCCTGATCGTTGACGACGAACGCGACATTCGCGAACTGATTTCCGATATTCTAGAAGACGAAGGCTTTGCCACTCGGCTGGCCGGCAATTCGGATGATGCGATCGCCGCCATAAATTCGGAACCACCCGCGTTGATGATCCTGGATATTTGGCTGAAAGACAGCCGGATGGATGGCATCGACATTCTCAAGGCCGTAAAACGCGACAACCCCGACGTGCCGGTGGTCATCATATCGGGGCACGGCAATATCGAAATAGCGGTCGCGGCGATCAAGCAAGGTGCTTACGACTTCATCGAAAAGCCCTTCAACATCGACCAGCTTCTTGTTGTCATACGTCGCGCGATGGAAACATCACGGTTGCGACGCGAAAATCAGAACCTGAGGCGACGCGAAGCCGTGAGCACCGAGATGATCGGACGCTCGCCCGCGTTCAAGACGCTGATGGGGCAGATCGAAAAGGTTACCAAATCCAACGGGCGGGTGATGCTGCGCGGTCCTGCCGGGGCGGGCAAGGAAATCGCCGCCCGTTATATTCACGCCAATTCGGCACGGGCCTCGGGGCCGTTCGTGACGGTGAATTGTGCCAGTGTTGCCCCCGACCGTATGGAGGAGGTCCTGTTCGGTCGAGAAAGCGCCGAACGCGGCGTGGAACCGGGGCTGCTTGAACAGGCACACGGGGGCATCATATTTTTCGACGAGGTGGCCGATCTTCCTTTGGGAACGCAGTCAAAAATCTTGCGGGTTCTGGTAGACCAACAATTTACCCGCGTCGGCGGGCACGACAAGGTGCGTGTCGACCTGCGCGTCATTTCCAGCACGAACAAGGATCTGGACGCCGCGATCAAGGCGGAAACATTCAGGCAGGAACTGTATCATCGGTTGAACGTCGTCCCGATCGCCGTTCCGTCTTTGGAGGATCGTCGCGAAGATATCACCGTTCTGGCTGAGCATTTTATTTCCGAATTCAACGCCACTCAGGGCTTGCCGCTACGGACGTTTTCGGACGAGGCCGTCGCGTTGCTTCAGACGATGATCTGGCCCGGCAACGTGCGGCAGCTGAAAAATCTGGTAGAGCGGGTGTTGATCCTTGGCGACGGATCCGGCCCAATCGAGGCGCGCGAGTTGCCCGGAGATGATGAAAACACCGATGAAGATGGCCGCGTGGTTCTGTCGGGGGCGTTGGCGACTCTGCCGCTTCGCGAAGCGCGCGAAGCGTTTGAACGCGAATATTTGCTGACCCAGATCAATCGTTTTGGTGGCAATATCAGCCGAACCGCCAATTTCGTCGGGATGGAACGTTCGGCACTGCACCGTAAGCTCAAAAGTCTGGGCGTTGTAACATCGGCCAAGTCCGGTACGCGCGTGGCCCATGTCGACGAAGATGCAGAGGCAATGGACTAGCCCCGACATATCGGCCCGGCGCGATTCGCCGCCTTACCCGTGATCGATTAGCCCCGTGTCACGATCTGAAAACTGCCGTCGCGGTTTCGGATCGCGCAGGATTTGGCATTGAGAGCGGGCAGGGTGGTGGTGGACATTACAGGGGCCGCTCTGGCGACACTGGATGGACAGGCCGGTATCGAAACAGGGTCAAATCCCGCATCTGCCATGCATTGGCCAACCACCCGTCTGCGCAACTGTGCGTTAGGGTCAATCTCGTAAACCGCACCGGGCACAAAGTACCCCGGCGTGACATGGCATTGGCCCTGACTGTTGCACCGTTGGTGAGGCGGCACGAACTGCGGCGGGTCGCGTACCAACTGTGTCGATGGCGGGACCTTCTCCAATGCTGACACCGCGCATTCGGTGGTCGTTCGTTGCATGTTCGCCACCGTCGCGCCGGGCTTGTAATAGGTATCCAGCGGTGCACAGCCTGCCAGAACCGCCATAAATGAAACCATTGTCTTCAGTCGATGTATCATGAAACCGATCCTTCAGCGTAAGGCGACGTTAGACATTTGAATTGACCCTTGCAAAGCCATCTGTCATTCAAATCCTTGCTCAGGCGGACTTGGCTCCGCCAGATGACGATATAGGGCGCAACGCCAAAGGAACCCTACATGAAAGTGATTATTTGCGGCGCAGGGCAGGTCGGTTGGCAAATTGCCCGTCACCTGTCCGGAGAACGCAACGACGTCACGATTGTCGACAGTGACGCAGAGCTGGTACGGCGCGCCACCGATACGCTGGATGTCCAAGGGGTCGCGGGTTTCGCCAGCTATCCCGACGTACTGGATCGCGCCGGTGCCCGTGACGCCGAGATGATCATCGCCGCCACCCATTCCGATGAGGTGAACATGGTGACCTGTCAGGTTGCCCATTCGGTATTTGGCATCAATCGCAAGATTGCCCGTCTGCGCAGCCAGTCCTATTTGACCGCGATCTATTCGGATCTGTACCGGCGTGACCATATGCCAATCGACGTCGTGATCAGCCCGGAAAAGGAAGTAGCGGCAGCCGCGCTTCAACGACTTTCCGCACCCGCGGCCTTTGATACCGAAACTTTCATGGACGGAATGGCGCACCTGATCGGCATCCAGATCGACGAAGGGTGCCCGGTCGTCAACACGCCCCTACGGCAGCTGACAGACCTGTTTTCGACCTTGCGGGCGGTGGTGGTCGGCGTCCGTCGCGAAGGCACCTTATTCGCCCCCGAATCCAACGATCAGTTGTTTGTGGGTGACGCCTGCTATGTGTTTTCGCATCGCGATGACATCCCCCGGACACTCGAGATTTTTGGCAAAAAGACCAGCAAGCTGGAACGGATCGTGCTGGTAGGGGGCGGCAATGTCGGGCTTGCTGTGGCCCAGAACCTCGAGAGCCGCGAAAAGCGTGTTCGTACCAAGATGATTGAAAAGAACCGTGCCATTGCGGAACGTGCAGCCGAAGCCCTGGAGCGCACGATCGTTCTAAACGGGGACGGGCTTGACGCCGCGTTGCTGGCCGAGGCAGGTATCAGCCGTGCCGACGCCATGATGGCGATAACCGATGACGACAAGACCAACATGCTGGCCTGCGTACGTGCCAAGTCCGAAGGATGTCCCTATGTCATCGCTTTGATCAACGACCCGACGTTGGTCCCGCTGATGGAACCTTTGGGTATCGATGCCTACATCAACCCCCGTTCCACGACCGTCAGTTCCATATTGCGTCATATCCGTCATGGCCGGGTACGGTCTGTGTATTCAATCGGCGATGCCGAAGCCGAGGTGATCGAAGCCGAAGTATTGTCAACGTCCCCCATAGCAGGCAAGCGCGTATCAGATATTGATTTTCCCGAAGGGGCGCTGCTGGGGATGGTCCGAAAGGGTGACAAGGTCATTCGCCCGTTGGGCGACACCCGTATCGAAGAAGGCGATGTGATCGCTGTTTTCTGTCTGGCCAAAGACGTGCCGCAGGTCGAACAGTTGATGCAGGTCTCGATCGACTTTTTCTAATGCGGTCCGGTCGATGATGGTGTTATGCGTGATGGCATGAGAGGCAAGCAATCCATTAGCCAGCACGTCGCACAGCTGCCCTTGTTCTTGCTGATTTTCGGGCTGTTCAGTGCGTCAATGATCATTCCCGCGATATTCGCCGTCGTGACCGACGATCTGCTGGCATCACGGTCGTTTTTTTACGCGTGCCTGCTGGGGGTGATCGTCTTTGCGATGATCGCCGTTGCCCACGCAGGCCGCGCGCCGCGCCACGGCACCCTGGGCCCGCTCTTATCGCTATTTTCAAGCTTTGTGTTTCTGCCGGCCATACTTGCCATTCCATTCCTCGAAGCGTTGCCGACAACCCGTTTCATCAATGCCTATTTCGATATGGTCAGTTCGATCACCACGACCGGTGCGGCACTGTTCGACGATCCGGGCCGGTTAAGCGACACCCTTCATCTGTGGCGCGCACAGGTTGCATGGATGGGAGGGCTGATGATGTGGATCGCGGCCTCGGCTATCCTGGCACCCTTACACCTTGGTGGCTTCGAAGTCACATCGCAGGCCGAACCGGGAAACACGATTTCAAAACGCAGCAGCATGGGGCAGGTGAACCCGCGAACGCGCCTGCTGAGGTCCACCTATGCGTTGGCCCCGACGTATCTGGCCCTGACCCTGTTGCTATGGCTGCTTTTGATCGCCAATGGTGACCGGTCGCTGGTTGCGGTCAGCCATGCGATGTCGGTCATGGCTACCTCGGGGATTTCGCCGCTGGGTGGGACCCATGACACCGGCGTCGGCTTTGGCAGCGAAGCGGTGATGATGCTGTTCATGCTGTTTTCCCTATCGCGTTTGACGTTCTCCAAAGACACCGTGACCGCAACGCAGGGCGGTCTGTGGACAGACCCTGAATTTCGCATGGGATTGGCATTGATCATCGGCGTACCGCTGATCCTGTTTACAAGGCATTTTCTGGGGGCCTTCGATGTCGAGGCCGGCACCGAGGCAAATGAGAGCGGCAGCGCGTTATGGGGCGCGATGTTCACCGTGACCTCCTTCTTGACCACCACGGGCTTTGTCAGTTCGTCATGGGGCCAGGCGCAAAGCTGGTCGGGGCTGGAAACCCCCGGTCTTATCCTGATGGGACTGGCTCTTGTGGGGGGGGGCGTTGCCACGACCGCGGGCGGGGTGAAGCTGTTGCGCGTGTTTGCGCTGTATCGCAACGGGGTGCGCGAATTGGAACGGCTGGTGCACCCGCATTCGGTCTCGGGTGCCGGTGCCGTCGGTCGGCGGTTGCAAAGCAACGGTGCATTTATCGCATGGATCTTTTTCATGCTCTTCGCGCTCTCTCTCGCTGCGGTCACGCTGTTGCTGACCCTGGTTGGGGCAAGTTTCGAAGATGCGATGGTGATGTCGGTCGCTACCTTGGCGACAACAGGCCCGTTGATTGAATTCGCAGCCGATGCCCCGATCACCCTGATCGAGCTCAGCGATGTGGCCAAAGTGATCCTTTGCGGTGCAATGGTGCTTGGCAGGCTCGAAACATTGGCGATTATTGCGCTGCTCACCCCGAATTTGTGGCGTGGGTGACACGTAATCACCCTTGTGATGCACGTTGAACATAGTTTTGGGGTGGAAACTCCGTGCACGGGTCTCCATAGTTGTGCGAAGGGTGTGCCGGTCTGCGGCCATCAATAAGAATAACAGCAAGAATAAGAGCGAGACCAACTATGGCGTCTGACAGACAGAACCTTCAGGATGCATTTCTGAACCACGTGCGAAAAACCAAGGTTCCGGTAACGATTTTTCTGATCAATGGCGTGAAACTCCAGGGTGTGATTACTTGGTTTGACAATTTCTGTGTTCTGTTGCGCCGGGACGGGCAGTCGCAGCTTGTCTACAAACATGCAATATCGACAATCATGCCAAGTCAGCCGATTTCGCTATACGAGGGTGAAGACGCTAATTGAGCCGCCCATCATTCCAGATAGACGACACCGATGGCCCGAAACTGACGCGGGCATGGGTGCTGCATCCCGAGATCAAATCTGACAATGACCGTCGTAATCCCGGACCTGCCCTGGCAGAGGCCGTGGCACTCGCCGAAGCTTTGCCACATCTGGAAGTCAACGGGGCGACGATTGTCCCGCTGCGCACCGTAAGCGCAGGCATGCTGTTCGGCTCTGGCAAGATAGAAGAGCTGAAGCGCGAATTTGACGATGCTGAAATTGAGCTGGTGCTGGTCGACGGCAAGGTGACGCCGGTACAACAGCGCAACCTTGAAAAGGAATGGGGCGTAAAGCTACTGGACCGTACCGGGCTGATCCTCGAGATTTTCAGCGACCGCGCCGCAACGCGTGAAGGTGTGTTGCAGGTTGAAATGGCGGCGCTGAATTATCAACGGACCCGATTGGTCCGGGCATGGACCCACCTTGAACGTCAGCGCGGCGGGCTTGGGTTTGTCGGTGGTCCCGGCGAAACCCAGATCGAATCTGATCGCCGTGCCATCGATGACCAACTGGTGCGCCTGCGTCGACAGTTGGACAAAGTCGTGAAAACACGCGCCTTGCACCGGGCAGCACGGGCCAAGGTACCTTATCCGATCATCGCGTTGGTCGGCTATACCAACGCAGGGAAATCCACGGTTTTCAATCGGTTGACCGGCGCGGATGTCATGGCGAAAGACATGCTCTTTGCCACGCTCGACCCGACGATGCGCAGCCTGGTGCTTCCCGATGGGCCCGAGATCATCCTGAGCGACACGGTAGGGTTCATATCGGACCTGCCAACCGAGCTGGTTGCGGCATTTCGTGCCACGCTGGAAGAAGTGCTGGCCGCCGATATCATTTGCCACGTGCGTGATATCTCGCATGCGGAAAGCGAAGAGCAGGCCCGCAATGTCAGGGAAATTCTGACGTCGCTGGGTGTGCCCAAGGACACCCGGAGCTTTGAGGTGTGGAACAAGCTGGATTTGCTGGATGACGACCGGGCAAATGCCGTCCGCGCCCGTGCCCAGCGAGACCCTGATGTTTTGGCGATTTCCGCGATCAGCGGCGAGGGGATGGACAACTTGCAAGCGGTCATCGCCGAGGCGCTGCAAGGTGCTGTCCGCGAAGCAGAACTGACCCTTGGCTTTGCCGATGGCAAAAAGCGCGCCTGGCTGTTTGCGCAGGAAATCGTGACAGACGAGAAGCAGACCGAAGACGGGTTTGTTGTGACTGTGCGCTGGTCCTCCGAGCAAGAATCACAATTCCACAGGATCTAAACGCTCAGGATTGATTGCGCGCGGGTCTTGGCTGATACTGCGAGCTGCCGGTCCCCTGCATGTTGTACGGGGGCCGCGTCTATTGGCAGGAACTTACGCGATGACGCTGATTGTTCTATATTTCTTGACGCTTGCGGTTTTCCTGGGGCTGGATTTTCTGGGGTTGAGTTTTTTGGTCAAGCCGGTCTTTGAACGTGATATCGGGACGCTGTTGCTGGACCGCTTCAGAATACTCCCCGCATTCGCATTCTACGCATTTTTCGTTGCGGTACTTTTATATTTCGTATCCTGGCCGGCGCTGAAATCGGAAAGCGATCTAGGGTGGGTTTTCTTGAACGCCGCACTTTTGGGGGCGGTCGGGTACGGCACTTACGAGTTCACCAATCTTGCCACATTGAAAGACTGGACCGCACGGATGGTGGTCACGGATTTTGTCTGGGGTATCACGCTGAGCGGGGTTTCAGCGTTGGTCGGGGTATGGGGCACACGCATCATCGCGCCATTGACATAGGCTTTTGAGGGGGCCAGCCCCCGCGGCCTTTGGCCGCCCCCCGGGATTTTGGACCATTTGGAATCACGGGCCTGTTTCTGACGCGAACCGCCATGCGCCGGGACGCAGTTGATTGATATGCCAGCCGCCTATTTGCGCACGGATCAAGCGCAGCGTCGGCAGCCCTACGTGGGCTGTCATGCGGCGGATCTGACGGTTACGCCCTTCGGTTATGGTGAGTGCGATCCATGCATCGGGTACGGATTTGCGAAAACGGACGGGCGGGGTGCGTTCCCAAAGGTTTGCGGGGGGCGCGATTTGCGAGGCTTTTGCCGGAGCGGTCTTGCCGTCCTTGAGTATCACACCTGATCGCAGGGCATTGAGGGCGGCGTCATCCGGCGTGCCTTCGACCTGCACCCAATAGGTTTTTGCGAGTTTGTATTTCGGATGCGAAATGCGGGCCTGAAGCGGTCCGCTATCGGTCAACACCATCAGCCCTTCGCTGTCCCGGTCAAGCCTCCCGGCGGGGTAGAAGCCCTTTTCAGTGATATAGGAAGACAAGGTCGGACGCGGCGACCCGAGCGTGCCTTTGTCAGTAAATTGCGACAGCACCCCGTACGGTTTGTTGAAAAGCAGGACCCGGTTCATTTGTCGGCCGGTATCAGCCGTGTCACCCCGACGGCTGCGGCGCGCGCCAGCTCTTCGTCCAGCGACATAGGGATATATTCGCCACGCCGCCAGAGCTGGGCGAGATCGTCGTAATAGCGCGACAGGAAATGCCCGGATTGACCGGTCGACGTGATGAACACCGACGAATCCGGATCAGCGAAGTCATAGACGCCGCGATACCCCGCGCCATGCACGTTGAGGAATGGGTTCGGGCCAGTGCCTTGGGTCCGGCCCCGCAGCAGCGTGTTGTCGCCCCCCGAGGTCGACTGACGGATGTTGACAAAATACCGCAGGACCGGAACGTCACCCAGGGTGGGATGGTCATGGGTCGCCTGGTGAGCATCACCCCAACGCAGGGACTCCAGCTGGCTGCCCCAATTTTCGTCGATCCAGATCAGAGCATCATCCAACGCCAGTCTTGCCATTTCCGGGCAGGTTTCCACCGGTGCCGAATAGAGCACATCGCACCATGCGCCAGCACCGTCCACATTGCGGAACACTCTTTCTATGAACAGGGGTTCAACGTGATCGAACTGCTCTGCGAGGGGGCCGAGTTCATCCTGGATAAGTCGGGCTTGCAGGGCCCGCACCCACGCGGCATAGATCAGCGGTTCGGGCATGTGTTCGTTCATTTCACCGGACCAGCCTGCCAGCAGGGTAAGCGCGCGCTGGCGCTGGCGTTCGGGCGTGCCATCGGGGGCGGCTTTACCGGTGAACCACAGTTCGGAGCCGATCAGCGGTAACAATGTCCGCGCGGTAAAGCTGACCGTGTCGAGCTGCGCCTCGATAAAGCTGTCGCGGGTATGAACCTGTCGACGCTGCATCAGGTTGCGCCAGCGTTGGATACGCTGTGTATCGCCCCACAGAAACGACACATGTTCGGGAAACGGTCGGTCGACGGTCTTGTTGTTGGTATTGCCGATGATGCCGCCGCGCGGAGCCACGAATTCGGGATTATCGGCGTATGGCAGTATCCCTTTCCAGCGGTTTTGCGGTATCCACCCCGGTGTCGGCATGCGACCCTGACTTTGATGCCCAGGATCGCGTGCCGGCAATGCGCCGATGGTTTTAAGTGCAATGGTGTCGACATCAACCAGCGTGAGGTTCTGGGAGGGAGCGATATAGGCTTCGCCGGCTGCGATAGCCTCGTTTACGGTTTTTGCCTCCATCAGCTTCAGTGCCGCCGAGATTGACGTATCCGCCGGGCTCAGCGCTGTCCAGTTAAGCGCGGCCACATGGCCGGCGGGGGTAATGGCGGCAAGGTTGTAATGGCTTCCTGGCAGGACCGGGCCATTATCTGTCCAGCGCAGTGTCAGGGTGATGGGATCGGCGTCCTTGACGGTGATGATCGAGGCACGCTTGGTGAACTTCTTGAAACCGTCGGGGGTGCGGTATTCTTCGGTGTTGTCCGGGTTGAGCTCCTCGATGTAGACATCTTGATCATCGGCGTAGGACGAGGTGATTCCCCAACCCAAAGCGGCGCTGCGGCCCGTCAAGATTGCGGGAATGCCCGGGATCGTACCACCGATGACGCCGCCGGACTGCAAACCGAGACGGGCCAGGTACCAAACCGTCGGTGCCGTGAACCCGAGGTGAGGATCATTGGCAATCAACGTGCCGCCGGCCGCCGAACGATCGCGCGCTGCGGCCCATGCATTCGACGCCCCGGCAAGATCGAACGATTTGAAGGGTGACAGCGGAGAGGGATCAAGCGGGATGTTTTCGGAGAATTGTTTCACCCCCGGCATCAGGCTGGCATATTCGGGCAGGGCGGCGATGCCGTCACCCGGCGCGTCGGGCAGAATATCAAGCAGCCGCTTCTGGTCGGTCAACGCGAGTGATGTCCGGGCGCGTTTGACCTCTGCATCCAGGTGACCCGAAAGCTGCAGCGCCAGCAGCTTGACCAGGGCGACTGAATCCGCGGCCCGCCACGGTGCGACAGGTGCATCGAACAGCAGCATTTCAGGCGCACCGCGCCCCAGAGCTTCGGAGTTGATCTGGTCGAGCCGGGCATTCACACCGGCGGCATATGCGTCCAGCACCGCCCGGGTTTTCGGGTCGAGCACGTCGACTGACCGAACCGCCAGAGTATACAGATCGAACCGGCGCAACAGGCGGTCAATGCCGATGGTGGAGGTGCCGAACACTTCGGACAGCCGCCCCTGGACTGTGCGGCGCATGGTGATCATCTGCCACAGGCGGTCTTGGGCATGCGCGAAGCCCAACCCGTAGAATACATCTAGATCGTCAGCCGCGAAGATATGTGGCACATTCGCGTTATCCCGGACGATTTCGACTTCGCCAGCAAGTTTGGACACTTGCACGGTATCATTGTAATCGGGCAGGGATCGCGAGGCCAACCAATAGCCGCCGCCCAATGCCAGAATCACCAGTGCGATCAACAGCATTGCGATACGCATCAGCCATCGAAATATCCGTGCCATATTGTGCTCCTGATTATTGTCGCGTGCGATTGACCACTGCCCGCAGGGTGATAGGTGTTACATCAGCCAATAGCGCAACTGAATGATAAGGAAAAGACGATGGCAAAACTCGCATTTCTGGGACTGGGTGTAATGGGCGGGCCGATGGCTGGCCATTTGCAAAAGGCGGGTCACGACGTTACCGTTTACAACCGGACCGCTGAGAAAGCGCATAAATGGGTGGAACAAAACGGTGGTGCGATGGCCACAACGCCGCGCGAAGCTGCAAAGGGTGCGGACTTTGTTTTTTCCTGCGTCGGTAACGACGACGACTTGCGGTCGGTCTGTCTTGGTGAAGACGGTGCTTTTGCAGGGATGACGAACGGCGCGATCTTTGTTGATCACACGACCGTGTCCGCCGCGGTGACCCGTGAACTGTACGAGGCCGCCGATGCCCGTCAGATCAGTTTTGTCGACGCCCCCATTTCGGGCGGTCAGGCAGGGGCTGAGAACGGTCAGCTTTCGATCATGTGCGGGGGCGATGCAGGGGCGTTTGACCGAGCGTTGCCGATCATGGAAGTCTATTCCAAGATATGCCGCCGTCTGGGCGATAGCGGCGCCGGCCAGATGACCAAGATGTGCAATCAAATCGCGATCGCCGGGCTGGTTCAAGGGCTGAGCGAAGCGCTGCATTTTGCACAGAAAGCCGGGCTCGACGGGCGTGATGTGGTTGAAGTCATCAGCCAAGGGGCTGCCGGTAGCTGGCAGATGGCCAACCGCTACGAGACAATGCTGGACGACAAGTTCGACCATGGTTTTGCTGTCGACTGGATGCGCAAGGATTTGGGGATTTGTCTGAACACCGCGAACGAAATCGATGCAAGCCTGCCGGTTACCGCCCTTGTTGATCAATTCTATAAGGACGTTCAGAAAATGGGCGGCGGCCGCTGGGATACGTCGAGCTTGATCAAACGTCTGAATTCAGCTGGCTGACGGACCCGCCCGATCCGCAGGTTCTGCGGGTCGGGCGGATCGAACGTTACGGAATGATGCGCGAATACTTGGTGCCTTCGAGTGTGGCCCCGATACGCAAGCCGGCGCGGCCAAAGACAGCGGCCAGAACCGGTGCCAGCGCGGTGGTCGTGTCGGCCTCGACGCTTTCGCCCCGGTCAGAGATGACATATTCCAGATCCGCCCCGGCAGCCCAGCCGGGGGACCGGCGAAACTGCGACAACGCTTGCTCTGTCATAAAGAAAAGCACATGCGCGTATTGCTGTGCACCGATCTGCAACCCACCGGACGCCTTGGCGACTGAATAGTAATCGACCGTGACGTTGTCGACCAGCAACGCACCGCGCCCGTAGGCCCCTCCAAAGCCGAGGCCCGCTTCGGTGACCAACGGCATCACCAACATCCCATTGGACTTTTCGGCCAATTGCCGGGTGTTGGGGTAGGTGCGGTACATCTCGGCGAGTGTCGCCTGAACGCGGGCGTCGATCATGCCGCTGCCGCGGCTGCCGATGCCATTGCCGCATGCTGCCACTGCGCCAGCGCTTGCCAACGCACCCAAGGTGAACGCGCGGCGCGAAACTGTTGAATAGTTCATTTTATACTGCCTGTAATTGCCTATGCCGATTATTCCGGCTTGTGGGCAACCATATGCCGAAAATTGTCGGGTGTCACCAATTTAGGCGCATAATCAGCGACGAACTGCCACTGAAACGGCGATTTTCACTCCAAACTGCCATCACGCGCCCAATAGCCGGGCCGCGGCGGGTGCGAAATACGTCAAAATGCCGTCGCAACCGGCGCGTTTGAACCCCATAAGGCTTTCGATCATTATACGCTGCTCGTCGATCCAGCCGTTTTGCGCGGCGGCTTTTATCATGCTGTATTCACCCGACACCTGGTATGCAAAGGTCGGTGCACCGAACGTCGATTTCACCCTGTGGCAAATATCGAGATAGGGCATACCGGGCTTGACCATCACCATATCGGCACCTTCGCGCAGATCACGTTCGATCAGACGCAGCGCTTCGTTGCTGTTGGCGTAATCCATCTGATAGGTTTTCTTGTCCCCCGTCAGCGCGCCCGAAGCGCCCACTGCATCACGGAACGGCCCATAGAAAGCCGACGCGTATTTGGCGGCATAGCTCATGATCATCACATCCGTATGGTCCGCTTCTTC
Organism: Roseobacter sp.; assembly: GCA_002731875.1. GTDB lineage: Bacteria > Pseudomonadota > Alphaproteobacteria > Rhodobacterales > Rhodobacteraceae > Sulfitobacter. Next base: position 37,912 of record PCCY01000004.1, on the reverse strand, counting down.
AAGTCCGGATCGAATGGCGGCGATCCGTCCGTCCATCATATCGGATGGGCCGATGATGTGGGCACCTGCATCGGCTTGCGCGAGCGCCATCTTGACCAAGGCCTCTACGGTGCGGTCGTTGACGATGGTACCATCTTCTACGAAACCGTCGTGTCCGTTGATGTTGTAGGTGTCCAACGCAACGTCGGTCATGATCACCATTTCGGGGACCGCATCGCGGATGGCACGGATCGCGCGGTTTGCATTGTTTTCAGGGTCCCAGGCACCTTCGCAATCTTCGGTGCGGTCTTCGACGCCGGTATAGGGAAAGATGCACATCGCGCCGATCCCCAGATCGGCCGCCTCGCGCGCGGCGTCCACCACCTTGTCGACGCTGCGACGAAACACACCGGGCATTGACGGAACGGGTTCTTCGATTCCTGCGCCACTGCGCACAAACACCGGCCAGATCAGGTCGCCTCGGCTTAGCGCATTTTCGCGCACCAGGGCGCGGACACCCTCGGATTGACGGGTGCGGCGCAGGCGGGATGCGGGAAATGGCGCTTGTTGGGGTCTCATGCAAAATTACCTCGGCTGTTATGCCGCTAGGCTTGGCATGTATTTTTGCATGGCTCAAGGCTAGGAATTACCTCAAGGCACCGCTATGACAGGCACAGGTTGTTGGGCGCACGTCCGAACACTCTGGATCAAATCAAAGTTGAGCATACCTTGGACCTTTATCAAAAAATCTTTGAAGTCATTGATATGCGGTCATTTTCGAACCTTTGGTTCTGGATCGCGGTCGCAGTGATATGGTCTTCGGCCAGCCATTGGGTGTTGGGCGTTCCCTATGATATGGTATTGCGTGCGCGGCGTCATCGCGATCAGGCCCAGGTCGATCTTGAGGACATCGTGCGTATCAACGTCAATCGGTTGCTCTATATCGTTCAGGTTTCGGGGCTGTGGATCATGGGATTCGGCTGCTTCTTTCTGACGGTGCTCTTTACGCTGGCGGTCTTCTACAGCCACGAGTTCGCTCAGGCAGTGCTGCTGTTGGCGTTCCCGCTTAGCCTTGTTGGTGTGCTCAGCATCAGAACGGCCCAGCAAATCCGCAACGAAGCTGCCACCGGCGACCTCTTGTTCAAACGCCTGACCCGTCACCGGCTATACACCCAGCTGATTGGGATGGTGTCCATTTTCGTCACGTCGATGTGGGGCATGTACCAAAACCTTTACATAGGTCCGTTCGGCGGTTGACAAAACACGTACCAGGATCAAGTGACACCTCATGGTAAATACCAATCACATAACGCTATCGGGCGTTCCCGAAGGCTACGATGCCCGCGCACTTCTGGATGAATTAAGCAAGACCAATACCCCGGTGCTGCACGTCGCCCGCGATGACAAGCGGATGGCGGCGCTTCAGGCTGCCCTGCGGTTCTTTGCCCCCGGCACACCGGTTTTCACCTTTCCCGGCTGGGATTGTCTGCCCTATGACCGTGTTTCACCCAATGCCGATATCTCGGCGCAGCGAATGGCAACGCTGGCCGGGTTGGTGCACGAGATGCCGGCGCAGTTCATTCTACTGACAACCATAAACGCCGCCACGCAGCGGGTTCCGGCCCGCAGCATCCTGCGCGACGCCGCATTTTCCGCCCGGGTCGGGGACCGTATCGACGAAGCGGCCCTGCGGCAGTTCCTGGTGCGGATGGGTTTCGTTCAAAGCCCCACGGTAACCGAGCCCGGCGACTACGCGGTCCGGGGCGGTATCATTGACATTTTCCCCCCGGGTGACCTTGGCCCGGTGCGGTTGGACCTGTTCGGAGATACCCTGGACGGGGCGCGCCGATTTGATCCGTTGACGCAGCGCACCACAGAAAAGCTGGAATTGGTAGAGCTGGCCCCGGTCAGCGAAATCATCCTGGATGAGGCTGCGATCACACGGTTTCGGCAGAACTACCGTATTGAATTTGGCGCGGCAGGCACGGATGACCCGCTATACGAAGCGATCAGTGCGGGGCGCAAACACCAAGGTGCGGAACACTGGATGGCGTTTTTCCACGAAAAGTTGGAAACCCTGTTCGACTATCTGCCAGATGCGACCGTCAGCTTGGACGATCAGGTAACCGGGCAGCGGTTGGCCCGTTGGGACAGCATTGCCGACCAATACGAAACACGCCGCCTTGCCATGACCAACCGGTCAAAGATGGACAGCGTGTACAAGCCCGCGCCTCCCGAAGGGCTGTACCTGAACGACAGCGCCTGGGACGCCGCTCTTGGCGGCAAACGGGTCATCAACTTCAAACCGCTACCGCAACCCATCGGCCTTAATGTACTGGATGCAGGCGGGCGCATCGGGCGCAATTTTGCCCCTGAAAGACAACAAGAATCTCTAAGCTTATTCGGTGCGTTAGCGTCACACATTAAGGTAAAGCTTCAAGATGGGCCGGTGATCATCGCCAGCTATTCCGAAGGGGCCCGGGAACGGTTGACCGGGCTTATCGAAGACGAGGGTCTTGGCGAAGCGATCCCTATTCCCGACGGCACCCGCATCGGCAAACGCGGTTTGTACCTTGCCGTTTGGGCGTTGGAGCACGGGTTCGAGGCACCGGGGCTTACTGTTATCTCCGAGCAGGACGTTCTGGGTGACCGCTTGATCCGGTCGGCAAAACGCAAGCGGCGGGCGGATAATTTCCTCACCGAAGCCCAATCGCTGAGCCCGGGTGACCTTGTGGTGCATGTGGATCACGGTATCGGTCGTTATCTGGGAATGGAGGTCATCACCGCCGCTGGGGCCGCGCACGAGTGCCTTTTGTTGGAATATGCCGAAAACTCAAAGCTTTACCTGCCTGTTGAAAACATCGAGCTGCTCTCGCGATACGGTCACGAGGAAGGGTTGCTGGACAAGCTGGGTGGCGGTGCATGGCAATCGAAGAAAGCCAAGCTCAAGGAACGCATCCGCGAGATGGCCGACAAGCTTATCCGCATCGCGGCGGAACGTGCCCTGCGCAAGGCACCGGTCATGGACCCGCCGCCGGGCATGTGGGACGCCTTTGCGGCCCGTTTCCCGTATACTGAAACGGAAGATCAGATGACCGCCATTTCGGATGTGCTGGATGATCTGACCAGCGGCAACCCGATGGACCGTCTGATTTGTGGCGACGTGGGCTTTGGCAAGACCGAGGTGGCGATGCGCGCCGCTTTTGTCGCGGCCATGTCCGGCCTTCAGGTGGCGATCATTGCGCCGACGACCCTGCTGGCACGGCAGCACTATAAGTCATTTGCGGAACGGTTCCGGGGCTTCCCTCTCGAGGTTCGGCAATTGTCGCGTTTTGTTTCTGCGAAAGACGCAAACGCCACCCGCGAAGGCATGGCCCGCGGTACTGTCGACATTGTGGTCGGCACCCATGCACTGCTGGCAAAAAGCATCAAGTTCAACAACCTGGGCCTGCTGATCATCGATGAAGAACAGCATTTTGGCGTCGGACACAAGGAACGGCTCAAGGCGATGCGCACCGATATTCATGTGCTGACCCTGACAGCGACGCCCATTCCCCGCACCCTGCAATTGAGCCTGACAGGTGTGCGCGATCTGTCGATCATCGGTACACCGCCCGTGGATCGCCTGGCGATCCGTACCTATGTCAGCGAATTTGACGCCGTGACCCTGCGCGAAGCACTGTTGCGCGAACATTATCGCGGCGGACAATCGTTCTATGTGGTACCGCGAATATCTGACCTTCCTGAAATCGAAGCATTCCTGAAAGAACAGTTGCCCGAACTGACCTATCTGGTAGCACATGGCCAGATGGCGGCGGGCGAGCTTGATGACCGAATGAACGCCTTCTATGATGGCAAGTACGACATCTTGCTGGCAACGACGATTGTGGAATCCGGTCTGGACATCCCGACCGCCAACACCATGATCGTGCACCGTGCCGACATGTTCGGGCTGGCGCAGCTTTACCAGATCAGGGGCAGGGTGGGCCGGTCGAAAACCCGCGCCTATGCCTACCTGACAACCAAACCCCGCGCCAAGCTGACTGCGACGGCTGAAAAACGTCTTAGGGTATTGGGAAGCCTTGATACGCTAGGGGCAGGCTTTACGCTGGCGTCGCAGGATCTTGATATTCGCGGTGCGGGCAACCTGCTGGGCGAGGAACAGTCCGGCCAGATGCGCGATGTGGGATTCGAGCTTTATCAATCCATGCTGGAAGACGCGATCGCCAAGATCAAGGCGGGCGAACTGGAGGGCGTGATCGACGATGACGGCCAATGGGCTCCGCAGATCAATCTGGGCGTGCCTGTTTTGATTCCCGAAGCATACGTTCCCGATCTGGATGTGCGGCTGGGACTTTACCGGCGGTTGTCGGGCCTGACCACCAAGGTCGAACTTGAGGGCTTCGCCGCCGAACTGATCGACCGGTTCGGCAAGCTGCCGCGCGAAGTGAATACGCTGATGCTGGTGATCCGGATCAAGGCGATGTGCAAACGGGCAGGTATCGCCAAGCTTGACGGCGGCCCCAAAGGCGTCACCATCCAATTCCACAACGACAAATTCGCATCCCCCGAGGGGTTGGTGACATTCATTCAGGATCAACGAGGCCTGGCCAAGGTCAAGGATAACAGAATCGTGGTGCGTCGTGACTGGGCAACCGAAACCGACAAGATAAAAGGTGCCTTCGCGATTGCCCGCGATTTGGCAGGACACGTCATTGCCAAAGAAAAACAGGATGCCAAGGTAAAGGCCTGAGCCAAGATCGGCTCGGCCCAGGTTTTGGCATTCTTGTTTCAGGCATAAAGCGACGGTACGCCGACCTGCGCGTGGATATCGTTGACCTCGTCCGGGGTCATCCCGTAACCGTTGGCGAGCTTGTGCAAGAACTGCGCCTCCTGCTGGGTATCCAGCTCAATCGCGAGCAAGGCCATCGCATAAACCTTGGGCCCCATTCCATCGGGGGTCTGCGCTACAAGATTATCGACATCCACGGGCGCCTCCATCTGTGCCGTGACGAAAGCTTCTTCATCCGGATCGGCACCGCTGAGCTTTGACAGCAGTTTTTCACGTTCCTTGTCGTCGAAAGTCCCGTCCGATTTTGCCGCCTGGATCATCGCGGAAATCATCAAACCGGCCAGGGCTTCCTGATCCTTGGAGGGCGTCACCGGTTTGGCACCGGTGCTGTCGAACTGAGAATTCAGCACAGCCCCGAAATCGGCCTCGGGTCGGTCCGGCGCGGCTTCAACCTTACGGTCCAGTCCCGACATCATCCCGCCCGCGCCCGCAGCGCCTGCCAGACCGCCAAGCAGACCGCCGAGACCACCCAATCCGGCTGACGAACGGCCGCCGGAAGAGCTGCCGAACCGGTCCAGCAATCCGCCCAAGCCGCCTTGGTTCGTGCCCGAGGTGCCCCCAAGCAACCCGCCAAGCATGTCTTCGATACCGCCCCCAGACCGTGTATTTGCACCGCCGGCTTCCGTGGATCGGTTGTTGCCGCCGCCGGTTAGTCCGCCCAATAGACCGCCAAGACCACCCCCACCAGCGCCGGACTTGTTGTTCTGCATGACAGCTTTCGCGCCTTTGGCCACAGCCACACCGATAGCCACTTTGGCCAATGTTCTCATCAAGCTCATGGTTGGTCACCCCTGGTTATATTGTTGAACAGTCAACACAGGGAAACAGCCTGTGCTCAGGCCCAACCAAGAACCAAGGTCAACTGTTCCTCTACATCGCGACCATAAGCGGAAATGCGATTGACAAAGCTTTGCCGTCGCGGGTTTCTGTCCAAATGGAACGCAAATCTCATATCGACGCATTCGGTGCCATCGCATTGATCGCGTTCGCGCTTAACCTTGCCTTCAACCAAGTAGTGATCAAGGTGACCAATGGGGGGTTCAACCCGGTGTTCTCGGCCGGACTGCGGTCGCTGGGGGCAATCGTGGTGCTGGTGATCTGGATGAAAATGCGCGGTGTCAGCTTTGCCTTCCCTCGGGCGGCCTGGGGGGCTGCGGTGTTGTCGGGAATTCTGTTTACCTTTGAATTCACCTGTCTTTTTGTCGCGTTGGATACCACGACAGTCAGCCGCGCGTCGGTGATTTTCTATTCGATGCCGGTCTGGCTGACGATTGCGGTAAACTTTCTGTTGCCTGACGAGCGGCTGACCAGCACCAAGATCATCGGCTTGATGCTTGCCATGCTCGGTATTGCGGTGGCGCTCGGCAACAGAAGCGGCGGGCATGTCAGCTGGACCGGCGATCTGCTGGCCTTGTTGGCGGCGTTAAGCTGGGCAGGCATTGCGCTTTTGGTGCGTGTCACCCCGCTTGAGAAAGTGCCGCCTGCGCAGCAACTGATGTGCCAGGTTGCGATCTCCGGGCCCATTCTGGTGCTGATGGCCCCGCTGTTCGGCCCGCTTGTGCGCGATGTACAGTTGATCCACCTGGCCGGACTGACCTTTCAGATATTCGCAGTTGCCAGTTTCGGCTTTCTCGCCTGGTTCTGGCTGATGTCGGTTTATCCGGCATCGGGCGTGGCATCGTTCAGCTTTCTGTCACCGGTATTGTCAGTCATTCTGGGTTGGGTACTGCTGTCGGAACACGTGGCCCTGTCCGTCTGGGCAGCCTTGGCGCTGATTGCGGCGGGTATCTATCTGATCAACCGCAAACCCCGCATGATCGCCTGAGGCACTAAGTCCCGCAGAATGTGGCCGGCACGATTTCATCCTGACTTGGCGGGCGGTGCAATTCGGGGTCGGTCGCCGTAAACGGGGTGGCCAGTGCGTCCATCAACCGATTGAACGGAGCCATGTCGCCCGCAACCGCCGCCTGTATCATTTCCTCGATCCGGTGATTGCGCGGAATGATAACCGGGTTGGCGGCATTCATGACCGCTTCGGGGTCGTCCTCGGCTGCAAGGCGCGCGCGCCATTTTTCCCGCCACGCGGCAAACCCGACCCGGTCAGTGAATTGAGCCACCGCATCATCGCCCGACAAGGCGCGGAAGGAATTGGTGAAATCAGCTCCGTCCTTTTGCATCAACACCAACAGGTCATCGATCAACGCGCGGTCTTGCTTGGTGGGGGAAGTGATGCCGATTTTTGCCGCGAAGCGCGTGCGCCACGCGGTTTCGATCTGATCCGACATGGCGTGAACGATCTGCGTCGCTTCGGCCAACGCTGCGTCGGAGTTTTCAAGCAACGGTAGCAAGGCTGTTGCCAACTGCGCCATATTCCACACCGCGATTTGCGGCTGATTGGAAAAGGCATAGCGGCCCTGGCGATCTATCGAGCTGAAGACCCGGTTGACGTGGAAGGCATCCATAAACGCGCAGGGGCCATAATCTATGGTCTCGCCGGAAATAGCGCAGTTATCTGTATTCATCACCCCGTGGATAAACCCGACAGACATCCAGGACGCGATCAGGTCTGCCTGGCGGTCACATACCGCGCGCAACAGACCCATCGGGCCGTCCGCGTCAGGATAGTGACGTTCTATCGCATATTGCGTCAATAGTCTGAGGTTCTCGATCTCGCCGCGGTGCGCATAGACTTGAAAAGTGCCTACCCGCAGGTGACTGGAGGCGACGCGAGTAAGTACAGCACCCGGAAGGGCGGTTTCGCGATAAACGTCTTCTCCGGTAGCGACGGCGGCAAGGGCACGGGTGGTCGGAATGCCCAAGGCGTGCATCGCCTCGGACACCACATACTCGCGCAGGACCGGACCCAGCCAGGCCCGTCCATCGCCACCCCGAGAATACGGGGTGCGCCCCGATCCCTTGAGCTGGATGTCGCGGCGCTTGCCCGTTCTGTCGACGACTTCACCAAGCAAGATCGCCCGTCCGTCCCCTAGCTGTGGGTTGTAACTGCCAAACTGATGCCCGGCGTACAACTGCGCCAGCGGATCAGCGCCGACCGGCAGTTCGTTTCCGCCAAGAACGAAGGCAAGGTCGTCTTTTGTCGCGAATTCTAACCCCAGCGACGATGCCAAGGATTCGTTGAACGCCAACAGCCGCGGGTTTGCCACGGGCGTCGGATTGATACGGCTGAAGAAACCCTCTGGCAGGGCTGCATAGCTATTATCGAAGGGGGCTGTAATCGTCATATGTCAGATATAGGGTCGACCCACAGCCTTTGCCAGTCCGATCAGAACTTGCGCGACATCAGCATATAGTCATCGCGCGGTTTAAATCCGGCTCGGGCATACAGTTTTTGTGCAATCCCATTGGCACGGGCGACTTCGATATGTATTGCCTTGATCCCGCCGCCAGCCAGCGCGTTCGGGACTGCCATCAAGGCTTCGGTCGCGATGCCACGCCCACGAACGCCGGGGCGAACATAGATTTCGTCTACGAAGGCATCCAGCCCGCCAAATTCCACCGACCACCCGAACGTCAGGATGATATACCCGATCGGCGCGCGCGCGGGTCCGATAAGGTAAGCGACGCCATGCGGAATACCATCCAGCAGCGGCGCAAGGCCGTTGCGTCGCGTTTCTTCCGTCTGCTCGATACCTTCTTCGGCATGATATGCGGCGACCAATGACACCAACCTGTCCAGGTGTTCGGGTTTGGCGAGGGTGAAAGCCGCGCTCATAGCCGGGCCAACCTGGCGGTCAGCAAATCAAAGAACCCGTCGGCGTCGATGCCGTTCATGAAGGTGGCATTGGGTGCACGATCTGTGACGCCCCACCAATCTGCGACCGTCATGCCCATCGTCAGTTCACTGTGGGTTTCGATCTCGACGTTGATATGACGGCCTTGGAAAAGATCGGGCTGAATTAGGTATGCGATGACGCAAGGGTCATGCAACGGAGCGCCATCCGACCCGTATTTTTCCTTGTCAAAGCGTTCAAAGAATTCGGTCATTTGCGCAACCGCGATACCGACCGGACTGCCGATATCCCGGAATGCGTCGTTGCGATCTTTGGTAACAAGCGCTTTGTGCGTCACATCCAACGGCATCACAACGATAGGCGCGCCGCATTTGAAAACAATATCGGCGGCTTCGGGGTCCACATATATGTTGAACTCGGCGGCCGGTGTGATGTTGCCGCCTTCGAAATAGCCACCGCCCATCAGAACGATCTTGGCGATACGTCTGGCGATATCGGGTGCCTTTTGCAGCGCCGTCGCGATATTGGTAAGCGGCCCTAGTGGGCATAGCGTAACGGTGCCGGGTGCGTGGTCGCGCAAGCTGTCGATGATGAAATCCACCGCATGGCCATCGGCCATCGCCATCGTCGGTTCGGGCAGATCGGGACCATCAAGACCGGTTTTACCATGAACGTGTTCTGCTGTGACCAGATCGCGCCCCAACGGGCGGTCACAGCCGGCAAATACTCTGACCTCCGGTTTACCGGCCAGTTCGCAGACAATACGCGCGTTGCGGGTGGTCAGATCCAACGGCACATTGCCCGCCACACAGGTGATGCCCAGAACGTCGATATCTTCCGGGCTGGCCAAAGCGACGAGGATCGCCACGGCATCATCCTGACCTGGATCAGTGTCGATGATAATCTTTCGCTGTGTCATGCGGTGCTCCTGTCAGGCGTGCTGCCAGAGCCTTGCCGCAACCTGCTCTCCTTGTCCAGCAGGCTAGGGCGCGACTAGCTGCGTTCCGCGTGTTTTACCGCCTCCCAGAGCGCGTCCATTTCGGTCAGGTCACTGTCCTGCGGGGTTTTGCCGATGTCCCGCAACCGCGCTTCAACACCGTTGAAACGGCGGATGAACTTTTTGTTGGCAGCGCGCAGGGCCGCTTCGGGTTCGACACCAAGATGTCGCCCCAGATTGGCCATGACAAACATCAGGTCTCCGTATTCTTCCTCGACCTCTGCCGGGGTCAGCCTATCGCGGGCTTCGACCAGTTCAGCTGCCTCTTCGGCGATTTTGGCGATCACGTCATCCACGACGGGCCAGTCAAACCCGACCCGCGCTGCGCGTTTTTGCAGCTTGTACGCACGCAACAACGCCGGCAGTCCAACCGCGACACCGTCCAGGATACCATCTTGCGCCTTGTGCGTGCGTTCGGCGGCTTTGATCGCTTCCCAGTCGGCGGTTTGTTGTTCGGCAGATTTATCACGGCTCTCGTCGCCAAACACATGCGGATGCCGGGCAACCATTTTGTCCGAGATATTTCGCACCACCGATTGAAAACTGAAATGCCCTTTCTCTTGACCCATCTGGGTATGATAGACTGTCTGAAGCAACAGATCGCCCAATTCCCCTTCCAATTCAGGCCAGTCACAGCGTTCGATCGCGTCAGCTACTTCATACGCCTCTTCAATGGTATAGGGCGCAATACTGTCAAAATCCTGTTCGATGTCCCACGGACAGCCGGTATCAGGATCGCGCAGGCGCCTCATGATCTCCAACAATCGTTCGATCCCGGCATCCCGGTCGTGGATCAGCGCATCATTTCTGGTGTCGGCCATTGCAGCCCTCGTGTGTCTGGTGTCAGATGCAACCTGACGAACATCGCTCGAGGAGTCCACACCAATGCCCGTTGTCAACCGCATCGCAGACTATGGCCCGGAAATGACCGAATGGCGCAGGCATCTGCATACGATTCCCGAACTGGGCAACGCATGCCACAAGACTGCTGCCTTTGTTGCCGAAAAATTGCGTGAATTCGGGGTCGATGAGCTGCACGAAGGGTTTGCGACAACCGGCATGGTCGCAATCATCAATGGTCAGGGCAAGGGACCGACGATCGGGCTGCGCGCCGATATGGACGGGCTGCCGATCCCCGAGGCCACAGGTGTGGAGTACGCCAGCACCCACGAGGGCAGGATGCATGCCTGCGGTCATGACGGACACACGACAATGCTGTTGGGTGCGGCCAGGTATCTGGCCGAAACGCGTAATTTCGCCGGGCGGGTGGCATTGATCTTTCAGCCGGCGGAAGAAACCGGCGGCGGTGCCGAGGTAATGGTCGCCGAAGGCGTGCTGGACCGTTTCGAGATCTCGCAGGTATATGCGCTGCACAATGCGCCGGGTTTGGACAAGGGCGGCTTCTTTACCTCATCGGGGCCGATCATGGCCGCCGTGGACACCTTTCATATCAACATCAAAGGCTCAGGGGGGCATGGGGCGATGCCGCACCAGACGCGTGACCCGATCGTGGCGGCCTGCGGAATAGCCCAAGCCATCCAAACGATCGTCAGCCGCAACCACAATACCCAAGATGATCTGGTGGTGTCGGTAACACAAATCCACACCGGCACGGCCGACAACGTCATCCCCGACACCGCCTATATCAATGGCACGGTCAGGACCTTCGACACGGAAGTACAGGCGATGGTGATGCGGCGCTTGCAGCAGATCGTTGCCGGTCAGGCCCAAAGTTACGGGGTCGAGGCACAGCTTGACTATGACAAAGGCTATCCGGCGACCATCAATACCCCCAATGAGGCGGACTTTGCGGTGTCGGTCGCGAATGATGTGGCGGGCAAAGACCACGTCACCGCGGAATACGGCCGCCAGATGGGTGCGGAGGACTTCAGCTACATGCTGGAAAAACGTCCCGGTGCATATTTGTTTCTTGGGCAGGGCGACACCGCGGGGCTGCACCATCCGCAGTACAACTTTGACGATGCGATCGCGCCGGTAGGGGCCTCGTTTTTCGCCCGACTGGTTGAACGGGCCCAACCACTGGGAACGGTCTGATGGCACTCGAGGACGCGAAAAAACAAGTAGATCAAGCCTTTACCCGGGAAGATCTTAAAGGTCCGAGCTTTGAAAACGCATTTGGCGGTGCGCCGTCATTTCTGCGCCGACGTTATACCAAGAACCTTGCAGGCGTGGATATCGCCGTGACCGGGGTCCCGTTTGACCAAGCCGTGACAAACCGTCCGGGCACGCGGCTCGGGCCACGCGCGATCCGCGAGGCATCAACGTTGCAACCCTATGATCCGCCCTATGGCTGGGACTTTGACGTGCTGAGCGAATTTGCCATCGCCGACTATGGCGATCTGGCGTTCGACTATGGCCACACCAGCCAATTTCCCGACGCGCTGACCGCACATATCGCGGGTATCCTGGACGCAGGGGCCGCCAGCGTGGTTTTGGGCGGCGATCACTATATCAGTTTTCCGATCCTCAAGGCCTATGCACGCAAATACGGTCCCGTCAGCCTTTTGCATTTCGACGCGCATTCCGATACCTGGGCAGATGACGACATGGACAGGATCGACCATGGAACCATGTTCTACAAGGCGGTGAAGCTGGGGTTGATCGACCCGGCGACGTCGGTGCAGGTCGGGATCAGAACCACCAATCCAGATAGTATGGGCGTTACCGTCATCGACGCCCGCGAAGTCCATGAAAAAGGTCCCCAAGCTGCTGTCAGCAAGATAAAACAAATACTTGGCGACCGGCCTTGCTATCTTACATTCGATATCGACGCCCTTGACCCGGCCTATGCTCCGGGTACCGGAACGCCAGTCTGGGGTGGTTTGACGTCGGCACAATGCGCGATCATGTTGCGGGACCTGGCCGGGATCAACATAGTCGGCGGGGATGTGGTCGAAGTGTCACCACCGTTTGATACAACAGGTGCCACAGCGATTGCCGGGGCGCATGTGGCGACCGAGATTCTTTGCCTGTTGGGCTGGAGGATGCGCAACACATGAACCCAAGCAATCAACCTATCAGCGGCAACGACTTGGCCCGGTTTTCAGGCCCGAATACATTCATGCGGCTTCCTCATGCCGGTGATCTGAGTGGACTGGATGTCGCCATATTGGGCATACCGTTGGACATCGGCACATCGTGTCGGTCGGGAACACGCTTTGGCCCCAAGCAGGTGCGGTCTGAAAGCGCGATGCTGAGACCCTACAACCTGGCAACCGGGGCCGCCCCATTCGATTCACTTCAGGTGGCCGACATTGGCGATCTGGCAATCAATACCTTTTCGTTAAGTAAGAGTTTGTCAATAATCAAAGACAGTTACGACGCGATACTGAAGCACGACGTTACCCCGTTGGCGATCGGGGGTGACCATTCGATCACGCTGCCGATCCTGCGAGCGATGGCAAGGCAACACGGACCGCTGGCGCTTATCCACATCGACGCGCATGCCGATGTAAATGATGAGATGTTCGGAGAGCGTGAGACCCACGGTACGGTTTTTCGACGTGCCTATGAAGAAGAGCTGATAAATCCTTATAAAACATATCAGATTGGTTTGAGAGGTACGGGATACGGTGCGGATGATTTCACCGAAGCCGCCGCGTGGGGGTTTCAGCAGTTTCCGGCCCACGAACTGTGGCACCGCAGCCTTGCCGCGCTTGGCGCGGGAATCCGAACAGATATCGGCGACGCACCTGTCTATTTGACCTACGATATCGACAGCCTGGACCCGGCCTATGCGCCGGGTACCGGCACGCCAGAAATCGGCGGTCTCACCACGCCTCAGGCTATGGAGTTACTGCGTGCCTTCAAGGGGCTGAATATCGTAGGCGCAGATCTTGTCGAGGTATCGCCGCCCTATGACACCTCGGGAAACACAGCGTTGACCGGTGCAAATATCCTGTTTGAAATCTTATCGGTCTTACCTGGGGTTGCATACCGTTGAAACCGCCGGACGCTCCGCGGGGAGTTTCAAGGGCAAAATGAAAGGACATCCAGCGATGTGGATCTTGATCGGAGTGCTGGCACTGATTGGCGCGGTGCAGGTCTATGTGCGCTTTGCGCCGACGCAAGCGGACCGCTGGGTCATTGCTCCGAACGAGAAAACTGTCGGCGATTATCGATACGATAATGGTTTTATGGCGGTAAGGGATGTTGACGGGAGCAGGGACAGCGTTTTGAAGCTGTTTGATCAGGAAATGCTGAAGGTGCCGCGGACCCGCAGGATTGCAACCATATCAGGGCAGAATATCTATGAGTCGCGCTCCAAGCTATGGGGTTTTCCGGATTACACGACGGTATCGGTCGCACCCTTGCCGGGAATGGAGCAGTCGCGTGCCGTGATTTTCAGCCGCCTGCGGTTCGGGAAATCAGATATGGGCGTGAACCGCAAGCGGATGAACCATATCTTGCGGCGGCTGGGGCTTGAGCTTTGACGACAGGGTCTGACAGCCTGATTGTATCTCTCGCCACATCGGGACGTTCAGTGACATTTGGCATCGCGCCAGAAAGCTGCGGCCGTTCACCTTGAGGCAAATGGTATCGCCTAGCTCTATCCTGCCGCCACTGCGATCCGTGCAGTAGCAATCCACCGGTCGACCGTCCGGATAGGTCGGGTTGGCCGGAACGCTGACCGGCAACAGCACGAAAAGCAGCAATATCGGTTTCATAAGACGACGATAGCACAGAGCGGCTCTTGACCAAAGCGCCGTCATCAGCGACATCCAACCTATGATCCCCATGGACCGCCTTGCCCAGATTATCCAACGTTTCCAGTTTCTGGAGGCGTCGATGTCGGCTGGGTCTGACGGTGCGGATTTTGCCAAGCTAGCCAAGGAATACGCGGATTTGCGGCCCGTGGTCGACCAGATCGAAACCTATCGTCGGTTGCTGGGCGATATGGAAGACGCGCAGGCCATGCTGAAAGACCCCGAAATGGCTGAATTGGCCGAAGAGGAAATTCCGCGCCTCAAGGCGGCCCTGCCCAAGGCCGAGACTGCCTTGCAGCTGGCGCTGTTGCCCAAAGACGCCGCCGATGCAAAGCCCGCCATCCTAGAAATCCGTCCCGGAACCGGCGGCGATGAGGCGGCGTTGTTTGCGGCGGATCTTTTGCGGATGTATCAACGCTATGCCGAGGCGCAGGGGTGGAAATTTGACCTGATCGAAGAGCAGTTGACCGAACTTGGCGGCATCAAGGAGGTTGTGGCGCATATCAAGGGGCAGAACGTATTCGCGCGGCTCAAATACGAATCCGGGGTGCACAGGGTACAGCGCGTTCCCACCACTGAAAGCGGTGGCAGGGTGCATACGTCGGCCGCCACTGTTGCCGTGCTGCCCGAAGCGGAGGATGTGGACATACACGTGAACGCCAATGATCTGCGCATCGATACCATGCGCAGTTCCGGGGCGGGGGGCCAACACGTCAACACCACTGATTCAGCCGTTCGCATCACGCATATTCCGACCGGCCTTGTCGTTACATCTTCTGAGAAATCGCAGCACCGCAACCGTGAAATTGCCATGCAGGTGCTGAAGTCGCGGCTGTATGACATGGAGCGCAACCGGGTCGACCGCGAGCGTTCGGCCGATCGTGCGGCTCAGGTCGGGTCTGGCGACCGGTCCGAACGTATCCGGACCTACAACTTCCCGCAGGGCCGGATGACAGACCACCGGATCAACCTGACCCTTTATCGGTTGGATTCGGTCATGCAAGGCGATCTGGACGAGATTATCGACGCCCTTACAGCCGACGCGACGGCGCGGGTCATGGCGGAAATGGGCCAATGACCGCTCCCACAGCCGCTCAGGCCATGGCGGCGGCGACCGCCCGGCTGCGCGCCGCAGGTGTGCCTGACCCGGCGCGGGATGCTCGAGTCCTGTTAGCGCACGCCGCATCGGTCGATGCCGCGCGCATAACGTTGATCGCCCCGGAGGAAATAGCGCCCGACATCGCGGAACGGTTCGAGAACCTTGTCGCGTTGCGGGCGGTACGGGTCCCGGTTTCACACCTGGTCGGGCAACGTGCTTTTTACGGACGCGATTTCAAGGTGAGCCGCGATGTGCTTGATCCTCGGCCTGAAACAGAAAGCCTGATAGAACTGTCCCTGTCGGAACCGTTCAACCGTGTGCTCGACCTGGGCACCGGATCGGGCTGTATACTGGTGACCTTGCTGGCGGAACAGACCAACGCCCAAGGCATGGGGCTTGATCTGTCAGAGGCCGCATGCCTGCAAGCCAGCGCCAACGCCGTGTTGCACGGGGTCGCCGGGCGGGCCGACATACGGCAATCAGACTGGTTCGGCGCCGCTGAAGGTCGGTTCGATCTGATCGTTGCGAACCCGCCCTATCTGGCAAAAAGCGAAATGCTTTCCGTGGCGCCGGAATTGCGCCTGCACGAGCCCGAAATGGCATTGACCGACGGTCATGATGGGCTGAGCGCGTACCGGATTATCGCGTCGCAAGCACAGGGATATCTGACCGCCACGGGCCGGGTATTGGCGGAAATCGGCTGGCAGCAAGGCCCCGAGGTCGCCGCGATATTCAGGGATGGCGGTTGGGGCAGGGTGCGTATCCTCCCTGATCTAGACGGGCGTGACCGTGTCCTTTGGGCCGACACACCAGCCTAGAGTCACTAAAAAATCGTGTTTTCCCGCGATTTGCGGTAATTTATGCTTGCCCAAGGTCGACAGCCGTGCTTATTCAAAGATGTTGCAGCGGTGGATGCCAAGTTGGCGGTCCCGCGCGGCGGTAAGCCCAACAGAGCATAAGGCTAGCTTTTGATGGATGCATACGCATCCGGCAGCTTTTTATCGAAGCACAGCATAACAAGGCTGAACTGATTACATGAAATCTTCCAGATCACGGTCCCGGTCCAAGAATCCTCGCAACCGTCAACCGCAAGGCGGCAATGTCGTAAACCGCGTTTTCGACAGCTCTGGCCCCGAGGGCAAAGTGCGCGGCACACCTCAGCAGGTCATTGAAAAGTATAATCAACTGGCCCGCGACGCACAGCTTAGCAATGATCGCGTAGCCGCCGAGAATTTCCAGCAACATGCCGAACACTACTTGCGCATGCTGTCGGAAGCCCAACGCGAGATTGACCAGCGCCGCGACCAGCAAGAGCGTGAAAACCGCGAGCGCCAAGCTGAACGTGACCGCGAGCGCGTCGAGCGTCAGGAGCGCGAGGCAGCGCAGGCCGGACAAAACAACGATCAAGGTGATTCCAGCGATCAGACTGAGCAAGCTGAGCAGACACCCCAATCAAGCCAGCCTGAACAGCAACGCCAACAGCAGGACAATCCTGCGCGGTCGGACTCACCTGAACCCGCTTCGGATCAACCTAAGCGGCGGCGGAGCCGCAACAACAATAACAACAAGCCCGCTGAAGATACGCCCGACGCCAATGGGGATGCCAATGGCACCGCCGAGCAATCGGAAGAAACCAATCTGGTTGAAACACCGGAAAGCAAGCCCAAGACGCGCCGCGCACCGCGGCGTAAACCCCAGCCTAAACCGGACAACACCAATTCGGAAAACGGTGACGACCAGAACGCGCAAAAGCGTGAAAACCGCAGCGCAGACACCGACAACAAGAACGACGGTCAGCCCGAAGCGGCGGAATAAACTACCGGAGTGATTGAATGGCCGTGCGTTATGTGGGGCCATTCCAATTTCATCGAGCCCTCGGTTGTTTTGAGTGTGATCATGGGCCCAGTATGGTGGACGCAACCGGGTGTCGGTCTGGAACCCGCGGCCAAATGACACCTGGGGTATGAGGCATCAAAGGGGCTGTCCAAGCTCTGCGCCACAAGAAATAGTAATGCTCGGGGCACGGGCCGATCATCCATTTTGTGCCACGACACATCGCACTATTCAACTTTGATGCGAACCAGATATTCCGCGAAAGCTCCGGCACTCTTTACCCTTGTTTGACCTACGGGGATGTTCTGTAACGCAACAGAAATCGGACAGTGCCATTTAATTCGGTACTCGCAGGAATGTGCTGCGATACCAAGCGTTTCACCGGCATATCCAGAGTAGCCTGTCTTAAGCGCCGTTCAATTGGTGTATACTTCCGCGGCGTCACACTGTTCGGACACATATCGACTAACACCAGCGTGTTGGGTGTGATCAACGGCGCTTGAGGGTCGGGCTTTGAAGCTACGTTGGTGTTGGAGAATGTCAAAGAGGGTGTGGTCGACAGAGCCAGACAAGGAGCGTTGCTGGCGAAAGTTATCGACCGTGGTCAGACCTTGGCGACTTCGCGTGCCAGGGCGCAGAACCCTTCGAGCGGAACCTGTTCGGCACGGTCGGTGGGTTTTAGCCCGGCAGCCAGAAGCCGATCTTCGATATCGGGAGCAACGCCTTTCAATGCGGATCGCAGCATTTTGCGGCGTTGGTTAAACGCGGCGGCGACAACGCGGTTCAAAACCTCGGGGTCGGCCGGATAACGTGGTTCAGCCAAGGCTGTAAGGTGGACAACCGCAGACGAAACTTTGGGGGGCGGGGTGAATGCCTCGGGAGGGAGCTGTAGCACAATCCGCGCATCGGCCCGCCACTGGGCCAACAGCGCAAGACGCCCAAAAGCCTTTGACCCCGGCTTCGCGACAATACGCTCAGCGACTTCGCGTTGAAACATCAGGGTCAGGCTTTGCCAGAACGGCGGCCATTCACGAGGTGTAAGCCAACGGACCAAAAGCTCGGTACCCACGTTGTAGGGCAGGTTGGCCGCGATGCGGATAGGCGGGGTCAGATGCGCCAGCGGGTCAACCTGAAGCGCGTCGCCTTCAATGACCGTAAGACGCCCCGGATAGGCATCCGCGATCTCCGTCAACGCGGGCAAGCAACGCTTGTCCTTTTCGATCGCAAGAACGTGTCGTGCACCTTCCGCCAGCAACCCCCGGGTCAGCCCGCCGGGACCGGGCCCGATCTCGAGCACATCACACTCTGACACGTCGCCAGCTTGTCGTGCGATCTTGGCCGTGAGGTTCAGATCAAGCAAGAAATTCTGACCCAGCGATTTGCGCGCCTTAAGGTCATGGGTGTTGATCACGTCACGCAGTGGTGGAAGGGTATCGGTGGAGCTCATCAGCGGGCCGGTCCTATATGGTTGTCAGGGCCCGATCCACGGATGGCCTTGTGCCAATCAGTTGTTGTGTGAAACGTCTGCATCATTTCTGTGCCATCTTATAGGCAAGACGGATCGCTTCTATCATACTTGTCGGGTTGGCGATCCCTTTACCGGCGATGTCAAACGCAGTGCCATGATCTGGAGAGGTGCGCACAAACGGCAGGCCGAGGGTCACGTTGACCCCACGGTCGAAATCCAGCGTCTTGATCGGGATCAACGCTTGGTCGTGATACATTGCGACAGCAACATCATAACTGGTACGCGCAGCGGCATGAAACATCGTATCCGCCGGCAAGGGACCGCGAAGCGCATAGCCTTCTGCCTGCATTTCACGCACAAGCCCCACCATCCAGGTTTGTTCTTCGCGGCCCATCGTGCCGCCTTCGCCGGCGTGAGGATTCAACCCGGCAACAGCTATGCGAGGCTGTGAAATGCCAAACTGGGTTTGCAGGCCGGCGGCGGTAATTTCTATCACCCGGCGCAGACGGGACGGAGTAAGCAGGAGCGGCACTTGATCCAATGCAATGTGTATCGTCGCCGGCACCACCCGCAATTGATCACTGGCAAGCATCATTACCACGTCAGCGACCCCCGCAAGGGCTGCAAGATATTCAGTGTGTCCCGGATAGGCGAAATCGGCCCCATCCTTGAGCGCCTTTTTGTGGATCGGCGCCGTTGTCAGGGCGCAAGCTTCGCCGCTGCGCACCAGATCAACACCCCGGGCAATCACGTCGATCACATTTTGTGCATTGGCGGGCTCGGGGATGCCGGGGCGCACATCTTTGGCGAACGTATGCGCAAGGACAGGCAAGGCTTCTGAATTGACCCCAAGTGCCTGGGCAGGGGTATCGATCACCTGATGGGGAATGTCGTGTGGCAGGTGACGCGGGTCACCCAACCACACCATCGGAATCTCGCCCGCCAGCATGGCCCACGCGCGCGCCGCGACCTCGGGGCCGATACCTGAAGGCTCCCCGCACGATATAACGACGGGTCGATCCGGGATCATTTTCTGACGATACGCGCGTTGGCCCGAAGCTGTTCGAGAAGTTGATCGGCATATCCCGACAGGCGTTCCTGACGCAGCACATTTATGACATCGTCCCTGGAAGCGGATTCGTTGGCAGAGGCGGTACGACCGCACAGCATCAAAAATACCAGCGACTGACCATTTGCTCTTGTCAGGGCGGTGGACACTTCTCCTTGATCCAGCTTGGACAGTTCAAGGGCGATATCTTGCGGAATTTCACCGGGTTTTTTGGTTTCACGATCAAGGACGCTTACAGGTTTCCCCTTGGCCACACCGTAAAGATCGTCGCAGGTGTCTACGCGTGCGCGAACCCGCTCAGCCTCGGCGAGGCCGGCTTGGCTACGTCCTCCGGGGATATAGTAGGCGGCGTATTCGATGGCCGAATAGGTCGGTGCGGGCGCGTTTGTCTCCTGGATATCTCGCATCTGAAACAGCGCCACGGCATTGGGGATCGGCAAGGGGTCCGTTACCTGTCCGGGGGCGAGCCCCATGACCAGTGGTTGCAGGCTGGGCGGCAGGTCCGACAGATTTTGCCAATCAAGGCGGCCACCATTCCCTCGGGACGCCGTTGCGGAATATTTGGTTGCATAGTTGGAAAACTCAGCCGCTGTTTTTGACTGAGAAATCCGCTCGGCAAGCGCGTTGATGCGGGCTGCGTCCTGTGGCGGGGCCGGGATGATAATCTCGGACATCAGCACACGAACGCCACTGCCGCGTGTCGATCCCAGTGCGCGGCTGATTTCAGCGTCGGTAATCTGGGTGCGTGATCCATAAAGACCTCGGATAAGCTCGCGCCATCCGATCGAGTTCACCACGAAATCCCGGAAGGTCTCTCTTGAAATGCCGGCCTGCTCAAGGCGTTTCACAAATTCGTCGGTGCTCAAGTTTGCACGGCCGGCAAATTCGGACAGGCTTTGATCGATCGTCTCGGCGGACAGCTCGATGCCGGATTTCGTGACAGCCTCGTTGCGAAGCCGTTCATCAATAAGCGACTCTATGGCCCCCTCACGCGTGGCCCCCGGGGCGTTCAGCGCTTGCAGGAATTTCTGGCGCTGCTGCACTTCGAATTCGGTCACCACCATCTGATTGACCTTCGCAACAGGCGTATAAAGACCCTGCGCCGCAACCGGGGTCGATGCCAATAAGGCCATCCCCAGAACGGCTATACTACACGTCAGTCGCTTCAGGTTCATCTTGCTTACTTCCCACATGATCGCACATATCTTTCTTTTCCGTTTGAGGCCGAAAAGCCGCGCATGCCGACGTTAAACCCGATATTGGTCGACGGCTCAACACTTGTAGACGAGGTGTAGCGACGACGCACCAAGAGGTCTATGCTTACACATTCATTATTGTAAGTCAGGCCAACACCCGCCGTCGCGGCCTGCTTGTTCACCACATCATAGCGGACATCTGCCGCAGCGGTCCAATGCCGCCCAATGTCGTATGTCCCGTCCAACGACACTTCGGAAACGGCCTGGGTCCGGTCTTCGGCTGCATCGGCTTCCAGCCACACATATGTGCCCGAAATGCTGGCTTTGCGAAATGACCAGTCACCCCGCAATTCGGTCTTGGATATCTGCAAGTCCGTATCCAGCAAGGTACGGGCGGTAATCGCCATCCCGGCTGTATTCCGAATTTGCGCGGCCAGCAAAAGGTCGGAACTGGTTCCGGCAAGACCCGAGGTATCCGAAAAGGATGGGTCCACGATACTGCGGAACACTTGAC
Organism: Roseobacter sp.; assembly: GCA_002731875.1. GTDB lineage: Bacteria > Pseudomonadota > Alphaproteobacteria > Rhodobacterales > Rhodobacteraceae > Sulfitobacter. Next base: position 16,426 of record PCCY01000004.1, on the reverse strand, counting down.
CGGCAGAAATATACGCGTCCCACCCCTTGGGGTTGATCCGCGCCCAGTTCACGCCAAGGGCAGCGATTGTGCCGCGTTCACGCCGGTCTGGCCGTGGAAAGCGGGACAGCGCCAAAAGGTTGCCTTGATCAAATTCGACCCGGGTGCTTTCCTCGTTCGGGATAAGCTGCCGGTCGCCCCCGGTCCACCCCAGTTGTGCGACAGGGGTAAGCACCTGTGAAACGTCTGCCGACACGCGTCGCACCATCGGATAGCTGAGCGCGACAGATGAAAACGGCGCGATATCGCTATGGTTCTGTGCAAAGGTGCTGTCTTGGGTGATGTCGAAAAAATTAAAGCTGGTTCCCGCCCGCACATCTGTCACCAGGCCCGATCGAAAGGTAAACCTGCGCAGATATTCCAGCTTGCCATTGATCCGCGCGACGTCACGCCCGTCGACGATCAGGTCCGGGTCGGGGCCGTCTGTGTCTCTGTCTGAACTTCTGCGATGGCTATGGGCCTGAAGCGAAAGCCGCACTTCGCCACCAACCGACTTGGGAAAGAACCGTCGTTCAAATTCGCCGTCAATTACCAGCGTCGGCAGTGTCGCATTCACTTCGCCTGCACGCAGTGATTCAAAATTGTACAGACTGGCGCGCACATAGCTGTCGCGACGCGCCCGCGACAAGGTAAGGTCGCTGCGCAACCGGTCTTCGTATGAATACCCATATTCGCTGAAATACGCCTCGTCGCTCACGGTCTTGATGTTGAAACTCAGCAGGTAACCACGGCTCATCTTGAAGGCACCGGATCCAAACAGGTACCCGCGCTGTTCATCGGGCCGTTGATCATCGCGGGTGTAGGCACCGATGAAATCGATTTTACCGTTGGTAAATGCCTGCCGATACCGCAGTTCAAGCGTGCGGGTGGACGAAGAAAGGTACGGGGTCACCGTAAGGTCACGAGAGTCGCCCAGCTTGATGAAGTACGGAATTTTCAATCCGGTCCCCAGTTGCGATGTCGTTCGTACCGACGGGGCAAGAAACCCCGAGGCACGTTTGAGCGTGGGATCAGGCAGGCGCAACCGCGGCACATAAAACACCGGCACCGTGCGAATACGGAAAGTCGCATCGTCAAAATAGAGCTGCTGCGCTACCTCGTCATGGATGACACGGCGGGCTCTGATTTGCCAAAGCGGCACCTCACCGTCTGCACACACCTTACACGACGTTACGGCGGTTTTATAAAGCTGGCTATACCGCCCATCTACGCGGTCAATCTGCGCCGCTGCCAGTTGAAGCTGCTGGTTAAGGACCATCCGGGCACCGCGTAGCAATCCGTTTTGCAGTCCTTGATCAAGTTCGGCAGTGTCGGCCAATATCACCGCGCCGGCACCGTCGTTCAGCACGATAGGCCCAGTGATCGTCAAAAGCCCGGTCTGGTCGTCATAGCTGATGGCTTTCGCACGCAAACGGGTATTGCCCTGAACGGCTTCGACGTTGCCTTGGGCAACCAGCACGCGGTCGCGCGTGATATACAGATCATCCGCCACCAAGACCGCCGCGCCGTCAGAACCGGTGCTTTGCGCCATGACCGACCATGGCGTCGAGATTATCAGGGCAAGAATTAGGAAAAGTCGGCGCATCTCAACCATCCTCAGCGTGTAAAAGTAGGCCAAGCGCCAGCAAAATGGACGCGACAGGCGGTGCCCACGCAGCCAAGACCACGGGTATCTGCCCGTTCTCGCCCAAGATCTGCGCAAAACTGCGAATGAAATACAATCCGAACCCCAACAACACCGACGCCAGCACCGCGACCCCTGTGCCGCCGAACCTCGTATGGCGCATGGTGAAAGCGCTCGCAACAAGAACCATCGCAACAAGGAAAAGCGGCCGCGCCAGTTCGGCCTGCAACCAGACCTTGTGACGCCGCGGACTGAAACCCGCCAATTCAAGCTGCTTGATAAATGCGGGCAGATCATAGATGGAAACGGCACCGGGGTCGCTTATGCTTTCGCGTATCCGGTCCAAGGTCAAATTCGATGGCAATGACAAGGTGTCGGATGTTTCGGCATTTGCTTCGGCGTTAACACCAAGAGCCAACGGCCACGATTTGACGTTGGTCAGCATCCATACGCCGTCTTCGAGAGCCGCGCTCTCTGCCTCTATCCGCCGGACCGGACCGCCATTTGGCTCATAAGACAGGAAGGTGACATCATACAGGACCGATGCATCCTGATTGGAGCGCCAAGCCCGGATAACAGTCTGCCCCTGTTCGCCACCTTGGCGCAGCCATAACCCTTCTTCGTTGATGGAAAGCGCCGACGCGCCGCTTGAGCGTATATGTTCGGACAGTTGCATGTAACGTTTGGCCGTCGCTGCGACGATGGGATTCAACATGCCTACCGCCATCACCCCGATGATCAGTGCCACCCCGACAGGGGCCTGCAAGGCGCTCAGGGCGGATCGACCCGAGGCGCGGGTCACGACCAGTTCAGACGACCGTGCCAAAGACAGGAACAACACAACAGTCGCGAGGATCATGATCAATGGCAGGATCAGGTTCATCGTCGCGGGGGTGTTCAGCATGGTCATTGCAAGGATGCGCCCCCAGCCGATTTCATAGCTGCCGAATTTTCGCGACTGTTCCACAAGGTCGACTAGTGTCACCAGTGCAAACAGTACCGTCGAGATAAGCACGAAACCCATCAAAAACCGGCGGGCGAAGTAAAAATGCAAAGTCATGCGGTTTTCCTTCGCGATCGGATGCGCCGTGTCCACCCCGGATGGGAAGCTTGCCAGATCATGCCGATAACCAGAGCGGCCCCAAGCAGAGTGGGAAAAAACATCACCGGCCACATGCTGGCATCGTTGCGCACAGTGTCGACAAGTGCGCCGCGCAGTCCGTCGATCGCGATCAGCAGACCAAAGGCGATCACAATTTCTCGCCACACGCCAAAGCGCGAAAATCCGCCCAAGATCAGCGTGGCATAGCCAATCATCGCGGCGATCACCGAAAACAACGGCTCGGCAAAGCGCGCGGCGAGATTTTCGACCAGCGCGCCTTGTGATTGCTTCACCTTCTCGGCAAGCCCGGTCCAGCTGGCCAAGATTTCCGGGGTCGTCAAACTATCTATTGAAGCGACGCTATTGGCTTTGCTGGTCACCAAAGCGGAAATATCAAAGGAAAAATCGCGGAATTTGGCGGTTGATAATTGCTTGCCCTCGGCCTGCAACCGCTGCGCCAGACCGTCGACCATGATCAGCGTCGTCCCTTCGCCGTTTCGTACCAGATAGGCCTCGGCGGCGGTATAGATCACACCCTCGTCCTGCTTTCGTCGGTCAGAAAGAAACACATCACGCAGCACCCCATCTGCTCCGATCAGCCGGGTGTAAAACGTAACTTTGGAGGTAGGATGGAGGAATGTGCCTTCGGTCAGCAACCGTGCCGTCACGTTTTGCGAGATTTCAGCTTCGCGTTGCTTGAGCTGGGCGTTCGCCATCGGTACCAGAAAATGCGTGAGCACCGACAACATCGCCGCGACACACAAGCCATAGATAAAAACCGGACGGGCAAGTCGCCAGGGGCCAGAACCCGTCGCCTGCAACACCGTCAGTTCGGATTCGCTGGTCATGCGGTTGATCACGTACACAGCCCCGGCAAACGTGGCGATGGGCAGAACGGTCGTGATGAGCTTGGGCAATCCCAGTACCGTGAACTCCAGAAAAACAAGGGCGGTTTGCCCGTCGCCGATCAAGCGGTCAAACAGCACGACAGCCCGGTTGATCCAGAAGATCGCAACCAGGACCAATGCAAAGAAACTGAACAGGGTCAGAAACTGGGACAACATATAGCGGTCGAACTTTGCCAATCTGCTTCCCTTGGGTGATCTGAGGCTGGAATTTCGTGTCACGATAAATGAATTTTACGACCACGAAAACTGCTATCTGGTCTTAGTCGGCCTCGCGCGGTACGTCTAAGCAAGAATATGACTGAAGGGATGCCCTATATGACCACATTGACGCCGATGAGCTTTGCCCAGACAGATATAGATCAGGCCAAGACCCATGCTGGCCGCGTCGCCATCACGGTTGATGCAAGCGGCAAAATGAACGCGGGTGCGCGGCGGATCAACAAGTTGACAAAGGGGGCGGTAGAGCGGCTCGTCAACGGTAAGGAATTCGCGGATCTGTCGGCTGGTGATGCAATAAGCCTTGGGTATCCGTCGGGCATGGATGCAATCGCGGTTGACGTCGTAAAGCTCGAGAACAACTCGGATGCGACCACGTTGCGCAAGGCCGGAGCGGCCTTGGCAAAACGTCGTGGGGATTCCGACCTGCTGGCGCTGTTGGGTGGTTTGCGCAAAGCGGCCGAACTGTGCTTTGGATTGGCGATGCGGGACTACACCTTTGAAGATCGCAAGACGAACGGCAAGCCACGCAAGGGGGCCGTTACCATCATGTGTACAAACCCCGAAGCGGTAGAAGCCGCCGCCGCACCGCTTCTGGCCATCGCCCAGGGTGCGTTTATGACGCGGGATTTGACCAATGAACCGGCAAACGTCCTTACCACGACCGAATTTGCCGACCGTCTGGCCGAAATGGAATCCATCGGCCTGAAGGTCGAAATCCTGGGCGAAGCGAAGTTGGAAGAATTGGGCATGCGCACGCTGCTCAGCGTCGGGCAGGGGTCGGCCAGCCCGTCCTACGTGGTGGTGATGCATTGGAACGGGGCCGAGAAAACCGTGCCTCCATTGGCGCTTGTGGGAAAAGGTGTCGTGTTCGACACCGGCGGCATCAGCCTCAAGCCCGGTGTCGGCATGGAAGACATGACGATGGACATGGGCGGTGCTGGCGTCGTGGCTGGTGTCATGCGCAGCCTTGCGTTGCGCAAATCCAAGGCCAATGTCGTCGGCTTGGTCGGAATTGTGGAAAACATGCCGTCAAGCACCGCGACGCGGCCCGGGGACGTGGTAAAGACCATGAAGGGCGACACCGTCGAGATCATCAACACCGATGCCGAGGGCCGGCTGGTTCTGTGTGACGTGCTTTGGTACGCCCAGGAAAGGTTCAATCCAACCGGCGTGATTGATCTGGCGACCCTGACAGGTGCCATCATCATTGGGCTTGGGCATGAAAACGCCGGCGTCTTCTCGAATGATGATACATTGTGTAATGCCTTTCTGAAAGCGGCGCAGACCGAAGGCGAAGGCGCATGGCGCATGCCCATGGGCCCCGGCTATGACAAGCTTTTGAAAAGCCGGATCGCGGATATGAAAAACATTGGCGGGCGACCCGCCGGTTCGGTCACCGCGGCGCAGTTTCTAAAGCGGTTCATCAAGGATGGAACCCCGTGGATCCACCTTGACATCGCAGGTGTCGCGTCGGTCAAAAGCGAAACCACGCTGGCACCCGCAGGCGCGACCGGCTGGGGGGTTGCCGCCCTGAACCGCCTGATCTCTGACACGCTTGAGACCGACTAGGGTAATGGGGGTTGCCTATTTCTACCACCTGACCCAGCGACCATTGGTCGAGACATTGACCATGTTGCTGGGCAAAGCCCGCAGCGCGGGCTGGCGCGTGGTCATCCGCGGGACAGACGCCGATATGCTTGCCCAGATGGATGTTGCGTTGTGGCGTGGCCCCGACGATGCATTCCTGGCGCATGGACTCGCAGGGGGGGACCATGATGCGGACCAGCCGATTTTGCTCACCACTTCGGTGGAAGCCGCCAACGGGGCAACATGTTTATTCTCGATCCACGGTGCCGATGTCTCGCCCGAGGAAGTGGCGAGGCTGGATCGCGTCTGCATTCTTTTTGACGGGTTGGACGACGCTGCATTGAATGCGGCGCGGGGCCAGTGGGTCAAATTGAAAAAGGCCGGAGCACGTGCACAATACTGGTCTGAAGAAAGCGGAATATGGGAGAAAAAATCAGAAACATAAGGTGCTTGCGCGGCATACTTAACGTTTTAGAATAAGTTCGTTGTTGGCAATCTCGATCCGTCCCCAACGTTGTAGATATCCCATCCCCAAAAGCGATTGCGGCATTTCCCCGTCATTGACCACCGCAGGCACATCGAAGTCGCGAACCTCGCCCAGTTGCACTTCGCTTAACCGGACATAGGCGGTGCGGACCTCTCCGTTGGCAGTAGTGGCACGCCCCAGATAGTTCAACGTGTCCGGTGAAAGGCCGGCGCGTTCTGCGTCTTGGCGGGTCAGCACCATGTCACTTGCACCGGTATCGACCACGAACCTGATCGCTTCGCCATTGACCAATGCCGTCAGGTAATAATGCCCGTCGGCGGAACGTGGTATGGTAACAGCGCCGGTACCTGTTTCGTAGCTTTGTCGGGGGACCCCGCTGTTGCGCGTGATGTCGCCCCACAACCCGTATCCAGCGGCAACCCCGACAAATATCATCCCCCAAACGGCGATCTGTTGCAGAGACTTGTTCAGCCCCTGACGGTTTTGCATGTAAAACCATCCCGCCACCATCAGCAACAGCAGGATAAGATAGATCAGACGGCTGGTTTCAATTTCGGGCATGACGGCTTCCTTGACTACTGAAAGGAATATGGGGGGTCATCGGCTGAATATCAGCCCGGACCGGGAGCAAATCCAAACGCGCTGAGACCATCTAACACAAATTGCACCGACAGGGCCGCCAACAACATTCCCAACAGCCTTGTGATGACATTGATGCCGACCTTGCCCAGAACCCTTTCCAGGTATCCGCTGGCCTGCATCGTAAGCCCCATGATGATAAGCACCCCAAACGTAATGGTCATCACCGTTACCAGTCCTTCGATTCCTGGCTTTTCACCCGTCAGCAGGATCACTGACGCGATAGACCCGGGCCCTGCGATCAACGGAATCGCGAGTGGAAAAACCGAAGGATCGTCATGGTCATCATCGGCTTCGGCCTGACCTTCGCGTCGTTTGGTACGACGGTCGAACAGCATGTCGAGCGCGGTCAGGAACAGCAAAATGCCGCCCGCCACGCGAAAAGCCGGCATGGAAATACCGATAAACCCCAACACCGCTTCGCCGAAGGCTGCGAACACCAAAAGAAGCAGACCGGCGATGAAAACCGAACGCCACGCAATCCGGCGCCGCTGACGGGCGGTCATCCCCGGGGTCAGCGCAAGAAACATCGGCCCGATTGCAAACGGGTCGATAATCACGACCATCGTGGCAAAGGCGGTGATCATGTAAGCAGTATCGAATGTGATCATGTGCTGTTGCGGGGGCCATGCCCCGGCCCCCAATAAACCCTGGCGCGATAAAACCCCTAAGCCGTGGCTTTTTCAAGCTTTTCAAGCGCGGCCATCCACAGCGCTTCTGCGCGCTCCAATGCATCCATCACTTCGGCATATTTCTTATTCCAGACCTCAAGTTCGCCGACTTTGTCTTTTTCGTACAGGGCAGGGTCAGCAAGCTTTTTGGCAAGTTTGTCGCGCATGTCGTTAATCTTGTTGACCCGCGCCTCAGAGTTGCGCACCTCGGACCGCAGCGCCAAGATATCGTCGCGGCTGGCCCGTTTGGGTTTCGGCAGCTCCTTGACGGGCTTTGCGTTTTTGCTGACCGGTTTTTCCACGGTCAACAGCATCTTGCGATAGGCTTCGAGATCATCTTCGTAAGGTTTCACCGTGCCGTCGGACACCAGCCACAGCCGGTCGGCAACCATCGACAGCAAATGCATGTCATGGCTGACCAGGATCACAGCACCGGAATACCGCGTCAACGCCTCGACCAGCGCTTCGCGCGATTCGATATCAAGGTGGTTGGTCGGTTCATCGAGGATCAAGAGGTGCGGCGCGTCGAGGGTGGCAAGCAGCAGCGACAGTCGAGCTTTCTGCCCCCCGGACAAGCGTCCGACCTCGGTGTCAGCCTGATCGGGGCCCAGGCCGAAACCCGCCAGTTGCGCGCGCAGCTTGGACTGCATCACGCCGGGGCGCGCGCTGATCATGTGCTGCAGCGGAGTTTCATGGACGATCAACTCATCCACCTGGTGTTGTGCAAAAAACCCGATGCGCAGCTTGCTGGAGTTGATCGCCTTGCCCTCGAACAACACCAACCGGTTGGAAAGCAGCTTCGACAGGGTGGACTTGCCCTGCCCATTTCGCCCAAGCAGTGCGATGCGGTCATCTTGGTCAATGCGCAGGTTAAGGCGCGACAGCACCGGTTGGCCTTCGGTATAGCCTGTGGACCCGCCTTCGATGCTGATGATCGGCGGCGAAAGTTCATCGGGTTGCGGAAAGGTAAAGACCTTGCGCGCGGCTTCTTCAGGAGGGGTGATCGTCACCATTTTCTCGATGGCCTTCATCCGCGACTGCGCCTGTTTGGCCTTGGATGCCTTGGCCTTGAACCTATCAACGAACGCCTGCATATGCGCCTTGTGTGCCTGCTGCTTCTTGGCGGCTGCAGTCAGCTGCGCGCGCTTTTCGGCCCGCATTTTCGCGAATTGATCGTAATTACCCTGATAATAGGTAAGCTTACGGTCTTCGAGGTGCAAAATTCCGCCGACAGCACGGTTCAGCAAACCGCGGTCGTGGCTGATGATGATCACAGTGTGCGGATACTTGGACAGGTAATTTTCCAGCCACAACGCCCCTTCAAGGTCGAGATAGTTGGTCGGTTCGTCCAGAAGCAGCAAATCGGGTTCGGCGAACAACACACCCGCAAGGGCGACGCGCATCCGCCAGCCGCCGGAGTAGGCCGAACATGGCTGCTGCTGATCGTGGTCGTCAAAACCCAACCCCTTGAGGATCGACGCAGCGCGCCCTTCGGCAGACCAGGCGTCAATATCGGCAAGACGGGTCTGTACCTCTGCGATGCGCGAGGGGTCTTTGGTGGTTTCCGCCTCATGCATCAAGGCGGCGCGTTCGGTGTCTGCGGCCAGCACTGTGTCGATCAACGACACGTCGGACGATGGAACCTCTTGGGCCACGCCGCCGATCTTGGCACGGGACGGCAACGAAATGTCGCCGGCGTCCAGCCCCAATTCACCACGAATAATCTTGAACAGCGTGGTTTTACCCGCACCATTACGGCCCACAAGGCCCACTTTGTGGCCTTCGGGAATGACGGCGCTGGCTTCCTCAAACAAGGGGCGGCCTTCGACGGAGTAGTTGATTTCTGAAATGCGTAACATGNNCGCNGTNTGNANCANGNCNGGCCNNNNGTCAATCACGGCTTTTCATGTGNNANNNCCCATGCTAGGGAGCGNNCAAATCAACNNCNNNTANGAGAGNTTANCCAATGGCCCTNGANCGCACNTTCTCGATCATCAAACCAGACGCNACNCGCCGCAANCTGACNGGCNNNATCNNCNNNAAATTCGAAGANGCNGGCCTGCGNNTNGTCGCACAAAAGCGNATNCACNTGACAAANGCNCANGCNGGNGNGTTNTACNNAGTNCANGCCGAGCGTCCNTTNTANGACGAACTGTGCGAATTCATGGCNTCCGNGCCNNTCGTNGNTCAGGTTCTNGAAGGTGAANNNGCCATCGCGAANAACCGCGAAGTNATGGGCGCNACCAACCCNGCNGACGCNGCCGAAGGCACCATNCGCGCNGAATTCGCNGAANNNGTTGGCGAAAACTCNGTNCACGGNTCCGACGCNCCNGANACNGCNGCNGTNGANATCGCNTANTTCTTCTCCGGTCTGGAACTGGTCGGGTAATCCAGCCTCGACTTTGCGAAACTAAGCTTTAAGCTTCACGAAACGATACAAAGGGCCGCAAGCGATTGCGGCTCTTTTGCGCATGCGCCGCAGCATCTAGCCGCGCAAAGTTGGATGGTGCGAGGATAGCTCACCTTCGCCATTGTGGTCGCGCCCGGGCGGTGTGGTCTGTTGGAAATGACGGTGAAGCAATTCGACGTTGCGCGTGTTCGCTTTCCAACCGATGTCAAATAAATCGCCCACAAGCGGAATCGCCCCGATCGCCAGGTCAATGCCAACATTGGTACCCATCCGGGCCAGAACCGAACCGGGCACCCCCAGTCTGTGCGCTTCCTTCAGGATATACCCAGCCGGAGCAAGGGCAAGGACGTCGCCGACACCTGGAATAAGACCCAGTATCGAATCCCAGCCCACGCGAACCCCGATCAGCGGTATCTTGAAAGCGGTATCCATCCGCCAGGCAAGCCCACGCAGCCGGTCAAGGTCTCGTTGCACCTCTGGTTGGGATTGCGACATGTATTGGCTCCAGACACTAATCGTTGCGGTTTGTTTCCAACGCATCGACACCCGGTCGCGTTCCAACCGCCATTGTCAGTGTGCAGCGCTTTACGGATCCTTGACGCCGATCAGGTCCATCATGCGTTCAAACTCAGCCGCCGCCGGGTCATGTGCAGATGCCTTGAGCGCGTCGAACCTGACGCGCAGCGCCTTTTTCTCGGTACCCTTGCAGTCATTCCAAGGGCGCCCCTGCAACCCCATCACCAATACATAATAAGCGATGAAATGCGGTCGACTGCCGGCCCTGAGCAGCTTTTCATAGGCGGCATCGGCCCCCAGTTCGCGAAGCTCATCAGCCGTGTGGATACCCACGCGCGCGAGGCTTTCCTCAAAGGCGGGGCCGAGGTTGCGAATGGAAGATACGGGGTCGGTCATAGGTGTAATTTATACCGATCGTGCCGCGCTGTCACTTTCAGATACTGGCGAAATCCGTGAAAATCACCCGTGGAGGCTTCCGCGTAGACGGGGGGGCAGGGGCGGCGGTAGGTTGTGCCGGACCTGTGGGCTTTTGAGGATAGGGTTTCGTCTGGGGCATCGAACTTCTCCTGTCTAGCTGCCGAAAAAACTTCGGCGGTCAATACAGGCTGCCCCATGAAACTGCCGATCACGGGGCGGGAATGAGGCGGTTTCACGACTGGTTTTCCTGTCGATGAGCCATGCAAAATACGCATAACGACTATGGTTTGCACCTTTGCATAAGCGGGCACATATGAGGGTCACGGGCAATGAAGCCCAGAAACGGAAAGCCTGAAAAATGAATACCGACACTACTTATCACACCGCTACCCCGATCGAAGTCGACCGTCTTCTTGCCGAAGCCACCGCCCTGCGCAGCGCGTATATCGCGTCTTGGGCCGCTTCTACAAAGCGCAAGATTGCAGGTCTTTTTCGCGCAGCACCTCAAGGCGCTGTCACAAGTTAACCCAGCTGTGCCTCGGGCATGACGCCCCAAGCATACAATCATACCAACCCGTCTGCGGTGGATAGGCCACCGCATATCCGTGAAAGAGAAAATCAAGATGAGCTATACATCCACATATACCGCCAGCCCTGTTTCGGGTTTGATGCCAAAGCTGCGTGTCCTGCGTGACGCGATCCGTAACCAGCGCGCCCAACGTCGCGCGATGCGTCAGACCTATAATGAACTTTCCGCGATGAGCGATCGCGATCTGGCCGATATCGGCATCGCGCGCGGCGACATTCGCCATATTGCCTCGCAGGCAACCGTAAGCGGCTGAACCCCAGCCTTTATGGACCAGATTTCCCCCGCCGCAAAGCCTGTCCGCTTTGCGGCGGTTTCATTTTGCGCCGAGCCTCTCTGGCCCAAGGGTAATCGATGCCACGAATAACATTTTCTTGACCAAAACACTACGACAATGACGCTTGCCCTTTATTTCCGAGTGTATTAGTCAGATATCACAACGTGTCATTAGCCCTGAATGTCCCGCTGAGATCTTGTGAGGCGTTGGAATGTCAGGCGACGGGGGAGAAACTACATGACCAAGGTTCCCAGCCCTTGCATAAACGTGTGCAAGTTTAAACGTGCCGGTCACTGCATCGGTTGCTCAATGACCAAAAAGCAAAAATCAGCCTTCAAGAAACTGAAGAAATCCGAACACCGCGAGGCATTTGTCGAGCTGGTGATCGCACAGCAGGCTGTATTGGGCCGCTATAAGCACTGGCAACAGGCTTATGAAAAACAATGTCACGGCAAGAATGCCAGCATTGCCGTAATCAATGGGAACAAGGCAGCCTAATGTTGCTCTGGCCTGTCACGTGACCGCCCAAAGAATAAAGAGGGTACCGGATTTATGACCGCTGAACGGCGCAAGCCGGCTGTTGGCACAGCTTTCACGAATGACCATCACACGGATGTCCCGCCGCTTCTTGACCATCTGCGCAACGCCGCCCGGGATGCGCGTTCAAAACGATACGTCGATCTTTTTGGGGCATGTGCCGTTCTGTCAGGCAATCGGCAAATTGCCGCCAAAGCCGCTTGCGAGGTTCTGATGCGCTGTCTGGATCAAGCGCTTGGCCGACGCCCGGTGATGTTTCGGACAGGTGAATCAGAAACATCTTTCGACGAAAATTGGCTGCTGGCTCTCGCCCGGGGCCTGAAATCAGGCGACACGCCAAGCGTGACCTTCCTTCTCCACTCGCAAGTTCCGAAGTCTGCCCACCGAAATCTGGTGTTCCTGGTGCGGTCTGTCGTTGAGAGCTTCGACCAAGTCGACAATATCGTCGGGCTCTCTTGATGCACTACTTTGTCGGGCTATGTCTGCACCAGTAAGCGAGCGTTTCGCCAACCAGCGCCAAACCATGATGCAGGAGACAAAGATGACCCAGACCGCACAGACACTTTCAACTGACGCGACTGCACAAATTATCGAAGCTCTAAACCAATCTGTCGCCGAAACCGCTGTGACCACGATGTTGGCGCAGAACTTTCACTGGAATGTGACGGGAATGGCGTTTGGTACGCTTCATGACCTGTTCCAGACGATCTATGATGACCACTTCAAGGCCCAAGACGATCTGGCCGAGCGGATCAGGGCACTTGAAGGCCACGCCGAAGGAACCTTGGCCGGAATGCTCAAGCGGTCCAAGGTCTCCGAGGTAGAGGAGGCTCCTTCCGCGGAGGAGATGATCCGTTTAATGAAAGATGCGCAAGAAACCCTTGCCGAGACAATCGCGGGCGCGGGCGAAACCGCAGCGAACCATGGCGATACGTTGACGGAAGACATGTGTATCGAACGCGGGCAGGTCCACGAAAAGTTCGCATGGATGCTGCGGGCGCACCTAAAATAAGCGTCTTGAATATTAGGTAGTATACCCATTGGGGCAACAGGTAACCAGCGATTGCCCGTTGCCCTTCGGCTTCACGCATTTCAGAAAGTGCAGTCGGCAGAAACATCCCCACCGCCATGGGCATGGTTTTGCCGTTCATGCCATAGCGCTTAGCGATTGATAAACGACACTTTCAGACTGTGCACGGGCAAGCGCGGCCCCCTACGCGGCACGCGAAGGACATAACCTGTTGTCGATATCTCATTTGCATTATTCCAATACCATCCGAAGCTGATATTTGCTGGGTATGGATATCGTTCTGATCACTACTGTCGTCGCTTCGCTGTTCCTTGTTATAGGCGTGGCAGAACCTCTCGCGGAGCGTGTAAAGCTACCCTATAGCGTGATCCTTGCGATCCTCGGCATCCTCATTGCCCTGGGGGCTGTTTTCTTTCTGCGCACCAATATCACCGATGCCCTGAACCCGGTGGCAGAGGCGATCCTCGGACTGCCGATCCGGTCGAACGTCTTTCTATATGTGTTCCTGCCGACGTTGCTGTTTCAAGCCACGCTCGGGATGAACCTGCGCCGCATGCTTGACGACTGGGTACCGATACTTGTCCTTGCCGTAGTAGCGGTCATCGTCGCCACGCTGAGCGTGGGCTATGCGCTGTCTTGGGTCAGTGGCTTGCCGTTGGCGGCGTGTCTTTTGATTGGTGCGATCGTATCAACGACCGACCCGTCTGCGGTGGTATCCATCTTTCGATCAATCTCGGCACCGCGACGGCTGGCCCGGATCATCGAGGGCGAAAGCCTGCTGAACGATGCGGCGGCCATCGCCCTGTTCGGGCTTTTCATGGGGTTTGTGATGCTGAACACCCCGGACCCCGAACTGGGCGATGCGGTGGCGCGGTTCCCCGTTTTGATCGCTGGGGGTGCCTTGACCGGCTGGGTGGCCGCACATATCGCGATCTGGATCATGGCGATGTTCGGCCGACAAGAGCTTGCTATCATCTCGGTTTCGGTAGCGCTGCCTTACCTTGCCTACATCGGTGCAGAACAAAGCATCGGTGCGTCGGGGGTTATTGCTGTCGTTTCCGCCGGTTTGACGCTTAACCTTGCCGGGCCGGGGCGCTTGCCGCCGCAAGCGTGGGGCAACCTGCGCGATGTGTGGAATTTGCTGGCGCATTGGGCCGGGGCCCTGATCTTTATCCTCGCCGCTCTGCTGATCCCCCGGATGCTCGAAGAGGTCAGGCTGAGCGATCTTGGACTGATCGGCGTGGTTGTTCTGGCGGCCACGGCGGCACGTGCGGTTATCCTGTTCGGCCTGTTGCCCTCGTTGACATTTCTGCGTCTTTCGCCTGCTGTTGATCGCCCGTATCGCGCGGCTATTCTGTGGGGCGGGTTGCGCGGTGCCGTTACCTTGGCGCTGGCACTGGCCGTTACCGAAAGCCTGCGCGTCCCGGTTGAAGTCAAGCGCCTTGTCGGTATCCTGGCCACCGGATTCACGCTATTCACGTTGATCGTGCAGGGTACGACGCTCAGGACGATGATCAGTTGGCTGGGGTTGGATCGGTTGTCGCCGATAGACGAGGCGATGTCACGACAAGTGGTCGCGGTGGCACTTCAGACCGTGCGCGAAGATATTGCCCGCACGACCGAAGCTTATGAATTAACACACGAAACGGTTCGGTCCGAGGCAAAGACATTCGGCGAACGGTTGGACGACGCGGTGAAGGCTGCCGAAGACAGCGAAGACATCCTCGACCGGGACCGGGTCACCTTGGGGCTGATCGCGCTTGCCGGCTTTGAACGCGAGACGATCCTGGAGCGCGTACGCGAACGCACTATTTCGGCACGCATGGCCGACCAGATCCTGTCCGAAGCCGACCGCTTGATCGAAGGTACCCACGCCGGAGGCCGCAGCGGCTACCAGCGGTCCGCGCGGCGGTCGGTTGCGTATAGCCGGGCTTTTCGGACAGCGGTTGTGTTGCACAGCAGGCTGGGCTTCTCAAAGCCCCTTGTGCGCCTGACTGCGGATCGTTTCGAACGCCTCCTGTCGCAACGCCTGATCCTGCGCGATCTGGCCGCGTTCATCGACGGTCGGATACGGAGAATTCACGGGCGGCGCGTTGCCGATCTTTTGCACGAACTTTTGTCGCGTCGCATAGAAAGCGTCGATACGGCACTGGAAGGGCTGCGGCTGCAATACCCCGGATACGCGGAGGAACTGGAGCGCCGCTTTATCCGTCGCACAGCCCTGCGGTTAGAGGAACGAGAGTACACTGCCATCCGCGAGGATGGCCTGATCGGTGCCGAGGTCTATACGGCCCTCATGCAGGATCTGGCTGAACGCAGGAACTCTGCTGAAGCACGCCCCACGCTTGATATCGCTGTACAGCGGAGCGAGCTTGTCCGTCAGTTTCCGCTGTTTGTCGACCTTGACGAAAAAGCTTTGAAACGGCTGGGGCGGGCGCTGAAAACCAGATATGTCAATGCGGGCAAGGTCATAGTTCCCAAAGACAACGCACCAAAAAGCGTCGTTTTTATAGCCTCGGGGGCGGTTGAGCTGAAAACTGCGGGACAAACGTGGCGGCTGGGCCGGGGTGAGATGTTCGGCCAAATGGCGATCTTGATGAACAGGCCGCGCCGGGTCGAAGTCCAGGCAATCGCTCCGTCAACCTTGCTTGTTCTGGACGAAAAGCGGTTTCGTTCTCTTTTGTCTCGCAGTTCGGCCCTGCGCAACGCCGTTCGGGCAAGCGCCGAACAACGGGGTATTGATCCGGAAAAACTGCTGATCGATTCAACCCGCAAAAACGAAACCTGAGCCGGCGGTATCAACACCACGTCGCCCGCACCCACACTAAAACCTCAACACGGAACAGATGTTTCCAATCATCCGTCAGCCCGGTCGCCCGACGGCATGTTTGAACCGCATACCGCACGCGAGGTCATTCACTGCGCTGGATTGCGAATATGCAGACCAAACATACAGTTATACGCTTTTCATTCACGCATTTCGTCATCGACAGAACTCAATCGCATGTACCATGACATATAGCAGAGAGACAGTTCTTGCCGAGCATGGGAATGAACGATTTGAGGTAATGGCGGATAGACAGGGATTCGGATCTTTTTCTTGTATGGCTTCATAATATTGTTTTTATTAAAGAATTATTTTACCATCCTTCAGATGCGTCCCGACGTGTGTCCCATATTGTGTCCCAAGTCAAAACGAGGTATTGCGGCTCTTGACAACATTGGAGATCAGCATGCCACGGGACACTGAGGAGCATCTCGTTCTAAGAAACAAAACTTGGACCTGTCGCGCTTTAGTGCCGCCCCAAATGCTCGTTTAAGCCACTTTTCTTTCGAAAGCGACGGGGCTTTTCCAACCCAGTGCTGAGTGTCGGCGT
>PCCY01000003.1 GCA_002731875.1 Roseobacter sp. | reverse complement strand
GGAGCGCGCGGACGCGATCCGCGACCGCGGCGTGACCGAAATGTTTTCCGGCGTGGCCTTTCCGGACGAAATCTGGAGCATGAACGCCTATCTGGGCGCACGCCCCATCGCGACGGCGCTGGACGCCGGCGCCGACATCGTGATCACCGGTCGCTGCGCCGACAGTGCCGTGGCGCTAGGCCCCTTAATGCACGAATTCGGCTGGAAAGACGAAGATTGGGACAAGCTCAGCCAGGGGTCCCTGGCGGGCCATCTGATCGAATGCGGCCCGCAGGGGACGGGGGGCAATTTCACCGACTGGCAGGACGTATCGGGCTGGGACGACATGGGGATGCCCATCGTCGAGGTGTCCGAAGACGGCAGTTTTGTCATGACCAAGACGGCCGATACCGGCGGTCTGGTGTCGCCCGGTTCGGCCGGCGAACAGATGCTCTATGAAATCGGCGATCCACGGGCCTATCTGCTGCCCGACGTGATCTGCGACTGGTCCGGTGTCACGCTCGAACAGATCGGCCCCGATCGGGTGCGGGTCAAGGGCGGCAAGGGGCTGGGGCGCACCGGCAGCTACAAGGTGTCGGCGACCTATGCCGACGGCTGGCGCGCGGTCACCACCCTGACGCTCGCCGCCATCGACGCCCCGGCCAAGGCCGAGCGCGTGGCCGAGGCGATCCTGACCCGCTGCCGTCGGATTTTCCGCAACAAGAACCTGGGCGATTTCCGGCAGGTGAGCGTCGAGGTTCTGGGCGCCGAAGCCGCCTATGGCGCCAACGCCCGCGCCCGGACCCGCGAAGTGGTGCTCAAGATCGGCGTGGCACATGAGGAGCGCAGCGCGCTGAACATCTTTGCCGGTGAAATCGCGCCAATGGCCATTTCCACTGCGCAGGGTCTGACCGGGTTCTACGCCGGACGGCCCAAGGTACAGCCGGTGGTGCGGCTGTTTTCCTTCCTGCAGGACAAGGCCGACACGCCCGTTGCGGTCGAGGTCGATGGCAAGGATGTGCCGGTCACCGTTGCCACCAGGGAGGTGCGGCTTGATCCGCCCGCCACGCCGCCGGCCGACAGCCGCGACGCGGGCCCCGATGCCGTCAAGGTGCGCCTGGTCGAACTGGCCTGGGGCCGTTCGGGCGACAAGGGCGACATCGCCAATATCGGTATCATGGCCCGCAAGCCCGATTACCTGCCCTACATCCGATCCGCCCTCACCGAAGACGCGGTGAAAACCTATTTCGCCCACCTGTGCAACGGCCCGGTCGAACGCTTCGACCTGCCCGGAAGCCATGCGCTGAACTTCCTGCTGCATGAGTCCCTCGGCGGCGGCGGCATCGCCTCGGTCCGCATCGACCCCCAGGGCAAGGGCTTCGCACAAATGCTCCTCGACATCGAAATCCCCGTACCGGCAAAACTCGCCGAAAATGACGGGTTGGCTATGACAAAAGAAAGTGCCGCCTGATGTTGAATGTGAACAACGTCCAGATTGTCTATGACAACGTAATCGAGGCGGTACGCGATGCATCCCTATCGGTCGACGAGGGTCAAATCGTTACGCTACTGGGATCGAACGGGGCCGGAAAATCGACGATTCTGAAGGGAATATCCGGCGTGCTCTATCCCGAGGATGGCGATATCATCGGCGGTACGATTACGCTCAACGGCGAAAGCCTGATTGGCCGCAAACCTGACGAAATCGTGCGCAGCGGCGTCGTGATGGTTCCCGAAGGACGGCAATTGTTCGAGCCCCTGACCGTCGAGGAAAACCTGATGATGGGCGGCATCACCCGAAGCCGTTCCGGGGCGACGGAAGCGTTGGAAAACGTGTTCGATATTTTTCCTCGCGTGAAAGAGAAACGCAGCACCATCGCGGGTTATCTGTCGGGCGGCGAACAGCAGATGGTCGCGATCGGCCGCGCGCTTATGTCCAGCCCGCGTTTGCTGATGCTGGACGAACCCAGCCTTGGGCTCGCGCCGCAGATCATCGCAGAGATCTTTGCTGCCGTGAGCGACCTGTCGAAACAGAACAACGTCTCCGTCCTGCTGGTCGAGCAGAACGCCGAGCTGGCGCTGTCGATCGCAAGCTACGCTTATATCATTGAAAACGGCAGGGTAGTGATGGACGGGCCGCCGGACAAGCTGATGGATAACGAGGACGTCAAGGAGTTCTACCTCGGCTTCTCGGAATCGGGCCACCGCCGCAACATGCGCGATGTGAAGCATTACAAGAGACGCAAGAGGTGGCTGTCATGACCGTACTGTTGCAGGTCGATAATCTGGTCAAGAAATTCGGCGGTGTCACGGCTGTCAACGGTGTCGGATTTCCGGTTCTCAAGGGCGAAATCTTCAGTCTGATCGGTCCGAACGGTGCCGGTAAGACGACGATGTTCAACCTGATCAGCCGGGTTCTTCCAGTGACCTCCGGAACGATCACGCTCGATGGCAACGATATCACCCGGACCGCTCCGCACCGGATCGCCCCGCTCGGAATGGGGCGTACCTTCCAGAACCTGGCCGTGTTCAAACATGCCAGCGTTGTCGACAACCTGCTGGTGGGGCGCCACAGTCATATGAAGACCAGCGTGCTGGGCGGGTTGCTCTTCGGTCCGACCACGCGCGCCGCCGAGCGGGCACACCGCAAAAGGGTCGAAGAGATCATCGATTTTCTCGAAATTCAGCACGTTCGGGACGTGCCCGTCGGTGCACTGGCCTACGGATTGCAGAAACGGGTCGAACTGGGGCGGGCCCTGGCAACCGAACCAAAGTTGCTGCTTCTCGATGAGATGGTTTCCGGGATGAATGCCGAAGAAACGGAAGACATTGCCCGCTTCATTCTCGACCTGAAAGAGGAACTGGAGATCACAGTCATGATGATCGAGCACGATATGGGAATCGTTACAGATATCTCCGACCATATCGCCGTTATGAATTTCGGCGAGCGAATTGCCTATGGCACGCCCGATGAAATACGGGCGGATCCACACGTAATCGAGGCTTACCTCGGACATAAGCTACAGGAAGATACGGAGGCGGTTCATTGAACGATCTTGATGCGCGCCTGAAGGCCGGCGATCACACGCTACCGCAGCTATTGATGCACTGGGCCGAAAACATACCCGATGAACTTGCCATTCGGGAAAAGGATCTGGGGATCTGGAACCGGGTCACCTGGGCCGGCTATTTTGAACGTGTCCGATTTTTTGCCCTTGGTCTTCATGCTTCGGGATTCGGGCGCGGCGATCGTCTGGCAATTGCCAGCGAGGACACTCCGGAATGGCTGTATTCCGACATCGCAGCGCAAGCACTGGGGGGAATGACTGTCGGCGTCTATCCGACCAACCCCTGGCCGGAACTTGACTATATCCTTCGCCATTCCAAAAGCAGCGTCGTCGTCTGCGGGGATCAGGAACAGGTCGACAAGGTTCTGGATGCCGAAGCGAACAACGGGGCCTTTCCGGATCTCAAGTTGATCGTATGCGTCGATATGAAGGGAATGCGCGCCTATGATCGAACGCGCCTGAGATCGTTCGAAGAGGTGGTCCAGGCCGGGCGGGACCATGTATCGAGCCATCCTGAGGATGTGGATTTCTTTGGTGAATGCATCAGGGAAACCAAGCCCGACGATCCTGCGGTCGTGGTCTATACATCGGGCACGACCGGACCGCCGAAGGGTGCCTTGCTTTCGCATCGGAACCTGCTCGTGGCATCTTTCCCGCTGATTTCCCAGTTCAACCTGACGCGCGACCGGTATTCGGTCGTTTGTTATCTGCCGCTTTGCCATGTTGCGGAACGGATATTCTCGACGATCCTGAGCCTGATGATCGGCGGTCAGGTGAATTTCGCGGAATCCATCGATACCGTTCAGGTCAATCTTCGGGAAATTGCACCGAAGGTCTTTCTGGGCGTACCGCGAATCTGGGAAAAACTGCAATACAGCGCATCGATCAGAATTCAGGACGCGCGGCCCCTTGCCAGACGAATCTATAATTGGGGCCTCGATCTCGGCCAGACGCATTTCCGCAAGATCGAAGCGGGCGGGCGGTTGACCCCGGTCGAACGGGTCAAACACTTTGCAGCAAAGATCCTTGTCTTCAATCCACTGAAAAGGTTCATGGGAATTGACAAGGTCCATTGCGGTTTTGTGGGAGGCGCATCCATTTCACCCGAGGTTGTCCGGTTCTTCCGGGTGATCGGCGTGCCGCTCTATCAGGTTTATGGCATGACTGAGTCGGCAGGTCTGGCGTTCTTTCAGAATGCTGACAAAGCCATCGTCGGGGCTTCGGGCGTCGCCGCTCCGGGTTTGCAATACAGAATTGCCGACGATGGCGAACTCGAGATCAAGCATCCCAGTGTTTTTCTCGGCTATCTCGACAATCAGAAAGCTACAGAAGAAACCGTCGTCGATGGCTGGTTGCAGACGGGTGATGTGGTCGAACAACTCGATAACGGTGAAATTGCCATCGTCGATCGAAAGAAGTCGATCATCATCACGTCGGGCGGCAAGAATATTACACCGTCCGAAATCGAGAACGCCCTGAAAGATTCGATCTACATCGCCGAGGCGATCGTCGTCGGCGAGGGGCGGAACTTTCTCGGGGCGCTGCTGCAGATCGACTACGATACAGTGGGAAAATGGGCTCAGGCTCAGGGGATGGCCTATACCACATTCAGCCACCTTTCCAGTCTGGAACCCGTCATAGACCTTGTTTCCAAGGAAGTGGCGCGGGTGAATGACGCGTTTGCCCGTGTCGAGAACATCCGGAAATTCGTCCTTTTGAAAAAGCAGCTTGACCACGACGATGGCGAAATGACCGCAACCCAGAAAGTGCGGCGCAATGTCATCGAGAAAAAGTTCGAAACCGAAATGGCGGAAATCTACGGCTAAGGGGAAAAACGTGGACTATTTCATATTGCTGACCGTTTCGGGGATCGCCATCGGCGTGATCTATGGTCTTATCGGAATGGGCTATGCCCTGATATTCAAGGCTACAAGTGTCGTCAATTTCGCCCATGGCGAGATCATGATGCTGATATCCTATATGGCGTTTTCCATCGCCAGCTCATGGACGCTTCCGTTCTGGGGCCTTTTGCTGGTCTGCGTCTTTATTTCCGCCATCGTTGGACTGGTGATCGAGCGGGTGTTTATCCGCCCGATGCTGGGCCAGGACGTGTTTTCGACCGTAATGGTGACCATCGGTCTTGCGGTGATGATCCGTGCGGTGGTGGTTCTGATCTGGGGAGCCGATCCACTGCTCCTGCCGACTGACATCGGCGACAGCGGCGTCGAATTCGGCCTGGTGTTCCTCTATACATCCCAACTTTACGCCATCGGTTTGCTCGCCTTCTGTGTGCTCGGAATGTGGGTATTTCTCCGGTTTTCGCGCATGGGCGTCGCAATGCGGGCCACTGCCGCGCGCGAGACCACTGCATTGCTGATGGGAATAAACGTGACGCATGTCTACGCAATCGCCTGGGCGATTGCCGCGGTCATCGCCGGGATTTCGGGCGTTCTGCTGGGGACGATCTATGGCCTTGGCCCTGACCTGTGGACGCAAGGCCTGCGCGCATTTCCGGCCGTTATTCTCGGCGGACTGGATTCCGTCTTTGGTGCCGCGATATCCGGTATTCTCATCGGTGTCCTTGAAAACCTGTCCGAAGGTTACATCGGACAAGGACTCAAGGAAATCTCCGGGTTCCTCGTCATTCTGGTGGTTCTCATGATCCGCCCCTACGGGTTGTTCGGAACGCCCGAGATCGAAAGGGTCTAATCCATGCGCACCGGTGTATTCGAGGAAAGCTATAGCGAGCTGATATCGCTTTACCGCAATCCGACGCAGACCTATTGGACAGTCGCACTCGTGCTCGCGGCGCTCGTCGCTCCGTTATTGCTGACCAATCACCTCACATCCCTGGTCAACGGAATGATGATTGCGGCGGTGGGGGTCATCGGTCTCAATCTCCTGACCGGAACGACGGGTCTGATTTCATTCGGCCAGGCCGGATTTCTGGCGGTCGGTGGCTATACGGCGGCGGTCCTGTCGGCCGACTACGGTATGCCACTGTGGCTCTGTCTGCCCGCCAGCGGACTGATGGCAGCCGCCTTCGGTTTGATAGTCGGGATACCGTCGTTGCGCCTGAAGGGTCTGTATCTGGCGATCACCACGATGGCCTTTACCATCATTATCACGCATATCATCCTGAGTGCCGAAAGCATCACGCATGGCTCGTCGGGAATATCAACGCCGAAACCCGCGATCTTCGGGGTGGAACTGGCGACAGACAAATCCTTCTACTATCTCATCCTGGCAATCCTGACGCTGGCGATCCTCGGCTCTGCAAACATCAAACGCAGCCGAATAGGCCGTGCGTTTCTGGCGATCCGCGAGCAGGACATCGCGGCGCGTGTGATGGGTGTACCTGTGGCGCGGTACAAGCTCTATGCCTTTGTGGTCAGCTCGTTCTACGTCGGCGTGGCGGGTGCATTGATGGCCTACCACATCCGGTTTGTGAATGTGGACAGCTTCAGCCTGGTGATTTCCATCGAAGCCGTCTCCATGATCATCGTCGGAGGGCTCGGTTCTACCGCCGGGGCGGTGATCGGCGTCGTGTTCGTGTTGGGGCTGGCCGAAGTCCTGAACTATGTCATCGGGTCGATGGGGGGTACACTGGGGTCGGTTTCAGTGCTCGAATTGAAAGGTTTCATCTACGGGCTGACGATCGTCCTGTTCCTGCGGTTTGAACCGGAAGGGCTGATGGGGATCTACCGCGAATACAAGAACCGCTGGGTCAACTGGCCGTTCAGATACTGAACCAAACGCTCGGCACGTAAACACAACAAAGGGGAGAAGAAATAATGAACTGGTTTCTAAAAGGGACGCTGACGGCTACCCTTCTGACGATGGGTGGGGTTGGTGCCATGG
Source organism: Roseobacter sp. (assembly GCA_002731875.1). Lineage (GTDB taxonomy): Bacteria > Pseudomonadota > Alphaproteobacteria > Rhodobacterales > Rhodobacteraceae > Sulfitobacter. The sequence continues at coordinate 5,802 of PCCY01000003.1, read as the reverse complement.
CGGCACCCGGTGTAACAGAGGACAAGATCGTCCTGGGTGCTGTCGATCCGCTGACCGGGCCGCCAAGCCTTCTGGGCAAGGCCCATTCGCTGGCGCTGAAAGTCTGGCAGGAGGATGTGAACGCCCGGGGCGGAATCAACGGTCGCAAGGTTGAGATCGTGTTCGAGGATGATGGATATGTCCCCGCACGTTCTCTTCAGTCCTTGAAGAAAATGGTCGAGGTCGATGACATATTCGCTCTGATCGGTACCTCCGGTAGTTCGCAACTGGCGGCGATGATGCCCCTGATCGACGAACTCGGAATCCCGGCTCTGAACAACATGGCCGTGAATTCGCACCATTTCAATCCGCCTCTCGAAACGCTGTTCGTTGTCGGTCCGACCTATTGTCAGGAAATCGCAGCGGGAATGACGTATCTCGTCGAAGAGCTTGGCCTGAAGGACGAGAAATACGCGATTGCATTTCAGGACGATGAATTCGGCGATGACGTTCGCTGCGGGTACCTCGCAGGGGTCGAGAAATACGGTCTCGACAACGTACTGGAACTGGAATTCAAGCGTGGCCAAAAGGACTTTTCCGCCGAAATGCTGAAGGCCAGGGCCGCCGGCGTCACCGTGCTGGTGTCGGGCGGTGTCGTGGCGGAACATTCCACCCTGCTGAAGGAAGCCGCCAAGAACCGGATGGATATCACGTTTCTCGGCGCGCATTCCGCCCACCTGACTCCGGTGCAGGCTTTGGCGGGCAGTGCGGGTGACGGATACTACGCCGCAGACTACGTTCCGGCACTGAACTCTTTGGAAGTGCCTGGCGTGGCACGGTTCATGGACCTGGCCAACAAGTATCTCAGCGAGAGCGAAATGGATTCGCTGAACCGCTATGCACTGGCAGGATATGCCGGGGCGATGATCTTCGAACATGCCATGACGGAATGTGGCAAGGATCTGACGCGGGCCTGCGTGGTCAAGAAAATGGAAGGTCTGGACGGCTTCGAAACGGACGGTCTGTTCGGTCCGGTGACCTATGGCGACGGCGTGCGTCACGCGCCGACCGCGGTAATGGTCCTGCAATCCAATGCCGAGGATAAGACGTTCTCGATCGTATCCGAGCGGATGGAAGTCGAATAATCCGCTGATTCCGCATGCAATAACCTCCCCCGCCAGCCTGCGGGGGAGGACGGTAACGAAAGAGGATGACGCCGGATATGACTATTTCCAAANTGCTGGTGGCGAACCGGGGCGAGATCGCGGCGCGGGTTCTGCGCACCGCCCGTGTCAAGGGCATCAAGACCGCCGTCCTGCGGCACAGCTCCGAGCAGGAAGGCCCGGCCCATCTGATTGCCGACGAGGTCGTGACCATCGAAGGTTCAACGCCCGTGGCGGCCTATCTCGACATTGCGCAGATCGTCGAGGCGGCGCAACGGATCGGCGCGGATGCGGTGCATCCGGGCTATGGCTTCCTGTCGGAAAATGCCGCCTTCGTGGCCGCANTGGAAAAGGCCGGCATCACNTTCGTCGGCCCCACATCCGAGGTCATCGACCTGATGGGCGACAAGATCCGCGCCCGCGCCTTTGTCGAGGAACGCGGCTTTCCGGTGGCGCCCTCCGCCATCGAGGATGACGACCCGGCGACCTTCGTGGAACGGTCCCGCACGGTGGGGTACCCGCTGCTGATCAAGCCGTCGGCGGGCGGCGGCGGCAAGGGGATGCGCGTCGTGCGCGAGGACGGCGCACTCGAAGCCGAGATCGACACCGCGCGCCGCGAGGGCGAGCGCTATTTCGGCGATGGCCGTCTGTTCGTCGAACGCTATATCGAGCGCCCGCGCCACATCGAGGTGCAGGTGATGGGCGACGGGCAGGGCAATGTCGTCCATTTCTGGGAACGCGAATGCTCGATCCAGCGCCGGTTCCAGAAGATCATCGAGGAAACGCCGTCCCCGGCGCTTACGGCTGAACAACGCGACGAGATCTGCGAAACCGCCGCCGGGATCGCCCGCGCCGTCAACTATCGCGGGGCAGGCACGGTCGAATTCATCTATGCCCAGGACGGATCGTTTTACTTTCTGGAAATGAACACCCGGCTTCAGGTCGAACACCCGGTGACCGAAATGGTGACGGGCTTTGATCTGGTGGCCGAACAGCTGCGCATCGCGGCGGGCGAGGGGCTGAGCGCCGCGCAGGCCGACATCGCGCAAAACGGCCATTCGATCGAACTGCGCATCTGCGCCGAAGACGCCACCCAGGATTTCCGCCCCGCGATCGGGGACATCCTGCTGCTGGACGAACCCCGCGGCGAAGGCGTCCGCGTGGACAGCGGCATTCTGGACGGCGGCAAAGTGACCACCGATTTCGACCCCATGCTGTCCAAACTGATCGTCCACGGCCGCAACAGGGCAGAGGCCATCGCCAGGGGCCGCCGCGCGGCGCAGGATTATGTCATTCTCGGGGTAACCACCAATCTGGCCTATCTCGATACGATCCTCGACCATCCCAAATTCCGTTCCGGCGATGTCTCGACCGGTTTTCTGGCAGAAGAAGCCGATGAACTGAACCAGGATCGCGATCCCGCGACCACCGACATTCTTGCCGCCGCCACTGTGCTGTCCGATGCGCGGCTCGTGAAAGCGCTGGAGAATGTGCCGGAAATCTATCGACTCATGGGAAACTGGAGAAACTGATGCGCCGCATTCTGGAAGTTGACGGGGAAGAGATCCCGGTCTGGCTGGCCTCGACGCGCCAAGGCCATGTCCTGCACATGGGTGAAAGGGAGATTCCCTGCACCCTCGACGAAGCCGCCGGCAGAGGCGCGTATGTACTGGAGATATCGGACACCCGCATCCCGATGCGTATCGCCGTGGACGAGAGCGCCACATTCATACACTTCGGCGGGCGGGCCTATGAAATCGGGCGGACCGATCCGGCAGACGCCTTGGACAGGGCCGGAAGCGGTGCCTCGCAGGACCAGATGCTGGCACCCATGCCCGGCGTCGTGGTGTCGGTATCCGTAGCACCCGGCGACGCCGTGAAAGAAGGCGCGCCGATGCTGGTGATCGAGAGCATGAAACTGGAAACCACGGTCACAGCCCCGCGCGACGGGATCGTCGCGGAGCTGCCCTTCGCCACAGGCGACAGTTTCGGCGGCAAGGACGTCCTGCTGCGTCTGGAACCGCAAGAGGAGACGGATTGATGAGACGGATGGAAACACAGATCCGCCCGGAATCGGCGGAATTCAAGGAAGCCTCTGGCCGGATGCAGGAGGTCGTCAACCGGTTCCGGGAGGTACAGGACAAGGCGCGCCATGACCGCCCCCGCCGTGATCTCGACCGGCTGAAGCGGCAAAACAAGATGCTGGCACGCCAGCGGCTCGAACTGCTGCTAGATCCGGGGACACCGTTCCTAGAGTTTTCGAGTCTGGCGGCGAACGATCTTTACGACGGTCAGGCACCGGGTGCCAACATCATCACCGGCGTCGGTGTGATCGCCGGGCGCGAGGTCGTCATTCACGCCGACGACAGTTCCAACAAGGGCGGCGCTTGGTACCCCATGTCCGTGCCGAAAATCGTGCGCGCGCTCGAATTTGCGTTGGAAAATGAGCTGCCAGTGGTACATATCTGCGACAGCGCGGGCGGCTATCTCGAGGAAATGTCGGGGGTTTTCGCGCCGGGTGGGCGGGTATTCCGCAACCAGTGCATCCTTTCGAAAAAGGGTATCCCCCAGGTGGCCATTGTCTGCGGCCACTGCACGGCGGGCGGTGCCTATGTGCCCGCTTTGTGCGAGCATACTATCATCGTGCGCGATACCGGCGCGATTTTCCTTGGTGGGCCGCCGTTGGTCAAGGCCGCCACCGGCGAAGAGGTCTCGGTCAACGATCTGGGCGGCGCGGACATGCACACCTCGGTCTCGGGCACCGGCGACTATCCGGTTGATTCCGAAGAGGCGGGTATCGCGCTCGCCCGTGAAATCGTCGGCACCTTCCCGCGCAGACCCCGCGCGTTCGACTGGGCCGCGCCCGAGGATCCTTATTACGATCCCGCCGAAATCTACGGTATCGTACCCACCGACTACCGCGTCCGTTTCGACATGCGCGAGGTTATCGCCCGGATCGTCGACGGGTCGCGGTTTCACGAATACCAGCCGAATTACGGAACCACGCTGGTCACCGGCTATGCCCGCATCTGGGGCTGCAAGGTGGGAATTCTCGGCAATAACGGGGTTCTGTTCAACGACAGTTCACTCAAGGCCGCGCATTTCATACAGCTTTGCAACCAGACCGGAACACCGCTCATCTTTCTTCAGAACACCACCGGCTACATGATCGGCCGGGAGTACGAGGAACGCGGCATCACCAAGGACGGGGCGAAAATGCTGATGGCACAGGCCGGCTCCGAGGTGCCCAAGCTGACGGTACTGACATCCGGCGCCTTCGGGGCCGGGTATTACGGTATGTGCGGTCGCGCCTGGGATCCGCGCCTTCTGATGTCATGGCCCAACGCACAAATGGGGGTGATGGGCCCCGAACAGGCCGCGCGCACGCTCGGCGATGTCAAGCTGGCCCAGATGCGCCGCGATGACCCCGACCTCAGCGACGAATCCGTGCAGGAACTCCGCGACCGGGTGCGTGCAAAGGCCGAAGACGAAACCTCGGCCTACTGGTTTACGTCGCGGCTTTATGATGACGGGATTATCGATCCACTCGATACACGCAACATGCTTGGCATTGCGTTGTGCTGTGCGGCGGGTGTTGCACCCAACGCGCCACATTACGGTGTCTTCAGGATGTAGGGAGCCGACAGGACCGCACCACCATGAATACGTGTTCGACGCGTCGCGCGGTAAGGGCGAGGCGGCGAATATTTCGGATCGGTGCGGCTGTCACGCAATTGGATGCAAGAGGGATGGGCCCTCGGAAAACGGAGATGAAAGATGTCTGACAAGAATGTGCTGCTGGAAATCAGCGACGGGGTCGCGAAAATCACCATCGACAATGCGAAAAAGCGCAATCCTCTGAACGTCCCGACGGTGGGGGAACTGATCGAGGCCTTCGAAACAGCCCAGAATGACGACAAGGTGCTTGTCATCGTGCTGACCGGCGCCGGGGACCGCGCGTTCTGCGCGGGCGGGGATCTCAAGGCTGGCAAGGATGGCGGGCCGTTCACCGGAGACATCTCGCAGCCCGGACATTTCGTCATTCGCCTGTTCACCCTGATGGAAACCTGCAACAAACCGATCATCGGTCGGATCAACGGTCACGCCATGGGTGGCGGTGCCGGACTTGTCTGTGCTTGCGATATTGCCGTCATGTCGAACACGGCAAGGATCGCGACCCCGGAGGTCAAGATCGGCCTGTTTCCGATGATGATCATGCCGCAGATGATGCGGGTGATACCGCGTCGCCGTTTGCTGGAGATGTACATCACCGGCGAACCGTGGAGTGCGGAACAGGCGCTGGAATACGGCATCGTTAATTATGTGACGGAACCGGACGCGCTTGACGCGAAGGTCGCAGAATTGACCGACCTGATCACGGCACGCTCCCCCTCGGCGGTTCGGCTCGGAAAGTACTCCTATCACGCGATGCAGGATATGACGATCGAACAGCAGTTTCGATTTGCCGAAACCATGCTGCCGCGCATTGCGACCACAGAGGATGCGCGGGAAGGTTTTTCGGCGTTTCTGGAGAAGCGCGCGCCGGAATGGACGGGCAGATAGGGGGGAATATGTCGGATCGACAACTGCGCATCGGGTGCGCTTCGGGTTTCTGGGGTGACACGCCGGAGGCCATTGGCCAGTTGGTGTCCAAGGGCGA
>PCCY01000002.1 GCA_002731875.1 Roseobacter sp. | reverse complement strand
GAAGACGGTTGTGATGTCGATGGCATCGAAAAACGCCTGCATGTGCGGGATGGGCTCGGACTGCGGATGCTCGGGCACGGGCTCCGGGTCAGGGTAGAAGCTGTCGGGCAAGCCCTCGATCTGGCAGGCATTGAACACACGGTAGGATTTCTGGAAGCGGAAGATACGGGCTTCCTCGGAGTGATCATCCCCGTCGCTGTGATCATGCTCATCGCCGGCGTCTCTCCGGCTTTGACCGTAGTAAACGACGACAGAGGACTTTTCGCCCTTGCGGACCTTTGCGTCCAACGCATTGGCCTGCGGCAGCGTCATCCAGAAGGGAGAGCTGTGGCCCGCCATCACGGTCCGCATCGTCAGCAGGAAGTTGTTCACTCCTTGGTAGGGTTCCCCGCCCACGCGCAGGGGGCGACAGCTGCCACCTGCGGTCCATGGCTTGCGCCACGGCAGGACGCCGCGCTCGATGATGCGGATGATTTCGTTTGTGATGACCTCTGAGGCATCGAATTTGGGCGTACGGGATCGGGCCATGGCTGGCGTCCTTTCGAGTGTTGGTGAGAGGGAATGGTGATCAGGTGGACCGACTAGAGCGCGGATCGTTTAGGATCCTCGCGCCGAGCCCTTCGACCATCTCGATGTAGGCGGTCAGCGAGACGGACCTGCCGGGCCCCGAAAAGTCAGGGTCGACCGATCCGTCTCGTGCCACGCGCGGCAGGTTCGCGAAGGCGATCACATCGGTGACGGGTCGGATATCGATGAACGGCGTCCCTCGTGCGACCGCAAGAGTGGCCAAGGGGAAGCGCTCGATCGGCGCGAAGGTTGAAACGGTGGTCCAACCGAGATGGATGAATGTCCCACCCTCTCCGCAGATCACATGCGCGTTAGGCAATAGCGCCGCCTGCTTCAGATAACCGAGATCACGTAGGACGGTCTCGCGCTCGCGCCGTTGTGCCTGCCCCGTCTGGCCGGTTCGGCGTAGTTCCTTGTGTCGCCACCACGAGGCAGCGGTCGCGCGCAATACGCGCAAGACACCTGTTTGCATGAGAATGCCCTTCATCAGGAACGGCAGACCGGAATCCGGCCCGGACCCATCCGAGGGACCCCAAAGGCCCTCATCCGTCAGTCACAAAACCCGAAGGACACTTTCACTCTTTGGGGAACTGATGCCGGAGAATGTTGAATGCGAAGCTCATGAAAACCTAGGATCCTGCACTTTCCGATGTCAGACCCCAATGAGGAACAGGGTCAGGCCCGGACACCCTCTTTCGGGCACCCCAAAGGCCTGACCTTCCCCGGCCCTCCTCTTCCTCTCAAACCCCATGATTTCCGCAGGTGGCTTGTATTTGTTCCTGTTATGTTCTATACTGAAAGCCCAGCTAAGAAGGGAGTTCCCCAATGGAAAGCACCACTTACGCCCTGCCTGCGACGCCGAAGCAGATTGCCTATGCGCGGTCGCTGGCCCTGCGCAACCAGACGCTTTTGCCATGGGAGGTTCAGCAAGATCGGCGCTCCTTGAGCGCCTGGATCGACGCGCAAACCAGGCTGAAGCCGGGCACGCAGGACAGCCGCCCGACCTCGAAGCAGGTCGCCTTTGCCGAGCGCCTCGCCCGCATCAAACGCCGCGCCGTGCCGGACGAGTGTTTCCGCGACAAGGGGCTGATGTCGAAGTGGATCGACGGGAACAAGTGAAGCTGGGCTGACCCTGCGGTGATCGAGACTACTTCAGCCGATCGACAACGGATGCCCCACCCGATCTGGCAAGCGCGATCAGGCTGGACTGGATCTTGGATGTGAAGACGGAACTGAACGTGCCGATGGGCGTGCGGTCCTCCCAGACATAGGACCGCTCCAGAACATCGGTGTTGATCTCGTCCAGCATGACCCATTTGCGGACATGGGTCTCCAACCCTACGCGCTGCGACTCGATCTGTGGCACCTCGATAAACTTGCGCGAGGGCAAAGGCGGCTGCGTCGTGATCGGCAGGATGAACACCACGGTCTCTGTATCGGACTTGGCGACAGTGACGGCGATGCAGACAGGCCGTGTCTTTCGGCCCTCAGTCTCGCCGGCCATCTGTTCGCGTTTCCACAAGAACGGGTAGCGGAAAACCTCTCCAGCACTCGGCTTAGTCATCCGCCTGCGTCAAGTCCTGCTCGAGCCCTTCTATCATCAGCGCCTTGAGATCCTCGGGCATCTCGTCGATCATGTAAGCCTGCTGCGTGGCCCCCCGCGCGAGTTGCTGATACTGATCCATGCTCATCAGCACGAATTTAGGCTTGCGGTGCTTGGTGATTGCAATCGGCGACCGAATGGCCGCGTCGAACAGGTCACTTGTGTGCCGCGTCAGGTCGGCCGCCTTGAACTCGGGAAGCTCATGCATGATCTGGGTCTCCATTTGTGCAGAATATACATACATTCTGGATATTCTGCAAGAGATGGGTTGAGTCCTTCCATGTGTCATCCGAACCGCCGCACGGTCTCAGTGTAGGTGTACTCATAGGCGGTGTTGCCGTCCTCAACGGACTCGTCTGAGGTCAGGTGGTCGTAGCCGCGAGAGACTGCCAGCGCGCCGTAGCGGTCAAACATGACGAAGGCCCCTGCCCGCCCGATGTCCGTCGTATTGAAGGCTATCGGCCGGATCTCGATCTTTTGGACCTCTGCTTCCAACACGCCAAGCTGCGTATCGATCTCGGGGGGGGGGGTCATCTTGTCTAGCGTACTCTTTTTCCAAGGCCTGATACTCGGAGAGTAGTTTGGTATGGGTCGCTTCTTCATCCGTCACCAGCCAATCGAGCAGCATTGTGCCACCCTCAGCGTTATAAGCATTAACACAGACAAAGACGGCGGTAAGGTTGGCCACCTGGGCCGAGGCGTCTGTGAACATCTAGCAAACCTGGAATGGCTTCTTGTTCCATGATAAGTTGATCACATCCCAGACCTGCACCTGACGCGGGTGATCTGGGTTCACCTTCAAACCAACATTCTTCTTCTTGATGATCGTATGGTTTGAAGTGTGCCGCATTTGTCTCTTGATCTTCGATGGCTATGCAGACTCACCAGCCGGTCGAGTTTATGTGGCAAGAGCATCAGTTTCCTTGCCTCATCATAGCGTCGAGGTAGGCGTTGTTGTTTTTCACCTGTCCTGTGCTGGCTCTCAAAATTAATTCGTCGAGTGCAATAAGGAGCTGCCCTGGACCTCGTTCTCTAAGGTGTTTCATGATCCTGCCTTGTTCTATTCTTAGCAATTTTCCGACATCGGCCAATATTTCGAGAACTGATTGATGATCTCTTGGTTCATGCGGGAAGAAGTCCGATACGTTTTTCAGGTCCGTCCAAGCCATAATTGTTGGATCTCGGCGCTCCTGAAAACCAGAGGTGCTGTGCGCATCTGCTCTATCCTTTTTTATATTCAATCTTGTGGGTTCTACGTGCCGGACATTTTGTCCGTCGTCGCCGGACATTTGGTCGGGCATTGTTTCCTGAGCATCATGGTTTCCGGCCGGAAACTCTCTGATGGTCGCTCCGACCAACTCTGCCAGCCTCTTGATAAGCTCTATGATTTCGTCGGCTTTGAGAGTTGCACGGCGTAGGATGTTTCGTACGTTCTGGAGAAATGAGACAGTCTCAACATCCTTTGCTTGGCGCAAAGCCTCGACACGAAGAGCCAGTGCCTCCGCCTTGAGTGACCGTAGCTTTTCCTGATCGCCCACAAGCTGTTCTGCGTGTTCGGTGAGCTCTCTTTCCCGATCATACATTGGCTGCAGATCGAAGCCAAAGGCATCTCTGATCAATCCACCGTAGCGAAGAGGGAACCGTTTGCGGGTTGCGCTATCCCTGCGCTGGATCAGCCCGGCATCCACGAGGTGTCCGATACACCGTCGAATCGTTCTCTCGTTCAGGCCGTTCGTTCTCTCAGACAATGATGCGTTTGAGGGAAAGACGATAGTCATTGGAGCTGTTTGTCCGGCCTTCTTCGGCATGAAGCTGATCAAGGCCTGCAGTGTTACTAGGTCATTTGGTGTCAGACCGAGTTCTTTGCGAAGCGCTCGGATCGGCTCGATGACCCTGTACGGGTTCGTACCGGGTACAGAAGATCGTTCCGCCAAGGCGGGTGTGTGAGAAAATACCTGTCTCATGATGATGTCGGCTGAAAAAGCTTCCCCGTTCACCGCGAACGGTGTTGAAAACGATTCGGCTTCGGGGTATCAATCAGGTGTCTAAGCTAATCGAGGCCCTTCGGAAGCACTGCTTTCGGGGGGTCTTTCCTTTTCTGGCCTGTCCTCCTTTCTGCTCAGTTTTCGTTATCGTCTATGTCAGGACCATCAAGATCCTGATCCCTGCCGGAGACTGGGTTGCCTATGGGTTCCATTTTCTCTGGGGTAATGATCTGCCCTGGACCAGCGGCCTTCGCGTTCGCCAACGCGAGAAGAGCGGCCTCTGGATTCTCAGAGATCCACTTATGAAGCCCGTCATCTCCGTTCTTGACGGTGATGATCACGTTTCTTTTAGTGACCTTCACCATCCCGAGTTTTGTCTTGATTGCCGATGGGGCAGGGGGCTTGTGCTGTTTCAGGAGCCCTTCGAAGATCGCAAAGCGTTCGTCGGAGGTCTTGCCTGAACCTCTGGATTCCATGAGAGCATCATGGAATTCTCGGTTTCCGGCCGGAAACCCTTCATCTCCAGAGAAGCCAAGGCTCTCATAAGACTTTGCGGCAGCATACCAACGATCCCGTCCAACCCCGGGTGCCGCCCCGATCTTTTGGATGAGTTCAGTCGGAATACAGGAAGTGACTTGTTTCATGCGAGCAAGTCCCGTGAGCTTGTCACCGGCTTTCCTGGCTTTCTGATCGATGTTGAGGGCGTCACAGACCAGTCCCTCATCCTTGCCGGACTCTATGAGAGAACGTGCAAACAGGGCTTTCTCGATCCAGCTGAGGTCTTTTCGGAAGCTGTTCTCTTGGCCTTGTGCAAGAATCGCTTGATCCTCATCCAAGCCTCTGATGAGAGCCTTTGCGGGCTTGCCAATAAGTCGAAGGGCCGCTAATCGCCTGCGCCCATAGATGATCCTGTACCGCCCCCCTTCGGGGCTCAGAAGTATCGGGATAAGCTGTCCCTGCTTGTCAATGCTTTCAGCCAGTTCCCTGATGTCATCTTCGTCATCCAGGGCCAGACGATCCTGAAACTCGGAATCATCAATAAGGTCGGTACTGATTTCTTGAATTGAAGATTGTGCCGCATCCTGAAGAGAACGGGCCATTCCCGAAAGGGCAGGGGCTCGTGACTGGGTTCGAGTCGGAGAAATCGACGAGCTCTGCTGCTTTTCTTCATCCTCGGGAATGTCGAATGTGACTTTGCGGGCCATTACTTACGCCCCCATGCCGTTTTGATGAGCCCTTCGACTTCCGCCACAACCCCGTTGATGGACTCGATAGCCCGATCGTACGTCTGGCGATGAAAATCCGTTCTGGCGATCTCGAACAGTGTCTGTTGCGTGAGCCCAGCGTCAGAGACTGCGGAGGATTTCAGGAAAGGCTGAGTAAGAACGTCATCCGTGAACATGGTCCGCAGGAATGCCGCCATCTGGGTTTGGGGGCCGTCATTGGGCTCGAAACGAGTGATTAGAAATCTCATGAAGTCCCAGTCGGGCGATGCGCCCACATCAGCAATTGTTGCCATGAGGCTGGATGTGAGCTGCAGGAATTGGGCCATCGAGGCGACGTCAAGCATGCTTGGAATGACAGTGACGACTAGGGATGTCGACGCTACCAAAGCCGATAGTGTGGTAAACCCGAGTTGCGGTGGGCAGTCGATGACGACAACGTCGTAGTCTGTCTCGACTTCATTAATGCAAAGGGCAAGCCGCTGATAGAACGGCGGCCTGATATTGTTTCGAAGGGCGTGTGCGGTTTCGGTCTCGAACTCAGAGAGCAACAAGCCGGCCGCGGCTAGATCGAGGTTGTGGAAATACGTTTTGCGCACAACGTCTCTAAATGGGATAGGGTCCTCGTACCGAAGGGCATCGTACACCGTTCCGGCCTCAGGGAAGTCGATTTCCGGCCGGAAACCGAACATGGTGGTCATTGAGGCTTGTGGGTCGAGATCGATTGCCAGAACTCGATAACCATCAAGGGCAAGCTTTTGGGCCAGATGGATCGCCGTTGTCGTCTTCCCAGCGCCCCCTTTGAAGTTGGCGATCGAAATGATCTGGATATGCTCCCCATCCCGACGACGAGGAACGATATGTTGGAACTTGGTGCTTGACCGGGCTATTTCGTGGCGCGCTATATCGATTTGCTCTGCAGTGTAGAACCTGCGGCCGCGGGCGTCTGTCTCGATTTCACCGAGATCGAGCTTGTCCTCGAAAAACATCTTCCGCAAAAAATCTTGGCTTACCCCGAGGATCTGGGCAACTTCCGTGGATGAGAAGCGTCTGAGAGCCTTTCGTTCATCAGGTAGAAACGACTTGCGCATATTCACATCAAGCGATTTGCTTAGACGTGTCGCCATCGTTTGGATCTTTTGATCCATTCTGATCCGCTGCTCGTTCATGCCCGTCCCGCCGCCCGTCTTCCGGGTCTATCTTGAGAAGGAACGCAAAACCGCCGGAAACTGATGGTTAGCGTTCTTCCGCAAAAATGTCAGGAAAGCGTTTGACAGGCAAGGATTTTTTCAAATGGTGGGCCGGTATCCGGTGAAATCATTTATTTACAATGACTTATCTTATTTCGCGGATCCAGCGCGTCAAGTGCTTGTGTCGCTGCCATCTCTTAAACGCAAGATGTACCCGATTCACATAGGCCGTTTTGCTTCCAAAGAACGAATCTGAGTCTCTTAAATCATTCCCAGACTCTCGGCTCGCTCCAACAGCATCTTGACCGATGAGGGATGCCATCTCGTTCGGCCACGGGGCGTGCGTTCGCGCATCGCTTCCAGCCGGGTGCAGATCGCCTGAAGCGTGATGTCGGGATCCGCGCCCTTGATGGCGGCAATAATGGCGGGCAGGCGATCGTCCCTTTCGCGGCGGCCGGCGCGGGCCAGAACCTCGTTGGGCAGGAACCCATCGCGGACATAGGCCTTCACGGCGCGCAAAAGACGGCTTTGGGTCCAGCGACGCGCCTCGGGCAAGGGGCCGTTGACGATGCGCAACACATCCTCCCAGGCCAAGTCGGGGCGCAACCGGCGCACATGGGGCACCCAATCTTGTGCCGTCTCGTTCAGACGCTCAATGTAGCCGTCCTGTCGCGCCAGCCGCACCTTGCGAAGAGCAGCAGGGTCTTTGGCCCGCAGCCCAGGGTTCCCGCCCACGCGGCCTTTTGTGCGCGCGCTGGCGAGGCCGGCCTTGGTGCGTTCCCGGATCAGGGCGCGCTCGAACTCGGCCGCAGCGCCCAGGACCTGCAGCGTGAACTTGCCTTGCGGGGATCCGGTGTCGATCGGGTCCTGAATGGAACGAAAGAACGCACCCTTGGCCTCCAGCCGCTCGATCACCTCCAGCAGATGCGACAGCGACCGCGCCAGTCGGTCGATCCGAACGACGACCAGCGTGTCGCCCTTGCCGATGCGCTCCAACACCCGCGCAAGCACCGGCCGCGCACGATTGCCGCCCGAGGCTTGTTCTTCATGGATCTCGGCGCAGCCCGCAGATTTCAGGGCCTGCGACTGGGGCAGGGTGGTCTGATCCTCGGTTGAAACGCGCGCGTAGCCTATCAATGGCATCAAAACAGTCTTTTTGCAGTTTTATGTATCGCTACTAAACGACCGTTTGTAAACAGATGCAATGGTGCTCTTTGTGGTACTGCTCATCAAAAACCCCTTAGTTTTCATACGCTGAGCGCGATCAGAGAGATCTCGCAGACCACCGCGCGCGCGTGCTATATAAGGTGTGCAGGCGCACCCTGACAAAACACTTGGGTAACATGCAAAAGTACCGTATTTTGCACATATGAAGCCTCAAGTATTTACGCAGTATGATAGTTTCGACGATCCTCTAGTGGATGCGGAGGGGCTTGAAGAGACGTCTGAGGACGATCTGTGGTTCCTGCCCGGTCCGATGGAAGTGGAGCCAGATTATCTGCTGCCTGGGCCAAGGGCAGAGCCGCGTGAAACCGCAGTCCTCGACAATTGGCGGAAGGCAGAGGCGGGTCATGCCGCGCGTCTTGCCCGTGTGGCCGGTCGCGTCGGCGCGCTGGACGACCGGCTGAAGCGCGGCCCGGAAGGATGGCGGCACAGACTGGCGCTGATCGAGGCGGCAGACCTCAGCTGGTTTGTGGGCGACCGAATCGGCCCGGATCGGCTGGCACTCTGGATATCCATGCGCTTGTCTGGCGTGCAGGACGACACTGCGGCGCTCGCGCGTGTCGGATGGGCAGTGCGTCGTCTGACAGGCGGTCCCGGCCCAGAGGTAGATTTGTCCGCTTTTCTCGATCGCCGTGACCCTGAAAACATGGCAGATGACGCCGAGCCCTTCGCGGATCGCGCGGGCGGTTGGCTTGACCTGATGGGGCAAGCCGCCGACCTGCACCCGCTCACGCGCGCCTGCATGGGTTTCCACCTCTGGAGCCTTGCGGGCCTAGGGTATCAAGGCGACCGGGTGGAAGCGGCGGTCACCGCAGGGCGGATCGCCGCGAGCGAAGTGAATAACTCAGTGTTCGCGCCATTGGCAATGGGCGGGGCAGGGGGGCTGCGCGCTAGCGGTACTCCGGCCGATCGCTTGGTCCGATGGCTCGACGGGATGGAGGCCGCCACCCTGACTGCGATGCGGCATCTCGACGATATCGAATCATGGTCGACGCGGGCCACAATTGTCATGGCCTCGCTGTCGGGTCGCACCCCAACAGCCCTGCGCACTGTCTTGACCGAATGGCCCCTAGTCTCCGCCCCGATGGCTGAGGCCCTAACGGGTGCTAGTCGTGCGGCAGTTCAGCGCAACCTTACTTTGATGGAAGGGCGCAGCCTGATCAGCGAGGTGACTGGGCAGGGACGGTTCCGCATGTGGAGACTTACGGCCTAGGTCTCAATTGTTCGGGGGGCGACGACTTGCTCCATTAGCGCATTATTCCATAGGCCGCTAACGCTGAAATGCGCCGTTGCACCTAAAAGCGCAGCTTCGATGAGGTTGTGATTCACGTAGGCGTAAACGCCTGGCTGCTCAAACGTATACATGGCTGCAACGGCACTGCCGCCACGGACGAACCATGTTTCCATGCCGGTAAGTGGCGGGTCGGTGAAGGAACTTTCCCAGACGAACGCGCCGTGTCCACCGATGAGGTGCGGACGGCTGTCGCGATTGCACTGATTGTGGATCATCAGGATGGTCTGACCAACCTCTACGGTAATGGCTCGATTGCCTGTGAGTGCGTCCACAGCCCCATTGAAGACCACGTGAGTGGGCGTGAGGGTGCGCATGGCGGCAAGTGAATCTGCATAATCGTCACCGGCATTTTGGTACGTCCGATAGGTCCCATTTTCATCTGTTGGCAAGTAATAGTCCTGCTCACCGATGTATGCGATCTTGTCGTAAGGCAGAGCGTTGCCATCACGGTCTTTCAGACCGTCACGCGGCAACACCATGACAGCACCGTTCATGCCGTGGCAGACGTGGTAGGGGATCATCGCGCCACCTGGGGCGCAGTGGTAGGTAAAGCATCCGGCTTTCGTTGCCTTCCAGCGCAATACGGTCTCTTCACCAGGGTAGATATGAGTCAGCGCACCGCCGCCCAACGCGCCGGTCGAGGCGTGAAAGTCGATGTTATGTTCCAGAACGTTACGCGTATGGCTCTTGAGCGTCAGCTCGACGTAGTCTCCCTGATGCACGATGATTAACGGGCCGGGGACCGAGCCGTTGTAGGTCATCGCCCAGATTGACGCGCCGGTATCTTCATCGACCACCATGAGACGTTCGTCGACCGTCAACTCGATCTCAACAATTTTCGGCTCACCCGTTGCAACCTGATCGTGGTCGGGAGCATAGGGTGGCCGCACGAGACGTTGTTGTACGCGCTCGTAACCCGACAGATCGACGGGTTCCGCTTCGGCCATTTGCTGCGCCTGCGCCTGTACCAAAGCATTGTCCGGTATGCGTAAAGTTGGCGTCGATAACGGTCGGCGCATCGGAGCGGCCGCGGCAAAGGTGCCGGTTATTGCTGCGGCACCAGCCAATGCAGTCCCGCGCAAAACGTTACGGCGGCTCGTGTTTAGCGTACCTGCTTTCGTGTCATATAACATTTTGTGTTCCTTTGATTCAGGTTGGGGACGCACGGGTGCATCGCTTGCACACTCCCGTGAATAGGCTCAGAGACCTTCAAGTTGCGCCGTGAGCCGCTCTTTTGCACGGGGTGGCAGACGTTCTTCGAGGTATCCCTCGGGTGGGGTTTCAACCGCGCCGACAGCAATCGTCATCACCATGCCCATCGCGAAATGAGGCAGGCATTTGACGGCATATATGCCTTCAACATCCAACTGGACCTCGATTTCCTCGTTGATTTTCCCCTTGAAGGTCTCGGCTCCGTCGGGGATCATACCGTCGATAATTTCGCCGTTATGCCCTTTGTCGGTTGCGATGAATTTGACCGTGTCACCAGGGGCAATCCGCAAGAAGGCGGGTTCGAATACCATCGTGTCCGTGCCGCTCTGATTGAGCATCTGCACTTCGTAGGATTCGGCTACAGCACTCCCGGCAAGCAACGCACCTGTTGCGAGACTAAGAACAAGATGTTTGAGCATTTCGAATTCCTTCCAAGTTTGACTTTCAACATAACGATAGGCAATCGATGCAAAGCCACGTTGATCTAGATCAGGCATTTGAAAAATTCGTGAAATGGCCTCGTACTGAAGCCGCGTAGCCCGCGGCGTTTGCCCTGTGCCGCGAATCAAGGCCGGAGGACTAGGGATGAAAACCATTAGTGATAGCTCGTTCTTTCCTATAGACACATGAAGCGGACACTTGGGCCTTCGCAAAGGCGCGCCTACAGACAACGGCTGCAAATTTTTCTTTTTGCGTAAAGGTTGAGTGTCGGGGCTATGAGAGGACGTTGCCATGCGACTCGACATACACAATTCCGATATACCGGTGCTCTGTCAGGCCTGCGAAGCGCGCCACAGGGGCATTTGCGGCGCACTCGATCCCAAACAGTTGCAGCAGCTCGGACGCCAGACGGGACGGCAGGAGGTCGAGGCCGGAACCGAACTTGTTGCGGCAGGTGTTCCGACCGACGGATACGCGAATATTCTCAGCGGGATCGTTAAGCTGAGCAAGCTGATGGCAGACGGACGTCAGCAGATTGTCGGGCTTCAATTCGCTCCCGATTTCGTGGGACGCCCTTTTGCAACCAGTAGCGACGTCAGCGCCGAGGCGGCAAGTACCGTGCGCATTTGTACTTTCCCTCGCAGCGCCCTGGAAGAGATGGTGCGTCAATCGCCGGGTCTGGAGCATCGCCTGCATGAACAAGCCTTGCGCGAGCTGGACGATGCGCGTGAGTGGATGATGACCCTTGGTCAAAGGTCAGCGGCAGAGAAGGTCGCAACATTCCTGTTACTCCTGTCCCGGCATGTTGATCCTCTGGTGGAAGGCTATTCTGACCATCTGGAAATCCCGCTTAAGCGATCGGACATTGCAGATTTTCTGGGACTGACGGTCGAAACGGTCAGCCGACATCTGACGCAATTGCGCAAGGCAGGGGTTCTGACAATCCAGAATAACCGGCTGGTGACTATAAATGATTTCAAGTTGCTGGAGGCTGCGGCAGGATTATGATTTTTGAGACCGCGTCCGTGCGGCGGTACAGCGGCAACATATAGTCCCGATCGAAAGCCACGTGCCGTCGCAGCGCTACGAAAAGGCCGCGCAGCAGGTAACCGAACTCTTCGACATCCTTGCGCTTTTGTAAAATGACGAAAGCCATGATTGCATCCTTTACCTCGCAGGCCTGTTCCTCATCTTCAACGTGTTCGGCCCGTAATCGTGTAATGGTCGACAGCATGTCCGGGCGTGCAGACAAAAGGGCCGGGAAGATGAAGGTCTCTTCCATCTGGTGGCAGTGGTGCAAAGTCTCCTGAAGTGTTTCCGCCAACAGCGTAGCGGCCCTTGTATCAATACGTGATGGCAACGCATCGGCCAATGTTTCGAGTGCGCAGCAGAGATCGATCTGTTGCGCCAGACACGTTTCAAAACGCGCGGCTCCCATATTGCTGATTTCATTAATGGGCACACGCATGGTTGTTACTCCTATGCTAGTCCGGGCGGTGTCGGACGAACTGGTAGCCTACTGCAACAATCATTGAAAACATTGATCTATATCAACCGATGCCATGACCTTTCGTGTAAAACTTGGGTTTAGATAATGAGTATTTAGGAAGTGACGGGGTGTCAGGTGTCGGAAAACATCCAAAAAACAAGCAGTGACGAGGATTACCAATCGTCTTCGACTGCGTGGAGGAAGGCTGAGGCCCGTAGCACTGTGCGAATACTGTCTGACGGCCGGGGGCAGTGCGTGCTGTCTGTTCCGGATCTGCGATGCGGGGGGTGCGTCGCCACGATCGAGCGCACCCTGAGTACACGGACGGATGTCGTATCTGCCAGGGTGAACCTGACATTGAAACAGGTGGTTGTGACCTTCGTCAACGCAGACGCAGATCCCACTTCCGTCATTTCTGCGCTTGGCCTGCTTGGATACCCTGCAACTTCTGCGGATCAAGACCAATCGCATGAAAACGATACTGACAACGTCGGCCGCGGCTTATTACGCGCGATCGCCGTGGCCGGGTTCGGGGCGATGAACATTATGATATTGTCAGTCGCAGTCTGGTCGGGTGCTGCTGGTGAGACGCGAGACACGTTTCACCTGATCTCTGCACTAATCGCGATCCCTGTTGTGGCCTATGCCGGTCAGCCGTTCTTCCAGTCAGCATTTCAGGCACTGCGGGTGAGGCGGCTCAACATGGATGTGCCGATCGCTGTAGCTGTCGTGTTGGCATTGGCGTTGAGCCTGGCCGAGACGATGCGCGGCGGGGAGCAGGCGTTTTTCGACGCAGCGGTGACCTTGCTCTTCTTTCTTTTGTCGGGCCGATACCTTGATCACCTGATGCGGGAGCGGGCGCGCAGTGCGGTATCCGGCCTGGCGCGGTTGTCGCCGCGTGGCGCTATGCTGCGTCAGCCCGATGGGGTGCTGACCTATGTGCCGCTGAGCGCCATTGCCCCCGGCGCGATTATAGCGATTGGCCCGGATGAGCGTGTGCCGGTCGATGTGAGCGTCATCTCAGGCTCCACCGATCTCGACCGTTCCCTTGTAACGGGCGAAGCAATTCCGGTGCCCGCTGGCTTTGGTGACACGCTGGAGGCCGGAACGCTGAACCTGACCGGTGCCGTTGAGGCGGAAGTCCTGCGGTCCGCAGACGAGTCATTCCTCGCGCAGATGATGCGCATGCAGTCAGAGGCCGAGACCGGTCGCGGCACCTACGTGCGCATCGCCGACCGCGCCGCGCGGCTGTATGCGCCTGTCGTGCATCTGCTGGCACTGGCGACATTCGTCGGATGGGTTCTTGCCACAGGTGACTGGCACACGTCGGCTTTTGTTGCGATCAGCGTTCTGATCATCACCTGCCCCTGTGCGCTGGGTCTGGCTGTGCCTGTGGCGCATGTGGTGGCCTCCGGGCGCCTGATGCGCATGGGCATCCTGATGAAAGATGGATCTGCGCTTGAGCGGCTGGCGGAAATCGACCGCGTGGTTTTCGACAAGACCGGTACGCTGACCATGGGCACAGCGGCGGTTGGTCTCGGCCCCAATGATCCGGCACTCCGCGCCGCGGCCAAAGCTTTGGCTCTGAAGTCGTTTCATCCTGCCGCCCGTGCGATCGCGATAAGTATCGCTGAACTGCCCTGCCAGCTGGACGATGCAACCGAAGTGCCGGGGTTTGGCGTCGCAGGTTGCGTTGGCGGACGTGCCGTGAGGCTGGGCCGTGCGGACTGGGTCGCGGACATCAGTATGCAAGCCAAAGATCGCGCGAGCCCTGTCTTCGCCTTTGCGGATGGACCTGCGATGGCGTTCGACCTGTTAGAGACACTGCGCCCAGGAGCGTTCGATGCGGTCAAGTCATTTGCCGCAGCAGGCATTCCGGTTGCCATGCTCTCCGGTGACATCGAGGCGCGGGCAAACAGAATCGCGAACCAACTGGACATCGCCGACGTGAGGTCGGGCGAAACACCAGCCGACAAGATCGCAGCGCTCAATGCCCTGCGCGACGATGGCTACCGTGCCCTGATGGTTGGGGACGGATTGAACGATGCGGCGGCGCTGGCGGCGGCGCACGTGTCCATGGCACCCTCCAGTGCATCGGACGCAGGCCGGACGGCCGCGGATTTCATCTTTCTGCGTGATGGACTTGAGGCCGTACCGGCAGCTTGGCGCATGGCGCGCGCCACCGCGCGGATTGTGAGGCAGAACTTCGGCCTGGCGATCGCCTACAATTGCATCGCGATCCCGCTAGCTATGGCTGGTCTGGTCACCCCACTTATCGCGGCACTCGCGATGTCGGCCTCGTCGATTCTTGTGATCGGCAATGCACTCCGCCTGAATCCACCCGAAAAGCCGCGCGAAACGCAAGCGCTCCGCCATAAGCGATCAGAGGTGCTCGCATGACCATTCTCGCTTTCCTTATCCCGATTACCCTGGGCATGGGGGCCGTTGGGTTGTGCGTCTTCTTCTGGTCGCTCCGCAGCAACCAATACGACGACCTGTCAGGGGATGCCGAACGGATCCTCTTCGACGAAGACCGCCCGCTTCCGGCTGCATCTGCACGCCTGTCCAACACGACCAAGGAGACCGCGCCATGATGTCCAACCTCACCAGTCCCGAACGCGCGAGGGCCATGCTCATCACCGGCGCGGGCGTGCTGATCGGCCTGACGATGGCTGTTTTGGGGCGTAATGATCCGATGGGCGCACACGGCTGGATCGTCCTGCTGTTCTGCGGCGTGCTGTTCTTTATCGTGGCTGACAAGCTTTACGATGCAGAGCCTGTCGAGGACCGCAGCATATCCTATTACGACGACCCCACGAAGGTCGGGATCCTGCTCGCACTGTTCTGGGCGGTTGTCGCGATGGGTATGGGTGTCTGGGTGGCGTCGCAGCTGGCCTGGCCGGATTTGCGGTTCGATGCGGCCTGGTCCAGCTTTGGCCGCATACGTCCGGTGCATACGTCCGGCGTGATCTTCGGGTTCGGCGGCAATGCCCTGATTGCCACCTCCTATCACATCATGCAGCGCACCAGCCGTGCACGGATGCCGGACCAGGTCTCACCCTGGTTCGTGCTTTTGGGGTTTAACCTGTTCTGCGTTGTCGCCGCCAGCGGCTATCTGATCGGGATCACACAATCCAAGGAGTACGCAGAACCGGAATGGTATGCCGACCTCTGGCTGGTAATCGTCTGGGTGGTCTATTTCGTGCTTTATATCCGCACACTCGCCCGCCGGAATGAGCCGCATATCTACGTGGCCAACTGGTATTATCTTTCCTTCATCCTCGTCGTAGCAATCTTGCACATCGTCAACAATCTGGCGGTGCCGGCGTCCTTCACTGGTGCCAAGAGCTATTCGGCCTTTGCGGGGGTTCAGGATGCGATGGTGCAATGGTGGTATGGCCACAACGCGGTCGCTTTCTTTCTGACGACCGGCTTTCTTGGTATGCTTTATTATTTTCTGCCAAAACGAGCAGGACGGCCAATCTATTCCTACCGCCTGTCGATCCTGTCGTTCTGGGGCATCGTGTTCTTTTATATCTGGGTCGGATCGCACCACCTTCATTACACCGCATTGCCGCAATGGGTACAAACGTTGGGTGTCACGTTTTCGGTCATGCTGCTAGTACCCAGCTGGGCTTCGGCGGGCAATGCGCTGATGACTCTCAACGGGGCGTGGCACAAGGTCCGCGATGACGCCACATTGCGCTTCATGATGGTGGCGGCCGTGTTTTACGGGTTGTCGACGTTCGAGGGGTCGTTCATGGCGATCCGCCCGGTCAACGCCTTGTCGCACTATACCGACTGGACTGTCGGTCATGTCCACTCCGGGGCCATGGGATGGGTCGCCATGATCACGTTCGGGTCAATCTACGCGCTGACGCCCGTGCTCTGGCGGCGTGAGGCGATGTATTCCTGGAAAGCGGTGGAGTGGCACTTCTGGTTGGCCCTGTCGGGGACGGTCATCTACGTCTTCGCGATGTGGAACAGTGGCATCACGCAAGGCCTGATGTGGCGGACATATACGGAGAGCGGCACACTGCGCTTTTCCTTCGTCGATACGCTGATTGCGATGCATCCCTACTATATCGCGCGAGCCTTTGGCGGGCTGCTGTTCTTTGCTGGTGCCTGCATCTGCTTCTGGAATGTCGTCATGACGATCCGGCGCGTGCCACATCACGCTTCGGCAATTGACTACCCGACCACCTCGGAAGCAATGGAGCCGGCAGTGCCGGCGGCGGAGTAAGCTCATGTTGAAAACCCTTCTCAAGCCCTTCGCGCGTGTTTTCGAGTTTCAGGCCAAGACCCATTACAAAATGGAACGGCATTCGATGGCGCTGACCGCAGGCATCATCCTCGCAGCCGGCGTCGGTGGCTTTGTTGAAATCGCACCCTTGTTCACCATCGACGACACAGTCGAGGATGTAGCGGACATGCGGGTCTACACGCCGCTGGAGCAGGCCGGGCGGGACATCTACATCCGCGAGGGTTGCTATGCCTGCCATTCGCAAATGATCCGCACGCTGCGCGACGAGGTAGAACGCTACGGTCCCTATTCGCTGGCCGTGGAATCGAAATACGACCACCCTATGCTGTGGGGTTCAAAGCGCACGGGACCGGACCTCGCGCGGGTTGGAGACAAGTATTCTGATGATTGGCAGGTGCGTCACCTGATCAACCCGCGCGATTTGGTGCCGCAATCCGTGATGCCGCAATACGCTTTCCTGTTGGAGGCTCCGCTGCGCACAGACGATCTGCCGGGCAGACTCGATGCGCTGCGTATGGTGGGTGTGCCGTACACCGATGACATGATCGCCAATGCGGCCAACGATGCCCTGGGACAGGCGCAGCCCGATGGTGACCGCGCGAGCGGCGTGCTGGACCGGTATGGTGAGGCGACCGCCGTGCGGGTCTTTGACGGGCAAAGCGGTCGCCTGACGGAGATGGACGCGCTGGTCGCGTATCTTCAGATCCTCGGCAATCTGACCGATGTGGCGCAGAACACCCAGCCGATGGCGGAGGAATAGACGATGGATAGAACCCATGAATGGTATGTCTTGCTGTCCAAGTCGTTTGGCTTGTTCTGGCTGCTGGGCCTGTCGGTCGGGATTACGGCTTATGCCTTCTGGCCCTCGCTTGGCGGACGTTTTGACAAGGCTGCCAACAGTATTCTCGATGACGAGGACGGACCCGCACAGCCGACATCGGGCAAGCGGGAGGACAAGACATGTCGGTAAAGGATCGCGATCCCCTCACAGGGCACCAGACGACCGGGCATGAATGGAACGGCATCACGGAGTTGAACACCCGTGTGCCCCGCATCGTGTGGTTTTTCATCATCGTCACCCACCTTTGGGCCTTGATCATGTGGATCCTGCTCCCGACGTGGCCGCTGGTCACGACCTATACAAAAGGTCTTCTTGGTTTCGATCAGCGCGAGGTGGTCAAGCAGGACATCGTGGTTGCGAATATCGCCCGTGCCGACTGGGCTGACCGCATCGCGACCCTGCCCGCAGATGACATCCTGAAGGACCCTGAATTGATGGCCAGGGTGACGGGGACCGCTCATCAAATTTTCGGTGATAACTGCGCTGGTTGTCATGGAACCGATGCGGCGGGTGGTCCTGGGTTTCCCAGCCTCATCGACACGGCCTGGCTCTGGGGGGGTGACACCGACACGATCATGGAGACGCTCCGCGTCGGCATCAATTCGAACCACCCCGATACACGGTTTGCTCAGATGTCGGCCTTTGGTCGGGACGGTATCTTGCCGCGCGACGATATCCGGCTTGTCGTCGACTACGTCCAGTCGCTATCCGGTACGGCGGCCCCCGCAGACCGGATCGCCACGGGGGGAGAAATATTCGCCAATAACTGCGTGGCCTGTCATGGTGAAAATGGCCACGGCAATACGGATCTCGGCGCGCCAAATTTGACCGACGCGTTCTGGATCTATGGTGGCGACGATGATGCAATGTTCGCAAGCATCTGGGGAGGCCGACAAGGCTGGATGCCCGCTTGGGAGGGTCGGCTGTCCCAGACGGAGCGCAAGATTATCACCGTCTACCTTCAACATCTTGGTCAGGAGGCTTTGCAATGACGGAGATCAGCCGTCCGCTCCCGGGCACTCAAGAGCGCTTCTGGACGGGCCCGCGCCTGTTTGCAATCGCGACGGTCACTGCCGTGATCCTCCTGTTCATCGGGGCCAACGCGCATCTGATCGCGGTGTCTTTCGCGTCGAGCCCCGAATGTGTTCTGCAACCCCCAAAGGAAGGCGTCGTGGTCTATAGAGCGGCGAAACCATCATGTTGAGCGATCACACCCAAGACAATGACGCCCCGCCGCCGCCAGACAATCCACATGCCGATGACGGAATCCCTAAAATCGTGCCACCGCTGCCACGGGAAAACCAGCGTGCGCGGGAATTGCCGTGGCACACCGCGTTTGACTGGCTACGGGCCGGGTGGTCCGACTTGTGGCGTAACCCTTTACCAAGTCTGCTATACGGCTTCGGGATTTTTGTCGTTTCAGCCCTGATCGTGTGGGCGTTGTTTCGTTTTGACTACGGCTATGTCCTACTCCCCGCTCTTGCCGGGTTTATGGTCATCGGTCCGTTGATCGCGAATGGTCTATATGAAAAAAGCCGCCGGCTCGAGACGGATACGCCGATCAGCTACATCGCAATGATCTTCGTCAAACCACGGTCAGGCTATCAGGCCCTGTTCATGGGCGTCCTGCTGCTGGGTCTGTTTATGCTCTGGATGCGCGCAGCCGTTCTGATCTGGGCGTTGTTCTTCGGCATCGTGCCGTTTCCCGGAACAGATCAGATCGTGCCGATGCTGTTCCTGACACCAACCGGCTGGGCTGTCCTGTTCGTGGGCAGCGCGGTCGGCGCGCTCTTTGCAGCATTCTCCTTTGCCATTAGCGTCTTTGCGGTACCGATGTTGCTCACCGAGCGGACCGATGCCATGTCCGCCTTGGGGATCAGTATGGCGATGGTGTGGAACAACCTGCCCGTTATGCTGGCGTGGGGGGCCATTGTCCTCGGGCTGTTCCTCCTTTCAATGCTGACGGGACTTTTTGGTTTGATCCTGATCTTTCCGCTTTTGGGACACGCCACGTGGCACGCGTATCGTGCCATCCGCGGGAACATCGCTCCCGACGAGGACGCCGAACGCATGTTTATTCGCCCGGCATGAAAGTGGCACACCGAAGCACTCCGGCATTCCGTTGCGATGACATCGCGCCTGGTCATTGGGAGACAGAGACATGCTGATCGAGGGACTGTTGCAGACGGGATCTGAGAGGCTCGTTACCATCCGTGATGACGCCAGACTTATCGAAGTGGCCAAGCTTTTGAGCGCTCAGACCGACCTTGTGGTCGTGTGCGACGCTGACCGTATCTTGCGCGGTGTTGTCACGAAAACGGATGTCGTGAGACAGATCAGCACCTGCCAGGGTGCGACCTGCATGTGCCCCGTCTCGACTGTGATGACACGCGATGTCGCATTGTGCCGGGGCGCAGATCGACTGAAAACCGTGTCCGAATTGATGAAGCAGCGACATCTGAAGAACATCCCTGTGGTGGATGCGGATAATCGGCCGATCGGCGTGCTGACCGCCCAGATCATTCTCCGCGCCCTGTTGGGCGACGCCGAATATGAGGAAGCGCAGATGATCGATTTCGTGAAAGGTATTGGCTACCGCTGATGCTCATCCAAACCCTTTTAAGCACGGCGAAGTGGAGACCTTGATGTCCGACCCTGACCTGACCTTTGAGACAACCGAACTGCGCCAACGGGTGTTGTCGCGATGGGAAAATGAAGGCGGTGCTACGACGCAGGCGGCGTCCGAGACGAGCGGGGAGGTTCCTGACCTGACCAATGCCGAACTTGTTCATCTGCGCATGCGGGTGATCGCGCTCGAGAACCTGATGATTGCCGTTCTGGCTGAAGGCTCCGATCTACAGCGGCAACTCGCACTCGATATGGGGGGCTACATTGCGCCGCGGGTCGGCGCTACACAGCACCCCCTGACAGTTCAGGCGTCCCATCATATGACGGATTTGGTACACCGCGCCGATCACTTCCGGACCGCGACCGTCCCGACGCAGCCTTACAAGAGCACGCCTGTGTTCGACGAGGTGACGCTGCCTGCGGGGCTGCGCAAAGAGCATCGCACCAAGGAGGGCATTTGGGGTGTCATTCAGGTATTGGAAGGACGCCTGCGATACCGGGTGCTAGAACCCGGGTCAGAGGCGATCCTTGATCCGGAGCATCCAGGTCTGATACATCCTGACCAGCCGCATTCCGTTGAACCGCTTGGACCCATGCGGATGCGGGTCGATTTTTATACTAGTCCGCCGGACATCCTACCGACGTGACGATGCCAAATCGCTATCAGTTGATGCCGACACACTCAAAAAATGTGCTATTTCTAAACTCCGCCCAAATAGGGCACAGAGCTGGTTTCTCCGCTCTGCGGTAGACCGAAGCTCAACCCCCGCCCGATCCGGTACGCAAGCTCGGACCATGCCTGCGCCAAGGGCTGCGGCAGTTCTTCAGCCAAGACGGCGTCGAATATAGAGAGCCAGACGGGGAAGTGTTGCGCCTTGACGTCGCCAGCGGCGCGGTGGACCTGCATCGGATTGCCATCATAGCAGCGTTGCAGCAAAAGCGCATTGCGCCAAAATCGCCCGATCTTTTCTTCGTGAACAGGCCAGTCCGCAACGTGTCCTGCAAAGACAGGCCCGAGAACCGGATGTGACCGGACACGCTGATAGAACTGCGACACTACACGGTCAATCTGTGTCTCGGAGACGGGGATGCGCGGTGGCATGGTCACACCACGAAGATCCATACAACGATCAGGCTGAGTACCAGGTAGACGAGGGTGTTGACCATCCAGCGGATGAGACCTGCTTCACCTTCAGGGTCCACGCCCAAGCGTTCGCAGACCTTTGTTCCCGGCCAGAGAAATGCTTCGGAAAGTGTCATCATCTTGATCCTTAATCGGTATTATTGATGCGCAATTTATAGCACTTTTAAATACGTATTGTAAATGCTAATTATTTGGAATGCAGTTGGACAAATTCACTGACTACGCCCTGCGCGTCTTGATGACCTTGGCGGTGCGCGCGCCAGAGCGTGTGCCAACCTCTGAGATCGCTGCTCTGTTCGGCCTGTCGGACCACCATCTGTCGAAGGTCGCCACGCAACTTGCCCGCGAAGGGTTCGTCGCGTCGGAAAGAGGGCGTAACGGCGGACTGATCCTCGCACGTCCAGCAGATCAGATCAGTGTCGGCGCCGTCATTCGGGCCATGAAGCGCGATGATCCGGTGGTGGAATGCTTCGGGGCCAACAGGTCCTGCCTCATCCTGCCAGCCTGTGGTCTACGCGATCCGCTGGCTGAGGCGCAGGAAGCTTTTTTCTCAACACTCGATCACTACACACTCGCTGATGTCATCCGCTCGCGGAGCGCGCTTGCATCGTTGTTGCAGGTATGACGGGATATGGCACTGACGGCCTTCCATTTGTTGACAGTATAAGCACCGCCGCCTTTCTCCAGTATATTTCGTCCGTATGAACGATGCGAGGCAAAAAATCAGGCTCTCAGCTCTCTTGCGATGATCGGTTGTGTATGCGTAATTCACTCCGCTGCCCGCCGAGACAGTAAATTCAACAGGACAGCCGACATGACAACCGCTACCCGCTCCGGAACCCATATCACCGTGCTTGCAGTTCTGGGCGTGACGCATCTTCTGAACGATCTGATGCAATCGCTGATCCCGGCAGCCTATCCGATCCTGAAAGAGGCCTATGCGCTGGATTTCGTCCAGATCGGCATGATCACCCTGACGTTCCAGATCGCCGGAGCGATGCTGCAACCGGTGATCGGCATGGTGACCGACAAGTATCCCGCCCCGTATTCACCCGTTGTGGGCATGATGTTTACACTGTCCGGGTTGGTTTGCCTGGCTTTTGCGCCGAGCTACGCGATGATTCTGCTTTCGGTGGCGTTAATCGGAATCGGCTCGTCGATCTTCCACCCCGAAGCGACCCGCATGGCGCGCTATGCCGCTGGCGGACGGCAGGGGTTGGCACAGGGGATGTTTCAGGTCGGCGGGCAGGCGGGGGGAGCGCTCGGGCCGGTGTTCGCCGCACTCATTGTGGTGCCCTGGGGCCAGCCAAGTCTGGCATGGTTTGCCGTGATTGCGCTCGTGGCAATGATGCTGCTGACTTGGATCGGCAGCAAGCAGCGCCAGATCAGCGCCGAATTCGCGGCCCTGCGCGCGGCGCGCAGCAAGGCGGGACATATCGCAGTCAGCCATGCGCCGATGACCATCGGCATCGGACTTGTCGTGCTGACCCTGCTGATGTTCACCAAGAATGCCTACAGCGAAAGTTTCCGGTCGTTTTATACCTTCTATCTGATCGAGCGCTTCGACTTATCGATACAGGCGTCACAATTGATGCTGTTCGTTTTTCTCATGGCAGCCGCCGTCGGCGTGCTGGTCGGCGGAGTCGTCGGCGACCGGATCGGGCGCTATAGGATCATCTGGTTCTCAGTTCTGGGTCCGCTGCCGCTGACGCTGATGCTGCCCTATGTCGACCTGTTCTGGACCGGCGTGCTGACAATCTTGATCAATCTGATCATGGCCAGCGCCTTTGCGTCGATCCTAATCTACGCGATGGATCTGCTGCCCGACCGCATCGGCCTGATCGGAGGGCTGTTTTATGGGTTGAACTTTGGCCTGGGCGGAGTGGCGGCAGCGTTCCTTGGCGTCTTGGCGGACAGCTACGGGGTCGAGGCGGTCTACCGGATGTGCGCGTTCTTACCACTGGCGGGGGTGCTTGCGTGGTTCCTGCCCCGGATCGATGAAACCTCAGGCTAAGCCTGCATTGCGGAACGGCGTCGGCGGTCGGCTGACCGTAAAATCTCTCTCAATTTCCGTCTGCACTCATCGCTGCGCTGACAGCATCCAGATGGAGTTCCATCCCACGCTGTGCGGCTGCGCCGTCACCCGCGGCGATGGCGTCCACGATGGTGCGGTGATGCCCTGAATGGACTTGGGTGAACTCGGTCACGCCGACACGGCGGTAGGTGCGGTCCCATTCGCGCTGCCAGACGGCACGGCAACGGGCATTGGAAAAGTGTCTGAGCAGAGCGATCAGCACAGGATTGCGCGTTACCTGAGCAATGGTCTGGTGAAAGGCATCGTCGGCGCGTTCGCAGGCGGCGCGATCCCGGGCTTTTTGGCCTTGTGCAACACGTTGATAGAGTAGGACAACATCCTCATCCGTCCGTCGAGCAGCCGCCGCCGCCGCCACGTGAGGTTCCAGCAGGCGGCGGGCATCCATCAGATCTAACGGCGTTGTCGCCTCCAACAGAATCGTGTCGCGCACTGGCTGGCCGGGCGGACGCTGCCCACGAAAAGTGCCCTGCCCGACATGACGCCAGATCATGCCCTCAGCCTCTAGAACGGCAAGGGCAGTGCGCAGAGTTTCACGGCTGCAGCCGATGAGTGCCGTCAACTGTCGTTCGGACGGCAGACGATCCCCGGTGGCAGGGGCTTCGGTTTCGATCAGGTTGCGGAGTTGCTGGAGGGCTTCGGTCTTTACTGTGCGCATGACGTCTCGATTCAGACCAATTTGCAGACCATTATAACGATAGGGCAAAGGAGATGGATATCCAACAGAAGAGCTGCCATGTTTTCGTTCGTCATCCTCGTTTTAGCCGGTTTGCTGGCCGGCAGCATCAATGCCCTTGCCGGTGGCGGCACGCTTATTAGTTTTCCTGCGCTGATGTGGGTCGGGGTTCCGCCGGTCATGTCGAACGCGACGGCGACGCTGACCGCGCTGCCGGGCTATGTTGCCAGCGCCTGGGCCTACCGTCACGATCTGCGGGCGGAAGGGGCGCTGCGGTTGCGCTCGATCCTTTGCGTAACCGCCTTGGGTGGGCTGATAGGCGCTGGCCTGCTGCTAATCACACCGGGCGACGCATTTGTCGGAATCGTGCCGTGGCTATTGCTAAGCGCAACAGCGCTGTTTGCCCTGGGGCCCGGGCTGGTTCGCGCCGTACGGAGTCGGAACATCGAACCAGCCGGGTCGGGCCTATCGGCCATAGCGATCGGTTTGGTTGCGGCCTATGGGGGCTATTTCAACGGCGGACTTGGGATCATGCTGCTCGCGGTCTTTGGCCTGATCGGGTTCGAGAATCTGCATGGGATGAACGGGCTCAAGAACCTGCTGTCGGCACTCTTGTCGGTGGTGTCGGTGGCGACATATGCCACGGCGGGATTGATAGCCTGGGATTCGGCGCTGGTCCTGGCCCTTGCGACAACGCTGGGGGGATATATCGGCGCGCGGTATGCGCGCCGCATTAAACACATGGACCTGCTGCGCGGCGTCATCATCGGCATTGGTGTCATAATGACGGTAGTGTTTTTCGCCACCTGAAGGCTAGCGACGATGCGCGACAGTGCCGTCGGAAAGCACGATCGCATCCATCGGAATATCCCAGGGCATCGGATAGATTGTCTTTATCTGACACCCGGCAAGGCCGACGCCGATCACTTTTGGCATTGGTTCCAGGCTGGCGAGGGTGCGGTCATAATAGCCCCCGCCGTTGCCCAGCCGGAACAGATGCGTGTCGACTCCCACCAGCGGGGAGATCACGATATCTGGGGTTGCGGCAGCGCCGTCCGCCGGAACAGGTATATTCCAAAGCCCGCGGGACATCGAGCATCCGGGGGACCAGCGGTGAAACTCCAGTGGTGCATCCTTGGTCACCATGACAGGAAGCAGAACTCGAACGCCCGCCGCATCAGCGTCGGTCATCCAGGCGCGCAGATCCGGCTCTCCCCGGATCGGCCAATAGACTGCAAGCGAGGTGCCGGGATTAAATCGAACGATATCGCCAAGAGCGAGGATAAGTGATCGGGTCGCTGTTATACGGTCGCTGATCGACAGTTTGCGTGTGGCGAGAAGCCGGGCGCGTTCTGCGCGCCGGAACCGTGCCACGTCGCGCCAAGTATCCCGATCGACCGGATGCCCGCCTACCAAATGATGTGCAAAGCAAGGATCGCATCCACCGGTCTCTTCATCCTCGGCCATCAGGCAGCTCTCTGTGAAGGCTGTGTAGGAGGGTACAACGTATCGTACGCCCATGTGAACACAAAGGTGTAGCACATGTAAAAGGCGGCAAAGGCGAGGTCCATTAGCAGGGCATCCATCAGCGAGATATCCAGCCACCAGGCAAAGACCGGCAATAACAGAGCAACGAGCGTCAATTCGAACAGCGCGGCGTGAAGAATGCGCAAGGCAGGGGTTTTGCGTGGATCACCACGCCAGCTTAACAAGGCATGGTCAAAGCAAAGATTGTAAACATAGTTCCAAATCGTTGCGGCGGTCGCACCGATCAGCCCTAAACTTCCGATCTCGCGCAGTGAATGATCGAAGATCCACGCGAATAGGGGCGTTACGATCAGCAAGCCGATTGCCTCAAAGCTGAGCGCCTGACGGATCCGGTCGAGGGTGGTGCGCATGGCGGTTCTCCATGTGAGGTTTAGTCAAATTGACGGTCTTCGGAGCCGCGCAGAAGAAGGCGGATGATGTCGGACCGCGTCAGGATTCCGACTAACCGCTGGTCCTGCGTCACTGGAATAACTTCGCTTCCATGGGCCGCCAGTCTGGTCAACAACGTGCCGACTGGCAGGTCGTGAGCCACTGCCCTGCCACCTCCTCGCATGATATCGAGTGCCCTCCCGGACTTGGGCTGAGTGGGCCAGCGTGGTCCCGCGGATCGAGCAGAAAGAAACTTGAGCAGATCGGCCTGCAGCACGATTCCACACAGTCTTTGTGCGTCATCCACGACTGGCAGGCTTTTTATCGAATGATTTTCAAATAGTTTGGCAATTCGGGTCACCGAGGTTTTCGGTTTGATCGTAATCAAGTCACGCGTCATGACATCGGCGCAAGTTGTCCCGTCAAAGCGGTGCTGTGCGGCTTCTTCCTCTGCAGCGGCGAGCAAACGACCAAGGTCAGCAATGCCGAGGTTAGTAGCCTGATTGAACCGAACCAACAACTCTCCAAGTTGCTCTGTGCTGAGACCGAGGCGCAGCGTGGGCGATTCCTCAATCGGCTCAACATGGCGGAACGGGTATATCCGACCCGTGACACGGTTGTAGGCAATACCCGCAAGCACCAGTGATGCGGTCAGCAAACCGATTGGGACGAAAGCAAACATCAGACCGGCCTCAACCACCGGCGCGGGATCGAGGGCGGCCAGAAGAGCGACAGCGCCGCCAGGAGGGTGCAGCGCCCGTAGCAGCATCATTGCGAGAATTGCTCCGCCGACAGCGATGCCTGCATTCCAGGGCGCAGGTATGAACTGAAGCGCCAGGATTGCGACAAGGGTTGAAACGATATTGCCGATGAAAGCAGACCAGGGTTGTGCGAGTGGACTGTTGGGGACGCAGAACACCAGGACGGCCGTCGCCCCAAGTGGTGCAACCAAGACCAGCGGTGCAGACGGGAAAAAGCTGTCAAAGCTGACCACTGCGGCACAGACCATGATGCCGATCAGCGCACCGATACCGGCGCGCAGCGACTCGCCCGCGCGAAATTCGGCCATGGCGGGACTAAGATGGACGAGGATCGACATGATCTGGAACCCTTACTCTGGATCTGCTCAGACGCGACATGCTGAATACATGGGCGCTAAACCCATACTACGCCTACTTATAGAGCGAAAGAAAAACTCCGGGGGGTGTGGCCTCTAGAGCGTCTATGGGAAAAAGGTCCGCCTACAGGGTAAATGCAGCAAAGCTGAGCAAGCGGACCTGAGTGTTATTGCCTAGATTACTTCTGAATCAGGATTGCTCCACTAATGATCGACACTGATGAGATGCACTTCCCGGAAAGACCCGTCCGCTTGAAGGAATGGTGCGGTCTGACCTGGCTTCATCCCGGTCAAGGTGGAGCCAAGCAAAGACGCCATGTTAATATCGTCGTGTCTCGGATTGTAGTCTTCATGATATACTAGCCGCCCTTTTTGCGTTCGGAGTTTGTCGATTGCGAACGTGATCTGAGACCCGCCTGTCGCAGTCGCGTGTGATGGAGAGGTTCCATCCAAGTCCGGCGCATAGTGCAGTTTCCCGCTTATGAGACGAGACAATGCCAAGTAGAAGCTCTTACCGACATGGTTTGCGTGTTCTAGGTATTCTGCAAGAGCGCGTTTATCGGCCTTTGAAAGCCGACAGACAACAGAATGCGCTTTCAGGATTTCATACTCTCTTTTTTCGTTGGAATTCGTGTCGAGAACGAGTGCGCTTTGATCGGAATAAATCATTTCAACCTCCTTGGACGACAAGAATGTCGCCGCGGCATTTTGAGTTTCACGTGTTTTTGGAGGTCCCGGAGCAGCTACGCTGTGTGTGTATTAACCCACTCCGGGCAGCGTGCGCGTTGGAACGACATTCCAGAACAAGAAGAAGGGTTTAATCATGGCACGACACTCCTTCGAGTGGGTTGTTTACCTGTAAACGCAGGGTGGTTGGTTGATAGAATGCGCAACCGCCTTTGGATCGATGCATTCAGATACCTCACCGTGTTAGATCTTCCACGGTGGGGTGAGACGCAATCACCTTCAGCCCCTGCCATTTCTTGACTGCTGCTGGCACCCACCACCTTAACAGAACGCTAAACGATATCCGAAAAATACGACTAACGAGTGATTGTCGTGCTTCAAGAGGCTAAGATGCAAACATGCGTAAGTGACAGGCTCAAGCTGCGCACATTCTTACCTTGCCAACAAACTGACGGCACGTTCGAAATGGATTGCTTTTAACGGTATGCGATGGCTGTTCGTTTCATCCCCAAGCTTGGCAATAATGCTATTGCCCGCTCGGGGTCACCTGCGGTTCAGCAGACTTCCCGCGTATTGCAGGAACCTCTTATGGGTTGTTGAAATCACCATTCAATTCATATGGCCGCTTCGTGAGGACAATGCAATATGGGTAGCAACTTTACCGGCGTTGAAACAGAATTAGCGCGCCGGATCATAAGCGATGGCGCCGTTCGCCACCTCATTCTGACTGGCGTGCCGTCCGGCGAAGGCGGGACGCGTGCGTTTTGGTACTTGCGTGGCCTTCGCGGTGGACCACTAAAGGCCCGAAGCCAATGTAATGATGCCAGCCCCGGTCATCATATCGGACAGATCAGCAAAAAGCACGTAGCCCACACCGGCCGTCCCGAGAACTCCAAGGTGCTTGAACGTAGCAGAATGTATCGGCTCAGCCAGCCGAGAAGCCTGGATGATCGGCCCGAAACTGACTGCCTCCAGTACTCAAAAACCAACAACCGCGCCGCCGCAGCAGCAGCCAGATATCGATTCGGGGTTCGCGCTGTCGAAGCTGGTCAGTCAGTTGGTCAATTGGTCTGGGCCAGCGGGACTGCGGAAACATCTTGCTCGGGGTTAGAAGCTGTGCCGACGAGCTGTATCCTTCTATATGGTGCGACACTTCCGGCGCGGCGCAATGCATCGTCGATCAGGCTGTAAACTTCATCACGGCAATCTACGACGCGCTCGAACCGCGGCACCCAGTATCGCACGGTATAGCTGATGCCACCTTCTTCATAGGACCGCACACGGATATCGGGTTGTGGATCCTGCTGGATGAGTTTTCCGTCTCGCAAGGCTTCGGTCATGATTTCGCGTGCTTCGCCAATCGACAGGAGATGGTCGAGGGTAATTTTGATCTGTGCCCGAAACTCTTTCTTGGGTGCCGAATAATTCGTGATGCGCTGGCGCGAAATCTGGCTGTTTGGCAAGATTAGATAGGTGCCATCAACTGTAAGGAGACGCGTCGTACGCCAGCCGATCTCGATCGCTTTTCCCTGTGCAAGCGTGTCAATGTCGATCCAGTCTCCGATGCGAAAAGGGGCTTCCACGGCCAAAGCAATTCCAGACAATGTGTCGGCCACGACGTTTCGGATTGCAAAGCCCAAGAGCGCAAGAATGATGGTTGAGCCAGCAACGGCGCCAAGTGCGCCCTGTCCAAGGTAAAGTGAGCCAATTGCTGCAAAGGCGACGCTGAAGAAAAGTGCCGAAATCAAGTCTTTCAACAACCGAGGGTATGGTCGGGTTTTGCCAACCTGATCCAAGATCATTGCCACGATGCGGCTCGCCACCCATGCAGCCGCTATATAGATGGCTGCCGTCAGAAATAGTGTGAATTCCTCGTGAACGGCGGAAAAATAAGGTATATCAGATTGATAGACCGCAAGAAAAATACTGAGTATAAGTGCAACAGCGGGGAAGAAAAGGCGGCTCAGGTGGTGTTGAATTTTCAAGTGGGAGATCCTTCGGATTTTGGAGCTGTTACGCTTCAGTGCTTAAAAATGCCCTATCGCTTCAAGAGATCGAATCGTTCTAACAGAAGGACAAATTGTTTTGAGGAACGATCATTAGATCCATCACCCAAAGCTTCGCAGCAAGTTGGGTTATAAATATACCAAAGGTTTATTTTCTGACTTATACGGTTGGTTGCGCCATCTCGATGCGACGACGCAACCTTCTTGCCTCATCAAATCCTATGAAGTGTGCGTAAACCTGCTTTGCCCTCGAGACCGATCAGTGGGTACGCCCGTAGGTGTCGAAATACGGGAATCGATACCAGTCAGGCTGTCCCCGAAGCGCTTGATATGGCACCGCTGAATGCCGATGTCCCTCAGAGTAAGGTCATCGAGCGCGTTCAGTGCGGCAATCGTCTTGCGACGCTTCCATTGTTCTAAACGAACACGCAACCAGCGACGGAGACGCCCACTCCTTTGAGGTTGTTTCAGATCTTTTGCTGATACTGACCTGAGCCCCAAGTTCCCTCCAGCTTTGGGCGGAGTCCTTGGAGTTAAATCTTTGGCGTTAAGCCGCCATCTTGTCCATTGTCTTTCTCTGCAAAA
>PCCY01000001.1 GCA_002731875.1 Roseobacter sp. | reverse complement strand
TTTTTTTTGTATAAATCAAGTGAGGCCAAAGGGCCACATGGGAAAGGGAGTGTGATTGGATGCCTGCGATGAACTTCAAGACGGTGATTTTGTACGATATTCGGAAGGTTCGGCCGGCGACGTTGGAGGCGATCGAGAATGCGAGGGATGGGGAGATGGTCCCGGTGGACGTAAGCGAGATGTCGAGTTTCTTGCCTCTTGTGATCCACGAGCCGGCGTTGAGGGAGGCTCGGAAGCCGAAGAAGGTCGGTAACGACGGATGAGTTACAGCGTGCTGGACAACGTGCTCCATCTAGCGGCGGGTGGTGTGCTCGCGACTCCGTTGGTTTGGGTTCCCAGTCCGCTGACAACCTTCTGCGTTTTCACAGTTTGGGGTTTATTGCGCGAGCAGGCCCAGGGGGACGAGCGAGGGGCGAGTTTTATGAACAACTGGTTCTACATTTGGAACAGCAACAAGTTGCTCGAGGGTTTTGCTTGGGGCGTTGGGGGTGGTGTCGTCCATCAGGCGCTGATTCTTCTTGGCGTGGGGCAGGTAGGATGAGGCTGGGGAGGAAGCAGGAGATTTTCAGTCGCTGTCTGGCGCAGTTGCTCGTGTTTGCTCACAGCCGTGGGTATGAGGTGCGGGTGGGTGAGGTCGAGCGGAGCCGCGCGGAGGCCAAGCGGAAGGGTTTTGCGAATTCCAACCATACGCGGCGCCTGGCGGCGGATCTGCACCTGTTTCGGGGTGGAAAGTACCTGTCTGCGACTCGCGATCACCGGGAGTTGGGCGAGTTTTGGGAGGGTTTGAGCGGTGAGTGGGACGGCGAGGCGGTGGAGTGCTGCTGGGGGGGCCGTTTTTCCGATGGGAACCACTATTCGGTGGGTCATCGCGGGGTGAAATGACGAAAATGACGATTGAAGCTCAGGACAGGCGTGCTTTGCTTGATCTGGACGCCGAAAAGGCGGTGGATCTGAAGTTTCGGCTGGGCCGGGAGCACCATGGTGCGGAATGGGTGGGTCGGAGGCCGATCATCGAGGCACATGACGAGGTTCTGGACGCTGCGGCCTATGTTCGGGAAGAGTTGAAGATGGGCGAGTTGCCGGAGACGGTGACGCTGGAGCTCTACATGATCTTGCTGAACGCGCTGCAGGGTGTTCGGGTTTTGGTTTCAATGGTNGAGAGTGACGTGATGACGCGATGACGCGACTCTCCATTTACTACTGATAGTAGGAGGGCGACGATGGGTCACAAGACAGGGTTGAAGATGGCGGGTGCGAGGGGGCGGATCGATCCGATGAGGCCCTCGGAGGTGACGAAGGCGTTTGAGGAGGGGGAGACTCTGGAGCTCGCGCAGTTGGCCCAGGCTCACACTGACGATGCGATTGGCACGTTGGTGGAGGTGATGCAGAACCTGGACGCCCCTCCCAACAGCCGGGTGAGTGCTGCAACGAGGATTTTGGAGTTCGCGCACGGCCGTGCGGCNCAGACGGTGAAGCAGGAGTCGAGCGGTGGGGGTCTGACGATCAACATCCTGCGGCTGACCGATGGCGAGACGCAGCGGGAGGTTTTGGACGCGGTGGACGTGGCGAAGGAGATGCTGGAGGGCCAATAGCCAGGGCTTGGGCTACGTTTGCAGAGCCCAATTCAGGGCAAGGGGGGGTAGTGATGCCTGGATACAGCGAGAATTCCGTTCCGACACCGGCACCGCACGATCACCCGGAAGACAACCAGACGAGCGGTACGCCCCGTCCGGTGGATCAGCCGGCGGATCAGTACATTACGAGTGAGGACACGCCGTCGATGGACCGGAGCACTCCGGGTGTGCCGCCGATGGACAACCCCGGCGACTACAGCAAGAAGTTTGCGTGAGTGTCCGCTGAGATCACGCTTCCCTACAACTGGACGCCGCGTGAATACCAGCGTCCGTTATGGGATGCGCTTGAGGGTGGTTGCAAGAGGGCGGTAGCGGTTTGGCACCGCCGGGCTGGCAAGGACATGACGGGCCTGCACTGGATGGCCGTGCAGGCATTCGTTCGTCCTGGGATCTACTGGCACCTCTTCCCCACCTACGCCCAGGGCCGCAAGGCTATCTGGGAGGGTCGCGACAACGAGGGCCACGGTTTCCTCGAGGCTTTCCCGGANGGTTCCTGGTATCGGAAGCGTGATGACGAGATGTCGCTGTGGCTTCACGGCGGTTCCATCTACCAGGTGATTGGGTGTGACCAGATTGACCGTCTGGTGGGTGCGAATCCTGTGGGCTGTGTCTTCAGCGAGTACGCCCTCCAAAACCCGGCGGCGTGGCAGCTGATCCGTCCGATCCTCGCTGCCAATGACGGGTGGGCGGTCTTCGCCTACACGCCTCGGGGAAGAAACCACGGGTACAAGTTGGCGAAGTTGGCGGAATCGGATGATCGCTGGTTCTACCAGTTGCTGCGTGTGAGGGACACGGGGGTGGTTCCAGAAGATGTTCTCGCCGCGGAGAAGGCCGAGATGCCGAAGGAGCTCTTCGACCAGGAGTACAACTGTAGTTTCGATGCTCCGCTCGTGGGTAGTTACTACGGGGAACTCCTTTCCGACGCATCGAAGGACGGCCGGATCGGCAAGGTGCCCTGGGCCCCCCAGGTTCCTGTCACCGTGGCCTTTGACCTGGGGATGAGTGATGCCACGTCGATGTGGTTTGCCCAGCGGGTGGGCCGCGAGATCCGGTTGATCGATTACTACGAGAACTCCGGCCACGGCCTGGAGCACTACGCCAAGGTGATCCGCGACAAGCCGTACATCATTGAGGATGTGCTGGCGCCGCACGATGCGAAGGTCCGCGAGCTCGGCACGGGCAAGTCCCGCCTGGAGACCGCGCTCTCGCTGGGGCTTCGGATGCGGGTGGTCCCGAAGTTGTCGCTAGAGGATGGCATCCAGGCGACTCGGCTTCTGTTGCGGAACGTCTGGATCAACGAGAAGAACTGTGGCCGTGGTCTCCAGGCGCTTCGGGAGTACATCAAGGCTCCCATCGAGAACGAGCGGGGGCCGGGCGGCGAGATGCTGTACCGGGACCGGCCGAAGCACAACTGGGCCAGCCACGGGGCGGATGCGCTTCGGACCCTGGCGGTCGGGATGGCGCCGGAGCGGATGGGGGAGATCAAGCAACCCGATACGCGGTACATTGTATGAGTGCCGCATTGACGATCGAGCTCCGCGGGCTGAAGGGGCGAATTGAGGAGATTGACAAACGCCTTTCACTACAGGGGGAAGAGATGGAGGCGCTGAAGACCGAGAT
Source organism: Roseobacter sp. (assembly GCA_002731875.1). GTDB lineage: Bacteria > Pseudomonadota > Alphaproteobacteria > Rhodobacterales > Rhodobacteraceae > Sulfitobacter. The sequence continues at coordinate 14,705 of PCCY01000001.1, read as the reverse complement.
CCATCGTATCCAGGTAGCGAAGCGGCCAGATCGGCCCCCGATCCGGGTGCCAAAGATGCCTAGGGCCCTGCAGAGCATTGGCGTGGGGTTGGTGAAGGAGTAAGCGATGGCGACCGAGCTCACTGAGCAAGACCTGGCGATGGCAATACGCAGCGGCGTGGGTGTGGCTTCCAACCCGGAGTTCGCGGACGGCGTGATCGCTGAACGTCCGCGCGAGGGTGGGCAGGAGATCCGCGCACTCTCTGTCGATGAGGTCAAGGGGATACTATCACGGGAGATTTCCGACTCGATCGGCGGCGTCGGTAGCGAGATCGCGCGTGAGCAGCAGCGGGCGCTCGACTACTACTACGGCAAGAAGCTCGGAAACGAGCAGCGCGACCGCAGCCAGGTGGTGCTGATGGATGTCCTCGAGGTGGTCGAGTGGGCCATGCCCTCGCTCATGCGGATGTTCACCGGCTCGGCCAAGGTGGTGCAGTTCAAGCCGAAGCGTGCAGAGGATCAGCGGAAGGCAGACCTGGCGACGGCATACGTCAACCATGTTTTCGTCCACGAGATGGACGGCTTTCAGATTCTGTATGACTGGTTCAAGACGGCGTTGCTGGAAAAGAACGGCATCGTCAAGGTCTATTTCGACAACCGCCAGATTCCGATGGTCGAGCGGTACTCGGGCCTGACCTACGAAGAGGTCATCATGGTGCTCGATCGAGATGGTGTGGAGCCGACTTCACTGGCGGAGCGCACCGTTTTGATGCAGGACGTGGACACCGGCCTGAACGAAGAGGTCAAGCTCCACGATATCGAGTTGCAGGTAATGAAGGACGACCGTCGTATTCGCGTGGACGCGATCCCCCCGGAGGAGTTCCTCATCGCTCGTCGCTCCGCGAAGCTGAACGACGACACACCCTTCTCGGCCCATCGGAAGAAGGTGACGATCAGCGAGCTCGTGGCCCAGGGATACCCGGCGGATCTCCTGGCAGCTCTGCCTCAAGGCGACATGGGTCCAGAGTTCGACCCGAATCGGTCGGCCAGGCGCAGCGACGACGAGAACTACCCCTCGGATTCCGGGCCGCGCACCGATGTGGCCTCGCGCGAGATTTGGACAACGGAGTGCTACGCGCGTGTCGATGAGGATGGGGACGGCTACTCGGAGCTCCGCAAGTTCCTGGTGGTGGGCGATTCGCCCGTCTATATCATCGATGACGAGCAGATCAATCACAATCCGTTTTGCTCGATCACGCCGATCCCGATGCCGCACAAGTTCTACGGCCAGAGCCTCGCGGATCTGGTGACCGATCTGCAGGTGATCCGCAGCACGATCCTTCGCCAGATGCTCGACCACCTCTATCTCGCGAACAACCCGCGGATGGCGATCACCGAGGGTATGGTCGAGATCGATGATCTCCTGACGGTGCGGCCCGGCGGGCTCGTGCGCCAGCGAGCGCCTGGCTCGATCGAGCCGATGATTACGCAGGATCTTCCGCGTGACACGTTCCCGGTGCTCCAGTACCTGGAGCAGGTTCGGAGCAACCGCACGGGGGTGATGGCCCACGGTCAGGATCTCGATGCCGGGATGCTTTCCAACACCACGGCCGCAGCGGTGGCCTCCCTCGAGGGTGCCAAGCAGCAGAAGATCGAACTGATCGCGCGGATCTTCGCGAGTACCGGGTTGAAACAGCTGTTCGGCAAGATGTTTGAGATCATGGCGACCAACGACACGAAGCAGCGCCAGGTGAGGCTTTCGGGCGAGTGGATGGAGATCGATCCCAGCACTTTCGACTTTGAGTTTGACGTGGAGGTTGAAGTCGGCCTGGGCGCCGGCAAGGCCGGGGAGCAGATTCAGGCTTTGAATGGCCTGATGACGATCCAGGGGCAGATGATCGAACAGGGCGGCATGAACTATTTGGTGACGCCGAAGAACATCTACAACGCCGCTACCCGGATGGCCGAGGCGATGGGCTACCCCAACCCGGATCTCTTCTTCCAAGATCCCGATGGGGCAGAGCCCCCGCCGCCTGCGCCGGATCCTGATATGGAGAAGCTCAAGGTCGAGACCATGAAGGCTCAGTCCGAAGCGGAGCTCGGAGCTGGCGAGATGCAGCTGAAGACGTTGAAGGAAAAGAACATCGTGGATCACCGGGCGAGCGAGCTTGCGCTCAAGGAGAAGGTGGATCTGGAGCGTTTGGCCAGCCAGGAGCGGATTGCCCGTGGTTCGCAGGACGCCCAGGTGCAGTCCGCGCTGGTGGCATCGACTGGCCGTCTGGAAGGTGAAGGAGAACCTGAAGAGGATACGGAAGAGGAAGAATGACCGACGAAGAGTCTCTGATCCTGGCCCGGCAAGCTGATGGGGTGATGGAAAATCCTGCTGTGAAGCAGGCGTTTGAGGACATCGAGTCCCACTACACCTCACTCTGGAAGAGCAGTGGCCCAAGCGAGTACGAACTGCGCGAGGAATGCCACGTCCAGTTGTACGCGCTGGCCCAATTTCGCCGGCAGTTGCGAAGTTATCTGGAAACCGGCAAACTACTTTCGGCTGCGTCTCAGAACCAAGCGAGCGTCGGACATGAATGATTGGCCGAAGGCGCGATCACCTCTGTAGACCCTGACCTTCAGGACCGCTTCAGCAGCTTCCTTCAGCAAGAAGGTGTCATCGAGCCCCCCCCCACCACCGAGGCGGAAGCCCCGGAGGTACCGGGTGGTGAGGGCGAGGCGCCGGATTCCGCTCAGGAGCCGGAGCAGGCCGATCCGGCCAAGGAGCCGGAAGCGGGTGAGACGCCGGTCGATGAGCCCACTGAGCCGGAGCCGCAAGCGGCGAGCTCGGAGGACGAAGACCTCGATCCGGTCGAAACGCTTTCCGATCTGGCCAAGGCTTTTGATGTCGAGGAGGATGAGTTCCTCGATCATCTCCAGGTGCCGTCTCGCGATGGCGAGGGGACAGTTCCTCTCGCAGAAGTGATCCAGGCATACAAGAGCCAACCGGCGAACAGCGAAGAGGCGAGGCTCCACTACGAGGGCCTCGGCCAGCAGCTTCAGAGCGAGCACGATCAGCGGCTGGGTGATCTCCAGAAGGTCACCGCGGCGTTGATCGCTCAGGTCGAAGCGGAACCCGATGTCGATTGGGAGATGCTCCGCGAGACCGATCCTGGCCAGTACCTGAAAGAGCGCGAGTCTCGTGACGCGCGACGTGCTGACGTGCAGCGCAGTCTCGATGCGATGGACGCCGAGATGAAGCGCCGCGATGGGGAGTCCGAGACTCAACACCAATCGTGGCGACAAGAGCAGGTTCAGACGCTCTACCGACTTCGCCCTGACTGGAAAGAAGCAGACAAGGGCCGGGTAGCGATGACCGAGGTGACGGACTACCTGGTGAAGACCGGATACCCCCAGGATCAAATTGACGCGCTGGAAGACGCGCGAAGCATTCTTACCGTCTGGCGGGCTGCCCAGTGGGAAAAGCTTCAGGCGAAGAAGCCTGGAGTAAAAAAGCGCCTGAGACTCTTGCCTCGCACGTTGCGGGCTGGGGCTCGGGAGGACGCGGCAGTTTTGTCTGAAGAACAGGAGAAGGCGAAGGGTGTAGAAAAACTTCGCAATCGCCTGGCCGACACAGGGTCGGTGGATGACGCAGCTGCCTTGATGAGGGGACTCCTCTAATGGCCCAGCCTGGAAATACGTTTGAGACCATCGACGCGAAGGGTCTGAGGGAGGATCTCTCGGACATCATCTACGCGATCGACAGCACGGAGACTCCGTTCCTGTCGATGGCGGGTCGCGGAACCGCTTCGGGCACCAAGCACGAGTGGCAAGTCGATCAACTCGCAGCAGCCGCGGAGAACGCGCTGGTGGAAGGCGACAACGCTTCGGCGTTGGCGGCAACCCCGACGATCCGCGTTTCCAACCACTGCCAGATCTCCGGCAAGACGGTTTCCGTCACCGGAACGATGGAATCGGTGGACAAGGCGGGCCGCAAATCAGAGCTCAGTTATCAGCTGGCCAAGCGCAGTAAGGAGCTCAAGCGAGACCTCGAGCACTCCTGCGTCGGCGTGAACAACACGGCGGTCGCGCGGACGAACGACACGGGGGCCGGTGAGTCGGCCTCGGTTTCGGCGTTCTTCGACGACAACCTGGCGAACACCGGGTCGCTTCTCGGTACGCACGAGAATCGGAGCGGGAGCACCTCGACGGGGTGGGACGGCACGGTTTTCAATGCGACGGCGCGAGGATCGGCGGTCTTGCGGCCCCTGCTGGAGAGCGACCTGAAGGGCGTGATCCAGGGTGCATGGACGAACGGCGGNAACCCGTCGATCATNATGACGGGCCCGTTCAACAAGACGGTCATCTCGGGATTCACCGGGAACTCGACGCGCTTTGACAAGGGCGAGGACAAGCGGCTGNTCGCCGCNGTGGACGTGTACGTTTCGGACTTCGGTGAACACACCGTGGTGCCGAATCGGTTCCAGGCGACCAATCAGGCNTTCGCCTTCACGCCGGAGCTCTGGTCGGTGGCGTACCTGCGGGACTTCCGCCAGCACGCTCTGAGCAAGACGGGCGACTCGGAGCAGCGCCAGCTGCTTTGCGAGTGGACGCTCGTGGGCAAGAACCAGTCCGGTAACGGAGTGGTGGACGATCTGACTTCCTCGTAGGAGGTTCAGGGGGTGGGTTTGGGGGGTCCGCTTCGGCGGGCCTCCCGCTCATCACATAAACACCGTGAAGCGGAGGCATCCGCGGACCGCGGGGGAAATTCATGCGACCCGCAACAGACTACTTCCTTCAGTTTACTCAGCTAGGGGATNTGAACGNCNNGNACTCNTCGCGCCTGGTCGTGTGTCCCGTTCAACGGGAAGGTCGTGTCCATTATCCTCACTCCCGCGACGGCCGTTACGCCAGCAGTAGACACCNTCAAANTTACTGTTTTCNTANCCCGCAACGGAANCTACANCGACGACTCCGCAGATGTAGAGTTCCCCGCCATGGCCGCGTATGAGGCCATTGAACTTCCTGTCAGGCCCCCGTTAGAGGTTCGGGCGAGCGATAGGATTGGAGTCAAAACGTCAGACGACGCCGACGAGAGGGCCGATGCAAGTACGGGTGTAGGCCATGTNGNCGTGGTAGTACGGAAGTAGGTTTCAAATGAGAAGCTACAACAACTACAGTCTTATATGGATGTCGATCACAACCAGTGATACGGGCCATTCTCCTGAGAAAATCCTAGTGCCAGAGGGTGGTCAACTGACACATTTGATCTACATCTGTCGCGGTGCCTCCTCAAGTGGTGGTACGTCACTCATGGAACTGAACGTGTTCAACAAGGACAACCCAAGTGGCGTTACTGAGGCGAGCTGGACACAGCCAGCAGGTTTGGATGACAACGCCACAACTAGGGTTGGTATTCCAACGATGCACGTCAAGACTGGCGACGTGTTGGAGTTGAGACAGGACAGCTCAACGAATACGAATNNACAGTACGCACATTACGCGGCGGTAATAAAGAGATGAGTTCATTGAATTTCTTCCACTCTTGTAACTGCCGTGANGCGATGNNTCTCGATGACGATGCCNACTGGATCCCCGTCCTCGTTCCTGAAGCGGCCATATTGTATTCTGTCAATTACAGCGTCAATAACACGCTTGACGCCGACGTTGATTTGACGGTGANGTACCAAAACTCCCNCACTCCTTCCGCGGTGACAATCGANACCTGGACGCTTCCCGCTGCGACGGGCCAGAACACCGGCTTCGTACGTTTGGTGCCACCCAACGGCCCTGCTCTGGAGGCTGGAAGCCTGGTGTCTTTGNNAAACGACGGCGCGGGGCAGNCANATGAGNNCCTGTGGGCCACCTTCGTATTTAGGCAGTAGGGGAAGAACATGGTTATTCAGCCTGGTGGGACTTCGGTTGGCGGGACTGCGGGGACGAGTTCTTCCGTGCAAATTGCGATCCCCCCGTTGAGCAACGGTGACAACCCCAAGTGGGTGCATGTCGCNCTTGTAGCCAGTGATGGGTATGGTGCAGTGATTGTCCTTGGTCAGGATGGCGTCGGTGCGGCGACATTGACGANTGGCATAGGCATCGGTGCTATGCAGNATTCTGTTGTTATCAACGTGGCCGGGAATGNGTACTACAGGATCATCTCTACCGGTGCTGGTACCCACTACACGATAACTCCGCTCGCTGGGATCGTTGCTGGTGGCTGATCTCGGGGGCCGCTACCGCGACCTGGTATCGCGTCTCGGGGTTGTTCGCGGAAGGGGGGCCTATGGCCGCAAGCCCAACCGCGCCGTCCTGAACGAGATCGCGAAGGATGGTCCGGTTACGGTGTTCCACGAGGACCGTTCCACGGGGGACGTTGTAATCGAGACGGCCCAGAACGTGGCTCCGGTCCTTGCGGCGAATGCTGCGGACTACACTTCGGGTCACGATGGGTACACGCCAAGCCGCGATATGCGGAAGGTGGCGAGTATCCCCCTCGTGGAAGTGCATCGACTGATGCGCGAGGATGGTATCAGTATCTTCGACCGGAACGATTGGCCGAAGATCGCCGCGAAGCTGGACGATCCGAACTGGATCAAGTTCCGCACGGCCCCCGGCCGGATCTCCAAGCGGCCAAATCGGGAGTATTTCAGCGCAAGCACTTCAGGGGGCTAGGCGGTGTCGGCATTTCAGGACTACGACAACCTTGTGCAGGGTGTCTCTGACTGGCTGGCACGAGATGATCTCGTTGGTGTGATCCCCGATTTCATTTGGCTCTGCGAGTGCGAGCTCCAGCGCGACCTTCCGTTGAGGCTAAACGACGCGGTTGCCACAGGCACGGCAATCGCTGGCCAGGAATACATCGACCTTCCAGCGGACTATGCGGAAGGTTTCTTTCTGCGCTGGGACAGCGATACGTTGCCTTCGGTCACCGTGTCTTCGTTCGACATTGTGGCGAGTCTCCAGAAGGCATCGGAGACGCAGGCTGGGGATAGCGCCTACCCGCGCGTCGGCGCGTTCCACAACAACCGGGTCTACATCGGTCCGAAGCCCGGCGCACAGGGATACACTCTGTTCTACAAGAGCGGCACCCAGCACCTGGGGCCTGACAATCAGACGAACATCCTTTTGCGCGAGTATTCGGACGCGCTCCTATACGGGTCTCTGATGCACTCAGCGCCTTACCTCGGGGCAGATGAGCGGACCCTCGTTTGGGGGCAGCTCTTTGACCGCGCGAAGGAGGGCGCACGCCAACAGGAGTGGCGTGCTCGCAGTGGTCACGGTCCTCTGCGGATGCAGCCGGATATCGAGGTGCGCTGATGCCCAAGCAAATGCAGCGCCTGGCTTTTGGCGAGTACCTTCCCGATCTTCCGGCTATTGCCAACGCCGGCTTGACCACGGCGAAGAACACAGTGACGGATTCTGCTGGCTACAGTGGTATCAGCGGGCTGTCGAACATCAGCGCCTTCACGGCCTTGTCTGGGCGTCCTCGCGGTGGGATCGCTGTGGTGGACCCGGCAGGGAACCCGTACAACTTCGCCGGGACAGATACGAAGCTCTATCGGATGTTCGGCGCGACATTCGACGCCTCGCGGACAACGGGTGGTGGGTACAACGCGACTGAGGCCACGCGCTGGGAGTTCGTCTCTTTCGGGAACGTGACCANCGCCGTTAACCCAAATGATGACTCGCAGTATTACACGCTGGGCACGAGCACTGAGTTCGCGCAGCTTGGGAACGCCACGAGTTCGGCCCCACGCGCAGCGCACGCTGGCGTGGTGGGCTCGTTCCTCATGCTCGGTAACACCTTCGACGCTGTGAACGGCTTGGCGGAGAATGCGATCCACTGGTCTGCCATCGCTGACCCGTTCAATTGGCCGACGCTTGGGAGCAATTCCGCAGTGGCGGTGCAGAGCGATCGGCAAGTCCTCGAGGGTGANGGCGGGGCGGTCCAGGCCGTGGCGACGGGCTCCGAGGTTGGGGCGATCTTCCAAGAGCGAGCGATTTGGCGTGCGGACTACCGCGGTGGCGACGTGGTCTTCCAGCTGAACAAGGTGGACCCGTTGCGTGGCCTGCTGATTCCCGGTCTGGCCGTACCGTTCGGTCGCCAGGTTTTCTACCTCTCTGAGGACGGTTTCTACCTTTTCGACTACTCAGTCTCCCAGCCTATCGGGCGGGATCGGGTAAACAAGACCTTTCTGGCAGATCTGGACAGCGCCTACTTGGACCGGGTATCGGCGGTAGCCGACGCCGACAACCAGCGTATCTGGGTGTCCTACCCAGGGGCGGGGAACACAGCGGGCCGTCCCAACAAGTTGCTGATTTACGACTGGGGATTGAATCGCTGGTCGCACGGCGAGTTGGAGATGGAGCTCCTGGTCGAGGCGATCGGGGCGGGCGTAACGCTGGATTCAGCAGGTACGACGGCTGACCCTGATGCAGTCGACACGGCGGGCCTCTTGTCGCTGGATTCCAGGCTGGCGGGCTACGGGGTCCGCGGCCTGGGCGCCTATGACTCTTCCTACAGGCTCTCGGATTTCACGGGGACGAATCTTGATGCCGTGNTGGAGACAGGGCGGCGNGAGATGACACCGGGCTACCGCTCGATGATCTCCTCCGCTCGTCCCTTGGTGGAATCGGTAGACCCGACGATCCAGGTGGCGGGAATATCCCGGTCCACTGCCGCAACGAATTTTGGTCCCCCACGTCCGGTAGACGGCAATGGCAGTTGCTCGATGCGAAGCGACGGCCGGTACCACGCTTTTCGCGTGAATTTGGATGGTGGGTTCACGAATGCTGTGGGGCTTGATGTGAACTTCCAGCGGAGTGCGGCGAGATGAGCTACGAGCCGAACGCGCGCACTGAGTCTCCCCCGGAGTTCTGGCACGAGTCTGCGGAGCACTCCAGAAAGATCGCGCAGGCGGTCAACGGGATCCTGAACGGGAAGACGAACAACACGTTTGTGGTGACTTTGGATGCCGGTGAGTCGAAGACGATTGTGCCGTTTTCGCCAGCAAGGTCTGACGGTTCGGCGCTACTCTTTCCGCAGAACGCTTCGGCCGCAGTGCTGGCGAGAACAACTGATGTTTTCGCGACCAGTGTAGCGGGTCAAGTAGAGATAACGCATGGATCGGCCGCTGGGGGTGAGAAGTTCTCCCTGGTGATTGTCGGTTAGGAGCGGGTAATGGGATCCGGCGGATCGTCTAGTTCAAGGCAAAATAGCCAGCCGTGGGTAGCGCAGCAGCCATACCTGAAGGATATCTACGCGCAGGGGAAGGCTCTTTCTCAGGGTGATCCGTACCAGTATGGTCCCGGCCGTGTTGCAGGCTTTGATCCCGCTCAACTGATGGGCCTGCGGGCGCAGCAGCAGCGGGCAACACGTGGTTCGCCGTTGATGGAAGGCGCCCAAGACCAGATGAGATCGACGCTTGCCGGGGACTACCTCTCGCCGGAAAGCAATCCCTGGTTGGCGGGGATGTACGACGCGGGTGCTCGAGGGATGACACGCAACTTCCAGCAGTCGGTGATGCCGACGCTGAACACGCGATTCGCGATGGGTCGCACCCAGCAAGACGCTGGGCAGAACGCGCAGACAGCTGCGATGGGCCGGGCCCAGGGCGAGCTCGCGACGGGCCTGGGCGACCTGGCGCAGAACCTGTACGGCGGGGCTTACGGTGCAGAGCGTGGCCGTCAAATACAGACAGCACAGATGGCTCCGTCCTTTGCCCAGGCTGATTACCTTGATTCACAGATGCTTCAGGGTGTGGGGCAAGCGCGCCAGGATCAGGCNCAGAAGGTGCTGAGTGACCTGGTCGAACGGTTCAACTTCGCGCAGTACGAGCCGGCGCAGCGCCTCGCTGAGTACTCCGGGTTCATCGGTCAGCCTGTNATGANAAGTAAGGGCAAGAGCANNTCGTCGAACCTGAGTGTGCTCTTTGGGTAGGGGGGTATCGGATGTTCGGCGCGAAACCTAGTCAGTACGGACATTCCGGGGNGTCTCCCTTCCTGCAGCAGGGGCTGTCGTCTGGCCGCGNCGCTGGTGGCCTGGGAAGGACCGTATTAAACATTCTCGGCGGTGCAGAGGATGATCCTTCCAGGTACATCGGGATGGATATGCTCAAGCGTGGGAAGNGTCAGGCGAAAAACCCTGGTGGCCTGGGCAAGACGGTGGTTAGGACAGCGATCAAGTCCTACCTCGGTGACGCCTTGGGTGCGCTGGCCGAAATCGGCACGGTGAGCGATGCGGCCAGTGCCGCAGGTGAGGTGCGCGATGCGGCCAGTGCCGCAGGTGAGGTGAGCGATGCGACCAGTATCTTAGGCAAGGTGGCGGAAGGGGCTGAAGAGGCTCGCGACCCGATGTTTGCGNTCAAGAATATGGTGGGGGGCGCCGCGGTGGGTGTAAAAAATGTTTTGGGGGGCCCGACCCCTGCCGAAGGGGTACGGGGCGCAGTGCAGGATTTCATCACTCANCCACGGGGTGCAGTGATGGATTTCATCACTCAGCAGACTGGAATCCCGATTGGTGGTCAAGCGATCGTCGGCAAATTGGGCGAGNNNATGNATNTNNANCCAATCNNNACANTAGGNNNGTTCANNNTGCTGATGGNGNANCGNGANCCGCAGCGAAAGTATGGGAACGTCAACCAGGCGATGGCCCCAAACGAATACCTGCAGCCGCCCCCTGTACCCAGTAATGCTTCGCGCCAGATCAACCGACAAGGCGGCGTTCGGAATCTGGTGGCGCAGCGTTTCGGTGAAGGCTCTCCGATCACGAAGTACATCGGGAGCTACCAAGAACCGGGCGCATACACCGTGCCGGATACCGGGCGGAGCGAGAACGTCATCGCGACGGTTGAGCCTGGGGAAACGATCTCTTTCAGCGGGGATCCGAATGCACCGGACCCCAAGTCACTCCTGGGCCAGGACATTCATCAGCCGCTGCTTCTTGGCCGAGGGGGCGGGCCGAATCGTTTACCGGAACGCGGTAAGGGTATGTGGATCCCTGGGACCGACATTCTGTTCCCGCCGGAAAACAAGGTTTCTTGGCCGGAAAAGGTGTTCGGCTACGCCGGGGCCATTGCGTCGAAGTTTACAGGGAAGAGTCCAGGCGAGAGGTTTAGGGAGTCGGAGGAGTGGACTACAGCGAGGGACTACATGAGAGAGATTGAACGGTCTCAACTCCAGGCAGTGCTCGAGGGCCGGAATCTGAACCCTGTGGAAACCCTTCTACATCACCAGATGCGCGACCGGATCGGTGCCGCGTCCCAGAGGGTGCATCATGCGGGCGAGACACGCACGGCTGATGCCCACGGCATAACAGATCCGACTGGTCAGGGTAGAAGGCCGATGTGGGAAGAGACTTGGGACCCTATGCAGAATCGGTTCATACGGACACCGGATAAGCCGCATTGGTTTGCTGATGCGATGGAGACTCCCGACAAGACAGGCGACAAGGTTTACAGGCGTGGTGCGTCAGAGGTCGCTATTAGTCAGTGGAACCCGGCAACGCGCCGTAAGCAGTACAGGGTGTGGAACGAAGAAACGGGCAAACTAACCTGGCAGGACACGCCGCATGAATCGAATTGGCAGAAAGTCGAGGCTGGCTTTGGTGATCCTGCGGTAGCAAGCCTCAGGGGCGAGGATTCGGTCCTGCTGCATGATGTCAAGATATTGAACCGGATTTTGGATGAGTCCCAGTATGAAAAAATGGGTGGTGGGTGGATTCCCCCCGCGTCGGTTAGGGTACCGCTCCAAGCCTTGCTTGGACGAATCAGCAAGGGGACTCTTTCTCCATACGCTACCCCTGAGGAAAAGGCGTATTTCTACAAAGCGAAGGAGCGTGGGTCGACGCTGCTGGTAGATTTCATTAGGGGCGACCTCGGCGCTTCAGGTGTGCCTGAACCTCCTTCCGATGCGAGTAACAGCTCAGAGGCGAGTAACAGCTCAGAGAATACGAGATAGCTGATGGCCGCTTCTTCTTATCCTGGCAGCGTCCGTGAACGCATAGCGCAGGGGAATCCTCCTGCTGTTCAACCGGCAACTGCGCCTCGTGCTCGTGGGGCGGCGCCGGGGCCGGTAGGGGGGGAGCAGCCTGGCGTGCAAGCGCCGCCTCTTCTGCCGGCCACTCATCCCATGAGGGAGCGTTGGGAGCCCAATGCGCCGGAGAGTGGGCACTACCGGCGCTTCCGCAATCTTGTGGAGAGCAGAGTCTATGGAGACGACTATGACATCGAGGGCGCCAAGCGACGCCTGAGCAAGAGTCGGATCTCTGATCGCGAAGAGGTAATGCGTGCCCGTGGCCCAGGGTTCCTGTCCGAAGCCGGGAGGGTGTTGGGCCAGGGGGTCGAGGGTTTAATACACGGGCCGTTTAGCACAGCTCGGGATATTGCTTATGAGGTTGACCAAGCACAAGGAGAATTTCGTCGAAATCTCCTCGGTGCCGACGAAGCCACTGGTCTCGGCGGTGGTGTTGTGTTCGACCGAGATCCTGACACGAATCCGAACGTATGGAAGCCACGAGTTCGTAGGCTTTCGGGTGATGAGTATTACGGCAAAGACGGTCGCGGTGGTGTTCCCACGCTTGCAGAAGCATTGATNCCTTTACCGGACNGTCCAGAGACACTTCCCGGTACCCTGGCTGGTGGAGTGGCTCAGTTCTTGGGTCTGTTCACCTTATTAGGCCAACCGCAAGCCATGAAGAAACTCGGCGGCGTTGTCTATGAGATCGGGAAAAGAGTCGGGGAAAGAGCGATCAAGTCGGGCCGGGCGGCTTCTGGTGTGATTCGCGCTGGTGGTGCAGACGCTGTTGCTTTCGATCCCGGCGATCCGTTTGTGGGGGATGCGGTCAATGCCCTGGTGAAGACGTACCCCCAGTTGGAGGGTCCGGTATCGGATCTGATCAAGGACTTCACTTTCAGCACAGACCCAGACGATTCGCGCATTGAGAAGCGTTTCATGCGATCGGTCGAAGGGTTTCAGCTCGGGGTGACTGCGGGAAGTCTTTTCCTCGTGCTGAAGGGCTTCTGTGCCATACCCCGCGNAGGCATAAGATGGCTCCATAAAAGGACTCTTCTGGGTNAACTCGGCGACGCCTACGATCCGAAGGCGAAGGCGACGCCTGCGGATACAGTTCGGCACAAGGAGATCGACAAGCTGGAGGCAGAGCGGGCAGCGGACGATGTAGAGCCGGAGCCTGGCGCTGCACCGGAAGAGCCGATGGTGCCGGAAGCCGAGGGCACGCCGCTCGACCAANTGGAAGCGCGTTTGCGTGCGGCGAAGGATCGCGACCCCAGGGCGGCTCGGCGCGAAGGCCGTGCGCGCACGATCCAGGCGATCATGGACAAGTTCGGCGTGAGTCAGCTGGAGGCCGAGGATTGGTACAGATCCAAGCTGCAGGAGCGGATGCTTCCGAAGCTGATGGCTCGGGAGGCCGATGCAACTGCGGAAGATCTTTCCAGGGAAATCGACCAGTGGGAGAAGAATTTCGGGGATACCTTGGACGAGCTCCGTTACGGCGATGAGCCGGAACTGGGGAAGGTTCCAAGGCACCCGATCCTTGCGGAGATGGAGCGGCAGGGTGGCGTTGCAACGGTTCGCCAAAACGAGTCGGGCGCCTGGGTTCCAACCACGCTCGCCAGCGAGTTGAAAAAAAACTTTGGCGTAACGCCCCAAACGCACCCTGGTCTTTTCCGTAATCCCAGGCGCCGGCTCAAGTGGTCGGCGAGCAAGAGAGCGGAAACCACGCCTCCGAAGGGCGATATGGATGGGTTCGACTGGACCGATAGCCCGCTAGTCCGTGGCCCGAAGGACAGCAATGGGCGTCCGGTGGATAACAACGACCTCTACGAGGGGATCTCGGACGAGCTTGCTGGTTCGCCTCGCTACACCGACGAACAAACGGATCTGGTTCTGGAGCGCGGTATCGCTCGTGACGAACTCCGTGCTGAACTGGACGAGCTCGGGATCGACCTGGAGACCACGTCGAACCGTGAAGCCGTTGAGGCTCTGCACCGCAAGCACGCGGAAGCGATGGGCCCGGAGTATCCGAGGGTCGAAGAGTCTCGGGCTGTTGATGCGTCTTATGCTTCGTCGCAGGCTGTTGGTTCCTCTTTGGAGACAACTATTCCAGAAATAACGGTTACGAAGACCGGACCAGATAAGTGGGTTGACGACGCTGGGGTTCAATACTCTGATGCGAACGTGGACGCGCTTGTGCCACCGCGTACTGCCGACGCCGCCCCCACCCCCCGCGCCGCCGCGGGTGCGGGTGAGGGTAGGTTGGCCGGGACGAAAGTGGTAGATGAGTCGGGGAATCCAGAAACCGTTTACCACGGAACGTCTTCCGCAAGGGACGCTCTTGAGCTTGAGGATCGGCGTGGGATAGGGGGGATCTTTTTCACGCGCGACCGCGCAGAGGCACAGCGTAGGGCTGAGTTTGTTGCCAATAGAGACGGCGGTGAACCCCGTGTATTGGAGGCGAAGGTAGACATAAAGAACCCGTCGCCGCCTGGGTCCGGGTTGAGAAAAGAAAGAGTGGGACAAGAAGGGGAGACACTAGAGAGTTACGACGGGTATATATCGGATTCAGAAATTGCGGTGTTCGATAGGTCGCAGATTTTTGAAGCAGATCCTGCCCCCACCCCCCGCGCCGCCGATGAAGCAGCACCTCGCCCTGGTCCGCCCCCGGCCCGGCCTCCGCTGACGCAGTCTCCCGGCCGGCTTGAGGATCGGGCCAGCTGGGA